>CAVQBF010000005.1:0-293314 GCA_963710615.1 uncultured Ignavibacteriales bacterium
TTGCATACTCAGTATACGGACTAATATTTTTTGGTCTTCTATTTAGTGTAAGGAAATTCGAGATGCGTAGACAGCAGAAAAATGCTCAAATAGCAGAATCAAGATTAAAAATTGAGACAGCTGAAGCATTAGCTAAAGCCGCTGATTCCGATAAACGTGCTCTTCAAGTAGAATTCAACCAAAAGAAAAAAGAACTTGATGAAGCTAGGGAACTTCAATTATCTATGCTTCCGAAAGATTTGCCCAAATTGCCTAATCTGGATATTGCAGTTTATATGAAGACGGCTACAGAAGTTGGCGGAGATTACTATGATTTTCATATTGATATGAATGGTACACTTACAGTAGTACTTGGTGATGCAACGGGACATGGAATGAAGGCAGGTACTATGGTAACAACTACGAAGAGTCTTTTTAATGTTTTAGCACCAAATCCAAATATTATTGAAACATTCCACGAAATGACTAGATGCTTAAAGTTAATGCAGATGCAAAATTTATCAATGTGTATGACAATGCTTAAAATTATGGGAAATAGGGTAACGATGTCCGCTGCGGGAATGCCGCCAATCTTTTTATACAAAAGGGAAAACCAGTCAACAGAGGAACATGTAATAAAAGGAATGCCCTTGGGGACATTTAGTAATTTCCCATATACAGTATTAGAAAGTAACCTAAGCAGTGGTGATACTATCTTATTAATGACAGATGGATTTCCTGAACTTCTGAATGAAAACAAGGAGATGTTTGGTTATAAAAGAGTACGAAATTTATTTGAGGACTTAGCTGATCAATCGCCAGAAGAAATAATAACAAACCTGAAAAATTCCGGCGCAGAGTGGGTGAAAGATGCAGACCCGGATGACGATGTGACATTTGTTGTAATTAAAGTTAAATGAAAATTAAAATACTAAATGAGAAAATTATGAATATTTCAAAAAGAGTTATTCGAGTAGTCGTTGTTTTAACAATATTATTATCAACAATTAATTTTGCGCAGGCGGAATATACATCTGAGACAGTATCCGTTAAAGATGGTTTATCAAGCAATAGAGTCAGAACAATAATACAGGATATGTACGGCTATATCTGGATTGCAACTAATGATGGTGTAAATGTTTACGATGGGTATAAAATAAATATATATAAAAATATTGCTAATGATTCAACAAGTCTTCCAAGTAATTCAGTTTTTAGAATTTTAGAGGACCATCATGGTATTATTTGGATTACATCTGATGAAGGACTTGCTAAGTATAATAGAAATAAAAACAACTTTACAACTTATAGGTATACTCAATCAACAAATGAAATTGCAAATAGGACAACACACATTTACGAAGATAAAAAAAATAATTTGTGGGTCAGTACTCAAGATGGTGTTCTGATCTTTAATAGAGATACTAATGAGTTCGAAAGATTTGATGTAATGAGCACGGATAATAGCGTTGCTCGATTTGTTAATACTGGAGGAAGTATAATAGAAAGTAGTGGTGGAGATATTTACTTTACTGCACTGTCGTTTGGTTTAGTAAAATTTGATTATGATGCCTCACTTTTTGTTCAAGTGCCATTATCTAATGAGCAACATGAAAAAATAGGGAATAACATCTACTATTCCATGGAAGCAGATTCTAATAATAATCTTTGGCTTGGCTTATCATCAGGACTGTTAAAAGTTGATTTAAACAAATTGACCTTAGAAGATAAAACTCCTTACAAAAAAGTTGTTGCTCAAAATACATTTGTAGATAATGCAACAACCGGTTTACTTAATGATGCTAATACAGGATTATGGATTGGCACTGGAATAAATGGTATGTATTATTTCGATTTTAATCAGCAAAAATTCCAACAGCTATTGCCCCCATCAGCAACAAGTTTTTATAATTCATTCTATAAAGATAAGTCAGGTATACTCTGGTTTGGTTCATCCAGAGGAGTTACAAAGTACGACTTTGACAGAAAACCTTTTGTTACTTATAGTTTAGAAGAGGAAAGTTTTGAAACTAATAGAAAAGAAATTTATGCTATTTCAAAAAGTGCATTTTATAAAAATAAGGTGTGGCTATCCACAGCAATGGGACTTTATTTATTTGATAACAAGAACAACAAAACAACAAAAGCTTCTTTAATAAATAAAAAGCTTTCTTTTTTTGATAATATTGGAATTTTCACAGTATTGGAACTGGATGATGGAGACTTATGGTTAGCAACTTTAAGGGATGGGCTATATACATTTAATTTAAATTCCGGAACGATTCAAAACTATAAATATTCCGCGTATGACAGAAACACAATTACAAATAATACGGTTCACAATCTTGTGACCGATAAGAATGAAAATCTCTGGGTTGCAACTCATGAAGGATTGAATTTTCTAAAAAATGGTTCTGATAAATTCATCTCTATCCCCTCATTTTTTAATAGAAAGTATGATGATCGATTGATCAATAAATTAAATCAATTAAGAGAGAATGTAAATCCAACTAGCTCAATAATAAGAGTTGGTGACTATGCTGATTTAAGTAAAGAATTTGTATTAAGGGAAGATTCTAAGATAATTATTTATTCAGTTGGTGAAGGATTATTTCAATGGGACATGGTTGACTACGGATGGCTTGAATCAGAAAACGGAGATACGCTCTGGACTGGAGCAGAATTTAAAAAATCATACCATGTTGGAGGGGGATTAAAAAACAGAATAAAAATAGGTCTGCTTGATGTAAAGGCTGGACGATATAAACTTAGATATTTGTCCGATGATAGTCATTCTGTTGAGTCTTACAATACAATTCCTCCCCAAGATTCCATCTATTGGGGTACTCAGTTATTCACTCTTAACGAAACTGACTTTAAAAGTATCCAATCCTTAATAAAGAAATCCGATGATGAAACTTTTTTAAGAGGTGAAGATATAAAAGTAATATTCTGTGATTCAAAAAATGGTATTTGGGTTGGTACAGATGATGGAATTTCATATATAGATTCAAATTTTCTGATCAAAAACTATTACAATAATTCCTCAGACCCTAAATCGTTAAGTAATAATTTGGTTCGAGATATTAAAGAGGACCTTAATGGTAATATTTGGATTGCAACAGCTGATGGACTAAATAAATTAGTCCGGACAGATACTGCTTTTATAGTTTTAAGAGAACAGAATGGTTTGCCCTCATCAAACGTATCTTCAATAGAGATAGACAACAAAGGCGATTTGTGGGTAAGTAGCCTAAAAGGAATATCGAAAATTGAGCTCGATGAAAAGGGGGAGCTTCAGATAATTGTAAATTATGATGTAAAAGACGGACTGCAGGGATACGAATTCATTCAAAGTTCGTCATATAAAGATGACAGCGGAAAACTTTATTTCGGAGGTGTCGATGGATTTAATGCATTTTATCCCGGAAGCAGTAACAGGACACCACCGTTTATTTCTTTTCAAGATATTAAAATATCCAATAAGTCAGTTAAGAACCTAGAACAAAATGAAAATGCCGATTTGAATTTATTAACTAACCTTTCACTTTCTCATAATCAGAATGATATTTCATTGGAATTTGCCTCCATTCATTTTTCAAGACCTGATAAAAATAGAATACTTTACAAAATGGAGGGTGTTGATGATGATTGGCAGATTGGGGATAGAAGATTTGCATCCTATGCAAATATGAGTCCTGGGGATTACAAATTTTACCTTAAAGGTTCTAATGGTGATGGAGTCTGGAATGAAAATATTAAAGCTGTAACTATAAATATATCGCCGCCTTGGTATAACAACTGGACTGCTTATTCTATTTATGCATTATTATTTTTTGGCTTATTGTTTAGTGTAAGAAAATTTGAAATGCGCCGCCAGCAGAAAAACACACAAATACAGGAATCAAGGTTGAGAATTGAAGCTGCCGAAGCAAAAGCTGAAGTAGCTGAAACAAAAGCCCTTATTGTACAAGCAGAGAATGAAAGAAAGACAAAAGAACTTGAAGAAGCAAGACAACTGCAATTATCAATGCTTCCTCATGAACTTCCTCAATTAGCCAATCTTGATATTGCTGTCTATATGAAAACCGCTACTGAAGTGGGGGGGGATTATTATGATTTCCATATTGGGTTGGATGGAACTCTGACGGTAGTTGTTGGTGATGCGACAGGACATGGAATGAAAGCTGGAACTATGGTTACTACTTCAAAAAGTCTTTTCAATGTACTTGCCCCAAATCCAAATATTGTAGAAACATTTCAAGAGATGACAAGGTGCCTAAAACTTATGCAGATGGAGAAATTATCAATGTGCATGACAATGCTTAAAATAGCTGGAAATAAAGTTCAGATGTCAGCTGCCGGCATGCCTCCCATCTTTATTTATAAAAGAGAAAGCCAATCAATGGAAGAGCACCTTATAAAAGGTATGCCTCTTGGCACATTTAATAACTTCCCATACTCAGTGTTAGAGAGTAACCTAAGTAGCGGTGATACTATCTTATTAATGACAGATGGATTTCCTGAACTATTGAATGATAAAAATGAAATGTACGGATATAAAAGAGCTAGAAATTTATTTGAAGAACTGGCCAATAAGGCCCCTGAAGAAATAATAAGTAAACTAAAAAATGCTGGTTCTGAATGGGTACATGATAAAGACCCGGATGACGATGTAACCTTTGTAGTTATTAAAGTTAAATGATTTTTTGATTAAATAGTCATTCAGATTCTATATGCTGTAGACCGATTTATTTCGGAATTTAACCAATTTACTAATGTAGGAGTTATGAAATATAAGATAATACATGTTTTGTTCGTTTTTATAATAATTGTTAGTAATATTTTGGGTCAGAATAAAGTAGATTTTCAAACTTTAAGCATACCCGAAGGACTCTCAAGCCCTAATGCTACTTATGTTTATCAAGATCGATTTGGATACATTTGGATTTCCACAGAAGACGGATTAAATCGCTATGACGGTTCAAAGATTAAAATATTCAGAAATGATCCAGATGATTCTAATAGCTTATACTCGAATTCTGTTGGTGCTATCACAGAAGATAATGATGGCTTTTTATGGATTGGAGGAGTAGGAATTGTAAATAGATATAATTATGCCACTCAAAATTTCGAAAAAATCTTAATCGATCCAACTTCAGGCCGTGATAAAGATAATTTGGTTGTTTCAATGATTACAGATTCACGTGGAAGAATCTGGGCAGGAACATCGGGTGGTCTTGCTTATAATTATGATGCGGCTTCGAATAAACTTATCGGTATAAATTATGATGATTATGAAAACTTAATGAACAACACAAGTGAGTTGAGATCTATTGTTGAACTAAAAAATGGAAAAATATTAATTGCTGACTATTCGAGAGGAATATTTCAATTCGATGAAATCTCAGGAAAATTTTTCAAATACATATTAAGCAATAATTATTCTCCTACTTTTATCTATAAAATACAGGAAGATAATGACGGACAAATTTGGTTTTTAGGGCAAAATACAATTATACGATATAATCCAAATTTCTATACTTACGATATTATTGATATAAGCGACTTACCGAAAAATTCAATTAACTTTGGTTTCCTGAAAGTTGAAGAGGATAATTATGCCATTGTTTCAGATCTATCAGGTATCATTAATTTCAATCCTAAAATATCCAAAATAACGAACACTTATAAAACACCTTTTATGCCCAATAATTTTACAAAAGATATATTTGGCATTATGTGGATAGCAGCCAACGGTGGAGTTATTAAATACGATCCGAATAAAATGCCCTTTACTCACCACCAATTTCGTAATAATAATCAAAATGGTGTAATAAATTATTTTGAAGTTGATAAATCTAACAATAATTATGTGTGGATTCTTTCTTCAAATAATTCACTTATAAAACATAATTTAATCGATGGAAGTAATCAGGTATATGATGCTTCATTAATAAGAGATGGTTCTCAAATTGAGTTTGACATTCTTACACAGGATAATTCTGGGAATATATTACTTGGGAGTACTTTATCTATTGGTGTATACCGATTTAATCAAACCAAGCAAAAGGTTAGTTCGTTAAATGATGTATCGAATATATTTTCTGATGGTTACAATGTTAGAGATTTTGCTTTTAACCAAAATAATAACATGTTTATTGCTACCAGTGTTGGATTGATATATCAAAACAATCGTAATAAAAATGATTACTTATTCCCCTCAATTGCTAACCGCCGGTATAATAAAAAAACTGAAAATATTGTGAATAGTGCTCTAATTAATTCACCAGAATTGGCCGCAATAATAAAAGCAGATGAATTAATAAACTATAGTACCGATTTTACTATTAATACTGATACATATGTTCTTATCCGCTCCCTTGGGGAAGGCAGAGTTGATGATCCCTCGAATAATTTACTCTGGGATCATGGTCTACTGAGTGACGATAAAGGTAAAGTTATTTTTGAAATGCTGGATTATAAAAAAACATTTAATGCTGGCGGCGGAATAAAGAATAGGATGCAGTATGAAACATTAAAACTACCAAAGGGTAATTATAATATTAAATTCTTTATGGATGCAGGACATTCCTATAATCATTTTAATGCTCCTCCGCCAGATGATTCTACTAATTATGGAATTCAAGTTTATCAGATTAATGAAACAGAATATGGTAAGATAAGGAAGCAATTGGATATAGAATTAAATAATAAAAAAGTTTTACCTCTTGAAAGAATCAATGATATTGAAATAAGCCGCAGATATAGTAATACCATATATTTATCTTCAGATACTCAAGGACTATTCAAGCTTAATATCGAGGATTCATCATCTATACAATTCACATTCGGCGAAATAAGCTCTTCCAATCAGAAAAACTGGCTGAAACACTGTTATGAAGATATAACTGGTAATTTGTGGATTGCTACTTCCCAGGGCTTGGTCTGGCTAAATCCGGATAATAATAAATGGAGAGTATTTACTGAAAAAGACGGATTGCCCAGTAATAATATTCTAAATACTGTTGAGGATAAAGACGGGAATTTGTGGATTGTATCATTGGGAGGTCTCTCCAAATTTAATAAAAATGATCCGGCAGAAAAATGGAATTTTGTTAATTATGACACTCGAGACGGATTAACAGGATACTCTTTTAATGGTGACCTTGTTAAAACACAAAGCGGTGAAATGTTATTTTCTGTAGGTGATATTTTACACCGCTTTAAACCAGGCAAATCAAATACAACCAAACCTGATATCATTATTAATGATTTGAAAATTTCTGATAAATCTGTATTTGATTCAGACAGCCCTTACACATTAACTAAAAGTTTAATGGAAACAGATTTAATAGAATTACCTTTCAGTTTAAATGACCTTTCTTTTAATTTTGATATCATTCATTATTCTCGGCCATATAAGAATAGATTATTTTACAGACTCGAAGGATTTAATGAGAATTGGGTTGAGTCTGAATTAGGATCAGCTACCTTTACGAATTTGGATCCAGGTAATTACGAATTTAAAGTAAGAGGAATTAGTGCAGATGGGGTGCGCAATGACGATGGTGCGGCTATTAAAATTATTATTTTTCCTCCATGGTGGAGAACTACTGTTGCATATCTATCTTACGCATTTTTATTTGCTGGATTAATATTTGGGATTGATAGAATTCAGCGTAGAAGAATTCTAAGTAAGGAGAGAAACGCTACCGCTATATGGGAAGCCGAACTTAGAGCGAAATTTGCAGAGAATGAAAATAAACGCAAAACAAAAGAACTGGAAGAAGCCCGTGAACTTCAACTTTCCATGCTTCCCAAAGAATTGCCAAATCTTCCAAGTCTTGATATTGCTGTTTATATGAAAACTGCAACAGAAGTTGGTGGAGATTATTATGATTTTCATATTGGATTGGATGGAACACTTACTGCAGTAATTGGTGATGCTACTGGTCATGGAATGAGAGCTGGAACCGTTGTTACAGCTGCAAAAAGTCTTTTCAATAGTTATGCTTCTGATGATGATATTCTATTAACATTTAGAGAAATATCAAGATGTATTAAGGAACTTCACCTCCAAAATTTGGCAATGAGCTTAACCATGCTTAAAATACAGAATAATAAATTAAGTATGTCATCTGCTGGAATGCCGCCAATTTATCTTTATCGTAAAAGTACTGATTCCGTAGAAGAATATCTGCTAGAAGGGATGCCTCTTGGCACAATGTCCAATTACCCATATAAAATTAGAGAGACAGAACTAAATTCAGGCGATACCATACTTCTAATGAGTGACGGATTCCCTGAACTAGTAAATGATAAAAATGAGATGTACGGTTATAAAGGAGCTAGAAATTATTTTGAAGAGATTGCCGGAAAAGCGTCAGAAGAAATAATTAAAAAACTAAAAGATGCTGGTTCAGAATGGGTAAAAGATAAGGACCCTGATGATGATGTTACATTTGTAGTAATTAAAGTAAAATGATTATTCACAATCACGAAACGTAAATGAAACTATTAACAATATTATTTAACATTTTTATTTGTGCAATTCTAATCACTAATCTGCAGGCACAAAACAAATATAAGACCCTTAACAATTCAGACATTGTAGAGTATAGAAAAAAAGATGGTCTGCCGTCGAATAATTTTACAAGTGTTGTTCAGACCAAAGACGGGTATATCTGGTTTTCCGGTCCAGAAGGTACATTTAGATTTGACGGTTATGAATTTGCTTATCTTGGAAATGAGCATGGTATTCCTGAAATGCAGTCTGTTTATTATGATTCAACAAAAAATATTCTTTACTTTGCCTCGCCTGAAAAATTTGCAAGTTTCGATGGGAAAGAATTTAAAGTCTATGATATATCAGATGGATACAAACTCAATGAAAATAAGGGTCAGATAATAAGCTTTATTAAGAGTGATAGTAGAGGAAGAATTTGGGTAGGCTCCTATACTCCCTGGACTGATAAACCTTATAATGGCTCTCTTCTCTATTTCAAAGATGAAAAATTTAATTTGTACGATACCTTATCATTTCCTTTAGATAATGCTAAAAGTTTTATTGAGTCACCTTTTGGTGAGTTGATATTTACATCTTTTGGCTCAAATACGCAAACAGGGAATGGTGCCTATATTGCACTCTTTAAGGATGAAAAATTTACAAAAATTGATGAGAAATATGGTTTTAAGTACGTTAGTGCAGTATCAACTGATAATTATTCATCAAATGTTGATTTAAATGGCAATACTTGGATTGCTTTTCACGGAAGTATGGCAAGGGCAATAGAGCAAAAATCAATGGGATCAGGAGTATTGTTTTATGATGGGGAAAATTTTAAAGATTTCCCGGGATTGGAAAAATATCTTACGATTGATACAAGAATTGCAGAGGTCTTTTGTGATATTCAAAATGATAAAGTTTATGCAAGTCTTATAAGGGCAGAACCAAAAAAAATAACCTCTTCTGACTATCAAATATTTGAGTTAGTTAATAACCGATGGGAGCCGTCACCTATAATAAAACAAATTAGTGAAGATTCCAGGCAGGGCAATTTAGAAAAGTTGAATTTTAATTATTACTTTTCAAGATTTCTCAAAAGTAGCAAAGATATAAATTTAACGCTAGCGTTTAGTACAATTGGAATTGCACAAAGCTCAACCGATCCATCTCAATTTTTTATTTATGAAAATGATTCTTGGAAAATAGATGATGCATATAATGGAATTCCCTTTCTTGATCTTTTAGATGGCACTTTATTGACAAATGCTAAAGGTATAGGTTTTTTGAAACCAAGCGGTTCAATAATGTTAAAAAAAGAAGATGGAGTTTTAATACCTGAGATCACAATCCCAAATCTTTACCCGGATAGAAAAGGTTTAGTGTGGATTACTTATTCATATTCATCTTCACCTGCATATATAACTTTGAACCGTAAAGGTCTAAATGTTTGGGATGGAACTAAGTTACGAAAACTTTCAGATAAAGATGGTCTTAAAAGTAATATGGCATTCCCGCCATATCAGGATCGTAATTTTAATGTTTGGATTCCTACTGATAAAGGGATTACTCGCTTAAGAGAAATAAAAAATAATAAAGGTGAGTGGATATTCAAATTAAAAAATATTGAATTGAAAAATGGAGAAGACTATAATACGTCTGAGATTCTTGAGACAAAAAATAATGATATATATGTTTATCAGAATTTCGTTAGACCGGAATATTTGCCGGTCACAAAAGCAGAATTTTTTCTTGGAAGAATTCGTGACGAAAAGATCATAAAACTTGATTCACCATTCAGAAAAGAGCTAACCCAATTACCTTATCAATTGTTTAATCTAAGAGAAGATAGAAAAGGTAATTTGTGGTTGGAAGGCAAGTTTGCTAAATCAGTCGAACAATTATCCTCTGTCAATTTAGAAATTAAGGTTTTTAACGGTAATGAATGGGATGATCCTCCAAATGATTGGAATGTGCCAAATGAGCAGCTTCATTTTGTTGGGGAACTTCATAATGGTTCATACTACATAACAGCAGATAAGTTTTACAAATTCGATGGAAATACATTTATTGATTTATCTGATAGTACAGATCAGTTCGCTGATTACACACTTCTCAAAGGAGCAAGTGTTGCTGGAACACAGACTAATATTCAAGCTGGGGAATATCTTTATGTAAGAATGAGAGGAAGGGGATTAGTAGTTTTCGATGGAAAAAATCTTAAATATTTAACTCCAAGAAATAGCTTAGTCCCAACCGATATTCATAATCCCGTAACAGATCATTTAGGGAATTTATTTTTTGGAAGTCATGCAGGTGCAGTTAAACTAAATGGCTATAAAGTTAATCTCTTTTACGATGATGAAAATATAACCGCTGGTGGTGCCGCCAAAGCAGCAATGGATATGAATGGTAACATTATTAAATTTTATACCGGTGTAGGAATTGCTGTAGAAAAACATATAAAAAAAACAAATGATGTTGTAATTTCAAGTATAACTATTAATGAAAACGCATATTATTATAAGTTTCCAACCAGCCTTTCTTATTCCGAAAATTCATTCCTATTTAATTATTCAGTATTAAATTTTAGCAGTCCAGATCAGACTATGTATGAACATATTTTAGAAGGATATGATAAAGAATGGTCTAGAACCTCAAATTTATCATTTACAGAATATCAAAATCTTTCGCCGGGAAATTTTACATTTAGAGTAAGGGCAACAGTAGCGAATAATGAAGAAGCAAAAGAAGCATCATTTAGTTTTGTAATTAATCCGCCTTTCTGGAATACATGGTGGGCATATCTTGTATATGTATTTATATTCTTTGGATTCCTTTATTCGATTAGAAAATTTGAACTAAAAAGACAAAGGAAAAATGCAGCAATAAAAGAAGGTAAACTAAGAGCTGAAGCTGCTGAACTTCAAGCGAAGGCTGCCGAAGCACAGTCTAGAGTTATCCAAGCAGAGAATGACCGAAAGACTCAGGAGTTGGAAGAGGCACGCGATTTGCAGCTTTCCATGCTGCCAAAAAAAGTTCCAGATGTTCCTAATCTTGATATTGCAGTTTATATGAAAACTGCTACAGAGGTCGGCGGAGATTATTATGATTTTTCAATTAAAAAAGATGGTTCATTAAATATTGCAATAGGTGATGCAACAGGTCATGGCATGAAAGCCGGGACTTTAGTAACAATGATGAAATCTCTTTTTACAGCTAATTCTATTGATAAAGAGATTCAGGAGTTCTTTATAAGTTCAAATACTTCCTTGAAAAAGTCTAATTTGGAAAGGATGATGATTGGTTTAGCAATGTTGAATATTAAAGATAATAGTGCTGAACTAATAAATGCCGGCTTGCCATCAATTTATCACTATAAAAAAAAAGAAGATGAAATTGAAGAGCTAAATGTTCATAGTTTACCCTTGGGCGCAATATCTGGTGACAATTACAGAGTGACCAAAATAAATTTAAACAAAGATGATGTTATACTAATGTTGACGGATGGATTCCCCGAACTGCAAAATGAAAATGAAGAACTTTACGGCTATGAAAGAGTAATGAATTCGTTTAAAGATGTTGCAGATAAATCACCGGATGAAATTATCAACTCCCTTAAGGAGGAAGGTTCCAATTGGGTAGGTAGTAAAGAACCAGATGATGACGTAACTTATGTGGTTATAAAGGTAAAATAAATATGAAAAAAATAAAAAATATTTCCTTGATTTTAGTTCTCCTTCCTCTGTTACTAAATATTGGACAGCAAAGATATAAGTCGGAAAGAAATGCAGATATAATTAGATATACAGTTAAAGATGGCTTGCCAATAAGTAATATTGCAGCTGTTTCTCAAACGGAAGATGGATATGTTTGGATTTCTGGTCTTGAAGGAACTGTTAGATTCAATGGATACGAATTTCAGGAACCGGGAAAAGAATATGGTTTGCCAGACATGCACTTTAACTATTATGATTCGACTAATAATACAATATACTTTGCTTCACCTGATAAGTTTCTGATTCTTCATAATAATGAATTTGAACTGTTCACCGAAGTTGAAGGTTACAAAACTGCTGGTTTGCCTGGGAGGATTGTTTCTTTTATAAATAAGGATAGTAAAAACAGAATTTGGATAGGTACTACAACTCTATATAATGACTCTGAGTTTAATGGAAGTTTAACTCTATTTGAAAATGGAAAATTTACACTTCTAGATTCATCAATATTTCCGTTACATAATTCTACGTATATGTTTGAAACACCTTATGGAGATTTAATTTTTCTTTCAGATGGCAGAAATAGCATTAAGCAAACGGAAGCTCACATTGTTCTCTATAAAGATGGTAAGTTTCATAAAATTGATCAATCTCAGGGTGTGAATTATTTAGGTACTAAATTCCTATATGAAAAAGTTTTGCCGGTAACTGACAATAAAGGGAATACATGGATACCATTTGTTGGAAGTGGCATATGGTATGAATTAAATGACGGGACTTCTGGTGTGGTAATGTATGATGGGAAAGATTTTCATACTTACCCTGGAATTCAAAAGTATCTTACTGGCAATAATAGGGTGACATCAGTAATGTATCTTGAAAAGGACAAGAATATTTATGCTACAATTTCTGATTTAAATGGTTCTATTTATTCAAAAAATTCGAACATATTATTCAGATTTGTGAATGATCACTGGGAAAAAGTTGATTTATTTAAAGAAACTGGCAGCATAACAAATTTATCAACAAAGGGAAGTATACCGTTATATAAATATACTTTTGCAAAACTAATCCCGGGTAATCAAATATTTCCTGATTTACTTGCTATTGGTATACTTGAAGAAACAATAGCCAAAGAATATAACGAGCAGTATTTTTATTTTGATGGAACATGGAAAAAATATGATGGATTTAGTGGTTTCCCTTTGACAGAAATAAACGGTGCATCAGTTATTTTTAATCCATTAGGGTTTAGTCTCTATTTCCCAAATAATTCAGTTTTATTAGATGAGAAAGATGGAATAGCGGGGATTAAAACTGATTTTCCATATATGTACTCAGATTTAAATGGACTTGTATGGATATACTATTCTTATACGGATACTCCACCCGAAATAATAATAAATCCAGTGGGTATTAATGTTTGGGATGGAATTAAATTACACAAACTTACTACGAACCAAGGATTAAGCAGCAATGTAGTATATTCTGTTTTTGAGGACTCGAAAGGTAGAATCTGGCTTCCAAACGACAAAGGTTTAGACATTGCCAAAGCAATTATCACACGTGAAAATAATTGGGTTATAAAGGTTGATAATATTAAAAATGAATCTGGAGAAACGATAAACTTAAGTAAAGTAATGGAAACACAATCTGGAGATTTATTTACCTGGCAAAACTATGTACGTCCAAAAGATAACAAGACTTCAGAAGCAAAATATTTTATGGGTAAGGTTGAAGGAGATCAGATAATAGAGATTCCAAACCCACTCTCAGATAGTCTAAAGAAATTTAAGTATCAAATACACGAATTACACGATTTGCCCAATGAAAGACTTATGTTAGTAAGTTACTTTTCAGATTCAGAAAATGATATAAAAACTGGCAATTCAAGTTTAATGATTTATGATTATAATAAATGGTCCACTCCACCGGTAAGTTGGAATGTTCCAAAGAATAATTTGAACTATGTTGGAACACTTAACGAAATAATGTATTTCTTATCACCTGGATATTTTTTCAGCTTTAATGGAAATGTTTTTACGGATCTTTCTGATAGCGTTAATGAACATGCAGATTTCCGAATTCTGAAAGAAGCTAACTCTGCGGGTACCTGGACGAATATTCAAGCGGATCAATACTTATACATAAGACTCCGACTAAAAGGGCTCACTATTTTTGATGGAAAAGAATTAAATTTTTATACTACAAAAAATGGTCTTCCAACTGCAAATATTTGGAATCCCATTACAGATAGGAAAGGCAATGCATATTTTATTCATAATTTAGGCGGGTTAATAATCAATGGTGAGCAGTTTAATACATATTATAATGATAATTTTATAATTTCCGGACCATCTGCAATAAGTCGGGATGTTAATAATAATATATTGACCTGGTACTCGAATAGAGGATTATACATTGATAGACAAGCAACTTTTGAAAGTGCAATTAAACTTTCCTCAATAAAAGTAAACAATAATCAATACTATTATAATATCCCTGCTAGTTTTGGGTATGAAGAGAATTCAATAATTTTTAACTATTCTGAATTAAACTTAAGAGAGGTAAATTCAACAATTTACCAACATAAGTTAGAAGGTTATGACCTAGACTGGTCAAAGCCCAGTAATCTGCAATTTTCTGAATATCAAAATTTAGCAGCAGGTGATTATAAATTTAATGTTAGATCCATAAAAAATGATGGATCGAAATTGAATCAAGTTTCGTATTCGTTTTCTATTTCACCCCCATTTTGGAAAACTTGGTGGGCATACACATTTTATCTTCTTATGTTGATGGGATTTCTCTATTCAATCAGAAAATTTGAACTAAAAAGACAAAAGAAAAATGCTTCAATAAAAGAAAGTCAGTTAAGAGCGGAAACTGCAGAATTTCAAGCAAAAGCAGCAGAAGCTCAATCAAGAGTAATTCAAGCAGAAAGTGAGCGTAAAAGTGCCGAATTAGAAGAAGCACGTCAATTGCAGTTATCCATGCTTCCTAAAGAATTACCGAAAATAGATAATTTAGAAATTGCAGTTTATATGAAAACAGCTACAGAAGTCGGTGGTGATTATTATGATTTTTCAGTATCAGTTGATGGAACATTGAATGTCGGAGTTGGTGATGCAACCGGACATGGCATGCAAGCTGGAACTATTGTCACTTTATTAAAGGGACTGTTTACTTCAGAAGTAAGTAAAAAAGAATTACTTACATTTTTAAGAGAAACAAGCAACGCCATTAAGGGTATAGAGCTTGGCAGATTGATGATGGCATTTTCACTATTAAAAATAAAAAGTAATAAGATTCAGTTTTCAAGTGCAGGTATGCCGCCAATGTACATTTTTAGAAAAGAATCTAAAATTGTTGAAGAAATTAATATGAAGGGTATGCCTCTTGGAGCAATAAGGAATTTTGAGTTTAAACTTTATGAAACTGAATTAAAAAGTGGAGATTGTATTCTTTTACTTACTGATGGCTATCCTGAATTAGAGAATAGCAAGAATGAACAAATTGGCTACGAACGATTAAAAACTCAATTTGCAGAAGTAGCATTGAAACAGCCAGATGATATAATTCAATATTTTAAAAATTGCGGATCAGAATGGGTGAACAATAAAGACCCTGATGATGATGTTACATTTGTGGTAATTAAGGTGAAGTAATTATCGATTGGTTATTCTTTATTGAGTAAAATAAAAACTAAAAAGAGAAATATATGAATATTAAGAATTCCATTAAAATTATTGTTGCAATCCTATGTCTACCAATTTTATTATCCGCACAAACTGATAAAAAGTTTTATTTTGAAAATATTTCGATACCGGATGGTTTATCGAACACTCAAGTTTGGGATATAAAACAAGACAAATATGGTTTCCTATGGATTGGCACTCAAGATGGTTTAAACAGATATGACGGCTATAATTTTAAAATTTACAAAAATGATCCGGAAGACAATAGCTCTCTTCCTAATAATCAAGTTCAATCAATTTCTATTGATAAAGATGGTAATTTCTTACTAGGAACTTTATCCGGGCTCTCCATTTTTGATAGGGTCTCCGGAACATTTTCGTTACATTATCCAGACTCCAACGATGCTACTTCAATTTCGAACAACATAACTAAAATATTTGAAGATTCCCAAGGAAGAATATGGATTGGCACAGGCAGAGGGTTATACTTATTTAACCTAGAAAAAAAGAAATTCTCATTAACAGAAATAAAGAATAATGAGAATACCATTCCAACTGATGGAACTGTTTTTTCAATTATGGAAACAACAGCAAATGAAATATATGCTGGATATTTATTCGGCGGCTTGATTAAGTACAACGAAACATTAAATCTATTTGAATTGATTGAAGGTAAGTCAGAAAAAAAAGATCCACTGAAAGGAAATCTAATTTTCAATACCTTTGAAGATAAAACTGGAAAATTATGGATTTGTACTAATTTCGGTCTATTTACTTATGATCCTCACTCATCCTTATTTGAAGAAATCAAACTATTCAAATCAGAGAGTTTTGAAAATAATAATTCGACCGTTACAGATATATATCAGGATGAAAGTGGCTACCTTTGGATTACAACGGCTCAGCAAGGAATATTTAGATATAACCTTAGAGCGAATACCTTTAATAAATTAGACCAAAATTCATTTCCGGAGAATGTAAACTCTACTGATCCATTCTTTAAGTTTTATATGGATGATTTTGGTGTTTTATGGGTACCAACTTTTGGAAAAGGAATATTGAAATTAGATTTTCAAAAAGAGCCTTTCCGATTATATGCAAAACCAGGAGGTAATAATAGTGCAAATAACAATTTGGTGATATTAAGTTTATTGAAAAGTAAAACTGACAATGATATTATTTGGCTAGGTACAACAGAAGGATTCTTTAAGTATAATTTATCTGACAAAACATTTAAAAAATTTGAAAATAAAGAAGGTGATACCAAATCGTTACCGTCAAACCAAATTAATAGTATTGCTGAGGGAGGGAACTCAGGATTATGGTTAGGAACAGCAAACGGATTAAGCTATTATAATACTTTAGATAATACCTTCACAAATTATGATCTAACCGAAGCCACTGATTTTTATTCTATTAGTTATAATTTTATTAGAAATATTTCAGTGGATGATTACGGTAATCTTTGGATTGGAACGGCTAACGGGATAGTTAAATTTGATACCAAAACGAAATCTAGATTTTATATTAGAGAAGAATTATCAAATACATATAGTACTGATCTCCTTTCTTATGTTCAATCTATGCATACTCAAAAGAAGTATTTAGCTTCAATCTTAGAAGTAAGTGATTATCAGGATTTAAAGAAGGAATTTGAAATAAATGAAAGCAAAAATGTTCTTATCGTTTCTGTGGGAGAAGGTTTGGGCGGAATGTGGGATTATGGTTGGTTAACGAATAGTAATGATGATACTTTATTTGTTCAAAAAAAATCTACTGATCTATACAATTATTTCAGTGGTAACGGTAAAAATAGGATTTATATAAAGCTGGTTTCACTTGATAAAGGGAAATACAATTTATACTATAAGTCTGATGATAGTCATAGTTATGGTAATTGGAATACTGTTCCTCCAATAGATACTACCTGGTGGGGTATTCAGGTTTTTGATATACCGGAAAATGATCTCAGCAAAATAAAAAACTGGCTGACTGAGACTGAAAATCGACAACTAATACAAGGCGATAACACAAGTATAGTTAAGTATCAAAAAGATGGATCGTTAATTATTGGAACTAATGCCGGGTTTAGCAAATATTTTATTAGTCAAAATAAAATTGAAAATTATAAATACCCAAGTTCTATTCCGAATACCGCTAATACAAAAGTAATAAATGATATATTCGTTGAAAATGATGGCAGCATTTGGTTAGCAACAATGGGTGGCCTAATCAATCATAATCAAAACACAAATGAATACAATATTATCTATGATAAAGATGGACTACCCTCAAATTATTTGCAATCCATTCAAGAGGATAACTATGGTAATCTTTGGATAAGTACCCTAAATGGAATTACAAAATTTAACAAAGATATTAATAATCCAATATTTATCAATTATGATGTTAAAGATGGACTTCAATCTTATACTTTTATAAATAATTCTTCATATAAAAGTGAAAATGGCGAACTCTTTTTTGGAGGTATAAATGGCTTTAATGCATTTATGTCTGGTAATATTAATAAGATGCTCCCAAAAATTAATGTTGCTGAAATAAAAATTAATAACAAAACTGTATTGCCCACTGATGAAGACTCACCTCTAAATACGTCTATTTTGGACACAAAAGATTTGATTTTAGATTATAGCCAGAATAATGTATCCTTCGAGTTTAACTCTATTCATTTTTCCAGACCCGAAAAAAATAAAAATGCCTATATACTTGAAGGCTTTGATGATAATGGCTGGATTTATACAGATAGAAAATTTGCTTCTTATACGAATCTACCTGAAGGGAAATATGTTTTTAAAGTTAAAGGTTCAAATGGTGATGGAATCTGGAATGAAGCTGGTACTTCAATAAATATTGAGGTACTCCCACCTTGGTGGAGAACTATTTGGGCGTATTTAGGATATGGTTTAACTTTTATTGGAATTGTTTTTGGAATTGACCGCTTGCAAAGAAGAAAGCTCTTGAAAAGGGCTCGTGAATCAGCCAGGATGCGTGAAGCTGAGATTAGAGCCCAATTAGCTGAAGCCGAAAGTGAAAGAAAAAGCAAAGAATTAGAAGAAGCTAGGCAACTGCAGTTATCAATGTTGCCAAAAGAACTTCCTCAATTACCTCATTTAGATATAGCTGTTTATATGAAAACTGCAACTGAAGTAGGTGGTGATTATTATGATTTCCATATTGGTATTGATGGAGTCTTAACAGTTGTAGTGGGAGATGCAACGGGTCATGGACTTAATGCCGGAACAATGGTAACATCCACCAAAAGTTTATTTAATACACTTGCACCAAATCCCGACATAATTGAGACCTTTCATGAAATGACAAGATGTTTGAAGTTAATGAGACTTGAAAAACTTTCAATGTGTATGTCAATGTTAAAAATTAGTGGAAATAGGTTAACAATGTCGTCTGCCGGCATGCCTCCGGTATATTTATATCGAAGTGGAACCCAATCAGTTGAGGAGCATGTCATGAAAGGTATGCCACTTGGAACGTTCTCAGACTTTCCATACTCACTTAAAGAAACAACTTTAGAAAATGGTGATACTATTTTGTTGATGAGTGATGGTTTTCCGGAACTGTTTAATGAAAATAAAGAAATGTATGGGTATAAGAAAGCCAGAAGTTTTTTTGAGGAAATTGGAGATAAAGAACCGGAAGAAATTATTAGAAAATTTAAGGACGAAGGTTCAAATTGGGTTAATGATCGTGATCCGGATGACGATGTGACTTTTGTTGTAATTAAGGTAAAATAGGAATTGATTTAGATATGCATAAAGATAAAAATTATTTAATTAAAGGTTGCTTGCTATTTGTATTAGGAACGTTGTTAATATTTAACAGCAGTAAAATCCTGTTCGCTCAGCAAAATGAAATAATTCTTAATGAAATAACCACAAATGAAGGGATTCTCGATGATGTGATAATTGCAATTGTACAAGACGCAAATGGTTATATGTGGTTTGGCACAAGATCTGGCCTTGTTCGTTATGACGGAATAAAGTTAGAGAATTTTACATATGATCCTGACTTGCCGGATGGATTAAGCGGAAATAATATTCTTGGATTACATATTGATAAAAGTGGGAATCTTTGGATAGGAACAATCAATGGATTGTGCCGATTTGATGAAAAACTAGATAGGCCGGTAAAAATACCTATCAAAATAAATGGCCAGCTTATCAATCCATATATTCAAGAAATTAAATCAAGCAGTGATGGTTTGATATGGATTGCAACTTTAGATGATGGACTAATCTCTTACGATCCTAATCTCAATAAATCAGTTCAATATTTACACTCTGAAAATGACAAGAATGGTTTACTCAGCAATAGATTAAGAAGACTGTATTCCACATCAGATGGTATGCTATGGATTTGTACTGATAAAGGATTGAACAGCTATGATCAAGAAAAGCAATTATTTAAATCATATTTACATGAAAAGGGTAACCCTAAATCAATAAGTAGCAATTCTATACTTTCTATAAGTGAAGGCAACAATGGAGATCTTTGGCTTGGAACTCTAGATTCTGGTATAGATAGATTTAATCCTAAGCAAGGTTTAATATCAAATTACAATAGTAAAAAAAACAATAATAATAGTATTAATTCAAATTTTGTTAGGTCAATACTTTTTAATGATAATGAAGTATGGATTGGCGGCGGAAGAGGATCGGATGGACTTGACAGATTAGATCTTGAAACAGGTATTGTTGAAAATTTTAAGATTACCAATCAAAATCAAAGAATATTTGGCAGCTCAACGAATGAAATCTTCATTGATAAAACCGGTATTGTATGGATTGCACGAAGCTTAAACGGTATTAAATATTTTGATCCAGCGTTAAAAAATTATAAGCAGTATTTGATTGACAATTCGGGAAGTGAGAATATAGTAAATAGAATTTATGGGATAAACTCCAATATCCAATACTGAGGTTTGGGCAAGTACATTTGATGGATTAGTTTTGTTTGATTTGAATCATGGTGTTCAAAAACATCTTCGTGATCAAGGTGATTTTATGCTTCTGCACAACAATTCTATATTTGTTAATAACGAATTATGGATTCCTTCTCGTGAAAGAGGTATAGTTAAATATAACTTAAATTCAGAAAAATTCAGCTATATCAATCAGAATTCGAATAATGAAAAAAGTCTTAGTTCTAACTATGTGAATATTCTTCTAAAGGATAAAGAGGGTATTGTTTGGTCAGGAAGCAGAGATGGTGGTCTTGACAAAATAGATCCCAAAACAAATATTGTTAAGTGCTACAACAATATTCCGGGTAATTCTGGATCTCTACCTGATAACTCAGTTTACGCATTATTTGAATTTAATGAAAACGAGCTGTGGATAGGGACAAATGGCGGACTAGGTTTATTCAACAAAAAAAATGAAACATTTGAAAATTTTTATCATAATCCAAATGATACATCCAGTTTAAGTGCTCAACAGGTTTCGTATATTTTAAAAAGTAAAAATGGTACTTTCTGGATTTCAAGTTATGGCGGGGGTTTAAATAAATTTGATCCTGTTAAAAAAACATTTCAAAGATTTACTTCGCAAAAAAGTAATATACCTAATAATACAGTTTATAGTTTAGTTGAAGATGAAAAAGGTTTTTTATGGGTTTCTACTGCTAAAGGTATTGCCCGGTTTTCTCCTGTTACAGGAACCTATGATTATCTTATAGATTTACCAGATAATTACAAGGTTAATAAATTCCCAAATGGAAATATAATTTTTAGCGGTCCTCGTGGAATACTTGTCTTTGATCCTAATAAAATTAAATATAATTCTTCTCCACCTATTGTTTCTTTATCCAAATTTGATATTAACTCAGAGAACACTTTGAAGGTAAATAATGATTCACTAAAATATACACTTACCCAAAATGGAAGTATTGAGCTCAACCATTTTCAAAATGATCTTAACTTTGAATTTATAGTAGCACACTACAGCGATGCAAGCAAAAATAAATTAAGTGTTTTTCTTGATGGATATGATAATTCTTGGCGTTCTCTCACATCGGTAAGAAGTATTAATTATACTAACCTTGATCCGGGCAAATATATCTTGAAGGCGAAGGGAGCTAGTGCCTATGGAGTATGGACAGATGAGCCAATTACTTATGCTATTATAATTACTCCCCCTTGGTGGAAAACATGGTGGGCTTACCTAGCTTACATGTTCTTTGGATTCGGACTTTTATATTCTATTAGAGCTTTTGAATTAAAAAGACAAAAGAAGAATGCAGCAATAAAAGAAAGCCAGTTGAGAGCTGAATCAGCTGAATTTCAAGCAAAAGCAGCTGAAGCACAGTCAAGAGTTATACAAGCTGAAAATGATAGAAAGACCCAGGAGTTGGAAGAAGCAAGACAATTACAGCTTTCAATGCTGCCAAAAGAATTGCCTAAAATAGAAAATTTAGATATTGCGGTTTATATGAAAACAGCTACAGAAGTCGGCGGTGATTATTACGATTTTGCAATATCTGATGATGGGACATTAATTGTTGGATTGGTGATGCAACCGGACATGGTATGCAGGCCGGAACAATAGTTACTTTGTTGAAGGGATTATTTACTTCAGAAGTAAGTAAAAAAGATCTGGTTGCGTTTCTAAGGGAAACAAGTAATGCAATTAAAGGTATTGAGCTTGGCAGACTGATGATAGCATTTTCACTTTTAAAAATTAAAGGAAATCATATTTATTTCTCAAGTGCTGGAATGCCTCCAATGTATATTTATAGAAGAGAATCCAAAATTGTTGAAGAAATTGACATGCGTGGAATGCCTTTAGGTGCTATAAAGGATTTTAAATATAATCTATATGAAGTAGAATTGACCTCTGGAGATTGTATACTTTTGCTTAGTGACGGTTATCCTGAATTAGAGAATAGCAAGAATGAACAAATTGGTTACAAACGTTTGAAAATTCAGTTTGCAGAAGCAGCAGAGAAGCAACCAGATGAAATTATTAATTTTGGTTAGGCACCGCAAATGGTGTTTATATTTATGATAAAGAAAATAATCAATTCTCCAAAATAGATTTTGAAGCTCTTAGAATTGGAACAAAAGTAAGTAATGATGTGGGGAATATAGTTGAGGACAAAAATAATAATATTTGGTTTGGATCAAATGATGGCTTATTCAAATATAGCATTATTGAAAAGAATTTTTCCAGATTTGGTTACGGTAAAGATTCAACAAGTACATTAAATTCACAAGATGTAAACTCATTGTACACTGATGCTAATAATATTCTTTGGGTTGGTACATGGCTTGGCGGATTAAATAAAATTAATACTCAAACTGGAGAAATAAAGTCATTTTCTAAAAAGGATGGATTTAATTCACATTCCGTGCAGGCTATACTTGATGATAAAAAAAATGGAACATTGTGGTTAAGCAGTTTTGATGGAATTTCTATGTTTAATATTTCTGATGAGAGTTTTCAAAATTTTGGCATTGATGATGGTATCTCTGGTTATCAGTTTGCTGATAGATCAGCTTTAAAAACTAGTAACGGTGAATTCTTATTTGGAGGTCAAAATGGAGTTACTATGTTCAAACCCGGTGATATTAAAAAAGATCTTTTCCCTCCTGAATTGCTGATTACACAGTTTAAACTTTTTAACGAAATTGTAAAACATGGTGAAAATTCACTTTTAAAGAAACCAATAAATGAAACTGAAAATATTCAACTCAATTATGATGAAAATGATATATCTTTTAATTTTTCAGCTATACATTTTGCAAATCCTAAGAAGAATCAATATGCTTATAGATTGAAGAATTACCAAGATGATTGGCGATTTGTTGGTACACAGAGATCGGCTATTTATCCAAATCTTCCTCCGGGGAATTACATTTTCCAGGTTAAGGCATCAAATAATAATGATGTTTGGAATGAAGAAGGAAAATCAATTGAAATTATTATTTCTTCTCCTCCATGGCAAACCTGGTGGGCTTATCTATCCTATGCATTGTTTGGCTTAGGATTTCTTTATACAATTAGAGTCAATTGAATTAAAAAGACAAAAGAAAAACGCAACAATTAAAGAAAGCCATTTAAGAGCAGAAGCTGCTGAATTGCAGGCCAGAGTTATTCAAGCCGAAAATGATAGGAAGACTCAAGAATTGGAAGAAGCAAGACAGTTACAACTTTCTATGCTGCCAAAGAAATTACCCATAGTTGACAACTTGGAGATTGCTGTTTACATGAAAACTGCGACTGAAGTCGGAGGTGATTATTATGATTTTTCAATATCGGATGATGGAACATTAAATGTTGGAGTTGGTGATGCAACCGGACATGGTATGCAGGCTGGAACAATTGTCACATTATTAAAAGGACTTTTTACTTCGGAAGTAAGCAAAAAAGAACTTCTCACATTTCTTAATGATACAAGTAATGCAATAAAAGGAATTGAATTAGGCAGATTAATGATGGCATTTTCACTTCTAAGAATTAAGGAAAATCTGATTCAGTTTTCAAGTGCTGGAATGCCCCCAATGTATATCTTTAGAAAAGAATCTAATATTGTTGAAGAAATAAATCTGAAGGGTATGCCTCTTGGAGCAATAAGGAATTTTGAGTATAGACTTTATGAAACTGAATTAAAAAGTGGAGATTGTATTCTTTTACTTACTGATGGCTATCCTGAATTAGAGAATATCAAGAATGAACAAATAGGCTACGAACGATTAAAAACTCAATTTGCAGAAGTAGCATTGAAACTGCCAGATGATATAATTCAATATTTTAAAGATTCCGGATCAGAATGGGTGAACGATCAAGAGCCTGAGGATGATGTTACATTTGTTGTTATTAAATTTAAATAAGCTAATCAACATCAATTATGTAAAAACTAGGATTATGATGCGAAAAATTACGATTACTATCAACTGTTTGATTGTCTCAGTGAGTTTAATGTATTCACAGAATAAATTAGAAAGCGGGTTCCCGCTAGTCAATAATTATTCACCTAAAGAATATGGTGCGGATACCCAAAATTGGGCGATAATGCAGGATGAGAGGGGAATAATGTATTTTGGTAATAATTTGGGTTTACTTGAGTTCGACGGTGCTGATTGGAAATTGTACCCTATGCCAAATAATGCTACATGTCGTTCACTTGCTAGTGGTGAAGATGGTAAAATATACGCTGGGGGTGTTGGAGATCTAGGATACTATTTACCTGATTCTATAGGCAAATTGACATTCAATTCTCTTTATTCCTTTGTACCGGAAGATAGAAAAAATTTTTCTGATGTTTGGACAACTATTGTAATTGATGATCGGGTATTTTTTAATACCTCAAACTATATACTAATATGGCATATAAAAAAGAAAAAATTCAGTGTAATTATGGGTGACGATGATTTTCATCAAATGAAAGAAGTAAACGGAAAAATATATTTAAGAGAATGGGGTAAAGGTCTTCAGATATTAGAGGGTGACTCATTAGTTATGTTAAATGGAGGTGAAAAATTTGCTAACGAACGAGTTTATGTAGCCTTACCTTTCCCAGATGAAGAGGGGACAGTTTTATTTGTAACAAGGACCATGGGGATGTTTAAGTATGACGGGATAAAATTTATACCATTTAAAACTGAAGTTGATGAATTTATTAATAAAAACTTAATTTATTTACCAGGAGCTATACTTTATGACGGCAATATATTATTAGGCACGCTAAATGATGGGGCTGTTGTAATTGATAGAAATGGAAAATTAATTAAAAAATACAATCGTGCTAGCGGTATTATTAGTACAGTTATTTATTATACATTTCAGGATAGATCAGGAGCAATATGGTTGCCTACCGATAACGGTATTTCGAGAATAGATTATGCTTCACAGGTCAGTTACTTCGATAGCAGGAATAATTTTTCAACTACCGCTTACCAGTTAATCAGGCATAATGATATTCTTTATGCTGCTACTAATAATGGTGTTTATTATATGGATCCCAAAACATCAATATTTCATAAATTGCAGGGGAGCAATAATCAGTCTTTCTCTTTTATAAAAAGTGATAACGAATTGATTGTTGGATCTAATGATGGTTTGTTTAAAGTTGAAAAATATCAAATTAATCCTATCAGAAAGACTATTGGAAATGAGTATGGCGTCAATACCATTATACGGTCTAAATCGAATCCAAGCAGATATTATATTGGCGCCACTGGTTTATGGTCAATCTATAAAAGTAAAAGCGGATGGACTGATGAAGGTCAAATTCTTGATATCACAGATCCTGTAAATTCTATTGAGGAGGAAAATAATGGATCATTGTGGATCGGGACTAATGCTTCTGGTACGTTCAGGATATCTTTTAATAAAGATGAAAAAGGCAATGTATCTCTTGAGAAACCTATTATTAAAAAATTTGATATTTCAAACGGTTTGCCAAGCGGAGTAATATATGTAAAAAAACTAAATGGAGAAAATTATTATTTATCAGCAGAGAATTTTTACATATTTAATGAACCTAATAACAGCTTTCATTTGGGAATTGCCAATAATTGCAAGCTGGAACTTTAGTTACGCTTATTAAGGGTTTATTTACATCAGAGGTTGGGAATAAAGAGGTTTTGGAGTTTTTAGAAGACACAAATTTCACCATAAAGAAAATAAATTTCGGCAGACTAATGATGGCTTTTTCTCTATTAAGAATTAAAGGAAAAATGCTCCAGTTTTCAAGTGCTGGAATGCCGCCCATGTATATATATAGGCAAAAATCGCATTCGGTCGACGAAATTAATCTTGAAGGTATGCCTCTTGGTGCTATGAAAGATTTTGAATATCATAGTGTATGAAACTGAATTGAATCATGGAGATTGCATACTATTGTTAAGTGATGGCTATCCTGAACTAGAGAATAGCAAGAATGAACAAATTGGCTACGAAAAATTAAAAACTCAATTTGCAGAAGTAGCATTGAAACAGCCAGATGATATAATTCAATATTTTAAAGATTCCGGATCAGAATGGGTGAACGATCAAGAGCCTGAGGATGATGTTACATTTGTTGTTATTAAAGTTAAATAAAATTTAGGAAATGGTATATGAAATTGTGTTCTGTAAAAATGAGTAAAGTAATTCTATTTTTAATTATATGCTCTTCAGTCATTCAATTTGGTCAAAAACCAAACTACAAATTTAGCTCGATTAAAAAATCAGATGGTCTTATTAATACAACTATTTATGCTATTTATGAGGATTCATTTGGTTTTATTTGGCTGGCCACTCAGCATGGTCTTCAGAAATATGATGGAATTACATTTACCAACTTTGTCCATTCAGAAAATGATTCTACTGGATTATGGCATAACTTCGTTTATTCACTTTATGAAGATCATGAAAAAAATATTTGGATAGCAACTCAAGCTGGGATTAATAAATATATTCGCAAAACGGGTAAAATTGAGAGATATAAACTTAGAGAAGAAATTCTATCAAAAAATAAGGGTTCGGCCTTCTTTAGACTAATCCAAGATAGAGATAACAAAGAAATAATCTGGATCGTTGGCTATGGTTTAGTTAAGCTAAATACAGTTAATAACTCAGCTATATTTTATAAACCGGAAAGTTCAACATTTGCAAATTTCACTACTATTTTGCAGCACCCTTTAGATAATGACAAACTTTTAATAGGTACAAATAAACTTTTTTCTTTTGATAAAAAAACTGAGAAATTTGATGAATTACTGGATCTTAAACAAGAGTCTGAAATTCCAAATAATTTAATCAATGCATTTGAAGTTGATCCAGGCAATAACGAATTATTATGGATTGCTACGGGAGATCTTTGGGGACGCGGCACAAGAGGCGGTTTAATAAAGTTTAATCTCAATAATAAAAGAAGTAACATTTTTAATACCGAGAATAGACCTGATGAAATACCTGATAAACATCTGTTAGATCTTTGTTTTAATGGCAAGAATCATTTGTGGATTGGGACACGCAATGAAGGTGCACTTTTATATAATAAGAAGGAAGATAGATTCTATAATTATAAGAAGAATAATCTTGATTCTGAATCATTTGTGACTTCAACTGCAGTATTGGCAATAAAAAAGGATAGATCAGGAACATTGTGGTTTGGAACTTGGGGGCAAGGTATTGCAGTCTTAAGCCCTGGGACTCAAAAATTCACACATTATAAACATGTTCCCAATAGTAAAGATGGGCTGTTAGATAATAATATTAATACATTTGCTGAGGATAAGAATGGAGATATCTGGATAGGTACCTTTAAAGGGGGCTTATCTAAGTTTGATCCACGTACCAAATCGTTTAAACACTATTTTAATGAATTTATTTCAGACGAAAATAATAGTGTTGAAATCACACATTTGCTTTACGATAGCAAAGACAATCTTTGGATTGGAACATATAAAAATGCTTTGTATAGATATAACCCAGAGACTGGTATTAAAACACATTATAAAATGGGAACTTCAAAAAAAAATGTTTCGCAAACCAGAATTACCACTGTCTCAGAGCTAAAACTAGGTGAAATACTTGTAACCACTTATGGGGGAGGACTAAATATTTATAATTATGATACTGATTCCTTCAAACACTACTTAAATAAGCCTAATGATTCAACTAGCATTCCTGATAATCAAATATGGTTCCCATTTAAAGGACCTGACAATAATTATTATTTTTGTGGAAATTCATGGTATGGTTTTTTTAAATTCGAACCAGACAAAGAAATATTTTCAGGTGTTAGAACAAGCAGTAAAATCTCAACTTTCATTATGCCGGTTAAAAACCCAAGTGGCAATATTTATATTAATGATGTAGCAAATGGTATGAGAGAGTTAGTATTTGGTGAGATTATTAAGGTAAATTCAATTGTTGACATTAACGGTCAGCAAATGGATTATGAAAGTCTGCTTATTGATACTGAAAATAGATTATGGCTTGGAACAGTTGAAGGACTAATTGAATTTGATCCCGAATTAGGTATCTCGAGGCGTTATGATATTGATGACGGAATTCAAGGTTTTGAATATCTTAGATATTCAGCGTTAAAGGCTTCATCAGGAGCAATGTATTTTGGTGGAACCAATGGGTTCAACGTATTTTATCCAGATGAAATTAGGCCAAGTAAATTTAAACCAAACATTGTTTTTACTGACTTTAAATTATTTCAGGAGAGTGTATCTATTGGTGAAAATTCGGTACTAACCGAAAATATAAGTTTAGTAAAGGAATTAAAATTAAAATATGACCAAAATGATTTTACCATTTCTTTTGCAGCATTAGATTTTTCAAATCCTAAAAAAAATAAATATAAATATATACTTGAAAACCATGATGAGGACTGGATTGATGCCGGACATAAGAGTTATGCTAGCTACACAAATATGGATCCGGGGGAATATACTTTCAAAGTATTAGCTACTAACAGCGATGGTATTTGGCTTGAAGAACCAAAAGGTTTAGCATTAATTATCACACCACCATTCTGGAAAACAACTGCTGCATATGCTTTATACGGAGTATTTTTTATTTTGGGTGTATTTGCTGTCGATCGTATCCAGAGGAAACGACTTCTGGCTAAAGAAAAAACTGCTTCTCAAATTCGCGAAGCAGAACTTCGAGCACAATTAGCTGAGTCTGAAAACGAAAGAAAAAGTAAAGAGTTGGAAGAGGCAAGAAATCTTCAGCTTTCAATGCTTCCAAAAGAATTGCCCACACTTCCTAATTTTGATATCGCTGCATATATTAAGACAGCAACTGAAGTTGGAGGTGATTATTATGACTTTCACGTTCATCTTGATGGAACATTAACCGTGATCATTGGTGATGCAACAGGGCATGGAATGCAGTCGGGAATGATGGTCTCAATAATTAAATCATTATTTATGTCAGATAGATCTAATAAGGGACTAGTACCATTTTTCCAGAATACAAACAAAGCAATAAAGGATATGCAGTTAGGTAGATTATTAATGGCTCTAGCCAGTATTCAATTTAATCATGATTCAATAAAGTTGATTATTGCCGGAATGCCTCCCATATATCACTATAAAAAATCTTCAAAAACTGTTGACGAAATTTCCACAAGCAACTTTCCGTTAGGTGCGATGGCATTATCTAATTACGATTTAATTGAACGTAAAATTGAATCGGGTGATACTTTTCTTTTAATGTCGGATGGTTTTGCTGAATTAAGGAATAGTGAAGATGAAATGATAGGGTACAAAAAAACAAGAAATATTTTTGAGGATGCTGCAGAAAAAACTCCAGATGAAATAATAATGCACTTAAAAGAACAAGGTAAACTTTGGAGTGGTGATAAGGAACCTGATGATGATGTTACATTTGTAGTAATAAAGGTAAAATAAGCTGAAATTGTTTGTTAAAAGATAATTCTATTAATCCTTCAACTAAATGAAATATTACATGGAAAAATCTTTAGAAATATTTCTAGCAAGTTATCAACATTTTTTAAAATAGAGCTTAACATCATAATACTAGAATAAATATATATCATCTATAAACTCAAAGGATTAAAAATATTATGAAAGACAAAAAGAAATTAGGTCAAGGAATGGCCATAGGGATTGCCATCGGTACTGCTATAGGAGTTGCTACGGATAATTTAGGCGTTTGGATTGCTATTGGAGTGGCTTTAGGAGCAGGAATTGGAAATAGAATGAATAAAAATGAAAATAACTAAGAAAATAGAAGCAGAAATAAAATTGATGATGCAAGATTACTGGGATTCCTATCTCAAAGGAAATTTGAAACATTGGGCATCCTACTTAGTAGATGATTACCAAAATATTGGCACGACTGAAGTTGAAATTTGGAAAAGCAAAAAAGAAATTTACAATTATTCTACTTCTGTACTTGATCAAATGGTTGGTTTAACTGAACTGCGTAATAAGAAAACAGAGATAATACCTTATGATCCTTATGTAATGGTTCATGAATTTCTTGACATTTATATAAAAGCTGAAGAGGAATGGATCTTTTATTCAAAAGTAAGAATGTCATCATTAATTCAAAAAATCAATAGAACCTGGAAAATCTTACATCAGCATGGTTCTTATCCCGATTCAAAAGTTACAGATGGGGAAATTTTTGCATTCGATAGACTTAAATCTGAAAACTTAAAACTCCAGGAGTCTGTTAAGAATAGAACATTAGAGCTGGAACTATCAAATCGTGAATTAGAAATTGAGGCGGCTTTAGAAAAAGTCCGGGCGATTGCTCTATCGATGAAAGAACCTGTGGATATGCTGGATGTGTGCAAATCTATTTCACAACAGCTACAATCGTTGGGTGTAAAAGAAATTCGTAATGTACAGACAGCTATCTTTTATGAGCAGCGCGGTACTTATATGAATTATGAATATTATTCAAAGCATAAAAAGACATTTATTACCGAAACCGTTTATACTAATAATAAAATTCATAAAACCTTCGCATTAAAAATGCTTAAAGGTAAAGGGGAAATTTTTATAACTCATATAAAAGGTAGAAAAGTTAAAGAATGGATTGAATACCAGAAAACGACAAATGTGTTTATAGATAGATATCTAAATAAAGCATCTTCTCTAAATTATTATTGGTTCTCACTGGGACCAGTTGCACTTGGAATTTCAACGTATCATCCATTGACAGAAGAGGAGACGAATTTATTCAATCGATTTCTTAAAGTTTTCGAACTTGCATATCAACGTTATCTCGATATTGAAAAAGCCGAAGCTCAGGCAAGAGAAGCTAAAGTTGAAGCGGCTCTTGAACGAGTGAGGTCACTTGCACTTGGTATGAGAAAAAGTGAGGAGGTTGGGAATGTTACTGATCGACTTTTTACGGAGTTAATTAATCTTAGTGTATATGTGAATGGAGCATCCATAGTTGTAATTGATGAAGATAACGATAAAATGGAACTCTGGCGGGCTAGATCAAATGTTGCTGTAAAACCATTTGAAAGCACTTCTTTTGCAGAATCAATGGATATATTAAAAAAATACTTGCCAGACTGGTTCCCAAAATTTTTTACAGCTTTAGGAAAAAGAAAAAATTATTTAATAGATGAATTATCCGCAGATAGGCGTTTACAATTTATTAATGCGATTGCAGAGCAATATAAATACTCAAAAGAGGAAAAATCCCAATTACTAAAGAACGCTCCTATAAATATAACAACTCACTTTATATTTTTTAAATTAGGATATCTCGCTTTACTCGGAGAAAAACAGCTTTCAACCGAGAATTTATCTATTACCCGAAGATTCGTAGAAGTTTTCGACTTTTCCTATACACGATTTTTGGATCTCCAAAATGCTGAAAAACAAGCGAGAGAGGCAAAAATTGAAGCAGCGCTTGAAAGAGTGAGGGCTAAAGCCATGGCCATGCACAATAGTGCTGATCTTTCATCAGCTGCAAGTATGGTGTTTACTGAATTAAGAAACCTGGGTATTAATCCTATTCGTTGTGGCGTTGGTTTGATTGACAAAGAATCACGTAAAACGCAATTATATTCTGCCACTTCATCTCTTGACGGAGACAACCTTGCACTGATAGGTTCGGTTGTATTGTCCGGGCATCCCATATTGGAAAAAATTTATGATACAACGCTAAACAATGAAGAATATTTTCCCGTACTGAGTGGTGAACAACTCAAATCCTATTATGAATTACTTCTTAAAGGTTTGCCGGTTAAGGTACCTGCCCTGCAGGCTTGGGGAAAGCAATATGGACACTTTTTTCCTTTTTCAATTGGCGGTTTATATGCCTGGTCAGAATCACCATACAATGATGCGGAATTAATAATTTTAAGACGATTTGCGGCAATTATTGATCTTACATTCAGACGTTATATTGAATTGCAAAAAGCCGAAGCACAAACAAGAGAAGCACAGATTGAAGCTGCGTTAGAAAGAGTGAGAAGTCGTTCCATGGGTATGCTGAAAAGTGAAGAACTCAAAGAAGTAATTCAAGTTGTTTATGAACAATTAGTTCAATTACATATTAATATTGAACACACAGGTTTTATTATGGATTTTAAGACAAGGGATGATATGCACATTTGGCTGGCAGATCGGAATGAGGTCCCTTCCGAGATAGTCATTCCTTATTTCGATTCTCCGCATTGGAACAGTTTTAATGAAGCCAAAGCAAATGGAAAAGATTTCTTTGCTAACCATCTCTCCTTTGAAGAAAAAAACAAATTCTATCAAGACCTCTTTGAATATATTCCCGGAGTACCTGGGGAAACAAAGGAATATTATTTTAACTGCCCCGGTCTTGCAATTTCTACTGTATTGTTGGAGAATGTAGGTTTGTACATAGAAAATTTTTCGGGCACCTCTTACTCTGATGAAGAGAATAAAATACTAATGCGTTTTGGTAATGTATTCCAACAAACCTACACTCGTTTTCTAGATTTACAAAAAGCAGAAGCACAAGCAAGAGAAGCTCAGATTGAAGCAGCATTGGAAAAAGTTCGTTCACGTTCCTTGGCTATGCATAAAAGCGATGAAATACAAGATGTAGTTGTGACAGTAATGGGGAAGATGAATGAGCTGAATATTGAGATGAATGGTGGTGTATCACTTGCCACATTTGTACCAGACTCAAATGATTTGATTCACTGGTATGTAAATCCTGATCATGTTGATGGTCCGGTAACCATGCATTTACCGTATTTTGAAAATGTACTCTTCTCTGATTTTATTGAGGCACGCAAATCTGGGAAAGAAATTCTTCCTGTTGTTTACTCCTTTGAAGAAAAAAACAAATATTTCAAATATGCTTTTGAACACTTTGATTTTAGAATAATTCATGAAGATTTGAAAAAATGGATTTTGGGGCAGCCTTATTTTGGCTATTCAGTTGCTATTCAAAAACATTCAGCCATTTTCTTTAATGATTATTCAGGTAAAGTATTTACAGAAAAAGAGAATGAAGTCCTGATACGCTTTGCGAAAGTATTCGATCAAGCTTATATCCGTTTCCTTGATCTGCAAAAAGCGGAAGCACAGTCAAGAAAGGCCCAGATCGAAACAGCTATGGAAAAAGTAAGAGCTAGAGCTTTAGCGATGCAGAAGCCTAAAGAATTAATAGAAGTAGCACAAGTTCTAAGAAAAGAAATGGGTTTACTTGGGGTAGAGGAATTGGAAACTAGTTCCATCTATATCCATGATGAAGATTCGGGAACAACTGAGTGTTGGTATGCAATCCAGGATATTCGTGAAGAGGATAAGAAATTGTTGACGGATCATATGACTATGCATTTGAAAGATACATGGGTAGGTAGAGAGATGATGAAATTCTATAGATCCGATCAAAATCAGAACCTCCATTTTAATGCAGGGCGAAAATAGGAAAGAATGGATAAATTATTGTGCTGAACATTCTGAGGCCTTGCAAGGATATTATGGAGATATAATTCCAGAAAGAACATATCATCTCTTAAAATTCTCTAATGGTTTTATGGGAGCTGCATCTCCCGGAGAGATCTCCGCACAGAGCTGGGAGTTGCTGGAAAGGGCAACATCAGTCTTTTCATTTGCTTATACCCGTTTTAGAGATCTTCAGCAATCAGAAGCGAGAGCCGTTGAAGCCATGAGACAGGCTTCCCTTGATAGGGTTCGTGCTGAAATAGCATCTATGCGTTCAACCGATGATCTAGAAAAAATCACTCCTCTTATTTGGCGTGAACTTACTGCACTAGGTGTTCCATTCTTTCGCTGTGGTGTATTTATTATTGATGAGACAAATGAACTTGTACATGCCTATTTATCAACGCCAGAAGGTAATTCTCTTGCTGCGCTGCAAATTAAGCTTGAAAAGGGGGTTTGGGTAGAAAAAGCAGTGCAGAATTGGCGAATGGGTCAAATATATTATGAAGTTTGGGATCGCGAAAAATTCTTGTCTTGGACTCAGGTAATGATGGATGAAGGATTTGTTGAAAATAAAGAACGTTTTCAGGATGGAAAAGATGCTCCAGAAAATTTGTCTTTGCAGTTGTTGCCATTTAATCAAGGGATGTTATATATAGGAAGTGAAGAGAGATTGTCTGAGGAAGAAATTGAACTGGGACAGAAATTAGCAAATGATTTTGGTATAGCTTATTCCCGTTATGAAGATTTTCAAAAATTGGAAGAAGCTAATAATCGCAAATCACTTGAGTTAGAAGAAGCTCGTCAGTTACAGTTAGGGATGCTTCCTAATGAAACTCCAAAATTAAATAATCTTGAAATAGCTGCATATATGGAAACAGCAACCGAAGTTGGAGGGGATTATTATGATTTTAACATTGATGAAGATGGTTCATTAACAGTTGTGGTTGGTGATGCAACCGGGCACGGAATGAAAGCTGGTACAATTGTAACAATTACAAAAAGTTTATTTAATAGCTCAGTCGCAGATAGCAATATAGTTGAAACATTTTCAAAGATCTCAAAAGTTATAAAGGATATGAAATTTCGACAATTATCGATGTGTCTGCTAATGTTGAAAATTAAAGACTACAAATTATCAATATCTTCAGCAGCAATGCCGCCAATTTTTATTTACCGGAGTAAATCTAAGTCAGTTGATGAAATTCTCATTAAAGGAATGCCTTTGGGCGCAATATCTAATTTCCCATATTCATCTGAGGAAACCAAATTGCAAAAAGGGGATAATATATTATTAATGAGTGATGGATTCCCTGAGTTAATGAATGGGGATGGAGAAATTTTTGGTTATGAAAGAACAAGAAAATTATTTGGTAAAATTGGTAATAAAAAACCGGATGAAATCATCTCGAAACTGAATGATGCTGGAAAGAGATGGCTGAATGGCAGAGAACCGGATGACGATGTTACATTTGTTGTCTTGAAAGTAAAATAATTATTAAATCTAAAGCAGTTAATTATGAAAAAAAGAGAAGAATTACTTAAAAGAGCATATCAAAAAGTAATAGAAGTTGGGTTAGGGAATAGGTCAATTGATGATCTTGCAAGCTTTGTCGAACAGGACATTATGGGATATGGAACTGCCCTTGATGAAAAGATTCTGTCTATGGCTGATTTCATTGACCTAGTCCAGTTACAACGAAAGCAATCCGTAAATTTTGATGATTTTTATTTCACTTCAAATCTTGTTCTCACTCGATTGACAGATAATGATAATACAGGTATAGTTGTTGATGAAATTGAATTAGTCACTAAGATTGGTAATGATACAAACAAGTTGAATCTTCGGATGACAGCTGTCTTTGAATTCAAAGTAGATTCATGGAAATTACTCCATTGGCATTCATCAAAACCTGAGCATGTCTCTGATGGTCAGGATCCTTGGCATGTGGATGAGTGGAAGAAAAAAACAGAAAAGCTGGAGCGAATGGTTGATGAAAAGACTGCCGAGCTAATAAAAAAAAATGAAGAGTTAGAAGTTGAGGCTAGTTTAGAGAGAGTTAGAGCGGTAGCAATGGGCATGGCAAAATCGGAAGACCTTTTAAATATCTGCGAAGCGTCATATAAAGAATTTAGAAAGTTAGGTTTTGATACTCTTAGAAATGCAGTAATTCATATTCCAAACGATGAACAAAAATATTTTATGGATTATGATTATTCTGAATTTACTGGAGGTGATATTGCAAAAATAGAATACGGATCCCATCCCATAGTTGACGAGTATTTGGAAAAAATTCGAAGTGCTGCAGATGCTTACTTTGAAGTAGTAATTAACAAAGATCAGTTGAGCGACTGGAAAGAATTTCGGAAAAATTCAGGACAAAGTGATGATTCGAGGTTAGATGAAGCCGAAGCTCTTTATTACTACCTATTTTCAATTGGAATTGGTGATATAGGCATCTCAACTTTTAAACCTATTAATAAATCCCAAATTAAAATTCTAAAAAGATTCAGAAACGTATTTGACTTAGCATACAAAAGATATAACGATATTGCTTTTGCCGAGTCACAGGCGAGGGAAGCACAGATCGAAGCAGCGTTAGAACGAATTAGAGCTCATGCTATGGGACTTAGAAAAAGCGAAGAACTGAATGTCATTATTTCTATTATTTTTGAGGAACTCAAAAAGCTTGGACTTCCAGTGTATGAATGCTCTATATTCATCCGTAACGGAAAATCTAGGGATTTTACATGTTGGAATCTCGGCGAATGCATGAAATTAGCAAAAAGTTATAACTTCCCTTTCTTTTCTCATCCCATTCTTGACAAAGTACTTGACTCAATCGAGCAGAAGGTTTCATTACATGAGTTCATTATTGACAATAAGGAACTGAGGGGATATTGTGAATTGATGTTCGAACAAACAGATTTTAAGGACGCACCTAAAGAGTATAAAGATTCAATTGTTTTGCTGGATAGACTACATGTTGCGCAGGCCATTATGAATCATGGATTCCTTGAGATTATTGGCACTGAACCACTCTCTGGAGAGCTTTGTGGGGTTTTAAAACGATTTACCAATGTAGTTGACCTTACCTATACCCGTTATCTAGATCTTCAAAATGCCGAAGCACAGGCAAGAGAATCTGAGATTGAACTGGCATTGGAAAGAGTAAGAGCAAGAACAATGGCTATGCAGCATAGCGATGAATTGGCAGAAGCTTCTTTTTTACTGGATAGCCAGGTAAGGGCACTTGGTATTAAGACTAGGGGATGTGCATTTAATATTTATGGCGAAAATGAGTCAACTGAATGGTTTAGTTCCGAAATGGGAACACTGCCAGTATATCAGACTCCACGGGAAAATATTTTTCTTCGGTATTTTGAAGAAGGGCAGAAAGGAGTACCGATGTATATTGAATCCTTTGAAGGACCGGCTTGTGCCACTCATTACGATTATTTGTGCACTTTACCTATTATGGGTGAAGCTCTCACAAAATTTAAAGAGGAAGGTGGTTCTTTTCCTAATAAACAGATAGATCATGTTACTTACTTTAAATACGGCTATCTGTTATTTATCACTTTAGAACCAGTTCCAGATGCACATGATATATTTAAACGATTTGCAAAAGTATTTGAACAAACCTATACCCGTTTTCTCGATCTTAAAAAAGCAGAAGCACAGGCAAGAGAGGCCCAGATCGAAGCAGGCCTGGAGCGGGCTCGTGCACAAAGTATGATGATGCAGCATTCGGAGGAACTGAATAAAACTTCACAAGTATTTCATGAGCAGCTTTATTTGCTCGGCATCGAATCGGAATTTTCATATTTGTGGTTGCCGGATGAAGTGAAAATGGAACATTTATTCTGGGCAACCTGGCAGGAAGGAGCTGATGGGTTTAAAAACAAGCAGGTGATCTATCCCCTTGATAAATCGGAGCCCGCTATTGCCGAATGCTATGTGGCCTGGGAAAGCGGAATGTCAGTTCATGTTAATCCGGTTCCGGCAACAGGTGTTGAGGAATATTTTAATACATGGACCGAACTTTTGGAGGGTGTGGATAAATTCAAACCGGAATTATATCCTGATGGATTGTACTACGTAGACGCCTATATGAAATACGGCTGTTTTGGTATCATGATTCGTAAACAACTTTCAGAGGATGAACAGCAAGTTCTTCACCGTTTCTCAAGGGAATTCGAACGCGCCTACACCCGATTTCTTGACTTAAAAAAAACTGAAGCACAGGCGAGAGAATCGCAGATAGAGTTATCACTTGAAAGAATAAGGGCTCAAGTAACTGCAATGAAAGAGTCCGTTGACTTGCTGGATATTGTTGTAACAATGCGCACTGAGTTTGTCAATTTAGGACACGAAGCACATTATTTCTGGCATATGAGATATTTGCCCAATAAATACGAAAAAGCCATGACTTCTGGCGATGGAACCCGTATAGGCATGGTGATGACACTACCCCGCCACATCCATGGAGATATAAAACTAATAGATGATTGGGAAAAAAGTGATGAACCAACGGTTGTTTTTGCTATGGATGTAGAGACAGCTGTCGATTATGTTGATAAAATGATCAGCCTGGGTGATTTCCAACAAGTGGATCCCAACGCTCCAACCCTTGATGATATTCGCCATATAGGAGGACTGACATTTGTAATGGCACGCACCTCTCATGGTGAAATTGGTTATAGCTTACCAGGTGTTGTTTCAGATCCGCCTGCAGAAGATCTCGCCATACTGTTTAGATTTGCTGGTGTATTCGATCTCGCCTACAAGCGTTTTGAAGATTTGAAGATTTCCGAACAAAGGAACCGTGAAGCACGGATTGAATTAGCGCTTGAACGGGTGCGTGCAAGAACCATGGCAATGCAGAAAAGTAATGAACTTGCTCAAACAGCCGCTCATCTTTTCTCTCAATTGAATGAGCTTGGAATTAAACCATACCGTTGTAATATTGCAATTGTTGATGAAGATTTAAAAAATTGTCGTCTCTGGTCAACCACAAATAGTGGGAATGTAATTCCAACCGGTTCGGCATTACCCTTGAATGAACACCCAATTCTGCAGGAAACGTATGATGGATGGAAAAGTCAGAGAACAAACCATGTAATAAAATTAATTGGTAAACTTCGTTTAGAATGGGCAAAATATATTAGTAAATATCTACCATTCGATGAATACAAAAAAAATAAAATTAATGAGGACCAATTATTAAAGGAGGAGGCATTTTTTAGTAATTTTTATTTCAAGCAGGGATTTTTCACAATACATTCAAAAGAAGAATTGAATAAAGACCAAATGAAAATTATTCAAAGATTTGCCTATGTGTTTGAACAAACATATACTCGTTTTCAAGATTTGGAGAATGCTGAAAAGCAGAATAAAATAATTCAAGCAGAAAATGAAAGAAAAACAGAAGAACTGGAAGAAGCTCGTCAACTACAATTGGCTATGTTACCAAAGGAAGTTCCTCAATTATCAAATTTAGATATTGCAGTATTTATGAAAACTGCCACTGAAGTGGGAGGGGATTACTACGATTTCCATGTTGATTCTAAAAACAATTTAACTGCTATAATAGGTGATGCCACCGGACATGGTATGAAAGCCGGTACAATGGTTACAATAACAAAAAGTTTATTTAACTCTCTTGCATCCAGCAGAGATATCTTAAAGACATTTAAACGCATATCTGAAGTCATAAAGAATATGAAATTTAGGCAACTTTCAATGTGTCTGCAGATGATAAAAATTAATGGTTCAGAATTTAGTATTTCGTCTGCAGCTATGCCCCCGGCTTTTATTTATCATTATGTAGAAGATTCTGTTGAAGAAATCTTATTGAGCGGAATGCCTCTTGGAGCTATGATGAATTATCAATATAAAATTGAGAAAAGAAAGTTAATGAGCGGCGATGTTATCTTCTTGTTAAGTGATGGTTTGCCGGAATTACATAATCACAAAAAGCATATGTATGGTTATGATAGGGTAAAAACTGAACTCATAAAAGTAGGTAAAAAATCACCGCAAAAAATTGTTGAACATTTTGAACAGTCTGCTAATGAATGGCTTAACGGGTATGAACAGGATGATGATGTAACATTCGTTGTTATAAAGATTAAATAATTTAAAGAAATTATTAAATTAATTGTTTAGCTTAATAATTATTATAATACTAAATGAAATAATTTATGAGAATATTTATCATAATTCTATTTTCAACTTTTATTCTAAAGGCTCAAATTATTCTTGATCCTGTTTTCATTAGTGCGGATAGCTTAGCTGAAAGACCAGTTACTCTAAGTAAACCTTGGAAATACTCTAAAGGTGATGATAGCACATGGGCTTTTAAATCCTTTGATGACTCAACTTGGGATACATTAAGACCTAGATTGGAGTGGGAAAAATACCCTGCTGAAATTTGGAATGGAATTGGTTGGTTCAGAAGAGAAATTAAAATTGATTCTTCTTTATTTAATAAGTCAGTTGCACTTTCAATGAGTCACTTTGGCGCCTCAGAAATTTATTTAAATGGGGAACAAATTGCTAAATATGGGAAAGTAAGTACAATCCCGGATAGTGAAAAAGTTTATCAGCCTCAAAGTATCCCTATTGCAGTAAATTTTACTAATGATACGAACTATATGTTAGCCGTGAGATATTCAAACTATGCATCGGTTGAAGAACCGGAATGGGTGGACTCATGGTATGGCCAGCATGGTTTTACATTGAGAATAAATGATATTAATGATGAAGTAAAAAGTCAGATATTAAATGGGAAAATGAATTTTGGAGTTAATTTTGCAATAGGGGGCATCTTTTTCTCCCTTGCAATTTTATACTTTCTACTTCACTTATTTTATTCAAAACGAAAAGAAAACCTCTATTATGCATTATTCTCATTTTCGCTAGCATTATTATTCTTTTCAAGTAAATTAGGTGAATTAGTTTTTACAAAAATTATTTGGGTCATTATTTTTCAAACAATCAGTATAACGGGTATCGCTTTAGCATTTTTAGTTTACCTAGGTTTCATCTATTCTATTTTTTATAAAACAATACCAAAGCAAATTTGGTTCTTTTTATTTGGTACAATTTTAATTGGTATTATGTTCTTTATTAATCCGTTAAGAGAATATATAAATTATGCTTTACCTATTTATATTTTTCTGGCAACCATTGAAGGGCTACGATCAATCATTATTGCAATTAAAAATAAAAAAGAACATGCGTGGGTAATTGGCACTGGAGTGATGGTCTTTGTATTTCTTATTTTAACGATCTTTGTAATAAATCTGTTCAATCTTAGGCCACCAGAAATATATATACTAATTTTATTTATCGTTGGCTTGTTTGGTTTGCCTGGCTCGATGTCAGTTTATCTTGCGAGGAGTATAGCGTCAACTAACAAAAAACTTGAACAGCAGATAATTGAAATCAAAGAACTTTCAGACAAGGAACTATTGGCACAGCAAAAAAATGCTGAATTAATGCTTGAAACAGAGAAAGAAAAAGCCGCAAAAAATGAAGCAGTGCTTCAAGCTAAAGCTGCAGAGTTACAAGCGAAAGCAAGTGAAGCAGAAAGAAGAATTCTGGAAGCTGAAAATGAGAGAAAGACTCGTGAGTTAGAAGAGGCAAGAAGTTTACAGTTATCACTACTTCCCAAAACTATTCCTAGTCCACCAAATCTTGAGATATCTGTTTATATGGAGACTGCAACAGAAGTCGGCGGAGATTATTATGATTTTTATGAAGACCCAAACGGGGAGCTTACAATTTTAATTGGAGATGCAACGGGTCATGGTCTTAATGCGGGAACTGTAGTAACAGCAACAAAAAGTTTATTTAATTCTCATGGTCCGAACCCGGATATAGTTGATACATTTTTTAAGATGTCAAGCAGTCTTAAGCAGATGAACTTCAGACTACTTTCGATGTGCCTTATGCTTCTTAAAATAAAGAATAATGAATTAAGACTTTCATCAGCCGGGATGCCTCCCGCATTAATATATAGATCAGATTCAAAAACTGTAGATGAATTTATTATTCGAGGAATGCCTTTAGGAACGGCAAATAGTTTCCCATATGAGCTACAGAAAACAACAATTAAATCGGGAGATACAATACTATTGATGAGTGATGGTTTCCCCGAACTATTTAATCAATCAAAAGAAATGTTTGGATACAAGAATGTACAGAATGAATTCCTGAAATGTGGAAATGAAACTCCGGAATTGATTATTGAATACTTGAAAAATAAAATGAAAGAATGGTCGTCAAATAGAGTCCCTGATGATGATGTGACTTTTGTTGTTATTAAAGTTAAATAATCTTATATTTTTATCAAACTATAACTAAAATAATATAATAAATCATTTGGAGGTAAGAATGAAGTTCAATACAAGCGAAGTATACAATGCAGCAGTAGTCTCATTTAAAGGCAAGCTGAGAGGTGGTCCTGAGGCTCAAGTTTTTCAAGATAAAATAGCTAGTTATCTTGAAGAGGGAAAGAAAAACATCATAGTTGATATGACTGATGTTAAATTTGTAGATAGTTCCGGACTTGGTAATATTGTTAGAGCATTTTCAACTGTAAAAGATGCTGGCGGAAAGTTAAAACTTGCAGGTATTTCAGATAAAGTTCAAGGTGTTTTAAGTATAACTAAATTAAGCAGTGTATTTGAAATGTATAAAACTGTAGAAGAAGCATCTAATAGTTTTTAGAGTAAGTTTTTATCTAATTTAGATAAAAATTTTTATTGAGTTTGGGATAATAATTATCGTATTTTCTCGAACTCAATATTTTTTTGTCCAAAATTAATTGTTGTAAATAATCGTCAAAGTCATTTGATTTTCACATAATATGAAAAAGATAGATTTTATTAAAATTAATGGTGCCGGTAACGATTTTATCTTAATTGATGCTGACAAAAACAAAAATATAACTCTAAATTCAAAGATTATTAAGGATTTATGTGATAGAAGAAAAGGGATTGGGGCCGACGGGATTTTATTGTTTAAATCTTCATTGACCCATGATTTTGAACTCGAGTATTATAATTCAGATGGTTCACTAGGTTCTCTCTGTGGAAATGGTTCAAGATGTTCAATAAAGTACTTTTTTGATATAACGGAAGAAAAGAAAACTTCAACAAAATTCCTATGTAATGGCTTAATTTACCACGGCAGAATTGAGGAAGATGGTCTCATAACTTTCTTTCTACTGGATCCATCAGAATTAAAATTAGACCTTAAACTAAAAATAAATGATAAGAAATTTCCTGCATATTTTATTAATACCGGTTCGCCGCATACAATAATATTTTGGGAAGATATAAAAAAATATTTTCAAGAAGATTTTAAAACATTTGATGTTAAAAAATTTGGTAGACAGATTAGATTTCTGAATGAATTTCATCCTGGAGGAACAAATGTAAATTTTGTTGATAAAAATATTGACGGCAGTCTTTACATTCGTACTTTTGAAAGAGGAGTGGAGGAAGAAACATCAGCATGTGGAACAGGAACTGTAGCATCAGCCTTAGTAACTTCGATCATTTATCAATTAAATTCACCACTAACTTTTACTACTTTTGGTAATGATCAGCTCGTTGTAAATTTCAAGAAAAAAAATGATTTTTTTACAAAAATAACATTAACAGGACCTGTAAAAATTAATTATATTGGAACTTATAATTTTTTAAAATGAGGGAAAGAATGAGTAGAGTTTTATTTTCAATAAGTTACGATATAATTCCGGATAAACGTGCGGAGTATTTGGATGTAATACGAGAACTCAAAAGTATTGTAAAATCAGATGGTTTGGAAAGTTACTCAGTTTTTGAACAGAAAGCGAAAGATAACAGTTTTCAAGAGTTATATGTTTATAAATCAAAAGAAGCGTGGGAAGAAGCAGACGAAGTAGAAAACGAACGAGTTGATATTTTAATGACAAAATTATCAGATTTGGTTAAAGAGAAAACTACACATTACTCAACATTATTTGAAGTTTAGACGAATAATTCTTATAACATCACTTTAAGTTTATCATGTATGAATATGTTGGTGCAATTCATATGCACTCCAAATTTTCAGATGGCTCCGGAGATGCAGAGAAAATTGCAGAAACTGCAAATGAAGTTGGTCTGGATTTCGTAATCCTAACCGATCATAATACTTTACGGGCTTTGGATGAAGGCTATCAGAAGTGGTATGATAATACTTTAATGCTGGTTGGCTGCGAGCTTAATGATAAGGTAAACAAAAATCATTATCTTGCAATGAATATTACCGATACATTTTCTACCAGACTATCTGCAAAAGAATATGTGACAAAAGTTAAAGATGCCGGCGGAATAGGTTTTATTGCTCATCCTCATGAAGAAAGAAATTCAATGAAAGAGCACCCGCCGTATCCATGGACAGATTGGGATGTTGTTGATTTTACTGGAATTGAAATCTGGAATCACATGTCTGAATGGATGGAAGGACTGACTGAACAAAACAAATATAATCATTTTGTTCATCCTCTGAGATCAATAAAAGCGCCTCCGAAAAAAACTTTAAAAAAATGGGATGAACTTAATATTGAAAGAAAAGTAGTAGGTATTGGGGGAATTGATGCTCATGCCCATAAAGTCAATGTCCTAGGTTTTGTTGAGGTTGAAATTTTTCCTTATAAAGTTTTGTTCAAATCCATAAGAACTCATATTTTAACTGAAAAAAAACTCCGTTCAAAAAATTCTACTATTGATTATTCAAAACAGATAGTTTATAACAGTCTTGAAAGTGGGAGGTGCTTTATTGCTAATCACTATCATGGAAATGCAAAAGGATTCAAGTTCTTTGGCAAGTGCTGTAAAAATATTTTCCAGATGGGCGACACTATTAAAATGGATGGTAAGATTAAATTAAAGGTTCTTGTCCCCGCTAAAAGTGCTCTTATTAAACTTATTCGAAACGGAAATGTTATCAGTAAAATTGAAAGCAATGAAGGAGATTTTATTGTATCGGAACCAGGACAATATAGAGTAGAAGTTTACTTAAATGGAAATGCTTGGATTTTTTCCAATCATATTAGGATTGAAAACTAATATTTATTATTTTTCTCGTTTAATTTGTTTCTAACATAGGAAAAATTAGTCAATTATGATCGGTAAAAAGAAAAAAATCACTAAAAAGGAATTACAAGAAGACAAGCTGGTAACCACATTTTATAAATCTCAAGAATTTATTGATGAAAACAAGCAAAAATTTATACTAGCTATTGGAGCCTTAGCTGTAATTATTTTGGCAGTAGTTTGGTATTCAAATAAACAAACCGAGGATAATCTTTTAGCATCTGCACAACTCTTTCAGATAATACCAATTTATGAGCAAGGTCAATATCAAAAAGCAATTGACGGTGAACCTGGGACACAATTAGTTGGATTAAAAAATATTGTGGAAAACTACGGAAACACAAATAATGGAGAACTTGCGAAAATCTATTTAGCACATTCATATTATGCCTTAGGAGAATATGAAAATGCTTTACAATATTACTCTGATTATTCCGGTGATAGTGAATTGCACAAATCTACAGCTCTTGCTGGTATGGCTGCATCGTATGAGATGATGGGAAAATATTCTGATGCGGCAGAAAACTATGAAAAAGCAGCCAAACTAATTAAAATTGATTCGCAATCTGCGGACTTTTTAATTAACGCCGGAATTAATTATATTAAGTCTGGTGATAAAAGTAGTGCTAAAAATGTGCTTGAAATAGTTAAGAACGATTATAAAACAACCACTGCTGCCAGAGAAGTTGAAAAATACCTGGCACAGCTTTAATTAAATATTACTCAATATTTATAATTTTAAAAAGTATGGCTGATACATCAGATTTCAGAAACGGATTAATAATAAAATTTAAAAACGACCTCTATACGATTACCGATTTTCAACATGTTAAACCTGGTAAGGGTGGAGCTTTTGTTCGTTCCACGTTAAAAAATTTAAGAACCGGAAAAGTTTTAGATAATACATTCAGATCGGGTGAAGGTGTTGATGTGGTGCGGGTTGAAAGAAGAAAATATCAATACCTCTTTAAAGAAGCTGCAGGATTGGTACTTATGGATAATGATACTTACGAACAGACCATTGTTCCAACAGAATTATTTGCAGGTGGTGAAAATTATTTGAAAGAGGGTGAAGCTGTTGAGTTATTATTAGATGATAACGATCAAATTGTTACGGTTGATATTCCAATTCATGTTCAATTAGAGGTAATTGAGACAGAACCCGGCTTCAGAGGTAACACGGCGACAAATGCTATGAAACCAGCTAAATTAGAAACAGGAGTAACAATAAATGTTCCTTTATTTATTGATCAAGGCGATATATTAAAGGTTGATACTCGATCAGGACAATACATGGAAAGAATAAAAAACTGAGAGATAAAATGGATATAAATGAAATAAAAAAACTTATCAAAGTTTTTGAAAATGCAAAGGTTACTGAACTATCAATACAGGAAGGTGATCTTAAAATAAAATTATCAAAAAATGGTGCTGCTAATCCTCAAAGTTTTGTTCAGTCTAATATTCCGGTTGAAAATCCTTCTCAATTGCACCAGGCAGAATTAAATGCCAAAGCTGAATCTGAGGCCTCAACTAAAAAAGCTGAAGATAATTTACATACAATAAACTCCCCAATTGTAGGAACTTTCTACAGAGCACCCGGCCCTGATGCTGATCCATATATTCAGATTGGTGATTCAGTTACTGAAGGTTCTGTTTTATGTATTGTCGAAGCAATGAAACTAATGAATGAAATTGAGTGTGATGTTAATGGCAAGGTAGTTCAGGTGTTAGTTGAAAATGGTACACCGGTTGAATTCAATCAGCCTTTATTTAAGATAGAAAAGAGTTAAGATAATTAAAAAATAGCGGGAGAACTCTTGTTCAAAAAAATCCTAATCGCCAATCGTGGTGAAATAGCATTAAGAATTATTAGAACTTGTAAAGAATTAGGTATTCCTACAGTCGCTGTTTATTCAGAAGCGGATAGAGAGTCCCTGCACGTTGTATTTGCAGACGAAGCCGTGTGTATTGGTCCAGCAGCATCAAAAGATAGTTACTTAAAAATTCCAAGTATAATTTCTGCGGCTCAGGTTACGGGTGCTGATGCAATTCATCCCGGTTATGGGTTCTTAGCTGAAAATTCAGAATTCTCAGAAATTTGTGCTGAATCTAATATAAAATTTATTGGTCCTTCACCTGATATGATCAATAGAATGGGTGATAAAGCCTTAGCAAAAAGTACAATGAAAAATTGTGGTGTACCTGTTGTCCCCGGAAGTGATGGAGCAGTGAGTAACATTGAAGAAGCCAAATCAATTGCTAAGGAAGTTGGTTACCCTTTGATGTTAAAAGCATCTGCAGGCGGCGGCGGAAAAGGTATGAGAATTGTTTGGAAAGAAGAGGAAATTGCAAAAGCTTTTCAAACTGCAAGTAACGAAGCAGAAGCAGCATTTGGAAACGGTGAGCTTTACTTGGAAAAATATATTGAAAATCCTCATCATGTTGAGATACAGGTTGTAGGTGATCAGCATGGTAATGTTTATCAATACGGTGAAAGGGATTGTACAATTCAAAGAAGGCATCAAAAGTTAATTGAGGAAACACCCAGTCCGATTATTACAGATGAAACTAGAAAAAAAATGGCCGAAGCTGCTATTCTTGGTTCAAAATCGGTCAACTACGAGGGCGCAGGAACAATTGAATTTTTAGTTGATAAATATCAGAATTTCTATTTTATTGAAATGAACACCAGAATTCAGGTTGAACACCCTGTTACCGAAATGGTGAATAATATAGATCTTATAAAGCAACAAATAATTGTTGCAGCCGGAAGCAAGATTGTAGATATTCCCGGAATTCCAAGAGGACATTGTTTCGAATTTAGAATTAATGCTGAAGATCCTGACAATAACTTTAGACCTTCACCTGGTAAAATTGATTATCTACATTTTCCTGGCGGATTTGGTGTTAGAGTTGATTCTCATGTTTATAATCAATATACAGTGCCCCCAAACTATGATTCACTCGTTGCAAAACTAATTGTCTGGGGAAGCGATAGGGAACATGCAATTGCTAGGTCAATAAGAGCTTTTGAGGAATTTGCGATTGATGGAATCAAAACTACAATCCCATTTCACATGGATGTTTTAGAGAATGAAAAATTTCGTTCTGCTGATTATGATACATCTTTTATAGATAAATATTTTGTTAAAAAATAAGTTGAGGTAATAATGACTGTACCTGAAAATCTAAGGTATACCACTGATCACGAATGGGTTAAAGTTGATGGAGACAATGTGTATATTGGTATAACAGATTATGCTCAAGGAGAGCTTGGTGATATTGTTTTTGTTGATATTGATTCTGATCTTGAAGAGATTACAAAAGGTGAATCTTTTGGAACAATTGAAGCCGTAAAAACCGTAAGTGATTTATTTGCACCATGCAGTGGCAAAGTTTTAGAAATAAACTCTGAATTGGAAGATCAGCCTGAATTAATTAACTCAGATCCCTATGAAAAAGGATGGATAATAAAGGTAGAATTGACAGATGCTTCTGATCTTGATGGTCTCCTCGATAGCACAAGCTATCAAGCTCAAATTACAGCGTAACACATAAGAAATATTCTTTATGCCGGATCTCAATAGTAATTTTGATGTTCGGCATTTTTTTAAATCCAAATGATAAAATATTACTAATATGACAAACCATAACACCATTCTAGTCATTGATTTTGGCTCTCAATATACACAGCTGATTGCACGAAGAATTAGAGAACAAAAAGTTAAGTCAATTATTTATCCATTTGATACACCCATAAATAAAATAAAGGAATTGAAACCAATTGGGATAATTCTTTCCGGTGGACCAACCAGCGTCTATGATGAAAACTCCCCGCAAATTAACGATGAACTTTTTCAACTTGACATCCCAATTTTAGGTATATGTTATGGTATGCAACTTATTGCAAAGTATTTTAATGGAAAAGTTGAACCGGCTGAAAATCGCGAATATGGTAAAGCCAAATTAGAAATTTTAAGGGGATCTCGAATACTTAAAGATATTGTAAATCATTCAACTATTTGGATGAGTCATGGTGATTACATCACAAAAATTCCGAAAGATTTTTTAGTAGAAGGGAAATCAGAAAATTCTCCGGTTTGTGCAATTTCAAATCAGGGGTTAGATATTTATGGGTTGCAGTTTCACCCGGAAGTAGCTCACACAGAATTTGGAAAAACTATTATAAAGAATTTTTTATTTGATATATGCAATTGTACAGCAGATTGGACACCTGCCAATTTTGTTGATGAATCCGTTAACGAAATAAGAAAAAAAGTAAAGGATTCTCGTGTAGTTTGTGCATTGAGTGGTGGTGTCGATTCCTCAGTGGCAGCAGTTTTGCTTCAGAAAGCAATCGGTGAAAACTTGATTTGCGTGCATGTAGATAATGGTTTAATGAGAAAAAATGAAAGTGAAAATGTTGTAAAAATGTTTAAGGATAATTACAACCTCAATATCATTCATGTTGATGCGTCAAAATTATTTCTTGAAAAACTTAATGGAATTTTTGATCCCGAGAAAAAAAGAAAAATAATTGGTAATACATTTATTGAGGTTTTTGAAGAAGAAGCCAAAAAATTTGGCAATGCAGAATATTTAGTGCAAGGTACACTTTATCCCGATGTAATTGAATCTGCTTCACACGGCTCTGCAGCACATACAATTAAAACTCATCACAATGTCGGCGGTTTACCCGATAAAATGAATTTGAAATTAATCGAGCCTTTCAAAGAGTTATTTAAGGATGAGGTTAGAGAAATAGGAGAATTATTGGGACTCCCTTATGAATTTGTTCATCGTCATCCATTTCCTGGTCCTGGTTTAGCAGTAAGAGTTTTGGGTGATATAAATGAAAAAAGACTGGCCCTTCTTAAAAAAGTTGATGATATATTTATTAAAGGATTGAAAGAATATAATCTTTACTATAAAATTTGGCAAGCTTTTGCAGTATTACTTCCGGTTCAGACAGTAGGAGTAATGGGTGATGCAAGAACTTACGAATTAGTAGTTGCGTTAAGAGCTGTGACTTCTACTGATGGAATGACTGCAGACTGGTACAGATTTGATAGCGAATTCTTGGAATATATTTCCAATAAAATAATTAGGGAAGTTTCAGGGATTAATCGGGTTGTTTATGATATTAGCTCAAAGCCTCCATCAACGATCGAGTGGGAATAAACAAGGATAACATTGAAAGTAAAAGAATTACCACTAGACGATAGACCAAGAGAGAAATTGATTCTTAAAGGTCCGCAGAGTTTAAGCGATGCAGAACTTATTGCAATCCTTTTAAGGACTGGAACAAAAGGAAATTCAGTAATTGAAGTCGCGCAAAAACTTCTTAAAGATATTAATCTTGCTACTTTAGCAGGTCGTACAGTTGAATCATTTACAAAATCTGACGGCATTGGAAAGGATAAAGCCGCAACTCTTGCAGCAGCATTTGAACTTGCAAGAAGAATTAAATTTTCAGATAAGTGGTTTTCGAAGAAGAAAATTGCATCCCCGAATGATCTGGCTGAAATTTTTATACCTCTTCTTAGAGATGAAGTAAAAGAGAAATTTATAGTAGTATGTTTAAATTCATCGAATCAAATTATAAAATTTGAAGTAATCTCAATTGGTAATTTAAATTCAAGTATTGTTCACCCAAGGGAAGTCTTTAAAGTTGCAATAGATAATAATTCTGCTAACTTATTTTTAGTTCATAACCACCCAAGCGGAAATTTGGAACCTAGTAGAGAGGATATTGCTATTACAAAAAAATTAGTTGAAGCAGGTAATATTTTTGATATTAAGATACTCGATCATCTTATCATTGCAGGTGATTCGTATACTAGTTTAGTTGAAAAAAGGATAATATAAGTAGTAATATTTTTAATTCATTAAAACTATTTTAATTGAAACATTATCAAATAATGTGTATTTTAAGTATCCTTGAGTAGGGTTTAAGGTAGAAATTATAATAAAATAGAAGTCTACACTAAATACTTAACAAAAATTAGATATTATCTCAATATTTTAATGTATTCTTAAATTAAAATAGAGTAAATTCTATACTGATTTCTATTTTTAAGTAAAAAAATTATTATATTTTGAAATAAATAAAAGTTTATTAAGTTTCTCGGTTAAAATTTTCGCAATAAATAAATCATTCTTTTATATTAGGAGGATTCCAAATGACAAAAATCAAAAAACTATTCACTACTTCATTGGCAGTGTTATTTTTAGCTGGATCCATTGGTCTTGGCGGCTGCGGTGTTAGTGATGAAGAAATGGCAGAACTAAATGCTTTAAGAAGTGAAGTTTCTTCTTTAGGTACTGAAGTTAACACTCTAAAAAGCGAAAAAACAAAACTTCAAAGAGAAGTTGCTGAAATGGAAGCTAAATTAGAGCAATGTGCTAAAGATAAAGAAGCTACAACAAAAAATTTACAAAGTTTAGGTTTATAAAAAAGTTTAATTATTAAGGAGAAATTCAATGAAATATTATAAGCATGTTCTTGCCTTATTAGCTTTGTTAGTTTTCTTTTCTACAAGTGTAATTGCACAAGAAGAAATTTCAACTGAAGAATGGGAAGCTGAAATTGCAAGATTATCACAAGAAAAAGCTGATCTTACAGCTGAATTAGAAGGTCTACAAGCAGAAGTTAACGCATTAGGTGAAAAGAAAAATTCACTTCAAGCATTTGAAGATTGCCAAGATGAAATGTACGCAATGGTTGGTGCAGATGCAGATGCTGTTGCAGATTATAGTGCAAAAGTAAATGCACTTATGGCAGATATTTCTGCTAAAAAACCAGAAAAAGCTGACAGACAAGCTGAACTTGACGCTTTAAAAGCCAGCAAATTAAGTGCTCTTCCAGCTTTCTATGATTTAGTTCATGGTAAACTTCAAAAGATGCTCGATGCATGGCAAGAAGCACCTAAAGAAGTTATGTATGAAGTTGTACGTGGCGACCATCTCTGGGGTATTGCTAAGAAAAAAGAACATTACGGAAATGGATTTGCTTGGCCAAACATTTATAATGCCAACAGAGACCAAATTAAAAATCCAGACTTAATTTATCCAAAACAAGTATTTAAAGTTCCTAATCTTACTGAAGAAGAAACTGAAAAATTCAACAAAATTAGAGCTAACTACAAACCAGCTCCAATGGAATAAATTTAATCTGATTTGTGTTTAATTTATTTTTATAGGGATATCCTAAAAGTTTTTGAATGTTAATTGCGAGCATTCTATAAATTCTTTAAGGATATCCCTTTTTATTTTAATGAGGTAGTAATTACACAAATAGAAAAAAAAATACAGCTAGAAAACGTTGACCTGCAAAGTTTGATTGGATTTAACGACACTAATTTAGCGCCATTCGAGGAAAGACTCTCTGCCTCAATAAGTATTAGAGGCGATATTGCCACTATTAAAGGTGTTGCCGAAGAAGTAGACTCGATAGAAAAAATATTTAAAGAGATGATTTATGTGCTGAACACTACAAATAAACTTACGCCAGCAGATGTAAAGACAATAATTGATCTTACAATTGAGGGTGAAGAGATAATTAGTAACGGTGACTATAACTCAATTGTACTCTATACAAAGAAAGATGCAATTAAAGCTAAAACAGATACTCAATTTGAGTATGTAAAAATGATGAGCGAAAATGACATCTGTTTTGGTATTGGGCCGGCAGGCACCGGGAAAACATATTTAGCCGTTGCATTTGCAATTGCTCAATTAAAAAAAGGTGTAGTAAAAAAAATTGTTTTAGCCCGCCCGGCAGTTGAAGCAGGCGAAAGTCTTGGATTTTTACCCGGCGATTTTAAAGAAAAAATTGATCCTTATTTAAGACCTTTATATGACGCTCTTCAGGATATGCTTCCTACCGATCAGCTTAAAAATTATATTGAACGAAATATCATTGAGATTGTGCCTTTAGCTTATATGCGGGGTAGGACACTAAATAATTCGTACATTATTTTGGATGAAGCACAGAACTCTACAAATCTGCAAATGAAAATGTTTTTAACCAGAATTGGACCAAATTCAAGAGCAATAATAACTGGCGACATTACTCAGATAGATTTGCCGCCTAAAACGCAGAGTGGATTAGTTCAAGTGGAGAAAATATTAAAAAATGTAGAAGGGGTTGGATTTGTATACTTCAAAAAATCTGATGTTGTTAGGCATAAGTTAGTTAAAGACATAATTAATGCTTACGAAAAGTTTGGTTCTTCTGAGACCTAGTAAATATTTTTTCACTCTTACGCATTAATCCAATATTGTAAGGATTTGAAATTATTGGATTATTTATGTATTTAATTGTAGTATTTTTTACTCTCTTCCCAATACTTATCCATCTCTTCTAAAGAGCTTTCTGTAATTGATTTATTATTCTTTTCTAATTTTTCCTCAATGAAATGAAATCTTTTAATAAATTTTTTATTTGTTTTGCGTAATGCATTTTCAGCATTTATACCTAAAAATCTTGAATAATTTATTAACGCAAAAAATACATCACCCATTTCTTTTTCAAATAAATCTTTATCACCTGTCTTTTCACTCTCATGCATTTCTTCAATCTCTTCAATAACTTTTTTCCAAACATCTTCCTTGTGTTCCCAATCAAAACCAATTTTAGCCACTTTCTCTTGCATTCGTGTTGCTTTTTGTAATTCTGGTAAGTTTTTAGGAATTCCCTCCAAAATTGATTTTCTCCCCTCATTCATTTTGATAGTTTCCCAATTTCTCTCAATCTCTTTATTGTTTTCTACTTTCACATCAGAAAATATATGTGGATGACGTCTAACTAATTTATCATTAATAGAATCTATCACTTCTTCAATAGTAAATAATTTTTTCTCTTCTCCCATAACCGAATGGAAGACTATGTGGAGAAGTAAATCTCCGAGTTCATTTTTTAATTCATCATAATTTTTATCATCAATTGCCTCAATTACTTCATAAGTTTCTTCTAAAGTTGCAGCTTTTATTGAATCAAAGGTCTGAACTTTATCCCAGCTGCATTCTTTTCTTAACCTTCTCATGATTTGTACTAATTCATCAAATTTCTCTTTATGCATAATAATCCTTTATAATTTTTAATTTGTCAGACGAAAATTAGAATTTTTATATAACAAATAATGAGTTATTTTTAACAATAAAAAATGAGGCAATAATGATAGAGGAAAAACTAAATGAAATGGGAATTGAAATTCCAGTTGCACCAAAACCTTTAGCATCATATATTCCAGCTACAAAGGCTGGGAATTTAATATTTACAGCTGGACAAATTCCTATGGTTGATGGCGAGTTAAAATATAAAGGGAAAGTTGGTAAAGAAATATCCCTTGCAGAAGGTATAAAAGCTGCAGAACTTTGTACAGTCAATTGCTTAAGTGTAATTAAATCCGAAGTTAAAAATCTTGATAATATAAAACGGGTTATAAAAGTAACTGTTTTTGTAAATAGCACTAATGGTTTTACTGATCAGCCTAAAGTTGCAAATGGAGCCTCTGATTTATTGGTAAAAATATTTGGAGATAACGGGAAGCACGTTAGAAGCGCTGTTGGTGTTAATGAACTTCCAATAGATTCATCTGTTGAAGTTGAAATGATTGTGGAAGTCTAACCAATTTATTATATTTTATCATATACTATTTATAATTTGAAACAAATTTATTTTCTATCGGTAAAATGATATTATGAGAAAATTACTAATCATAACATTTTTGTTTATTTCTTCCATTTCTTTTGCCCAATTTATTGGTGATGATAGTAAGCCAGTAGATATAAAAAGTGGAATTCTCAGCCAAAATCCGAGTGGCTCACTTCTTAGTTTTATTGATTTCTCAAAATTTTCAATGAATCATTCATTTGGAATGTCATACTCTTCTTTCGGGAACAATGGTGTTGCTCTTGGTGTTTACACAAATCATTTATCCTATGAATTCAGTGAAAAGCTGGATTTTCAATTAGATGCCAGTTTCGTAAATTCACCATATAATTCATTGGGAGATTCGTTCACTAAGTCGATAAATGGTGTCTATATTGATAATGCAAGAATAAATTACCGGCCATCAGATGAATTCAATATAAGCCTTCAATTTTCTAATTCTCCATACAATTATTACAACCGCTATAATTATGGTAGAAGTTTTTCTCCATTTTCCAGATATTGGGATGACTAGCCGATAGGCAAACAATTAAATATTTAGTATTTTACAGTTTCTAATTCATTTTTAATTAATGATTATAGAACTACTAATCTGATGAATTAATAATTTATCGTGGGATTAAAGATTGCCTAAAAGAAAAGTAAAAAAAAGCAATAAGAGAGATAAACCGGATGTACGAACTTCCACGATGAATTTATTTTACAATCTAATAATATTTTTTCTCGTGGTTTTGATTGTATATTTGAGTTATTCTGCATATTTAAAAATAGTGCAGAAACCAACAGAGGAAACGGTTAAAACCAAAACCGAAGTAGCTGCTGAAATTATTCAACTTGATGTTTTAAATGGATGTGGTGTTAGTGGAGTAGCAGATAGGTTTACAGATTTTTTAAGAGCAAGAGATTTCGATGTAGTTGAACTTGGAAATTATCAAATAAACGGCAAGGTAAATTATAATATTGATGAAACTTTTGTGATAGATAGAATTGGAAATAAAGCAAATGCAATAAAAGTAGCCGAAGCATTGGGCATTGAAAAAGTAAAAGTAATACAGCAGTTGAATGAAGACTACTTTTTAGATGTTTCTTTGGTCATCGGTAAAGATTATTATAAACTTAAACCAATAATTGGAAGCGAATGAATTTAGATTCAAAAGAATTAGTGGATAAAGTTGTTGAATTTATCCAATCGAAAAAGGGATTTGATATTACTATTTTAGATCTCAGGAAATTAACTGCAATGGCGGATTATTTCGTTATTTGTTCGGCCAGTGCTAATGTTCAAGTTAAGGCGATAGCGGATGAGGTTGATAAGAAACTAAGGAAAGAAGGAACAAAGTGTTATCATAGGGAAGGTTATAATTCTTTAAATTGGGTTCTTCTTGATTACTTTGATGTTGTCGTTCACGTATTTAAAGAAGATGTTCGGGAATTTTATAACATCGAAAAATTGTGGGGCGATGCAGATATTACCGAAATTGAAAATATTGATTAATTACAGAATAAATTGGTGAGAAATTATTGAAAAAATATTTAATTGATTTATTTATTCAAGCATCCCATAGATTAGATTATCTTAAAAACTTAAGTATTCAGCTTAACATTCCACAAGATAATGCGCATGGCGATTATTCTACAAATGTGGCCATGCTATTAACAAAACATTTGAGAAAAAATCCCAAAGAAATTGCTCAAGAGATTATTGATAATCTAGAAGTTAATAATTCAATTATTAGGAAAATCGAAATTGCCGGTCCCGGATTTATTAATTTTTTCTTCACACCAAATTATGTTAATAAACTTATTGCTATTATTAATTCAGAAGCAGAAAATTTTGGTCTATCAAAGGAGTTTAATGGTAAAAGGGCGAATGTTGAATTTGTTTCAGCAAATCCCACGGGACCATTAACGGTTGGTCACGGAAGAAATGCTGTACTTGGTGATACTCTTGCAAAATTATTAGAAAGTATTGGCTATTCGGTTGAAAGGGAATACTATTTTAATAATGCTGGCAGACAGATGCGTATGCTCGGTGAGTCTGTTGCATTGCGTTATATAGAGCTGCTTGGTGAAAAAGTTGAATTTTCGGAGGATTATTATCAAGGAGAGTATATAAAGGATATTGCTAAATCTATGTTTGATAAATTTGGCAGCTCATTAAAAGATGATATTAGTAATGTTGTATTTAAGAATTTTGCAGAAGAAAGCATTTTTAATGAAATAAAAGAAACTTTAGGCAACCTTAAAATTCATTTTGATAAATTTTATAATGAATATGATTTATATAAAAATGGTCATATCGATGATTTACTAAGATTCTTCGAATCAAAAAAATTATCATATAAAAAAGATGAGGCCGTTTGGTTAAAATTTAGTGAATTAGGACAAGATGTAGATAAAGTAATTGTGAAATCGAGCGGTGAACCTACTTATCGATTACCGGATATAGCTTATCACAAAACTAAATTTGATAGAAATTATGATTTGATGGTTGATATTTTTGGATCAGATCATGCTGCTACTTATCCGGATGTACTTGCGGGTATTGAAGCTTTGGGTTACGATAGAGAAAAAGTTAAAGTAATTATTCATCAATTTGTGACAATAATTCAAAATGGCGAAGTCGTAAAAATGTCTACACGTAAAGCTAATTTTATTACTCTTGATGAGTTGATTGATGAAGTTGGTTCAGACGTTGTGCGTTACTTTTTTATTATGCGTAATTATTCTTCGCACATGAATTTTGATCTCGACTTGGCTAAAAAACAATCTGATGAAAACCCAGTTTTTTATCTTAAGTATGCACACGCAAGGATTGCTTCAATTTTGCGATTGACTGAAGAGCAAGATTTAAGATTGTCACATGAACATTTAGATTTACTGGATCAAGCTATCGAACAGCAGCTAATTAAGCATTTACATCAATATAAAGAAGACCTCTACACTACAGCAGTAAATTTTGAACCTCATAAATTAGCTAATTATCTGGAAACTTTAGCTTCCTTGTTCCATAAGTTTTATACTGAATGCAGAATCATTGGGTCTGAGAAAAATTTAGCCGAAGCAAGAATTGCATTAATTTCAGCAGTTAAAATAGTATTAAAAAATGGTCTTTCTATTTTTAGTCTGGAAGCCCCAGAAAGAATGTAATTAATCGGCAATAGCAATAGAAACAGCATAAATTCTATTCGCACCATTTGCCAAAAGTATTTTAGCGCATTCACTTATTGTTGCACCGGTTGTAATTACGTCATCAACTAGAATTATATTTTTATCTTTTACTGATCTACCTTTTCTTATTTGAAATGCCCCTTCGATATTTTCTTTCCTTTCTTTTAGGTTAAGTTTTGTTTGAGTTTTTGTAAATCTAGTTCTTTTAAGAATATTTGTTCCTAAAGGAATATTTAAATGTTTAGAGATGCCATTTGCGATTTCTTTTGCTTGGTTAAAGCCCCTATCCGCTTTGCGCAACTGATGTAAAGGGATTGGAATGATAACGTCACATTTCCATGATGAGATTTTGTCGATTAAAAGTTCTGAAGTGATTTTACCTAAAAAATTTCCTGCTTGATAATTTTTATCATATTTAAGCGAATGAATTAGTTTTTGGATCTCTTTCCCTTCATGAAATATAAATGCCGAATTAAAATCACTAATTAATTTTTCTTTCTCAAACTTCCTTCTATATTCTAATTCAATTCTTTCAGAAGTGGTATTTTCGATTTTCGCAAAACAATTTTCGCAAATAATTTCTTCATTTGTGGAAAGTTTATTTTTACATGAAGTACAGAATCTTGGTAGGAAAAAATCGAATATTGCTTTTATTGTATTGGAAAGCAAATCAATTCATTCTTCAATTTTTGATAACTTGAGATTTTAGTTTGCTATCCTTCTTTTCAATATGCGTTTTTATCCAATTCATAAGAGAATCGAGTATTTCGGGATCAAAATCTTTCTTATCATATTTTAGAGTTCGATAATAATCGGAATATTTATTAAGAGCACGATCATGTTCAAGTTTATGAGAGATGTATTGGACAATCTTTTTTTCTTTCATAAAAGATTCTTCACTTTCAAAGTGTGTTTTCATTTGTGCTATAAGCGAACTAAAGGAATCAAGAATTTCTTCTTTTTTGTGGTCTTTTATTTTGAATAGATGATTTGCGGTATCAATAATCTGTTTATGCTGTTCGTCAAAAATTTTTATTCCTATTTTTTGTTCCTTCCCGAACTTTAAAAGTGACATTTTATTGCTCCATGATTTAATTAAATCATTCTTAAAACCTTTCTAATAATCCATTCAAATGAGAATAGAAGAACTATTATTAGCAATATAACTTCTAAATTAGACAATCGCAACTCTTTATCTATCAATTTGTATTTAATTTTGTTTTCGTAATTTTTAATTATTTCGCTTTCTAGATAGTCAGTTTCATCAATTATAGAAAATTTTCCGCCGGTTGCTATTGAGATTGCTTCTAAAAATCTTGAATTTAATTTTCTTTTAACTAACTCCAGCTCAATTGGTTCAATATTTATGCTGCCACTTACCGGTTTCAACTGTCTCGGATTGTTTACCAATTGAGCAGTATAATTATATTGTCCTGGTTCATCTAATAAAGCTTCAACTTCATAAATTCCATCGGATATTGGAGAGAAAATATATTCATATTTTTTGTTAACACTACTCAAGCTTAAGGCTATCTCTTGGTTATTGATCGGTTCAAATGTTTCATCATATAAATTAGCACTAAAAATTATTTTTTCGCCAAGTCGGTAATTCTTTTTAGAGAGGGTAACATTAAAAAATTGTTTTTCACCGACGATTGAAAGCCATTTGATTGAATTCAAAATTAAGTTATCAAAAAGCTGGTAATCGGGAGTTGATCTAATAATCCACCTCCAGATATTTGCTCCATTAAGAACGATACTCTTTCTTGTGCCAATATTATTGCTGAAAATTATTGGGATCGATCCAGAATTATCAGTAATTAGTATTTCTGAGGTGATATTTGGCAAGATTTTTGTCTTTGTAACATTTATTGGCGGTAAATTATTCCAGCTATTTATTATTCCTTCGGAATTTCCTATCAAACTACTGGAACTTCTATTTATTTTAACCAAAACTTCATAAAAGTCATCAGAAATATTTTCTAGCTTAAATGGAAGTTTAAGGTCGTTAATTTTTGAATAATCAGTAATACTTGAAGTTAAGAGAAAAATACCTTTTTCTTCTTTTTCAATAATATTGCCTACTTTTTTGATAAAATCCGGATTGCTGTTTGTGCCTGGAAAACCTACTAAAAAGATTACATCTGATTCAGATAATAAGGAGAGGTTATTTTCATTTTTATAAAAATTATTGCGGCTCAATTCAATAATTTTTGCAATCTCAAAGTCTTCATTTTTTTCAATACTTTTAATTACAGCTGAAAGATCGGCACTTGGTCCGCCTGCTAGTACAGTTATTTTCTTTTTCGACGCAAGTGCATTGATCATTCTTGATAAAGTGTTGTTGGATTTGTTCTGCTCATTAATTTTACTTGTAACTTTTACAGTCAGTTTATGTTCACCTTCAGTTATTGCACTATATGGAAATTTAACGCGATTGATTCCGCTATTACTTAATTGCAATGATTTAATTTCGAGTAGTTTATCGTTATCATAAAGCTCAATATTGATATTCTCTTCAGCTAGATTTTCGTTTCTAATGATAACTTCAATTTCAGTTTCATTTTCTGTATAAATAAATTCATTTGCGATTTATTCTCTCAATAATAATATCTTCATAAGTTGCCGTGTCACCTATTCCAATCGTATAAACCGGTATTCCCAAATTATTGAATTCATTCAGTGGGTCTTTCCCTTCGTTTATTAAGCCATCACTTAAAATAATAATTGAAGCAACATTATCTGTTTTTTTTATTTCATATAAAATTGACTCAAACTCGGTTGAAGTGGAATTGAAAGTAATTGTTTCATTTCCCAAATCTTTAATTTCATTTAGCGATGATCCAAAAGTAAAAAAAACAATTTTATGAGTATTATCATTATTTAGCTTATTCATCAAATTTTTAGCTTTTATAATTTCTTCGCTCGAGCTGAATTCAGATATTGATTTTGAATTATCAATAAAAACCAAAGTTTTAGGCTCAACTTTTTCGGTAGATGTGATTTTAAGAATTGGATCAAAAATTAAAAAAAGTAAGAGGGCTAAAGCTATTATTCTTAAAAATATTAATATTCCTTTTGCAAATTTATTTATCGCCGGTAATGTGGTTCTATAAATGTAAAATGTGTAGAAGATTAAAATCAGTATACCAAATAAAAATAATAATAGATTACCGGAAAGACTTATATCTATGTTTTCTAATAAATTCATTTGTCAAATAGAAATGTTGTAGATAGAATTAATTATATCACCTATTCTTAAATAAGTTCCATGACTTTATTTCTTCAAAAGTCTTATAATCTGTAAGATCGAAATGGATAGGTGTGACCGCCACGTAATTATTCTTTACGGCAATCTGGTCATTAATTAGTTCTTGACAATAATCGGTCATACTTCCGGTTAACCAGTAATAATTATTACCGTATGGGTCAACCCTCTCCTCATAAATGTCATCCCACTTAGATAATCCTTGACGTGTTGGAATGATGCCCTTAATTTCATTTTCAGGCAGATTAGGAATATTTACGTTTAATAATGTCCCTTTTGTTAAACCGTATTTTACCACTTGTAGAGTAATATCTTTCGCAACTTTTCTTGCAAAGTCAAAATATTTTGGTCTATGATCTGTAATTGAAAAAGCAATAGCAGGACAATCCATAATAGCAGCTTCTCTGGCTGCAGATACAGTTCCGGAATAGATAATGCTAATTGCAGTATTGGCGCCATGATTTATTCCTGAAACAACAATATCCGGCGAATCTTTGAGTAAATTTTTTATTCCAAATTTCACGCAGTCAGCAGGAGTGCCCTCAACGGCATAACCTTCAAATTTGTTTCTCATATTATACTTTGTGTAGCGGAGTGGTGTTTTCATTGTAATTGAGTGTCCAACCGCACTTTGTTCAGTTATGGGTGCAACAACTTCAACCTCGCCAATTTCACTTAATGCATCGGCTAATTGAAAAATTCCTTCCGAGCCAATTCCGTCATCATTACATACCAATATTTTCATTAAATATTTTCCTATTTTGAAAAGAGATTTATAATTTAATTGACAAATATACCAAACTTTGCAGATTAAACAGTTTTTCGATTATTCATTAACAAGTTTAGACTAATACAATAAAATATGAGTAGGATAAATGAAATTTAGGAAAATTATTTTTACAATAATTACTATTTGCATGATGCCGCAAGCATACTTAATGCAGAGTGATAGTTTGGAAATATTTATTATTGATGCATTTGTAACACCGGAAAAGCCGCATACATTTAATCTAAGTTTTTTTACTTCTGAAGAGGTAAAAGCTAAACTTGAAATTGACGGTAAATACTTCGCCAATATTTCTGAGGACTATTTAGAAGATCATTCAGCATTGGTCGATTTTACTAATTACAGTTTTACGAATAAATTTGTGCCCTTTAACATTATTTGTGAAAAGAAAAATGGTGAATTAGTAAAAAGTGAGACTTATGAAATTGTATTGCCTTATGAAGAATTTATAGAAACGAAAGAGGGGGATAATCCAATTTCCACAATTCTAATTGGATTAACATTGTATTTATTACCATCTCCCAATCTGTTTATTATTGGAAAAGAAAATTATTTTTCACTTACTAAGGAATTGCCAATTATAACATTCTACTCATCCGGCTATAATTATCCTCAAGGTAATGTTAGTTTGGAATATACACATATCTACGAAAAGTCAATTAAAAATAATCTTCGATTGGGATACAAGCACTTTATTCCGATAAGTGTTTTTGAATATCTTTCACCAGGAATTACCGGATTTACTAATTTTAATGGATTCAACGGAGTAGGAGCTGAAATTTCAATTGGGCTCTTTAATTTTTATGACGTTTTTACAGTTTACTCAAGATACCGATATAACCTAAATCCTTCTGAAACAAATCAACACTTCCAAGAAATTAGTATCGGGTTATATTCAAATTTCTTCACAATAGATTATTGAGATTTATGGCAAAAAAAGAAAACTATATTGATCTGGGTGAACGTGGGAAGTACAATAAAAATAACAAACTCAATAACCTAACGGGTAAAGAATGGATAAAGTTTTCCAAAACTTGGTTTATTCATACCCCGCCAAGAAGAAATAATGATGAAATACTTCATCCGGCAAAATATCCTGAAAGCCTTGTTTCAGAGTTCATAAACTTCTTCACAAAAAAAAATGACTGGGTATTGGATCCATTTTTAGGAACTGGCAGCACTTTAATAGCAGCAGGAGGTTTGTTCAGAAATGCTTTTGGTATTGAACTTAACAAGGGTTATTTCAATATTGCAGATAAGCGGATAAAAAAAAATAATTATAAGAATAAAATTATTGCATTCAATGGAAATTCTTTGAACACTTCTGCCATTGTAATAAAAAGTTTTTCAAAAAGAAAAAAGTTTGACTATATAATCACTTCTCCGCCTTATTGGAATCAACTTGAGCGGAATTCTATGAGACAAAAAAGTAGAAATGAAAACGGACTTGATACAAAGTATTCTAATTCAGTAGATGATATTGGAAATATTATGAGCTATGAAGAATTTTTGGAAGCCCAAGCGAAAATATTTGATGCTGTTTATGATGTAACTAGAGAAAATGCCTATTTAACAATAATAACTAATAATATATATTATAAATCTAAACTTTATCCTCTCGCATTTGATACAGCAAATTCACTAACTAAAAGAGGTAAAAAAAGCTGGGTCTTAAAGGATGAAAAAGTTTGGCTCCAGAACGATAAGCCTTTAATAGCACTTGGTGTAAATAGTGCATGGGTCGGAAACAGACATCATCAATACTGTTTAATTTTTAGGAAGGAAAATAGTTAATTGGAATTTGCAATTTCTGTAAGTGAAATAACTAATCATATTAAAAGAACTTTAGAAGAAGATTTTTCTCAAGTAAAAGTTATTGGTGAAATCTCAAATTTTAAAGCTCACGTATCCGGTCATTGGTACTTTACGTTAAAAGATAGTAATGCTTCTATAAGTTGTACAATGTGGCGGGGGATTAATAATTATGTTTTTTTTACTCCGAAAGATGGAATGAAAGTAATTTTATCCGGTAGGATTACAGTCTATCCTCCAAGAGGTTCATACCAGTTAGATGCAAAATCTATGAAACCGGCAGGTGAGGGTGAACTTCAAAAAGCATTCGAAGACTTGAAGAATAGATTGAGAAATGAAGGTTTATTTAATGAGGAGTTTAAAAAATCAATTCCTTCTTTTCCTCAGAAAATTGGTATTGTCACAGGCAGTGATACCGCCGCTTTTAGAGATATGCTCAGTGTCGCAGAAAGAAGATATCCATTAGTGAAAATAATTATTGCTCCGGCAAAAGTACAAGGTGATGGATCAGCTGGTGAGATTGCTAATCAAATTATTGCCTTAAACAAACGAAAAGATATTGACATTATAATTATTGGGCGAGGCGGGGGCTCTTTAGAAGACCTTTGGGCATTTAACGAGGAAATTGTAGCAAAAGCAATTTTTAAATCCAAAATCCCAATTATCTCTGGCATCGGACACGAAATTGATTTTACCATAGCTGATTTTGTATCGGATCTAAGAGCTCCAACTCCTTCGGCAGCAATGGAATTAGCAACTCCTAATAAGGATGAAATTTTTGCCTTTATTTCTGAATTTAACTATTATAATGGAGTAAATATTTCTGAGAAATTGTCAAACTTTAGAGAGCAAATTAACGATCTAATCGAGTCATTTGGTTTTAAAAATCTTACCAATATTGTTAATAATAAAAAACAAACAATTGATAATTATTTATTTAGAATTCAAGTCATTATTAGTAATTTGATAAGTAAGAAAAAAAATAATTTAGCTCTTAAAGAAAAAATTATTTCATCTAATAATATTGATCATATATTAAGCAGAGGTTTTGCAATAGTTGAACAAAATAAGAAAATTGTCAAAAGAAAGATTCAATTTATTCCTGAAACAGAATTTGATTTGACATTTAGTGATGGAAAGGTGAAAATTGTAAAATGAGCAAGAAAAGTAAAAGCTTTGAAGATTCTTTAAATAGACTTCAAGAAATTTCTGAACTTTTAGAAAGTGATGAAATTACTTTAGAAGATTCAATAGCATTATATGAAGAAGGAATTAAGTTATCTAAACAATGTTATTCCATACTCGATAAAGCTGAATTAAAAGTTGAACAACTTAACAAAGAAATAGAAGAAGAATTAAATAAATCCTAAAAATAGAGAGTTCCAAAGTGGTAGACGAATCAAAGTATAATATTTTGTTTAATGTTAATTCCCCAAAAGATATCAGAGATTTTAGCATTCCTCAATTAAAAGATTTGTGCGAAGAGATAAGAGAGTATATGGTTGATGTGGTATCTCAAATTGGTGGACATTTTGGTGGAGGTCTTGGTGCAGTTGAATTGACTGTTGCTCTTCACAAAGTGTTTGATACACCAAGTGATAAATTAATTTGGGATACAGGTCATCAAGCTTATCCGCATAAAATCATTACCGGAAGAAGAGATCAGCTGAAAACTATTAGGAAGTTTAAGGGCATTAGTGGGTTTTTAAAGCGATCTGAAAGTGAGTATGATGAGTTCGGTGCCGGACATGCTTCAACATCAATATCTGCTGCTCTTGGTATTGCTGCTGCTAATGATCTAAATGGGGAACCAGAAAAAAAAGTTATTGCAATAATCGGAGATGGAGCAATGACTGGCGGTATGGCATACGAAGCGATGAACAATGCCGGCTTTATTAAAAAAAATCTTATTGTAGTTCTGAATGATAACAATATGTCAATTGCGCCAAACGTCTGGCAGATATCAAATTATTTTAATGAAATTATTTCCCACCCTGAATACAATAAATTTAAAGGTGCAATTTGGGATCTGACTGGTAAGCTTGATAATTTTGGTGATCGGTTAAGAACTGTTGCAGGACGAGTTGAAACTGGTATAAAAGCAATCGTCACTCCAGGTATGCTCTTCGAGGCACTTGGTTTTAGATACTTTGGACCTGTAAATGGGCATAATATAAATAAGCTTGTTAAACTATTTGAACAGGTTAAAGATTTAAAAGGACCAATTCTTGTCCATATAATTTCAGAAAAAGGAAAGGGGTACAAACCTGCCGAAGGCAGTCAGGCACAATTTCATGGTGTTACCCCTTTTGATAAAGTTACGGGTGAAATGCAGAAGAAAACTGGAGCCGCGCCTTCATATACGAAAATTTTTGGAACTGCCCTTGCCGAAATTATGAGAGTGAATAAGAAGGTAGCCGGAATTACTGCTGCAATGCCAGATGGTACAGGGCTATCAATAATTCAGGAAGAATTTCCTGAAAGATATTATGATGTAGGAATTGCTGAAGAACATGGTGTAACTTTTGCTGCCGGTTTAGCAACTCAAGGAATAATTCCAGTTGTTGCAATTTACTCTACTTTTCTGCAGAGAGGAATTGATCAAATAATTCATGATGTAGCACTACAAAAACTTCATGTAGTGTTTGTTCTTGATAGAGCAGGACTTGTTGGTGCAGATGGTCCAACACACCATGGAAGTTTTGATATTTCATACTTGAGGTATATTCCCGGTATAGTAATTATGGCTCCTAAGGATGAAGCTGAACTCAGAAATATGCTCAGCACCGCCATTGATTACAAAAAAGGACCAGTAGTTATCCGTTATCCAAGAGGTTCTGCGCTTGGTGTTGAAGTTAAAGATGGTTTTGATAATTTGGAAATTGGCAAATCAGAACAACTTGAAAAAGGTGATGATGTTGCGATTCTGGCTATTGGGTCTATGGTTGATTATTCAATTAAAGCAGTTGAAACCTTAAAAACTGAAGGGACTAAAGCAGCCTTATATAATATGCGTTTTGCAAAACCATTGGATGAAGAAGTATTAGATACAATTGCTCAAAAATATAATAAAATAGTTACTATTGAAGAAAATGCTGTTGTTGGTGGATTTGGAACCGGTGTTATTGAATATTTTAATCAGAAGAATTATAAAAATGATGTTTTAAGAATTGGTTTACCCGATGAGTTTATTGACCATGGAACACAAGCTGAATTGCACAATTTATTGAAAATTGATTCTGATGGAATTGTAGCAAGGGTTCAAGAATTTGTGAAAAAGTAAAAATCATTAAAGAGGATTAATCTTGAAAGAAAATACCAAAATAGCAATTATTGGTTTGGGGGGAGTTGCACAACTAGTTCACTTGCCAATTTTATCAAAAATAAATTCTGTTGATATTGTTGCCGTAAGTGAAATTAATAAAACAAGATTAAAAACTGTTGCAGAAAAGTTTAGTATCAAAAATAAGTATACTGATTTTACTAAGATGCTAAGTGAAATTGAATTTGATGCAGCTATTATTTCTACTCCTACCAATACTCATAAAGATATTGCAGTTGAGTGTCTCAAACATGGTAAACATTTACTTATAGAAAAACCAATAGCTCTTAATTACGAAGAAACAAAGATTATTGACGATACCGCAAAAAAATATAAATGTAACGTCATGGTAGGTATGAATTTTAGATTTAGACCGGATTCAATGCTACTAAAAAGTTTGATAAATAGTGGTGAGCTGGGTGAATTATTTTATATTAAATGTGGTTGGACACGTAAGCAAAGTAGTCAGCAAAATTGGTTTACAAGAAAAAGCTCAGCGGGCGGTGGTGTTTTATTGGACCTTGGAATAGTTTTACTAGATACAGCACTTTGGTTGTTAGATTTTCCGAAAGTTAAAAATGTAACTGCACAAAATTATAATCATAATACTCAGAATATTGAGGATTCCTCAGTAGGATTTATAAGGTTTAATAACTCTTCAATTCTTAATTATGAAGTAAGCTGGTCATTTCATGATGAAACCGATAAATTTAAATTAACAGCATTTGGAACTGAAGGTACTGGACATTTAAACCCTCTTAGAGCTTACAAAAAATTAGCAACTACAAGAGTTGATTATACTTTAAATACTGGTTCCCCTTCAAAAAATTTATTTAAGAAATCATACGAAAATGAATTAAAACATTTTATTGGAATTTTAAAAGGTTCTAACAAGTTGATTTCATCCAGTGAAGAAGCTCTGTTAAGAATGAAGTTGGTTGAAAATTTATATGAATCTGCAAAAATTAAATCGGAAGTTAATTTTTAATATAAAATGGCAAAAATCTTATTAGTTGATGACGAGAAAGATATTGTAGAATTTTTGCAATATAATTTAGAAGCCGAAGGCTTTGAAGTTATCTCTGCATATGATGGTGAAGCTGCATTATCCCAGATGAAGGAAATGCCTGATTTAGTTGTAATTGATGTTATGATGCCCAAGATGAATGGCTACGATGTTTGTAAACAGATTAGACTAAATGAGTTGTATGATGACATCCCGGTAATTTTTTTAACAGCAAAAACAAGTGAATTTGATGAGCTAAAAGGATTTGATCTTGGTGCTGATGATTATATCAAAAAACCTATATCTCCCAAAATGCTTGTAGCAAGGGTTAAATCAAAACTTAAACGTAGTAAGTCTAATGAAGAAAAAGAATTGCAGCAGTCTTCTACTATAAGTATTGGACCTTTGCAAATTAACAAAGATAAATATGAAGTGAAATTAGACGGTGAACAGATAATACTACCCAAGAAGGAATTTTCGATATTGTATTATTTAGCTAAAAAACCAGGAAAAGTTTTTCCTCGAGATCAAATCCTCAATGATGTATGGGGTGAAGATATTTTTGTGGTTGAAAGAACCGTTGACGTTCACGTGAGAAAAATTAGAGAAAAGTTTGGTAAGTATTCAGATCTAATTGAAACAATTAAAGGTGTAGGATATCGTTTCAAAGAATTTTAATAAGTTTTTCTCAAATTTTAAATACTCAGTAATTTTTCTGAAAGAAATCTTATTCCTTAGTCTAATCTTTGGAATCCTCATAATTTTATTTTATCACACCTCATTGCCTGAAACACTTTTTGTGGTTGCCGTCATTATAGTGTTTGATGTAATAATATTAAATTCCATTGGATATAAAAGAAGAAAAGAAATAGAAGAAATTAAATCTCTAGTAAAATCTATTAGAAAAAATAAGATACTTAATGAGGAAGAAATACGGCTCAGCAAATCGCTAAAGGAGCTGGAAGGAAATGTAAAGGCGATGTTTAGAAGGACACAACGTGATCTTCAAAATGTCGAAAAACTTGCACAAGCAAGAAGCGATTTTCTTGGTTATGTTTCACACGAACTAAGAACCCCGATCTTCACAATTCAAGGATACCTTGAGACTTTACTAAATGGAGCAATTAATGATCCAAAAGTAAATAAAGTCTTTTTGGAAAAAGCAATGCGACATTCTAGTAATCTTAATACTTTGCTAAATGATTTGATCGATATATCAATGATTGAATCCGGTTTGATGAGTCTTAGTTATAGATATTTTAATCTTTACAACTTTTTAAAAGATATAATTGCTGAAGTTAAACAATTTGAGAATAGTAAAAATATAGATATAATCCTTGGTGATTTTGATACAGAAATTTCTGTCTACGGTGATAAAGACAAACTTAAACAAGTAATGATAAACTTACTTTCTAATGCTCTTAAATATACTAACGAAGGTAGTGTGCAAGTTATTGTTTTTGACAAAAATAAAACTGTGACCATTAAAGTTAAAGATACTGGGATTGGAATACCCCACAATGAAATAAACAGAATTTTCGAAAGATTTTATAGAACTGAAAGAGAAAGAACCAGCATTATACCAGGAACCGGACTTGGACTAGCCATAGTTAAACATATTATTGAAGCTCACGATTCAACTGTAATTGTAAATAGTGAAATTAACAAAGGTAGTGAATTTTCATTTAAGCTTCAGAAAGAATAGTAAATATTACTTCATAAAAAATCTTAACAATTCCTTAACATTCCCGTAATATTCTAGTAATTCTGCATTTATAAATTTCCATATTGTTAATTAAAAAAATGAGGAAAAATGAAAACTAGAAAAAAAGTATCAATAATTGCTTCAACTTTACTAATAGTATTATTCATATTAGTCGGCTGTAAGAAAAAGGACGAAATTCAAAAATCGGTTGTCTCTGTTAAAGGTTCTGATACAATGGTAAACCTTTCGCAGAAATGGGCTGAAAACTATATGCAAAAAAATCCAGATGCATCAATTCAAGTTACAGGGGGTGGATCAGGAACGGGGATAGCTGCATTATTAAATGGTACGGTTGATATTGCAAATGCTAGTCGTGAATTAAAACAAAAAGAATATGATAAAGCCAAAGAATTAGGGATTGATCCGCAAGAATTCCGAGTAGCTCTAGATGGTATTGCAGTAATAGTTCATCCGGAAAATCCTATTGAGGAATTGACCGTTGATCAGATTAGAGATATTTTTATTGGAAAAATTGAAAATTGGAAAGAACTTGGCGGAATGGATTCACCAATAACGCTTTATGGCAGAGAAAATAGTAGTGGAACTTACGAATTCTTCAAAGAACATGTTTTAGGCAAAGATGAACGTGGTAAATCAAATGATTTTGCAGTTTCTACTCAAGTTTTGCAAGGAACGGCAGCATTGGTGAAGCTGTTGCTAGAGATAAAAAAGGTGTAGGGTATGGTGGGGTAGGATATTTTGCATTGCGTACCGATGTTAAAATTCTAAGAGTGAAAGAAAATAATGATGCTCCTGCAATAGCACCGGCAGCTGATGGTAAAGTAAATTATGAAGCAATTTGGAACGGAGAGTATTCGATATCTCGTTACTTATATTGTTATACAAATGGGACTCCATCAACTAAAATACAAAATTTTATGGATTATATACTATCAGAAGAGGGACAAGATTTAGTTAAACAAATGGAATATATTCCATTACCTAAGTAGTTAAAAATCAATACAAAAGATTTATTAAAAATCTTTTTTTAGTCTAATAATCGAGGGGTCGAATAGGATGAAAAAAGTTATATGGATTATTACAGCCGTTCTAATAATATTTACAACTAATTTAGCTCAGGAAGAATCAAAAGGTAAAATAGATGGTTACATGTTTGGCGACTACTTTTATAATATAGCACGTGATAAGGATTTCTCTACAATATCAAATAGTGTAGAAAACGGAGAACAAGATTTTAATGGTTTTCAGTTTAGACGAATTTACTTTGGTTATGACTATTCTATTAATGAGAAGTTTAGTACAAGATTTAGAGTCGAAGCTGACCAAAAAGAAAATACTAGCGGTGGTAAAATAGGTCTTTTTGTAAAAGATGCGTTTCTAAAATGGAAAGATGTTATCAAAGGCTCAGATTTAATAATTGGTTTATCTCCTACACCAGCATTTGGTGTGTCTGAATCATATTGGGGTTATAGATCTCTCGAAAAAACAATTATGGATCTTAGAAAAGTTGTTTCTTCAAGGGATTTTGGGCTTGCTGCTAAAGGAAAAATCAATGAAGCCGGTACTATAAAATACTGGTTAATGGCCGGCAACGGAGAAGGAAATAAACCGGAGAACAATAATCAAAAATCTTTTTACGCTCATATTGCTCTGGAACCGATAGATGATCTTACATTTACATTGTATGGTCAATATAGTGCTGAGGAAGATATTACTGTAGCTGCATCTCCAAAAAAACTGAGTAATAACATTATGAGTACAGCTTTATTTGCTGGTTACAGACAAAATGGTAAATTTAGCTTTGGCTTGGAAGGTTTTTACACAACACAGCAAAATGAATTGATTGGAACTAGCAGCGCAGAAGATAAGACATCATTTGGATTATCGGTCTTTGGCTCGGCTGATTTGTCTGAAAAATTTTCTTTGGTTGGCAGATATGATTATTTTGATCCAACTAGTAATTCCGGATATGAGGGTGATGTAAGAAATTATATGCTTGCAGCACTGAATTACAAAGCTGATTCTAAAGTCTGGATAATGCCAAATTTAGTTATGGAAACATATGAAAATTTACCCAATGGTGTAGAATTTGATTCTGCAATTACTGGCAGAATCACATTTTTTTATAAATTTAACTAGTTGAAAGATTTTCTTACTATTTTTTAGAATTGGAATAAATTTAATACACCTTGGAAAAAATAGAAAAAAATATATCTCTCTACGGAAAAAAAATTTCCTTAGGTACAAGAGTGAAAGAAAAAATAATTGAGTATTTCTTTGCTATTAATGGTGCAGTTGCATTAATTTTTATTAGTCCTCATTTTCATTTTTCTTTTTAAAGAAGGAATTCAAGCTCTTAATAATGTTGGGCTTATGGATTTTATCTATCTTGATCAAGTGCAAGCTGATGGCACAACAATCAAGGTTTTTGAATGGTATCCTACTTCCAGCGAGGCAAGGTACTCTTTGATTCCTTTGATTGTTGGTACTTTAATGACTGCTATTCCTTCTACAATATTCTCAACTGTCTTAGGTGTAGCTGCCGGTGTTTATTTATCTGAAGTTGCCAGACCCGGTGCTAGAGAATTCTTAAAGCCATTGATTGAATTATTCGCAAGTATTCCAACAGTTGTTTTAGGTTTTTTAATGCTCGTTGTTGGCGCTAGTTTTTTTAACGATCTTTTTGAACCTGCAAATAGATTAAATGCTTTTATTGCTTCACTTGGTTTATCTTTTGTTATCATTCCAATAATAGCATCAATGACAGAAGACGCTCTTCGATCGATACCTAACGATTTAAGGATGGCGGCTTATGGATTGGGTTCAACTAAATGGCAGACTATAAGCCGTGTAATTTTACCTGCTGCTTTCAGTGGTGTTTCAGCAAGTATCATACTTGGATTTGGGCGTGCAATCGGTGAAACAATGATTGTACTGATGGCATCGGGTAACGCCGCAAATATTACAATGGATATCTTTTTAAGTGTTAGAACAATGACTGCCACTATTGCGGCAGAAATGGGTGAAGTATCACAAGGCTCCGATCATTATTATGCTTTATTTTTTATAGGAATTATATTATTCACCATAACTTTCTTTCTGAATTTATTAGCAGAAATTATTGTTAACAAAATGAGAAAGAAAAATGTTTTTTAATAGATTATGATAGAAGTTAAGAAAAAAAGAAAAGACATAAGCGGAAAAGTTTTTATTGGGTCAACCAAAATAATATTTTTCTTTCTTGTGTTCATTTTATTCATGATCCTGGGTAAAATATTTATTGAAGGAATGGGTGTAATTTCCTTTGAATTTATTTTTGATGAACCTAGAAACAATATGACCGAAGGAGGCATTTGGCCTGCAATTTTTGGTACTTTAGCCGTTACTTCAATAATGGTTCTACTTGCTGTTCCGGTTGGAGTTTTTGCCGCTATTTACCTTAATCAATATGCTAAGGATACTTTTTTAACCAGAATTATTAGAACTGCAGTAAATAATTTAGCTGGGGTTCCATCGATTGTATTTGGATTATTTGGTTTAGGTTTTTTCATTCTTTTTGTAGGCCGAGGAATTGATGATATTCTAGAGACTGGTTTGTTATGGGGACAGCCTTGCCTGCTCTGGGCATCGGCAACCTTAGGTGTACTTGTACTTCCAATTGTAATTGTATCAACCTTGGAAGCTTTAACTGCAGTGCCTAAAAGTCACATTGATGCATCGCTCGGTTTAGGTGCAACTAAATGGCAGACAATTAAAAAAGTTGTACTTCCACAAGCAAGACCCGGAATTTTAACAGGAACAATTTTAGCTATAAGTCGTGGTGTAGGGGAAACTGCACCAATTCTATTTTTAGGGGCAGCATTTTTTCTGCCAAATTTACCGGTTGTGGATTTATGTATAGGTAATTACTGTATTCCAATGATAAATCCTGCAGAACAATTTATGTATTTAGCTTATCACATATTTATACTTGCAACTCAATCAGCAAATCCAACGTTGACATTACCACTCCAGTATGGTTCAACTTTAGTCTTAATCGGTATTACTTTTTTACTGAATATTACAGCAATTTATCTGAGATATAGATATAGAAAAGCTTTGGGAAAAATTTAAATAGTGAAGATTAATAATGAAGAACACTAAAATATTAACGGAAAATTTGAGTCTCTTTTATGGTGCAAATCAGGCACTGAAAGATATCTCAATGAAAATTCCGGAAAAACAAGTAACTGCTTTTATAGGTCCATCCGGTTGTGGTAAATCGACTTATCTTCGCGTAATTAACAGAATGAATGATTTAATTCCAAATGTTAGGATAGAAGGGAAAGTTCTTGTTGACGATATTGACATTTACTCGAAAGATCTTGATGTTGTAAATCTTAGAAAACAAATTGGAATGGTTTTTCAAAAATCTAATTTATTCCCTAAAACTATTTATGAAAATATAATTTACGGTCCGAATATAAATGGAATTAAGGATAAAACTGTACTTCAAGAAATTTTAGAGACTTCTCTTAAGCAGTCAGCAATTTGGGATGAAGTTAAAGACAGACTTCATGAATCTGCTTTAAGTTTGTCTGGCGGTCAGCAGCAGAGATTGTGTATAGCTCGTGCTCTGGCGGTCAAACCGGATATTATCCTTATGGATGAACCAGCAAGTGCACTTGATCCACTCTCAACTGCTAAAATTGAGGAATTAATTCACGAGCTAAAAAAAGATTATACAATAGTCATTGTTACTCATAATATGCAGCAAGCTGCTAGAGTTAGTGACAGAACTGCTTTCTTTTATTTAGGTAAACTAATTGAATATGACACCACATCTAAAATATTTACAAATCCAACCATTAAACAAACAGAAGATTATATTACTGGCAGATTTGGTTAATAAAACTAAGTAGGAAAGATAAAATGGAAAGACAATTTGAAATACACTTAGGAAAACTAAGATCAAGAATTATTAAAATGTCTAGTTTGGTAGAAGAACAGCTTGAATTTGCATTAAAATCTATCGATGAAGAAAATGAACAGTTAGCTGAACTGGTTAGAGAGAGGGAAGATAATGTTAATAAGCTGGATAGAAAAATTGAAAAAACTTGTCAAAAAATAATTGCGCTTAGTCAGCCTGTTGCGATGGATTTACGATTAGTAATTTCCGCATTAACGATAAATACTAATCTTGAAAGAGTAGGTGATTTAGCAGAAAATATTGCAAGAAATTACCTGAAGATTAAAAATAAGCCTGTTTTTATCACCGAAACTAAATATTTTGAAATGTCTAAAATTGTAAAAGAGATGATAAAAGATGCAATTGACTCTTTCAATAATAATGATCCAAAATTGGCTAAAAAAGTAATTGAATCTGATAATCATTTGGATGAACTTTTTGCAGAAAATAGAAACTTATTGATAAACCTAATGAAAGCAGATCCTTTAAAAATTGATGAAGCATTGACTTTATTAGAAATCTCAAGACACATTGAAAGAATTGGGGATCATGCAACAAATATTGCAGAGGATGTTTACTTTATTGTAGAAGCTCAGCTAATTAAGCATAAATATGATAAGTTTATCTATTCCGAAATTGAAGAAGAAGATGATTCTGAGTAAAATTTATTACTATTAAAAATCTCATTAAGCAAATAAATCAAATTATATAATTAAATAAAATAATTTGACAATTTTTAGTCATTTCCGTATTTTTCTAAGTCTAATCAAGATTCAATGGAGAAAAAATGTACGCAGTTGTTGATATAGCCGGACAACAAGTAAAAGTTGAAGAGAAAGCGACCTATTACGTTCCGAAATTAAAAGAAGATGTTAATAAATCTGTAACTTTTGATAACGTATTATTGTATTCAGATGATAAAACAACTACAGTTGGAACTCCATCTGTTAAAGGTGCAACAGTAAAAGCAAAAGTTTTAGAACACTTAAAAGATGACAAAGTTATTGTTTTCAAAAAGAAAAGAAGAAAATCATATAAAGTTAAAAATGGTCACAGACAACAAATTTCTAAAATAGAAGTTACCAAAATTAGCATGACTAAATCTTCACCTAAAGCTAAAGCTGAAAAAGTTGAAGATGCTAAAGTAGAGGAGAGTAAATAATGGCTCATAAAAAAGGACAAGGTTCATCCCGAAACGGTAGAGATAGTAATCCTCAATATCTTGGTGTTAAAAAATTTGGCGGTGAAAAAGTTTTAGCAGGTAATATTATTGTAAGACAGCGCGGAACAAAGTTTCATCCCGGTGCAAATGTTAAAAAGGGAAATGACGATACTCTTTTTGCTGTTGCCGATGGTTTTGTAAAATTTGAAAAAAAGAGAAATAATAGAAAATTTGTTAATGTTTATGAAACATTAAATTAATCTATCAATTTTTATTTTGAACCAGTAAGCCCAACTTTTTAATAAGTTGGGCTTTTTTTTATTCAATAACTTAATCAAAACTGAAATTCAATTCCTAATGCAGCATAATTAATTAACGAAAAAGTATAAACTTCATCATTATCAGCTCCACCCTCTAAAATTCGATAACCTAATTTTACTCTAAAGTTTTCTGATTGATTGTAAGTAAACGCTGCTAGAACATCTTCTGCTCTACCCTGCGGAGCAGCCAAAGCATCTCCTGCCAATAGAATTCCAAATTGATTGTTTAGTTTTAAGAATGCTCTAAAGTTAATTAATGGAACAAATCCAAAATCATCTTTTATTGCTTCTTTTGCACCACTTTTTAGTCCAATTTCAGCATCTCTAATTTTTGCAGTTAATCCAATCCCAAATTCAAAGGAGTCACCTTTATAAATTTTATACCGGTATGTAAATCGATAAGAGTTGAAAGTATATGTTCCCTCAATATTTTCATTGGGAGAAAAATTTAAATCTCTGAATATCACATTTTTATCAAAATTCCCTTTAGCATTAATTGTTAGAGGGGCAAAGAGGAGAGAAAAGGTATGTCTATCTTCAAGAGTATAGTTTAATCTTAAACGATAATAAAATTCATCATCAGATTTAAGTTCTTCTGAGAAAGAAAATTTGGTGCCGTTATCACCGGGAATTCTTGCATCATTGTATCCACTTATTGCTAAACCACCTTCAATATCAATTCCCAATTGAGCAAATAGAGTGCTCGAAATAACAAAGGTAAAAAAGAGGGAGCGAACAAGTAATAATTTTTTCATCTTTAATCCTCCATTGCATTTATGAACATATCCGTATTAGAAATTATCTTACATAATGCCAGAACATATTTAATCTTAAAGATAAAAACCCAACCTAGTTAAAAGTTGGGCTTTTATAGAATACGATTATAAAATTAAAATCCTAATCTTCCCATATCAGCAACAAGATTTGTAACTGCATTTACAGAATGATCAAAGGCAGCTTGTTCTTCGTCATTTCAGTGTTACTTCAAGTATTTTTTCACATCCGTTTTCACCTAAAACTGCTGGAACACCAACATAATATCCTTTCACTCCATATTCACCATCCAAGAATACACATGAGGCCAAAACTCTTTTTTGATCACCAAGTATAGCTTCAGCCATTGCAATTGCCGCAGCAGCTGGTGAATAAAAAGCTGAACCAGTCTTTAAGTAAGCCGACAACTTCTCCTCCTGCTTTCTTAGTTCTGGTAACCATTGCATCCATAACTTCTTTAGCTTTTGCAGCATCACCGTATTTTCTTTCTAATAACTCCATTACTGGAACACCGTTAACATTTGCATATCTTACCAATGGAACCATTGTATCTCCGTGACCGCCAAGAACCATAGCATTAATGTCTTTTACTGAAACTCCTAGTTCCCAAGCAATAAAAGATGAGAAACGTGAAGAATCTAAGAACTCCTGCTTGACCAATTACTTTATTGATGAGGCATTCCTGTAACTTTTTGGAATAAGAGTAACCATTGCATCTAAAGGATTGGAGATAATTATTACAATTGAGTTTGGAGCAAATTCTTTAACACCTTCAGCAACACTTTTCATAATTTTTGCATTTGTAGTTAACAGATCGTCTCTGCTCATTCCTGGTTTTCGTGGTAAACCTGCAGTTACAATTACTAAATCGGAGCCGGCAATATCTTTGTATTCATTAGTTCCTTTCAGTTCTACATCAAATCCATCAATTCTAGATGCTTCTGCAATATCTAAAGTTTTACCTTGCGGCATGTCTTCAACAATATCGAATAGAACTACATCAGCTAAGTTCTCGCAATCCAATTAATTGAGCTAAAACTCCACCTATTTGTCCACCGCCAATTAAAGCAATTTTTTTCTCTTGCCATCTTGAGTCTCCTAATTTTATTAGTTAATAAATAATTTATAAGCTAAAATATAGTAACCCAAATATAATAAAATGTAGAATGTATTAGTAACTAAGACAGTAAATAGAATATTATCTATTAAATGTTAAAATTAGTTCTGTTGAATTTTCCCTAAAAATTATACTTAAGATCATCAACTAGAGATCTCATTATATGAATGCCTCTGCCGCTGCCTCGCAAAATATTTTCAGGTTTTGTAGGATCAGGGACAGCCTCAGGATCAAATCCTTCGCCCTCATCTTGAAATGAGATTGTGATTTTTTCTTCACTGACTGAAATTTTAATTGTAACATCTTTATTGATATCACATTTATTACCGTGAAGAATACTGTTAGCCGAGGCTTCGGCAACAGCTAGTTCCATATTGTTTTGTTTTTCTTCAGTGAATTCTATTTCACTAAGAGTGTCGAGAATATAATCTTCTATCTCTGGCAGTAATTCCGGATTACTAGGATATTTTTTTTTATATATTTTTGTCAATACTATTCTCTACTAATTTTTATTGAATCGACTATTAAAATAAAGTTAGTTTTAATTCATTGCAAGTTTTCAAGTCACAATTTCCAATTTACTGAAAGTGTAAGATTTGCTACTTCTCTCTTCTGATCTTTTTCATTTTTAATAAACTCATACCAGCCGTAAAGCTGTAATGTTAAATTAGGCATAATTAAGTTAAAGTTTGTTATGGGTCCAATGCTTGAATATTCATTTGATAAAAATTTCAAATTGTTAGTATTATAGCCAAAAGTTTGAAGATTAAAATAACGAAGACCAATACCCATTTTAATAAAATCAGTTTTAATCTTTAATATTGGCTCTAAATAATACTCAGCTAAGAATCTATCAGGATCTATTCGCAAAACTTTTCCAGTCAAAATCACCTTGTTCGGAAAGTTTTACATAACCAGTAAAATCGATATACACATTATTATATAAATTAAATGAGGTTGAGTCCTTTGCACTAAATTGTCTGAATGAAAAACTTCTAGAATTAGGAGTTATATCTTCGAAATCATAAGATGTATAATTAGCACTTACTTCAAAGATATTTCTAGAATATAATCTTGAACTGGAAAACTCACCTCCAGAAGACAATTTTATAATTCTACGAATATTATTATTGGAACTTCTTTCGGCAAAAACATAGACTATATGATTGTAGCTCCCCTCTAAGTTTGCAAAAAGATTAAATAAATGATTAAAAGTTCTGTTGTAAGATAGTCTTACAATTGAGAGCAATTCATCACGATCATCAAAGTTTTCTTCACTTGGTGTATTGTAAACAAGTTTTCTGTGTAAAATTGAAAATGAAATGTTATCCTTTCTTGTTAGAAAATAGTTGCCTAGTACAGAAATAGTAGTGTATTCAGCAGTATTGTTCTTCTTCTTTTCTAACTCCGATCTTTGCTGGAATAAAATTGGATTTGCTTTATCTAGATTTTTTGCTGAATGTTTCTCTTCTCGTTCGCTATAATCTACTCTCAATTTACCGAAGAATGTCTCACTTCTATATTCTGTGGTTCCGGAAAGATCAATTCTGAACTCCTCAATTTTTGTATCAAAACTTGAAAGGCCGATATTTGACAAATTTTTGTATTTAGTCTCTCTATCAATATCTCTAAATGAAAGTCTGCCGCTTAAATCAAAATGAATGTCTGAAGTAAATCTTGAGTTGTAAATTCTTTCTTCAAAATAATATTTTTTCTCTGTCCTACTTTGGATATTTCTGGAAATATTAAACATTTGAGCTGTTAATGAATCAGTATCAAAATAGAAATCTTTTCGTGTATTGGAATAATCTGCTTCAATTAAATTTGTTATCGAAAAATCCAAGTCATTTTTCACTCTAACCGAAGCAATTTGATACGAATTCTTTCTAGGTGAAATATTTTCATTTTGCAATTTTAAATTAGAAGATATTTGAAAATCATTTAAATTATATCTGTCGAGTGTGATATTACCGCCGTAAATAGCACCTCGGTCATCTTCATTAACTTGTTTATTAATTGAATAACCACCGTAAGGTGTAATGCTTAATTGATCAATTGGAGAAATTTTAGTGAATAAAGTTGAATAAATATTTGAAGCTTCATTAATTGCAATTTTTCTATCGTTAGAGTAAATACTATTTTGCGTAAGAATTCCAAACTTAAGAAGCGGTGAATATTTATATTCACCAATTATTGAAACAGCTTGCTCATCTTTAATGTTTTTATTAGTAGCAGCAACTAGCGAGGAAAAATAATTTTCATCAATACCAAAGAAAAAAGAATTGGAACTGTAAGAATATCCAAGATTGGATCTTAAATTGTATGTGTTAAGTCTTTTTTCAAGTGAAGTTCGAAAACAAATTTGTAAGGTATTTTGAATGCGAAAAATTTAAACTATCCTTAATAGATTGAGAATGGATTGTCGTAATTAAAAAACAATAAAGTAAAATTATTTTATATCCGGAATTCACAAATTGGCATCTTTGATAGTGAGATTACAATCAAAAAAAACTAAAACTTTATATAGCTAACATTAACAAATTATTTTTTATAAAGGTCAGATATAATTACACATTTACTCTAGCACAAACACATCACCTTTTTCGGGAATATGAACCTCAGAGAATCCGTTTTCAAGCAGTCTATTTTTGAATATTTCCTGCTGATCATATTCACCATGAACAAGAAAAATCTCTTTCAGCATTTTCTTATCAAACTGATTAACATAATCAATTAGTTCATCCGCATCTGCATGTGCACTAAAGGAATTAAGTACAATTACTTCTGCTTTAAGTTCATATTCTTGACCAAAAATTTTGACAATTTCTTCTTTTTCAATAATTCTTCTTCCAAGCGTATGCTGTGCAGAATATCCCACCATTAAAACAATATTATTCGGATCTTCAATATTATTCTTCAAATGATGTTGAATTCTTCCCGCTTCGCACATACCTGAACTTGAAATAATAACCATAGGTCCGTCTTTTTCATTCAGTTCTTTCGATTCGCTAACCTCAGAGATATAATTTAGCTGATTAAAACCAAAAGGATCTTTATCCCTCAACAAAAATTCATCTGTTTCTGCATCAAAGCATTCGGGATGAAGTCTAAAAACTTCAGTGGCATTAACTGATAAGGGACTATCAACATAAACGGGAATTCTGGGAGCGTCATTTCTGCTAAATATTCTGTGGAGTGCGTAAACCAATTCTTGAGTTCGGCCAACACTAAAAGCTGGAATAATAACTTTTGCATTTCTCTGATGGGCTCGGTTTATAACTCTTGCAAGCTGCCGTTCAGAATCTGTCGGATTATCATGAGTCCTTCCTCCATAGGTGCTTTCGCATATGAAGTAATCAACATCAGGTATTTTTTCGGGATCTCTTAGAATTGGTAAATTTGGTCTGCCTAAGTCACCGGAGAATCCAACTTTTAATTCCTTTCCATTCTCCATTATTGATAAAAAGGAAACTGCGGAGCCAAGGATATGTCCTGCATCTACAAAAGAAAGTTTGATATCTGCTGTTATTTCAATTTCATGATGATAATTAATTGATACAAATAATTTTAATGCATCTTTAACATCTTGCTGTGAATAAAGGGGCTCAAATAGATTTTGTCCTTTTTTCTCTCTTTTCTTATTCACATATTCAACATCTTTCTCTTGAATATGTGCACTGTCTCTTAACATTATCGAAACCAAATCTCTCGTAGCAAATGTTGAATAAATTTTTCCTTTAAATCCATTTTTTACTAAAGTAGGAAGATTTCCTGAATGATCAATATGTGCATGAGTTAGAATTATAAAATCTACTTCTACAGGATCAAATAAATCATAAGTTCTGTTAATCTCAAAAGCTTCTTTTCTTTTCCCTTGATAAAGTCCGCAGTCAACTAAAAATGTTGTCGTGCCAGTTCTTACCAAATGCATTGATCCTGTGACAGTTTGAGCAGCGCCAATAAATTGAATTTCCATAATTTCCCTTATCTAAAATTGTTTTACAAAATTATTTCTTCAAAATACTAAAAATTGAAAAAATAATTACGGTTAAGCCATGCAATATTTTTATATTTACATAATAAATAAAAAAAAATGGATAGATATGGCTGAATTAAAATTAATAAATGAAATTAAAGAAAAAGCTAAAGCAATAAAAAGAACAATCGTATTGCCCGAATCGCATGATGATAGAGTTTTGAAAGCCGCTGAAAAGCTTACAAAAGAAGGTATTGCAAAAGTAATAACATTAGGAAATGAGAGCAAAATAAGAGGAAGAGCTAATGAAATTGAGGCTGATATTTCAGGGGTTAGGATTATTGATCCTGAAAGGTCTGAAATGGCAAGTGATTTTTCAAATATCTTTTTTAACTTGAGAAAACATAAGGGCGTGACCATTGAAAGTGCAAGAGAGACTGTTAAAAAGGATTTATTCTTTGGGGCAATGTTGGTCAAGGAAAGCATGGCAGATGGCTTTGTAGCTGGTTCTACAGCTTCTACGGGGGATGTTTTGCGAGCAGCTCTGCAGTGCGTTGGAATGCCTGAAGGGATTTCGATTGTTTCCAGCTTCTTTCTGATGATTTTTCCTGAAAGAGTTTTTAGTTTTGCAGATTGTGCAGTGGTCCCAAATCCGGATGCTACTCAATTAGCTGATATTGCTATTACTACTGCTGATAATCATAAAAAATTAACCGGTGAAGAACCTTATGTTGCTATGCTTTCATTTTCTACAAAGGGAAGTGCTCAGCATGAATTGATTGATAAAGTTGTTGAGGCAACTAAAATTGCTCAAGGTAAGAGACCTGATTTAAATATCGATGGTGAACTTCAATTTGATGCTGCAATTATTGATTCAATTGGCAAGAAAAAAGCACCAGGTAGTAATGTTGCCGGGAGAGCAAATGTTTTAGTGTTCCCAGATCTGCAGGCGGGAAATATTGGTTACAAAATAGCTCAACGTTTAGGGGGAGCTGAAGCAGTTGGTCCGGTTGTTCAGGGATTGAAGAAACCTCTATTTGATCTAAGCAGAGGCTGCAGTGTTGATGATATTGTTAATACTTCTGCAATTGCCGTTTTGATGGCCTAAATTATTATGTCTAAGATTTTGAAGCAAAGTCCTTACTAGATATAAGGACTTTGCATTAAGTTCTTACTGTTTGGTAAAAGGCAAGCCCCAATCATTAATTACATCTACCCACATATAAAGTTTATTCCCTTCTATTTTATAGGTATAGTATGCTGGGTTTCCACCGGGTAAATAAAGTTTTAGTTGTTCATTCTCAATTGTCCAGTTCCAATTGTAAGTTAGATTGTATTGAGTTTGTACACAGCTTCCATCAGCATTAAATGTCCAGCCGAATAAATCATCATTTGAATCAACAAAAGTCCAGTTCCCAATAAGATCGCTGTCAAGATTTAATTCTGTGTTATCAATTGGGTTTGCAGGATTATTGTCATCATCAGAACAACCGGTAAAATAGATTAAGAATAATAGTGCAGAAAGAATAATGAGTAGTTTTTTCATATAATCTCCGAGAAATTGAATAATTATGAATGAGTGTATTTGTTATTTGAAAACAGATTCCAAAAATTAATATATATTAAAACGTAACATTACCCGGAGAAAGTAAACGTAAATACAAACTTAGACTAAAATCTTAGTCTATAAAAACAGCAAAAGTATCAAAAAAAAAATTATATGATATAATCGGCAAAAATTAATGGAAATTTATTTAACATGAATTGATTTTTATTGATTCTCAATAAGAAAATGAATTTCTGACTTCATTTAAAATTTTTGAATGTGGATTTGTTTATTATTGCAATAATTCAAAATTCGTCAATCACGGGCTAACTAAATAAAAAATAGCATTTAGTTGTGGCTGTTTTCTTTTGAAAATTGAATTTAAAGTTCTTTGAGTAAAATGCGAGACTAATTATTAACTTTAACCGACCTAAACCAATCAATCATTGCCTTCTTCTGAGCATCAGTTAGATCAGCTTCTTCATGAAGTAGAACATAACCTTTCATAGGCATTTCACCGGTCTCAATCATTTCAATGCATTCATCTAATTTGTGATTTTTCTTACTTTCCTTGTAATCGGTCCAAACAGAAAAGTTGAGATGATTTCTGCCATTATTAACATGTTCTTTAAGAAGCCAAGATACAGGTGCGATATTCGAATACCAAGGATACTTAGTGTGATGTGAGTGACAATCGTAGCATGATTCTTTTAACATAATGCCCATATCTGTTGGTGGATTTGTAATAGTAATAAAATCCTTTTCCATATTTGCCGGCGGATTAGATTTATCTATTCTGAAAAATTGAATTATTACTAAAATGGCAATTATAACAATTATCGCTTTTTTCATTTATTCTCCTTAAAACTTTGGAAAAATTATAGAAGCCCTTGAATAACTGATAAATTGTCATTCTGAACCTGCCTGTCCGGTAGGCAGGCGAAGTGAAGAATCTCAATTTCAATTAAAAACGAGATATTTCGCTTCGCTCAACCTGTCTACCGGCAGGTAGATATGACAAAATGATGTTTTGCAAAGCCTTCTTATAGACCTAATTTTTCTTTCACTTCCATTTTTGCAGCAATTCTATCTTTATGATGAAAATGCAAATTATTGCTTATCGTTTTTATATAGTGATCTTCATAAGAATCTAAATTTCCATCAGCATAAGCTATATGCCAGAGATATTTAATAATTTTATACTTTTCGTCATTATTGAGATTATTATTCAAAACATCAGTGAATTCGTAAAGACTAATTGAATTTTCAATCTGTTCTTCTGATTCAGTGATTAGTGTAATTACCTCTTCATCTGTGAGATTGAATGTCTTTTTCATTAACGACTTAATTTTATCCCTTTCTTCTTTAGAAAGATTATCATCTGCTGTGGCAATTTCAATAAGTAGAGCACACGCCGCAATTTGCAACTTATGCTCATTTGTATTCTCATCAGATTGAGTCCTAAAGTCAGTAGGAATAAATAATTCTTTTAATTGTCTAAGCATATTTTTTTACTCTTCAGGTAAAAATTCTTCTGGTGTGTTCTTATCAACTATAATATCAATTTTTGGCGGACGTTCATAAATCTCTGTCATTCCTTTGTAAGTTAAAGGAATATTTTTATCAACTTGTTCCCAATCAAATCGCCATGTCCAATTGCCGCCAAGTTTACTTGGAAAGTTCATGCGAGCTTCGGAGCCAAGATTTAACATATCCTGCATAGGAATTATTACAATATCTGCAACAGATGCATACGCGGTTCGAATTAGTTCAAAGGTGATATCTGTTCCATAATAACCTAAATATCTTTGAGCCCATTCAAAAATTCCACTTTGATCCTGCTGCTCTTTTTCAAAAAATCCTTTAGTTGTATCATTATCATGAGAACCAGTAAAGACTACACAATTCTTAATAAAATTATGCGGAAGAAATTTCTTATCGCCTCCTTCACCAAAAGCAAATTGAAGAATTTTCATTCCGGGGAAATCAAAATGGTCTCTAAGTTCTTCTACAGATTTAGTAATAACACCTAAATCTTCAGCGATTATTGGAAGTTCTCCAAGTTCCTCTTTAATAGTTTCAAAAAGTTTTTTCCCTGGTGCTTTTATCCATTTCCCTTTAATAGCAGTTTCTGCATCCCCGGGTACTTCCCAATATGCATCTAATCCTCTAAAATGATCAATTCTTATAATATCAACAAAATCCAAAGTTTTTTTAATTCTTTTTACCCACCATGAAAAATTATCTTTCTCTAAAACATTCCATTTGTAAAGAGGATTACCCCACAATTGACCGGTTGCACTAAAATAATCTGGTGGAACTCCTGCAACAGTTTCCAATTTACCATTTTTATCAACCGAGAAGTATTTTTTATTTGCCCATAAGTCACAACTATCATAAGCGACAAATATTGGAATATCACCAATAATCTTAATGCCTTTGCGATTTACATAATCTTTTAATTTACTCCACTGCTTAAAGAATGTGTATTGCATAAATTTTTGAAAATCAACGCGATACTCTAATTTTTCTGTCCATTTTTCCACAGCACCAGGTTTCCTGAAAGCAATATCTTTCTCCCATTCGGTCCAAAGCTTACCGCCATGATACTCTTTAACTGCCATAAAAAGTGCATAATCGTCTAGCCAATATTTGTTTTCCTCACAAAAATTTCCACATTCTTTGGTAAAGCTTTTGTCATTAGTTTTATAATGCTGAAATGCAATTGATAAAAGTTCATATTTTATTTCAATCAGTGGTCCAAAGTCCACATGATTTTTATCGAATAGTGGAATTCTATCAAGATCAGCCTGGGTTAGTAATCCATCCTTTTTAAGCATTTCTAAATCAATTAGAAGAGGATTTCCGGCAAATGTTGAAAATGACTGGTAGGGAGAATCTCCGTAACCTGTTGGACCCAAAGGAAATACCTGCCAAAGTTTTTGTCCGCACTCAGCTAAAAAATCAACAAAATGAAATGCATTTTCTCCAATTGTACCGATTCCGTATTTACCCGGAAGCGAAGTTGGATGTAATAAAATACCGGCTGAACGTTCAAATTTCATTGTAAACTCCACTTTAGAAAAAAAAAATAAAATTAATATTGAGTTTAACGAATTATTGTTTATTTTCGAAGGACAAAATTGTTACCGTAAAATTTAGTTAATGGTTGATTTAACTTATTTTTTTGTTGTTTTTATAAATCAATTGATTTAATTTTGTCCCCCAATGTTTTTCAAAATTTATCAATTCCCTAACATTGGGACAACTAAAATAGTTACATCCCCGTTAAAAAACATGTACAATATTAAGATTTGAGGTGTTAATGAAAATTTCCCGCTACTTTACCACTGCTGGTCAGGATCCATATTTTGAGATAGAATTTGAAAAACGAGTTTCTGAGATAAGAAACCCAAATGGAACAGAAGTCTTTAAGATGGAAGATGTGATGGTTCCAAAGTTTTGGTCGCAAGTGGCCACAGATGTGATCACTCAAAAGTATTTCCGAAAAGCCGGAGTACCCAAACTTCTTAAGAAATGCAAAGAAAAGAATGTTCCAAAGTGGCTTCAGCCTTCTGTTGCCGATGATGAGTTACTCAATGAATTACCTGAAAAAGACAGATACGGAAGTGAAACGGATTCCAGACAAGTTTTTAATAGGTTAGCGGGAACATGGACATACTGGGGATGGAAAGCAAACTATTTTGATGAAGAAGAAGATGCATTAGCATTTTATGATGAACTTTGTTTTATGCTTGCAAATCAAATGGCGGCTCCGAATAGTCCTCAATGGTTTAATACTGGTTTGCATTGGGCATATGGAATCAATGGTCCTTCACAAGGTCATTACTATGTCGATTACAAAACGGGAGAATTAACAAGAGCAGAAGATGCCTACACTCACCCTCAGCCACATGCATGTTTTATTCAATCTGTAAAAGATGATTTAGTGAATGAAAATGGTATAATGGATTTATGGGTTACGGAAGCCAGATTATTTAAATATGGTTCCGGAACAGGTTCAAATTTTTCTGCACTAAGAGGAGTTGATGAACCATTAAGCGGTGGCGGAAAATCTTCAGGGTTAATGTCATTTCTAAAAATTGGCGATCGTTCAGCGGGAGCCATTAAATCGGGTGGAACAACCAGAAGAGCTGCAAAAATGGTTACTCTTGATATTGACCACCCGGATATTGAAGAATTTATTAATTGGAAAGTTGTTGAAGAACAAAAAGTTGCTGCAATTGTAACCGGCTCAAAATTGTGTAATCTTCATCTTAATAATATTATCAAAGCTTGTTATGCTGAACATCCTGAGAATGATAGATTTAACAAGAGAAAAAATAAAAAATTAAATGCAGCCGTAATTAATGCAAGAAGAGCTCAAGTACCGGCAAATTATATCGAAAGGGTAATTCATCTTGCAAAACTAGGATTTACTTCAATTGAATTTCCGGAATATAATACCGACTGGAATTCAGAAGCCTATGCCACAGTTTCTGGTCAGAATTCCAATAATTCAGTGAGGGTGTCAAATGAGTTTATGCAGGCTGTAATTGATGATTCTAATTGGAATTTATATTGGAGAACAGAATTAAAAAAGGCAAAAAAAGCTGAAAGAAAACCAGTTGCTTGCAAGACTGTAAAAGCTAGAGATATTTGGGAACAAATTGGTTTTGCCGCTTGGTCATCAGCAGATCCCGGCTTACAATATGATACAACAATAAATGAATGGCATACATGTCTAAATGATGGAAAAATAAATGCGTCAAATCCATGCAGTGAATACATGTTCCTCGATGACACAGCTTGTAATCTTGCCTCAATGAATTTAGTCAAATTTTATAGTGATGAAAAACAGCAATTTAATATTAAAGCATTTCGACATGCAACAAGACTTTTAACAATTGTACTCGAGATCAGTGTATTAATGGCTCAATATCCAAGTAAATCAGTTGCCCAAAATAGTTTTGATTATAGAACCCTTGGTTTGGGATTTGCTAATCTTGGCTCACTTTTGATGAGACAAGGTATACCATATGATAGTAGAGAGGGAGAAGCAATAACTGGGGCAATAACAGCTATTATGCACATGAGAGCCTATGCAACAAGTGCTGAAATTGCGAAAGAATTGGGGCCCTTTCCTAAATATGAGAACAACAAAGAAAACATGCTTAGAGTCTTAAGAAATCATAAGAGAGCTGCATTTAATGTCCCTCATGAAGAATATGAGGAACTATCAATATTTCCAAAGGGAATTAATCCAAAGTATTGCCCGTCGGACTTATTAAAAGCGGCTCAGCAAGATGCAAATAATGCTGTTGAACTTGGTAAGAAATATGGTTACCGAAATGCACAGGTTACTGTTTTAGCTCCAACCGGAACAATTGGTTTAGTGATGGATTGTGATACTACAGGTATTGAACCAGATTATGCTTTGGTAAAGTTTAAAAAATTAGCAGGCGGTGGGTACTTTAAAATAATTAATCAATCAATACCACCCGCATTAGTAAGTTTAGGATATAATCAAGAACAGATTAATGAGATAGTAAAATATGCTAAGGGGACAGGGTCTTTAAACGGTTGTCCTTACATTAATAATCAATCGCTAAAAGCAAAAGGGTTTACAGAAGAAATACTTCACAAAATTGAAACTCAACTCCCCTCAGTTTTTGATATCACTTTTGCGATAAACAAATATAACCTTGGTGATGATTTCTGTAAAGGTGTGCTTGGCTTAACAGAAGAGCAATTGGAAGACTATGATCTAAATATATTAGAACAAATTGGCTTTACAAAAGAAGAAATATCTTTAGCCAATGATTACGTTTGCGGAACGATGACAACAGAAGGCGCTCCGTTCCTAAAACATGAGCATTATCCTGTATTCGATACAGCCGGAAAATGTGGTAAAAAGGGCAAGCGATTTATTAAATCGGAAGGACATATAAATATAATGGCTTCTGCGCAACCTTTTATTTCCGGTGCAATCTCTAAAACAATCAATCTCCCAAATGAAGCAAGTATTGAAGAGATTGAAGGGGCTTACCTAAAATCATGGAAACTTGGACTTAAAGCAAATGCACTTTATCGTGATGGTTCAAAATTATCTCAGCCATTAAATTCGGTAACAGAAGAGTTGATTGAGGAACTAGAAGATGAACATGAACAAAATAATGATATAATAAAAGTTGCAGAAAGAATTATTCATAGATACATTGCCAAAAGAAGGAGACTTCCGGATAGAAGAACTGGTTATACTCAAAAGGCCAAAATAGGTGGGCAAACAGTATATATAAGAACCGGTGAATACGATAATGGCGAACTCGGAGAAATCTTTCTCGATATGCACAGAGAAGGTGCTGCAGTAAGAAGTTTGCTGAACAACTTTGCGATTGCTATTTCATTAGGCTTGCAGCATGGTGTTCCGCTCGAAGAATTTGTCGATGCTTTTGTCTTCACTAGATTTGAACCTAGCGGTATGGTTACAGGCAATAAACGTATTAAAATGACAACCTCAATAATTGATTATATTTTTAGAGAATTAGCGGTAACTTATCTCGATAGAAATGATTTATCTCACGTTGATGAAGATGAAATAAATAATCCAAAAGCAGGGCATCCCTCAGTAGTTGAACCTGAATATGTTAGTGAAGAAATAATTAGTGAGAGGATGATCCACCTTGATAAGGATAATGTTAGAGTTTCTAAATCAACTACAAGCAATGGAAATGGTAACGGTGTTAAATCGCAAGTGATAAAAATGTCAAAGAAAATTAAAGAAGCGAGAACATTGGGCTATACAGGGGATATTTGTCCCGATTGCCAAAGTCTTACCATGGTACGGAATGGGACCTGCTTAAAATGTGAAACTTGCGGCGCAACCACTGGCTGCAGCTAAGCGCAAAATATATTTTTTCGAAAAGGGGCTTATGCTCCTTTTTTTATTGGTTTTATTTGATATTATTTCTTAACATTAAAAGATTTCTAAATTTATATTGGATATGTTAGAAAAAAATATAACAGAAGTTCGAAAACGAATTTCTAAAAGTTGTGAAAGTAGCGGTAGGAATTTAAATGAAATTACACTTGTGGCGGTGTCTAAAAATAATCCGATTGATAAAATAATTGAGGCCCAAAAATTTGGCTTAAAAAACTTTGGAGAAAATAAAGCTCAAGAACTGAAAGAAAAAGGGAAAGAAAATATTTCTGATTTAAATTGGCATTTTATAGGTCATCTACAAAGAAATAAAGTGAAAGACGTTATAAATTTTGCTGAAATAATTCACTCAGTTGATAGATCTAAGCTTGCCGATGAAATTAATAAAAGGGCTTTAAGTATTGATAAAAAACAACGAATTCTATTGGAAGTAAATACAGGTGGAGAAGAATCAAAATTTGGACTGAATAATTTTGAAGAAATTCTTGAACTTTCAGAGCATTGCAGAGAATTGCCAAATTTGAAACTAGAAGGATTGATGACAATGGCTCCTTATACTGATAACCAGGATCTTATCAGAAATTGTTTTAAATTACTTAAGCAATTCTTGGATAGACTAAATGAAAAAGGTTATAAACTAACCGAACTTTCAATGGGAATGACTAACGATTACGAAATTGCAATTGAAGAGGGGGCAACAATTTTAAGAATTGGGACTGCAATTTTTGGAGAGAGAGCATAAACTATAAAAATGAACTATAATTCAGCAAATATTTTAGATCAAAACTTCACTGAAGCCAAAAAGGGATTCAATAAAGAAGAAATAGATCACTTTCTTAAGAAATTAAAAGATGATTTTGAAGAGTTTGAAGAGAAGATTTTTAATCTTGAAAATGAGATAAAACTCTTGGCAGATAAGATTGGGGAATATGAAAAAATTGAAACTGACCTAAGAGACACTTTAATCTCTCTAAAACTCACAGATAGAGAAATATTAAGTAAAGCAAAAGACGAAGCCGGAAAGTTGCTAGAAGAGGCTGAACAACAGAGTAAAACAGTAATAGATAATGCTGAGATAGAAGCTAAAAAAACAAGAGATACATTGCTATTTCTAAAGGAGCAAAAAGATATTTTACTAATTCGATTGAAGTCGATAATAGATAACCAGGATGGAATGCTTGAGGATTTTAGGAAGGATGATTTTTCGGAAAATCTTCAAAAAACAATTGCTGAAGCAGCCGCATTTAAATCTAAAGCAGAGATAAATATCGATTCAATTTTGGAGAGATTATTATGAGTGAACTTATTAAAAAAGTAAATGAATCTTTAGCAGTTATTAGAGCAAAGACAAATGCCGAATATTCAGTTGGAATAATTTTAGGGACCGGTTTAGGTGGTCTGGTTAAAGAGATCGAAGTTGAGCATGAAATTAATTATTCGGATATTCCGCATTTCCCACTTTCCACGGTTGAATCACACAGTGGAAAATTAATATTAGGAACAATACACGATAAAAATGTTGTTGCTATGCAAGGCAGATTTCACTTCTACGAAGGATATTCGATGCAGCAAATCACTTATCCTGTAAGAGTAATGAAATTTTTAGGTGTTGAAACATTACTGGTTTCAAATGCATGCGGAGGAATGAACCCGATTTACCAAAGAGGAGATATAATGATTATGAATGATCATATTAATATGCTCGGAGATAATCCTCTTATTGGAAAAAATGAGAATGAACTTGGACCCAGATTTCCGGATATGAGTGAACCATACGACCAAAATTTAATCAAGTTAGCCGAACAAATCGCAATTGAAAATTCAATAAAAGTACAAAAAGGAGTTTATGTAGCTGTACCTGGGCCAAATTTAGAAACAAAAGCTGAATATAGATTTTTGAGAGCAACCGGAGCAGATGTTGTTGGAATGTCTACCGTACCCGAAAATATTGTTGCGAATCATATGGGAATGAAAGTGCTTGGAATAAGTATTATTACAGATGAGTGTTTTCCCGATTCGTTAAAAGCTGTGAATATTCAAGAAATAATTGAAACCGCAAATATTGCCGAACCCAAAATGACCCAAATAATGAAAGAGGTAATTAGAAGAATATGATCCCAAAACATAAAAAATATTACCTGGCACCTTTACTATTAGCAGTATTAATTTTCATCTCAAATTTTCTAAATACTCAGCTTTTTGATGTAGAGATTGTTAACTTTGCTGTCTGGTTTATTTTATCCTTGTTTATTTTTGCAATTGGATGGTTAACAAATAATACCTTGGGTTGGGATCATGGAGGCAAAGTAGTATTCGCAGTTATTGTTGCAATGGCAGTTATCAGTGCATTATTGGTTTCCTTTTTCAGCGATTATTTTTTAACTGAAAATTTGTTGTTCGAAAATATTATCCTTTATACCGTCAGAAATATTTTTCTTGGTTCTATGGCTTTATTTGGAATGGCGGTTGCTGAGCTTATGAATAATCAGAGAGAGATTGAAAACTTAAGAAATCAAGATGGTGATAAACTGATAGAAGAATCTAGAAGAAAGTCTGAACTGTTACTAAAGGAAGCTAAACTGGAAGCTGAAAAATTAATTTTTGAAGCCAATAAAAAAGCTTCTTTTGTTTTGGAACAGAAAAATATATTGGAAAGAAAATTAAAAGAATTTATTGAAGTAGAAAAAGAAGTAATTAAAAAATACGAATCTGATAAACACTAAAATTATTTTTACAAATTATGGCAAAGAAGTACAAACAATATCCTGATGGTCTGAATTATTCTAAAATTGAAGAAGAAATCTTAAATTTTTGGCAAGAGAATAATGTATTTGATAAAAGTATTGAGCTAAGGAAAAACAAAAAACCATTTACGTTTTATGAAGGACCACCTACTGCAAATGGAAAACCTGGCTTGCATCATGTAATGGCAAGAACTTTGAAAGATCTTGTTTGCAGATACAAAACCATGCAGGGTTATAAAGTTGAGAGAAAAGCTGGCTGGGATACTCATGGTTTACCGGTTGAAATTGAAGTGGAAAAACAATTAGGCATAAAAAATAAAAGTGAAATCCCAGAATTTGGAATTGCTAAGTATAATGCTGCTTGCAAAGAATCTGTATTCACTTATAAGGACCTTTGGGAACAAATGACCAATAGAATGGGTTATTGGCTGAATTTAGATGACGCTTATGTTACATGCACAAATGATTATATAGAATCTGTTTGGTGGGCATTAAAGAGTCTTTTTGATAAAGGATTAATTTTTAAAGATTATAAAATTGTTCCACAATGCCCAAGATCGGAAACAGTTCTATCTTCTCATGAACTTGCTTTAGGTTATAAGGAAACAAAAGATCCTTCAGTTTACGTTCTATTGAAGTTGAAGGATTCTGAACTAACTATAGACGGCGATGTGTACTTTTTAGTATGGACAACCACTCCTTGGACTTTAATCTCAAACGTAGCTTTGGCTGTCGGACCTGACATAGATTATGTGAAAATAAAAACAGAAAATACTTTTGTTATTTTGGCAAAAGAACGTTTATCAGTTCTCAGGGAAGAGTATGAAATAATAAGTGAGCATAAAGGTTCAGAGTTGGTCGGACAAAGTTATGATCAGCTCTTTAATTATATGAAGGTTGATCAGAAAGCTTTTTATGTAGTTGAAGCAAATTTTGTAAGTACAGAAGACGGTTCCGGTATTGTTCATATTGCACCGGCATTTGGTGCAGATGATTATGAAATATCTAAAGAAAATAATCTTCCGTTCCTGCAGCCTGTTACGCGCGGCGGCTTGTTTACAGATGATGTAACAGACTTTGCCGGACAATTTGTTAAAGATGCCGATGCTGGCATAATTCAAAAACTTCGTGAATCAGGACAACTTTATAAAAAAGAGACTATAACGCACTCCTATCCTTTTAGTTGGCGATTTGATAATGTTCCTGTAATATATTATGCTCGCGAATCATGGTTTATTAAGACTACATCTGTTTCTGATAAAATGGTTGAACTTAATAAGCAAATTAACTGGTATCCTCCAGAAGTTGGGTCTGGAAGATTTGGTAATTGGCTTGAAGAAAACAAAGATTGGGCTTTGTCTAGAGATAGATTTTGGGCAACTCCTTTGCCTATTTGGACAAGTGATGATGGTGATTTGTTTGCTGTGGGAAGTATTGAAGAATTAAAAAGTGGATATGTTGAAAGAAATGGAGAGAAAATAAGTGTTGCTGATATTGATGAAAATGAAATTGATTTACATAAACCATTTGTAGATGAAATTAAATTTGAGAAGAATGGTAAAATATATACCCGAACTCCTGAGCTGATTGACGTTTGGTTTGATTCTGGAGCAATGCCTTTTGCACAATATCATTATCCCTTCGAAAATAAAGAATATTTTGAAAATAATTTCCCTGCTGATTTTATTTGTGAGGGCATTGATCAAACAAGAGGTTGGTTCTACACAATGCATGCAATTGCAACAATGCTTTTTGATAATGTTGCTTATAAGAATTTAATTGTTAACGAGCTTATTCTTGATAAAAACGGTATGAAAATGTCCAAGTCAAAAGGTAATGCAGTTGATCCTTTTGAACTTTTTGATAAATACGGTGCCGATGCAACAAGATGGTATTTAGTAACAGGAAGTCCGCCTTGGCGTACTACACTTTTTGATGAGGAAGGAATAAAAGAGGTTCAAAGAAAATTCTTTGGAACTCTTATTAATACCTATTCTTTCTTTGCACTTTATGCAAATATAGATAAGTTCGATTTTAATCAAGATTTTATTCCATATGATAAACGCCCAGAAATTGATAGATGGATTATTGCAAAGTTATCTTCTGTGGTTGATGAATATAAAAAACTTATGGATAATTATGACGTGACAAAAGCTGCTAGACTCGTTTCAGATTATACAATTGATGAACTTTCTAATTGGTACGTACGAAGAAGCAGAAGAAGGTTTTGGAAATCTGATATAAATGAATCTAAAATTTCTGCTTATCAGACACTTTATGAGTGCTTGAATACAATTACTAAGCTGACTTCACCTTTTGCACCATTCATTGCCGAAGAATTATTTCAGAATCTAAATATGGTTACTGGGAAAGAAGAAGCATTGTCTGTTCATTTAGTTGATTTCCCAAGCCCGACTTTTAGAGATGAAGAGTTAGAAGAAAAAATGGAAATTGCTCAAAAAGTGGTTTACCTCACTAGAGCTATAAGAGCTAAATCTAACCTAAAAGTAAGGCAGCCTTTGCGTAAAATAATGATTGCGGTTGAACCAGGTAAAAGAGAAGCAGTTAAGAAAATGACAAATGTAATTCTGGAAGAAGTTAATATTAAGGAATTAGAAGTTCTTAAAGATGATTCTGGAATTGTTAATAAATCTGCTAAAGCAAACTTTAAAACTTTGGGGCCAAAATACGGTAAACTAATGAAGCAATTAGCTACCCGAATTAAAGATTTAACAAAAGATGAAATAAAAAAACTAGAAACTGAAGGGACTTTAATTATTGAATTGGAAGGAAATATTGTTAATTTAGCAACTGAAGATGTAGAAATTATTAGTACTGAAATTGAAGGCTGGGTTGTTGAAACTGAAGGTAGTGTAACTGTAGCAATTGATAGTGAATTGGATGATGATTTAATTGCAGAAGGATTTGCGCGGGAGTTTGTAAACAGAGTCCAGAATATGAGAAAGAGTTCCGGATTAGATATAATTGACAGAATAAATGTTGGTTTTAGATCTGATGAAAAATTAGAAAAATATTTATTAAATTTTAAAGAATATATAAGTAATGAAATATTAGCTGATACTTTTAATAAGAGTAGTATAGAAGATGCGTATAAAGAAGAACTCAGTATTGGCGAATATAAATGTGAAATAACCATTAAAAAGGTTGTTTGATTTATTAGGAGGCAAAAATGGCAAAGAGTACAACAAAAAATAAACCAGCAGTAAAAAAAACAACTGCAAAGAAGTCAGCTGCAAAGTCACCAGTAAAAAAAACAGTGACTAAAAAAGCGGCAACAAAAAAGACAACTGTAAAAACGAAAAAGGCGACTACTCCAAAATCTAAAACTAAGGCTACTACAAAGACAAAAACTACATCTAAATCTTCGCCTAAAGTAAGAAAAACTACTACAAAATCTACCACAAGAACTAAAACTGGTAGGACTGTGGAAGTTATTTCGGCAGTGACTAAAACTCCAAAACAAATTAAAGGTTACTCCAAAAAAGATCTTGAAGAATTTAAAAAAGTAATACTTGATAAAAGAACTGAAATTATAGAACAGCTTCAAAATCTAAAAGATCAGATGATGGATGCAACAACTGGTCAATATGTAAATGAAAACTCTCCTTATTCACTTCACATGGCAGAGCAAGGCACAGATGCGCAGGAGAGGGAGAAACTTTATTTATGGGCACAAAGAGAGACTAAATTTTTAGGTTATCTGGAAGATGCCTTGCAGAGAATTGAAAATGGAACATACGGTATTTGTATCGATAGTCTTGAACTTAAGGAAGGTCCGCACTTAATTCCCAAGCAAAGATTATTAGCTGTTCCTCACACTTCTCACTGTGTTGAGTGCAAAAATAAAGCTAAAAAATAGTTTCATTTGAATCGATTGGAAAGATATTGAAAGTTCTAAACATTTCTCTTTTTGTTGTAATAATTGACCAAATATCTAAACTGCTTGTAAAAGGCTTTAGTATACCATCACTTAGTATTTACTTCCATGGAATGGACTATGGTCAAAGTATAGATATTATCGGGTCTATATTCAAATTTACATTTGTTGAAAACCCTGGCATGGCATTTGGAATTCATGTAGATGGATATTTCAAATTATTCCTCTCATTATTTTCATTGATTGCCAGTGTTGCAATAGCAGTTTATATCTATAAAGTTAGAGAGCAAAAACTTTTGTTCAGAATTGCTCTGGCATTAATACTTGGCGGTGCAGTAGGGAATTTAATCGATAGATTTTTCTACGGAATTATTTTTGATTATGCACCCCTTTTTTATGGTAGAGTAGTGGATTTTCTTCATTTTGATGCACTTGGATTTACAATATTTGGAAAAACTTTTGATAGTTTTCCGATTTTTAACATTGCTGATTCATCAGTGACAATTGGTGTTTTTATTCTGTTAATATTTCATAAAAGTTTTGAAGAAAAAAATGAAACGGAAAATTTGGAAGATAGTGTAGGAATTATTGAACCGGTAAATACAGATTTGAAAGATGACGATAGTAACAGAGAAGATAATAAAGTTAGTTATAACTGATGGTCAAAAGAAGCAGAGAATTGACACCTACATTGCTAACTGTTTAGAAAACACAACTCGTTCCCGCATTCAAAAACTTATCAAAAATGACTTAGTTACGGTTAATGGACAAGATTATAAAATCCAATTATATTGTTGAGCCAAAAGACGAAATTAGCATAACTATACCAGTTTCACCAAGACCGGATAAAATTGAAGCTGAGGATATACCCTTAGATATTGTTTTTGAAGATGAGTATCTAATTGTGGTAAACAAACCCGCTGGAATGGTTGCTCATCCATCTTACGCTAACTATACCGGCACTCTTGTTCATGCTCTCCTGCATCATTCTCAACAGCTGAGTAAGTTAAGTGGCGATTACAGAGCTGGAATTATTCACCGAATTGATAAGGACACATCCGGATTACTTGTTATTGCCAAGAATGAAGAAACTCATGCATATATTGCAAAGCAGTTCGCTGATCATACTACAGAAAGAGAATATTGGGCGGTTTGCTGGGGCAAGTTCAAAAACTCAACTGGTGAAATATTTGCTAATATTGCTAGAAGCAGAAGTGATAGGAAGATATTCTCCGTATCTGAAACTGAAGGGAAAGAAGCACATACATTTTATGAGGTTTTAGAAGAATATGATTTTGCAAGTCTGATTAAACTCAATTTAAGAACCGGTAGAACACACCAAATAAGAGTTCATCTAGCTCATATTAAGCACAATATTTTTGGGGATCCAACCTATGGCGGTAGAAGAATTAATTATGGATATGAATTCCCCAAAATCAAAGCCAGGGTAAATAATTTGCTTAAGATTATTGATAGGCAGGCATTACACGCTAAAACATTGGGCTTCGTACATCCGGCAACAAAAGAAAAAATGAAATTCGATTCAAATTTGCCAACTGATTTTACAAATCTTATAAATGAATTAAAGAAGACAGATTAATTTAATTCAGGTATTACTTCAATTGTACCATCGACCGGAAGTTTAATTTTATATTCTTTTTTTTGTTTGTTGGTTAAATAACTTTCTCTTAGCCAAGGATTATATAGTTTTAGAATCTTATAATTTATTCCGTAGGATTTTGCAAAATCAGCCCAGCTTGCAATACTACTATCGACACTTATTTCATATGTCTCAAATGGATTGTGAAGTTGCGCTGCGTCTAAGTAAAATCCATAATCTTTTGGATTATTGAGCATAATTTTTGTTGCTAAAATTCTAAATACATATCTTGAAGTTTCTTCACCTAAAACCAAATTATAGTAGTTATTAGTTCCTTGCCTTTCCAATTGTTCATTAATTCCGTTCATCCCAAAATTATAGGATGCTGCAGCCATTGTCCAATTACCGTATTTATTATATGCATCTTTAAGATATTTACAAGCAGCTACTGTAGCTTTTTCTACATGATATCTTTCATCAATTTCTTTGTTTATTTCCAAACCATATTCTGTACCAGCACTTTTTACAAACTGCCAAAATCCAACAGCATTTGCCGGAGAAGTTAAATTCATTAATGTACTCTCTGTTACACATAAATATTTAAAATCGTCTGGGATATTATTTTCTTTCAAAATTGGTTCAATTACAGGGAACCATCTATTCGCTCTTTGAATTGTTAGAATTGTTAATGAGTGCCAATAAGTATTTACAACAAATTCTCTTTCTAACCTTTCATATACTTCAAAATTATAAAGTGGAACCGGTTCTCCACAAAAATCAAGTCGATCTGGAATTAGGGGTATAACAATATTATAATTTTGGGGTGATGATTCTTCATTATTATTGAATACATCTCGCTCCTTACTATTGGTTTGAAAGCTATAAAATAATAGCAGTGCAGTAAATATCAGTGCCAGTGTGATTGTAAATGTATTTTTAAATTTGTTTATTTTATAATTCATTTTTTTTCAAAAGTTTAATAGCAAAAAATTAATTTATGTTTCCCCAAAGTTAATAAGCAATATCGATTAATAATACGAAGAAATTTGTTTAATCAAGTAGGGATGAATTAAATATCTGCAAATTAAAATTTTTGCTCCTTTAATTTTACAAATAAAGCGATTAAAATAAATATCGAACCCACAGATAATTGAATTAAATTAAAAGATTCATTCAAGATTAAAACTGCAAAGATTACCCCCAAAGGAATTTTAAGATTATTCATAACGGCTAAGGAACCGTCATTGACTTTAGTGACTCCAACATTCCAAAGAAAAAATCCTAGTCCTGTTGCAATTCCCCCGAGATATAAGAGTGATAACCATTGATTAATTGAAACTTCTAATTCAATGAAATTTGTTGCAGCAAAGGTAAATATTCCCGTAATGAATGTAGCCCCTAAAAATATTACAGCATAGTTATCTCTTTGTTCACTAAAGGAATTTTTTACAATTAATTTTTTATAGTAAACTTGGCCTATTGCAAAGAGAATATTTGATACCTGAATCAATAAAATCCCTTTCCAAAAACCAATTTCAGTATTTTCAGAATATAAAATAATACCTGAACCAATTATCGCAAGCAATGCCTTAATCCAATTTGAAGATTTGAACTTTTTCCCCCAAATATCAAAAGTAATAACAATAAAAATAGGAGTGAAAATAGTGAGAATAACTATTTCGTAAGCTTTTAAGTATTGATATGCATAAATATATGCAATGTACATTAATCCATATTGAATAATCCCAATTATTAACAGATGAGGCAATAATTTTTTGTCAATATTCTTAAATCTTAAAAAGGGAAGAAAAATCAAAAAAGAAATAAATAATCTTATAAATGACACAAAGAAAGGATCAATTGAGGTTAGAGTACCTTTTATAAGGCTAAACGAAAGTGCCCAAATGACTGAAACTATTATTAAATAAATCATTGATAAATTATTTCCTATGTTACGCAAACCTAATTGAATGAATTCAATTTAACAAACACTAATTAATCCCTTTGATGTTTTACCATCAAGAATGATTTTTAGTATATTTAAAATTCAATTACGGAGAGAAAATGTTAATCTACAACACACTGACTAAGACTAAAGAAGAATTCAAACCATTACGTCCGCCTAAAGTTACTATGTACGTTTGTGGTCCAACGATATATGATTATTTTCACATTGGCAACGCCCGTTCTTTCGTGATGTCAGACATTTTGAGACGCTATCTTCAGTATAAAAACTATGATGTAACTTTTGTAATGAACTTAACTGATGTGGATGACAAACTGATTAAAAAATCTAATGAAGAAAACGTACCTGTTGAAAAAGTAGCAGATAAATATGCGGATGCTTTTTTTGAGGATATTGAAAAATTGGGGATTAAAAAAGCTGATGTTTATCCTAAAGCGACTGAAAATATGGCAGAAATCATTGAACTAATCGACGAATTAGTTAAGAGTGGCTATGCCTATAATGTTGATGGAAATGTTTTTTACGATGTTAATAAATTTAAAGGTTATGGAAAATTAAGCGGTAAAAATATTGAAAATTTAGAGTCGGGTGCAAGGATAGAAATTAACGAAGAAAAGAAAAATCCCTTAGATTTTTCATTATGGAAAAAGGCAAAACCAAATGAACCCTTTTGGGAAAGTCCTTGGGGAAAAGGAAGACCAGGTTGGCATGTTGAATGTTCGGCTATGAGTATGAAGCATTTGGGGAAAACGATAGATATACATGCAGGCGGCAATGATTTAATTTTTCCGCATCACGAAAATGAAATTGCACAAAGCGAAGCTTGCTGCACAAATGAATTTGTAAAATATTGGGTCCATTTTGGATTCTTAAATATTAATGAAGAAAAAATGTCGAAATCTCTGGGTAATTTTTTTACTGCGCGTGAAATTCTAAAAAAATATAGCGCAAACTCAATCAGATATTTCTTCAGTCAGACTCACTACTCGGGACCTTTGAGCTTTAGTGAGGAACTTCTTAAAAGTGCCGAAAAAGGCTTGGAAAAAATCTATAATCTTGCACAAAGAATCGAAAATATTATTCCTGAAAAAAGCGGTGATTTACTATCATTTGAGCAAGAACGTTACCTTTTTGCCTTTGAAAGCGCCATGGATGATAACTTTAATACACCTCAGGCATTAGCATCGGTTTTTGATTTTATCAGAGACTTTAATAAGTTCTTGAATAAAAATGATAAAATTTCTCAGGATGTCCTTGAGAATGCGAAACGGTTTTTGACCAGCACATTGACTGATGTTTTAGGTATTAAATTATTTTCGAAAAATGAATCAAGAGATTCGAAAGAAGATGAACTTGTCAAGTTACTAATTGATTTAAGAACAAAAGCTAAATTCGAGAAGAACTATTCCTTAGCAGATGAAATTAGAGATAAGCTTAAAGAAATTGGTGTAGTTTTGGAAGATAGTAAAGAAGGGACAAAATATAAAATTTCCCGAAATTCTTAATGGTTCAGAAGCCTTTGATAATAATTATAATTTCATTCGTTCTTATAACTATTGTTTCAATATTTACTTGGTTTATCTTTTTTAGTATTTATGAAGTAAAGTACATCTACAATTTTACTCCCCAAGAGTTAGATGTTAATTCAAAATATTGTATTGAGTCAGTTGGACTAAATTCATTAGGTCACAAGATTAGTTACAGAGATTTAGGTTTTAAAGTAACTTTGAAACAAGCAGAAGATAATATTAAACTTATTGGGAAGGACGGGAAAAACAAAATTTGCTTTGAAACAATTCAAAGCGGAGAAACATTATTTTCACTTTCATCTCAATATTCATTGAATCCATCACTGCTAAAAATTACAATAAAATAATGAACTATTTTTCTCACCCCAAATATTTTTCTTATTTACTTCTCTATTTTTCATTTGCATTAAATATAAGCGCTCAAGGCTCAGCAGGCAGTGATGCAACGAATGAGCTAATAAGCCTTATTGATCAACCCACAGCCGGTATTCTTCCCAAAGGAAATTTTAATCTTTCATTTGATGTTTTACCTAACGGGGTATTAATTACAAAAGCAGAACTTGGAATAATAAAAAATTTTAGTTTAGGCCTTTCTTACGGTGCTTCAAACTTGGTCGGTATCGGGAAATTGGATTGGTATAGATTGCCCGGCTTTCATGCAAAACTAAGAATATTTACCGAAACCAGGATGGTACCCTCTTTTCTTTTTGGTTTTAATTCTCAGGGGAAAGGGGAATATAACAAAAGTGAGAAAAGGTATGATATAAAATCAAAAGGACTCTATTTATCTGTAGCAAAAAACTTTAAATTCTTGGGTTACGTCAGTTTTCATGGGATTGTAAATTCTTCTTTGGAAAATGAGAAAGTCTTGGAAAATATAAATTTTGGTATTGGACTTGAAAAAACAATTGGACCAACTGTATCATTAATCGCTGAATATGATTTTGGATTAAATGATAATGACGATAAAAATTTTGGGAAAGGTAATGGTTATCTTAATTTGGGTTTGCGATGGTCAGCTAGTTACGGATTAACTATTGGATTTGATCTAAGAAATTTAACTGATAATAAGAAAAATTCTTTCTCGGATGGAATTGAACGTGCATTGTTCATCGAATATATTAGAGAAATTTTTTAGTGTATATTTTAATGGACATTCAGTTTAGTTTAGTGTACAAAGTATTATTAAAATAGTTGTTTTTGAGTCATTTTAATAGATTATTCTTGGCTTAAAAATTGCAATTTGATAATTAGTTTATTAAAGCGAGGTATAAAATGAAAAGATATATATTAACAATTGTTGCGTCAATAGCTTTATTCATGACCGGATGCTATACCGAGGTTGGTTATGATTATGAGCGTGAAGCTTATTGGGACGATGTTGAAGGCGTTGAAAGAACCGAACGCACAACAGCAAATAGATATGAACCAAAGGAAGAGCAATATGCCGATTCCAGCGAATACTATGCTGAAGGTGAGTATTATCCGGAAAATGAATACTATGAAGACGAATATTATGAAGACGAGAATTATGACAATGATTACGACTATAATCATAGTACCAGACGATATTACGACTATTACTATCCTAGCATGAGATATTCTCTTTATTTTAGTTATTATGATCCTTTCTGGTGGGATTTTTATCCATATTATTACTCACCGTACTATTATTCATTTTATCACAGACCATATCATTATTGGGGTTGGTACAGCAGCGGTTATTATGGCTGGTATGATAATTATCCATATTATGGAAGTTCTTATGCATTCAGTAAAACGAAACAGAGAACTAATTGGTATTCAAGCTTGAGAGATAATAGAGGAGGCAGAAGTTCAAGATCAGCATCAGTTACTGATAGAGCATCCAGAAATTCATCATATACAGAGAGCAGTAGATTTGATAGTCCAAGAACTTCACGTTCTGAAGCTGTTATCACCAATGAAAGAGCTTCCAGAACTTCAGCTACCAGAAGTTCAGCAGCAAAAACAAGTAGAAATAGTGAATCAATTGTTAAAAGAGAAGCTAGTGAGACAAGGACTATTTCAAATAAAAATAGACCAATAACTCAAGAGAGACAATCTACCGTAACAAAACCATCAGTAAATAAAAAGGAGGTGTCTGAAAGCCAAAGAAGTTCTAGTAGGAAAACCTATAATTCGGCGACTCCATCAATTAAGAAAAGTAGCTCAGAATTTAAACGAACAACTTATAAAAGTTCGAAATATAAATCACCTTCTTATACTAGTAAAAGGAGCTATCAAACAAAGAATAATTCCTTAAGTACTCCAAAAGCTAATAATAGTTCAGAAAATTCGAGGACAAAGTATAAATCGAATTCTTCCTCTAGCTCACAAAAGTCATATTCAAACAGAGCTAGCAAAAGTAATGAAAGTAAGAGTTATGCTCCTAAAAGAAGTACAAAAAGTTCGAATAAAAGCTATTCAACACCTACTAGATCAAAGAGTAAATCATATTCTACACCATCACGTTCAAGTAGCAGTAAAAGTTATTCAAAACCTTCAAGCTCAAGTAGAAGTTCCGGATCAAAAAGTTATTCACCAAGAAGTAGTTCCGGATCAAGCAGTCGTTCAAGCGGAACAAGAAGTTCAGGTAGTAGCGGAAGCAGGAGCAAAAGATAATGAGATTGGTAAAATACTAATGGTATTACTTTTATTCACTAGTTCTTTATTTGCCCAAAATTTTAACGATGCTTTTAGGCTGAGTGAGCAATCAGTTGATTATGACGCACGTACTTTAGCATTAGGTAACAGTACAATGAGTTCACTAGGTAATTTCTCAAGTGCTTTTCTTAATCCTGCAGCTTTAGCAACTATTAAGAGAGATATCTTGACACTTAGCTTTAATGTAAATACTTATAATAATTCAGCTGATTTTCTCGATCAATCTATTTCGTCTGACAGAAAGAGCAGCAACACAAGTCAGTTCAGTTTTATTCTTCCGCTTCCGGTTCGCAAGGGGAGTGCTGTGCTTGCGTTCGGTTATAATCAGATCAGAGATTTTAATTCTACTCTTGAGTTTGATGCTTTCAATAGTCAAAATGCGACTATGATTGAATATCTTACGAATTCTATTTTTATTACAGATAGGGAACTAGCCTGGGATTTAGGGTTGAATTCTAAAGTTGGTGAAGATAGTGATCTTTATGAAACAAGCATTAATAGCCGATTAAACCAAAGTGGAAAACTTATTGAAGAAGGAAGTCTTGATAGTTGGGTTTTCTCAGGTGCTGCGGAAGTTGCAAAGAATCTTTTTGTTGGAGGTACATTTAATATTTATTCCGGTGAGTATACTAGTAATAGAAAATTTTATGAAGATGATATTGATAATATTTACTCAGCTCCTTTGGATCCATCAGATTCAAGTACGACCGGATTTGAATATTTTTATTTAAATGATATAGTTGATTGGAGTTTAACGGGTTGGGATTTTAGGTTAGGAATTCTATATAAGCAAAGTGATTTTTTAACTTTTGGAGCCGCAGTTAAATTTCCCACAACCTTCACAGTTGAAGAAAATTTTTCAATCTACAGTGAAGCTCAGTTTACAGAAAATCTGTACTTTGTTGATTATCCTGAAGGAAGGCAAGAATACGAAATAACCACACCCATGGAATTCAGTGGGGGAATTACAGCGTCTTTCCCTTTTATCAATGCCAGTGCAAGTGCAAAATTTGTAGACTATTCTCAATTGGAATTTAGCGGGGGGTTTAATTCAGATGATAGATTTATTAAAAATGAGGGAATAGTTGAGAATTTTGAAAGTACATTAAATTGGAATATTGGTATTGAAGCTAGTCTCCCATATCCGGCTGTAAAACTGAGGGGCGGGTTTATGTATATGCCCTCACCATATAAGGGTGATGATTCGGATTTTGATAAGAAATATACAACTGCCGGTCTTGGATTTCCTCTTGCCAAAAGATTATTGGTAGATTTTGCCTATATGCACGGTTGGTGGAAAACTTATGGCGATAATTATGGAACAGATCTATCCAGAACCAATCAGGATATAAAGGTTGATAAAATAGTATTTAGTCTTTCGTACATTTTTATGTAGAATTCATTCGAGATTCTAAATATAAAACATTTTTTATAGCTCAGGCTTTCCGGTCTGAGTTTTTTTATAACAATTCAAATTGATAACCGAAACAATTTTTTGATCTTAATGAAGTATATTATCACTTTTATGGTATTTAGCTTTATGTTGATTTATAGTATAATCAATGTGTATTTTCACTTTGATTATTTTATAATTATTGGAGTAGGACATTCGCGGCAGAGTAGTTAAAATAGAAAGTAAAGACTATTACGTTGAAGATAATAAATCTAATATTATTAGGTGTTCACTACGAGGGAAATTTAAAAAAGAACTTCAAGTAAAAAGAGATAAATTATTAACAAGAGACATTGCTGTAATTGGTGATTGGGTTGATTTTACAAGGATAAATGATGATACAGGAGTTATTGAAAGTGTTGACAAACGTAAAAATTATTTATCCCGAAAAGCAATCAGAGCAAGAGGAAGCTTAAAAAGAGGTGAGAGATTGGAACAAATAATAGCATCCAATCTTGATAATTTATTTATCGTAACAAGTATTAAACAACCTCAATTTAACAATAGATTTCTTGACAGAGTGCTTGTTTCTGCAGAAAGTTCACACATCAATCCTTTGATTATAATTAATAAAGTCGATTTGGATGATAGAGATATGGCATCGGAATGGGAACAATTGTATACAGATATTGGTTATAAAGTTTTTATTGTAAGTGCACTCAATGAAATTGGCATCGAAAATTTGATCAAAGAAATTGATGGTAATATAAGTTTATTTTGGGGTCAGTCAGGTGTAGGTAAGTCGACTATACTCAATAAACTTTTCCCCCAGCTAAAATTTGAAGTCGGTGCAATTAGTGAGTATTCTAATAAAGGAACTCACACAACTGTTACTGGTGAAATGAGAAAGGTCGGAGATCAGACATATATTATTGATACACCAGGAATTAGAGAAATTGATCCATATGGTATAAAGAAAGAAGATTTACCTCACTACTTTAAGGAATTTATCCCATTTATGAACGATTGCAAATTTAATACCTGCATTCACCAACATGAACCAGGCTGCGCTGTTGTTGATGCTGTTGAAGATGAGAAAATTTCAATAGAGCGTTATGAGAGCTATCTGAATCTATTGGCGACAATTGAAGAGGATATGATTTACTAAGTTTTTGTTACCAACTTTTCTTAATATTATAAGATATATTTTTTTCATTAAGACATATAAGAAAACAGAATTTTATGAAAATATTTTTATCACTTTTTTCTTTAATAATTGTAATTAGTTGTTCGGCCAATTTACAAGAGACTAAACAAACCATTACTGAAGAAGAGAAAGCAAAAATTAATAAACAGAAAGAATTTGCTCAGCAATTATTTATTGATGCCTCACTCCTTGATCTGGAAGGTAAGTATGCCGAAGCGATTTTAGACTATCAAGAAGCATTAAAACTTGATCCTTCCGCAGGTATTTATTATGCTCTGGGTAAAGACTATTTTAAGTTAAATAAATTACTCCCTGCTTTAGAAAACACTCAAAAAGCTGTCGAACTTGAAGGTGAAAATACCGAATACCTTACGCTGCTGGGGACAATTTACTCAGTAAGTAGAAATGTAGATTCTGCAGAGGTGGTTTTTAATAAAATTATTGCCATTGATTCAACTGATATTAATGCGCACTACAATCTTGCTCAATTATACGAGGCTAATCAGCCGCTTAAAGCTTTAAATTCTTACAATAAAATTTTGGATATAACCGGCCAAGAATGGAACGTACTGCTTAAAATTGCTGAGTTAAATGAACGGCTTGGCAAAGTTGATGAAACTATAAAAACAGTTGAAGATCTACTTGAATTAAATCCATCGAATTTGCAGCTGCAGAAACTTCTCATTGAATCATATATTAAAAATGAAAAATTTACCGATGCAATGCTTATGGTAAATGATGCCCTTGAGATATTCCCGGATGATATTGACCTAATCGAACTAAAAGGAAATGCATTTATCAAAATGGGAAAGTGGAAAGAAGGAGCTGAGGAATATAAAAAGATTATTTCAAATGATAAAATTACTTTTCCTACTAAGATGAGAATTGGAACTGCCTTTTATGGTGAAGCTTTGCGTGACTCAGCAATAACTCCTTATGCTGAAGATGTGCTTACCAAAATAGACCAAGATTCGTCCGATTGGCAGATAAACGCATTTTTAGGTGAGTTGGCAAATAGAAGAAATGATGATTCGTTAACACTTTATTATTTCAGGAAAGCTATAGATCTAGCTAAGCTAAATAGTGATCTGCGAATCCGACTCGGTCAGATACTTTTTGAAAAAGCTGATTACACAAATGCCGCAATTGAGATGGAAAAAGCTGTAGAAAAATTTCCTAAAAATTCGGTAATCAATTTTATATTAGGACTTTCCCTTGCTCAATCATCTGATCATGAAGGGGCATTACCTTATCTTAAAAAAGCTGTTGAGCTTAATCCCAATGATTTAAATTCTACTTTAGCATATAGTTTTTCTCTTAATCAAACTCAAAATGTTGACGACGCTTTAACTTACTTGGAAAGAGCTTTGCGTATTGATCCAAAAAATACACAGGCTTTGGGAATGCTGGGAATGATTTATGATGGAAAGGATATGTTTAATAAAAGTGACAGCATTTACAATAAGGCAGTTTTGATAGATTCAACTGATATTGTAATCCTAAATAATTTTGCCTATTCTCTTGCAGAAAGAGGAGTTGAGTTGGAAAGGGCATTAAAAATGGTGCAAAAATCTGTGGATGCAGAGCCGGAAAATTCGTCTTATCTGGATACGATAGGCTGGGTATATTTCCAGATGGGAGATTATGATAAAGCGAAAGATTATATCTATAAGGCAATTGAGCAAGACGAAAGTAATGCCACCCTTATTGATCACCTGGCTGATGTTTATTATAAAATGAACAACAAAGAGAAAGCAGTTGAATTATGGAAAACTGCTTTGGAATTAGATTCAACAAATACTAAAATTAAATCGAAAATAGAACAAGGATTAGATTGACAAAGAATAATTTTATACTAATTTTTCTATTATTTATTATATTCGTATCCGGTTGTGTGCCTTCAAAGCCGGTTTACGAAGAAGAAATTTTACCGGCTGATAGGTTAGTAAAAAAGTTAGAAGCTAATAGAAGAAAGATAAAAACTTTTGAAGGTTCCGGTATATTAAATGTTGAAAGTCCGGAGTTAGAAGCTAAGGCAACTTTTGAAGTCTATCTTAAAAAACCCGACTCACTTAAGTTTATTATTTACGGTCCGTTTGGGATTGACCTTGCGCAAGCTTTAGTTACGCAATCAGAATTTATGTTTTATGATGTTATGAAAAATGTTGTTTATAAAGGAAGAAGTGATAATAATATTCTTAAAAAAATATTTCACATTGATTTGTCTTTTGGAGAATTAATTGATGCTTTTGCAGGGGCTGTGAATTTGACAAGCAAACTTAGACTGGAACCGGATAAATTTGAATTATCCGATGATAATTATTATCTAACTTATTACGATTCTCTAGCCGGTAAGCAGACCAATTATGAAATTCAAATTGCTGATTTATCAATAAGGAATTATAGGCTTTACAAAGATCCTAATATTCTAATATTTGAGGGCATTTATTCAGACTTTGATTATGTCAATAAAGTGGCTATCCCTTATTTCACAACAATTCAGAATAAAGTTAGTAATCAAAAAGTCACAATTGATTATAGAAATATTGTTGTTAACGAAACAATGAATAATCTTAAACTTGATATACCTTCAGATGCAAAAATAAAAATATGGTAGTCAGCATTAAAAAAATAGTACTCCTTGTTTTTTTACCCTATCTAATTTTGGCTCAATTCAAAGAAAAGATTGATACAAGGAATGTTGAGTTAAAATCCCTTCGTCAAGATATTTCAAAACTAGAGAGTGAATTATCCAACTTAAGTTTAGAGGAAAAAAATAATTTATCAGTTTTAAAAAAAATTGATCAACAGAATTTGTTGTTGGGCCGAAGCATCAAAAATCTTGAAATTGAAGAGAAAGAGAAAGAAAAAGAAATAGTGAAACTCGAAAGTAAAATTTCCACTCTTCAAAAAAAAATCAAGAACCTACAGAATGAATATAGTGATTATTTAGTCTGGCTTTATAAGCAAGGTGAAAACTCAACGCTCAAATACCTTTTCAACGCCGAGTCCTTTAATCAAGCTGTAATTCGCTATAAACATCTTGAATATATTCATGGTGAAAGTGAGGAAACAGTAGATAGGTTGAATGATGCTACCACTGAATTAAAAAATTCAATAGTTCTATTGGAAGGGGAAATAAAAGAAAAAGCTGAAATAATTTCCCAAAAATCTGCCGAAAAAAAGAAATTACTTGAACGTAGAACTCAACGTAGTAATATTCTTGCAAAGCTTAAAAAGAATAAAGATAATGTAGTAAGTGAGATTGATGATAAACGAAAAATGGAAATTGCCATCAAGCAGATGATTGCTGATTTAATTGAGAAAGAGAGGGAAAGGGAACGTAGAATTCGCACTGAAAAGTTAAAAGGCAACATTGAGAATTATGAAGACTATTTTAATTATAATAGTTTTGAAAACTTTGCTGAACTGAAGGGTGTTCTGAACTGGCCCTTAAAAGGCGGAAAAATAGGTCGTGATTTTGGTGAGAATAAAAATGATAAAACAAACACTGTAACTCTGAACTATGGAATTGACCTTTTAGCAAAAAACAATAATGAAGTCTATGCTGTAGCTGAAGGAATAGTTAGTGCAATTGAATGGATCCCTGGTTACGGCAGTGTTGTTATCATCACACATAGGGATAACTTCAGGACTGTTTACGGTCACCTGACAGACATAAATGTTTTAGAGGGCAATAAAGTTGTTGCAGGCGATTTAATTGGTATGGTAAATGAAAGTCTTGAAGGCAACATATTACACTTTGAAATTTGGAACGAACGCAACTATCAGAATCCTCAAGAATGGTTAGTGAAAAAATAGATGACGATATATGATTCAATTAAGTCATCTATCCTAAAAAATAAAGTTCTATTTAAGAATTTCTCCTCGCTAACGATACTGCAAATTTCTCAATACATTTTTCCCTTATTAACATTTCCATATTTAGTGAGAGTTCTTGGACCTGAAAAATTTGGGTTAGTGAATTTTGCTTATTTACTTTTATTGCTTACTTTACTTCTTTTATTGATTATGGATTTAACGTTTCTGCAACTCAGAAAATTGCGATTTTTAAAGATGATGGCTCAAACTTCGAAAGTATTTTGGAAGGTAATTTATTCAAAAGTTTTATTATTCATTATTAGTACAGTATTTTTTATATCATTATTAATTTTCATTTAAAGTATTTGCAATTCAAAAGGAACTTTACTTACTATCGTATATTTCTGTATTGGGTACTATTTTATTCCCCCAATGGTTTTTGATGGGACAGGAGAATATGAAAATTATTTTATGGATCAATTTCCAATAAAATTTTTATACGTAATTTCTATATTCTATTTGGGTCACTTCTGAGGCGGATTTAAAATTATTAGTTCTTTTAAATAGTTTATCTATGTTATTTATTGGACTTGTAGGCTTCGTTTTTGTGATAACAAATACAATCTCAAATTAATATCTCTTAAAGCAAAACAAATTAAGACACCTTAATAAATAGTAGCGCAGATATTTTATCTCTATCTCGATATCGATTTATTCATCAAACAGTATTTTTTTATTAGGCTATTTGCAGTACTGAGAATTTTGGGATTATTTATTGTCGCCGAAAAATTGCGGCTATTTATGCAAATAATCCCCCATTCAATGACAGAAGCTTTTTTCCATATGTTTCAAAGTTTTTTGATAAATCTAAGAAAGTAGGTTTTCGAAAATTAAAAAATTATACAGTCATAATTATTTTCATTTCATTTTTCATCTCGCTATTTGGATTTATATTTGCAGAATTTATAATTACAAATTTTGTAGGCAAAAATTATGATGGCTCAATTTACTACTTGAAAATATTGGCTTGGGTGCCTTTTATTGTTGCCGTAAGAGACACAATTGGGAAACAGATAATGTTAAATTTAGGAATGAAAATTGAGTTTATGAAAATATTCGTATATGCTTTAATTTTTAGCTTTATCTTGTCATTGATTTTCGTTCCTATATATTTTGCAAAAGGAACTGGAGTAATTTTACTTTTAACTGAATCATTTGTTTTTATTTTTATGCTATTCAAAACAAAAAACGAATTGAAAGTAAATGAAATATTTTAGAAATATTATAGCTGCTTCATTTTTTGTTTTTATCAAGTTCGTTTTTCGCTTCAATAAACCTAATCCAATTCGTAAAGAAAAAGTCTTGTTTGTTAATCTAGGATTGTTAGGCGATGTTGTGATGAGTACCATAATTTTTTCAAATGAAAAATTGATGCGTGTAGATTTACAAATTGTTTTTCTAACTAATGAAAAATATAAAGTTCTCTTTGAGCAATATTTAGGAAAGATTGAAATTGAATTTGTTAATACTGATAAATATCGAAAAAATCTAATTTATAGAATCAAATATTTAGTAAAGCTAAATAGATTACAGCCAATTAAAGTTTTTAACTTAAGTTTTGGAAGGTTAGCCATAGACGATGAAATTAGTTTAATTGCTGGAATTAATGGGGAAACTTTTGCCTTTAACTTAAATCCTAATTTAACCAGAATAGGTGTTGCTGTATTTGAAAATTCTTATACCTCAATAGTTCAAAGAATCAATGGAAGTGATATTCAAAACTTTGCTGAACTTATTAAATCTTTTTTAATCGATGACCGTAAAGTATCTCTAAAAATAAATCTTTTTCCCAAAAATTATAATGTAATTAATAAATTTAATTTAAAGAACGATTATTTTATTATTGCTCCATTTGCAAGTATCGAAATTAAGAATTGGTCTATTAATAATTACTTAAAAGTATCTGAAATAATTTCTGAAAAATTAAACTTGAATTGTGTTTTTGTTTCGGATAGTCATTATAATATGAAAAATATGGATAAAAAAATAATTAATTTAATGGGCAAAACTAATTTGAATGATGTCGTTGGATTGATAAAAAATTCAAAGTTTTTCATTGGAAATGATTCAGGTCTGATTCATATAGCGAAGGCATTAGAAAAAAAAACATTTGCGGTTGTTGGAGGAGGAGCTTTTGGTAGAATATATCCTTATTCGGAAAATGATAATTCAAAATATTTTTTTTCACAAAGAGATTGTTTTAATTGTGATTGGAAATGTAAATATGAAAAACCATATTGTTTAGAAGATATTGACACAAACTTATTAATAGAAAATATACTTTCCTCAGAAAACACTTAAAAATTTTATATTCAAGACACTCTAAATATGAATGATTTAATTTTAACAGTTATAATTGTCACATATAATTCAGAAGAATATATACAGCAGTGTGTAAGTTCTATATACAAAAAAAAAAATGAAATTAAATATGAAGTAATTATCGTTGATAACAGTTCTAATGATTCAACAGTTTCAGTTATCCAAAATGTATATCCGGAAGTAATTCTTATTAAGAATAACCAAAACGTAGGTTTTGCAAAAGCCAATAATCAGGCAATAAAAACAGCAAAAGGGAAATACCTTCTATTACTTAATCCTGATACTCAAATAACAGATGAGACAATTGAAAAATTTTACTCATTTATGCAGAATGGAGAAAATGAAAATATTTGGTGTGTTGGAGGAATTTTAATAGATGAGAATAATAATTTCCAGTTTTCTTTTGGAAGATTTCCAAGATTATTTGATGTTTTTTTTGAACAATTTGGATTTCATAAAATATTTAAAAATTATTATTTAAAAGAGATTTTGCAGTTAAATAAATGTATTCCATCTGATAATATTAATGTTGATTTCGTTAGCGGGGCCTGTATGTTTTTAAGGACTAAATTGTTGGATGAAATTGGTCTTTTTGATGAGAGTTTTTTTTTGACCTACGAAGAAACGGAACTTGCATTTCGGGCTAGTAAAAAAGGATACAAAGCAATTATCTTGAGTGATTTATTTCTCAAACATCGCGGGCAAAAATCGTTTGAAACTACTGATGATTATATCCTCAATTTAAAAATAGGTCAACTTTTATACTTTTAAAAGAAAGATATGCTTAGCTATATAATTGTTAAATTTTTGCTAATTAGCGGTACAATATTGAGATTAATGTTTACAAAAAACGAATTTAAAAAAAAATTATTTTATTCTTTAATAAAAATTTGAAATTTGTTAAAAGTATTACATATTTGTTCTGGTGATTTTTACGGTGGCATAGAAGAGGTCTGTCGACTGATAGTTTCTGAACAATTGAAAAATAATTATTATGCAGAAATAGTTTATTTCCAAAAAGATTTTAAACCTAAAATAGAAATTGGAGATAAAATTTTACTTAAATTAAATTATTTATATAAATACATCCAACTTCAAAGATTAAAAAAGTTTGATATTTTGCACAACCATTCCGGCGGACTAATTATTGATATTATTAATCTTTTTATCTTTTCCAAATCAAGGTCATTTTCTCACAATCACGGTTGTAGAATAAGAGTTTACAAATTAAACAAAGAATCAAAATCAAGTAACTTTATTAAGCAATTACTTGCTAAACTAATCTACAAGAAAATTCCCAGGATTTCAGCTTCTAAGTTTATTTTTGATTTACAAAAAAAATATGAAAATACTAAATCAAAAAATAATATTTTACTTAATAACCCAATAAATATTAGCGAATTTAACTCTTATAAGATACTTGATAATAATAAGTATCATTTAGGTTATTTGGGAAGGATAGTTGAGGATAAAGGATTAAAGTCACTTATTAGTTTTGGGGTTTATCAAAAACAGAATAAATTATCCAATAAAATATTAATTAATGGACCTGGTGAGTTTTCTGAGGAATTAAGAAACATGATAAACCATAACAGTTTAGAAGAAATAATTACATTTGAAAACAGTTATGTTAAGAAAAGTGATTTTTTTGAAAAAATAGAAATCTTCATTTCGTTTTCCTCTTTCGAGTCTTTTGGATTGACCTTATATGAGGCGATATTTTTAGGTAAACCTATCATTACATTACAAAAAGAGTCTATTGATGAAAAATTGCATCAATTTGTTTGGTGCTTAAATAATGATTCTCCCGAAGAAATATTACGAGCTATAACTGAAATTAAATTAAAACTAAATGAACTAAGTCGTAAGAAAAATCAAGTTCAGAATTACTTGGCAGATAATTATTCAATAGAAAATTATTATGAAAAATTAGACGCAATTTATCGTGGTTGACAGAATGAATATTTTATTACTGCAGAATTCCTTAAATCAAACATGTGGGGTAACAAAAAGTATTTTAAATTTAGTTGACAGTTTCAAAAAATATCCAAAATATCATTTCTTTCTAATCGTTAACGAAAACAATCTCAGAAATTTAGATAGTAAGAATAATTTGGAAAAAGTAATAGTATATAATTCATCCAAAATAATGTTTCTATTTTATCTATTGTTGTTTTTAAAAAAAAATAAAATAGATGTAATCCATTCCCATCATAGATTTTTTGATCTAGTTGCATTTGCAGCTTCAAAAATTCTTTCGGTAAAGACAATAATGACTGTTCATAGCAAAGTTTACGGTCTTAGACGATTTAGTTATAATTCAGAAAAAATTATTGCAGTATCGAATGCTATCAGTAAACATCTAATTGATGAATTTAAGGTTGATAAAGGTAAAATTACTGTAGTTCCAAATTCAATTGATAAAAAAATATTAAAATTAAAATTGAAAAAGACACAATATTAACAAACCTAAATATTGAAAAAGATAAAAAAATTATAGGTTATTTAGGAAGAATAGATGTTCAAGAAAAGGGGATTGATGTTTTATTAAATGCATTTGAAAAAATTAATAATAATAAAATAATTTTGTTATTAGTTGGCAATGGGCCAGATATCGGATTTGTTAAGAATTTTGCTAAAAATTCTACAAAAAGAATTGTTTTATTAGATGAAACAATAAACGTATATAGTTATTATAATCTAATGGATATTTTTGTTTTGCCTTCTAAAGTCGAACCTTTTGGACTTGTATTGATTGAGGCTGGAATGATGAAACTGCCTGTAATAGCAAGCAATGTTGATGGAATACCAGAAATAATTGAAAATAATAAATGTGGACTTTTATTTGAACCTGAAGATATAAATGAGTTAGCTGAAAAAATTAGATTTCTTTTAGAAAATGTTGATGTTAGGAAAGAAGTGGGGCAAAATCTTTATAAATTAGTCTTATCAAAATTTTCATCAGAAGAAAACATAAAAAAAATCAAATCTTTATATTGTTAGTCAGTGACCTAGTATCTCAGTTTTAAAATTTACTTGATATGAAAATACTTATAACTGGTTCAAGCGGAGTAGCTGCTTCATCTATCATTAAACAGTTTTTGTTAACTGATCACAAATTGATTTTAACAGATAGAGTTCTAAATAATCAAAATGAAATAATAGGTGAATTAAGCGATTTTAATTTTGTAAAAAATCTTATAAAAGAAAATCAGCCTGATTTCATTGTCCATTTAGCTGCAAATACAAATGTTGATTTTCTCTCCGTGCGAACAAAACAAAATGTCTGCTTCGTTAGATAATTTTGTGGCGACAAAAAATATTATTGATATTGCAGCTAAATATCAAATTCCAATTATTTTTACTTCTTCTGCAAGCATCTTTAAAGGGAATAAAAAAAACGGCTATTCCGAAGATGATTTGCCTGAACCATCAAACTTCTACGCCTTAACTAAACTTCTCGCCGAAGATTATATAAAAAGTAATTTAAAAAAATATGTGATATTAAGATTGGGTTGGCTGGTTGGCGATTATAAAAGAAGCAATAAATTTGTGGGTCAAATTTTAAGTGAAATTAAAAATGGTGAAAAAAAATTTTATGGTGTAAATAATATTTGGGGGTCATTAACTTTTGCAAATGATCTGGCAAAAATTATTCAGCTTTTAATTGAGAAAGAAAAATTTGGAGTTTTTAACCTGGCTACAACAGGAGCGTTTCAAGATATGAAATGTTAGTTAAAATTATTGAAATATTAGAATTACAAAAAAGTATTTCATTAATTAGTGTAAAAAACGATTTTTTTAAATTAAGCGCTAAACGACCAAAATATGAAATACTCAAATTAGATAAAATCATTGATTCTAATTTAATTGAGATTAATAGTTGGGAGCAAAAAATTCAAAGTTATATTGCTAAAATCAAATGAAGTTTTTTCTAAAGAATATTAAAATAGAGTATGAAAATTATGAAGAACTTATTCGAATATTAAATAAATCAGAAATTAAAACTATAACTTGTATAAATCAATATTATTTCAACCAATTTTATAAAGATATTTCTTATCTGAACAATTTATTAAAGTTTGATCTAATTCATCCCGATGGTATTGGGATGAAACTTTTACCGCTTGTATTGTCTCATGATTCAAGTGTCTCTTATATTACCGGCAGTGATTTTTATATAAAAATATTAGAGCAATTAAACCATAATAAAAATTCAATAATATTATTTGGTGATAAAGAAGAAATATTAAAAAAGATGGTTGAAGTTATTAAGATGAATTATCCTAAAATTGTGATTAAGGGATTTATACAAGGTTATAGAGATTTAACTGATATAAATATTGTTAATGAAATAAATGATTTAAATGCCAGCTTTTTATTCGTTGGCTTAGGAGCGCCGAGACAAGAAGAATGGATAATAAAAAATATTAGATTGTTGAACTCCAAAAAAATTATTGCAGTTGGCGGTTGGTTTAGAGTGTTATCAAATGATAGAAAAAGAGGACCAAATTGGGTTCAAAAAGTAGGTTTAGAATGGTTTGTACGCCTAATTACAGAACCGAGATACGTTTGGAAAAGATACTTATTTGGCATCCCATTATTTATTTTTAGAATTGTTAAATTAAAAATTAGTTCATTGAGGAAATATAATTGAAAAAAAATATTCTATTTGGTTTAATTTATTTTACTTTTACCATTTTTATTTATTCTAAATCTCAAATAAATAAAAATGGTTTCACTTTAAAGATAGATAATAAAGATATTGTTTTTACAAAGGAAATTAAAAACAATATAACTTTAATTGATTTTTATGGTTTCACAAATCCAACAAAAGCCGGTAATTTTAGACTTCCGTCAAAAACTATTTATGTCGCAATTCCTTTTGATTCAAAACCTGAAATTAAATATGAATCGTTAATTAGTAAGAATTTTCAAAACTCAATTCCAACAACGCAACCGCAAATTATTCTTAAAAATGATTCCTCTTATTCTTATATAGAAGTTCCAAATCCCAAAATTCAAAATGTAAATAAAAAGTATGCTGAAATAGTTGACTACACTTGGATAAGAGATTTTTATTGTGCAGTTGTTCAAATAAATTCTTATAACTTTTTACCGGAGTCCAATTCTATTCAGTACGACGAAGAATTTGAGCTTACTTTCACCTTTAAAACCCCAATTACAATTAGTCCTAATTCTGAAATAAAATTTATTTCGAGCGTTGATAAAGAACTATATAATTCAATTTATAATAAAGATATTGCCGAACAGTTTAGAGCAACCAATCATAAATTTCAAACTAATTCAAGTGATAGCTGGATAAATTTTCAAGCGAATTATTTAAAACTTTCAGTTATTAATGATGGAATTTATAGATTGAATAAACAGTTTTTTTTAGATAATGGAATAGATATTAATACCGTTGATCCAACTACATTTCAACTTTTTAATTATGGTGAAGAGTTGCCAATTTTTGTAGAAGGGGAAAGTGATTTTGAATTTAATGATAATGATTATATCGAATTTTATGGCTCAAAAAATTATTCAAAAATTTCCGGTGGAATTATAAATGATGATAGTTCTCCTTACAACGAGTATATGAATCGTTATTCAGATACTACCTTCTTTTTTCTAACTTGGGGATACGCAAAAGGGTAAAAGGATTTCCTGAACAAATACTCTCAATTAGCTCAACTGATACATTAGATTATTTTCAACATTTTGAACACTTTGAAGAAAATTCTTGGTTTCAAAATTTGAATAATGATGAAGTGGCAAATCAGACTGCCCAATTGGTATAAAAATAAAACATGGTATTGGAATTGGCTTAGGTTCATTTAATACACCCCGTACTTTAAATTTTATTATTAACAACTTGGTTAAGTGAAAAAAATGCTAATATTTATTTTAAATTAGTGAGTGGTGGCTCAAACATTTCTACAAGGTTCTCATATACTAACAATGTCACTTAATAATATTCAAGTAGACTCTCAAGTTGTTAACCGATTTGACAAGTTATTATGAAAGGATCAGTTAATTCAACTAGTCTAAATGAAGGAAATAATACTATAAAATTAGACTCTCGAAGATAATGGAACCAATCCTAATTATTTAGCATATGATTGGTATGAAATCGAATATCCAAAAAAAATAATTTTTGAAAATGACAGTGCTAAATTTTAAGATAGATAATATTCGAAACTGGAATAAAAATCATTGAAATAGAAAATGCGACAAAAGAAAATTATGTTATTTATAAAATTTTACCCAAATTAAAAAAATTCACAAATTATAATTTAAGTAATGGAAAATTATATTTTGTTGACACTGTAAAAGTTGGGGACAAATATGCTATAACTTCTTTAGAGAAAACATTGTCGCCCGCTAATGCAACTAAGAAAAATTTTAATGATCTATCTTTAAGTTCAAATTCAGCAGAATATCTATCAATAACACATCCTAAATTTTCTTCAAATGTAAATGAATATATTTCTTTTATTTCACAAAATTTTAATGTTAGCTACCAAATCAGTTTTAGTAAATGATATTTTTGATCAATATGGATATGGTTATTCAACTCCGGAATCAATTAAAGAATTTCTAATAAACGCATATAATAATTGGGCAGAACCAAAATTTTCATATTTGGTTTTAATTGGAGATGCAACTTATGATTATAAATATTACATAAAACAAAGTACAGGTGTTTCTTTAAGCACAAATTATGTCCCTTCTTATGGAAATCCAACTGGAGATTATTGGTATGGAATATGGGACGATGCAAATTCTTCAATTCCACAAGTGAAAATTGGAAGGCTTCCTATAAATAATGTTGAAGAACTTGAATATTATAAATCCAAAATTGAAAATAATGAGAGTCAACCTTATGGAAGTTGGAATAAAGAGTATTTATTTTTTACAGGTGGTGGAACACAATCTGAAATAAATCAATTAAAAGTTGTTAATCGATGCTGTGATTCAGCAATATGTAAATGTTCCACCATTATATGGGAATTATTGGCACTTTTATAAAACTGTAGATCCTCAATCTGATTTTGGACCATATCCCTCTGAAGTATTATCAAAATGCTATAAGATAATGGGGGAGTTTTTATTTCTTACTTGGGTCATAGCGGAACTGCAACTTGGGATAATAGCATTAATTCAATTCTACAATTAGAAAATAAGGTTAATCGAAATCCAATAATTACAGATTTTGGATGCTCAACAAATAAATTTGCAGAACCTGATATTATTTGTTTTGGCGAAAAATCTTTATTTGATAATGGAGGACAAAGTTTAGGTTATGTTGGTAATTCATCACTTGGATTTTTATCAACAGCTTCTAATGTACCGCCTTTATTTTATGAAAATATTATAAATGATACTCTTCATGAAGTTGGTTCTGCACATTTACAATCAAAAATAGATTTAATTACTAAATATCGGTAATTCAGGAGTAAATAAAGTTTTTATGGAAACAAATGTTTTGCTTGGTGATCCAATTGTAAGAATAAAAATTCCAAGTAAACCCAATCTTAATATTACATTCATCAAATATTTTAGCAAGTTCTGAACTCAATGAAAATCTGGATTCTGTCATTAGTAAAAATTGTTGTAAGCAATTTTGGAACGGTGAACTTCGGAAAATATTAAAAATAAAAATAGAGGAAAAATATTCTGGAAAGATTATTAGTGGTTTAAAAACTCACAATTCCATTTATTCAACATATTGATACATTAAATTATTTTGTTCTGACTAAAAATAAACCGGGAATTCATTCAATATCAGTATCATTGGATCCACAAAATGAAGTAGATGAAATTTACGAAGATGATAATTACGTTGTTTTAATGTAAATGTTTATTCACAAGCGATAAGGGATATGTTGACATTCGATAATGAAAATTCAAAAATGACTCATTTGAAGTTGTTAATCCATCAACATATTCAGGAATAATTTCAATATTATTACTCAAATTAGTGAAACATCTAATTTTAAAAATAGTGCTTAGCAACTTTACAAATCGATACGCTTATTACTAAAATGATTAGATTTAACAACAATAGACGCTATTGGTTAAGATATAAATTAGAAAATAGTTCTGAATTTGGAATTGCAAAATCATTTTATTTTTCAGGAACAACTAAATTTTTACTCAATGATAGTTTTTCATTAACTAAACAAAATTTAATAAATTTAACTAAAATTGAATTACTTTGTCTCTTTCAGATGATTCAATAACATATTCAGTTTTATCGGCAGGTTGGAATTCCGGAGCAACTTGTGTAATATCGAAAAATGGAAAAAATTTATTAAGTAATTCATTTTTTGCTGGAATGGGAATTGTAGTATTTGATCCAATTCACTATGGAAGTTGATACTTCATAGTGGTTTCATTTATTTAGTCATCCTGCAAAGGTACAATCATTAGCACGATTTATTAATTCAATACCAGATGGTAAAATTGTTGCTATGGGTGTTGCCGATGATGCAAGAAATAATCTCTGAGCAAATTTAAAAGATGCTATTAAAACACTAGGAAGTACAAAAATTGATTCACTTGTTTTTAGAGGTTCGTGGGCTATAATTGGTCAAAAGGAGCAGTTCCAGGTAGAGTTATTGAAAAAGTATTGGGTCCTTATGATGGACAAATTTTTCTTGATTCAACTTTTGTTGGTAAAATAATAAATGGAAATTTAGAAACAGTTTCAATCGGTCCCTCATCAATCTGGAAAAATTTAGTAGTTACAAGATTCACTCCCAAATAATTCATCAATAACTTACAAACCAATTTTAATTTCACAAACAGATAATTCTGAAGATACACTTGCTGCATTAAATATGGTTAATGGAGAAGCTTCACTAAGTTTTATTGATGCTAGAAAAATATCCCTACATTAAAATTTTAGCAGAGTTTAAAGCTGGTGATAATAACACATCACCAGATCTATATTCTTTAGGAGTTGATTATGTTGGAGTTCCCGAACTCGCAATAAACTACCAAGTAGTCTCAGTTGAGAAAGACACAGTTCAGCAAGGAGAAGATGCAAATCTTCAATTTTATGTTTATAATGTTGGAGAGTCAACAGCAGACAGTTTCAAAGTGACTGTTGATGTTGTGAAACCGGATAATTCCAAAGAAAAAATATTTGAAGAAATAGTTGATTCTATTGGTTCTGAAAAAAGAAAGAAGTTTAACATAGCTTATCCAACAACTAACTTTAACGGAGCAAGAACATTCTCAATTTCTATTGACACCGAAGAAAAAGTACATGAGCTTTACGAGGATAATAATTTCTACAATATTCCATTTTATGTTGTTGGGGATACTACTAGGCCAACTATGAATTTAACAATTGATGGTAATGATATTTTTGACGGTGAGTATATTTCAAGTCAGCCGAAAATTAAGATTGAGCTAAGCGATCCTTCGCTTGTTCCAATTACTGATACTTCATCAATTTCAATCTTTCTAAATAATAAGTATGTAAATTACTTAGGGAATGAAAACAATGTATCTGTTAGTTTTTCTCAGACTAATCCAAAGGTTACTGTAAATTATACTCCTACTCTGGAAGATGGTGAATACACTTTAAGAGTCTTTGGTAAAGATGCTTCCGGTAATGTGGGTGATTCTTCTGGTATAAGTAAATCTTTTAATGTTCAAAGTGAAGCAAAACTTCTCAATGTTTATAACTATCCTAATCCATTTAATAGTGATACTTACTTTACATTTAAGCTGACTCAGATTCCTGATGAAATAAAAATTAAGGTATTCACTATTGCAGGACGATTGATAAAAGAAATTGAACTTAATGGTTCCCAGTTAAATTATGACTTAAACAAAATTTATTGGGATGGAAGAGATGATGATGGTGATTTAATTGGCAATGGAGTATATTTGTATAAAGTTATTATGGATGTAAGCGGTAAAAAACAAGATGTTACTCAAAAATTAGCAATTGTGAGGTAACCATGAAAAAAGTTATAATTTTATTTATTCTTTTATTTCTATACACTAATATAAATGCGCAGTTCGAAAAATTGCGTCCTAATGAGGGATATTTTGGAGGCGGATTTGGGATGACATGGATTGATGATAAACCGCATTATTCATTTCATCTTTTCCCTGAATTTGCATTCGCTAATATTGGTGTCGGATTAGATCTTAATTTAGAATTTGATGCTGCCGGTAAATTACGAAGCGAAAACTTCAATGAATTTTCTGACTATCTAAGTATTATTAGATATGTTCGTTATGGCTTAAAGAATGATCCATTTTATGCAAGACTTGGGGCACTCGATTATGCCACACTTGGACACGGATCTATTATGTATATGTACAATAATCGTCCAAGTTACGATTCACGTAAAATTGGTTTGGAGTTCGATGTCGATTTTACAACATTCGGCTTTGAATCTGTCTACGGAAGTTTTGGAGAAAGTGGTGTATTTGGACTTAGAGGATTTATTAGACCATTACTTATGACTACATTGGCAGATGTTCCAATTTTAGGAAATATTGAATTTGGGGCAACATATGCGACAGATTTCAATGAAAATGCGGGAGTTTTAGAGGGTGCAATTGATTCACAAACAGAAGAGTTCACTGCAACACAAGATGTGGGTAGTATAGGGATATTAGGTTTTGACGTTGGTCTTCCAATAATAAGGAGTGGTATTTTCGGTTTTGATATTTATTTTGATTATTCTCAAATTCTTGATTATGGAAGCGGAACAGCATTAGGTGGCATTGTTCGTTTAGATGGAATGGGTTTAGTAAATGTTCGTGCCAAAATGGAAAGGCGCTTTAATGGCGATAATTATCTTCCTTCATATTTTAACTCTTTTTATGAGCTTGAAAGATTTAAGTTTAGTGGTGGAGTAGTTAATAGTAAAATTCAACTTCTTGAATCAGATCTTAATGTTGGGGATGGATATTATGGTGAATTACTTATTAGATTGCTTGGTACATTCGATATTATTGGAAGTTACCAAAGATTAGATGATCATCCCGAAAGTGGAATATTCCACGCTGCTTCAGAAATTGCACCCGAAGGTTTCCCATATGTATTAAGAGCCGGATATGATAAAGTAAATATTAGGGACGAAAAAGATTTATTTACATTGGATGACAGATCATATTTGTTTGCTGAGTTAGGATATAAACCTTATCCTTATGTATTAGTTTCTATGGTTTATAATTGGACTTTCACACCTTTGCGTGATGCTGATGATAAAATTTATGACTACAAACCTCAAAAGAAAATTGAACCTAGAATTTCTTTTGTTTATCCGTTTAATATGTAATTTATTCTCTAATATGACCTCATTAAAACAATTTGATGAGGTCATAAATTCTCGCCTTAAAATACTTCACTTTGATTACACTGGACATCCTTTCTTTTCTTTAAGATTTTTTTGATTCAACCAGATTGATCTTCTCATAGGTCTACTGCTAACTTCATTGAAATTTGACACTTCTATAGCTATATTTCTAAGCTTAATTAAATTTGAAAAATGGAAAATATAAGAAATTTTTGCATAGTTGCGCATATTGATCATGGTAAATCTACCATAGCAGATATGCTATTGGAAGTTACCGAAACTGTAACTCAGCGGGAAGCTAAATCTCAGTTACTCGACGATATGGAACTTGAACGTGAGAGGGGAATCACAATTAAGTCTCATGCAATTAAAATGAAATACACTCATAAGGATAAAAAGGTTTACAATTTTAATCTTATTGACACACCAGGGCACGTTGATTTCTCATATGAAGTTTCAAGATCATTAGCTGCATGTGAGGGAGCCTTGCTCGTTGTAGATGCAGCTCAAGGTGTGGAAGCTCAAACAATAAGCAATGTATATTTAGCAATCGAAGCAGGATTGGAAATTATTCCTGTAATTAATAAGATTGATCTACCGAGTGCAAGAGTAGATGTTATTAAAAATCAAATCGTAGAATTAATTGGATGTGATGAGGGTGAAATCATTTTGGCAAGCGCGAAAGAAAGAATTGGTTTTAACGAAATATTGAGCGCTATTGTTGAAAGAATTCCACATCCCAAAGGTGATCCCAATGCACCACTCCAAGCCTTAGTATTTGACTCAGTATTTGATTCTTATAGAGGAGCAATAGCCTACGTTAGAATCGTAAATGGTGTGCTGAAAGCAAAAGATCAGATTAAATTTTTCACAACGGGAAATGTCCATCTTGCTGAAGAGATTGGTGTATTAGGATTAAGGAAGCAAAAACGTGATGAACTGTCTACCGGTGAAGTTGGATATGTTATTGCAAGTATTAAAGATGTTCATGATACCAAGGTTGGTGATACAATTACTCACGCAAGAAATGGAGCACTTAAGCCATTAGCTGGGTATAAAGAAATTAAACCAATGGTATACAGCGGTCTATATCCTTCCGATTCAGATGATTATGAAGATTTAAGAGACGCCATTGAAAAGCTTCAACTTAATGATGCTTCTTTGGTTTTTATTCCTGAAACATCTGCAGCTTTAGGATTTGGATTTAGATGCGGCTTTTTAGGCATGCTTCACATGGAGATAATTCAAGAACGGTTAGAAAGAGAGTACGATCAGAATATTGTTACTACTCTTCCAAACGTGGAATATTTTGCATATACTAAAAAAGGTGAGAAAATAGTTGTAGATAATCCAGCCGATCTTCCACCGGTTGGAGATTTAGAGAAAGTTGAAGAACCATTTATAAAAGCTCAAATTGTCGTTCCAAGCGAGTATTTGGGCAATATTATGAAGCTTGCAATGGATAAAAGAGGTATTTATAAAAACACAACATATATCGATCCAACAAGGGCTGATGTTGAATATGAATTCCCACTATCTGAAATAATTTTTGACTTTTATGATAAACTAAAATCAATCTCTCGAGGTTATGCTTCGTTTGACTATGATTTCATTGGTTATAAAGAATCTGATCTTGTTAAACTTGACATAATGTTAAATGGCGATAATGTTGATGCACTTTCAGTTATTGTGCATAAGGATAAAGCATATGATTGGGGAAGAAAGGTCTGTTCAAAACTTAAAGAACTTATTCCCAGACAAATGTTTGAGATTGCGGTGCAAGCGGCAATTGGCAATAAAATTATTTCGAGAACTAATATTAAAGCATTGAGAAAAAATGTTTTAGCAAAATGCTATGGCGGCGATATTACAAGGAAGAGAAAACTTCTCGAAAAGCAAAAAGAAGGGAAGAAGAGAATGAAGCAAGTTGGTAATGTTGAAATTCCGCAAGAAGCATTTCTTGCAGTTTTGCAGTTGGATGAGTAAGAAAATAAAATTCGTAAACCACTAGAAACAAAAATGGATTTTGAAGTTATAATAATTAAATTTTTGAAGATTTAGGAAAACTTAATGACGAAAGAGAGATCACAAACTAAAGAAGAAAAAAGACGGAAAAAACTTAGCAGAACACCGCTTCAGAAATTTTTAGATTTTTGGAAGAATTTATTCTTTGCTGCAATTGCAGCATTACTTATTAAAACATTCTTGATAGAAACGTCGCGTGTACCGACGGGTTCTATGGAAGAGACCATTATGGTTGGTGATTTTTTATTTGTGAATAAATTTATCTACGGCTCTTCCTCGCCAAGAAATATTCCGTTTACAAATGTTGCACTTCCTTATTTTCAGTTACCTGCAATGCGTGAACCTGAGAAAGGTGATATTTTTGTTTTTGAATATCCCGGCGATAGAGATGTAATTGCCCCTACTGAGATTCTAAACTACGTAAAACGTTGTGTAGGGGAACCGGGAGATACCATTGAAATAAAGAATAAAGTAGTTTATATTAATGGAGAGGAATTGCACAGGCCGCCTCACATTCAATATCTGATGCCGCAGATACTTCCTAAAAGTTATACGCGACCGGATATTTTTCCCAGAGGAAGCGGGTGGAATAAAGATCAGTATGGACCATTAGTGATTCCTAAAAAAGGTGAAATTGTAAGTTTAACACCAGAAAATATTGAAACATATAGAATGATAATTAATAGAACCTTTCTAAAAGATGTTGTTGATGTGAAAAATGGTCAAGTATATATTGACGGTGAACAGGTAACTCAGTATGAAATACCTCAGGATTATTATTTTGCAATGGGTGATAATAGAGATGATAGTGCAGATAGCAGATATTGGGGATTTGTTCCTCGGGAAAAAATAGTCGGGGAAGCATTAATGATATATTGGTCTTGGAATCCTAATATTTCTTTTGCTAATTTTTTCAAACTTTTGGGTTCAACCAGGTTTAATAGAATAGCTAAATTAGTTTATTAAGAAAGTTTATCATGAAAAAGTCAATACTAGCAATATTATTCCTTTTGTTTTCTGTATCTCTTGCTCAAGAGAAATATATGATATATTTCAAGGACAAAGGTGAATTTTCCAAAGAGAGTTTTTCTAAATCAGCATCAAAAGAAATAATTGCTAAAGAAGTTCTTTCAGAAAAAAGTATAGAACGGCGAAAAAAGAATCTTGGTGAAAATTACTTTACTTATCAAGATTTACCAATTGAGCAAAACTATGTTAAGACTCTGAATAATCTTGGAATAAAGATTGAGAATAAACTTAAATGGTTTAATGCTGTTAGTGCTTTTTTAACTAACACTCAGCTTAATGAAATACGTGATCTGAAGTTTATTGAAAAAATTGAAACAGTTCGAAAACTTAGATCGACAAAACCTTTCAAAAAAGATTTGAAGCCCGATAATTCTCTACTAAAATCTTCAGATGATAATAATTTTGAATATGGATCTTCCTTAACTCAAAATAATTTATCAGACATTCCAGTAATCCATAATATGGGAATTACCGGTGAAGGCGTTATAATTGGCTTATTGGACACCGGATTCGATTGGAAACAACATAATGCACTAAAAGATAGGGAAGTATTAGCAGAACGAGACTTTATTTTTAAAGATGATGTTACCGCAAATGAAGTTGAACAAGATGTTTCTTGGCAACATAATCATGGTACAAGCGTGTTTTCAATAGTTGGTGGTTTTGATGAAGGTAATTTAATTGGTCCTGCTTTTAATGCTTCTTATGTTTTAGCTAAAACTGAAAATGTCGCTTCCGAAACCCATGTAGAAGAGGATAATTATGCAGCTGCCTTAGAATGGATGGACTCTCTTGGCGTTGATATTACAAGTTCTTCTCTTGGATATAGTGAATTTGATGATTCTGTTTTTTCATATAATTACAAAGATATGGATGGAAAAACAACTATTGTAACCAAAGCTGCAGAAATGGCATTTGATAGAGGATTAATTGTAATAACTTCTGCAGGAAACGAAGGTAATACATCTTGGAAATATATTACTGCTCCCGGTGATGGTTTCAACACATTAACAATTGGTGCAGTTTCAAGTTCAAACATAGTTACATCTTTTAGTTCTGAAGGTCCGACTTTTGATGGCAGAATTAAACCTGAAATTGTTGCAATGGGCTCCGGCGTGGTTAATGCAAGAGCCGGAACAGTTGATGGTTATGGATCGGGAGGTGGTACTTCATATTCTGCACCTCTTGCAGCTGGTATTGCCGGATTATTACTCTCAGCACACCCTCACCTGACAAATACACAAGTTAGAAAAATAATGATTAACAGTGGTGACAATTTTGAGAATCCGGATAATGAACGAGGCTACGGTTTAATTTCTGCAGTAAGAGCCTTAACTTTTCCTAATTTGGAATCACTTGATGGCGGTTTTAGAGTTCATAAACTTTTTTCTGATTCCACTTTAAAAAATATATCAACAATTAATGTGTTGTTCCAAAAAGAAGGCGATGATTTTGTTGAAGTTAAAGAAATGACTAAGGATGAGAGGGGAATATATAAAACCAATTTGCCAAGTTTAAATTCTGATCAAAAGATAAAATTTCGTTTTGATTTACTAGATTCAAATGGAAATCTTATAACTAGTGAACCAACTGAGGGAAATTATACTTGGTGTCTTGGAGAACCAATTTCTGATATTTTAATAGAAGTTGAGGATTCTCCAACAATTCCGGCTGATCATAAGTTATATCAAAATTATCCGAATCCTTTTAATCCTTCAACCAAAATTGAGTATTCATTATCTTCATCTGAAAGAGTCACTATTAAGGTGTTCAACATATTAGGTGAGCAAATTGTTACCTTAGTCGATGCAGTAAAGGATAGGGGTAATTATACTGTCAATTTTGATGTAAATGGAATTAGTCCCGGCGTTTATTTTTATCAAATGGTTGCAGGCGACTTTAAACAAACCAAAAAAATGATTGCCTTAAAATAAGCATGAATATTCTTCAGCCTGTTCAGACAGCCTATCTTGAAAGTCTAAAAGGAAAAGATAAAGAACCACTCTATATCAAGATGGAGGAATTTGCGAAAGAGAAAAATATTCCAATTCTTGAAGATATCTCAGCTGAATTTCTTGAACAACTACTCTACATATATAAGCCCAAATCTTTCCTTGAAATAGGTACAGCTATAGGCTATTCTACTATTAGAGTAGCTAAATTACTTAAAAATGAAACATTAATTGATACAATTGAAATAAGCAAAGATAATTTAGTATTGTGCAAGTCTTTTATTCAGGAAGCTGGTTTAGAGAATCGTATAAACATTCTTGAGGGGGACGCTTTAAAAATACTTCCCCAATTAAATAAGTATTACGATTTTATTTTTCTTGATGCTGACAAGGAAGATTATCTAGAATTATTAAATCACTCTCTTAATATCTTAAATGTTGGGGGTGTTATTCTAATTGATAATTTACTTTGGAAAGGATTTACTGCCTCAAAAGAAATTCCAGATCAATATAAAAAAAGCACTGAACTTATCAGAAAGTTCAATGCTCAATTTTTATCTCATCCTAAACTAAAATCTAGTATCTTACCTATAGGAGATGGTCTCGGTTTAGGAATAAAAATATCTTAACAGCGTTACAATTTCTTCCTGAGTGTCTCTGTGTACTCAGCGGCAACCTCTCTTACACTTTTACTAGAAATCAGATTGTGAATTCTATCCCTCAACTCACTCCATTCCTCATGCAGAGGACACGGATGTTCATCAGAACATTCTTTTAACCCAGTTACACATTTAAGAGTAATTACCGGACCTTCAATTCTTTCGACAATTTCTAATATTGAGCTATCAAGAGCTAACTTGGTAATCTTAAATCCGCCGCCGCGTCCTTTGTAAGAATCAACATAACCATATTTAGCCATTCTTTGTAGAATTTTTGCCAGATAATGCGAGGGAATTTCTTCTCTTTTAGCTACTTCAGAAGACATAACTAGAGCATCTTCTGACTGTCTTGCTAAAAATAATATTGCCCTAATAGCATATTCACCGGTTTTTGTGTAGATCATAATGTCCTCTAAGTAAATTTGATAAAAATATTTTTCTAAGTTATCAAGGAGTCGAATATCCGAAAATGAATTTAAGTAAATAAGAACTTTTTATCAACTTAAATTTATAGTTATTTTAAAGTTAAATAAATATCTTTATTTAAGGGCTCTAATGTAGCATTTCCACTGGTTTTTTCAATAAGTTCATTTTCAAAATCTTTAATTTTGGAAGGTTCTAAGTAACATTTGATCAAGGGCGATTCCTCAAAAAGATTACTTATCTTTTTACATTCATATTTATTAATAAGATAATGAACCGGACTTAAATAATCATATCCAAACCTTATTACCAATTGTTCATATCGTATTTTTGTTAAAATTCTTACGTCTTTTAGTAAAGATAATGAGGTATCAGCATATGCTTTACCAAGTGGGCCAACTCCCAGTTTTGTGCCACCAAAATACCTCACAATAACAATAAGTAAATTTGTTAAATCATAATGATTAATTGTATTTAGAATTCTCACACCGGCAGTTCCACTTGGTTCACCATCATCAGAATATTTTTCTTCTCCGGAATTTAATTTGTATGCATAACAGTGATGAGTAGCATCAAAATATTTCTTTTTAATTAGATTTAATTCATCTTCAGCATTTTTTACAGAAATTATTTTTATACCGTAACCAATAAACTGAGATCCTTTAACTTTAATTTTGTTGGTTAAATTTTTCTCAATTTCAAATATTTTTTCAGTTTCATCCATCGTTGATTATTTAATTAATAATAAAAATTGATTTTCTACTAACCTTTAAGTAATATAATTGTTTGAACTTTTCCAAATTTATTTATGATAGATCAAGATAAAATAGTAATAAAAGGTGCAAGAGAGCATAACTTAAAGGACATTAGCCTGGATATTCCACGAAATTCACTAACAGTGATTACGGGTTTATCCGGTTCGGGAAAATCTTCGCTGGCTTTTGATACAATTTATGCAGAAGGACAAAGAAGATATATTGAATCTCTTTCAGCTTATGCAAGACAGTTTTTAGGTCAACTGGAAAAACCTGATGTGGATTTAATTGAAGGACTAAGCCCGGCAATTTCAATTGAGCAAAAAGTTACAAGTGGAAATCCAAGGTCGACTGTTGGGACAATAACAGAAATTTATGATTATCTTCGGTTGCTGTATGCACGTGTAGGAGTTGCACATTGTTATAATTGCGGTAAAGTAGTAAAAAAACAATCTTCAGATCAAATAATTGATAGAATAATAGATTCCTTTGAGGGGACCAAAATATCAATTTTAGCACCTGTTGTTAGAGGAAGAAAAGGGCATTATAGAGAACTTTTCGAAGACATTCAAAAAGATGGCTTTTTAAGAGCAAGGGTTGATAACGAAATTGTTGAGCTTTCGGATGGTTTTAAAGTTGACCGATATAAAATTCATAATATTGAAATCCTAATAGATAGAATTAAAGTTTCAGCCAAGTCACGATTTAGATTAAGTGAATCTATTGAAGTTGCATTAAATTTTGGAAACGGTAATATAATAGTTGCCGATGATGAAAAAGATCATGTTTTCAGTAGGGATTTTGCATGTCTGGAATGCGGTATTAGTTACCAAGAACTTGCTCCCAATTCCTTTTCATTTAACTCCCCATATGGTTCATGCTCCCATTGTGACGGCTTAGGTGAAAAGAAGGATTTAGACATAGACTTAATCATACCGGATTGGGATAAGACAATAAAGGAAGAGGCATTAGAGCCGTTGGGCAAACCTCGTAATATCTGGTTCTTTAACCAATTAGAAGCAGTTGCAAAACACTACAAATTTGATTTTGATACGAAACTTAGTGATTTAACTGAAGAACAGAAAGAGATTCTTCTTTATGGGAGCAAGAAGAAAATCCCGTTTACTTATAGTTTTGGCGATGGTAAAAAAGCAAAGTATATGCATAAATTTACCGGATTGTTAAAGTATGTACAAAATTATTTTGAAAATACAACTTCCCCTAAAATTAGAGAATGGGCTGAATCCTTCATGAATACGCAGGTCTGCAATGTGTGCAATGGTGGCCGACTAAAAAAAGAATCACTGGCGGTTCGGATTGATGGGAAAAATATTAGCGAGGTTACAAATCTGTCAATAGAAAAGACAAGAAGTTTTTGCTCAAACTTAAAATTTGAAGGTAATGCTGAAATTATTTCCAAACAAATCTTAAAGGAGATAAATGAACGACTGGCATTTTTATTGAATGTTGGTCTCGATTATTTAACCTTGAATAGGTCAGCCGGTACATTATCTGGTGGGGAATCTCAAAGAATAAGGTTAGCTACTCAGATCGGGTCACAGCTTTCCGGTGTGCTATATGTTTTAGATGAGCCAAGTATCGGACTTCATCAAGACGATAATATTAAATTAATCAATTCTTTAAAAGAATTGCGTGATTTGGGAAATACGGTAATTGTTGTAGAACATGATAAAGAGACTATAATAAGCTCAGATTATATCGTTGATTTGGGTCCGAGAGCAGGTGAGCATGGCGGGGAAATTTGCTTTATTGGTAAAAAAGAAGATATTAAATTAATTAACGGTTTTAACTCGCTTACTCTTTCGTATTTACTGGATGAAAAGTCAATTTTGGTCCCTTCTGAAAGAAGAAACGGAGCTAAAAATTATATTGAGATTATTGGAGCTAGAGGAAATAATTTAACCAATCTTAATGTGAAAATTCCTTTAGGTAAATTTGTAGCAATTACGGGTGTAAGCGGCTCTGGTAAATCTTCGTTAATTAACGAAACTTTAGTACGAATTTTAATGAAGAAAATATATAAATCAAAAACAACACCTCTGCCATTTGAGAAAATTATTGGAATCGAACAGATTGATAAAATAATAGAAATTGACCAAAGCCCAATAGGAAGAACTCCCACGATCAAATCCAGCAACTTATACAGGAGTTTTTACTTTTATTAGAGATTTATACTCTCAGTTGCCTGAATCTAAAATTCGAGGTTACAGTCCCGGCAGATTTAGTTTTAATGTAAAAGGTGGGAGATGTGAAGAATGTCAGGGTGACGGGTTAAAAAAAATAGAAATGAACTTTTTACCTGATGTTTATGTCATTTGTGAAGAATGCAAAGGGAAAAGATATAATAGAGAAACATTAGAAGTTTTGTACAAAACTAAATCTATAAATGATGTTTTAGAAATGACAATTGAAAAAGCTCTTACTTTTTTCGAAGAACTTCCACGAATAAAACGAAAACTGCAATCGCTTTTTGATGTTGGACTCGGATATATTAAACTTGGTCAGCAAGCAACAACATTATCCGGCGGGGAAGCACAGCGTGTAAAACTTGCGACTGAATTAAGTAAGGTCAGTACTGGTAAAACTTTATATATACTTGATGAACCAACAACCGGTCTCCATTTTGAAGATGTAAATATCTTACTTAATGTTCTGAATAAACTTGTTGAAAAGGGGAACTCAGTTGTGGTTATTGAACATAACATGGATGTTATCAAAGTGGCAGATCACGTGATCGATCTTGGACCAGGCGGTGGTGAATACGGCGGAAAGTTAATAGCAGAAGGAACGCCTGAAGAGGTAGCTAAAAACCCTAAAAGCTTAACCGGTAAATATTTGGAAAAAGAATTGAGATAATATCGTTCAATTATTAAATTGCTTAAAAATATTATTATATCATAGAAATAGAATTTATAAATGAAAAAGCTGATCGTTCCTAAAAATATTATTACTGTAAATGAAAAAAATGAAATATTGAAGAATTGCGCCATTGAAATTGAGGATGGAACAATAACAAAAATTCAGTCTAAAGATGAGTTAGATAGTAAAAATTTTGATGGAGAAATATTTGATTTTCCAAATTTGACACTAATTCCCGGATTTGTTCAAACTCACATTCATCTGTGTCAGGCAATGTTTAGGGGTTTAGCTGAGGATATGGAACTTCTTGATTGGCTCCAAACTAGAATATTTCCACTTGAAAATTCTCATTCCCCAAATTCTTTAAGATTATCGGCTCAAATTGGCATTCATGAATTGCAACGAGGCGGAACAACAACTCTTTTAGATATGGGAACAATTAACCATGAAGAAGTAATTTTTGATGAGTTAAAAAACGCAAATATGAGAGCTATCGCTGGAAAATGCATGATGGATATAAATGGCTTGTATCCAAATTTTATTGAATCAACAAAGGATAGTCTAAATCAATCTTATGAATTGGCCAAAGAATTTCATAATACAAATAATGGAATGCTGAAATATGGATTTGCACCTCGATTTGTATTGTCTTGTACAGAAGAACTATTGACTGAAACTAGAGAATTGATGAAAGAATTTGATGGTTCGATGTATCATACACATTCAAGCGAAAATAAAAGCGAGATCGAGGCTGTAAGGCTTATGCACAATATGGAAAATATTGAATACTTTAATTCGATAGATATTCTTAGTGATCATACAGTATTAGCTCATGGAATTCATGTAAACGATAAAGAAGTTGAATTGCTGAAAGAAAGCAATACAAGAATTTCACACTGTCCTTCTTCTAATCTAAAATTAGGATCTGGAATTGCAGATATCCCAAGGTATCTTAAAGAAAATATTTCAGTATCGCTTGGAGCAGATGGGGCGCCATGCAATAATAATTTAAGTCAATTCACTGAAATGCGGCTTGCGTCATTAATTCAAAAACCAATTCACGGTCCCAAGTCTATGGATGCTTTAACAGTTTTTAGACTGGCAACAATTGAGGGTGCCAAAGCACTTCATCTTGAGGATGAAATTGGAAGTATTGAAGTTGGAAAAAAAGCAGATTTTGCATTACTTAATTTAGAAAAACCTAATCAGACTTTAGTTGATGAAAATATCTACTCAACAATTATTTATTCTGCAAACCAAGAAAATGTTGAAGAGGTGATGATAAATGGAAATTGGGTCGTGAGTAAAGGAAAATCCAATTTTTATGAAGAAGATAAACTTTTTAGTGATGCAAAGACTGAACTTGAAGAGTTGTTGAGGAGGGCAAAGATTCAATGAAAAGAAAAGTAATATTTGCCACAAATAATCTGGGGAAGCTCAAGGAAGTCAAAAGTATTTTTAGTGATACAAATTTTGAAATTGTTTCACTGAAAGAAATGGGCTTTAATGAAGATATTGAAGAAACCGGAAGCACTTTTGAACAAAATGCGTTTATTAAAGCAGACACAATTTTTAATAAATATGAACTTCCTGCACTTGCAGATGATTCAGGTTTAATGGTTGATCACCTAAATGGTGAACCAGGAGTTTACTCAGCCAGATATGCAGGGGAAAATGTTACTTACCGGGATAATAATCTCAAATTAATTTCTGAATTGAGTAATTTCAATCCACCATATTTTGCGAAGTTTGTATGCTGCGCAGTTTATGTAGATGGAAAAAATCGCGAAAGTGTTTTGGGAGAGCTTCCCGGAGAAATAATAAAGGAATTCAGAGGGACGAATGGTTTTGGGTTTGATCCCATTTTTATTCCTTATGGGTATGAAATAACCTTGGCTGAAATGTCACTAGAAGAGAAAAATAAAATTAGTCATAGGGCAAGAGCTTTTAAAAAGCTGCATGATAAATTATCTACTTGTCTGCAATAACAACTTGTACAATTCCAAATGTCATTGAATGTTTCTTAATATTCTTGAAATTCGTTTCCGTTAGATATTTTTCAAGATCAATATTTGCATCAAAAGCATTTACAGATTCCGGTAGGTATGTGTATGCCTCTTTATCCTTAGAAATTAATCTTCCTAAAAGGGGAAGAATTTTATTGAAGTAAAACATATATAAACTTTTCACAATTTTATTTTTTGGCAATCTAAATTCTAGAATTGTAACTTTTCCATTCGGTTCAAGCACTTTATAAAAAGATTCAAATCCTTTTTTGATATCATAAAAATTTCTCACTCCGAAAGCGACTGTAATATTTGTAAATGTTTCACTCTTTAATGGTATAAATTCAGCAACAGATTGAACTAAATATCCTCTGCTCCAATCAACCTTTTCATTAAAGTATCCAAGCATATTTTTGCTCAAGTCGATCCCAACAATTTGAGCAACACCCATTTTTTTTGCAGCAATAGAAAAGTCTCCGGTTCCGCAAGCAACATCGAGCAATTTGGTATCCTTACCTACGCCACTAAGCTTAAGTGCTTTTTTTCGCCAATAAAAATCAATACCAATACTTAAAAAATGATTTAGAAAATCATATTTTGGTGAAATCGTATCAAAAATTCTTTTAACTTGAGTCTTTTTATCCATATAATTTAATTGAGATTTGGGTAATCAAATTCCTCTTTCCCATTCCTTTTCTGCCACCAATTGAAAATTGGTTTTGCAATTGCTATTGTTAAAATCATGAAAGCTAATCCGCCGATCAAATCAATTACATAATGATAACGTAAGTAGACTGTAGAAATTATCAAAAGAATTCCATCAATAAGGAAGAATAATTTATTCTTTGACTTTAACTTTACAGCCAAATACATAATGATTAAAGTCATCTGAGTATGCCCGCTTGGAAAAACATCTCGCTGCACAACCTCAATTGGGTTAATAGTTCCATTTGGAATTGATTCGCCCATATTAACAATTTCTCTTAAAATATTTGTTAGAAATAATCCTGGTAGCTCAATGTTTTTTGTATCAAAATTATGCAATGTAAAGCGAGGTCCAACTGCGGGAAGTAAAAAATAACCTAGATATGAAAGAAAAAAACCAAGAACAACTGAAAAAATTATAAAATTAAACTTATTATATTCCTTCTTTCTTTGAAATTCCACACCCAAAATTATTGGCAAAAGAAAGAAAGTAGCGTACGCAATTTGTAAGATCTCTGTAATTATGGGATGAGAAAATTGATATAAATAAACGGTTGGATCAACACCAAACATAAATCTATCAATTGCTATAAGTATGTTATCATAGTCAACAGTTCTAATTGCACTTAGTAAAACATAAACTTCTTTAAATGTTAAAAATATTAGAGGAATCACATAATAATAATGTGCAATCATCCAATATTTGTTTCCAGACAAATTAGCTTTTCTGCTTATCCAGAATATGAAAACAAAAAGTAAAAAATTATAGCCAATCAATAATACCCATTCTTCAATTATTGAACTATATGCAAGAGTTAAAATTGATAATATTATATAGAATACTATTACAATTAAATCAATGGGATTTATATATTTAAAGTAATTTTTGAGATTTGTCATTAGAAAAAATAGAGTATTACGATTGTTAGATAAGTTAATAATCCCAAAATATCATTTGAAGTCGTTACAAAAGGTCCCGTTGCAATTGCTGGATCAACATTAAATTTATTTAAAACTAATGGTATTGAAGCTCCAACTATTGTTGCCATTATTATGATAATCATTAGTGAGGCAGTTAGGACAAATGCAAAAGTTAAAGAAAGTTCATCTCTTGTAAAAATTAGCAAAACCGAAGTCAGTAAAATGGAACTTAGTACAATTGCATTAAGCAGTGCAACAAGAAATTCTTTACCAATACTGCTAAAGCTTTCCTGCTTCCATACATCACCGGCACTTATTCCTCTCACCATTACAATTGCCGCCTGTGTTCCTGTACTTCCACCCATTGCCATAACAACTGGAATAAAAAATGTAGCAACAAATATTTCCTGAATATACGATTCATATCCTCTTAATACCAATGCTGCTAAGAGTTCCATAACAAGCGCCACCATCAGCCAAGGAAGTCTGATTCTGGAAACTTTAAATATAGAATCACTCGTCTCTTCTTCTTCAGTTAAACCTGCAATTTTTTGCATATCCTCAGATGCTTCTTCTTGAATAACATCTTGAATATCATCGAATGTAATTCTTCCGAGCATTCTTCTATGTTCATCAACAACGGCGATTGAAACAAGGTCATATCGATTCATAATATTTGCAACTTCTTCCTGATCCATTTCGGGAGTAACAAACATTAAATCTTCTTGAATTACAGATTTTACTTTTTTCTGAAGTGGGTTAATCAATAATGACTTTAACGTTACAATTCCCAATAATTCATCATTATCTTTTAATACATAAATATGATAAATATGATCAAATTCTTCCGCATTTTTTCTTACTTCGGCAATTGCATCTTTTATAGTCGCATCACTGAAAACATAAACATAATCACTCGTCATTATACCGCCGGCACTATCCTCGGGGTATTTTAATAATTCCTTAACAAACTCAGAATCCTCTTTATCAATATTTCTCAGAACTTGTCGCGCAACCGGTTCAGGCAAATCACTAACAATATCTGTGGCATCGTCTGTATAAAGCTCGTCAACAATATCTGTAATAGTTTTTACATCAATTTCCTTTAGAATTTTTTCACGAAGATTCTCATCAATTTCGGTGATAACTTCACCGGCAGTTTTTGTATCAAGAATTGAAAAAGCATATTTGGCACTTTCAAAATCAATATGATTTATTATTTCAGCAGTATCGGCAGGATGCAGATCTGCGAAGATATTTAATAAACTTTTTTCAGCACCATTTTTAATTAATAAGGTGATGTTCTCTAAAAGTTCATTATCAATTTGAAGAATTGTTCTAATATTTTTTATTTCATTTTCTTCAGGCATTGTTGAGTTTGAATATACTTTGTTAAGGTGATAAAATCTTCGATGTCCAATTCTTCGGCTCTTTTAGATAGTGTGAGCCCCAAGTTGGAAAAATCATAATCTTTAAATATACTATTCCTTAAAGAATTATTTAAGGTTTTTCTTCTGTTTCCAAAAGATGCTTTGACAATTCTAATAAATAAATCTTTTTTAACATCTAATCTCTCTTGTTTGCTAAAATCAAAATGGACGATTGCGGCATCAATATTTGGTCTAGGTAAAAAAACATTTTGTGAAACTTTTTGAATAATTTTAGGATGTGCAAAATAGTTAAAGATGATAGTTAAAATTCCATATTCTTTTGTCATTTTTTTTGCAACAATTCTTTTCGCTAAATCATGTGGAAGAATAAATACTGCTTCACTTATAATCTCTTTATCTTCAACTAATTTGAATAGTATATCACCAGTCAAATTAAAAGGGATGTTTCCAACAACTTTAATTGGAAAATTCAAACTAAGAGCATGCAAATCAAGCTTAACAAAATCAGCTTCAATTAATTCTAGATTCGGGAAACTATTTTGAAGTTCGGTGATCACTCTGCTATCAATTTCGACTGCTGTTAAAGAATTTAGAACTGTAAATAATTCTTTTGTGATAAAACCTTTTCCCGGTCCAATTTCTAAAACGGAATCAGAGCTCCTTAAATTTAGGGACTGAATCATTTTGTGAACTATATTTTTGTCAATTAGATAGTTTTGACCAAATTTCTTTAAAGGTTTTATTCCCATTATATTAAAAGAAGTGATTTTTTTAACAATTTAATCCGAAAAAATATTAATTTCTAATCAAAATACTAATAAAAAACTATTGGGAGTTAACTTTGAAAAAAGAATTTGTAATTACTATCGATTTGGGCGGGACGAAAATATTAACGGCTTTGATAAATAAAAAAAAGCAAATTGTTGATCGTGTAAAAATGCCGACCGATGCTAATAAAGGTCCTAAATTTATTGTTGAATGTATTGCAAAATCGGTAAAAGAGTTAATTGAAAAAACAAAAATAAGTGAAAAAAGAGTGAATGCGTTGGCGCTTGGTGTTCCGGGTACAGTTAATCCAAAAAGTGGAATTATTTCAGTTGCCCCGAATTTGAATATAAAAGATTTTAACATCAAGAGAGAGCTTCAAAAATATTTTAAGATACCAGTTTTTTTGGAAAATGATGTTAACATGGCTGGATTGGGAATTAAAATTTTTGAGTACAATAATAAAGTTAATAACATGCTTGTTGTGTTTGTCGGGACGGGAATTGGCGGTGCACTTTTCTTTAACGGTAAACTTTATAGAGGTTCTTCATTTTATGCAGGCGAAATTGGACATATGAAAGTCAATTCGGATGGCTCTTTCAGTTCTGATAGCGGACATTCTACTTTTGAGAATATAGCAAGTAGAACTGCAATAGTTAATTCAATAATTCGAAAATCTAAGGAAAATGAAACTTCCTTAAATGAAATAATTAGTGCAAGCGAAAAGATAAAAAGTAAAACGCTTGCAAAGGCGATAAGGAAAAAAGACAAGCTTGTTATTCAAGAAATGGAGTATGCTTGCAATGCTATAGGCACTGTTCTTGGAAGTCTTACAACACTCCTTAATTTAGATACAATTGTTCTTGGTGGTGGAGTTATTGAAGCAAATGAGAAATTTATGTTGACCAGAATTAAAAAATCTTTTGCTGATTCAGTAATTGAATCTGCAGGAAAAATTGTAAAAATAACCGCTACTAAATTAGGTGATGATGCACCTCTTTACGGTGGTATGGCTTTAGCTGAAGAATTTCTCAACAAGTAGGCAGTAAAAATGAAGAAATTTGTATTATTGATTATTCTTGTGAGTTTTAGTTCATGTTCACAACAAACAGAGAATAGTCAGCAAGTTATCATTCCCACAGATAAATGGAACAATCATTTTACTAGTGCAGAAGTTGAAGGTACTTTTGTTTTAACAAAATTGAACTCTGACACATTAATTGTTTATAATGTTGAAAGGGCAAAAACGGGTTTTCTACCGGCTTCAACATTTAAGATTCCAAACTCTTTGATTTCATTGGAAAGTAAAGTAATTGCTGATGAGAATGAAATAATTAAATGGGATGGTAAGAAAAGATTCTATGATAAATGGAATCAAGACCAGAATTTGAGTTCAGCGATAAAGTTTTCTTGCGTATGGTTTTATCAAGAATTAGCCAGAAGAGTTGGCAAAGAAAAAATGCAGTATTACTTGGATACTTTAAATTACGGCAATAGCAAAATGGGTTCCGATGTTGACAAATTTTGGCTTGAAGGTGATATAAGAATTTCAGCCATTGAACAAGTCGAATTTCTTACAAAATTCTTGAATTGTAATTTGCCTTTTTCTAAAAGGAATTTTGATATTGTCGAGAAAATTATGCTTGTTGATTCAACCGATAATTATAAGCAATTTGCTAAAACCGGCTGGGGTGGAGATGATGATAATCAAGTTGGCTGGTATGTTGGATTTGTAAAGAATAAGTTTGGAGTTTGGATATTTGCATTAAATATTCATATAAAGAAAGATGATGATGCTCAGTTTAGGAAGAAAATTGTTAACGATATATTGAAACGAGAAGGAATAATTTAAAACTGTACAATAAATTTGTATTTCTTTAACCTGCTAATCTTTTAGTTCCTCATTTACACGTTCCAAATTTTCATGAACTAATGTCCATTCATCATATAATTTTTCTAACTCTGATTTTATTCCTTCATAATCAAGTTTGTTCTGTTTGGCATGCACCGGATTTGAGTATACATCTTCTTTTGTAAAATCAGTTTCAAGCTTATGTTTTTTATTCTCAAGTTCTTCAATTTTTGTTTCTATTTCAGAAATTGAGATCTTCAATTTTTTTGTTGCCAAGTGTTCACGCTGTCTCTTTTCTGCCTCTAATCTTTTTTCATCTTTTCTATTTAACTTTTTGGCCTTACTAGTAAGATTTTCAGTAACTTCGCTGATAGCAAATTCTTCTTTTTTTCTTAAGTAGTAATCAATGCCACCAACATACTCTTTAATACTTTTATTCCTAACTTCAATAACCTTTGTTACAATAGGTTCAAGAAAATCAATATCATGAGAAACAATAATTAAAGTCCCGTTAAATTCCATTAGTGCATTCTGAACAATTTTTTTGGATTCAAAATCTAAATGGTTTGTGGGCTCATCGAGAATAATTGTATTTGCTTTAGTCAGCAAAACTTTTGCCAATGCAACTCTACTTTTTTCTCCTCCGGAAAGTACTTGGATTTTCTTAAACACATCTTCGCCATTAAATAGAAAAGCTCCCAAAACTGTTCTGAGTTGCCCGATAGTATTTTCAGGATCACTTTCGGCTATTTCTGTAATTATATCATTAGAGACATTAAGATTATCTACAACATCTTGTGCATAAAATGAGACGAGTGTATTGTGACCAAATTCAATATTGCCGGAGGTTGGATCTAACCTATTAGAAATTATCTTTGCTAAAGTTGTTTTACCAGCTCCATTTGGTCCTACAAGTGCAATTTTTTCACCGCGTTCAATTTGGAATTCAACATTTTGTAAAACCAAATTATCTTCATAAGATTTTGATAAACTTTTTACTTTAAGAGGAATTATCCCGCTTGGCTTAGTATCAAAAAATCGAAATCGTATTTTGTTTTCAGTTTCAGAAAGTTGAATTCTTTCTATTTTCTCAAGCTGTTTTACTCTGCTTTGAACTTGTTTTGCTTTAGTAGCTTTATATCTAAAACGCTCAATAAATTGTTCAGTCTGTTTTATTTTTTTTTGCTGATCAGTATATTCCAATTTTAATCTTTCGGCACGATCATTCTTAAAGTTAAGATAATCGTTATAATTGCCTTTGTAAAAAGTTACATTATTGTTATAAATCTCTAGAGTTTTACTGCAGATATTATTTACAAAATATCTATCGTGACTAACCAAAATTATTGCACCGTTAAAGGATTTTAGAAATTTTACAAGCCATTGCAGGGAATCAATATCGAGGTGATTTGTAGGTTCATCAAGAAGAATAATATTGTTTTCGGAAGTTAATATTTTTGCAAGCTCAACCCGCATTTGCCAGCCGCCAGAAAGTTCTGAAGTTTTATTACCAAAACTGCTTTCCTGAAATCCAAGTCCCATAAGTATTTTTTCAATTTTCGAATCTATTTCATAGTAACCTAATTTTTCCTTCTTGTCATTCAAATCACCCAACTTTGAAATCAGTTTATCGTGTTCTTCTTTTGATAAATCGATATTATCTAAATTTAAGTGTATTTCTCTTTCAGTGTCATCAATCTCATTAATAAAATCAATAGATTTTTTAACTTCATTAAAAATTGAATTGTTTGTTTGCGAGATTAGTTCTTGCGGAAGATAACCAATTCTAATACCCTTCATGAACTGAATCGATCCATCTTCTTGGGTCTGCTGACCCGCAAGAATTTTTAAAAATGTAGATTTCCCAGTTCCGTTAGAACCGACCAATGCAATTCTATCGCTTGGTAAAATTTTTAAGTTTACGTTTTCAAAGAGGTAAGAACCGGTAAACTGAACAGCGAGATTTTTAATATCAATCATAAAGTGAAGTTATTATTTTTTTATGACCGCAAATTTTGCATGACCAACTTCATTTGCTTCCGAATCGAATGCAACCACTAGATATACACCACTTGCTATTTGTCTTCCATTAAAATCTCTGCAATCCCAAAAAGTTGTCTTACCTCCAATTGCTCTGAACTCATTAATTAAGTTACCGGAAATATCTAAAATTTTAATCTCTGAATTTTCAATTAGTCCATCAATAATTATGTTTGTATTGTTTGTACCACTTAAAAAAACAGGATTGGGATAAACGAACAATTCAGAAAAATTTTCATTTGGCTCATTAAACATTGTAGAAATTGCTGTAATGCCAAAGTCAGTTCCAGCATATACAATTCCGTTTTTATTATCCATAGCTAAACTCTTTATATTATCGGAAGGCAGCGGGGAATTTGATTTATTATAATTAGCAAGCAGAAAAGAACCATCGGAACTTGTAAGGAAAATTCCTTTCTCAGTACCAAACCATTTCTGATTTAGAGGATCAACTACAATACAATTAATTGTCTGCTGTCTCATTGAAAAATATTGATCACCTCTAACAAAAGATGGATCGGAAGTATTCGGAATTACATCAACACCCACACTTGTACCTATTATCAATTCGCCAAATTTATCAATTGCCAATGCTCTAACATCTCTATTTCTTAGACCATTGCTTTGACTCAACTTTCCCCAAACATCATCAGAGAGATTCTCAAGTGTTCCATTTTCATTGAAGTAAAATAAACCATCTGTGGCCACATCGCCATTAAAATCGCCGGCAAACCATTTAGTATTATTTTCGTCGATTACCAAATTTGTAACATTTACGATAGTAGGAAATAAAGGAGAATCAAATTCATAACTAAAAATATTATTTTCCGGCGTAATTACACTTATTGGTTTTCTATCTGCAGCCCAATAGTTTAATAGCCAAGTATTCTCTTCGGTATCTTCTTGAACATTATTGATTACTAGAAATGAATTTGCCTCTGGAATACCGACTAAATCGGTTGTTAAATCATCATAAACTTCATATTCATTATTCTGATACTTTATAAAACCTCGTCCCCAAGTAGATAAATAAACCGCATTTTTAGAAGAAGAAACTATATGAAAATCATTTATCCTAAACTGAGGATTTGATTCTTTATTTATCGTCTGCCAATTATCTCGGTCAAATTTTAAAACACCTATTCCATTATTATCTTTACCAGTTGCCGCCCAAAGATTACCATCACTATCAACTGTTATGCTAATAAATGCATTCGTTTCGGGAGTATTTGGTTTTACAATTTTATTTCCGGAGCCGCTTTGCTGGATTAGCCCTTTGCTAGTTCCAATAAAGGACTCTTCATCATGGAATACTAATTTTTGTAAAAATGAATTTTCTGATCGATATATTACTTCATCTGTTTGATTGAATTTATGTATAGTTGTTAAAAGCACTGAATAAAGTGATTCACCCTGAATTTGAAAATCTATTACATCAAAATTATCGTAAAGTCTTTGTTCCCATACCCCAGAATTAAGTCTAAATACTCCGTCGTTAGTGCCAATATGCAACTGATTGTTATACTCGGTTAATTTATAGATTGTATTTGCAGGAATATTAACTCCAATACTATCGTTTGTCCAAGATTCGGGAGCGGCTAAATTATTAAACCCTGTTTTCTTTCTTGCAATACCGGCTTGGGTAACAACATAAATAGTATTACCAATAAATATATTTTTTACAGGGGTCTCGCTAGTAAAATTCCCAAACTTTAAGATACTGTCAAAAAAGGAAAGATCATTTGTGTTAATTAAAGAAAGACCAAACTCTGTAGAAACAAATGCTGTATCGCCGCTTATCTGAATATCATTAATCCTCTTATTATTTTTATCAGTCTTAAATATTTGTAGAATAGTTTTAACTTCATTTGTATTCGGATCAAGTACATCAATAAATCCCTCAAGTGTACCAATCCAAATTTTATTGTCTTTATCAATTGCAATGGAAGTTATTGAATGACTAGATAAATTCTCGGACTTTGTATAAAGTTGATAACTGCTATCAGATATTGAAAAACTAAAAACTCCACCGTTTGTAGCTGCCCAAACAATATTATCTCTAATCTCAAGATCTTTTATATCTTGCATATCGGTATAATTTTGCCAGCCAATAACTTGCTGTGCATTTATTGAAAAAGAAAATAATAACAAAAAAACTAAAATTTTATTCATCGTTCCTTCAATTTTTCTAAAAGATAAAAATTTTCGTAATCAGAAGAAGTCTAAATAATAATGACCTTAATCTGCAATCTTATTTTGGGCCATTTTTCTAATATTTCCAACAATGGAATCAGAAACTGTATATTTGCCAAAATTATCGTCATCATTTCTAAATCCTCCGTGAAAATCAGAGCCGCCAGATTCTAAGAGACAATATTGGCTTACAATTCCCCGATAGAATTTTTGCTGTGATCTTTTATGCGATGGATGCACAACCTCTATTCCGTCAATACCTAATTGGATGAGTGATGTTAAAATTGATTCTTTCATTTTTCCTGGATGAGCAATAAATGCAAGTCCACCAGCATCATTAATGATTTTAATTGCACTTAAAGGGGACACATGAATTTTCTTTTCATGAGCAGGGGCTCCGTCACCAATATATTTATTAAACGCCGATTGAAAATTTTTCACAAAACCTTTTTCTACCATTGCATTTGCAATATGTGGTCTGCAGATTGGCGAATTTTTGGCAATCTTTTCAACTTCCTTAAGTTTTATATCAATTCCAATTTTCTTAAGTTTATTAAGAATTCGTTTTGCTCTTTCAAGTCTCTCATTTCTAAAAAATTTAAGATATTTATTGAGTTCAGAGTCTTTATGGTCAACAAAATATCCTAAAAGATGTACTTCTTTGCCTTCAACATCAGTGCTAATTTCTAAACCAGGGATAACTTCTACGCCAATTTTCGCACCGTATTTACGCGATTCTTCAATTCCATCTACACTGTCATGATCAGTAATAGCTACTATCTCAATATTTTTTTCTTTGGCAAGATTAAGTAATTCTTTATATGAATTTGCTCCATCGGAGTATAAAGTATGGGTGTGCAAATCAGCTTTTTTTTTATTCAAATTAGTACTTCTTTCTTAAAATTATTAATTATAGAAATTTACATATTTTTAATGAGGATTTCACTTATCAGTTAAATTTAATGTGCTCATTTTTATAAAATATTTTACTTTCTACTAATATTTTAACGGTGTGAAAATCACTTAGACCATATCTTTTTTATTTTTTTTGAAGAAATCAAGATTTTATACTTTTTAGTGCATACCTAAAATCTCTTAATTGTAATTATATTCCCAAAGTATTATCTTTCATAAATGTAAATTATTTATTTATTAAAACTAAATCTTAAGGAGTAAGTTAAATGGCAATCAAAGTTGGAATTAATGGTTTTGGTAGAATAGGAAGACTTGTTTTTAGAAGATGTATGGAATTGGGCGGATTTGATTTTGTTGGGATTAATGACCTTACAGATGCAAAAACATTAGGACATCTTCTAAAGTACGATTCAGTTCACGGTCAATTTAAGGGAACTATCAAAGTTCAAGGAAACAACCTTATTGTTAACGGCGATAAAATAAAAATTACTGCCGAACGCGATCCAAAAAACTTAAAATGGGGTGAATTAGGAACTGATGTAGTTGTTGAATCAACAGGTGTTTTTAGAACTCAAGAAGCTTGTATGACACACATTAATAATGGAGCTAAAAAAGTTATCCTGACAGTACCTGCAAAAGGTGAAATTGATGCAACTGTAGTATTAGGTGTTAATGACAAAGTTCTAAAAGCTAAGCATAAAGTTATTTCAAATGCTTCATGTACAACAAACTGTTTAGCCCCAATGGTTAAAGTATTAAATGATACCTTCGGCGTTAAACAAGGTTTTATGACAACAATTCACTCATACACAAATGACCAGAGAATTTTAGATTTACCACATTCAGATTTAAGAAGAGCTAGATCGGCTGCTGTTTCAATTATTCCAACAACAACCGGTGCTGCAAAAGCTGTTGGTATTGTTATTCCAGAACTTAAAGGTAAATTAGATGGTATGGCAATGAGAGTGCCAACTCCTGATGGTTCAATTACTGATTTTGTTGCTGTTCTCAATAAAAATACTACCGTTGAAGAAGTTAATGCTGCATTCAAAAAAGCTTCTAAAGGAAAAATGAAGGGAATTTTAGAATACACAGAAGATCCAATTGTTTCCGTAGATATAATTGGGAACTCTCATTCTAATATTTTTGACGCACTTTCAACTATGGTTCAAGGTAATATGGTTAAAGTTGTGGGATGGTATGACAACGAGTATGGTTACTCATCAAGAGTTGTTGACTTAATGAAAAAACTTATAAAGTAGGTTGATTGTATTTTTTATAAAGACGCAGTCATTTTTATTTCTGCGTCTTTTTTTTATTTAAATGAAATTTATTGGAGATAAAATGGAAAAGTTATTTATTGAAGACCTTGATCTAAAAGGTAAAAAGGTTTTGGTTAGAGTTGATTTTAATGTTCCTTTAAACGATGAATTAGAAATTACGGATGACATAAGAATTACCTCAGCATTACCTACTATTAAGAAAATTATTGCCGATGGCGGTTCCGCAATTTTGATGAGTCACTTAGGCAGACCAAAGGGGGAAGTTAATCCTAAATTTAGTTTAAAACCTGCAGCTAAAAGATTAAGTGAATTACTTGGCAAGGAAGTAAAATTTGCTGATGATTGTATTGGTGATTCTGTTAAAGAATTAGTTGAAGGATTAAAAGAAGGTGAAGTTTTATTATTGGAAAATTTAAGATTTCATGCTGCTGAAACTAAGAATGAACCTGAATTTGCTAAACAGCTTGCTGCTTTTGGTGATGTATATATAAATGATGCTTTTGGATCAGCCCACCGCGCACATGCCTCAACTGAGGGTGTTACAAAATTTATTGATAAATGTGCTGCCGGCTATTTAATGAAAAAAGAGCTAGATTATTTAGGTAAAGCAATTGCAAATCCGGAACGACCATTTACAGCTATTTTGGGTGGTGCCAAAATTTCTGGTAAAATTGATGTAATACAGGCGTTAATGGGCAAGGTTGATAATTTAATAATTGGGGGCGGAATGGCTTATACATTCTATAAAGCTCAAGGTTATGAAATTGGAACCTCACTTTTAGAAGAAGATAAGATTGATTTGGCTAAAGAGATTCTAGAAAAAACCAAAAATAGTGATGTTAATTTTATGCTTCCGGTTGATGTAAAGGTTGCTGCTGAATTTAATAACGATTCTCCCGCAGAAGTCGTTCCTATTGATTCTATGCCAGCAGATAAAATGGGATTAGATATTGGAGTTAAAACTATTGCAAATTTCAAAGAAATTATTGAAAATAGTAAAACCGTAGTTTGGAACGGACCAATGGGTGTATTTGAATTTGAAAATTATGCACATGGAACAAATGCAATTGCTCAAGCCCTAGTTGAAGCAACTGAAAAAGGAGCAATTACCATTATTGGTGGTGGAGATTCTGCTGCCGCAATTAAGAAAGCAGGCTTGGATGATAAAGTTTCTCACGTTTCAACAGGTGGTGGAGCATCTTTAGAATTTTTGGAGGGTAAAGTTTTACCTGGTGTTGCGGCTCTTACAGATAAATAAATTGCTGATGAAAGGAACTTGTCAATCTGGCAATTTTTTAGTCGGAATCTTCTATAAGATGAATGTATTACCGAATAATGCTTCAGGACCAGCTTGCTGAGAAATTTCTGAAACCTTTTTCATATATCGTAGTCTAATATAAAAACCTCAAAATCCTTGAGGTTTTTATTTATATTTAAAAATTGGAAATAATTTATTTTTCATATACTTTAACATAAATTTTAGGTTTTTTAATGGCATATAATGAATATAGACCAAAGGGTTTTGGAGGTTTCAGTTTTTTCCCTCCGGTAATAAAAAATCTTTTGATCATAAATGGCATAGTATTTTTTATCTCTGTGGTTGCTCAGAATATAATGATTGGAGATATGCTTCTTGATAACATAATAACCAGGTATTTTGGACTTATTCCCTTTAGCAATCCCGTTTGGTCTTTTTATCCATGGCAATTAATTACTTATCAATTTCTTCATGGTGGATTTGCACACATTTTTTTTAATATGCTTATGCTTTGGATGTTTGGAATGGAAATAGAAAATATTATGGGATCGCGGAAATTTTTAGTTTTCTATTTACTTGCTGGAATTGGAGGAGGTTTGCTTCAGCTATCGTTGGGCACTGGTGCGGGTGCAATAATTGGAGCTTCCGGAGCAGTATTTGGGGTTATGGTTGCATTTGCGATGTTTTTCCCCGATAGAATGATTTATATTTATTTTCTCTTTCCGGTTAAGGCAAAATATTTAATTGTCTTTTTAATGGTAATTGAATTCTTATCTGTTGGTAATGGCAGTTTTGTTGCCCATTTAGCGCATCTTGGCGGTGCAATTGTTGGTTTCTTATTTGTTATTGCAGACAGACAATATAATTTGAATTTTGACAGATTCTTTGATACATTCAAAGGAAATAAGACTTTCTCAAGCGGAGGTGATGATTTACCTAAGAAAAAATCACCATTTAGTTTTGGTAGAAGAGAGGTGGAAGAAGCTGAGTTTTATGAAATAAATGATAGTAGAAATTCATCAGAAAAAGTTGATCAAGCTGTTATAGATGAAATTCTTGATAAAATTAGTAAAAGCGGTTATCAAAATCTTACAGAAAAAGAGAAGAAAATTTTATTTGAAGCCAGTAAGAAAAATTAGAATAATTACTTTAATTTCACTTTTGCTTTATTTCGGATGTTCAAATGATGAGAATGTTGAACTGGAAAAACTCTCAAAAGTATATGTTGATCTGCTTATTGTAGAAGACTTTTATAAAGATACTGATTCACTTGAGTTAAAACGTGATGAAGTATTTATTAAGTATTCAATTAATGAAGCAATATACGATAGCAGTTTTAAAAAATTTGAATACGATTCAGAAAAGTGGGAAACATTTTTTGATCTCTCCAACGCCTATCTTGATTCTCTGAAAAAGGAGATTACTCCTTCAAAGAAACCGAAGCCGCAAAGATTGCTTTAACAACCCGGATTATTGAGTAGCTAATATTTGATGAAAGCTTTTTCTTGATGTCTCTGATATCCTCGTTAATACTTTCGATTTTGTCAATAATCTCATCAAATTCTTTTTTAGTGATTAACTTTTCATAATTGCCTTTCGGATTAAATCCGATAATACTTTCAATCTGCAACGATACGATGGATTCGGGCAGTTTTAATAGATTTGATATTTCTTTTAGTGAATAGCCTTTTGTTACTAATTTGTAAGTTTGAACAATATGTTTTGGCAAATCTAATATTTTCTGCTCACTTTCAGTCTTCTTATTCTGTTCTGAAATGCATTCCAAAAATTCCATTCCAACTTTATTATACATTCGCTGATTGAACCCATCAATGCTTAGTAATTCAGATGTTGTTTTTGGCCTTTTTTTTGCGACATTTCTTAAAATTTTATCAGAGCAAATTATCTCAGGACTCTGAGAAAATTTCTTTGCAGCAATATTTCTTTCCTCTCTAAGCAAATTGAACAACTCAAGATTCGATTCATAATCGGCTTTAGCTGAGTTTATATTTTCCGCACTCTCTAATTCCTCAATGGGATCAAAAAATAATTTCCCAGCAATCTCCTTTAATACTTTCTTGGCTACTAAAAAACGGATATTGGATTCAATAACATCAGTACTATAATGTAAACATGATTGAAAAGTAGAAATTGATTTAGCAGTTTGTGATTTCGAATTCCCGGTTAATATTGATATTAATCGATTTTGCAAAAGTCCGCCGGAAAATTCTTTTAATGTACGGATAATAATTTCAGTTATATACTCATTAGAGACTTGATCACTGGACCCTTTGTGCAAGCAATTATCACATTTCCCGCATTTGTAATCATCAACATTTTCTCCAAAATATTTGAGCACAAATTTAAATCTACAATCGTCTGTAAAGCAGTAATCAACTACTGCTTCAAGCTTAGTTTTCGCATTATTAATAATAGAATTTATTTCTTTATAATTGAGATACAGATCTTTACTGGGCACGCGTTCTCTAAGCATTTTAAAGCTCTTAAGATTGCTAGGAATATGAAGTTCAATAATCCCAATTCTATCTAAGCTTTCTAACTGATAAAGAAAACTACTTCTTCCGATATCAAGATTCTTTATTAATTTATTAATATCCAATTCAACCAGATTCTTAAATGACGAATAACCATATACTTTTACAAGTGCTAGAATTAAATTTTGAAGTTCAGCGTTTCTTAATTTTTTTACATAGCCTTTAAGTTTGGTGTGATCAATTAAAAATTTGAAATAATAATTTATTTGCAAATCGGAATTAGTAGATAAGTAGCCATTATTTTCTAAGCTATTAATAGCTGAATTAAGCAGATTTTTATTTATAGATTTTGAATCTAAAAGTTTTATTAGCCCTTCATCTATTTCGAGTGATTTTTCACTGATGCTATTTACCGCAATTCTGTGATAATCCAATAACGCATCATAACAAGTTTTAATTTGCTCTATAGTAGGGTAATTAATCTTTATTAGATAATCTTGAATATGTTTATCTTTTTCAGAATAGTATAAATATGTATCGGCTTCTGTTCCATCTCTGCCAGCTCTCCCAAATTCTTGATATAAATTTTCAATAGAGCCAGGAATATTATAATGAATTACCATTCCAATATTAGATTTATCAATACCCATTCCGAATGCATTAGTAGCAACGATTACCCTCAGATCACCCTTTATAAAATCATCTTGTATTACTTTTCTTAATTCTGTTGCTAACCCAGCATGATAATACTCAGCATTAATGTTTTCCATTTTAAGAAATTCTGTAAGCTTCTCGCAACTTTTTCTGGTCGAAGCATAAATAATTGTAGGTGATTTGCTCTGCTTTAATAAGCTTAGAATATTTTCTTTTTTTTGATTTGTGTGAATTACATTAAGTGAAATATTTTCTCTTTCAAAGCCATATACAAAAACAGCCGGATCGCAAAACTCAAGTTGTGTTACAATATCATCTCTAACTTCTGGAGTTGCGGTGGCAGTAAATCCCGATACATTTTTAACACCAATTGCTTTAGCAAAATTATTTATGTTTCTAAAACTTGGTCTGAAATTATGTCCCCATTCACTTATACAATGCGCTTCATCAACAAATAAGTATTCTGGCAGTGTGTGGCGTAATCTTTCTACAAAAAATTGATTATTTAATTTTTCTGGTGCAATAAAGAGCATTTTTATTTTCTTATTTGTCAAATCGTTTAGAACTTTTTCAGTATCTCGGTAGTCTAATGAACTGTTGATAAAAGCGGCAGAATATTTACTTTGATTTATTGAGAAAACTTGGTCCTGCATTAATGAGATTAGCGGTGAGATAATAATAGAATATGTTTCTGAAAGCATTGAAGGCAATTGGTAACAAAGAGATTTACCGGCTCCAGTTGGCATTACTGCGAGCACATTTTTCTTATCAAGAATTGCTTTAATAATCTCTTCTTGACCTGGACGAAAATTATCAAATCCAAAGTATTTTTTTAGAGCTTCGTTTAACATTGAACCAATTATTTCTTATTATTAAATAATAATTCTATCTTTGTGCTAAATTTAAGATAATTTGAAGAGAATAATGAACTCTGTTGAAGTTGTAAATCTAACCAAAATTTTTAATACACAAGCATCTAATAATGATGTAACTGCATTAGATGATGTCTCAATTTCAATTGATAACGGAATGATTTTTGGATTGTTAGGACCTAATGGTGCCGGTAAATCAACTTTGATGAATTGTATCATAGGATATTTGCAACCAGATAAGGGAAAGATTTTACTTAATGGTGATAATACTAGAGAGCAAAATTTAAGATACAGAAATCATATTGGATATGTCCCACAAGAAATAGCACTTTATCAAGAATTATCTGCAATGCAAAATCTTAAAATTTTTGGTAGTTTCTATAATATTCAATCCCAAGTTTTGAACGAACGTATTTCTTCAGCTTTAAAGTTAGTTCAGTTAGAGGATAGAAAATATGATACAGTAAAAAATTTTTCCGGCGGAATGAAAAGGAGACTTAACATTGCTGTTAGTATTTTACATGATCCTGAAATAATACTGTGCGATGAACCAACTGTTGGAGTTGATCCCCAAAGCAGAAATGCAATTTTTGAGATGCTGAAAGAACTGAATAAAAAGGGTAAAACAATTCTATATACAACTCATTATATGGAAGAGGCTGAACGTTTATGCAATAAACTCGCAATTATTGATCATGGAAAAATTATTGCTGAAGGAACTCTTTCAGAATTGGTAGCGCTTCTGGATAAGCGTGAAACAATAAAAATTAGAAAAGCTCCCGAATTAGAAAAAATAGTAGATTCATTAAAAAAAATTGGTGAAATAAATGAATCTGATTTTCACTTTGAAATTATTCCATATAATGTTAAGATTTCAAATTCACAATTGTTTAAAGAACTTGAATATTTGGAAATACCATCACATTTGTTAGAACTAAATAGAGCATCACTTGAGGACGTATTTTTAATGCTAACTGGCAGGAGTTTAAGAGATTGAAAAATATATTCAAATTATTCAAGAAAGATTTAATCCGATTTTTGTCAGATAAAACAGCTGTTGCACTTACCTTTTTAGTTCCGGCTGTTTTAATTGTAATTTTTGGGAGCATTTTTGGTGGAGGTAGCGGAAGTAGGGGAAAGATTCCAATAATTATTGTTAATGAAAGTGGTGTTGAATTAGCTGATTTTTTGGAATCTGAAATTGATTCAAGCAGTTCCTTGAGAAGTGTTAAGACTTATAAAGATGAGAATGGAATTGAAATTAATATAACACATGAAAAAGCAAAAGAATTAGTTAAAAATGGTAATTATCCTGCTGCATTAGTTTTACCGGATAACTTTTTTACAGATACCAGCAGTGCAATTAGGTTCAAATATTATTATGATCCAAGAAATGAAATTGAATCGCAGTTAATTCAAGGGACAATACAAAAAACAATCTTTTCCAAAATACCAAAAATTTTTCCTCTTTTAATGCAGAGAGAAGCTAAATCATTTTTAGGGGAAACTTTATCCGATTCATTCAATACAGATATTGCAAATATGATGAGTGATTATTTTGGGGCTGATAAAGATGAAGTATTAGAATCAATAACCAATTTTGATATCATTGAACTTAGTCAGCAAACAGATTCAAATTCCACACCCGATGCTGAAGGAGATTTTATTAATAATTTAATTAAATTTGATTCAGAGCAACTAGTTGGAACTGAAAAAAAGAATCCTGGTGTAACTAGAATTGTGGGCGGTTGGGCAATTATGTTTCTGCTATTTACCTTAACTGGAACAGCGACATCAATTTTCGAAGAAAAACAAGAAGGAACACTAAAAAGAATTTTTTGCATGCCAATTTCCAGGAATCAGTTTTTATGGTCTAAGTATATTTTTGCAATTCTTCTGGGAATAGTTCAACTCTCAGTTTTATTCTTATTTGCATATTATTTATATGATGTTGATATTTTTTCAAATTTTACGAATTTGCTGATTGTAATTTTTGCTTCTGCAGGAGCAGCAGTTGCATTTGGAATGGTTATAACTGCTATTGCAAATAGTCTGGCACAAGCAAATGGTATTTCAACATTATTTATTCTAATTATGTCTGCACTTGGTGGTTCATGGTTTCCAGTGACGTTATTCCCTGATTGGATGCAGGTAATTGCAAAGTTTACTTTAACATACTGGTCGGTTGAAGCATTCCTTCAAGTATTGTGGCGAGACGCCACTCTGAGTGAAATTATTTTCCCATATTTAGTAGTTTTAATTGGAATTGCAATCTTAATTAACTATTTAGCACTTTACCTTTTCAGAAAAAGACAGGTGATTTAAAGTATGTCTAATTCAATTCAAGTTGAAAATCTCACTAAAATCTTTAGTGCAAAAACAACCCGTAAAAATGGTATTGTAGCTCTTGATGATGTTACACTTTCAATTGAGCAAGGAATTATTTTTGGTCTGCTCGGACCTAACGGAGCAGGGAAAACAACACTAATAAAAATCTTATTGGGTATTGTATTTCCAACTAGCGGTAATGCCAAGATTTTGGGTGAAGATATTTCAAACTATCAGATTAGAAAAGAAATTGGATATTTACCTGAAAACCACAAATTCCCAAATTACCTTACAGGCGAGGAGGTTATTATTCATTTTTCTAAACTAAATGGATTTAAGCTAAATAAAAATTCACCTAAAATAGCCGAAGTTCTAAATCTTGTAAAAATGGAAAAATGGAGAAAAGTAAAAATTAAAAAGTATTCGAAAGGAATGCTTCAGCGACTTGGTTTAGCTCAAGCTATTGTCCATGATCCTGATTTAATATTTCTCGATGAACCCACCGATGGAGTTGATCCAATTGGACGAAAAGAAATCAGAGATATTTTAATAGAGCTTAAAAATAGGGGAAAAACAATTTTTATTAATAGCCATCTTCTTTCAGAAGTTGAATTGGTTTCGGATAAAGTTGCAATATTAGATGAAGGTAAATTGGTTAAATATGGAACTGTGGAAGAGCTTACAATTAATAAACAAATATGCGAGATTAAAACGGAAACTACGTTACCGGAAAATATTTATGAATCTATAAGACGGAAATTTGCCATCACACAAGATAAGAACTTAATTACACTAGAAATTACGGACAATAATGTTCTTAATAGTTTCATGGATGAATTGAGAAAATTAAATGTGAATATTGTTGGAGTTAATCAAAAGAAAAGCTCACTTGAAGATACATTTATTAAATCACTTTCTGAGAAAAATAAAGATTATGAATAATATATTTGCTATATCAAATCTGACAGTTAGAGAAGCATTATCAAGAAAAATAATTGTAACATTTTTTGCGATTTCTACTTTTGTAATTGTCATTTTTGCTTTACTTTTTGGCTTGGTTCCATTTGAAGATTTAAGTGGAATGGTAAGTGCAAATGGCAAAGATCCAATTAATATAGCTGGTGAAATCGTTAAGGGACTTAAACTTTTTGTGGTTGCACCGTTATTCGGCGGCGGCTTATTTTTATCAATTTTTTCAGCTTCCAGTTTTATACCAAATGCTCTCGAAAAGGGATCGGCCGATTTACTCATTTCCAAACCTATTTCCAGAGCTCAAATAATTTTAGGGAAATTTTTAGGAGGGATAATAATTGTATTTATTAACATCGCATATTTAATAATATCACTTTGGGTATTAATCGGATTAAAATTTAATATTTGGGATCTTTCATTTCTCTATACAATATTTTTTATCACTTTTGCTTTTGCCTCTCTTTATTCCCTTATCATTTTCGTTGGAATTTTAACTCAAAGCTCAATTCTTGCTATGATGCTTTCATATATTATCTTTTTTGTTTTGTCTCCAATTTTAACTGCTCGAGATACTATTTCAGCTTTTCTTAATAGTTCATTTATGGAATATTTGATGGATATTCTGTATTATATCATTCCAAAAACTTCCGAAATCGGTTCACTAACTACAGAAATTGCACTTGGTTATGGAATTGATGAATACCAGCCGCTTCTTTCTACTTTTCTATTTTTAGTTCTCGTTTTGTATATAAGTATTATCATTTTTAGTAAAAAGGATTATTAATAATTCGATTATAGCAGAATTACTGGGTATTTTTGTGGTATGAATATTGGTGTCTGAATTGATTATTAATTTTAAACTTTTATAAGAAAATAAAATGAATGAAAATAGGCTAAAATTGGAAGACCTTTTAAAGGGATCCTCAAAAGAAAATGTACCTCAATTTGAATATGTAGCGATTATTGGGGCTGGTGTAATGGGACAAGGGATTGCTCAAACTGTTGCCGCTGCCGGCATTGATGCTGTCATTATTGAAAAAGATGAAAAGCATCTTGAACTTGCTAAAACTCAAATTCAGAATAGTATGAAAAATGAAATTGAAAGATGGGCGATGACTGAAAGTGAGATGAAAGCAATTTTGGGCAGAATAAATTGGAATTTAGACTTAAATGAAGTTAGTCAATGTGATCTTATAATTGAAGCTATTGTTGAAAATTATCAGCTAAAAAGAATACTTTTTAAGAAACTTGATGAAGTTGCTGATCCCGAAACAATACTTGTTTCAAATACTTCTACATTGAGTTTGACAAATATTGCTGAAGTTACGCAGAGAAAAGACAAAATTATTGGGATGCACTTTTTAAATCCAGTTCCTAAAGTTCCCTTAGTTGAATTGGTTAAAGGAATGGATACCTCTGAAGAAACTGTAGCAAGGACAAAGGAGTTTGCTAATAAAATTGGTAAAACAGCAATTGAAGTCTATGAATATCCCGGATTTGTTACTACCAGAGCAATTGTCCCTTTATTAAATGAAGCAATGCATATTTTATTGGAAGGAATTGCGACAGCAAAAGATATTGATACTGCTATGAAATTAGGATACAATTTTGGAATGGGGCCACTTGAACTTGCAGATATGATGGGATTGGAAGAAGTTTTAACTTGGATGGAACAACTTTATCGTACATTGGGAGAACCCAGATATCGACCTTGTCCGCTATTAAGAAAGTTAGTAAGGGAACGAAAGTTAGGTAAGAAAACAGGTGAAGGATTTTTCAAGTATGATAACGAAGGTCACATTATTCATAATATTTAAGGAAAATTAGTTTTGAAAATTTTAGTATTAAACTGTGGAAGTTCATCAATTAAATATCAGTTGATTGAGACTGATACAAAGTCACCTTTAGCTAAAGGCCAAGTCGAAAGAATTGGAATGAGCAGTGCAGTACTTACACATCAGCCATTAGAAAAGGAAAAGATCAGAATTGTTGGTGAAATTCTTGACCATTCCATTGCAATGGAATATGTTATTGCTGTTTTGCTAAGTCCCAATCATGGTGTTCTTACAGATCGGAAAGAAATTGATGCAGTTGGGCATAGAGTAGTTCATGGCGGTGAAACATTCTCTGGTTCAGTTCTAATTACTGATGATGTATTAAAGGCTTTAAAAGATAATATTGAATTAGCTCCTTTGCATAATCCACCAAACTTAAAAGGTATTATCGCAGCGAAAGAACATTTGCCGAATATTCCGCAATGTGGTATTTTTGATACTGCATTCCATTCGACAATGCCCCCACATTCATTCTTATATGGTATCCCATACAAACTTTACAAAAGATATAAAATTAGAAGATACGGATTTCATGGCACCTCGCATAGATTTGTTTCTGAACGTGCTGCGGTTTTATTAAATAAGCCAATTGAAGAATTAAAAATTATTACTGCTCATCTTGGTAACGGGGCAAGTATGGCAGCAGTAAAATTCGGAAAATCAATAGATACAACTATGGGTTTTACTCCACTAGAAGGTTTACTGATGGGGACAAGGAGCGGTGATCTTGACCCTTCAATTATTACCTATGTCATGGGAAAAGAAGAATTGACAATTTCTGAAGTCAGTACCATGCTTAATAAACATAGTGGACTAGTTGGAATAAGTGGTGAAAGCAGTGATATGCGAGAAATTGAACAAGCAGTTTCTGAAGGAGACAAGAAAGCAACTTATGCGTTTAATGTATTTACTTATAGAATTAAAAAATATATTGGAGCTTATGCTTCTGCTATGGGTGGATTGGATGCAGTTGTTTTTACCGGAGGAATTGGCGAAAACTCTACTAACGTTAGGCGTGATGTTTGTGATGATATGGAGTTCCTCGGAATCAAACTTGATCCTGAACTGAACAAAAACCCTGAAGGTGAAGCAATAATCTCAAGTGAGGATTCAAAAACCAAAGTATTGAGAATTCCTACGAACGAAGAACTTGTAATTGCAATGGATACTGAGCAAATAGTTAAAAACAAATAAAAACTAATGGTTTATTCAGAAACCATTAAAAAATGTATTACTCGTCATTACAAACCTTGACTTTTTTCAAGGTAAAGTAATCTATTTCATTTCGCATTTTGCTTTTGAAATAACTCCTCGCAAAGAAGCAATCTTTTCTCTAATTTACAATTAAAATTTAATATTAAAGAAAGGATTTATTTTGGACCTAAACCTTAAAAATAAAACCGTCCTTGTAACCGCAGCTAGCACCGGCATTGGTCTTGCAACCGCCGAATTATTTTTAGAAGAAGGCGCTAATGTTACAATTTGTTCAAGTAACAATGAAAAATTAGAAAAAACCTCGAAAAAAATCTTTGATAAATATGGAAGAGAAATTTTCTTTGTAAAGTGTGATATAAATGAATTTAAAGAAATTGAAAATACTGTAAAACTTGTCGAAGAAAAATTTGGTCATATAAATATTTTAGTAAATAATTGCGGTGGACCAAAACCTGGTTTTTTTGAAAATATGAATGAAGCTGATTGGAGAAATGGTTTTGACCAAGTTTTAATGAGCGCTGTGAGATTTACGAAATTAGCCCTTCCTAAAATGAAAGAAAATAAGTGGGGAAGAATTATTAACATCACTTCTATTTCTGTTAAACAGCCAATTGACAATCTACTTCTTTCCAATGCTTTTAGGAGTGCAGTAACAGCATTTGCAAAAACCTTATCAAATCAAGTCGGCGAATTTAATATTACTGTTAATAATGTTGCTCCCGGATTAACTCATACAGGAAGATTGGATGATCTAGCTGAATTAAGAGCTAAAGATGCCAAAATTACCAAAGAAGAAATGCTTGAAAAAATGGCCTTGGACATTCCATTAAAGAGAATTGCAAAGCCTAAAGAAATTGCTTCTGCTGTAGTTTATTTAGCTTCTGAAATTGGCGGTTATGTGACCGGACAAACCATTCTGGTAGATGGAGGATTTAATAAATCTACTTATTAAGTAGTTATTCTATTAGAAATTGATTTTCAATAAACGCGCAATACAAATCATTTATTTTCTAAACTCCATTAACGTTTATATCATTTTTTATACAATTATAATTCAAGCAAGTGCGTCAACTCCAGCTAAACGCAAAACTCGAGCAAAATATTTTATAATGATTTGTAACTTTTAACTGTTAATACCGTATTATAAATGAAACAGGCAATTTATGATCAAATTTCACGATTTATTTACTCAATACGGCAAAGACATCTACCGCTTCGCTCTGTTCCTTTCCGGTAATCAGACAGAGGCAGAAGAAATTACTTCCGAAACATTTGCTCGTGCACTTACAGGGAAAGCACCATTGATATCAGCAACGGTTAAAGGGTATCTACTCACTATTGCGCGGAATCTATATCTAGACTCAGTGAGACGTCAAAATCGGTTTAAAGAAATTTCTCAAGAGCTTCCGGATTCGGCCATAAATTTGGAACAGACAGTAAGTCACAAAACTGAATTAGAAGCTGTGCAAGCTTATTTGCAGAATTTTCCCGAAGTTGATCGAGCCGCTTTGTTGCTTCGAGCGGATGATGTGCCCTATGATGAAATTGCGAACTCACTTAACATCACATTATCATCGGCCAAAGTCAAAGTGCACCGATTAAGATTGAAATTAGCAGAATGGCGGACAAATCGTGAAATGATAAAAATTTGAAAATTTAGGAGAACCAAATGGAATCTATCCCAAGAAATGTCATACTTGATTTATTACCAGCATATATTTCAGGAGAAGTAAGCGAAGAATCAAAAGCTTTAGTTGAAGAGTTTGCTCAAAATGATTCTCAAATTGCTAACATAATTCGTACGGGCAATTTAGAAACTGATCCAATTTCTCAGAAAACTGCTGTCCCCGATGATTTGGAACTTAAGACCATTAAACACATTCGTAACAGTATCCGCCTCAAAATCTGGTACGTTGCTTTTGCAACCGCAGCAATCTTGGTGGCACCCCTTGTTGCTATGCAATTTACAGAGGAAGTTAACTGGGGCTTATTAGATTTTATTGTAATGGGTCTCCTACTTTTTGGAACTGGTATTACGTATATAATGATTTCAAGAATTTCAGAAAGTGCTGCCTATCGCACAGCTGTTGGTGTTGCAGTCGTAGCGATATTACTTTTGATTTGGGTAAACCTTGCAGTAGGCATAATTGGGTCGGAGGGTAGTCCAGCAAACTTACTTTATATGGGGGTAGTTGCAATTTGCATTATTGGGGCAGGAATCTCACGTCTTCAACCAATCGGAATGGCTCGCACTATGTTTACCACTGCATTCGTTCAAATGTTAGTCCCTGTTATTGTTTTTATTTTCTGGAGGACATCATTAGAAGAAAGTCCTGGGATAGTGGGTGTCTTCGGTCTGAATGCTCTTTTCGCTGCACTGTTTATTGTATCTGCATTATTATTTAGAAATGTTGCAAAGAGGGGAATTAGATAATAATTAGATGCAGCTAATTACCACTTTAAAATAATGCGAATATGGGTTTATAACAGGTTTATCTATTTTCATGAAAAACACAAAATTTGAATGCTCATTTAGTTTTAGAATAAAGAAAAAGTCTTAATGTACAATTCTAGCCAATCACCCTTATCTTTATTGGAAACTTGTAAAAGTTATTATTAGTTTTTAATTCAAGTAAAACAAACTAATTGAATTATTTTTCCTCATAAATAGAGGACACAAACATGATAAAAGAAATAGACATTTCTATCTCTCCGGATTTTATTCACAATTATGATTTTCTAAAAAATCAGGCTGCTAAAAAACTTCATTTAAATGTAAAGGAAATCAATTCGGTAGCAATTTTAAAGAGATCAATTGATTCAAGAAAGAGACCGGTTTTTCGACTAAAGTTGAATGTGTTTATAAGGGAAAGTCCGAAAGATCATAAAACCAAATTTAATTTCATTCCCGTAAAATCTGATAAAAAAATAATAATAGTTGGAAGCGGACCTGCTGGATTATTTGGTGCCTTGAGAGCAATAGAATTAGGAATTAAACCGATTATACTTGAACGTGGAAAGAATGTTAGAGACAGAAGGTTTGACTTAAAAGCCATTATGCGGGATGGAATTGTTAATTCAAACTCAAACTATTGCTTTGGAGAAGGCGGTGCCGGAACTTACAGTGACGGCAAACTTTACACACGTTCCAACAAACGCGGAAATGTAAACAGAATAATTGATGTTTTGATTCATCATGGAGCAAATGAGGAAATTAGAATTGATTCGCATCCTCATATTGGATCGAATAAACTACCTAAAATTATTCAGAGTATAAGAGAAACGATTCAGGACTGCAATGGAGAAATCCATTTTGAAAAAAAGGTTACAGATTTTATTATTGAGAACAATAACATAAAAGGCGTAATTATAAATGAAAATAAAGAATTAATTGGCGATGCAGTTATTTTAGCGACCGGTCACTCTGCTCGAGATATTTATGAAATATTTAGAAAAAGGGAATTGGCAATTGAGTCTAAATCTTTTGCAATGGGAGTTAGAATTGAGCATCCACAAGCTTTAATTGATTCAATTCAGTATCACTCTAAAACTCGACACAAAAATCTTCCAGCATCGAATTATAGTCTAGCATGCCAAGTTGATGATAAGGGAGTTTATTCCTTCTGCATGTGTCCTGGTGGAATAATTATTCCAGCTTCGACAGATGAAAATGAATTAGTACTAAATGGAATGTCTGTTTCAAAACGAAATTCGCCATTTGCAAATTCCGGTCTTGTAGTTGAAATAAATGAAAATGATTGGAAACATTTTAACGAGCATAAAGCATTTGCCGGGCTAATGTTTCAAAAAGAAATGGAAAGTTTAGCTTTTAAATCAGGTGGTGGAAAACAGATTGCACCTGCTCAGAGAATAACAGATTTTGTAAATAGAAAGATTTCAAAAAGTATACCTAAAAGTTCCTACATTCCTGGAGTTATTTCAGCTCCTTTACATGAATTGTTGCCAAAAGATATTTCAAGGAGATTACGAAAATCTTTAGAGATATTTAACAAGAAAATGAAAGGTTATTTTACTGAAGAGGCTCAAATATTGGCAGTTGAATCAAGAACAAGTTCTCCATTAAGAATTCCAAGAGATAGAGAAACACTTATGCATATTAGTATTTCGGGATTATTTCCATCTGGTGAAGGAGCTGGTTATGCAGGTGGTATAGTTTCTGCGGCAATTGATGGGGAAAGATGTGCAGAGCAATCGATAAGGTATATTGATAAAAAATGAAAATGATTATTTTTTATTCATATAAATTCTCTAAGTCCGCTTCACAAATATCGTAAAACAAAATTGCCATTTTTTCTGCAACAGCTCTAAAGAATTTTTCACCTTTTTCTTTCGAAGCAAGCATTGGATTTCCTACACCGGTATCTTCACTTATTTGCGACCATTTACGTTCTGACCAAGCCCAACCTTCCTGAAACGCTTTTATTTTATTTTTTTTCTCAGTTCCCTTTCCCCATTTATCTTTTGGCAAAACTAGTTCAGGTTTTAAGTAAAGCATTAAACTTGTTTCCATTTCTTCGGCATGATCACCAGAGTTTTCGAAAAATAATTTTCTATCAATTGAGTGAAACCAGTTTGTAGTTGCTAAAAACATCTCAGGAAACTTTAATCCTAATTCTCTCATCATTGGTTTAAAATCATTTCCACCATGGCTGTTAAAAATTATTAGTTTCTTAATCCCTTGTCGATTTAATACTTCAACTACATCTTTCAGAATTGCAAATTGTGTGCTGGGATTTAAATTTATATCAAGAAGAATATCTGACTGACCTGTATTTACTCCAAATGGGATGCTCGGCAAAACAATAACTTTTGCACCTTTCTCCCAAGCAATTTTAGCTGATTCAGCTGCAAGCAGATCAGATTCAAAAACATCAGTAGCATAAGGTAGATGATAGTTATGAGCTTCTGTTGCTCCCCAAGGTAATATTGCTAATTCAAATTTTGTATCTTTAATATAATTCCAATTAGATTCAGCTAAAATATAAGGTCTCATTATTCTTCCATTAATGCTTTTGAAATTGCATCTTCAACCAACGGTTGCATTACTTTATATCCAGCTTCATTTGGGTGAACACCATCGTATGTTAATTCAGGTTTAAGTCCATTATTTCCATCTGTCATACCTGAGAAATAATCAAGGTATGTAATTGAATTTACTTTGCAATAGTTTTTAATCATTTCATTTAATTTTGGAATCTTTATATTGGAATTAAGTCCGGGATTCCATGGATAATCAAATGCCGGCAGTACTGAGGCCAGTATAACTTTTATATCATTTTCACTTGCTATTTCAGACATTGATTTTAAATTATCCATTACCATTTCTAAAGTTGAAGGTCCTGTGTTTTCGGCAATATCATTTGTACCTGCAAGAATAATTACAATTTTAGGTTGTAAGTTAATTACATCTTGTCTAAACCTTATAAGCATTTGGGGCGTTGTTTGCCCGCTTATACCACGATTTATATAGGGTTTGCCTTTAAAGAATTCGGGGCAGAATTTACTCCATCCTTCTGTAATAGAGTTGCCCATAAAAACAATTCTACTTTCATTTGCTGCTGGTAAACCAACAGATTCATTATCCAATTTATATTTATTTAGGTTTGCCCAATCTTGAGCATCTGTAATTTGTGCCATAATTAGAAAAAGTAAAAATTGACAAAATATTTTTATCATGGCTACATTCTTAAATCTTATTTTTTTCGAAAAAGAAAACTATCTCGTTTGTATCATCCGAAATTTTTGCCGTCAAAATATTTTTTGCAAATGAATACTCAATAATTTTTGGGAATTCATTATATTGATTTTCACTGGTGAATGAATTATCTGATTGATTTATAAATTTGAAAATTGTAGCCTTTTCATTTACACCTCTAACTTCTAACTGCCATTTATCATCAATATATCTGATTTTTAATATTTCCTTAAAAACTGTGTCTTTATCTGCAAGTGTAAATCCTTCTCCGACATATTCGAAGTTGGTTATTTTTAACCAATTTTCAAAAGTAGTTTTACCTGGTTCATCATTTGTCCTTACCCAATTACCAATTATCCAGTCCAACGAATTATAATTTATTTTATCAGTCGTTTTCTTGTTCTCAGTACAAGCCAATTGCATAAGAACAATAATTAGAATAATTGTACTAGCTATATTTTTCATTATCATTTTAGTGAGTTTCATTTAAATTCAAAATAAATATCATAGATTATTTTTCGCTAAATTTGAATCCCAATTCGCTTAAATAAAATTTCGCTTTATCAGCAATTGATTGTGATTCAAATGAAATTCTAAATGTACCGCCGTTGCCTTCTCTAATTTTAAGTAGCTCAATGTCTTTAATATTGATATTATGTTCAAAAAGTTTAGTGGAAATTCTACTTATCACACCGGGCTCGTCTTTAACAAATATAAATACATCAAATACTGGAGTTAAGAAACCTTTACTGTTTTTGGGAATTTCGTCTCTACTTTTTCTTGCAGATTCAAAATATTCAGCCAGCTTTTCCGAATTATTATTATTGACCCAATTCTTAACAATATTTAACTCGTATGCGAATTCATCTATTGCCGTAAGTATTTGTGTTTTATTTTTTTGAATTACTTCATCCCAAATATTAAAATCACTAGCCGCTATTCTTGTTAAGTCCCTGAAACCGCCTGCCGCAAGATCAAGAAAATTATATTCATCTGTTTTTAACGAGGCTGTATTTACGAGAGTTACAGCCAAAAGTTGTGGAAGGTGGCTGACGCTTGCTGCAATTACATCATGCTGTTTTGCTGGAATTACTAGAATATTTGCCCCAAGTATCTCGATTATTGTTTTAAACTCATTCATCAGAATATTTTCTGTAAGATTTTCGGTTACAATATAGACTGAGTTTTCAAAAAGGAGTGGGTCTGAGTTATCAAAGCCTCCTTGTTCTTTACCTGTCATTGGATGTCCACCGATATAAATCCCTTTACTAGAAATCTGTTCCCATTCTTTTTGAAAAACCAATTTTATGCCAGAGACATCTGTTATTATTGAATCTTCATTTAAAAGGGGAGAAAGAGATCTAAAGTACTTGAGATTCAATTCAAGAGGTAAGCACAAAAATATTATATCTGAATTTATTGCATTTTTCGGTTCTTGAAGGATTGTATCTATTACCTTTTGCTCTTTTGCTTTGTTTAAAACCAAAGATTTGTCATAGGCAGAAATTTGAAAATTCCTTCCACTGTTTTTAAGTGCTTTTGCAATTGAACCACCGATTAAGCCTAGTCCAATGATTGATATTTTAGTGATTTCGGTATTCATAATTTAAGAAATACTACTACCGTTTAGCCTCTCTTCGTAAAGATTTTTCAATTAAATAGTTTTATTGATTGCACGGGCAATTTCTCTAAGTTCTTTCATTAACTGTAAATATGTATCTGGCAGAAGAGCTTGTGGTCCATCTGATAATGCATTTTCAGGATCGTGATGAATTTCAATCATTAATGCATCTGCTCCAGCAGCAACAGCTGCTCTTGCCATAGGCGGTACTTGGTTTCTTAATCCAGTTGCATGGGATGGATCTGCAACTACAGGTAAATGACTTTTTTGATGAACCACGGGAATCGCTGATAGATCGAAAGTATTTCTTGTGTATGGTTCGAATGTTCTAATTCCTCGTTCACATAGAAGCACATTTTTATTGCCACCAGCTAATACATATTCAGCTGACATGAGCCATTCTTCGATTGTTGAAGCTAAGCCTCTTTTTATCATTACAGGGATTTTACTCTGGGCTAGCTCTTTCAGTAAAGAAAAGTTCTGCATATTTCTTGCTCCAAGTTGAAAAATATCCGTGTATTTACCAATTAATTCAATCTGATCAATCTGCATAACTTCTGTAATAACCAAAAGATTAAATTTGTCAGCCGCAGCTCTCATCATTTTTAGTCCATCTTCACCAAGTCCTTGAAACGAATATGGTGAAGAACGGGGTTTGAACGCGCCTCCTCTTAAAATTTTTGCTCCAGATTGAGCGACAATCTCAGCAAGTTTAAAGATTTGTTCTTCACTTTCTATTGAACATGGACCGGACATAACTGCAATATGGTCTCCACCAATTTCGACATCCTTAATTTTTATGAAAGTTTTTTCTTCTTTAAAGTTTCTACTAGCTAACTTAAAGGGTGATGTAACCCGATAAACATCAGCTACACCTTCTAAAATTTTAACTTTTCTTATATCAAATCCGGGTTTAACACCAATAGCACCTAGTATAGTTCTTTGAACACCAGCAGATTCATGTATTTGAAAACCAAAATCTTCAAGATGCTGTTTTACATTTTTTATTTGTTCTTCGGTAGCATTATTCTCAAGAATTACAACCATTGTTTATTAGTCCTTTTTAATTAATCGTGGTATTTTTTTTCACCGGCTACAATAGCCAAATCTAAATAATCTTCTTTTGATGGAATTGCACATGAATAATCAGCACTATAGGCGCAATAAGGGTTATAGGCTAAATTAAAATCAATTGTATATAAATGATCTTTATCATTATTTAATTCAAAATTTAAATATCTGCCTACACCATAAGTTTCTTCATTAGTAGTTTTATCAGTAAACCATATACTATAATAGACCGATCCGTCTTTGCCGATATTTTCATAAACATTTAGCTTAAAATCTTTTTCATCTTTAGTAAAAGCTAAAAATCCAAATCTTACAGCTGATCGTTCTTCCCCCTTGGTGCCGAATATTTTAATAGTGTCTTTTTGTTGATATTCTTCAAGCTTACTTTTAAATACGAACATTGGTTCAACATCAAAATAGTTCAGTCCGTGAAATGCTACTTTCCCTTTATATTGAAATGGTGAATTTGAGTTATTTTCCATCCAATTATTTTTTTCAATTCTGTCCGCTTTAATTGATTCAATATATTCTTTTTCTTCTGGTGTGTAATTATTGCATGATGAAATTAGCAATGCGATGAATAATAGCAATGTTATTTTATTTTCTTTGGACATTATTTTTCCTTTCTTACTTTTTTCTTCAATTCGTTAAGTCGATTTAATGCTTCAATAGGTGTCATTTGATCGACAGAAATCTCTGAAATTTCATCTCTTAATTCATCATCCTTCATTTCAAACAAACTAATTTGGTATTCCTCGTTTTGAAATTTTTGAATTTTTCTTTTTTTCACTTCATATGGAGTTAGTTCTTTATCTTCAAGATTTAATAATATTTCTTTAGCTCTTTTTGTTACAAAATCAGGTAAACCCGCCATTTGAGCCACTTGAATTCCATAGCTATGATCAGCTCCCCCTGAAGAAACTTTATGAAGAAAAATTACTTTGTCATCATATTCCCTGACTTCAACTTTAAAGTTCTTTATACGAGGAAAAATTTCAGCCATTTCGTTGAGTTCATGATAATGAGTTGCAAATAACGTTTTAGCATTCGCACTCGGATTTTCATGCAGATATTCAGTGATTGCCCAAGCAATTGAAAGTCCGTCAAATGTGCTTGTCCCTCTTCCAATTTCATCAAGCAGAATTAAGCTTTTACTGGTAGCATTGTTAAGAATATTAGCCGCTTCCTGCATTTCAACAAGAAATGTACTTTCACCTGCTGAGATATTATCACTCGCGCCAACTCTAGTGTAAATTCTATCAACTATTCCAATTATTGCATTTTCTGCAGGAACAAATGAACCAATTTGTGCTAATAAAACTATTAAACCGATTTGACGCAAGTAAACAGATTTCCCAGCCATATTTGGACCCGTGAGAATAATTATTTGAGAATCTGAGTTACTAAGAAAATAATCATTAGGTGTAAATTTATCTCCGGCAGGTAATATTTGTTCTACAACTGGATGTCGACTTTGCGTGATTACTATTTCTTCTGAGTCAGTAATCTCAGGTTTAATATAATTGTAACTCGATGCACATTCAGCTAATGATAAATAACAATCTAACATTCCTATAAGCTGAGCATTTTTTTGAATTTGTTCAGCTTCATTTGCAATTGCGAGCCTTACCTCATTAAATAATCTGTATTCTAGATTACTGATGTTTTCTTCAGCATTAAGAATTCTATCTTCGTACTCTTTTAATTCGGGAGTAATATACCGCTCACTATTTACCAAGGTTTGCTTACGAATATAATTATCCGGAATTTTATTTTTATGTGTATTGCTGATTTCTATGTAGTAACCAAAAATCTTATTGTAGCTTACCTTTAATGAAGGAATATTTGCTCTTTCTCTCTCGGTTTTTTGTAAATTAGCAATCCAATTTTTAGCATTTAGTGAAAGATCGCGCAACTCATCAAGCTCAGGACTAAAACCTGCTTTTATTATTCCACCATCGTTAAGCGATATTGGCGGTTCGTCAACTATTGCAAGCTCAACTTTGTCAAACACTTCATCAAGGTCTAACAATTTCGTATTAATCACTCGTAAAACTTCTGAATTTGACTGGTCGAGCAATTGTTTAACAAGAGGAATTTTTCTTATTGAATTTTTAAGGTAAACTAATTCTCTAGGATTTGCTCTATTTGTGCATACTTTTGAAACTAATCTTTCTAAGTCACCGATTTCTTTAAATTCATTTTGGAGATTATTCCGTAAATTTTTATTACTTGTAAAATCCTCAACACATTGCAGCCTTTTTTCAATCTGTTCCTTATTTCTTAAAGGTGCATTTATCCATTTCTTTAATAATCTCGCACCCATGGAAGTTTTAGTCTTATCTAAGACTGAAAACAATGAGCCTTCGCTTTGACCTTCTTGAATAGTATATAATATTTCAAGATTTCTTTTAGTAGATAAATCCAGATACATATACTCTGAAGGGTTATGTAATGAAATTTTAGTTATATGAGCTAGGTTAGATCTTTGAGTATCGTTTAGATAATGCAGAATAGAACCGGCTGAAATTATTCCGCTGCTTAATTTATCTATACCAAAGCCTTTTAAAGTCTTTGTCTTAAAATGTTCTTTCAGTGTATCTTTTGCATATTCATCATTGTAAATCCAATCATCAATTTTTGTGACTTTTATTTTTAATTTTTGACGTTCAAGTAGAACTTCAATTTCACTTCTTTGTTTTTTCGATACAATTATTTCTGCTGGAGAAATTGTTTCAATCTGTTCGGGAATTTTAAGAATCGAAGTTTCAAAAGTAAAAAACTCTCCTGTAGAAATATCACAATAAGAAATTCCAGCTGAATTCTCGTCGAGATAAACTGAAGCTAAATAATTATTTTTTTTATGTTCAAGAAGTTTATCTGAGAATACTACACCAGGTGTTACAACTTCAACAACCTCTCTTTTTACAATTCCTTTAGCAAACTTGGGGTTTTCAACTTGCTCGCAGACAGCAACTCTGTAGCCTGCTTTGACAAGTTTTGGTAGATAATTATCAATTGCGTGATGAGGGAAACCTGCTAGCGGTACTTGGCCAGCTTTACCGTTAGCACGCTTTGTTAGGGTAATGCCAAGAACTCTTGATGCAGTTTTTGCATCTTCTTCAAATGTCTCAAAAAAATCCCCAACCCTAAATAGTAAAATTGTATCAGGGTGATCATTTTTAATTTTATGAAATTGAGCCATTAATGGCGTTGCAGACATTGTCGATAGTTCACTTTAATATTATTTCCAAGCTTAAAATATACCCTAATATGTATTATTTATCAATTTAAAGGTCACGCAATGAATTTAAATAAAGTTTTAGGCTATTGTGAATTTATGATTTAAATTGTCGTTAATTTAAAAGAAGTTGAATCGTTAAATACGTATATTTGAAAGTAATTTTAATCTTATTTTTTTATAATGACTATGGAAATAATGAACATACCTCTCGAACCAATCTTTGAATTTCACGTTGCAAAAAAAATAAGAGAAAAGTATGGCTTGGATGAGTCTTTTTTCTCACTTAATGGTAATGTAGTTTTTGCAAATTTTTACCAGGTAAGATTATTTGTTCAGAAATTAAATGATAAGCGAGACATTTCTGAACATGTCTCACCGGGAGAAATTAATGGGGCTGGTTTATTACATGAAATATATCACATATCAATTAAAAATTACGTGAGACGTAATTATCCAAATGCATTTTCTTCGGCTATTTCGGATCTAGAACTTAACTTGGGCGAAGAGAAGTTTGATAAATTGCTTTTAGATTTTGTTAAAAAATTTCCTCCAAAAAAAGTTTATAAAAATGAGGAAACCGAAATTCAGTACTTGAATGGTAAGACTGAGGGTGTTTCAAACAGAGAAATTTTATTAGAAGAATTAATACTTCTACATATCTCGAATAAAAATCCAGCACTTATCAAGTTAAAAGAATTATTTGACGAAAATCATTTTGATGAAAAATTAGTCTATAAAAATGCGATTACTAACTTGAGAACCTTCTTTAAAAAAGAAGAATTTAGAATTGGAATAACAAATAGTGACCTCTTCGACTTTTTGAGCATGCCTTTTATAAAATACTCTTCGAGCATTTGGGATCAGTTGGAATACATTAAAAATGAGTGGGGAATACTTATCGATGAAAAACTGCTAATGAAAATCCAAAGCAGCAAAGATCTATTTACTGAGAGTATTAAATTTGAACCAAACTTCGGAGGCGGAGGTGGCGGTGCGCCAACAATTGTTCCAAAATATAAAGGACAACTTCTTGATGCTGATCATTTAGTGATTGGAAAATCCCGCTTTAAATATGCAGAGGATTCTTCTGATGAGTATGAAGAACCGGAACAATTCACACCTGATGTAAATTGGATGCCCAACTTAGTTTTAATTGCAAAAAATATTTATGTGTGGCTTGATCAACTTAGTAAAAAATATAAACGTGAGATTAAGACCTTAGATCAAATTCCAATTGAAGAGTTACAATTGTTAAGGGATAGGAATATTAATGGACTTTGGCTCATTGGCGTTTGGGAAAGAAGTTCTGCGTCTAAAAGAATTAAACATTTAATGGGCAACATTGATGCTGTTGCATCAGCTTATTCACTATTTGATTATGAGATTGCTCATGATTTGGGTGGAGAGCAAGCCTATCAGATTTTTAACAAGAATGCTAAGGAAAGTGGAGTCAGATTAGCTAGTGATATGGTTCCAAATCATACTGGAATTTATTCCAGATGGATGATTGAACATCCCGATTATTTTATTCAATTAGATTATCCTCCATTTCCGAACTACAAATTTATGGGAGAAAATCTTTCTGAACATCCCGATTTTGAGATAAGAATTGAAGACCAGTACTACCAGATGAAAGATGCAGCTGTTGTTTTTGAACGAAAAGATTTAAGAAGTGGTCAGACTAAATATTTTTATCATGGCAATGACGGAACAAACATGCCGTGGAATGATACTGCACAATTAAATTTATTAAAACATGAAGTAAGGGAAGCTTTAATTCAAAAAATATTTGATGTAGCACGTAAATTTAGTGTTATTAGATTTGATGCTGCCATGACATTGGCTAAAAAACATTTCGCCCGTCTGTGGTATCCTCAACCTGGAACCGGAGGAGATATTCCTTCAAGAGCGGATTTTGCATTGACTAGAAAACAATTTGATGAATTCTTCCCTAAAGAATTTTGGCGAGAAGTTGTCGATAGGATTAATACCGAAATGCCGGAAACACTTCTATTGGCTGAGGCATTCTGGCTTATGGAAGGTTATTTTGTAAGAACTTTAGGAATGCACAGAGTTTATAATAGTGCATTTATGAACATGATGATGAATGAAGAAAATGCAAAGTATAGGGAACTTATCACAAATACTCTCGAATTTGAACCGGAAATTCTAAAAAGATATGTGAACTTCATGAGTAATCCAGATGAAGAAACTGCAATTGACCAATTTGGAAGCGGTGATAAGTATTTTGGTGTTCTTGTTTTAATGAGTACACTTCCGGGTTTACCGATGTTTGCTCACGGACAAATTGAAGGGTTTACTGAAAAATATGGAATGGAATATAAACGTGCTTATTATGATGAACAGCCTCAGCAATGGTTGGTAGAAAGACATGAAAAGGAGATATTTCCAATACTTAGAAAGAGATTTGTATTTTCAGAAATTAATAATTTTTGGCTGTACGATTTTATTGATAAATCGGGGAAACTGAACGAAAATATTTTCATTTATTCGAATGAAGCATTTGGTGAAAAAGGCTTGGTAATTTTCAATAATAGTTTTCAATCTTATACTGGCTATTTCTCACACTCACGTCAAAAGCTCAGGGGAAATTCCTCCGATTCAAATAGTCTTCACAATACACAAATAGCTCATAGACTCGGAATTCAAAAGAGTGATTTTCATTTTTACATTATGCGAGATGTAACTACTGGACTTGAATATATTTACAACGGAAATGATCTTCATTCAAGTGGAATGTTCTTAACTCTCAGTGGATATGAATACAGAGTTTACCTGCACTTTGAAGAAATATTTGATCCAGGCGGAGAAGCATATAAATTTTATAAAAAGAATTTTGGCCGTGGTATTTATAATATCAAAAAAGAATTAGGAAAAATTAAACTTAGTCAACTACACAATGTGTTTGAAAAATTATTTTCAAGAGACTTAATCGGTTTACAACTAGCATTAATTGAAGAAAAAAAGTTAACAGTAAAAAAAATAAATTCACTTGAACAAAAATTAGAGGAAAATTTAACTGAGCTGTTTGTAGAAATTTCTCAAAATTTTGAAGTTGTGAAAGAATTTGACAAAGTTAATAATAAAATTGTGAAAAGTACTACCGGCTTTGTTTCTGCTTTTAATAACCTTTATGTTGAGCTGCATAAGATTCAAAACAAGAGTCAAATTCAGAAGAAGAAAGATAAAGATTTATTAAAATTACTCTCGATAAAGGGTAATGACAAATTTATAATTAACAGTATTTATAGATTAGTAAATATTTTAAAAGAACTTTTTGTAGATAATCCTGATCTTTCAAAGAATTACATATCTGAATTAATGCTTACTAATCCGATTAAAAAAGTATTAAAAAGCAATTTAATAAATGTTGAAACCCTGCCTACAAAAATGCTCTTGATAAATATTCTTCTCCATCTGGAAGAAAAGTTTGAGGATTGGGATAGTGTTCCTAATGAATTTTTAAAACAGAGAAGTAATAAAAAGCTGTTAGAAATTATAGTTTCAAGCAATTACGAATTCATAAAAGATCTTTTTGAACTTGAATTAATGGGTACTTATTTAGGAGTGAATTATTACGAAGGTAAAAAGTACTTTAGTAAAGAAAATATGGAAGATTTGGTTGATCAATTATCTCTTCAGGTTATTCATCAGTACAATAATATTTTAATAAAAAAAGTAAAAACTAAAGTTAAGCAGATAGGAGAACTTGAGAGATTTTCTAAAAAGGTGTTTATTGTGAATGGTTACATTAAAAAAACAGCTAAAGATTGTGGTTATTTATATGATAAATTTTTAGAAATAATTTTCAGTCAGCACCAAGAAAAAGTAATTAACAAGAAAAAAAAGTAGATGATTTTTAGATGAAATGAAATAATTGCTTAAAAATAGCACTTTGCCAAATATTTATCCAAAAAAAATGACAAAGAGGTTTCATTTTAGATTTAATAAATTTATTTTTATACTTTAACTTTATTCAAACTAACCTCATAAAAGGAGATAAGACGTGGTTATAGCTATTCCCAAGGAAATTCTTCCTGGCGAAAACCGAGTCTCCATAGTTCCAGATGTTGCTTCCAAACTTATTAAAAAAGGATTCACAATTCATGTAGAACAGGGTGCTGGTAAAAACGCTGGTTTTACAGATAAGCAATATTCTGAAGCTGGAGCAAAGTTGTTCAGCTCACTGGAAGAATTGTATTCTTCAGCTGAAATAGTACTAAAAGTACAAAGACCGATCGATCATCCCGAAAAGGGGAAGCATGAACTCGATTTGATGAAAGAGGGGACATTACTAATTGCTCTGCTCTACTCATTACATTATCCGCATGTAGCAAAACATTGTGCTGAAAAAGGAGTAAATGTTATTTCTATGGATGCTATTCCAAGAACGACACTTGCTCAAAAGATGGATGCATTAAGTTCACAAGCCAATATTGCTGGTTATAAATCAGTGATTATGGCTGCAAATCAATTAGGTAAAATCTTTCCATTAATGATGACCGCTGCAGGTACAATTCAACCGGCGAGAGTTGTAATTATGGGCGCCGGTGTAGCAGGATTACAAGCACTTGGAACTGCAAAAAGATTGGGTGCTATTGTAGAGGTTTCTGATATTCGTCCGGCAGTGAAAGAAGAAGTGGAAAGTTTGGGTGGAAGATTTATCGAAGTAGATACAGAAGAAGATATGCAGGATGAAGGTGGTTATGCAAAAGAAGCTTCTGAAGAATTTTTGAAGAAACAAAAAGAACTAATATTTAAGCATGTTTCTAATGCTGATATTGTTATTACCACTGCATTGGTTCCCGGAAGAAAAGCTCCAGTTTTAGTTACCGAAGAGATGGTGAAAGCAATGCGACCAGGTTCTGTAGTGCTGGATATGGCAGTTGAATTTGGTGGTAACTGCGAAATAAGTGAGAATGGTAAAACTATTAAAAAATATGACGTTACTATAATAGGTGAACCAAATTTACCAAGTCTGGTAGCAACAAATTCGAGTGAAGTTTATAGTAAAAACCTAATGGCGTTACTTGACCACATTGTTAAAGAAAATGAACTTAAACTTGACTTAGAAGAAGAAATTGTAAAAGGATCACTAATTACTTATAATAAAGAAGTAATTCAAGAAAGAACTAAAGGCTTATTATAAAAATTTAAGGATAACAAATGGAATTATTTGATTTAATAATGCTGATATATGTTTTTGTCTTGGCAATTTTTGTTGGTTTCGAACTTATTACCAAAGTTCCGCCAACATTACACACACCACTAATGTCAGGATCAAATGCTATATCGGGAATTACAATTGTTGGTGCTTTGTTAAGTGCCGGACTCGAAGAATTTGGAATCAGTACAATTCTTGGTTTGGTGGCACTAATTTTTGCCACGATAAATGTTGTTGGCGGTTATCTTGTAACCGATAGAATGTTAAAAATGTTCAAAAAGAAATAGGGGTAGAAAATGCAAATAGTATCTTATCTTATTTATCTGATTGCTTCTATCCTGTTTATTTTTGGAATAAAGAAGCTAGGATCACCTAAAACTGCCCGACAAGGGAATTTTCTTTCTGCATTAGGTATGTTTTTAGCAGTTGTGATCACCTTATTTGATCAGAGAGTTTTAACTTTTGAGTATATAATAATTGGTATAGTAGTTGGCTCTGCAATCGGGGCTTTCCTTGCTATTAAGGTGCCAATGACAGGTATGCCTCAAATGGTTGGTGTATTAAATGGTTTTGGCGGCGGAGCATCTGCATTGGTGGCTTTTGCTGAATATTATCATATTATGAACATTTCCAATACTTTGGAAATATCAACTAGTATAACTATAGTTTTATCAGTCTTAATTGGAGCTGTAACCTTTACTGGTTCATTTATTGCTTTTGGAAAATTGCAAGGATTTATTACAGGTAAAGTGGTTAAATATCCTCTTCAAAATCCAATAAATATCTTGTTGCTAATTGTTGTAGTTATTCTTGGAGTGTATGTTGTTATGAATCCAACAAGTGACGTTTTATTGATGGCAATTGTTGGAATATCATTACTGCTCGGAGTTCTTTTAGTCTTACCAATTGGTGGTGCAGACATGCCGGTTGCGGTTTCCTTACTAAACTCCTACTCCGGATTGGCAGCTTCAATGACCGGATTTGTGCTTCAGAATAATATGTTAATAATTGCAGGGGCTTTGGTTGGTGCGTCGGGTATAATTTTAACATTAATTATGTGCCGAGGAATGAACCGATCATTAATGAATGTTGTACTTGGCGGGTGGGCTGATGCAGGATCAGAAGGTGCTGGCTCCGGAACCGGACCTCAAGGTGATGCCAAATCGGTTGATGCTGAAGAATTAGCAATGATATTAGATTCAGCACAAAGTGTTGTTATTGTTCCTGGATATGGAATGGCTGTAGCTCAAGCCCAGCATGCCGTTAGAGATTTAACAAATATCTTAGAAAAGAAAAATATTAATGTCCGATTTGCTATTCACCCGGTTGCTGGTAGAATGCCGGGACATATGAATGTATTATTAGCGGAAGCTCAAGTGTCTTACGATAAGCTTTTTGCTCTAGAGGATATTAATGATGATTTCCCAAATGTTGACGTTGCTTTAATAATAGGTGCTAACGATGTTGTTAACCCCGCTGCAAGACATGATCAAAGTTCTCCAATTTACGGAATGCCTATATTAAATGTTGATTATGCAAAGACTGTTGTGGTTAATAAACGATCTTTAAATGTTGGCTATGCAGGAATCCAAAATGAATTATTCTTTTATCCAAACACACTAATGTTCTTTGGCAGTGCTAAGGAAGCTGTAAATAAATTAGTAAATGAAATAAAAGAATTATAAATCAAATTTCTGAGAGGCTATCAAGAATTAATAAATTGGTAGCCTTTTTTGTATTCATTTTTATAAATTGTTTAGAAATGAGTTTTGAGGAAATATGTTCAAAGAAAGATTTCTAATTATGTGCTTAAGTTTTCTATCCTTGTTTTTATCAAATCACTTTGCCCAAATCCAAAATCAAAATTTAAACTTGATGCCTTATCCAGAGTCTATTGAAATCTCGAAAGGAAAGTTTTACATCGATGAAGATTTGTCACTTCAATATTCCAGTGTTGGTGAAAGATTACAAAATGCATCTAATCGATTTTTAGTTCGTTTAGCAAAAAGGACTGGTTTATTCCCAAATTATCCTTTTGGTATGGTTTACTCCGACTCAGTTGTTTCTAAACTTATTGTTGAAGTAGAAAAAGAATCTGACGTAAAACTTGGGATGGATGAATCTTATCACTTGAATATTAAATCGGATTTGATCAGAATTAAATCACAAACCGATATTGGAGCAATAAGAGCTTTTGAAACATTGCTTCAACTTCTTAGTGCAGATGAAAAAGGTTATTTTTTCCCAAATATTGATATTGTAGATTCACCAAGATTTCCTTGGCGTGGCTTGATGATAGATGTCTGTAGACATTTTATGCCGATAGATGTAATCAAGAGAAATATTGATGGAATGGCAGCAGTTAAAATGAATGTGCTCCATCTTCATTTATCTGAAGATCAGGGTTTTAGAGTTGAAAGCAAAACATATCCTAAGCTTCATGAATTAGCTTCTGATGGGAATTATTTTACTCACGAACAAATCAAAGAAATAATTAAGTACGCTGATTATAGAGGTATAAGAGTTGTCCCTGAATTCGATGTGCCAGGTCATGCGACAGCAATTCTAACTGCACATCCTGAATTAGCAAGTGCTCCAGGACCTTATTCATTGGAGAGGAACTGGGGAGTTTTCGATCCGACCCTTAACCCAATACTTGATACAACTTACATATTTTTGGATAATCTTTTTGCTGAAATGGCTCAATTGTTTAATGATGAGTATTTCCATATTGGCGGTGATGAAAATAATGGAAAACAGTGGGATTCAAATGATGAGATTCAAGATTTTAAGATCAAAAATAATCTTGAGGATAATCATGCACTACAGGGATATTTTAACCAAAAAGTGTTAGAAATATTAACCAAACATGGAAAGATAATGGTTGGTTGGGATGAAATATTACACCCTTCGATGCCTAAAAATATTGTCATTCAATCTTGGCGAGGAAAAGAAGCTTTAATAAAAGCTGCTAAAGATGGTTATCAAACGATCTTGTCAAATGGTTACTATATTGATTTGATTCAACCAACTGATTTTCATTATTTAAATGATCCAATAAGTCCCAATACAAATTTAAGTAAAACTGAAAAAGAGAAAATATTAGGCGGTGAAGCAACTATGTGGTCAGAATTAGTATCTCCAGAAAATGTTGATTCACGGATTTGGCCCAGAACTGCTGCAATTGCAGAGAGATTTTGGTCTCCTTCTGAAATTAATGATGTAGAATTTATGTACAAGAGATTAGATGAAATTAGTTATCAATTAGAAGAGCATGGATTAATGCACATAAAAAATTATGATATGATGTTGAGAAGGCTGACCAACAATAATGAAACTGAGTCCCTGGATAATTTGATATCTGTTTTAGAACCCGTAAAAATTTATAAACGTCATGGCTTAAAAAAACATACTCAACAATCACCATTAACAAGGGTTGTTGATGCATCAACTCCGGACTCAAAAGAGGCAAGAAAATTTAGAAGTCTTGTAGATGATCTTCTTTTAGATCCTAATTTTGTTAAGAGTAAGGCAGAAAAAATCAAAAAAAAATTAGTCTTGTGGCGGGATAATCATAATGAGTTAAAGAAAATCATTGTAAACTCTCCAATACTTTTTGAAATTGAACCTATGTCGAAAAATTTAGAAAAAATTTCAAATATTGGTTTAGAAATAATCGAATATTTATCCCAAAATAAAACTCCTAGTAATATTTGGATAGATGAAACCTCAAATATTATTGAAAAATCCAAAGAACCTATTGCACAAACGGAGCTTATGATAGTTGGATCTATAGAAAAACTATTCAATAAGTTATTAAATAATTGAGAAACAAATGGGCGAATTACACTGGTTAGATATTTTAGTTGTTGTTTCTTTCTTTATAGTCATTTTTGTAATTGCAGCTTACTATTCTAAGCAAGCTGGAAAAGATACTGGTGAGTTTTTTCTCTCCGGAAGAAATATGCCTTGGTATATTGCTGGAACAGCAATGGTGGCGACAACATTTGCTGCAGATACTCCACTAGCAGTGACGGAATTAATTGCTAGGAACGGTATAGCAGGCAACTGGCTTTGGTGGAACCTAGCTATTGGTGGAATGCTTACTGTTTTCTTTTTTGCCAAACTTTGGCGAAGAGCAAATATTTTAACCGATGTTGAATTTGTTGAATTAAGATATTCCGGAAAATCGGCAGCTTTGCTAAGAGGTTTCAGAGCAATCTATCTTGGACTGTTTATGAATGCTATTGTTATGGGGTGGGTTAACAAAGCAATGGAGAAAATATTCTCTGTTGTTTTACCTACTTACGACCCATTTACTTTAGTTGTAATTACCGCATTAATCATTGCCGTTTATTCTTCTGCATCTGGTTTGCTTGGTACCGCCCGCACAGATAGTTTTCAATTTGTATTTGCAATGATTGGATGTATTATTTTAGCCATTATTGTGGTTCAGCGGCCTGAAATTGGAAGTCTTGAAGTGTTAAAGGATAAATTACCTGAATCAACTATAGAATTTTTCCCATCAATTGGCAATATTGGTGCTGGTCAAGCGATGACAGGCGTATTCGCACTTTCTGTAGGAGCTTTTATAGCGCATGTTGGTCTACAATGGTGGAGCAGTTGGTATCCTGGGGCTGACCCGGGCGGCGGCGGTTATGTTGCCCAAAGAATGATGTCAGCAAAAGATGAAAAAAATAGCGTGCTAGCTACTTTATGGTTTACTATTGCTCATTATGCTGTAAGACCTTGGCCGTGGATTATTGTTGCTTTAGCAGCCCTTGTTCTTTTGCCGAGAAGCACTGTTGAAGAACTCAAAAGTGAAAATTCAGAATATTTTACGGTAGCTGAAAATATTCATTCTAAGTCGGACTTAAATAATGAACAGCTTGTACTTTCTCAAAAAGAAGATTTCAAAGCTTATTATGAAACTTATGAAAACACTGTTGATCCGGGTTTAATGTATCCAAAACTTATGTTAATGTATCTTCCTGCAGGATTATTGGGAATGCTTATTGCTGTTTTTCTAGCAGCTTATATGTCTACAATTGCTTCACAATTAAATTGGGGGACTTCTTATTTAATAAATGACTTTTATAGAAGATTTATTAAAAGAGATGGAGAGGAAAAGCATTATATAATTGTTTCTAGAATTGGAATCTTTATTGTTACGATATTTTCACTTCTAGTTACCAGATATTTTCTCACAACAATTTCCGGTGCATGGGAATTTATTATTAACGCAAGTGCTGGAATGGGAGCTGTACTTATTTTAAGATGGTATTGGTGGAGAATTAATGCTTGGTCAGAAATTTCTGCAATGATTGCACCATTAGCAATTTATCCTATTGCAAAATATGGTTTTAATTTAGAATCGCCTATAACACTTTACCCAATAGTTTTTGGAACAACTATAGTTTGGCTATTGGTTACTTATTTAACTAAACCTGTTGATGAAAACAAATTAATTGAATTTTACACTCGTACATTCCCAGGTGGAATTGGCTGGAAGGCAATTAGTGAAAAAGTTGGAAGTGTAAAGAGCGAAATAAATTTTGGCAAAGCATTTATTAATTGGATTTTAGGTGTTGTGTTAGTCTATTCTTTCTTATTTGGGTTAGGAAGCTTGTTGTTCGGATTTTATTGGAATCTATTAATCTACACAATTTTGTTTATCATTAGTGCAACAGTAATTTATAAAAACTTGAGTATCTCCGATGCATAGGTTTTTTCTTTAATCGATCATAATATTTTTCAATCTTGTGTTAGTAGAATATTTTTGATTCTTTATGAAAAAAGTATTGCATAACTAAATTACCTTATACATTGCCTTAAAACTTCATTGGGTATTTCCGATAGTAGTTATTAAAAAATTCTTAGGTTAATTCTATTTTTAATAATTCAATTTAGGCACACAATGATCCCTTGGACAGACAACCTTTCTGTTAGTATCAAAGAAATTGACGACCAGCATAAAAAATTCCTTGAACTAGTTAACGAACTTCATACTGCGGTAATAGCGAAAAAATCACATGAAGTTGAAAGCAAAATAATTGATAACTTGATAGAATATGCTTTTTATCATTTTACATTGGAAGAAAGATATTTAGATAGGTCAAATTATCCTCATACAGAACAGCATAAAAAAGAACATGAAGAATTTGTGGATAAAATTATTAAATTGAAGGAAGAACATGATAAGGGTAAACTATCTTTTACAATTAAAGTGATAAATTTTATGAATAATTGGTGGATCAATCATGTTCTGAATAGCGATAAGAAATACGAGTCTTATATTGCTGGATTAGACATTAAAAAGGAAGTGACTGGTAAAAAATATTAAAAAAATTAAAGATGTTGCATATTATTTAATTTACGGGGATTTTGATTAAAAAAAGTGGAATTGGATTATTTTGGTTTAACTCTATGTCGTTTGATTTATTAGGTTTGTGTTGTTTAGAAGTAAATTCCGCTACCGAATAACCAATTATTCCACCTAAAATTACATCTGAAAGCCAGTGATGATTTTGGTAGACTCGAGAAAATGCCGTTAGAAAAGCTGGTAAGTAGTAAACTGCTTTTATCCAATCGTTGTCTGTATTTTTTGCAAGTACCGTTGATAGTGAGAACCCAAGTGCGGTATGTCCGGAATTAATTGAAAGAAAATTATCACCCCTAAAAGAAAAAGGCTGAAATGAAAAAGCATCCGAGTTTTCCCGAGGACGTTCTCTTCCAAAGCTATATTTTAATAAAAGTGTTAAAAGTCCGGTAAATATTGCGGATTCTCCAATTTCAAATCCAATTTTTTCATTGGCTTTATTTTCTGCAATAATTCCTTGAAGATAAAAACCTCCACCTATAATTAAAGTTGCATAAGGCTCGCCCCAAATTCTGCCTAATTCAACTGGTATAGATCCTCGATAAATATTGTTTTCAATAGCTCTCTCTCTAACAAATTCATCAATATACATTGTCCCATAAGTCAATCCTGTAATACCAATAAATGTTAACCATTCATTTTCGTCCCAATTAATTGGCCTATTAGTTAAGTCTCCAAAATCAGTTGAAAAAGTTTCAAGATTATAATTAATTTGAGACTTAATCTGCAAGGGAAAAAGTAAAACACAGACTAGTATTAAATGAATTGTTATGCTATAAATCTTTATCAAAATATAATCTAACTTAAATATTTGAGGTAAAATGTTTTACAATTGTCGCTTGTTCAATTGTAACCAAGCCGCCACAGTTTGATTTATTTAGAATTTCATCAAGATAAGGGAGAAAGAAATTAATTTTTTCCTCAGCATCAACAATTTCAATTACTAAAGGTAAATCTTCCGAAAGCCTTAAAACTTTAGATGTATGAATAACACTATTTCCTCCAAAACCCATTATACCTTTGTAAACAGTAGCTCCTGCCAGCTTATGTTCTCGTGCAGAAATTACAATTTTTTCGTAGACCGGGATTGGACCAAGTTTATCATTTTCTCCAATAAATATTCTCAATAATTGAGCTTTAGACTTTTCCATTTATTCGTTCCTTATTTAGATAAAATATAAGCAAGATAAATCCCCAGAAATGTCAATAAAATATTGAATAGAATATTCAATGCGGCAAATAAAAATTGTGAATCTCTTAAAAGATTTATTGTTTCCAAAGAAAAAGTTGAGAACGTTGTTAGACCACCACAGAAACCAACTCCAAGTAAAAGCTTTAAATTAGCTGATAATAATTCTTTATCGTCTAATCCAAAGATTAAAAAACCAAGAAAGAAGCTACCAAGGATATTAACAATAATAGTTCCAAAAGGGAAGTAAATAGGCAAAAATTTTGAGGAAAGATCAGAGATAAAATATCTAAGCCCTCCACCAAGACCGGCTCCAATTATTACTAAAATGTAATTCATACATAAAAATAATAAATTCCGTATCAGAGTTCACTATTAAAAGAAATAAGTGAAATTAGATAACCATTGGAGTTCGACTTAATTGTCTTAATAGGAAGAAATATAAAATATTTTTCAATAGACATAACCGTCTCAGGCAGCCCAAATGGTTAATGGTGAATTTCTATTGCTTTCTTTAACTTCTTCTAGTATCATATCTAAATAGAGGGCATTGCTCCCAAGGTCATCTCCATTTCCATTGAATAGAATTTAATTTTTAGTATTTTCAATATTAAATAATATTTAATATGTCACACTAAATTTATGCTAAAACTGATCCTATTTTTTGTTTCTCTAAACATTACTTTTGCTTCGGAACCGGTAATTAAAAGTCTACAATATTTTGCTAATAATAGAATTTCCAAACTTCCCGTATTAAACATCAATTCAAATAATCGTTTAACAATTGAATTCGATATAGAAGCAGAAACTGAACCGAACTTTAATATTCGTTTTCAGTTTTGTGATGCTGAGTGGGAGCCTTACGATAATTTACTGCTTGAAGGCATTGGTGAAAATGTAGCGTATAATATTGATATTGAAAGACTACCAATAACTACGGAGGGAGCACAATATTCTGTCTCTGAAGCAATTCCCAAATCAAAATGTAAAATTTAATAACAGCGGCAAATGGATGTTTTTTATTACTGATTCATTTGATGAGGAAATAATTTACGATTATGGAAAGTTCTATGTAGTAGAGAATATTGTGAAATTAAATTCAAGTATTCAGGATTGGAGGAGAGAGGGAAGAGTTTCATCAAATAATGCTAATGATAGAGTGCTTAATTTCAAGGTTAATTTTGATTTGCCGGATTCACTTATTCCGTTTAGAGTTGAGCAGATTGAATTGGTAAAAAATCTTGAAGTTGAATATCCAATTAAACTTGAGAAAGATGCCTTTGCAGAAAACAGAATTTATGAGTGGAACGGGGCAAATAAATTTGAATTCGGACTTAGAGATTTACAGCCAGGCAATGAATATAGGAGCACTAATTTAAAAGACCACAACCAATATCAATATCCAATTACTCGCGCTCAATTCGATGGCATAGAGTATTCAAGATTCTATAAGTTAGGCTCAAAAGACATGAACGGTGGTTTCCTGTTGATGGATAAAAAAAATATTTATTCAGATTATTTGATTACGAAATTTCAATTTAAGCCGCCTGATCCAATCAATGAAGATATTTTTATTGTTGGCTCATTCACAAATTGGGAAGTTTTACCCTGGTTTAAAATGGAGAAAGAAAATGATCTTTATTCTATAAGCATAGAGCTTAAAAGAGGAGTTTATGATTATCAGTATGTTACCGGACTAATTGTGGATGAATTAGTAACACAAATTGATTGGCGTATTTTTGAAGGAAATTTTTGGGACACGGAAAATGTTTATTCCATATTTTTATATTATAAAGCTCCTGAAAAAGGTGAGTATGATAAAATAATTGGTTTTAAGCAAATTGTGAGATAATAATGAAAAATCTAAATGTTGGAATAATCGGTACTGGTCATCTTGGCAAAATTCATTCAAAATTGATGAAAGATGTTACAAGGGCAAATCTTGTTGGTGTTTACGATCTAAACTATGACGTTGCCCAAAGTGTTGCCAAGGAATTGTCAGTAAAAGCTTTTGAAGACTTAAATGATTTTTTAAAGAATATTGATGCCGTTTCAATAGTTGCAACAACTAGCGCTCATTTTAATTTAATTAAAGAATCACTAAATCAAAATGTTCATGTTTTTGTTGAAAAGCCAATTACAAGTACTATCGCTCAAGCAGAAGAAGTTGTAAAATTAGCGGATGACAAGGACTTGAAACTTCAAGTAGGTCATATTGAAAGATTTAATGCTGCACTTCTAAGCTTAGAAAAATATCATCTTGATCCAAAATTTATTCAGACGGACAGACTAGCTCAATTTAATCCTAGAGGAACAGATGTTGCAGTAGTTTTAGATTTAATGATACACGATATTGATATTATTTTAAGTCTGATTAAAAGTAAAGTTAAAGAAGTTAGAGCAAGCGGAGTAGCAGTAGTTTCCGATAATTTGGATATTGCAAACGCAAGAATTGAATTTGAAAATGGTGCAGTGGCAAATGTAACTGCAAGTAGAATTTCCCAGAAAAAAATGAGAAAGATGAGAATGTTTCAACGGGATTCCTATATTTCCGTTGACTTTGATTCTGGTGTTTCAGAAGTTTTCCGATTAATTTCACCGAATGATATGAATGTGGAACATTTTTTATCCTTCGGGGAAATTGGTATTGGTGACCATAAAAAATCAGTCATTTATGAACAACCGGAAGTAAAAGAAGTAAACGCACTTAAACATGAGCTTCAGTTGTTTGTTAATGCTGTCCTAGACAATAAGAAACCAGTAGTCAGTGGAGATGACGGATTGCGTGCGTTAAGAGTAGCGGATTTAATTTTAGAAAAAATAGAGGAGTCTAAAATAACTTGAGAAAGAAAATAATAATTATTGCAGTTTTTATTACTTCATTTTTAGCATCATGCGGAGTTTACAATTCTTTAATGAATTTGTCCAAGTTAAAATTTAAGCTTGGTTCAGTAAATAATTTTAAAGTCGCCGGTATCTCAATTGATAATAAAACCAAATTAAGTGACTTTGGGACTATGGATATCGTTAATCTCACTTCAAAAGTTATGAGTGGAGATTTTCCCGTTTCATTTACGGTAAATGTTCTAGCCCAAAATCCAAATAAATCATCTGGATCGAACATTTCTGATATTTCATTGGAGTCATTCCCATGGACATTATATATCAATGATAAAAAGACAATTTCAGGTAATATTTCCAATCCTGTAAAAGTCCCTGCAGTTGAAAACGCAATTACAATTCCTTTAGAAATGGGCTTAGACTTAAAGGAATTTTTTGCCGGTGATGGATTGAACGAGTTAATAAATCTTGCATTAAATCTTGGCGGGGCAAAAGGTTCCCCATCTAATTTGAAGATTATTGCAGAACCAGTTCTTGGAACTTCCCTTGGCAATATGAGTTATCCGAATCCTATAACAATTATAGATAACACTTTTAATTAAAAGGACAATAGTATATGAAACTAAACTATGCAATTGGAGTTGATTTAGGTGGAACAAAGATTAAGCTTGGAATTGTAACATCAGAAGGGGAAATTGTAAAGAAAACTGCCATACCAACTTTAGCAGAAGAAGGAGCCGAAAAATCAATAAATCAAATTAAAATTGGCATTGCACAGTTAATTAAAGGAAACAAAAAGAAAATAAATGGGATTGGTATAGGTGCACCAGGCGTTGTTTCCTTAAAAAAAGGGACAGTGGAAAATCCTCCCAACCTTCCTGGATGGGGAAGAGTTCATCTTGGTAAAATTATTGGTAAGGAATTCTCAATTCCAACATTTGTTGAAAACGATGCTAACGCAGCAGCAATTGGTGAGTTTATTTATGGTGCTGGCAAAAAATTAGATAGCTTTATAATGGTTACTCTGGGCACAGGTGTTGGGGGTGGAATAATTTATAATAAAAAATTATTCCGAGGTGATTTTGGCGCGGCAGGTGAAATTGGACATACCTCAATTGATTACAGAGGACCGAAATGTAAGTGCGGCTCATATGGATGTCTTGAAGCATATTTAGGGAATAATTATATAATAGAAAATGTAAAAAAAGAGTTAGAAGGGAACAAAGATTCTAAAATAATTGAGTTGATATGTAATGATCTTAGTAATCTTAGTCCAAAAATTATTCATGAAGCTTCAGTTTTAGGGGATGAGTTTTCAAAAAATGTAATTAAAGATTTGGGAAATAAGCTTGGATACGGACTTGCATCAATTGTAAATGTTATGGATATCAGTAATATTTTAATTGGTGGGGGTGTTGGCGGGTTTGGTAAACCTTTATTTGATGCAATAAAAGAAGGACTTGGTTCAAGAGTATTAACATCACTCAAACAAAGAATTAAAGTTAAACCAGCGAGCTTAAAAAATAATGCTGGTGTGAAGGGAGCTGCTTCCCTAGTCTTTTATTCCTAACTTAGTTAATGTTTAATAATATTGATTAAATTAAAATTTCTGTTTTCTTTAACTATATTTCTCTTATGTTATTGACAAGGATTCCAGAATGGCTATTCCAATTTTTCAATGTGTCGGACTCACTAAATTATAAACTTTGATTTGTTTAAATATTCAATTTTACATTGGATTACTTGCGCCGTTGTTAGATTTAGTATTTTATATTTACTTTAATGAATAAATTCATCACTTTAATATTGTTTTCAATCACTTCAATACTTGCCCAACAGGTTATTCAAGATTCATTAAGAATTCCGAGTATACCTGATTCACTAATCCAGAACCTTAACAAATCTATTGAATCTGATTCACTAAAGAAAAAGACATTTGATGTTGATGAGGTAATTACCAGCACAGCAACCGACTCAATAAAATTTGACTTAACTAAAAAACAAATGCATATTTTTGGAACGGGTGAACTTAAGTATAAACAAACAATTTTAAAGGGTGGCAAAATTGATGTTAATTTTGAAACAAATGAACTTGAAGCGGAAGGGATTATTGATACTAGTGATACAACTACTGTAAGTGGACTTTCTCAAACGCCTGTTCTTACTGAAGGTGCAGAAAATTATGAAGGGACAAGACTTAAATATAATTTCAAGACGCAGAAGGGATTTATCTCAGCTGCTAAAAACGCAAAAGAAGATCAGCGTTATGAAGGTAGTGCAGTAAATAAAGTTGATAAAAATACATTCTTCGTAAAAGACGGAGTTTATACAACATGTAAGGAAGATCCTCCACACACACATTTTACAGCCGAAGAAATGAAGGTAATTCAAAAAGATAAGATTTTTGCTAAGTGGATTTTCATGTATATAGGCGGAGTTCCGGTCCCAATTCCAATTCCATTTGCTGTATTCCCAAATGAGACAGGAAGAAGATCAGGAATGATTGCCCCAACATATGGTTCAATTGCTAATCGCGGTCAGTATTTTAGAAATTTTGGTTACTTCTTTGCTATTAGTGATTATATGGATTTGACATTGAACGGCGATTATTACATGCGAGGCGGCTGGGGTGGAAAAGTAAGATACCGTTATGCAAGCAGATATAATTTCAGTGGCAATCTTAGCGGGGGCTATTCAAGGATTCTGATAGGAGAAGATGAAGATCCGGATAAGCAGAGAACCACCGATTGGAATATTTCTTTTGCTCATAATCAAAATATAACTCCAACGTTAAAATTCGATGCAAATTTAAGATTTCAATCAAGATCATATTTGCAGAATAACAGTACCAGTTATAACGATTTATTGACCCAAGATATAACATCCAACGCAACATTAAGTAAAAGATGGGATGAATCTGGAAACTCCCTCAATATTAATTATAGTCGTACTCAAAAGTTAGATAGCGTTGATATCAGAGAGATTTTGCCGAGTGTTTCATTTAATAAATCTCAATTTTATCCATTTAAGACTTCAACATCCTCCAGAGATGAAAGCTGGTATGAAAAGATTGGGATGAGTTACCGCGGTCAATTCACAAACAAAAGAAATAATATTGGCGGTGATCTAGAAATTCGAGGCGGAATTCAACACAATATTTCTGTGAATGCCTCACCCAAAATTGGTTTCTTTAATTTATCACCTCGTTTTAGTTATGTAGAAAAATGGTATAATAAAAAAACGAAACGAGTTGCGGAAGTTGAGCAGGATTTTTCCAACTCAAAAATGATTTTGCAATCATTAGCTAGCACAGCTGCAAATGGTTTTACTGAAGAAGATATTTATGATATTAATATGATCAGAACATTTGATTTTGGTATATCAACTTCTACAAAGGTTTATGGCACAATGCAGCCGCAAATGCTTGGTGTTGAAGCTTTCAGACACACACTAACTCCCTCAATATCGTATAGTTACCGTCCCGATTTTTCCGAAAAAAAATGGGGCTATTATGAAACTTATCAAAATGCGGATGGAACCTTTGAGGAATATGACCCATATTCTAGAGAAGTCTTTGGTGGTGTGTCAGCAGGTGAATCTCAAAGTGTAAACTTCTCTATCGGAAATGTATTTGAGATGAAAACAATGAAAGATCCTACTGATACTACTTCAGAATCTCAAAAAATTACATTATTAAATTTAGATTTATCAACCGGATATAATTTTGCTGCCGATAGTCTTAATCTTTCTGATTTAAGAGTTAGTTATAGAACTAAGATTGGAAACATACTTAATTTTAACGGTTCCTCATCATATACTTTTTATGATTATAACGAGAATGGCAGAAGGATTAACACATATCTTGCAGATATGGGTAAAGGGCTTTTTAGATTAACCAATTTAAATTTCTCCATATCTACGACCCTATCCGGTGAAAAGCTAAAAGGTGAGGAAAGAACCGGAAAACCGGATGAAGATGATGAAGAGTATGGCGCATTTAAAGAACAAGATTATGTTCGTTTGTATGAAGAAGAAGAGAATGACTTCTCAATCCCTTGGAATTTGAGCTTAAACTATAATTATAATTTTTCTAAACCAACCAATGAAAAGGGAATTATTAGTTCCAATTTGGGTGTAAATCTAGGTTTTAATCTAGCAACTAATTGGAAGATAGGGGTCAGAGGGAACTACGATTTTCAGAGGGAAGAGTTTTCCGCACCGCAAGTTTCTGTTTATCGTGACTTAGAATGCTGGGAAATGAATTTTAGCTGGAATCCATTAGGAAGTTATACCGGGTTCAGATTTGAAGTTAGAATGAAAGCCCCGGAATTAAGGGACGTTAAGGTAACAAGAAGGCGAGGTATTTACACGGGAAGATAATAATTATTAATAATCAAAATGTATATTTTATATTCCGCAAAAAAATTAATAGTTAATCCATGATAAAGAAGTATATAATTGATGGCAATAACTTAATTGGAAAAATAAGTGAACTTTGGGTATTACAGCAAAAAGATCGACAGTTATCAAGAATCAAGCTGGTAAAATATCTCGATCAATACTTTGCAAATAAAAATGTTAAAGTCTCGCTTCATTTAGATGGATATGCCGCTGATCCAATACCCTCCAGTAAAGTAAAAATAAATTACTCAGATAATAAAACTGCCGACAGTAAAATTAAAAAGGAGATTGATAATTCCAAGAATCCAAAAGTACTTCTTGTTGTAAGTTCAGATCATTCAGTGCAGAATTATGCCAAAGTAAATAGCTGTACTGTTTTAAGCAGCGAAGATTTTAATAAAATGTTGAAGGATAAGAAATCCAAAAAATCTGAAGATGACATTGCAAAGTCAATAAGTAACGATGAGATTAAAAAAATTTTTGGCGTTGATTAAATCAGCTTCATATCATTCAAAAAACCTAATCTATCACGAATATCTTTAACATAGTCAAAATCAATATCTGCAGTTATTATTCTCTCATCATTTTCTACAAGAATAATTTCTTCACCCATTGGGTTGAAAATGGCTGAACAACCATTATATTCCTGAAATGGATCCATACCAACACGATTAACTCCAATCATAAAACACTGGTTCTCAATAGCTCTAGCTTTAAGCAGTGTTTTCCAATGATCAATTCGCTTTACAGGCCAATTAGCAATGTTTATAATTAATTCAGCTTTTTCCTTTGCATAGTTTCTGTATAATTCTGGGAATCTCAGATCGTAACAAATTGACAAGCCGATTTTATAATTATCATACTTTGAAATAACCGGATATTTACTGCTTGTGTAATTCTTATTCTCTTCGGCCAAGGTGAATGGATGAATCTTTCTGTAAACTGCCTTTATTAAACCATTTGAATCGAAATGAAATAATGAGTTGTAAAGCTTAGAACCGTCTTTCTCAATTATTCCGCAAACTATATCTTTTTTGATTGATTCAGAAAGTTCAATAAAAAATTTCATTCCAATTCCATCAATCTCCTCTGCATTTTGTTTGGAATTCATAGTAAAACCGGTAAGAGTTAATTCAGGGAATACAATCAATGAAGTTTCGCTGTCAACTTCTTTTATCAATTTCTTAATCTTGCTTATATTTTCATTTTTTGATTCCCAAACTGGAGCGTATTGAACTAATGCTATCTTCATTGAATTCTCAATAATTATGTATTCTAGAAAAATCCTTATGTAGATTAGATAAAGAATTTATAACTTGTAATACAAAATTCAATTTTTCTTCTCTAAAATCAAGGAGTTATAATGCTGAATTATGTCTGGTTGGGTCTGTTGATTCTTGGAATTGGAGTAGCCATTTCTACCGATTTAATTGACAAAAGTAATAATAAGTATCAAAATGGAAATGAACTTCCAGTTGAAATTGTTTTGGAAGATTCTGTTGATGAGTTCATAAGTAAAAGTTATGATGCTAAACTTATAGTTAATAAAGAAGAATTCAATAGATTTTACGATGCTGCAGTAAATAAAAATATCGAACAATCTGCAAAAATTACTTTTGATAAAGAGAAGAATAAATATCTACTTTTTTTTAATGTTAATGAGAATTCCCCAAAGCTTTGGCAGGAGATGGCAACAATCTCTGGCAAAGAAAAAGACTTGACCGGAGAAGCATTTATTAAGGGACGGAAAAGTCCTTGGATTTTTTCAGGCACAATAGTTTTAGAAGATATTGAATTTGCCAAAATGAAGGAAGTAACTAATTCTGCATTGGATTATGCAGGAATAGCAGTTGAAATTGCGATTGGATTAATTGGCATAATGGCTCTTTGGCTTGGTGTTATGAAAGTAGCCGAAGATGCCGGACTAATTAAAATAATTGCCAATGCAATGAGACCATTAACTAAATTTCTTTTCCCTGAAGTTCCTCAAGATCATCCGGCCATGGGGGCAATGATTATGAATATGGCAGCAAACATGCTTGGTTTGGGTAATGCTGCAACTCCATTCGGTCTAAAAGCAATGGAGGAGCTTGATAAATTAAATCCTAACAAAGGAGTAGCTACAAATGCAATGTGCACTTTCCTTGCCGTAAATACTGCCGGTTTAACTTTAATACCAGCAACGGCGATTGCAATTCGTGCAGCTTCAGGGAGCAGTGATCCTGCTATCATCATTGGCACAGCAATTTTTGGGGCACTTTGTGCCACAACGGTTGGAATAACTGCTACTAAAATTTTAGAGAAGTTTCCCCTTCAAGAGGGTGGAATTGCCGGGTTGATTAGATCAAGCAAAAAGGGGATTATATTTTTTATTTCTATGGCTCTTTTAATTTTCATTATGGCAGTAACAGGATTAATGACTGCAATCACCTCCTTCTTTAATTTCCTAAATCCAGAACTTTTCAAAAACATAATTCAGATTATTTCTACCCTTGCAATCCCAATGCTTATCTTTATCTTCATTGGGTACGGTGCAATTAAGAAAGTAAAAATATATGAAGTATTTGTCGAAGGAGCGAAAGAGGGTTTTGATGTAGCTGTAAGAATTATTCCATATCTAGTTGCAATGCTTGTGGCAATTGGAATTTTTAGAGCAGGAGGAGCAATGGAAATTTTAATATATGCTTTAACTCCGGTTACAAATTTGATTGGTATGCCAGCCGAAGCATTGCCAATGGCAATAATGAGACCGCTTTCAGGTTCTGGTTCACTTGGGATTATGGCTGAAATTATCGCTACTCATGGTCCCGATTCGTTTATTGGAATTTTAGTTTCAACCTTCTTTGGAAGTACGGAAACTACTTTTTACGTTTTGGCTGTTTACTTTGGTGCAGTTAATATTCGGAAAACCAGACATGCATTGGCAGCAGGATTGCTTGCTGATGTTGCTGGAATTATTGGTGCAGTTTTTATTGTAAATTTATTGTTTGGTTAATATATGAAAGTTTATATTACAAGAAAAATATCATCAGTCGCAAAAAAGCTTTTGCAAAATGAAGGTATTCTTGTTGAAGAATATTCCGGGGGAAAAGCCATTCCCAGAAAACAATTAGTTAAGAATGTAAAAGAAGTCGATGGTATTATTTCACTTTTAACAGAAAAGTTTGATAGAGAATTAATTGATAATTTAAAAAATTGTAAAATTATTGCAAATTATGCTGTTGGCTTTAACAATATTGATATCAAATATGCTAAATCAAAAGGTATTATTGTTACAAATACACCAGATGTTTTAACAGATGCAACAGCAGAAATTGCTGTTTCATTAGTTTTAACTTGCGCAAGAAGAATTGTTGAGTCAGACCAGTTTATGAGAGGGAAAAAGTTTACAGGATGGGAACCAAAGTTGTATCAAGGAATTCAACTTACCGGCAAAACTATAGGGATAATTGGTGCTGGAAGAATTGGACAAGCTACGGCAAAAAGATTGAAAAGTTTTGGATGCAAAATTATATACTTTAATAAAAGTAGAAAATTCGAATTTGAAAAAGAGTTAAATGCCAAAAAAGTTTCACTAAATAAATTAATGAAAACTTCTGATGTAGTTTCAATTCACCTTCCATTAAACCAACAAACAAAAAACCTTTTAAATAAAGAAAAATTAGAACTGCTAAAAACTTCCGCAATAATTGTAAACACAGCTCGCGGTGAAATTATGGATGAAAAATATCTTGTAACAATGTTGAAGAAAAAGAGAATATTTGGCGCTGGATTTGATGTTTATGAAAACGAACCAAATTACAATGAAGAATTGCTAAAATTAGAGAATACTGTCCTTCTGCCGCATATAGGCAGTGCAACTTTTGAAACACGTGATAAAATGGCTGAACTTGCAGCAAAAAATGTAATAAATGTTCTAAAAGGGAAGAAGCCAATTACTCCAATTAACTAAATTTGAAGTAATTTAAAAATCCTTTGTTTTGCCTCATTTTTCTGATTATTTTTTATAATTATTAATTAAAAATTTAATCCTATGAGAATTGGAATACCGAAAGAAACCTTTGCGGAAGAGAAAAGAGTCTCAATGGCACCAGCAGGTGTAGATGCATTAACAAAAGCAGGGCACTCTGTTTTTATTGAAACTGAAGCAGGACTTGGGAGTCATTTTACAGATCAAGATTATGTTAATGCAGGAGCTACAATTGTATATAGTGCCGAAGAAGTTTTTCAGAGATCGGAACTAATAACAAAAGTTGCACCGCTTACAAATGAGATTGCCGATCTTCTGCAAGAAAATCAAATTATATTTTCATTTCTGCATTTATCTGTTGGGAAAAAATATATTATTGATAAACTTATTGAGAAAAGAGTCACCGCAATAAGTTATGAGCTAATTGAAAAAAATGATCAGCTGCCTGTTTTACAATCAATAAGTGAAATTGCAGGACAACTTGCAATACAATTGGGTTCTAAGTATTTAAAAAGTGATGTACATGAAGGAAGAGGAATTTTGCTCGGTGGAATTCCCGGTGTTGCGCCGGCAGCAGTAGTAATTCTAGGAGCAGGTGTTGTCGGTATGAGCGCCGCCCGATCGGCTTACGCAATGGGTGCTCAAGTAATTGTGCTTGATAAAGACTTAAGAAGATTAAGAAGGATTGAAAATACGGTTTCAAAAAATATTTCTACCGTTGTTGCTAATCCAATGACGATTGCGCGAGGTGTTAAATTTGCTGATTTATTCATTGGTGCTGTTCAAGTAAAAGGTGAGAAATCTCCTCATATCATATCGGAAGAAATGGTAAAAACTATGAAAAGAGGCTCAGTAATAGTTGATGTTGCTATTGATCAGGGAGGATGTGTGGAAACAAGTTACCCCACCACTTTGTCTAACCCTACATTCATTAAGTATAATGTAATTCATTACTGTGTTCCGAATATTCCTGCGCTTGTTTCTAGAACAGCAAGTTATGGAATAACGAATGCATCATTGGAATATATAATGAAAATAGCCGATAATGGATTATCAAATGCTCTTATTGGCGATATTGGATTATCTAAAGGTGTTTGTACTTACAGTGGTACTTGTTCTAATGAAGTAATTGCTGAGACTTTTGATCTCGAATTTAGAAGATTGCACATTTTTTCTACTAACTAAATTTAAGTTATAAAATGACAGAAGAAATTAAAGTAAACAAACCGCAAAAATTATCTTGGAAAGAAAAATACAAATCAAAAGTTGTATCTTCTGATGATGCACTTAAGGTAGTGAAATCGGGTGATAAAGTAGTAATTCAACCCGGATGTGCTGCACCTATGGAACTGATAAGAGCACTTGTGAGAAAAAAAGATGAGCTGATGGATGTTTTATTATATCATATTTTAATAGTTGGTGATCTACCTTATTTAGCTCCGGAAATGGAAAAGCACTTTAAGCACAAGGCATTTTTTATTGGCGGAAATGCAAGAAAAGCTGTAAATGAAGGAAGAGCGGACTTTATTCCAATATTTCTTTCAGAAGTTACAATGTTGTTTAAGAGAGGAATTATTGTTCCCGATATTGCTTTAATTAATGTTTCTCCTCCTGATGAACATGGTTTTTGCAGTTATGGTATTGACGTAGGAAATATTAAAACACCTGCAGAAAAATCTAAAGTAGTTATTGCTCAAATTAATCCTGAAATGCCTAGAGGTTTAGGCAATAGTTTTATTCATTTAAACAAAATTGATTTTATAGTTGAGCATGAAGAACCATTAATGCAGCTCCCCCAAGTTGATCCTAACGCAAGTGCTGAAGTTCTTGCAGCTTACGATAAGATTGGTCAATATATTGCAGAGATGATTGAAGACGGGTCGACACTTCAAATGGGTATTGGTGCAATCCCAGATTCAGTAATGAAATATCTGAAGGATCATAAAGATTTAGGGATTCATACAGAAATGTTTTCAGATGGAATTGTTGAATTGGTTGAAGAAGGAATAATAAACGGTGAACAAAAAACTTTGCATCCCGGAAAAATAATTGCAGGTTTTGTTTTGGGCACAAAAAAATCTTTCGATTTTATTGATAACAATCCAATATTTGAATTTCATCCTCAAGAATATGTTAATGATCCCTTTGTGATTGCAAAGAATAATAAAATGGTTGCCATTAATGCAGCAATAGAAATCGATTTGACCGGACAAGTATGTTCAGATTCAATTGGTACAAAATTTTACAGTGGTATTGGGGGACAAGTTGATTTTATTAGAGGGGCCGCACATTCAGAAGGTGGAAAACCAATTATTGCCTTACCTTCCACTACTAAGGATGGAAAAATTTCAAGAATAGTACCTACACTAAAAACTGGTGCAGGTGTTGTAACATCTCGCGGTGATGTTCATTATGTAGTAACAGAGTATGGGGTAGCAAATCTTTTTGGTAAAAGTATTCAGGAAAGAGTTACATCTTTAATTAAAATTGCACATCCAAAATTCAGGGATGAACTAAAACAATTTGCAAAATCAAACTATCACTTTTAGGAAGTTATGGTTGCAGTTATTGGTGATATTCATGGATGTTTTTTTACTCTAAAAGAATTATATCATAAAATTCTTGATGAATACCCCGATATTAAGGTATACTCTGTCGGTGATTTGGTTGATAGAGGTAAATATAGTCTTGAAACAATAGAATACATTAAACGAAAAGAAATTCCATTTACACCGGGTAACCATGACTTAATGTTTGCCCACTTTTTTGAAAGTCCCGGAAGTATATTTGCAAGAACGTGGATCCACAATGATCATGGGCCTACTCTTGCCGCTTATGAATTTGAACCTGATAAAGTTTGGGAGCATATTGAGTTGATTAATAATCAACCTTTATTTTATAATTTGGATGATTGCTTTATTACTCATGCAGGGTTATCAACTTATTATAAGAAAGTTTTGCCAAGTAATTATAAAGATGATCTAAATTCACTAAATTACTTGATCGATAATGAACATTATAATGAGCATGGTGTTATGTGGAATAGAGATAAATTGTTAAATATTGGAAAACTACAAATTGTTGGTCATACTCACGATACTGAACCACGTTTTGATAAACGTGCAAATGCTTTATATATTGATACAGGAGCATTTAGAGATAATAAACTTAGCTGCGCAATTTTAGAAAAAAGTGAAGTAGTTGAGATTATATCTGTGAAAACAAACTCTAGGGATTTATACTAATTGGGTAATGATTTTTGACTACCAAAACTATTAATTGATAATTATTATAGAAATGGATAATTTTTCGTCCCTTTTATTAAAGAAGGAGGTATTATAGATTTATTGATACAATAATTAAAATCTTTCATAATGTAGGTTTTTGTTAATAATTTGATTTTCAACATAAGAATAAAGTTTCCACTTTTAACATTACTTATTTTATTTGTAGTCTTTTCAACAGATACATTTACAATTGATAGTAACGGCAGTCCTTCAGCATTGGGAGACACTTGGGATATAAATTCATATTCAAATGAAATTTTTCCATCTGATTCTAAACTGCTATTCTTTTCATTTCCGCCCGATACAAATTTAACACTTAAACAGTTAGACTCTCTGAAAGCAGATTCACTTAAACTTGGGTTAATTGAAGTAGATTCTTCAATGTATGATTCAACTGCACGTTTAAAACACTTTCAATATGCAAGAGAGGATAAAAAGTTTCTAGATTTTGAACCTGAACGTAAAAAGAGTTTTTTCTCTTATCCTTCTCAAAGATATTTGAGAAGAACAGTAGAATTGGATTCAACGGGTAATTACGTAATTATCCGCGAGTTAATTGCTAATAATGAAGTACGCGAGCCGCTAAAAATCCCACTCGAGCAATATATTGAAATGAGGCTCAGTTCAACTGAGCGAAATGAATGGGAAAAACTTGGTTATAAATATGATTTAGTTCAAGGCAAAGATGATCTTGGTCAGCTATTCAGTGATATCACCAATATTGAAATTCCACTACCTAGTGTTTCATTCTTAAGTATTTTTGGTCCGCCTAAAATAAGTCTAAAAATCAGCGGAGCAGTTGATATTCATGGCGCTTGGAGAAACGAGACTACCGAAGGTGTTACAGCGTCATTGCTCGGAAATACAAGAAATGAACCAGATTTTAAGCAACAAGTGCAGATTAATGTTAATGGAACTATTGGGGATAAGCTAACAATCGCCGCTGATTGGAACACTGAAAGAACGTTTGAATATGAAAATCAGCTAAAACTTCACTACAAAGGTTATGAAGATGAAATTATTCAAAGTATTGAAGCCGGAAACGTTTCCCTGCAAACATCTCCTTTAGTTGGCGGAGGTGAAGCTTTATTTGGCATAAAAGCACTTTTCCAATTTGGTCCCTTTACATTAACAGCATTAGCATCACAAAAAAAGAGTGAAGTTGAAGAAGTCTCCGTTTCTGGCGGTACTCAAAAAAATCAATTTGAAGTTCATGCTTATGATTATTCCCAAAATCACTACTTTGTTGATTTAGCATATGCCGATGAAAATCTCAATTTATTCGGCCAATATTTCGGAAACGCAAATCCGGTTATCGTTTCGCAATATAAGATTAAGGAATTAGAAGTTTGGAAAACTACTTCTGCACAACTTGATATAAAAGAACAGAGAAGAGCTAATGCCTTTATTGATTTGACAGTTCGAAAAGCTGCCGGTGATCCGGAACCATACGATGACAGTTTTAGAGACAAGGATATTACAGAGATTTCAGGACGGTCGGTGATCAATGACAGATTTGTGCCATTAGTTGAAGGTACGGATTATGACTATAACTATGCTGCAGGATTTATTAGCTTCAAAGCTCCTATTAACAAAGATGATGCTATTGCCATTGCGTATAGGGCTGAGGGTGATGTTGGTGAAGTAGACGATTATTATGGTGAATTTCTAGAAGAAGTAGTAAATGATACCTCAAAAATTTTAGTCCTAAAACTTGTAAAACCAAAACAGCTGCAACCGGGTGGCACATTCTCAGATGCGTGGAAATTACTTCTAAAAAATATTTATCCCATTGGCGGAAGAAATATTAATAAAGAAGGTTTTATTTTTGATATGAATCTTCAAATACCGGGACAAGAACCGGTTAATAATATTGAAGGTGAAAACTTACTTGAGGCTTTTGGACTTGATTTAACAGATGAGAGTGGTACAGGAGGTCCAGATGGAGCTTTTGACTGGGATCCGGGTCGAACGATCTTTCCTGAAACTGGTGAAATTATTTTCCCTATGCTACAGCCATTCGGCAAAGATTTCCCGGAAGCATTTGATCCTGAATTAACTTATCAAGCTGTTTATGATACTTCAGTTACATTTGCTAAGCAAGATAAGACCAAGGATAAGTTCATTCTCGTAGGCGAATATTCTGCCGATGCTTCCTCAGTTTATAGTATTGGGTTTAATGCAGTTGAAAACTCAGTTAAAGTTATACTTGACGGCAGAACTCTGGAAAACGGTGTTGATTACAGTGTTGATTATAACATCGGGCAAGTAATTATTCGAAATAAAGATGCTCTAGTACCAGGCGCAAATTTGCGAATAAGTTATGAAAAGAATGATCTATTTCAGTTAGCTTCTAAAACATTACTTGGTTTACGCGGTATTTATGATGCAAGTGAAAAAACTAAATTTGGATTTTCTTACTTAAATCTTAATCAAACTACTTTAAGTGATAAAGTGAGAATTGGCGAAGAACCATTAAACAATTCCATTTTTGGAGTTGATTTCCAAACGGGCTTTGATATGCCTTTTGTTACTGATGGATTAAATTATCTGATCTCCACCAAAGAAATGTCATCAATGAATTTTAAAGGTGAATTTGCTTACATGAGTCCGGACCCAAATACTAAAAAGAGTAATATTGCGGGTGATAATGATGCGAGTATAGCTTATATTGATGACTTTGAAGGTGCGAAAAGAACTATTCCAATTGGTGTATCATATACCGGATGGCGTGATCTCAGTGTACCCGATCAAATAGTTGGACTTGAAGGATTGAATAAACGTGAACAAATGAGCTATAAGGCAAATAGTTATTGGTTCAATTTTTTACCATCGGATGTGACGGTTGAAGATATTTGGGGAGATAGAAAAAAAGTTGGACGAAACGACGATCAGATTACTGCTCTTGATTATGTTTACACTCCAACTGAAAGAGGTACTTTTAACTGGTCTCCAATTTTGGATGATCCTGCTCAAAATTGGGGCGGAATGATGAAACCACTTTCATCTTCGGCAAGTAACTTAATTGAAGAAAATATTGAGTTTATTGAATTTTGGTTAAAAATCAGAGAAGCACCTGACGATGCAAAGTTATTTATTGATCTTGGCCAAGTAAGTGAAGATGTTATACCGGATAATGAGTTAAACCAAGAAGATTTGAACCAAAATGAAAGAATTGATGAAGGAGAAGACGTAGGACTTGACGGCAGAACTAATGCCCAAGAAATTGCAGATTTTGGTGATATTGATGGTGACGGGGATCCCAGTAAAGATGATTTTATATTTAATTTAGGCTCCGGTGACTACAGGAGAATAAATGGTACGCAAGGTAACGCAAAATTGAGTGATGTTGGTAGGCTGCCTGATACTGAGGATATGGATAGAAACTTTACGCTAGATAAAGTTAATAGCTACTTTAGATACGAAGTGCCTATTGACACAAACAAAAATACTAATCAGTTTATTAGCGGTGGCGGTGATAACGATAGTTGGTTCCAGTTTCGAATTCCATTAAAAGAATTTAATTCAAAAGTTGGTAATCCAAGTTTTACACTTGTTGAAGTAATTAGATTGTGGATTACAGGGGTCGACGAACCTATTCATATCAGACTTGCTGAGATGAATCTTGTCGGTAACCAGTGGCAAAAAGTTTTAACACCAGGCAAAGTTGAAGAAAATGATACTACATTAGTTATCTCAACAATTAATTATGAGGATAATCCTGAATATATTACTCCTCCCGGAATTGTTAGAGAACGTGATAGAACTAATCCTGATGAATTGATCTATAAAAACGAACAATCCTTACGCTTAGTAATTTCTGAATTAGAAGATGGTGATTCTAGAGAGATAGTAAAATATTTATTTCGTCCTCTCGATGTATTCAGTTACAAAGAAATGAAATTATTTGTTAGGGGTGATCAGGATGAAAGCCCTGGATCTATTTCTTACTACGAAGATTTTAACACGTACGGTTCAGAAGTTTACTTTAGATTTGGTACTGATACAGCAAATTATTATGAATACCGACAACCGGTTACAGCGGGAGATGCAGCAAATTTAGGCTGGAGTGAAATAGCTATAGTTTTTGAGGACCTAACAGCAATTAAACAATTACGAAATCAAACAGATCTAACTCAACGATATTCGATCCCGGTTCCGGATAAACTGGGGCATTCTTACGGGGTCAAGGGAAATCCTACATTAACAAAAGTCAATTTCTTCTCATTTGGAATTAAGAACCCGAATCAGCAGAGATCACCAGAAGAAATTTTGACTAAACCTCTGATCGGTGAACCGGTTTCCGGTGAGCTTTGGATAAACGAACTTAGAGTTTTGGGAGCAGACGATACTCCGGGGTGGGCTTATAGTACGTCCTCTCAAATAAGATTAGCTGATTTAATGACGGTCAATGTAACAGCAAGCCAGACTGATCCATATTTCCACAGATTAAATGAACGTTTTGGAAATAGAGTTGATAATACTAAATGGAGTGGTTCTGTAAATCTTGATATTATTAAATTATTGCCGTGGAATTTGACAGGCAGTAGTTTCAGTCTAAATTATTCTCACTCTGAATCAGTTGCAAAACCTCTGTATAAGCCCGGTACTGATATCAATATTGATGAAGCCGTTAATCAGCAGGCTGAACAGCTTATAAATGATGGAGTTCCCGAAGAAGAGGCCAAAACAATTGCAGAAGAAATAAGGGTGGAATCGCAATCTGTAAACATATCTGATACTTGGTCACTTTCAAGCATTCGCTTTAAGCTGCCAAGTAAAAGCTGGTATATTCAGGATATTGTAAATAATATTCAGTTTGCATTCAGCTATAATAAAACATTTAGCCGCAGCCCTACTTTAGTATTTTCAAATAGCTGGGTCTGGAATGGCAGTGGAAAGTATTCTCTAAATTTTAGCAAGGATAATTATTTCTTCGCTGCAGATATACCTTTGCTTGGTTATCTTATTGAAATTTTTGAAGATTATAAGAACACGAAAATTTATTTTACACCACAATCATTTAACACTGGAGTTTCAGCATCAAGAAAAGAATCTTCAAGTCTTAGTAGAACTGAAACCGCAGAAGAAAAAACTCAGAGAGATTTTACTTCCAAAAGAGATATTGGATTTAACTGGAAGATGACAGAAGGGGGATTACTTAATTTAAGTATGAGCTATAATGTTAATGTTGCATCTTCTTATGCACACTTACTGGCAGTGGAAGATATGGCTCGTCCAGAAGGCGAAATTTGGAATGATATTATTAGAGGTTCTTTATTCGGTAAAGATTATAGCTATTCTCAAAGTTTTGACTTTAAAACTAATCCACAACTTCCTTCACTTTGGGACTTAAAGCGATATTTTAATTTATCATTTGGATATAATGTAAATTATAAATGGTCAAACAACTTTAAGCAAGAAGATCTCGGAAGAAGTATTGGTTGGTCCAATAGTATTAGAGCAAGTTTGACTTTAAGATGGCAGTCATTAACAGCTCCTCTATTTGAAGAAGATAAATCCGCTGCAAATGAGAATGTTCAAAAAAGCACTAAAACTCCTCGCGGCAGAGGAAGAGGACAGGTTAAGGATATTGATGAAGAACTGGAAAAGAAACGTCAAGAAATTGAAGAAAGTGATACTACAGCTGTAGATTCATTAGCTGATGTTAACAGAATACCAATTTATACTAAAGCCTTCAATTACTTTAAGGCTGGCGCTAAGTGGATATTTTTTGATTATGAAAGTATTAAAATGAATTTCAGCCAGTCAAATTCAGTAAGTAATACAGGAATCAAATCTGAAGGTACGGGATTCACAAATTTTTGGGGTTGGGAATCAAATCCGAATTTAGGTCCTTCCAGATTATATATGCTTGGGTTTAGTAGTGATGCTGGTGAAAGGGCTCCTTTAGGAAATCTGAGTGATAATTTTAATCAAAAAAATACAATTGACTTCAGTACTTCCCGACCTCTTTGGGAAGGTGCAACAATTAACCTAAATTGGAAGGTTGGTTGGGGATTTAGTAAGACTACAAGAATTACAACTGAAGAGGATGGCAGTGTTATTGTAAGTGATATTACATCTAATGGAACATTAGATAGATCATTTATCTACTTGCCAATCTTCTTTTCAGAGGCGGGAATAACTACTGTAAATGAATTATATCAGAATGATCCAAATAGGAATATTGCCGCTGCTTTTAGCGAAGGATTTGAGAGTATACCGTTCCTTTCAACATTGCCGGTATTTAAGGATGTAATAAAATATATACCAAGGGCCAACTGGCGCTTGGACTGGAGAGGTTTGGAGGATATAAGTTTTCTTCAAGGATTTGCAAAATCAGTTTCGCTGAATCATGCTTATAGTTCTTCCTATACTGAAGGTTGGCGAGTCGATCCTGATGGTAAAAAACAAGTTCAAACACAAAGAATTAATTATGGTTTTTCACCTCTTGCTGGCGTAAATATTACATTTGATGATCTTTGGGGTGGAAATATGAGCGGTTCAGTAAAGTATTCGACCAAAACAAGCTATGATTTGGGTATTGCAACTCGGAATATAACTGAGCAATTTTCCCGAGATATAAACTTTACTGCAAGTTTCGCAAAATCTGGATTTTCACTACCGTTATTTGGACTGGATCTTAAAAATGATATTGAGATGTCTCTTTCCTACACAAGTGCAAAGAACTCAACAATAATATTTGAAATGGATAATTTTTCTGAAGAAGGGAAACCCCAGGACGGAACTACAAGGACTATAATTGAACCAAGAATTAAATATACATTGAGTTCAAAAGTAACTTTATCTATTTTCTACAAGAGAACTTCTGTTGAACCTGAAGGCGCTTCTAGAATTCCGCCAACAACAACAAACGAAGCCGGATTAGATGTTCATATTTCAATACAATAAAAATTAAATGGTTAATAAATGAGAAAATACAAAATATTATGGGTTGATGACGAAATTGAAATGCTAAGACCGCATATTTTATTCCTTACCGAAAAAGGTTATGAAGTTACTACAGTTACCAACGGTAAAGATGCAATTGCTGAAGTAGAAAATCGAGAGTATGATTTAATATTTCTAGATGAAATGATGAGCGGTATGGGAGGATTGGAAACACTTTCGGTAATTAAAGAACTTAATCCTAATATTCCAGTTGTTATGGTTACTAAAAGTGAAGAAGAATCATTAATGAATGATGCTATTGGAAGCAAGATTAGTGACTATCTTATTAAGTCAGTAATGCCTTCGCAGATTTTGATGGTATGCAAAAAAATACTTGAGGGTAAAAAAATATCGAGTGAGTATGTTACAAAAGATTATCTGGAGGACTTTAGTAAAATAAGTATAAGATTAACTGAAGACTTGGACTTTGATGATTGGATTGACATTAACAACAAAATGATCAATTGGGATATGGAGATTGATGAACACAGAGAAGTTAATTTAAAACAAACCTTATATGAGCAGAAAAAGGAATGCAATAGGGAATTTTCAAAATTCGTTGAAAACAATTATGAAACATGGATTAATAGTAAAGGCAAAGATACAGTCCCGCTATTAACAACGGATATTGTTGAACAATTTGTAATTCCACATCTTGAAAATTCTGATGGCCCGGTTTTTCTATTTGTTTTAGACTGTTTGCGTTTAGATCAATGGTTGCTTCTTGAGAAACATCTTCTTGATTATTTTAGTATTGAAAAAGATTATTACTATTCAATTTTACCAACCGCAACGCCTTATGCCAGAAATGCTCTCTTCAGTGGACTTTTCCCATCTGAGATTGAGAACTATTACCCTGACTTATGGCAGGGGAATAAAGATGACGAAAGAAGTCAGAATAAATACGAAAAAGAATTACTTCAACTCCTTCTTGACAAAAAAAATGTAAAACTTGAAAATGAACTGAAGTATATGAAAATTATTGATCCTGATGTTGGAAGATCATTCGAACAAAATATTGTGTCGCATAAGAAAACTAATTTTATGGCTGTGGTGGTTAACTTTTTAGATATGCTTGTTCACGGAAGATCAGACTCTGAACTAATTAAAGAGATAGCACCAAACGAAGCAGCATTCAGATCACTAACAAATAGTTGGTTCACTCATTCTTCATTATTTGGCACATTCAGAAAAATCGCAGAAATGGAAAAAGCAAAGGTTATCGTTACTACCGATCATGGAAGCATAATAACACGTCGTGCATCAAAGGTGATTGCAGATAGAGAAACCTCGAAAAATCTTAGATTTAAGTTTGGTAGAAATCTAAAGGTTGACAATAAACAAGCAATCCAAATTACTGATCCAAGTAAATTTAAATTACCTAAGCGTGGAGTTACGGCCAGTTATATTATAGCCAAAGAAGATTTCTATTTCATCTATCCAACAGAATATCATAAGTATCTTAACTATTATAAAGATACATTTCAGCATGGAGGGATTTCCATGGAAGAGATGATTTTACCTGTTATCACAATGGAGAGCAAGGTCTAGTTGAATCTTCCATTTAAAAAAGAAATTGTTAATATTGAAAACACCAAATTACTGGCAGTTGAACTTTCACAATATTTAAAGAACGGAAATACTGTTGTGCTTAATGGAAATCTTGGCAGCGGTAAAACGACTTTGATAAAATTTATTTGTGAACAGTGGGGCATATCAAATGTGAATAGCCCCTCTTTTTCAATTGTTAATGAATATTACGGTAAAAAGAAAGTATATCATTTTGATTTTTATAGGCTGAAGAAAATTGAAGAACTTTATGATATTGGATTTGAAGAGTACCTAATCGATGAAGATGCTGTTGTTTTTATTGAATGGGGAAATTTGATGAGTGAAATTTTACCTAAGAACTATTTAGAAATTTGTATAGAAACTAAACCTACTAACGAAAGAAAAATCGAAATAATTGACCATAATTAGTTAACTTTGCCAAATTATGGAAGACAAAATAATTTTAGCTATTGAAACTTCCGCAGAATTATGCAGTGCATGTCTATCTTTTGCATCGACTAAATATGATGAAAGAAATATTCTGATGAAACATGTGCATTCTGAGAAGTTGGTTCCTGTTATTAGTGAACTCCTCTCTTCAAATGGAATTTCAGCATCTGAACTGGATTGTGTTTCCGTTTCAACTGGACCCGGATCATTTACCGGACTTAGAATTGGAATGACCGCAGCTAAAGGAATAGCGTATGCTTCAGCATTACCGATTGTTCCCGTTCCCACATTTTCTGCATTTAGTTTAGAATTAAGTGAATTATTGCCGAATAATACTACTTTTGCAATAATTAATAATGCAAATATTGATGAAGCTTATTTTGGAATGTATAGAAATGAAAATAATTTACCCATTGTTGTTCAAGAAGTAAAGTTGATAAGTAAAGCAGATATTGATAAGCAGATCATCGGAACTGATGTTGTTTATGGGAACGTAAAAACAGTTAAAAATATTAAAATTTTGAGTTCACCCAGAGCTTCTTCAATAGCAAAATGGACTTATTTATTTGGAGAAGATTTATTAACTTTTGAATACGATTATTTAGAACCGAATTATCTTAAGAAAATAAAGTTTAGAAAGCAATCATGAAAAAATTACTACTTATTTATTTTTTAATAACTATAACTATTATAGCCCAATTTGGCACTCCCAAAATTGTACCAATGGAAGAAAGTTTTGACTTTGGTGATATTAAAGAAGGGGAAATTGTAGAACACGATTTCGTTATTTTCAATAGGGGAACAGATGTTCTCGAAATTAATAGAGTTAGAGCATCGTGCGGTTGTACTGCTGTAACTCCTTCTAAAACCCGCTTAGTTCCGGATGATTCCACTCAAATTAAAGTTAAGTTTAATTCAACCAGAAGAACAGGCAAGCAGAAAAAATATGTTTATATTTTGAATAATGATCCTGAAAATTCTCAACTTAGGTTATCTTTTCAAGCTAACATTATTTCTGAAAATGGGACCGATGAATTAAATAAACCAACAATAAAACTATCGAAATACAATCATAATTTTGGAAATGTTAAGGAAGGCGAAAAATTAGAAGCTTTTATTGAAGTAAAAAATATAGGGACATCGCAATTAAATATTGAAAAAATTAAATCTTCTTGCGGATGTACTGCAGCTCTGATGTCCACCAAAAAACTTTTACCTAACGAATCTGATAATCTAAAAATTGTATTTGATACAAAAAATTTGATCGGACAAGTTGCTCGGACTGTAACACTATTTTCTGATGATCCTGAGCATCCAACAAGGGTGTTAACTTTAATAGCTAATATTGAAAAGGAATAATTTTTATGGGCTGGTTTAAAAGATCAAAACAAAATATATCTCCCAAAAGTCAAAAATCTGATGTACCAGATGGTCAATGGACAAAATGCGAAAAGTGCGGAGAAATAATATATGCCCGTCAGTTAGAAATGAATGCTTGGGTTTGCTTTAAGTGTAACTACCATTTTAGAGTTGGAAGCGAAGAGTATATTTCTATCTTATTCGATAAAAATTCTTTCAAAGAATCTGATAAAAAAATGAAATCCGGTGATCCTTTAGAATTTGAGGACACAAAAAAATATTCCGATCGAATTTCTGAGACAATAAAGAAAAGCGGACTAAATGATGCCGTTAGAACCGGTTTAGGTACAATTAACGGACAAAAAGTAAGTTTTGCTTGTATGGATTTCAAATTTATTGGTGGCAGCATGGGCTCGGTTGTTGGAGAAAAAATTGCCCGCGCAATTGATAGAGCTTATGAAAATAAAATTCCTATGATTATTATTTCGCAAAGCGGCGGTGCTAGAATGATGGAAGGTGCCCTTTCACTAATGCAGATGGCTAAAACCAGCAGTAGGCTAGCACGTTTATCTGAAGCGGGACTGCCATATATTTCTGTTCTCGCTGATCCTACAACCGGTGGAACCACAGCCAGTTATGCAATGCTTGGTGATGTTATTATAGCAGAACCTAAAGCGTTAATAGGATTTGCCGGTCCTCGTGTAATTAAGCAAACAATTGGCCGCGATCTGCCAAAAGGTTTCCAGCGTTCAGAATTTCTTTTAGAAAATGGTTTTGTAGATGTAATTGTACCAAGAAAAGAACTGAAAGAGAAGCTATCTACTCTAATAAATTATATGGTTTAGTGTAACTTTAGAAAAGTTATGGAATTACCAATAAGGGAAAAATAAATTCATCAATTTGGATGAATTGAATAAAAAATTACCTTTTAATCTTTTGGGCTAATTTTTTCAAAACCTCAATTGTATAATCCAACTCTTCAATAGTATTTTCTGTAGAAAATGAAAATCTGATTGTTCCTTTTGCATAAGCTTCTGAGTAACCGCCGGCTAAAATTACATGGGATGGTTTCAATGTTCCCGAAGTACATGCGGAACCGGCAGAAACTGCTATCCCATTAATATCTAAAAACATCAATATGGCTTCCGAATCAGTCTGATATATTTCAGGATCTAAAGTTAAACTTAAAATATACGGTGAAGAATTAATTTTGCTATTGTTTAATATTCCTGCAATTCCATTTCCAATTAAGCCTGACCAAAAATAGTTTTTCAACTTTTGTACATATTCAAAGTTTTCAGTCATGCTCTCTTTAGCTATCTTAACAGCTTCTGCAAATCCAACAATTGAAGCAACGTTTTCAGTTCCGGCTCTTCGGTTCCGTTCTTGCCCACCGCCAAGAATCAGCGAGTTCATGGGTGTTCCACTTTTTATAAATGCAGCTCCAATACCTTTTGGTCCGTAAAGTTTATGTGCAGAAACTGAAAGTGCATCTATTCCCAAATCTTTAACATCTAAATTTATTTTCCCAAAACTTTGGACTGCGTCAATGTGAAAATAAACATTACTGATATTTTCACGAATTTGTTTTGCATCGAATGTAGTTCCGGTTTCGTTATTTACATGAATCAAAGAAATGAGAGATGTTTTTTCAGAAACAAAATCATTTAATATATTATTCTCAAACTTAAATTTTTTATCAAGTTTTAAAATATCAGACTGAAATCCATTTTCTGAAAGTCGTTCAATTGCTTTTAAAGTAGCTTTATGATCACCAGCGGAAGTTACAAGATGATTTTTGCCTGATTCAATAAATTCAGTTTTAGCAATACCAGTAATTATAAAATTGCTAGATTCAGTTCCGCAGCTGGTAAAATAAATTTCACTCGGATCGGCATTGATAAAATCTGCAATAATTTCTCTTGATTCTTCTACAGCCACCCTTGCATTTCTTCCAAATGAATGAATAGATGATGGGTTCCCATAATAATAATCTAGATAGGGAAGCATTTTTTCAATAACTCTTGGGTGAACTTTTGTAGTTGCGGCATTATCTAAGTAGACTTTCATATTATTCTTGATAATTAATTTTTCTCCCTTGCTGAAACATCACCATTTGTAATCTTTTCAATTTCTTCACCGGATTTTAATAACATAAATCCATTTGCATCAATATCATAAAATACACCATATTTTCTTTCAGTTCCTGTATCAATTGTAATTGGTTCACCAATCATTCGGCATCTTTCCCGCCATTCATCTAAAACTTTCTTTGGGCTGTCTTGCAAACTGGATAGTAATTCTTCAAAACCATTCAGAATTTCACTTAAGAATCTTTCCCTGTTTGCTTCTTTTCTCATTTCAAATTTAACTGAAGTGGGCTGAATCTTAAAATCACCATCAAACTTTGTCTGATTAACATTAACACCAATTCCGACAACAATTTTTTCAAGTTCTGAACCTTTGCTGGAAGACTCCAATAATATACCGCTTACTTTCTTATTTTTTATTAAAATATCGTTTGGCCATTTCAGATCTGTCTTAAGCTGATATAAGTTTTCAATTGCAGAAGAAACAGCTAAAGACGAGGCTAAATTAATATGATTGGGATTGAGCAATAGATATTTTTTTCTCAACAAAATAGAAAATGTAAGATTTTCCCCCTTATTGCTTTCCCAGGGACGTTTAAATCTTCCCCGTCCACTCTCTTGAAACTCTGTAAAGATAACAGTACCATTAGCAAGATTTTGCTTATTTTCCAACAAAAATGAATTTGTTGAATCAATGGATTCACTATAAATGAAGTTTCTTCCAATTGTTCTGGTTTCAAGTTTGATATCAAAATTTTCAATGTTGAACATTGAACCTCCAATAAATAATGACAATATGACAGATATGCTGACAAAAATAAACACAATGTGTCAAAAAAGCATTATCATGTCAATATGACATATTATAATAATTTTTGGATAATCGTCTTAAGTCATTGCAATACAATAATTTACAGTCAATAATAATTTTGGCACAAGTATTGATTATAAAAGAACAAAACTGAACCAAAATATTAAAAATAAAATAAGGAGATATATCCATGACACTTTTAAGATTTGAACCGATGAGAGATTTAGATCATTTCTCAAACAGATTTCAAAGATTTTTTGATGAATTCCCAGGATTTCATAATGTTAGTCAAGATTCTTTTTCACCAAGAATTGATATCTCAGAAAATGATAAAAGTATATTGATTGATGCTGAAGTTCCCGGTGTTCCAAAAGAAAATTTAAAAATAACATTGCAAGATAACATTTTAACCATTGAAGGCGAAAAGAAAAAAGTTTCTGAAGAAAAAGAAAAGAATTACTACAGAGAAGAAAGATGTTTTGGTAAATTCAAAAGAAGTTTCACACTTCCGGTAGAAGTTGATTCTGATAATGTTGATGCAAGTTTTAGAGATGGTACATTAGCTATAAAATTGAACAAACTAGAACCAAAAGTAGAAAAAGAAAAAGTTATAGAACTCAAATAACGAAAAGTAAGGAAAAAATTTAGGCGACTCATGCGAGTCGCCGTTTAATAAAAAATAGGAGATTGATAGAAATGGGTAAGATTATTGGAATAGATTTAGGAACGACTAATTCATGTGTTGCTGTGATGGAAGGAAATGAACCGGTTGTTATTCCAAATTCAGAAGGGGGAAGAACCACACCTTCTGTTATTGGCTTTGCCAAAAATGGCGATAGATTAGTTGGTCAGCCGGCAAAAAGACAAGCAGTTACCAATCCTACAAATACAGTATTTTCTGTAAAAAGATTTATGGGAAGACGCTACGACGAAGTGAGTAATGAAATACAGGAAGTACCTTACAAAGTTATTTCAGGTGATAATGGATCTGCAAGAATTAAAATAGATGACAGAGTTTATTCTCCACCGGAAATTGGCGCAATGGTTTTACAGAAGATGAAGAAAACGGCAGAGGATTATTTAGGTCAAGAAGTTTCTGAAGCAGTTATTACTGTGCCTGCATACTTCAATGATGCTCAAAGACAAGCTACTAAAGATGCAGGGGAGATTGCTGGATTGCAAGTAAAGAGAATTATTAACGAACCTACAGCAGCAGCTCTTGCATATGGATTAGATAAGAAAGATAAAGAGCAAATTGTTGCCGTTTACGATTTAGGCGGCGGTACTTTTGATATTTCTATTTTACAATTAGGTGACGGAGTTTTTGAAGTTAAATCTACTAATGGTGATACTCACCTTGGTGGTGATGATTTTGATCAGAGACTTATTGATTATTTAGCTGATGAGTTTAATAAGCAAGAAGGTATTGATTTAAGAAAAGATCCTATGGCACTTCAAAGACTTAAAGAGGGTGCTGAAAAAGCTAAGATAGAACTTTCGTCCACTTCGCAGACAGATGTAAATTTACCATTTGTTACTGCAACTCAAGACGGACCAAAGCACTTGAATATTACAATTACTCGATCAAAATTTGAGCAGTTAGTTGATGATCTTATTGAGAGATCAGCAGGACCTTGTCAACAAGCCATCAAAGATGCCGGAGTTTCTCCTTCGGAAATTAGTGAAGTTATTTTAGTTGGTGGTTCAACTAGAGTTCCAAAAGTTCAAGAATTAGTTAAAAGAATTTTTGGGAAAGAACCGCATAAAGGTGTTAACCCTGATGAAGTTGTTGCAATTGGTGCAGCAATTCAAGGTGGTGTACTTGCCGGTGATGTGAAAGATGTATTATTACTTGATGTTACTCCTCTTTCACTGGGTATTGAAACTTTAGGTGGTGTAATGACAAAGTTGATTGATGCTAATACAACAATCCCAACAAAGAAAAGTGAAACTTTCTCAACTGCAGCCGATAATCAGCCTTCAGTAGAAATTCACATTCTCCAGGGTGAAAGATCAATGGCTACAGATAACAGAACACTTGGAAGATTTCACTTGGATGGTATTCCGCCTGCACCAAGAGGTGTTCCTCAAGTAGAAGTTACTTTTGATATTGATGCTAATGGAATTATGCATGTATCGGCTAAAGATAAAGCAAGTGGTAAAGAGCAGAGTATCAGAATTACTTCGTCTAGCGGATTAAGTGAACAAGAAATTCAGGATATGAAAAATAAAGCAAAAGAAAATGCTGAAGCAGATAAGAAGAAAAAGGAAGGCGTTGAAATAAGAAACAATGCCGATAATTTAGTTTTTCAAACCAAGAAGCAAATTGAAGAGCTAAAAGATAAAATTCCTGCAGATGCTAAATCCAGACTTGAAGCTGAAATAACAAAGGTTGAAGAAGCACTAAAAACAGATAATACAGATACTATAAAAGCAGCTACTGATCAACTTAATAAAGTGTGGGGCGAAATTGCTCAAAATCTTTATCAGCAACCCGGAGCCGAAGGTCAACCGGGAGCCGGATCACAACCCGGTGGAGATCAGGGTCAGAAGCAGGAAGCACAAAAAGATGAAAAAGAAGTACAAGATGCTTCTTACGAAGTAGTAGATGACGATGAAGATAAAAAATAAGTAAAATAAGGAGATATAATTATGGAAGATACAAAAGCTTTAACAAAAGTTGAAGATAAACGAAGCTGGGAAGAAGCTTTAGAAAAAGAATCTTGGGTTGCACCTTTGGTAGATATTTATGAAACAACTGATGATTATAATTTAGTTGCAAATATGCCCGGTGTATCAAGGCAAGATGTTAAGATTAAAATTGAAGAAGGTGATCTTGTAATAATGGGAAGAACAAACTTCTTGGGGGAGTTGCAGCATAAATTCCTTATGAAGGAAATTGATTCAAGCAATTATTACAGAAAGTTCAAAATATCTGAAAGTATTGATGAAGATAAAATTGATGCTAAATTAGAGAATGGCAGATTATATGTTCATCTTCCAAAGGTTGAAAGAGTTAAACCAAGAACTATAGAAATAAAATAATTCAACTTCTGTAATTTATAAGTTGTACTCACAAGCCTCAGCGCAAGCTGGGGCTTTTATTTTTCATAATCAAAATTATTTATCTTAGATTCATCAAAAACATATAATTTTGTGTATTCTCCCCAAAGCAAACGCTCATGAGCAAATATACTCGCACCGTATTTTAATGAGTAGGCGTCATAACCGAGGACTCTTAAATAAGCCACTACGTATGCACTCAACTGACCATTGAATGAGTAGATAACAATTTTTCTATCTGGCGGGAGTGTTTGAAGATCATTGCTACTTCTTAAATCATAAACAAGAGCATCTTTATAGTGAACAGCACCAATCGGATGGCCCTCTCCTGCATCCGGACCTTCCATGGCATGGGCTTTATAGAGATTCAAATTACCATAACATACTAAGTAGTGATTATCACTTCCAGCTCCAATCTTTTCGGTTAAAAATGTTTGGTTAGCAACAATGTGGATTCGTTCTTCAAGACTACTTTGCAGGTCGTTAATGTTTTTTAACGTAATTTCTGGTAATGGCTGAAAGTTTAATTTAGCATAGTCCTGATTCGTCTTTTTAATATCTAATGATTCTGAAATTAAATTTCTCTCATCAATAACTTCAGCAGCAAAATCATGGTTCCAAGCAGCAATACCAAAATCAAGAGAATAAATATTATAATTTCCTAAAAGCCAAAAAAGACTACTTAAGTAACCTGATAACTGTCCGCTTTCAGAAACGAGCACAACTAATATAGAGTCTGGGACATTATTCTTAACAAAAGTAAAAATACTATCTTTACTTACATTTATTGAATTTGGAATATGCCCATTTAAATATTTTTCTTTAGATCTCAAGTCAATTATTTTAAAGAAGTTTAGTCCCGAATTAACAATTTGAGCATCAAAAGTCATGGGCCCACTAATATTATTTATGAAATCTCCTTTAGATTCAAGGTACTTTAATAACATTGAGTTTCCGGATAAACTCATTTCAATTTCCTTGGGTTCAGGGTCATTTAGACATGAAAGAAAAAAAAGGGGGGAAATTAGTATCAGCAGCAATCTAAATGGGCTTATATTTCTATATAAAACTTTCATGGTACAATTTGAATAAATCCGGTTTTTGCCACACCGATAAACATTCCAATAACATTATGTCCTTCTACATTCCAATCAATTGGTCCACCGCCTTGTGAAAAGTTATCTTCAATAGGGCTGTTATTGTTTTTGGTCTTAAAATATTTATAATAAGATTGATCGAATGAATATATTTGTATAAAAATTTTATCAGAATAATATGAACTGAAATACTCATTATTTAGCAATGTGGTTCTAACAAGCATCTCGTCATCATCAGGATCTAACTTCGTTAATATTGAGAAAAAATCCTTTGATTGATCAAACGGTTTTGAAAGGACATTATTTGCCATGAGCCATATTGCTCCATAAGCCTCACCCGAATTTAATTTTACAGAAGTTGATAAATAACCTTCCGGAACGAATCTCGGATTACTATATAAAGGCATATTAGGGATTATTGTTTTAGCATAGAGTTTTGTTTTGCCAACCTCTCCAAATAACTCAAAAGTTTGATTACTGACTACTTTAAATGGATTGAAAGATTCATATTTACCCAACCCTCTGTAATGAAGAGGGATAACCTTTACGGAATCTAAAATTAAGAATAATGCTGCATCTGTAATCTCAGCGACTTCTGGACTATATCTTTCATTTAAAGGGAGTGTTTTTGAAAGATAAACTCCTTCAAAAAATTCACCAGCAATTAATTCCGATTGTACTACAATTTTTTCTGTGTAGTCAATATCAAGTTCAACAACATCAATTTCTTCACAACTTACTAGAAGCAAAATTAATGGAATAAAAAAATATTTCTTTAACTGTTTCATAATCTAAAACTCTACACTAATTCCCGCCGAGGGAATAAATGGAAATAAAGTTATTTGTTTCATTTTAATGATTTTGTCATTTGTATTTTCATCGATTTCCTCAGGATTCAAATAGTATCCGAAGGCATTTTTTCTATTATAAACATTTAGAAGACTTAGATAAGCTTTGAACGGAACATTGCCGTATTTAAAGCTATACTGAATACTTACATCCAGTTTATGATAAGCAGGCATTCGGAAATCATTTCTGCTAGTGTAATCAAATTGAAACAAGTTTTCAGTGCCGAGTGCAGGTGTACGAAATTTATATTGGCTTGTTGGAATTGTATATCCTTGACCGGTTGAATATACCCAGGTTGCACTCATACTAAGGTCTTTCAAAACATTATAAGCTAAAACAACCGAGACATCATGCCTACGATCATATCTTGGATAAAAAATTCTTCCAATATTTAAATCATCAAATTTTCTTTTAGTCCAAGAAAGTGTATAACCAATCCAGCCAGTGAAATCTCCCATTCTTTTATTAGCAAATAATTCAAGACCATAGGCCTCACCTTTACCCTTAGTAAAAAGATCTTCTAGCGAATTTTGTGAACCAATACTTGCACCATCTTGAAATTCATAAAGATTTTTCATATTTCTATAGTATACTTCTGCTGAAACAAGATACTCTCCGTCATTTATTTCAGATTCAAGTCCGAAAATATATTGAGTAGAATTACTAGGTTCTATTTTTTTTGTGGACGGATACCATAAATCAGTAGGAAGCGAAATATCGTTTCTTACAATCAAATGGAGAAACTGATGAGCAATTGCATATGCAGATTTTACAGTTAGAAAACTATTAATTTTATAAGAGAAAGATAGTCTTGGTTCAAAATCCAAATATTTAGAATTATTAAAAAAGTAAATTCTTCCACCAATATTTGCTTTCATATCCTTAAATACATTCCAATCATTCTGTATATACATGGAAGCTTCAGTTGCAAATATTTCATTATTATACTCCGGATCCTCTTCTACTAAAGGATTATAAATATCTGTATAGATCAAATCGTAGAAATGTATTGCAAGCTCTCCGCCTACCTTAAGTATGTTATCTTCATTCCAGTAAATATCAGCATTAGTTTTAATTAAAAAATCATCTAAGTTTGATGATGCAAAATAATCAGCTGAAGTACCGCTCTCATTTTTATCCTTAAGAAGTGATCTGAATTTATAATTTACATAGCTTACCGAATTATTTAGAAATAGTGAATTTGATCCTACCTTAAGCCAATTTATGCTTACAGTTTTATTTTCCCAGCCAATATCGTATTGTATATCTTCATTTTTGGGAGGGCTGTATAAATCATCGTATGTCAACATTCCGCTAACAGACAAGACATTTGATTCAGAAAGTGTGTAAGTAAGTTTAGTATTTAAATCTTTAAAATTATATCTTGGAATGCTAGTCCCTTTGCTAACATTTTTTTGTATCAGATCATAATACATCATTCTTCCAAATAACATGTATGTTGAGTTTTCTCTTAATGGTCCTTCAAACATCAAATAAGAATTGACCAATCCCAAACCAATCTTACGTTTATCTTTTTCTTTAGTCCCTGCGCGAAGTTTTATGTCTAATACGCTTGATAATCTTCCTCCATATTCAGCAGGAAATGCCCCTTTAATTAAACTTACATTCTGAATTGCGTTTGAGTTAAAGGTACTTGCAAAATTTCCCAAATGAGTAGGATTATAAACAATAATCCCATCTACCAAAGTTAAAGTTTGGTCCGGTGAACCGCCACGCACATATAGCCCGGAAGATATTTCACTTGCAGTTTTTACTCCAGCAACAGTTTGAAGTGATTTAAATACATCAACTTCTCCGCTGAATGTTGGCAATTGCTGCAATAAATCGGGTGAAATGTCTATTGTGCTCACATCCGTTTTATTTTCTTTTATTCCTTTCACAATTACTTCATCCAACCTTAAGTCCTGTTGAATTAAATTAACATTTACTCCAAGTTTTCCGCTATTTATTGTTATATCCAGCTGTTCAATTTTTGTTTGATAACCGAGACTGCTAACAGCAAGAAAATATTTACCTTTGCCCAGTTTTGGAATTGCAAAGAAGCCATGATTGTTTGAACTAGTTCCCCTTAAAGGAGGATTATTTAAACTAAGAGAATCTTTGTAGAGAAGAATGTTCACACCTAACAACATTTCTCCGCTGGAAGCATCTCTTATGAAGCCAGAAACTGTAACTTGGTTTGTCTGTGAAATGACAAGTGCAGTTGGTATTAAATAGAATAGAAGAGTAAAAAATATTATTTTAGCAAATTTCATAATGCTTAGTGACTCAAAACTTATATGACTATTTATTAAATTTATTTACTTTAAACAAGCTACTATTTGGGTTGCATTTTCTCTATGATTATTATTTTTATGTTTTTAGATACCGCTTTCCAATGGATAATCATTAACTAAACTTGCATTAAAGCTCGTAGACACAATAGGTGTAGGAGTAAAAATTGTATCTATTTCCTCTTTACTGGAATTCACACCAATCCACTTCCAACCCACAATCGATTTATTAAAGAAGTAACCTGAAAACATACTATAAGCACCGAAACGGATAGACTTCGCATTGTAACCTAAAATGTTTAGATATGCAGTAATAGCTGCACTCTCTTGACCGTTAACACTATATACATACGAAATTTTATTTGTTGGCAATGAGAGCAAGTATTTATTCAAACTAATATTCTCATTATCAAATTGTGTAGCTCCTTCAGGTCGTAAAGTAAAATTATTGTTCACAACAAAAGCATCATTTTTAATCCCTGATCTAATAATATTAACTGTATAGTTATAGACAAAGTTAAAAATATCCTTCTCGCCAAAAAATATAATATTACAGTTACTGTAGCTTTTATATTGCATATCAAATCTAGCCTCAAATTCACCAAGACTAATTTCAAAGTTATTTATAGATTCGGTAAATAATAATCTTACTCTACTATATATTTTTTCATCTAAAGTTAAATCGCTATCATCAAATGTAGAATTGGGGAAATCTGATAGGGAGTTAATCTTTTGGGGAGGAAAGTTACTTCGGTAGAATATAGCATTTGGAGAAGTTGTCTTTGATATTTCCCATTCGTCAGAATACTTACTATTCCAATATCCTAAACCAAAGCTGAGTGAATAGACATTGTTATAGCCCAGCAATCGAAGTAAGGTTGTAGCGTAAGCTGATTTTTGGCCAGTAAGACTTACTATAATTATTTTCGGGTAAATAGATACTTCTTTAGTGGAAATATAATCTACAAGATTTGAAGGTAGAATATTAACGGAATTTGGAATATGTCCTTCTTCAAAATTCACTTTTTCCCTAATATCAATAATAAGATAACTATCTAGATTTGTAAAAACGTCTTGCGATGAAACTTCTGAAGGGAAAAATGGGGTTGTAATATACTCTCTCTGTGTTTCTAAAAAGGATGCAAAGTATAAAAAGTCATTTTGTTCTGGTGTTGATTCTGTTATTAAATTCTCTTCAAGGCAGGAAATATTCGTAATGGCTAAATAAATAGAAGTCAAAAATAAAAATAATTTTAGATTATAACTTTTCATGGAATTAGAATTTTGCAAGACATTGTATGAAAAAATAAAATAATAAACAATGAATAAAATCAGTAGATAAATAAATCTTTTTTACAACTTAAGATAATTATTATTAAAAGATCATTTTTTCCCTAAATACAATATTCACAAGCGATAATTTGCTGAATATTAATCTTAACTTACTTACGATTGATGATTAGATTTTATATTTTTGTAATTGAATAAAAATTAAAAAAAATTATTATGTCGTTTATACCAATAACACAATATGGTGATTTGATTCTTAGAAGAATTGTTAAACCAGTCGAAAAAATTGATGATGAAGTAATTGAAATCATCCAAGATATGTTCAGTACAATGAGGAATGCTAACGGAATTGGTTTAGCCGGTAATCAAGTCGGATTAGACAAGCAGATTTTTGTTGTTGATGTATCTCCGGTTGAGGGTTATGAACATATTAAACCAATTGTTATGATCAATCCTAAAATTATTAAAGAATCTGACGAACGGGTGATTATGGAAGAAGGCTGTTTAAGTTTACCGGATCTCAGAGCAGATGTAGAACGGGCTGAGAATATTATAGTTCGATATTTAAGTGCTGCTGAGCAGGAAGAGGAAATTGAGGCTAATGATTTATTTGCAAGAGTTATTCTTCATGAATATGATCATTTGATAGGTAAAATGATACCAGATAGGGTTACTGAAAAACAAAGACTAAAAATGCAAGACTTTTTGATGAAAATTAAGAATAGGGAAATTTTCTGTGAATACCCAATTACTGATAAAATAGATAATTTAGCTTAATGAAGATCGTTTTTTTTGGTACACCCGATTTTGCAATTCCATCACTTAAAATTTTGCATGAAAGTGAGCATGAAATTGTTGGAGTAGTGACTGCTCCCGATAAACCGCGCGGTAGAGGCAGAAGTTTATCACCAACACCAATTAAACAATTTGCAGTTGAAAATGGTATTAAAGTTTTAACTCCCGAAAAACTCAAAGATGCACAATTAGTGGATGAGTTAAATTCATTGCAAGCAGATTTATTTGTGGTTGTTGCGTTTAGAATTCTTCCCGAAAATGTGTATACAATTCCAACAAAGGGATCATTCAATTTACATGGTTCTTTGCTTCCGAAATATAGAGGAGCTGCACCAATTCAATGGGCTATAATTAATGGGGAGAAGGAAACCGGCATCACAACATTTTTCTTGGAGAAAAAAGTCGACACTGGAAATATTATTCTAAAAGAAAAAATTAAAATCGATGATTCTGATAATCTTGGGACACTTCATGATAAAATGAGTCTTGCGGGAGCTGAGTTAGTTTTAAAAACAGTTAATCTAATTGATCAAAATAAAGTAGAACTGATTCCACAAGATGACACTGTTGCAACTCCTGCACCAAAAATCACAAAAGAAATCTGCAACATAGATTGGAATAAATCAGCTGTTGAAATTCACAATTTAGTTCGGGGACTTTCACCTTATCCGGGGGCTTTCTTTATTCATGAAGGTAAAACTTTTAAGGTTTTTGAATCTGCAATTTCAGAAACGACAAATCTTGAACCCGGGGAAATTAGTCAATCGAAAAATGAAATAGCGATTGGCACAGCCACAACAGCTTTAAGAATCTTAAATATTCAGCCTGAAGGCAGAAAGCGAATGAGTGTTCAAGATTTTCTTCGTGGATATTCTTTATAGAAATTCAAATTATACCTACTCCACACCTTTGTAAATTTTTAATCAACAACTTATTATTTATTTTTAGTTAAAATACTGCATTGTCTTATGCCCGAATATAATTGACATAATCTCACTAATATTTGTATATTTAACCGTATAAAATTATAAAATACCGAATAAAATACGAATATCATGAAAAATTTAGATAAAGTAAATCGGCAGATTATCAATTTACTTCAAGAGAATAGTTCAATTACCAATGCTGAGCTTGCTGATCAGTTAAAATTGCCTACGACTACTGTATTTGACAGAATTAAAAAATTGAATGCAAGTGGGATTATTTCAAAAAGAGTGGCAATTGTTAATCCGGAAAAAGTAGGTAAGGAAACAATAGCTTTCGTCTCACTTTCATTAAAAGGACATTCTGCAAAAAATGTGCAAAAGTTTTTGAAATCAGTTGAAGGTTTACCTGAAGTTTTAGAATGTTACCACATAGCCGGGGATTTTGATTTTATTCTTAAAGTAATTGTCGACAATATCCGAGCATACGAAAATTTCTTACTTGAAAAACTTACCGCAATAGAAAATATCGGAAAAATTAAAACATCTTTTGTGATGTCAACAATTAAATATCAAACAAAGATACCAGTTTAGAAAAATAAATTTTATGGAGACTAAAATGTCAGAAAAAAAGAAAATTATTAAAGATGATTTTGATTACACAAAATATTCCATGGACACCCTGCTTATTAATGGAAAAAACATCTCCAACAAGTGGGATTATAATCACCACGTTACTGCACCGGTATCTTCCTCCACAACTTTTAAATTAGATTCAGTTGAAAGGGGAGCAGAAGGTTTTATGCAATTTGCTCAAACTGAAACTCATGGTGAGGAAGCACCGATTCTTATTTATGATCGACTTGGTGAGCCAAATAAGGATATGCTTGAGGAAAATCTTGCTTATATAGAAAAAGGGGAAATGGCAGTAACCTTTACAAGTGGAATGGGTGCAATATCGGGTATTCTTGGTGTATTAACTAAATCCGGTGATGAAATAGTCACACATAAAACACTATATGGCTGTACAATTTCACTTTTTACAAATTGGTATCCGCGTTTAAATATTGTAGTTAATACTGTGGATTTAACAAAATTAGAAAATATTAATAATGTAATCACAGATAAAACTAAAGTAATTTATTTTGAAACTCCTGCCAATCCAAATATGGATATCATTGATATTATTTCACTTCGTAAACTAGTTAATGAAATTAACAATAATAGATCTGATGAAAATAAAATAAAAATTGTTGTAGATAATACTTTTGCTACATCTTACTGCCAAAGACCTATAGAACTTGGGGCAGATTTTACTGTACATTCATTAACAAAAGGTATGGGCGGATTTGGGACAGATATGGGTGGTGTGGTAATAGGTAAAAACAAGTATAGAGATGCACTTCTACTATATAGAAAAGATTTCGGATGTGTTCTAAATCCAAAAAGTGCCTGGTCAATTTTAACTTACGGTTTGCCCTCATTAGCTGTAAGACAAAATCATCAAGTAAAGTCCTCTTTGAAAATAGCTGAATTTTTAGAAAATCATCCTAAAGTTGAATTTGTTAGATATCCTGGCCTAAAATCTCATCCTCAATATGAAAAAGCCAGGGAACAAATGATTGATTTTAATGGAGAATTTGCACCGGGCAGTTTAATATATTTTGTTTTAAAAGGAAACTCACCCGACGAAACTAAGGAAAATGGACGTAAGCTAATGAATTATATTGCTGAAAATGCTTACACAATGACACTAGCTGTTAGTCTTGGTCACACTAAAACATTGATTGAACATCCAGCTTCCATGACACATTCAGTAGTACCTGCAGATAAATTAGAAGAAAGAGCAATAGATGCAGGTGGTGTTAGGCTGGCAATAGGTTTAGAGAATGTAAATGATATCTTAAATGATTTGGAAACTTCATTGAAGATCATTTAGTTAATTAAGATATTTGATTTTCAATCTTAGAATGAAGTAATTAAGGGCAACCTATAAAAGCTGATTCAAATATCGATAATTAGTTATTACAAAAATTTAATAATTAAATTATCTTGATAAAGGCATTAATTTTATTCATTTTTTTTCCATTTTTGTCCATAGCCCAAAATGATTCTATTGAATTAGATGAGAAAGTAACGGGAATCATAGTCTCAGACGAAGGGACTTATCTTATTCTAAATCAAGGGCTTATACAAATATTTAAAACTGATATATATACAGAGTACTATAGACAAATATATAAAGATTCAACTCTTGTGAATCCAAATACAGAATTAAAGGACGATTTCAGTTTTACAATTATTCCTTACTTAGCTCCGAGCACATTTAAAGACAGAATTGATTTTTCAGAGCCAATAAATCTGGGAATTTTTCTTCAATTAAATAAAAGCGGAGAATATCAATTTACTAGTTTTGGTGAGTCATATATAGATTCAATAAGAACTAAATAACTCTTTCAGTTCTTTATTGATTACTTCACTAACTTCTTCTGCTCTTGAGAAAACCATAAAATGACTTCCATCCAGAATTTTAATAGGATCTTTGATTAAACTAATTGGAAATGTTTTATCTCTAGTTCCATGAATATGCGTAAGATTCGCTAATCTATTATTTCCTGAATAATTTACTATTTGATGCATCGACCATTTGAAGTAATTGTCTGAGCAACCGCCAATCATTTGTTTAAACAGTTTTCTGCCTTTTTTAGAGTTATAACCAAATGCCAGTGCCCATATTGGAAAGCTTAAAAGGATTACTTTTTTATTAAAGAATTTATAAAGCGGCACCATTTTAAGGAACTTCAATGTGATCGGCATTTCCTCTTTTGATTTTATGCTTGAAATGATAATCACTTTGACAGCATCAACACTTTTAGCAATTTCCTGTATTACAATGCCACCAAAAGAGTGACCGACTAAAACAATAGGTTCATCGGAAGATCTAATTTGGGATGCGATTCTTTCAGAATAATTTTCAAAACTTTCGTCTTTTTCTGGTTCAAGCCACTCCAAATAATTAAGTCGGACATTTTCAATATTAAGTTCGTAAAAAATCCTTTCGTCAAAACCTAAACCTGCTAACAAATAAAGTTGGACTTTTTTCATTTGATGCTAAATTTCAAGAATTTGATGCTTGAATTCTGTTATGTCAAGTTCATTGTATAGCCAATCAAAAAAATCAAATCCGTATTTATTTACAAAATTAATTATGGTTAATTCTCTTTCTTGAAGATTTTCATTAGGATAAATAACATTTTGCGCCTTACTAATTTGTCTCAATGCTGCATCAAACTTCTGTTCTTGCGACTTCATTGATTTATCCCTTAAAACATTCAACTGATGAAGTAATTTGCCTTTGGTACTTTCAGTCAAATTTTGAAGATTACTGTCAACTTTGCTTATAGATGCGGACAATTTATTTAATGCTTCATCAATTGACTTTTCAGCTCGATTAAATTCATTTTCAAGATTATAATCAGATAATGATTTAATTAAATCCTCCTTCAGCGCATCATTCCCTTTGAAGAAATCTTTAGTACTTAGGTTGTACTTAATAAATATTTTAGCAATATTTTTTTCAACAATTGTTGCAGTTGCTCTTGGAAAAATTATCGGGTGCTGTAGACCGAACTGTTTATAAAGAGGAATTGCCTGTGCATAATAACTTATTTCGCCGGGTCCTCCTATATAAAATCCGGTTGGAAAAAGATAGTCCTCGCAAATTGGTCTGAGGAGAACATTAGCACTAAAACGTTCAGGTTCATTTTCAATTTTATTTAGAAGTTCTTCTTTTGTGATTCTTTTTCTTTTACCTTTTAATCTAAACTCATCTTCAATTGGTTCAATCAAATTTCGTCCTGAATCATCTGACATAAATAAATTTATTGGCTTTATTTTGACTTGTGCATGATAACTTTCATCAAGTTCTGCGCTTTCCAATAAAAGCTGTTTCGTATGTTTTTTATAATCAATAATCTCTTTTGTGAAAATAGGTCTTAACAATTTTTTTACTTCAACATCTTGAGGATTAAAAATAATTAGTCCAGTATCATCAAAGATTTGATAAACTAAATTAAAAAATGAATCTTTAATGGATAATCCGGGAATCAAAATATTATCTATTAGCTCAAAGAAATTTTTACTGAACTCAGTAGCTCTAATTTCTGATTGAACTTTATCTTTAAACTCCAGTATAGAATTCAAGAAATTAAGATCTCCAACAGAACCTCTATTAAATTGTGGTTCAAAACCATCGGAATAAATTATTTTTGTAAGTTCATTTTCTTTATTTACTAAATTAACATAGCTAATCTCTTCAAAATCATGATCATCACCCGCCATCCAGAAAACCGGAACAAAATTATATTTTGTAAATTTTGCTGAAAGATGTTCACTCAATTTTACAGCTGTAAAGATTTTATAGAATGTGTAGAGAGGTCCGCCTAAAATTCCAAGCTGCTGGCCTGTAAAAACTGCAATTGTCTTTTCATCGTTAAGCAATTCAACATTTTGTTTTGTCTTATCTGAAGTAGTAAAATTTTTATACTGATCATTTATAATACGTACCAATTCACTTTTATTTGGATTTTCCCTAGAAGTTACTTTTTCAAATAAAGCAGAATATCCTGCCTCATTTCTAAAATTAATTTTATAATATTTTGCAACTTTTTCGAAGTCATTCATATAATCCAAGAATAGTTCACTTGTTCCGGGAATTTCTGAAAAATCAATTAACATATTTTTTCCTTTATATTTATTACGCAAAAATAGTAATAATGCTTATGAATTTATAATTATTAGATTTAGCTCGATTAATGAGAATCTTTTATTTTGAAAACGATTTACCTAATTTACAATAGATTTTGTGCATTACTTGGAGAAAGTATTAAGACTAATTCTAAAAAGAGATTGAAATTATTGCTTAAAATTGCAATAACTATTTTTATCCTTTATTACCTTATAAACTATGTAAAATATAAAGAAATAATTTCGGCTATTAATGAATCCGACAAATTATTTATCATTTTTTCGTTTATACTGATGTTTTTAAATGTATATTTTCAATTCCTCAAGTGGCGTATAGTATGCCATAAACTCCTCAATGTTCATGATAATGTTAAAATTTGGAAATCATTGTTTTATGGTTTCAGTGCCGGTTTAGTAACACCGATTAGAGTTGGGGAATATTTAGGTCGGAAATTAGCAATCAATGATGCTTCAATTTTAAAGATCACAATTTCTACGATTCTTGAAAAATTTGCATCGCTTTTTATTGTACTGGTCATAGGATCTTTTGCATCTATATATTTTATCAATCAGTATTATTCTTTTTTATATTCAATTCCTATTATTTTATTTCTTTCTTCTTTATTGATTTTAGCAAGTCTAGTATACAATGGGTATAATTTTTCTTCAAAAACATTAAACAAACTAGCCGAGAATTTTTCCTTCTTTAAAAATCTCAAAACTGAAATAAACTACGCTAATCAAATTGGCAAACCAGCTATCAAACAGTTACTGTTTTATTCTTTAATGTTTTATTTTGTGGTAATTTTGCAATATGCTTTGCTGGCATTGGCTTTTGAAGCATCGGGAAATTTTTTCAATTATTTGCTGGTTGGCATTATCATATTATTTGTAAAAAGTATCCTATCATTTTTATCTTTTGCAGATTTAGGTATAAGAGAATCAACCTCTGTATTTTTAATGAATAAAATGGGCTATAGTGCAGCTGTTGGTTTTAACTCGGCAATTTTTCTTTTTCTTTTTAATCTGCTTATTCCATCAATTGTTGGAATGTTTTTATTATTCATCAGAACTGAAAATGAGAAGGGAAATAGATAAATGCTTAATTCAATTAAATATTATTATAATCCTCCGGTAATTGTAAAAAAGTTGTTTAGCAATTTTCAATGGGATTCTGTAACTGACAAAATACTAATTACTTTTGATGATGGGCCAAATCCAAATACAACTAAAAATATTTTGAATCAACTGGATAGGTTTTCTTTTAAATCAATATTTTTTTGTGTTGGAGAAAATTTGGAGCGCTATCCGGAAATTGCTAAAGATATTTTAAAAAGTGGGCACGAAATTGGAAATCACACATTCAGTCATCAACGTATTTCCAAAATGAAACAAGGGGAACTCCGTCATTCAATAGAAAGAGTACAGAATTTTTCACAGGAAAAATTGGATTATACTATTAGATACTTCAGACCGCCGCATGGAAGATTTAATTTTAGAAGTAATAATATATTAGCACAATTAAGTCTAATAAATATTATGTGGTCGCTTCTGACTTATGATTACAAAAATGATATAAATATTGTTAAATTTGCCCTTAGTAAAAATTTAAATAATAATTCAATTATAGTTTTGCACGATAGCAATAAATCAAAAGATATTATAATTGAATCAATTAAATTAATTGCAGAAGAAGTTGAGAAGAAAAATTATCAAATTGGAAAGCCAACCGAATGTTTGAAATCCTTTTCTTGATTATTGTTGCAGCATATTTTATTCAGGCATCCCTTTTATCAATAGGCTCTAAAAGAAAATTTAGTAAAATTGATGAGGTAAAGCTTGAACAGGCAACTGTTATTGTTGCTGCAAGGAATGAAGAAAAGAATATTCTCAATTGCATGGAATCACTTTCTAAGCTTGAATATCCGGAAAATAAACTAGAAGTTATTATAGTCGATGATGATTCATCTGATAATACAGGACAAATTGTCAAGAATTTTATTGAAGATAAGTCAAATTTTAAGCTAATAAAACCAACTAAGGATTTTGGAGAAACGTTTGGTAAAGCAAGAGCAATTGCAAATGCTGTGGAAATTGCGAAAGGTGAAATTATTTTAACTACAGATGCAGATTGTATTGTTTCCCCAACTTGGGCAAAGACCATAGCCAGTTATTACCAAGAAGATGTTGCTATGGTTTGTGGGTATACAAATCAGAAATATGAAAATCTTTTTGAAGCTGTTCAGGATATGGATTTTATTTATCTGCTTACAGTTGGAGGAGGGGCCATTAATTTAGGTAAGCCTTTAAGTGCAATCGGAAACAATATGTCCTATAGAAAATCTGCTTACTTAAAAGTCGGGGGCTACGAAAATATTGAGTTTTCAGTTACAGAAGATTTTCAGCTTTTAATGGCAATGAATAAACTTAAAGATAAGAGGATAATTTATCCGGCAGATTCTGGAGGACTTGTTACGTCTGAACCATGTCCAAATTTTAAGACACTATTTCTTCAAAAAAGAAGATGGGCTGTAGGTGGATTGAAGAGCAGATTGGACAATTTGCTGATTATATCAACTGGATTTTGGGTAGCATTATTTACATTGCTGGTTCCATTTTTCTATTCAGCAACTGCACTCTATTTACTTTTATTCAAAGTTTTTACTGATTTATTTATGGTTTATTTTATTTATAAACGTTTGAAACTAAAATTTAACTTTTTCTACTTTTTGAGTTTTCAATTATACCAGACAATATATTTTGGAATTGTTAGTATTTCCCTTTTGTTCAGTAGAAAAGTTATCTGGAAAGGTAGAGAATTTTAATGCTTCTGCTCTGTAATTATTATGTTACATATAGATGTAATGCATTTTGTGAGTTCTGTCATTTTGCAGATCATGGGAAATATAAAAATACTCCTCAAGCTGAGCTATCTGATTTTAAGTCAAATGTTAAACAACTTGCTGAACTAGGTGTAAAATTTATTGATCTGACCGGTGGTGAACCTCTTCTTAATAAAAATATTGTTGAAATGACTGATTTCGCAAAAAAAATGAAAATGCAGACCAGCATTACAACAAATTCATTGCTCTATAAAAAATATGCAGAAGGTCTTGCTGGAAAAGTGAATCTCTTTCATTTCTCACTTGATTCTCCCGATGAAGAAGAACATAATAGAATCAGGAAAGTTGACTGCTACAAATCAGTTTTCGAAAGTATTGACTTAGCAAAAAGTCTAGGTGAATATCCTGATATATTGTTTACAGTAACGAATGATACATATAAAAAACTGCCTAGAATGCATCAGTTAGCTGCTGAAAGAGAACTGGTCTTATTAGTCAATCCGGTTTTTTCATATTTTGGTAATCCCGGTTTATCTAATGAAGCTATGGATTTCATTGAAGAATATATTGAGGGTAAGTTAGATGTTTATATAAATCCATCTTTTCTCAAGTTGAGGCGAAATGGTGGTAATCATATTGATGATCCATTATGCAAGGCAGTTTCAAGAGTAATTGTAATTTCACCGATGAACGAAATAATTCTTCCATGTTATCATTTTGAGGATGATAAAATTAAAATTGATCGACCAATTAAGGAAATTCAAAAGACAGAAAAGTATAAACATTTCCTCAAGATGGAAGGTAGATTTGATTTTTGTGAAGGATGTACGGTAAATTGTTATTTTGAACCATCATTTGCATTTCCGACGAATCTTTATGGATTGGCAAGCGTTACATCAAAATTTAAGTACGGTTATAATAAACTCATTAAACAAAAAATTAAAAAGAAAATTAATAGAATATAATTAGCAACTTAGAATTAAAACTATCTCAGTAAATAATATAAGAAGAAAAAGTTAAGCATAATGAAGATACATACTACACAAATATTGCTATTATTATTACTTGGATCAGTAATAACTTATCAAGCGCAAAATAAAATTGAATTATTTCCATCAAGTTTATTGGTTCAACCTTTTACCGCTAATACACTTAAACCTAAACTTGGATTTGAATTCAAAACTAGTAAAAATGAAATTAGTTTAAATGTTGGAAACTCAATCGATATCTTGCAATATAAAATTGATGATCTTTCACAAATTTCTGTTGGGGCAGATTTATTTACTTACACTTTGTTACGAAGTCAGTCAAATTTTCATTTTCCGGTTGATGCGGTTGATTATTTATTTGGATTCAATTTTGGATATGTAAATGAAAATTACGGTGCTAGGTTAAGAATTAGTCACATTAGCGCTCACTTTGTGGATGGACACTTTAACAAAGCAGAGAATAAATGGAGAGATGATAGAACACCTATTGTGTATAGCAGGGAATTTTTTGAGCTAATTCCTTTTTATAGATTTGATAACTTTAGATTTTATGCTGGACTGACTTATATTTTTTCTATTGATCCCACTGATATTGGAACAGATCAATATCAAGTTGGATTTGAGTATTTTGGAAAAGGTATATTAAGCGAGAAGTTAATACCATATTTTGCTTACGATTTCCGATTGATAAATATTTACGGCTATACCGGCAATAATTCTTTGGAAACAGGGATTAAATGGGGTTATCAAAAGGGAAAAGGAATCAGTTTTTATTTTAGATATTATTCAGGTTATAGTATTCACGGCGAATATTTTGATGTAAAAGAAGATTTTACTTCTGTGGGCTTTAATTTGGATTTATAATTCTATAAATGAAATTCACATAGAAATAATTCAATAAATTTTATTTAGCTAAATTAACTTGATGTCTGTTACTTTGTTTTCAATAAGGATTTTATAATTTTGCATAAAAAAGGGATTTTTCAACATCCACTGTTTCATTTAACTTTGTTTATTGTCACATTTATCACAACTGTAATTGCTGGCACGGAATGGATAACAGGAACAATGGGTCCATTCGATTTTAAATCATTAAGTATTGGACTACCATATTCACTTTCTGCTTTATTCATTTTAGCTACACATGAATTTGGACACTATTTTGCTGCAAAAAGTCATAAAGTAGATGCTACTCTCCCATATTTTATTCCGTTACCGCCAATTGCAGGTTTTTTTAATTTTGGAACTATGGGTGCAGTTATAAAAACCAAATCCGAGATTCCTACAAATAAAGCAATGTTTGATATTGGTGTTGCTGGGCCAATAGCTGGATTCATTGCCTCACTTATTGTCCTAATTTATGGATTCACCCATTTGCCTTCAGTTGATTATATTTTAGCAATTCATCCTGATTATTTTAGTCCGGAATATGGAAAAGACACAATCTCTCTGCAATTTGGGAATAATATTTTATTCATGATATTAAAAGATCTTTTTACAGGTAGTAATGATTTTGTCCCGCCGATGACGGAAGTTTATCATTATCCCTATTTGATGACAGGTTGGTTTGGGCTTTTAATTACTGCAATGAATATGATCCCTGTAGGGCAATTGGATGGAGGTCATATTGTTTACAGTATGTTCGGAACTAAAATTCAAGAAGCTGTTGCAAGCGTCTCCTTAATTATTTTAGTTGTACTTGGCATTAGCGGAATTACAGATGGAATTCTTGAACTTAATTTTGGCTTTGGTTGGAGCGGCTGGATATTTTGGAGCTTAATTCTATTGTTTTTTATTAAAGTAAAACATCCGCCTGTAAGATATTTTGCACCACTCGATCCCAAAAGAAGAATTTTGGGGTATTTTAGTTTATTGATTTTACTTGTTTCGTTTGCTCCAACACCATTTTTAATTACATTTTAACATTCAAAGGGGTACGAAAAATTGTACTTGATAGTTAAAGTCTACTTCTCTAATTTTTAAATTCAAAAAATAAAGGATGACCATAGAATAATTTGCTACATTTTTAATTCAATTTTTAACGATTTCTGAGAGCAAATTTATTATGTGGATCCTTCAGTTCTATATTTCTTCTAAGGATCACATCAATTTACTAATGACTACAAAAAAAATATTCATATTATTTATTTCCATTATTCTGGTCTGGAGTTGTGAAAATATTCCTGATGGAGTAATTGAACCAACAAATGTTGATTATTCGGTTGTTGACATAAATGCACCTGATCAAGTAATTTATTCCGAGTCAAATATTTTGAGTACTTCTATTACTATTAAAAATACTAGTACAATTAAGAATGTTTGGTTTAATGTTAGTAGTTATGATGACTTGGAACAAATTACATCCTTTTCTTTGATGACCTCAAGTCAAAACTCTGAAGAAAAAATTTATAACGGTGAAATTGAAATTGATCAGAATTTACTGCCCGGTGATTATATTCTGAATTATTATGTGGAAGACAACGTAAGAATAGATACTGAAAATTTAAGAAAGGTTGCTTCCAAAAAGTTTCAATTCCAAATTGAAAAGGAAAACTTCCCGCCAGTACTGAGTAATTTATCAGCACCCTTATCTGTAACTGTTGGCGGTAATTTTTTACTTCAATTGAAAGTTATTGATCCAAACGGGCCAGAAGATATTAAAGAAGTTAATTTCGAGATATTCGATTCTCAAGGGAATAAAGTTCTCTCTGATTCGACTAATGGAATATCAACTTTTAAAATGTTCGATGATGGTAAATCTGGTGATAAAATTTCTAAGGATGGAATATACTCGGCTAACTTTGCTTTTAATAAAAATGTAGATCTTGATACTTGGAAATTTATTTTCTATGCAGTAGATGTTGAAAATTCAATAAGCGATACACTTGAAACTGAAATAACTACGACTGAAAATTTCCCTCCGGCAATTAGTAATTTAGATATGCCACAAGAAGTAGAAAGAGATGCATTTTTCCCATTTAGTATCCTTGTTGAAGACCCAAACGGTTTATCTGATATAGATTCGGTTTATTATCAGTTGTTTGATCCTAGTGGCAACTTAGTTAGAAATAGCGAAAATATCTCGAAATTCCCATTGTTTGATGATGGTGATATGAGTATAAATGGTGATGAAACTGCCGAGGATGGAACTTACACAGTCGTGTTAAGATTCCCTGAAACAGTAGCTACCGGCGATTGGGAATTCAGATTTAATGCTGTTGATAAAGCCGGACAATTAAGTAATACAATAATAAATATTCTTAAAGTAAATTGATGCTAAATAAATTTTACATATTACTTTTTATTATAGGTTTATCTTCGGCTAATATACTTGCTCAGAAAATTCCTAATTCTATCCATCTGCAAGATAACAGACTTAATAAAATTGTAGAAGATCCCACGCCTTCCGGAAATGCTGTCGAGTACATTGAATTTATGGGAGATGATATTTGGATTGCAACATCAATCGGTGTAAGCAAATCTGAAGATGACGGTGAAACTTGGACAAATTACAAATTTGAGGAAGAGGGAATATCTGCTTTAGGTATTAAAGATGATACAGTCTGGGTAGCTACATGGCACCCTCTGGAAAACTCTGATGATGTTGTTCCTGTTGGTTCCGGTCTTCACTACTCGGCTGATAAAGGAGAAACTTGGATTGATATTCCACAACCTGTTGATGCTCCTGATGATTCTTCAATTGTTTATGGAATAAATACTTTAAGGTCATTGCCGTTAAATGTAGTTGAGGGAAATTTTACTAGAGATATCGGATTTCTAGGAAATGAAATCTGGATAGCAAGTTTTTACGGCGGACTTAGAAAAAGTAATGACATAGGTAAAACATGGGAAAAAGTTGTACTTCCTCCCGATTATCTTGATTCAATTAAACCTAACGATACATTAGATTTTACAGTTTCACCTTCATCAGGTGCCCTTGGTTTTGAAAATAATCTAAATCATCGATTTTTTGCAATTCGTGTGGTAAACGATAGTACTATATTTATTGGTACAGCAGATGGTATAAATAAATCAACTGATTACGGAATTAGCTGGAATAAGTACAATCATCAAAATCAAACTAATTCGATTAGTGGGAATTTTATTCTTGATATAAATTATGATCATGCAAGGGAGACAATTTGGGCAGCAACTTGGAAAGCTGAAGGAATTACAGAATATTATGGTTTAAGTTCATCTTCCGATGGGGGAGCAAATTGGGAAACCCATCTCGCTGGTGAAAATGTTCATGATATTGCTTTTACCTATGGTACTAGTGGAGGAGAAGAAGATGTTTTTGTTGCCACAGATAATGGTGTTTTTAGATCTGGGAATATTGGATTAAGCTGGTTAATTGCACCGGAGATGAGAGATGATAATACTGGAATTGCTCTTACAACAACCAAATTTAGAGCAGTTAACGCTGTAGCAGATTTTAGTGGTAGTAATTCCCTTTGGTTTGGTTCTGAGTCTGGAACAGCAAAGCTCAAGGAAACCGGAGTAATTTGGGAAGGGGATTGGAGAGTTTTTATTTCTTCGCCCAGTACATCTTCCGGCTCGGAAGCAATTGCATTTCCAAACCCATTTTCACCCGATTCTGAACCAGTCAGTCTTAAATATAGTTTTACTGGAAATTCAAAATCTGTTACAATCAGAATTTTTGATTTTGGGATGAATCTGGTTAGAACTGTAATTCAAAATGTTGATAGAGTTGGAGATAGAGAATACGTTGATAATTGGGATGGAAGAGATGAAAACTCTGAGTTCGTGCCCAATGGTGTTTACTTTTTTAGGATAGATATTGGTGATGATGAACCTCTTTATGGCAAAATTATGGTGCTGATGTGATGAAATTAAGAGGGGAAATAAAATTAAGAACAGTTCTTATAGGCTATTTTGTTGCAACAATTTCTTTGTTGGCACAACCGCAATTCTCAAAATATAATAGCATGGCTGGTTCTTTTAGTCGCATGGGATTTGGTGCACGTGGTATGGGAATGGGTAATTCAATGGGTGCCGTAATTGATGGAAATTTAGTCTCCTATTACAATCCGGCATTGAGTGCTTTTCAAGAAGGAAACTATTTTCAAACATCATATTCTTTTCTGTCGCTCGATAGATCACTTAATTTCCTTAATTTTACAAGAAAATTTGATCTAGGTAAAAGTAAAACTGATCCCAATAAACCAAGATCATCAGCTGGAGTTAGTGTTGGAATTATAAATGCCGGAGTTAGCGATATTGATGGAAGAGATAGTCAAGGCGAAAAGTTTAAGACTCTTTCAACTTCTGAGAATCAATTCTTTCTCAGCTTCTCAAATCGTTTTTCTGAAAAATTAGCTCTAGGTGTTGGATTAAAATTCTACTATTATAAACTTTATGAAGATATTACTTCATCAGCTTTCGGGTTTGATATTGGGGCACTTTACAAATACAATGAAAATTTAACATTTGCTGCCACTATTGCAGATATTAACACAAAATATAAATGGGATACAAGCAGTCTGTACGGTGTTGAGGGGAACTCAACAATCAATGAATTTCCGCTTCTTATGAAAATTGCGGCTGCATATAAAATTGATGATCCGAATTTGTTAACAACTTTGGAATTTGAACACAGCAATGCAGAAACTGATTTCTTGAGAATTGGTGCTGAGTATATTATTTTTGAAGACTTATTCCTGCGTGCAGGTATTGATAGATTGAGTCTCGGTAATTCAGATATTCCAATGAGACCAACTTTTGGCTTCTCATATTTTAAGCTGTTTAGTGGAATGAATATTGGAATCGATTATGCATTTGTGTTAGAACCATATTCTTCGCATGATCAACATATAGTAGGACTAGAATTATTGTTTTAAGAATAATTCAGTATTAAATTACGTCTTTTATATTCCCGCGTTTTGGAAAACTGGAATATAAAGAATATTAGAAACCTCGAAATAATGAAAAGTAGATTCTGGTATCCCGCATAAAAACTGCGAGAACCGTAATGACAAATTTGCAGAATAAATCTAAAAATTTTATGATAAAGAAAATCTTAACCTTACTTTTAATTTTAGCTTATCCTTTTCTAGCTCAAGATGCAGGAAAAACGGGAGTCTCATTTTTAAAAATTGGACCTAGTGCCAAAAATATATCAGTTTCCGATATAGGTTTGCTTAATGCTGATCTTTCGTCTGTTCATTATAATCCTGCTACTATAAATTTACTCCAATCTTCGACAGTCCAATTTACACACCAATCTTGGATACAAGATATGACAAGCGAAATAGTAAATGCAAACTTTTCACTATTTGGATTGCCTTTTGCAATAGGTGTGAACACCACAAAAATAAGTGATTTCGAAATAAGGACTAAACCTACAGATTCACCGGATGCAACATTTAATGTAAGTTATTTCTACGGAAGTCTGTCCACCGGTTTTAATCTCTATGATAAATTGGATTTTGGTTTTACAATAAAATACCTTTACGAAAGTCTTCTTTCAGATGATGCCTCGGGAACTGGATATGATCTTGGTTTAGTTTATTCTGATCTTAGTTGATAGATCTAACAATTGGTGCATCTTTAAGAAATTTAGGCAGTATGGATAAACTTAGGAATGAAAAAACTAAACTTCCAACCGACTTAATTGTAAATGCTGTATACAATATTAAACTTGAATCCGCCTCATTAAATTTTCTTCCTGTAATTGGAGTACAAAAATATTTAGAATTAGATGACCTTCACTTACATATTGGTTCTGATATAATGTATGACAATCAATTTTCTATCAGATTTGGATACGTAACTGGATTTGAAGCTAAAGGTATTAGTGCCGGAGCAGGCGTGTTTTGGAATGGCTTTAACTTTGATTATGCTTTTACACCTTTTAGTTATGGAATTGGAAATGCAAGTACAATTTCGGTCTCTTACACTTTTTGATTCAGTAATAAGCTAATCAAAATCTAAACAAATATTATTTTTAAGAATGATTATCACTTCCTTAATTGTTAATTTTCATAATTAAATATTTATAAGACTTGATTTATGGAAATTATTGAATACACTGATGAGTGGAAAGAAAGATGGGATCAATTTGTCATCAGATCCAGTAATGGAACTATGTTCCACATGCAGAAGTTTTTTGATTATCACACTCCCGGAAAATTTAAATTCAATCACTTAATATTTCTAGAGAAAAACAAAATAGCTGCTGTTCTACCGGGTAGTATTGTAGATGGTAAATTATTCGAATCTCCAATTGGTGCGAGCTATGGTTCAATTGTAATTGGTGATATTACATTTAAAAAGACTCAAGAAATTGTCAGTAAGTTAATTGAATATGGTAATAAGAAAAATTGGGATGAACTTCTCCTAACTGCGGCACCAATGATTTATGAAACTTATCCAAATCATAATTTGGATTTTGCTATGCTTGTGGCAAGGATTCAAGTTTGACCTTCATTATATTTCAAGTGCAATTAAGCTTGATCCTAAAATAGAGATTATTGAAAGATTCCGTCCAACAATAAGAAGGAATATTCGTAAGTCTATCAAAGAAGGGGTGAGAGTTGAAGTAAATGAAAAGTATGATGAGTTTTATCCCATTCTTCTCGAAAATAAATCAAGACATAATGTTAAGCCGACACATAGTTACGATGATTTATTGAAATTAAAAAAGCTAATGCCCGATAGACTAAAATTATTTATGGTCTATTTGGATGATAAACCAATTGCCGGCTCGTTAATGTTTTATGCAAATAAAAATGTTGCAATTTGTTTTTACAATATGCTTCTATATGAATATGCCGAATATAAACCTATTCAAAGGGTGATGTATGAAGTTGTAAAAGATGCAACTGAGAGCGGTTACAATTATGTTGATATAGGAGTTTCTCAAGATACATCTGCAGATAATCCAATGACGCCAAGTGAGAGTCTGATTGACTTTAAAGAAAAGTTTGATGCAAAATCTATAATGAGAAATACTCTTAAGTTTAAATTTTGAATTGATAAAATTATTTTATTTGGCACTCCCAAACATCTTTATAGGGAATCTATTTTAGAGTATTAAGTCATTTCGAATATTGAATTTTTGTTTGGTAAAAATAATTTCCATGGAGATATCTCAGTTGTTAAAAGTCAAACTAATTCGATTTGACATTAACATTAAATGAATCAAAATATGCAGCAAAAACAAACAACCGCAATAATCGCCTTTCTTGGTAACGCTTATCACGACTCAAGGGTTGTTAACTTAATTGATTCCCTGACCAAAATAAACATTGATACAACTACCATCTCATTTGATTGGAAAACTAAGGGCTTTAAAACTCAATTTGGCAAAACAGCTGTTTATAAACTCGATAAATCTAAATCGAGTTTTATCTATTACTTTTATTTTGTTTTTATTCTAATAAGGGAATTGCTAAAAAAGAAAGCAAATATTTATTTTGCAGAAGATATTCAAACTCTTCCCATTGTTTATTTTTTCGCCAAATTGAATAAAGCTAAAATATATTATAACTCCAGAGAAATTTATGCTCATCTTGCAGGACTAAGAAATAAATCTATTATTCAAAAAATAATTGCTAAAATCGAGAGTGGATTCATCAGAAAAGTGGATTTAGTTTTAGTTACCGGAGATATGGATGCTGAATATCTTAAAGAATCATATGGAATAGATAACCTATTTGTTTTAAGGAATCTACCTAAATACAAATCTGATATTGCTAAAATAGATTTACACGAAAAATTAAATATTCCCCAAAACTGTAAAATTATTTTATATCAAGGAGTTATTTTGGAGGGAAGGGGAATACTGAAAGTAATTGATTTAATGAAAGAAATTGATAATGTGCATTTTGTAATAATTGGAGAAGGTGAATTTAGACAAAACTTTGAAAGTCATACCAATCAGTTAGGTTACAGAGAACGAATTCACTTTACGGGCGCTGTTAATCATTCTGAATTATTAAATTATACAGCCGGTGCTGATATTGGGGTTGCACTAATTCAAAACATAAGCATTAGTTATTATTACGCTTTACCAAACAAACTATTCGAGTACATTATGGCTGGCGTTCCGGTTCTTGCAAGTGATTTGCCTCAGATGAAAAAAGTTATAGACGAACATAAAGTAGGTAAATATGTAAACATGGATGATGAAAATGAAATCAAAGTCACGCTTAAAAATCTATTAAATGATCAGACTCAATTGAAAGAGTTTAAGGCTAATTGTGGAAGTGCTGCGAAAATTCTTAATTGGGAAAATGAGTTTGAATCTTTTTTGAAATTTCTTTCGTTATAAAAAGCATTAACCATAAAGATCTTAAAGAAAATGCGTAGTTCTCAAATCAAATCTTTATCTCTTAAATTCATACAGATTAAGGTAAGAATGGTAAAAATTAAGAAAAGTATTTATAATAAGTAAACAAATCAATATATTTACAATCCATTTTGCCAAGCACTGGTTAACAGGTTGGAACCCAATTCCGTCAGGTCCGGAAGGAAGCAGCGGTAAGTATTCAATTTGTGTAATTAGTTGCTTGGCTTTTTAATTTTAAAACTCAAATCCAACAAAGTGAATAGAGAGAGCATCAAAATTTACGGTGCTATTCTTTGCAAAAGGCACACTATTAAAATCATAATCTGCTGCAGTGTATTCAATTTGAAAATGCTTTGTGATATACTTTAAAACCTTATTATCTGTATGAGTATTTAATAAATTAAAAATTCCTTTAGAAGAAATTCCAACACCACTAGTTTTATTTATCGGGTTAATATTATTACCGTCTAGACTTCCAAAAGTTAAAGTAAAAGTATCAAATAGATTCAAGATGTGCCCTTTATGAATTACAACATTATCATCTCCAATTAAAAAGAAAAGATGATCATGCAACTTAATATCGCCAATCCCGCTTTGATATTTAGTCCCACTGAAAATTTCTTTATCTTTATATGCGATTAGCAAATCTTCTGCTTCTGCTGTAAATGAATATTTGAAGAAATTAATAATATTTTCCTCTAAAACTAAATCCAGTCCTAACTCAAAAGTATAACCAATACGTGCTGTTCTTGAGAGCGGATCTTTTTGTGATTTATCAATATAATAAAGCTCATCACCGTGATTTGAAGAAGAAAATCCCAAACTAAAATTGGTAATTGGTTTCAATTTAATGTTGCCATCATATTTATACTTTTCTTCATGTAAAATTAATTCTGAGATTGGCACAATTAACAAGACTCCATAATCCATCATTGTTCCATCAGCTGTATAACTTTTTGGTTCATACATTAAAAGGTGACTGATAGTTTCGATTCAAAAGATTTTAATGGATAGTCCCAGATTAAATTTTACAAAATAATCAATCCCAACACCTAAACTAAAACAGTTAAATTTATCATAATTATCTCCTGTTCTCTTGTTCTTTTCTAATTGATTCGATCAATCTTCCATAAGAAATATTGCCATAATCAAAATTATTATAGAGATAACCTAAATCCAACGGTAATTGGCAGTTTAAGTTTAGTTGTATTGAGATTGTAGCCAAAATTAAATCCGAAATTATTAAAACTAGGGTCCTCGGAATTATTCAAAAGAATTAAATCGTAATAAGATGAATATGCGGGATGAATATAATAATAATCTTGGGTAAACCAATCAGTTTTAGTAGGCATAATGGAGATTGAAGCATGATTGTTTCTCGCCGAATAACCAAGTATTGCTGGATTAAAATAAAAACCTAAAACATCATCATTAGGTATTGCGGCCCCAATGCTACCGGCACCAATTAACAAAGGATGATTGCTGTAAGTTTGCAGTATGTAATGCTCCGTTCTGAGAAAAAATAATGCTTGTTGAATAAGATTAAGTAAGCCAGAATTTTAAGCTTCATTTTACTTCACCTCATTAGTGTAAGATTGATTTAGAAAAATGGAATGTTAAAAAATATATGTGGAATGTGAAACTTATAAATTGACACGATAGAAGTGAAGAAGGAATACAAACCTTATTTAATTGAAGACTCAACATGAATTATGAAGTAAGTGAATTATTTTAATTCAAAAAGTATAGAAGAAATGTACAAGTTTTGCCACTACTCCGCAATAGTGTATGTCACTTGAATAAGGTCAAAAATAACTGCATAATTGTATTTAGGAATTTTTATATTGCAGCATGTCCAATCAAAATTTTTGAGAAAAAATATTTTTAAGACTTTCAGAAATATCTCACTACTTATTTTGATTTTTATTTCAAGTCAAAGTTTTTCTCAAATAATAAAATACCCTTCAATTTTTCTTACCGAAGTTCCTAATACAGTTACAATTACGCAGATTCCAAATTCGATTGATACTGTAAATCTCATTGTAAAAAAAGGGGATTGGCAAGAGACATTTTATTCCAAAGTTGAAGAGAATGAAGCAAAAATAAATGTACTGTTAAAAAATAGCGGAACTTATTCATTCCTTTTATACGAAGGGAAGTTTGAGTCTTACAAAAGAACGGTTTATCCCGGTTGGCTGAGCATTCTTCCACCTCTTCTTGCCATTCTTTTGGCGTTAATAATCAGACAAGTACTGGTCGCACTTTTTTCCGGAATTTATCTGGGTTTGCTATTTATATATGATTTTCAACCAATTACTGCATTGCTGAGAGTAATTGATACAAATTTATTTAATGCATTAATCGATCCAGATCATATCTATATTATTCTATTTACTCTGCTCATAGGCGGAGTTGTGGGTGTAATTGCAAAAAATGGCGGAACAATCGGTTTGGCGAATCAGATTACAAAGTTTGCAAAGACATCTCGTTCCGGAATGCTCTCAAGCTGGTTAATGGGCTTGGTAATATTTTTTGATGATTACGCAAACTCATTGATAATCGGGAATATGATGAGACCTATAACTGATAAGTTAAAAGTCTCAAGAGAAAAGCTTGCTTATATTGTTGATTCAACTGCAGCACCAATTGCAAGTTTAGTCATAATCAGCACTTGGATAGGATATGAACTTGGACTTATTGGTGATGGTTTGAATGCAATTGGTTCTGATCTTAATCCTTATGAAGTATTTCTCAAAACTCTGCCTTATAGATTTTATCCCATTGCGGCTTTATTTTTTGTATTTATGACTTCGTTTCTGCAAAGGGATTTTGGACCGATGTATAAAGCTGAAGTGAAAGCAAGAAATTCAGATTTTATTGAAAATGAAAATAATGATATTAAAGGAAAAAGGCAGAAACCAAATCAATCTGTTAAAAAAAATAGATGGTTCAATGGAGCAATTCCCATACTAGTTATATTATTGGGTACAATTGGCGGTTTGATTTTTACCGGGATTAAATCTCTAGAAACTAGTGGAGTAACGGATTACGGTATTGCAGAAATTATTAGAGAATCAGATTCTTATAAAGCTCTGCTTTGGGCAAGTTTATTGGCTGGAATTACTGCAATAATTTTAACTGTTTCTCAAAAGATCAAAAATTTAGAAGATACAATTAAATCGTGGCATAGTGGAGTACAGTCAATGATGATAGCTTGTATCATTCTGGTTATGGCATGGGGAATAAGTTCTATTACTAGTGATTTAAAGACCGCTGATTATGTAATTTCACTGTTAAGTGACAGTATTAATCCGAGATTTTTACCTGCGATAGTTTTTGTTGTTTGCGGAATGATCAGTTTTGCAACAGGAACGAGCTGGGGTACAATGGCAATTGTAATGCCTATTGTTATTCCAATGGCTTCAACAATTTCAAATATTGAAGGTCTAGTTTTAGCCGATACAAATTTAATTATTATTGGAGTTATCAGTTCTGTACTTGCAGGTTCAGTTTGGGGTGATCACTGTTCCCCGATTGCAGACACGACAATTTTAAGTTCTATGGCCTCAAAGTGCGATCATATCTCGCATGTTAGAACTCAATTACCTTATGCAATTTTGGTTGGAGTAGTTTCACTTTTATTAGGTGATATTCCAACAGCTTTTGGATTTAGTCCTTATATTTCTATTGTCCTAATTATGGCTACGCTCACCGGAATATTATTTTTAGTGGGTAAGAGAGTTGACTAATTTTTATAATGTTCAAAAATCAAGTTTGCTTTTGATTTACCAATAACTTTTGCCAGCTCCTCTTCAGTTGAAATTTTTATTTCATTTATACTGTTAAAATTCTGAAGTAATTTCTCTGCAACTTTCTGCCCAATACCTTTTATTTCGGTAAGTTCTGTTTGAAGTGTTCTTCCGTCTCTTCTTTTTCTGTGGAAAGAAATTGCAAATCTGTGTGCTTCATCTCGTAAATGTTGCAAAAGTTTTAGGCTTGACGAAGTTTTAGGAATTGTTTGAGCTTCAGATATTCCTGGAAAGAAAATTTCTTCAAGCCGTTTAGCCAAACCAATTATTTGATATTTCTTAAATCCCAAATTATCCAAAATCTCTACAGCGCTAGAAAGCTGTCCCTTTCCGCCATCTACCATAATTAAATCAGGGAGAAGTTCATTTTCTTCTTTCAATCTGGTATATCTTCTTTCAATTACTTCTTGCATACTTGCAAAATCATCCGGACCTTCAACACTTTTTATTATATATTTTCTGTAAAGTGATTTTTTAGGTTTCCCATCAACAAATACAACCATGCTTGCTACAGTATCAGTCCCTTGCAAATTAGAAATATCAAAACATTCAATCTTTCTCGGAAGTGAAGTTAATCTTAAGTCTCTTTTTAATGAAGAAAGTACATAAGGAAGATTTCCATCTTTTTTCATTTTCTGAAGCTGGATATCCTTTAACTGAAGAATTGCATTTTGCTTACACATGTTTAATAAAGATTTTGCTTCACTTTGTATTTTTGGAATTACAAAACTAACTTTTCTTTCAGCTTTTGAGTTAAGCCAATCTAGTAAAGCTTCATCGTCATCTGGTAAGGTTTCTAAAATTATTAGTTTTGGGATTTCAACATATTCACCATAATAGAATTTTAATGCTGCATTGTATATATTAGAAATACTCTCATCTGTCTCTACATTTAATTTTAACTGTCTCTTTCCAACCAATCTTCCATTTCGGATATTCAAAATTGTACATGCTACATCTTTGGCTTCAACGGCAACACTAAATATATCTTTGTCATCGAAATCATTTGAGACGATTTTCTGTTTTTCTGAGTAAACTTTAAGCTGCTCAATTTTATCTCTAAGCTCACCGGCCTTTTCAAAATTTAATCGCTCACTGGCCGTTAACATCTCTTCTTTAAGTTCGTTGATTAAAAGATTTGATTTACCTCTTAAAACCTTGACTACTTGATTAACCATATTGCCGTATGATTCTTCTGATACTAGTCCTTCGCAAGGTCCGTCACATTTTTTAATATGGTAGTCTAAGCAAACTTTTATCTTCTTTTGCCGAATTACTTCATCGTCAATAAAATAAGTACAGCTTCTAATTTTAAAGATTTTATTTATCATTCTGAGTGATGCTTTCATGCTTTTTACATCTGTGTAGGGTCCAAAGTATTTTGAACCATCTTGTATTACATCTCTGGTGGGAAAAATTTGAGGATAAGGTTCTTTTGTAACTTTAATATAGGGGTAAGATTTATCATCCTTCAAATTGACATTATAACGAGGTTTATGTTTTTTAATCAGGTTATTTTCAAGAACCAGGGCTTCAATTTCATTTTCAGTTGCAATTATGTCAAAATCAACAACTTTCTGAACCAATACTTCTGTTTTTGGGGAATCTAGTTTAGTCCTGAAATAAGAATGAACTCGGCTTCGAAGATTTTTAGCCTTACCAATGTAAATTATCTTTTTATTCTTATTATAGAACTGATAAATTCCAGGAAGAGCCGGAATTGCATCAATTTTTGCTTTTAAGTCCTTATTCATAGGATCGAATTTATACATAAAATGCGAAAACCAAAAAGAAATATTTAGCTTTCGCATTAAAGAAATCTAGAAGTTATTATTTTTTTTCTTCAAACTGATAATTCTTAGGAATTACTACAATGCCAGTTTCAGTAACAGTAAATCGTTTTTTATCAATATCGGGGTCAAATCCAATTTCTTCGTGCTCAGGAACAATTACATTCTTATCAATAATTGCTCTTCTGATTTTTGCATGTCTTCCAATATTACAATTGTCCATAATGATAGAATCGGTGACATATGTATAACTATTTACTCTTACGTTTGGTCCAACAATTGATCTTTCAACAAGTCCACCAGAAATAATTGTTCCATCAGTTATAAGTGAATTAATTGCACGACCAACCCTTTCACCTTCATGAGATAATGTTTTCGCCGGTGGTAACTGTTGCTGTTTGGTTCTTAACGGCCAGTTGGAATCATAAAGATTAAATTCAGGATTCACATTTAACAAATCCATACTGGCTTTATAATAACTTTCAATCGTTCCGACATCAACCCAATAAGGTTTTTCGGGTGAGTTTTCATCTTCGAATCTAAATGCTCTGACTGAGTAGTCCTGCTCTACCATCCTTGGAATTACATGTTTGCCAAAATCTAAATTTTGGACACCCTCTTCAACTAATTCCTTGATAACTTCTGTAAGTACATTAACATTAAAAACATAGATGCCCATGTTCACAAAAGAAAAGCCTGGCTTTCCTGGTATTTCCGGTGGATTATCCGGTTTTTCTACAAATGAAAGAACATCATAATCCTCATCAATTTCAATAATCCCAAATCTAGAGGCTTGCTCTTTAGGTACTATAATATTAGATATTGATAAATCTGCTTTTTTCTCTATATGGTACTGAAGCATTTTCAGGTAATCCATTTTATAAATATGATCACCCCCGAGAACTACACACCATGTATAATCACGTTGCCTCATTAAATTTAAATTTTGATAGATAGCATCAGCTGTTCCTTGATACCATTGGTTACCTGTTTTTTGCTGCGGAGGTACCGAATAAATGAATTCCCCAAGTTCAGGATTGAAAATATTCCAAGCTTCGTATAAATGCTGATTAAGTGAATCAGATTTATACTGAGTTAAAACATAAATTTTTCTAAGTCCCGAATTGAGACAGTTTGATAAAGCAAAATCAATGATTCGGTACTTACCTCCAAATGGAACGGATGGTTTAGTTCTCATACCTGTTAGAGGAAATAAGCGATTACCTTCTCCTCCGGCAAGTATCATTGTTAAAGTTTCCCTTTGAAGCCTTGATCCAGTAAATGCCATGTCGATTCTCTTTTTATTTTACAAAATATATTTGCTATTATTGGAGAGTAGAATAAGTTTCAATAATTCAAAATAAACTACAGTTATATTTTTATAATTACTTTATTTGTTAATGAAAGTCAAGAAAAATCATATAATCTTAATCTTTTTAGTAATATTTTTTTTAATTCTTATTTCTATCGGAGTGGGCTTTTTTATTCTTCAAAAATATGGAATTAGCGTTGAAGATGGGAGAAGATTTGTCGCGCATGGATTTTCACTTAATCCGGCTAATAAAGATGATTTAGACAATTATATCAGTGAATTTCAAAAAGATATTGATATACTACACTATATGCTTAAAATTGAATTGGATACTGAAAATAAATTAATTATTGGGGATATCACAATAACCGGGCATCCAAAAGAAAAAACATCAGAAAAAATAATTCTTAATTTTAATGATGGATTTGAGATCTCAGAATTGACTTTAAACGGAGAAAAAAACTCTTATATTTATGAAGAAGATAAAATCAAAATAATTCCCAACTCAGGAATTGTTGATACTTTCATAATTAATATCATGTATAAAGGTAAGCCTGAAAGTTTAGGCTTTGGATCTTTTAATTTTAGTAAAAATGAAGGAAAACCTGTAGTTTATTCCCTAAATGAACCAATTTTTGCTTCAACATGGTTTCCTTGCAACGATCTGCCATCTGATAAAGTTTTAACAGACTTGTTTATAACAAACGATTCCTCAATGGTTTCTGTTTCAAATGGAGTTTTGGTAGGTGCTGAAACTAAAAACGGAAAAACTACTTACCACTGGAAAACAACGTATCCAATATCTACATATTTAATTTCAATTTTCTCAGCTGACTACGAGTATTATCAAGATCAATATATCTCACTGAATAATGATACAATGTCAATAGATTATTTTGTTTTTGTAGATGATCTTGAAGACGCAAAGAAAGATTTTTCAATTCATCCTACCGCAATTAAACACTTTGCTGAACTTTTTGGAGAATATCCGTTTGTTAAAGAGAAATATGGTGTTGCTCAATTTTTATGGAATATGGGTGCAATGGAGAATCAGACAATAACTGGAATAGGGAAAAATTTTGTAACTGGCAATCAATTTTTTACCGGTATATTAGTCCATGAGTTAGCTCATCAATGGTGGGGAAATGCAGTTACATTGGAGAATTGGAATGATATTTGGCTTAATGAAGGTTTTGCTACCTACTCGGAGGCATTGTATTGGGAAAAAGAAAACGGACCTGCAGCTTTAAGATCAACTATGCGTTCCTTCAATACAAACTTTTCCGGAATAAAATTATCTGACCCCGATTTATTATTTAGCAGAATAGTATATAACAAAGGTGCTTGGGTGCTGCACATGTTAAGACGTGAACTTGGGGATGAAAAATTCTTCGAGATTTTGAGAACTTATTATGATACTTTTAAGTATAAAAATGCGTCAACAAAAGATTTTGTTGAAATAGCTGAATCAAAATCGAATAAAGATTTATCTAAATTTTTTGATCAATGGATTTATTCTGGTGAGGGAAAAATTGAGCTTGAGTATAATTATCAGCAAGAATTTAATGATAGTAGTTTCGTAATCACACTTGATATTAATCAGGTTCAAAAAGAATATGATAAGTATTCTTTTATTTTAGATTTCGACTTTTATTTAGAAAATGAAACTAAAATTCGAAAAACAGCGAAAATTGACTCAAAAAAAACAATTTTAAAATATTCTCTGCAAAAGAATGTGACAAAAATAGACCTAGATCCGGATACTTGGCTTGCTGCTGAAATTAAATTTATCGAATAATCTAAACAGCAAGGATTCAATAATGCGCATTTATTTAAAAAGTAGTAACTTTAAAACTTAATTTAAATTGAGAATTAAGTGAAATCTTTTTTTGTTTCCGATTTACATTTTGGTCTTCTCAACAGCGAGAAAGAAAAGCAAAGAGAAAGAGAATTTGTTGAGTTTCTTAATTTCTGCAATGGTAAAATTGATAAACTGTTTATTCTAGGAGATTTGTTTGACTATTGGTTTGAATATAAGAAAGTTATTCAAAAGGGATATTTTAGAACTTTTACAGCATTGCAAAATTTAGTAGATGAGGGTATTGAAGTTCATTACTTTATTGGTAATCATGATTTTATGCACCGAGATTTTTTTGAAAAAGAGATTGGAGTGATTTTACATGAAAAAGAATTAACGATTGATTTGAGTGGTAAAAAGTTCTTTCTGGGTCATGGAGATGGTTTGGTAGAAAATGATTTAGGATATAAAATTCTTAAATCTATTTTGCGTAACAAAATTATTCAGAAACTGTATTCTATCTTGCATCCGGATTTTGGTATTTGGCTAGCAAGCTCCTCAAGTAAAAAAAGCAGAGATTACACAACCGAAAAATCTTACGGAAAAATTGATGGATTATTCGAAGCCGCCAAAAAGAAAATTGAGGAAGGATTTGATTTCGTTTTATTCGGACATTCACATATTAGACGGCAAATTAATTATAAAAATGGGGAGTATATAAATTTAGGTACTTGGCTCTCAAAACCATGTTATGCTGAATTTGATGGTGATAAAATAGATATTATTGACTGGAATAATAAATGACTGAAAATTCTAAAAAGAAAAAAATAAAATTAAGCAAGCAGCAGCAAAAGATTATTATGTGGTCATCTTTGAGTGCAGCTATTATTGCTATCCTTTTTGGAGGATACTTTTTTTATCAGCACATAATTTCAGGGTTACCTTCTTTAGAGGAACTCGAAAACCCAAAGCAAAGTTTAGCAAGTAATGTTATTAGTGCTGATGGGGAGCTGATAGGACAGTACTTTCGGGAGAACAGAAGAGAAATATCGATTGACAGTATTCCCTCTTTTGTAGTTGATGCTTTAATTGCCACTGAAGATAGAAAATTCTATGATCATTGGGGTGTTGATCTTGAACGTTTTGTTAAAGCAATGGTTAAAACTGTTTTTCTTGGGAAGAGAGAAGGTGCAAGCACTATAACTCAACAACTTTCAAAAAATTTATATGATTTAAAAGTCGTTCGTGAAAATCTATTTCAAACCGGCGTTAGAAAAATCCGCGAGTGGTTTACTGCTGTTCAGATTGAACAAACGTATACAAAAAAAGAAATCCTTCAGATGTATCTTAACAATTCCTACTTTGGTAATAGAGCATATGGAATTGAAATGGCGGCACAGCATTATTTCGGTAAAAGTGCAAAGGAATTAAAACTTAGTGAAGCTGCAGTATTTATTGCACTGTTAAAATCTTCTGTTTATTACAACCCGATTAGAAACCCGGAAAATGCAAAAAGAAGGAGGAATGTAGTTCTTTACAACATGAGAAATGTTGGATTTATTACGGATGATGAGTATCAAAAACTAAAAGAGGAGCCGATTGAACTAGCCAGCAACAAATCTAATTCAGGTGTACAGAGTGAGATTGCTCCACATTTTGTAGAACATGTCAGACAGCAGCTTGAAAAGATGGAGGAAGAGTACGAGTTCAATCTATATGAAGACGGATTGAAGATTTACACTACTCTTGATACAAGAATGCAGAATATCGCTAATAGAGTTACTGTTGAACATCTTGATGAATTTCAAAAATTATTTGATAGTAACTGGAATTGGAATAAAAATCTTAACATACTTAATGAATGGCTTGATAAACATGTTAAAAATGATAAGCTATACTTAAACTCAAAAGGTGATAAAAAGAAAAGAAATTTATGATAGTCTTAAAACTGATAAGCGATTTGTTGATTCAATCAAAACAATTTTGCAGACAATTGAAGTTGGTTTTGTATGCTTGGATGTTTCAAGTGGTGAAATAAAAGCAATGGTCGGCGGTAGAGATCAAGAATTTAATTTTGGTCTTAATCATGTTACTCAAGTTAAGAGACAGCCCGGTTCGGCTTTTAAACCAATCATTTATTCAGTTGCATTGGAAAACGGTTTGTACCCGGCATATCCAATATTAAATCAAGAGTTTGAGTATGGTGATGATAATTGGAATCCGCATAATTTTGATTTAAGCACTAGTGGATTTTTGACTTTACGTGAAGGACTGCAGAATTCCGTAAATTTAATTAGTGCAAGGCTAATAATAGAGGATCATGTACAGCTTTGGAAAGTTGGACAGTTAGCTGAAAAATTAGGAATTAAAACTAAATTAAGTCTTGTTCCTTCAATTTCATTGGGCACTTCGGAAGTAATCCCTTTAGAGTTAACATCAGTATATGCTACTTTGGCAAATAAAGGAATTTATAATGAACCAGTTTCAATTTTGAAAATTGAAGATAAAAATGGAATTATTTTAATGCAGTCAGTTCCGCATTCCGAGGAAGCTTTATCTGAAGAAACAACATTTTTGATTACAAACATGCTTGAAACGGTATTAAATGAAGGAACTGGAATTCGTACGAGAGTAATACATAATTTTTATAGACCAGCCGCCGGAAAAACCGGTACAACTCAAGATTATAGTGATGCCTGGTTTATGGGATTTACACCACAACTCGCGGCAGGCGTTTGGGTGGGATTTGATGATCATAGAATAAGATTTACTGGGTCTTACGGGCAAGGTGCAAAAGCTGCTAATCCCATTTGGTCGAACTTTATGAGAGAGGTTTATGATTCACTTGATTTTCCAATTGAGTCGTTTGATATGCCACAGAATGGCAATGTTGTTTCGGTTAAATTTTGTAAAGAATCAATTTATCAGTTTGGTAACCCAAAATTATATTCGGCAGATTGCTCGACAGGTGAACTAACTGACTTTATAAACATTAAAGATATTCCAATTTCTTACGATGCAGAAAAAGATAGCCGAGCATTATTGTTTACTAAGTTTTATAAAGCTGATAGCTTAGCTCACGAGGCGATTGAAATTACCGAAGAAGAAGATTTATAGATACTGCTTGTATAGTTGTTTGTCTAAAAACTAATTAGAAGTTCTTAAAAAAGTTGAATATATTTTATTTTTGAAAAAGCCCGGATGGCAAAATTGGTATATGCCTACCGGCAGGCAGGGCGCTAATTATATGTATCAAGTATATGCAATAAAAAGTAAAAATAGAAACTACATTTATGTTGGATAACTGAAAAAGAAAGACGGATTTTGACATAATAATGGGAGGTCTAAAACAACAAAACCGTACAGACCTTTTGAGTTAATTTATAAAGAAATTTGTGTTGATAGACTCTCAGCTAGACAAAGAGAAAAATATCTTAAATCAGGGATAGGTAAAGAATTTCTACAAAGTTTGATTAAATAAAGCCCGGATGGCGAAATTGGTATACGCGCTAGGTTCAGGTCCTAGTGGGAGCAATCCTGTGCAGGTTCGAGTCCTGTTCCGGGCACTAAATTAATGTTTTACTTTTTGATATAATTAGTTATGCTTTATGAACAAAGATGCCCACGATGATGTTGAGAATTACTACAACAAAGCACTTCAATTTACTAAATCCCATTATGAAAACTTCCCTGTCATTTCTCTCTTTGTTAAAAGAGATATCAGAAAACATATTGCCATCATTTATCAATTTGCACGCCAAGCTGATGATATTGCAGATGAAGGGATAATGCCTCAAGATGAAAGAATAACACAGCTTAATAATTATGAATCAGAATTGGGAAGATCTTTCTCAAATAATTTTTCTGGTGGTTTTTGGAAAGCCCTCAAACTTACTATTGATCAATACAAACTTGATATTGAGAATTTCTTTAATTTGTTAAAAGCATTCAAGCAAGATGTTTGGAAAAAGAGATACAAAAATTTTAGTGAAGTATTGCAATATTGTAAATATAGTGCAAATCCGATCGGTAGATTAATTTTAGGTTTACACAACATTCACAATCCCGATGCTCAAAAATATTCAGATAAAATTTGTACCGCTTTGCAGCTTACTAATTTCTACCAAGATGTAAGCGTTGATATTTTCAAAAATAGGATATATCTTCCTGAAGATGAATTAGCAAATTTCAAAGTGGGATTTGATGTTATTAAGCAAAAACAATTTTCTGAACAATTTAAGAATCTAATGAAGTTTCAAGTTGATAGAACTAAAACTATGTTCGATGAGGGTATAAATTTACTTTCTTATCTTCCAATTAGACTTAGATTTCAGATATTGGTAACTATTAAAGGGGGGCAAGCAATACTTAAGAAAATTGAGATACAAAATTATAACGTATTAGAAAATAGACCAACACTTAGTAAAATTGATTTTATTAGGTTATTTTTAACTGCATTACTTTTTGGGAAATAATAATCGAGAAGGCAAAACAAATATCAAAAAAAAGTAAAAGTAGTTTTTACTACACTTTTTCATTTTTACCTCAAGAAAAAAGAGAAGCTATAAATAGTCTTTATGCTTTCTGCAGAAAAACAGACGATATTGTTGATAACGATAATAAACCGAAAGAAATTAAGCAGAAGGAACTTGATGAATGGCGCGAAAAATTAACCGCTGCACTTAATAATAAACCACATGATGAATTTTTCGGTCAGATTAAAAAGTACACAGAAAAATTCAAAATACCTTATGAACCTTTCTATGATATAATTTCCGGAATGGAATTGGATTTAAATCAGAGTAGGTATCAGACATTTGATGAATTGAAAGACTATTGTTACAAGGTTGCTTCGACAGTAGGCTTAATGACGATCCCGGTTTTTGGTTATAAAAACAAGAGTACCGAGGAGTATGCTGTAAATTTAGGTATTGCTCTTCAACTTACAAATATTATTAGAGATGTAAAAACTGATGCAGAAAGGGGCAGAATTTATCTACCACTTAATGATTTGAAAAAATTTAATTACTCTGAAGCTGAACTTTTTGACAATGTTTACAATGAAAACTTCGTAAATCTGATGAAGTTCGAAAGTGAGCAAGCTAGAAAGTATTATTCCTTGGCTGATAATAAACTTCAACGTGAAGACAGAAGTTCGTTATTTACTGCGAGAGCAATGGAATATATTTATTACCGATTATTAGATAAGATTGAGTTAGCGGAATTCAATGTATTTAAGGAAAAAATACGTGTTTCCAATATCAATAAATTATTTATTTCCTCTGCGGTTTGGCTTAAATACAAGTTACTTCCATAATGAAAAAATGTTTGATAATAGGCGGTGGACTAGCCGGCTTATCATCGGCAGTTTTTCTCACCCAAAAAGGATATTTTGTAGAACTGATTGAAGCTTCACCTAAACTTGGGGGAAGAACATATTCTTTTTTTGATAAAGAGAATCATACCGAGATTGATAACGGTCAGCATATTTTAATGGGCTCTTATACTAATACTTTTGAGTTCCTAAAATATAATTGGTGCAGAATCCATTCCGGAATATCAATCAAAATTAAAAGTTGAATACTTAAAAAAAGGTGGAAAGTCCTATACACTTAGTGCACCTCATAGATTCTATCCGTTTAATTTAATTCAAGCCTTATTGAATTTTAAAGCAGTTACATTCCGGGAAAGAATTAGTGTTTTAAAACTTCTAACAGAATTAGTTTTTGTTAAAAAAAATCAGATTAACCATACTGTTTTAGAATACTTAACTTCTAATAAACAATCGCAGAATGTTATTGATTCCGTATGGGAGTTAATAACTGTCAGTGCACTAAATACAAAAATTAATGAAGCTTCAGTGAATATGTTTTTATTCTTATTGAAGAAAATGTTCTTAGAAGGGAATAAATCATCCACAATTGTGCTGCCAAAAGTACCTTTAAGTAAACTTTTTATTGAACCTACACAAGAATTCTTTAAAAAAAATGATATTAAATATTCTTGCTCTGAAGCTGCTGTTTCGCTATCCATTGAGAATGAAAGAATCATTAAAGTTAATACTAATAAAAGAGAAATTTTAAACTTTGATAATATTATATTAGCTATCCCGCATCACGCATTGAAGAAAATTAATTCAAGATTTTCAATTATTTCAGATGAAATATTAAATCTTGAAACCTCGTCCATTATTACAATACACATGTGGTCTAAGTACCAAGTAATAAAAAATAATTTTGCCGGTTTAATAGGATCAAAAATTCATTGGGTTTTTAACAACGGTACTCATATTTCAGTTGTAATAAGTGCTGCTGATGAGTATACTAAAATGAAGAATGCAGAAATATTTGAGTTTGTTCTTAATGAGCTAAATTTTTATTTGCCAAATTTCCCTAAAGAAAGTGTTACCGATTACAAAGTAATGAAAGAAAAAAGAGCGACTATAAAGTGTACCTATAATAATGAAATATTAAGATCAAAAATTAAAACAGATATCAAAAATTTGGTATTTGCTGGGGATTGGACAAACACAAAATTGCCCGGAACAATTGAGGGTGCAATCCAGAGTGGAAAGTCCGCTTCAGTACAGCATTTTGAAAAAATAATATAATTATTACTTTATATCGTGATTTTATTTTAATAAAATCGTAAATTATAATTATTAGTTCCCATCTTTATAAACATGCACATATTATTGATACAATAAGGAGGTTACATGTCAAACTTAAAAGAAAAACTCTACCACAAGATTGAAGAATGGCGCCCCAGGACAGTCAAATTAGCTAAGGAATATGGAGATGTTGTTGTTGGTGAAGTTACAATTTCTCAAATCATTGGCGGAATGCGAGGCGTAAAATCTCTTACTACAGATATCTCATATCTTGATCCTATGGAAGGAATCCGATTCAGAGGATTCACAATCCCCGAAGTGTTAGAAAAATTACCAAAAGTTCCTGGAGGCGAAATGCCTTATGTTGAAGGATTCTTTTATTTATTGCTCACAGGTGAAGTTCCAAGCACCGATGAAGTCAATGATGTTGCAGAGGAATTTAATAAAAGAAAAATGGTCCCGGAATATGTTTTTGATGTACTTAGAGCAATGCCAAAAGATTCACATCCAATGGCAATGTTTTCTGCAGCAATTGTCTCAATGCAGAAAGAATCGGTATTTGTTCAAAAGTATAATGAGGGTATGAGTAAATTTGATTATTGGGATCCTACATATGAAGATGCTCTCAACCTCTTAGCTAAACTACCTCAAATTGCAGCATTCATTTATCGGCATAAATATAAAGAGGGAAATATTATTGCTCCCGATCCAAAATTAGATATGGGTGGTAATTTTGCACACATGATGGGAATTGATAAACCTTACGATGATGTTGCAAGACTATACTTTATTTTACACAGTGATCATGAAAGCGGTAATGTCAGTGCTCATACAGGGCATTTGGTTGGAAGTGCTCTTTCTGATATTTATTATGCTATTTCTGCAATGATCAATGGATTGGCTGGTCCACTTCATGGTTTAGCTAATCAAGAAGTACTTAGGTGGATACAAGGCGTAATGGACGGTATGGGTGGTAAAGTTCCAAGTGAAGAAGAAATGAAAAAATTTGTTTGGGATACTTTAAATTCAGGTCAAGTTATTCCAGGATTTGGACACGCTGTACTTAGAAAAACTGACCCAAGATATGCAGCTCAGCGAGACTTCTGTCTAAAACATCTTCCAAATGATCCAATATTTGAATATGTCAATGTTCTTTATAATGTTGTCCCGCCAATTTTGCAACAGCATGGTAAGGCGAAAAATCCATGGCCTAATGTTGATGCCCAATCAGGGGTTATTCAGTGGCATTATGGTTTAACAGAATATGACTATTACACAGTTCTTTTTGGTGTTGGAAGAGCACTAGGAGTTTGTGCAAACATTATTTGGGATAGAGGTCTAGGTTATGCTCTAGAAAGACCAAAATCACTTACTACAGATATGTTAGAGAAGATAGCCGGAATAAAATAATTTCATGATATTGGTAAAATTATTTTGGTTATTTAAATTAAAAAGGGATGTTATCGCATCCCTTTTTTTGTAAATTTAATGAATAATATTTTTCAAAGGATAACATGAGTTTTAATATAAAAGAATTAAAAGAACTAAGAATGTCATTTCAGGCAGGTAAATCAACTTTGAATGAAGTCGAATTGGCAAACCTTATTGAAACATCAATTGTAAAAATTAATTTGGCAAGTGAGCAAATTAAATCACACGATGAAGATTTTCTGAATGAGTTTTATTTACTTTTTGATTCAATTCAAGAGGGTGAGTTTGCTTCTGAGTTCGCTGCAGAATGTTCGGAAGATGGGTTCTATTCTATTGGCTACTTATTATTTGAAACCAGTAAAATGGCTGGTGGTAGAGTAAAGCAGACTATTGATGAAATAATATACTTGTTCCTTAATTTTTTTAGACGAACTGAATTTTTAACGAGGTTGAGTGATGAGAAAAAATGGACTGATTTAATTTCAATTCTTATAGATATATCAAATTTTAATACACGAAAATTATTCAAACAAAGATTAAAAGAATATTCAAAAAAAACTTTATTTAATGTTTTAACCGGCTATAAAATTAAATCTTATACATGGAAAGAAATTGATGAAATTGTATCACTATATTCCAAATCATTGTATAAGTTAACAGAACCACAAACTGATAAACCGAGAGTTGCATTTTTAATGGAAAACAGTTTAACTATGGCTTTACTTGATGTGGCTTGCTTGAATAGTGGAATAATTAACGTGATGATTCCAGCAAACTCCGTTCCTCAACATATCTCTTTTATTCTCAACCAAACTCAATGTGATTATATCCTTGTTTCAAATGAAAAACAACTTGCTAAATTAAAATCAGTTAAAAAAGAATTAAAATTTTTAAAAAACGGAATTTTGATTGAGGGTACAAGCGCCGAAGAATGGATAATATCATTCACCAATTTTAATGCCCTATCGGAAAAATTAAAGGAATTAGATCTAGAAAAAGTTGATAAGTCGATTGATTCAATTGCTACCATAATGTACACTTCCGGTACAACTGGTGAGCCAAAAGGTATTATTTTTACACAAAAAAATATTGTATTTAAGAGATTTTGCCGAGCTATTGCGCTTCCTAAAATTAGTGATTCCGACAGCTATCTGGCGTATCTTCCTCTTTACCATACATTTGGGCGATGGCTGGAATTAATTGGTGCAATTTATTGGGGAGCTCAATATTCATTTATGGAAAACCCTTCTGCCGAAACAATGATAAACAATATGAAAATGGTAGCACCGACAATTTTTATCAGCATTCCAAAAAAATGGATACAGCTCTACGAACACATATCATCAAAGGTCGATATTGAACTGGATGATGAGCAGGTAATTAAAACTGAACTTGATAAAATTACAGGGGGAAAACTTAAATGGGGATTATCGGCTGCAGGATACTTGTCTCCGGATGTTTTCATTTTCTTTCAGAAGTATGGAATTCAGTTAATGAGTGGTTTTGGAATGACAGAAGCAACCGGCGGAATTACTATGACCCCGCCAAATTCTTACATCCAAAATTCTCTTGGGAAGGCCTTACCAGGAATCGAAATTAAATTAGCTGAAGACGGTGAACTTTTAGTTAAAGGTGAATATGTAATGCCCGGCTATTACGATCAATCGAAAGATGAAACTTTTGATGCGGAAGGCTGGTTTCCGACCGGCGATATTATGAAAATGGACTCAAACGGATTTATTGAAATTATTGATAGGAAGAAAGAAATATATAAAAATATTAAAGGAGAAACGATTGCGCCCCAACGAATTGAAAATTTATTTAGAGAATTTGAATCAGTACAGCAAGTTTTTGTAGTTGGAGATCATCGTCCTTTTAATACTGTTTTAATTTATCCCGATCTTGAAAGCAGTACATTAAAAGATATGTTTGATGATCAAAAGGGTGAGTACTTCTCAAATTTAATAGTTACGATTAATAAATTTTTAGCTCCATTCGAAAGAATTGTTGATTTCAGAATTATCGATAGACCTTTCTCAGATGCAAAGGGAGAGTTAACCCCAAAAGGAACATTCAAAAGAAGAGTTATTGAAGAAAACTTTAGCAACATAATAGACGAACTTTATAAAAAAGACTATTATTCTCTTTATCTGGAAAACACTGAAATTAAAATCCCTAATTGGTTTTTGCGTGAACGCGGATGTTTAAGTGGTGATCTAAAAATTTCAGACTCTAAAATAGTGATACCAAAATTAAACAAAGAACTGACTGTTGAACAAGTTAGAAAAAATGTATTCAGAATTGGGGACTTCAGTTATGAAATTTCTAAGCCTAATATTGATTTTCATGAATTTTTGATAAATCCCATTTACTGGTTAGGTAATGAAGAACTTGTTGCTTTTACTGACGAAGCAATTTTACAATGGTATAGACAGAGTACCGAAGAAGAATCGATCAGATTTATTGGACGTTTTCATAATGATGGCAACTTAGAATGAGATTAAGAAATCACTTGAAAAAATTCACAATGCCGGGGAAAAATCTTTGTATGGTCTTCATCTTGCATTGCTAATGTTAAGATCAGAAAAATTAGAATTTGGAAATTTAGGATTATCTTATTTCAATAGTTTATTTATTGATGAACTTCGGGAAATTTATAAAATTGCCATTTACTTTTTGAATAAGCCAATAATTTCTTCCAATAGTGAAATTCAAAAGCAGCTATTTGTGATGGCAATTAATCATATTAAACCAGCTGACTTAAAGGACATTTTTGAGAGTTATTTTATACTTGGTCCCATTTTATTTGATGAAAAGACAGTAAATGAGGTGGTTAATAATAAAAAATGCCTTGATGGAATTGATATTATAGATGAAATATTAAATGATAGAATTAAGGCCAGGTTTAAAACTAAAAATTTAGATGAATGTATAATCCCTGATCTTCTTGACCTACTCGCAAGATTTGGAATAAGGCATCCTACAAAATATGAAGAACTAAGAAGAAAATTAGTTAATGTTCAACTTATTGAAGATTGGCCTGAACTTTCTGCTATGGCAAGAGAATCCCGTACTAAAATGCGAAAAGGCTTTAGAAAATGGTTGGGACATAATGAAACTGTTGCAGTTGATATTGAAACATCGGAAGAGTATGGCTGGGAAGATGTTTTAATTTTTGACGAAGATATCTCTGGTGATGAAAAAATGTTTTTGGTTCATTCAATATCAACAACACCGATATTAAGGGAAGCAATATTTTTATTTTCAAAAGGCAATATTGTACGACTTAGCAATATTTTGCCTAGAGGTATTTGGATAAGCAGACAAAAATCTGAAGCGGAATTACTAATTTATAGAGTAACAATTCAAACTCGACATCAAGGCTCTTTTGATATTTTATTACATAAAAATAGAAACAGAGCTATTGATGAAATTCTTGCAGAAGTAAACTGGTTAATTTTAGCAGGCTCCAGATATTTTGTTACAGAATTGGTAGAAGATTTTGGCGGATATTGGGACAGTTCCAAGGTATGGACCCAAAAATATTTGCCCGGTTTAACTATCTCTCAATTATTTACCAGAGATCTTAAAAAGGACTCACAATTAGCAGAAGAAAAATATTTTCATCTTTGGCCGTTTTTTATTTGGAATGCTACAGCTGCGTACATTAATTTTTGGCGTCTTACATCTAAAAGAATGCAGCTTGCAAATCCAACTCCCGATAATTTAATAATTCCATCTCACGACTATCAACTCGGTACAAGGTTTGTCTCTCTCTCAAATAGAACTGAATATAAGTCTTTTTCTCATCTTTTTTTTAATTTCTATGAAAATTTTGTAATACCTATTGAAGAAAAGTATCCGTTTGTAAAACGTGGCTCGGCCTGGAAATATATTTTCCCTGGATTGATAAATGCTGAAGGTGAAAACGAGGGAATTGAAATTTTAAATTCTTTTCTAGAGGAATTAAAAAATAGTAAAATTGAAGGTAAAGATGAAATTATTCCCCATCTTGAGAATTTACTAGAAAATATTAATAAGCATGGTTATTTACCTAAACAATTGTACTTTGCAATTAAAAGGTTTATCAGATGGCACAATCTTAATGAAAATGCCTCAATTGGTGCACAGGCACAAATGCTAAATGAACTTTATGAAACCTATAATTTAATTCAACTTGAAAATTACTATCCTGAAACTAGAACAAGATTTTATCTTGAAACTGTATTTAAGGAATCTGATACGAGCTTCAAAAATATTATTAGCAAATTTTGTACACTTCAACATGAAAACAAAATTCTTAAAGACGAATTCACGAAAGAAATATCAAGAATTCAAAATGAATTTAAGTTAAATGAAAAGGAACTGTTTTTTATAACTAGGTTGAGTTATCCGCATCTTAAGCCTTCTGATTCTGCCTCATTTATACCAGTTAGTTTAGAGGGTGATCACTCAGCTAATTTGGTTGTACAAGTTGAAGATCAAGAAGGGAATCCATTCTATATCAGAAAACCGATCTCTCCTAAGGAAATTTCTAAATTGTATCAACTTTTCCTTGAAGCAAATTTACAAGTAGGATTTAAACCTGAGCATAGTTTTATTATTGCAATTTCGGATCGAGGTGTAATTATTGGTGGTTTATTCTATTCCACCTTAGATAATAAAGTTGTACATATGGAAAAAATTGTGGTCTCAAATAGATTTAGACGGCAGGGTGTCAGTGAATTGATTATGGTCGAGTTTTTCAACAGAATGAAAGACGAAGGGTTTAATTTTGTTACTACAGGTTTCTTCAGACCTGAATATTTCTACAGATTTGGATTCAAAATTGAAAAAAAATATTCGGGACTGGTTAAAGAACTAGATCAATAAAACTAAATACATAAATTCAAACAATTTTTTATCCGACTGGTTTTTAATGCATTTGAAAAATGTATATCTTTAAAGCTAAGTTAATTTCTATCTAACAGGACCAAAAATCGATGAGAATGAAGAAAAAAGTAAAGTACATTTTCGTTACAGGTGGTGTTGTTTCTTCTTTAGGAAAAGGCATTACTGCTGCGTCACTTGGATTATTGCTTAAGCAAAGAGGATACTCCGTTACAATTCAGAAATTTGATCCTTATATTAATGTTGATCCCGGAACAATGAGCCCATTTCAGCATGGTGAAGTTTATGTGACTGATGATGGGGCTGAATCAGATTTAGATTTAGGGCATTATGAAAGATTTCTCGATGTTAATATGTCCAAAGCTAATAATACAACAACCGGACAAGTTTATTATGAAGTGATTTCCAAAGAGAGAAGGGGTGATTATCTTGGGGCAACTGTTCAGGTAATACCACATATAACTGATGAAATTAAACGTAGAATGACACTTCTTGCTTCAAGCAATAAATACGATATAATTATTACAGAAATCGGCGGGACGGTTGGTGATATTGAAAGTCTCCCTTTTATGGAATCGATGAGACAGTTAATGGTTGAGATGGGTAGAAAAAATGCTATTAATATTCATGTAACATTAGTCCCTTACATTAAATCAGCAGGTGAATTAAAAACTAAACCTACTCAACATAGCGTTAAATCCCTTCTAGAATTAGGAATTCAACCAAATATGCTTGTTTGTAGATCTGAATTAGAACTCTCGCAAGAAATACGCAATAAAATTGGTCTTTTCTGCAACGTGGATTCTAATTCTGTAATTTCTGCTTACGATTGTTCTACAATTTATGAAGTGCCTGTTAATTTATTTGAGCAGAATTTTGATAGACTTGTTCTCAAAAAATTAAGATTGCCCGATATTAATATACAATTTGATAAATGGCGTGATTTTGTTGATAAAATTAAAAATCCTAAAGGAGCTATTAATATTGCAGTTTGCGGCAAGTATACTGATTACTTGGATGCTTATAAAAGTATCTCGGAATCATTCATACATGCAGGAGCCGAAAATGATGTAAAAGTAAACGTAAAATATATTAGTGCCGAAGATTTTACAAAACGTAAGCCGGAAAATTTATTAAAAAACGTTGATGGAGTTTTAGTTCCAGGCGGATTTGGAGAAAGAGGCATCGAAGGGAAATTAGTAGCAATACAATATGTCCGCGAAAATAAAATTCCATTCCTTGGAATATGTTTAGGAATGCAATGCGCTGTAATTGAATTTTCTAGGAATGTTTTAGGAATTAAAAAAGCTAACAGTTCCGAGTTTGTTAAAAATCAATATAGTGTTATTCACATTATGCCCTCACAGAAGAATGTTAAAGAAAAGGGCGGGACAATGAGGCTGGGTGCATATCCATGTATTATTACCAAAGGGACGAAAACTAAAAGTGCTTACAGAAAAGAGAAAATTTCTGAGCGTCACAGACATCGGTATGAAGTAAATAATAAATACAGAGACGATTTAGAAAAGAATGGTATGTTAATAAGCGGATTATCTCCTGACGGTAATTTAGTAGAAATGATTGAAATTGAAGATCATCCTTGGTTTGTTGGCTGTCAGTTTCATCCTGAATTGAAATCACGTGCTACTAATGCACATCCGTTATTTCGTGATTTTATAAAAGCTGCTGTTGATTATTCAGTTAGGAAGTTAAATAATTGAAAAAACTTATCATTATTATCTACTTAATTTTTTCAATCCAATCTTACGCAGAAGAAAATCGTAGATATGATAAGTTAATATCTCTTTCAGAAAATTTAGCTTATAATTTTGATTTTGATTCTTCACTTAGCATTATTCAACAAGCAAAACTTTTATTGCCTGATAGACCGGAAGCATTTTTACTTGAAGCACAAATTCATCTTTGGTTTTATCTTGGGAGTAAATCAAAAAGTGATTATGACCTGTTCTTTGACCTATCAGATTCAATTTTAACAAGAACTGAAAATCTCATTTCAAATTCGGAAAAGAAAAAAGAATTACTCTATTATTTAGGTAATGTTTATAAGTTTAGAGCAATAGCTTACGGTACTGCCGGAAATACGTTAGATGCATTTTGGTCTACAAAAAATGCAGTCTCACTTTATGAAGAAGTAGTTGAAATTGATTCGAACTTTTATTCGGCTTACGGCGGTATTGGAATTTTTGAATACGCTTTAAGCTATGTTCCAGCTTTATTTAATTGGGCTCTAACTTTAAGCGGTTTAACTGCAGATCAGAAAAACGGATTTGAATATATTGAAAAAGCTGCAACTTTAGGCAAGAAGGATAAAATTGAGTATAACTTCCATTTAGCAAAATTATATGATGAGCATTATGCCGATTATAAAAAATCACTTGCAATATTAAACGACTTGCTCAAAAAGTATAAAGATAATATTTTATTTCGTTATCAATCCGCAATTGCAAATATTAAATCACGCAATTTAGATAAGGCTGTTACGGACTTGGAAATTATCCTTAATGTCAATCATCCTAAATTCACTCAAACCAATTCTTTCTCGTATTTTCTCCTCGGAGATATTTATTTTAGAAAAGGGAATTTTAGAGAGGCACTTAATCATTATTTAACTTTTCTTACAACGACCAATACAATTGATTATACTGGGATTGCTTCATTGCGCACTGCTTATTGTTATCATTTCTTGGATAATGAATCTGAATTTAAACGCTATTCATTTTTAGCAGCTAATGGCAATCATGATCTAGAAGATGATAGTTATGCGAGTGAGATGAGTATTCGTTTATTAGAAAATGGATTGAATGAAGACCAAGAATTTTTGATCAAAATTGAGAATGGTTATTTAGCTGGGAAAGATTCGCAAATAATTGATACGATTGGTACTTATATTGATTCGTTAGTTACGGATTATATTATGGCGGAAATTATTTATTATGAAAGCAGTGGACTTATTAATTTGAATAAATTTCAAAAGGCTAAAACTTTAATTGAGCAAACTGACACACTTAATTTTGAGCAAGCTCCCTGGGTTAAACCGCTTTTAATGTTTAACCTTGCACAGATTTATTATAAGGAAAATAATTTCATTGCAGCACTAAAATTACTTGAGAAGGCTGAAGATGAGAATGATTTTCAAAAGAAAAATCTGATTCAATCTAATATCAATGGCTTAAGAAAAAAAATAATGAAGGCTTATTAAGTCTTATATTTGTAATGAGTTAAGCTTATTTAAATTGCTTGTTTAGAATGAAATAAATAAATTTATTAACACTTTTAGATGTAATGTATAAAATAGCAGTATTTGTTTCGGGCAGGGGCTCCAACCTAAAATCAATTGAAGCTGAAATAAAGCATGGTAATCTTAATGCTGAAATTTCTTTAATTGTAAGCAATAAAGAATGTGAAGCTCTTGAATTTGCGAAAAGTGTTAATATTCCATTTTATATTGTTTCATCTTGTAATGCTGAAGGGACAATTGATTACAATAAGTTGATAAAAAAATTATTAAGAATAAATATAGATCTAATTGTTCTCGCTGGATTTTTAAAGAAAATTCCCATTGAACTAATTAGAACGTTTAAGAATAAGATTATCAACATTCACCCAGCGCTGCTTCCATCATTTGGCGGCAAAGGGATGTACGGGATGAACGTTCACAGAGCTGTATTTAACTCCTCGGCTAAAGTAAGTGGTCCTACTGTTCATTTTGTTGATGAAATTTATGATAATGGTAAAATAATTAGCCAGAAAGCAGTAGATATATCGGATGTTAAAACGCCTGAAGAGATTGCAGAAAGAGTGTTAAGCGTTGAACATAAATTGCTACCCGAAGTAATTAATTTGTTTGTTGAAGGTAAAATTTTAGTTACCGAAAATAGAGTATTTTTGGATTTAGGGAGAGATTGTGATTAAAAAAGCTTTAATAAGTGTATCTGATAAGGTTGGTATTACCGAATTGGCAGAAGCATTAATTGCTAATAATTATGAAATATTAGCTACAGGAAATACAGCTAAGTTGCTTAATAATAATAGCATTAACTGTAAAGAAATTTCAGATTACACAGACTCACCCGAAGTATTTTCTGGTAGAGTAAAATCTTTGCACCCCAAAATATTTGGAGGTATTTTATTTAGAAGGAATAATAAGAATGATATCATTGAAGCAAACCAAAATGGAATTGCTCCGATAGATATTGTTTGTGTAAACCTTTATCCTTTTGAAAAAGTTGTTGTTAAAGATGATGTGGATGAAGAGACTAAAATTGAAAATATCGATATCGGCGGACCAAGCTTAATTAGAGCGGCAGCTAAGAATTATAAATATGTTTCTGTTCTGACCAATCCATATCAGTATGAAAATTTTATAACCCGGCTAAAAGATGGAAATATTAATGAAAATTTTAGAAAAGAATTAGCGGCTGAAGCATTTTCGCATACAGCAAAATACGATAAGTTGATTGCTGATTATTTTGACCATAAACTTATTGGTAAGAATGAGACTTTCAGAGAAAACTTACCGCTTCATAGCGAACTAAGGTATGGAGAAAATCCTCATCAAAAAGCATTTCTATATGGTAATTTCTATGAAAATTACAAATTCTTGCACGGCAAAGAGTTATCTTATAATAATATTATTGACTTAGTTGCAGCTGATGATTTGGTAAATGAGCTTGATGAAAATGCATGTGTAATTATCAAACATACAAATCCGTGCGGTGCAGCAATCGGCAATAATGCTTTGGAAGCTTATGAAAAAGCATTGTCGTGTGATCCCATTTCTTCATTTGGTGGAATAATTGCTTTCAATCTTACAGTTGATGAAGAGACTGCAGTAAAACTTAATGAGATATTTTCTGAAGTAATCATTGCACCATCGTATTCTGAAAAAGCACTTGAAATATTAGGTAAAAAGAAGAATAGAAGAATCATTCAAAAATCTTCAAAATCATCCTCCCCAAAGGCTCAATTTAAAAGTATTATCGGCGGAGTTATTCAGCAAGATGAGGATAAATCAACTTTTCCTGAAGATTATAAAATTGTAACTAATAAAAAAATTACCGATGATGAATTAAGAAATCTTAAGTTTGCATGGACTGTCTGTAAACACACCAAATCAAACGCAATTGTATTCTGTAAAGATTTAAAAGCAATTGGAGTTGGGGCTGGACAAATGTCCAGAATAGATTCATCTAGAATAGCCGTCATTAAAGCCAAGGAACATGGTCATGATCTTAAAAATGCAGTTGCCGCATCTGACGCATTTTTCCCATTCGCCGATGGAGTTGAGGAAATTGCGGCAAGCGGAGTTACTGCAATTGTTCAGCCTGGCGGTTCAGTTAGAGATGAAGAAGTAATAACAGCTGCTAATAATAAAAATATTTCAATGATTTTCACCGGTATTAGAAATTTTAAACATTAAGAGGTTTTATGGGATTCTTAGATATACTTTCAACTGATATTGCAATTGATCTTGGGACTGCCAATACAGTAATTTATGTTAAAGGCAAGGGTATTGTTCTAAATGAACCTTCAATTGTTGCATTTGATAGAAATACAAAAAAAATTATCGCATTAGGGAATAAAGCTAAAGAGATGCAGGGAAGAGAACATCGTCAAATAAGGGTTTCCAGACCTATGCGTGATGGAGTAATTGCTGACTTTGAGATTGCTGAGGGGATGATAAGAGCCTTTATTAAAAAAGTGAATCGTGGTGCATTTTCAAGTCGGCGAGTTGTGGTTGCTGTCCCGAGCGGTGTAACCGAAGTTGAGAAACGTGCTGTACGAGATAGTGCTGAACATGCGGGTGCAAAAGAAGTCCATCTGATAGCAGAGCCCATGGCAGCAGCAATCGGTGTTGGTATTGACGTTAGTGCTGCAGTTGGAAATATGATTTTAGATATTGGCGGTGGAACTACTGAAATTGCAGTTATAGCTTTGGATGGTATTGTCAATGAAGAATCTTTGCGTATTGCAGGTGATGAGATGAATAACGCAATTATTCAATTCTTTAAGAAAAATTATAACTTGCTGATAGGTGAAAGAACCGGTGAAACAATTAAATGCGAAGTTGGGTCTGCTGTTCCCTTACAAGAAGAAATAACCATTGAAGTAAAAGGTCGCGATTTAGTTGGCGGAATTCCTAAAACAGTTGAGGTAAGTTCTGTAGAAATAAGAGATGCACTTAATGAAAATATTACTCAAATTGTTGAAGGTGTTAAGCAGACTTTAGAAAGAACCCCACCGGAACTATCTGCTGATATTTTGGATAGAGGTGTAATGATTACAGGAGGAGGTGCATTGCTTAAAGGACTGGATGAAAGGATTAAAATGGAAACTAATTTACCGGTGCACATAGCAGAAAATCCACTTATGGCTGTTGTACTTGGTGCCGGGAAAGCAATAGAAAATATGAACAAATATTCAAAAGTATTTATTCGTAAAAGAAGTTACTAATGCCCCGCTTTATTAGAATAATTTTTAACAAGTTTAAAGAGTACATAGTTTTAGTTTTATTACTCGTAAGTAGTTTAGTTCTAATTACCTTAAATAATAATAGCGAGGTAAAAAACGTTAGGCTGTTTGCCCTTGGTGTTTTTGCTAGTGTAAATTCAGCTATTATAAATTTTGGACACATTTTTGAGGATACAGAATACATTGAAAATCTTGAAAATAGAAATGCAGAATTAATGCTGCAAGTAAATCAGCTTAGAAATTTTGCACTCGAAAATAAAGAACTCAATAATATTCTGCAGTTTAAAAATACCACCAATTATGATCTGGCAACAGCAAAAATTGTCTCCCGATTAGTTTCTAAAATTAGCGGGTATTTTATTATTTCCAAGGGCAAGAGCGATGGTATAACTCAAGGAATGCCAGTAATTACTGATAAAGGTTTAGTGGGGATTGTAACTGCCACGGCAGATAATTACTCAACAGTTAGAACATATGAAAATAGTCTTTTCAGAGTTGCGGTAAAAGTTCAGCGAAGCAATGTTGACGGAATTCTTTCTTGGGATGGAATAAATCTGTTAGTTAAGAACGTGCCCACAACTGAAGACGTAGAAATTGGTGATAGGATTGTTGTGTCGGAACTTAGCTCAATGTTGCCTCCTTCAATACCTGTAGGGATAGTTGGAGAAAAGGAAAGTACAATTTCTGGTGTATTAACAAATTTAAAAATAAAACCATTTGTTGAAATTGGTTCTATGAAGAATGTTACAGTATTAAAAGTAACAAAGAATTTTCAACTTGATTCTCTTGAACAAAAATTAACGGGGGGTCTAAAATAAAAGCTGCAAAATTTATTAAATATTTTGTTCTGCTTCTTGTTTTAGCAATTCTTCAACTCACAATTGTACCAATGGTTTCAATTGGTTCAATCATCCCTAATCTTGTTGTAATTTTAGTAGTTACTTTCACTTTGTTTTATGGTCAGTTATACGGAACAATTTTCGGAGCGGTTTGCGGTTTATTTTTTGATTTAATATCTGGCGGTGTATTAGGAACTGCAATGTTCTCATTAACTATAAGTAGTTTTATCGCAGGTTATTTTTTTAACGAGAATAAAACTGAATTTAATTTATCATCTATGTTTTTAGTTCTAATTGTTTTTATATCCGCAGCTATTAATTCATTCTTTTATATGCTTCTAACCTCATCTGAAATAAAATTTACTGCCTCCCATTTAATTTTGGAACAAGGTATATTGCCTGGTGTGTATACAGCATTGCTTGCATTACCAGTTGTAATTTATAATCAGAAGCGAACAATACTATGAGTGACCGAATATTTGGGTCTGAATTAAGAAAAAATATAATGATAACCATCCTTGGGGTTGTTGGAATTGTATTTTTTAGTCAGCTTATAAAAATGCAAATAATTGAGCATGAGTCGTATGTGGAAAAATCAGATAACAATTCAGTTAAAAAGATAGTCCAGCCAGCACCAAGAGGTATATTATTCGATCGCAATTTTCAAGTAATGGTAAGTAATAAACCATCTTATACTCTTCAAATTACTCCTGCTATTTTTGATACGAGCAATAGTAGCCTTATTGAAAATATTTTAAGTTTAGAGAAAAATTCAATTGAAAAGATCTTTTATCAGAACAGAGGGTATTCAAAATATTTGCCAAGAGTAATAAAGCGCGATGTAGCATATGATGATATAATCTGGATTGAAGAACATAATGAAAAATTAAATGGTGTTAATATAGTTGTAGAAATGCAGCGCGATTATTCATTTGATGTAAACGGTTCTCATATATTTGGTTATTTAAGAGAGATAAATGCTCAGCAATTAAAGAATAATCAAGATAACTATGACCTCGGAGATTTTATTGGCATAAAAGGTGTCGAGAAAAAATACGAAAATCTCTTGCGTGGTGAAAAGGGATTTCAGTTTATTTTAGTCGATTCCCGAAGAAAAACCATAGGTAAGTATTTGGAGGGACTGAACGACCTGCCTCCGAAAAAGGGAAGAGACCTCGTACTTACAATTGATTTAGAAACTCAGAAGGTAGCTGAAAAAGCATTTGAAGGTTTCTCTGGTTCACTTGTTGCAATTGAGCCGAGCAGTGGTGAAATTTTAGCTTATATTAGTGCGCCATCTTATAATTTAGAAGAATTTGCTTCGGTCACTTCAGTTAAACAGTTAAATGAAATCCGCAATGATCCTACTAAGCCTTTATTTGATAGGGCTTCAAATTCAATTTATCCACCGGGTTCCACTTATAAAATGCTTGCCGCTTTAATTGGTCTTGAGGAAAAAATTATTAATAAGAATTCAACAATTTTCTGCAAAGGTGGATATCAGTTTGGAAACCGATTCTTTAAGTGTCATGGGTCTCATGGAACAACAAATGTAGTTTCTGCTATTGAACACTCTTGTAACACTTTTTTCTACAAATTAATTTTAGATATAGGACTCGAACGATGGGCAGACTATTTAAGAATGTTTGGTTTTGGAAGTTCAACAAAATTTGATTTAGCCGCTGACGCTGTTGGTATTGTTCCGGATACGAAATATTACAATAAGGTATATGGTGAAAAAAAATGGGGCAGAGGAATGCTGATAAGCTTGGGAATTGGACAAGGTGAGTTAAGTGTTACAACTTTACAGCAAGCTCAATATATTGCACTTTTAGCAAATTATGGCAAAACAAAAAGTCCACATGTAGGGAAAGGTTTTTTGGAGGGTTTATATCAAGAGTTTACTCCTTTTAATTTTGAGGACAAAGTAATTAATATTTCAAAAGAAAACTTTGATATTGTTCGGGAAGGTATGTTTAAAGTAGTTAATGGAAATGGGACTGCCCGCCATATACGATTGCCCAATATTGATATTGCAGGTAAAACCGGGACATCTCAAAATCCTCATGGTGAAGATCACGCTCTGTTTGTTGCTTTTGCCCCTTATGAGAATCCCCAAATTGCTGTTGCTGTAATTGTTGAAAACGTTGGATTTGGAGGAACTCATGCAGCTCCCATTGCCCAGAAAGTAATTAAAACATATTTGGAAAATTTGGATATTAGTGAATTTGATATGGCTATATTGTAAGAAAAATGGAACCAGTAAATAAAATAAACGATAAATTTGATTTCATAGTTTTTTTTACTGTAATAGCACTTATAGCAATTGGATTAGTCGCTATTTACAGTGCAACGAATGCGCATCCAACTGCGCAAGGTAATTTTCAGAAGCAATATATTACTGCAGTAATTTCGTTGGTATTATTTTTTGTTGCCTATTTTATTCCGTATAAGACTTACAGATATTTAGCTTTGCCATCTTACATAGGTTCATTGTTTTTACTTGTATTAGTTTTATTTATTGGCAAGACCATATATGGAGCAAAGAGCTGGATAAGTTTCGGTCCAATTGGTTTTCAACCCTCTGAATTTGCTAAGGTTGGAGTAATTCTATTTCTTGCTTATTACTTGACTAAGCAAAGGAAGAATCCTAATAATCTTAAAGAATTTTTAAGTGTTGCTTTTTTAGGAATGGTTCCTATAATCCTCATTCTTCTTGAACCAGATATGGGAACTGCTATAGTTTATATAGCAATAACTTCAGTTATTCTATTTTGGAGCGGCATCGATTTATTTTGGTTCTTTTTAGTGCTTGCTCCAATTGTTGTAGTTTTTGCATCACTCTTTAGTCTTTCTGCATTTGTACTTGCAATGCTAGTTGTTCTTGCACTTTTAATTTACTTCAAAAAAAATATTTTTGTTAATGCATCAATTTTTGTAATGAATATGTCGGCGGCTTATTTATTTGATTATGGTATGAGTTTCTTAAAACCGCATCAGCAAAAAAGAATAGAAACATTTGTTAATCCTTCATCGGATCCATTAGGTGCAGGATATAATATTTTACAAACTAAAGTTGCAATTGGTAGTGGAGGATTAACCGGAAAGGGTTTTCTGCAAGGGAACCAAACTCAATTAAGATTTATCCCGGAACAATGGACTGATTTTATTTATTGTGTTATTGGTGAGGAATTTGGATTTGTTGGAAGCATATTGGTTGTTACTTTATTCCTTATTCTGTTTGCCAGATTACTTTACATTGCAGTACACACAAAAAGTAGATTTGGAAGTATGGTTGTAATTGGAACTTTGGCATTACTGTTTACACATTTTGCAATAAATATTGGTATGAATCTCGGTGTAGCACCCGTTATTGGCTTGCCTCTTCCATTTATGAGCTATGGCGGAAGTTCACTGATGGTCAATATGCTTCTAATTGGGATTGTTTTAAATCTTTATAAAAATAGAAGAGAACATATTTAAGAATGAATGCACAAGAAAAATTATTGAATAAGACTAAACATGGTTACCATATCTCTGTTGGTTTGGATAGCGATTTAAGCAAAATCCCGAATTTTTTAAGGAGTAAGAAAAACGCAATTCTACAATTCAATAAGGCGATAATTGATGCAACTGCTGATGAAGCTGCTGCATACAAAATTAATTTTGCATTTTATGAAAATTGGGGAATAGAAGGATTTAAAACTTTAGAGGAAACAATAAATTATATCCCAAAAGATATTTTAATAATTGCAGATGCTAAAAGAGGTGATATAGGAAACACATCTCAAAAATATGCTGAATCAATTTTCGATCACTTCAAATGTGATTCAATTACATTGCATCCATATATGGGCTCAGATTCTATTAAGCCTTTTTTAGACTATGATGGTAAAATTAGTTTTATTCTTTCTCTAACCTCAAATTCAAGTGCACTTGATTTTGAAAAACAAAAGCTGGAAAACGGAAATTATCTTTATCAAGAAGTTATTAATAAAGTTAATAGCTGGAACATAAATAATAATTGTGGGCTTGTTTTCGGCGCAACAAATCCGAATGAGTTAGAAGAAAATATAGAATCGTTTAATAATATGCCAATATTACTGCCCGGAGTTGGCGCTCAAGGTGGTAGTCTTGAAGATGTCGCCCAGATATTCTTTGACCATAATAAGTCAAACTATTTAGTGAACATTAGCAGGGGGTTAATTTATGCTGATGATACAGTTTACTTTAAGAACGTAATTAATGACAAAATTAAACACTATAATAAAGTTGTTAATAAAATATTAATGTCGAAATAGTATTATTATTCAACATTGATATCAAATTTTTATTGCCTAAATAATACTCTTAATAAATCCCCTCACAATTGAGTTGATTTTATAATTCATATTTCTTAATTATTAAATGGATTATATTTAATTGTAGAATAATGAGTTTTAAATTCAATGAAAAACAACTCTGTAATCGAAGAAAAACATCTCCACCAAATCTGGCTTAATCAAGATTTTGTAAATGATCTTAACACGAGTGATGGAGAATCTGTATCAGTTATTAACCCTGGTGAATATAACACAGATTCCGGCGGACCCGATTTTAAGCACGCCCGTATTAAAATTGGGAGACTAACTTTTGTTGGTGATGTTGAAATTGATCGCGATTATTCTGATTGGAAAAATCATGGTCATAATATAAACAGGAACTATAATAAAGTAATTCTTCATCTTTCATATTCAAATAAACAAAAACAGCATTATGTTTATACTAGCGATGGCAGAAAAGTTAATTCAATTCCATTACTTGAAAATATTTCAGCCGATAACCTCAAAGCAGAAATCACTCTTGCTGGTAAGACTAACAAAAGCGTAAAATCGTTTGAATTAAAATGCAGAAGTGAAATTGATCTTGTTCCGAAGGAAGATAGGCAGAATGCTATATTAAATTTTGGTATAAGCAGATTTCAAAATAAATGTGAACGCGTTTTTCATCGGTTAAAGGAATTAAAGTTCATTTCACAATTGGAATTGAAGGAGCCTGTAATCCGTTATGAACTTTCAAAAGAATTTATGGAACGTGAATTTTCTCATGATGATTTTAAAGATAAGAATATTTGGAAGCAGCTATTTTACGAATTGATTTTTGAGGCACTTGGTTATTCAAAAAATAAAAATATAATGATGAAACTTGCTCAAAATGTAAATCTAGATTTTTTGAATCAACTTGATAAAAATAATGAGCTTAATATTCAAATCGAATCGGTACTCTTTAACATTTCAGGACTTATGCCGGAAATAAATTCTCTAAATGATTCAAACTTAGAATACCTGCAAAAATTGGATGAATATTGGAAACTCTTATCAAAGATTTATGATGGAAAAAAGTTTGATGAAACTCAATGGCAGTTTTTAGGTCAGCGTCCTCAAAATTTTCCGACTGTTAGAATTTCTGGTGGAGCAAAGATATTAGAAGCAATCCTTATAAAGAACCTTACCGGTAATGTAATTAAGAAATTTTCTGAAATTCACTCTACAAAGGTACTGATAAATTCAATCCGTTCACTCTTTATAGTGAAAGCATCAGGTTATTGGAGAGAGCATTACGTATTTGATAAAAGTTCTAAAATAAAGTTAAACTACATTATTGGGCTCAGTAGAGCAGATGAGATATTCATTAATGTAATTTTGCCATATCTTTCTGTTTATTTTGACATGTTTGGGAATGAGGCTCTCTCAAAAAAAGTACTAAAAGTTTATAACGAGTATAATCAAAAAGTTGATAATAAAATTGTAAGAAATGTATCTGACGCTCTGAAACTTGATGGAGTAAATAAGAAAACCATTTATTCTCAAGGAATGATTGAAGTTTTTAGAAATTACTGCTCTAAGAATAAATGTCTTGAATGTGAGATAGGTAAAAAGATATTCATTTAATATTAAACTAATTAGTGCCTTTTAATCTGTTAATCTCATCTCTTAATTTTGCTGCTCTTTCATAATCTTCTTTTTCGAGAGCTTCTCTCAACTGATCTTGTAGAGAAGCGACTTTCGTTTCTGATGATTGTTTCGGATATTGTTTCGATTCGAAGTCATTTGCAATTTCAAAAGATTCCTCGGAAGATTCACTATCTTCGGAAGAAGGCACAAATGAGGCTTGCCTCATTACTTCTTCGGATACAAAAATCTGACTACCCGTTCTCACCGCAAGAGCTATTGCATCACTAGGTCGAGCATCAATTGTGGTAGAAATTGTAGACACCTCTAATAGTAATTTTGCATAAAATGTATTATCTCTAAGTTCATCAATCACTATTTCAACCAAAGTTCCGCCTAAATCGTCAACAAGATTTTTCATTAAATCATGAGTTAAAGGTCTTGGTGGTTTTATTCCTTCAATTTCCAAAGCAATAGATTGAGCTTCGAACGATCCAATAATTATAGGTAACCTTCTTACTCCAAACGATTCCTTTAGTAATAATGCATAAGCTCCACCAGCAGAAGGGCTGGATGATAATCCTAAAATATCGACTTGAATTTTTTCCAAATTCCTACCATTTTTTCTATTAATGTTGTATAATTTCTACTAGTAATATAATTAATTTTTTTCTTCTAATTAAAGTATAATAAGTTATTATCGAAATGAAGCAAGAATCGATTAAATTAGAACTTGAACAGCCTGAAGGAATAATTGAGCCCTTACAGGAAGTTGATACAGATGTAAATACTTCCTACAAGGTAATTCTATATAATGATGACCATCATACATTCGATGAAGTTATAATTCAATTAATTAAGGCAATAAACTGTTCATTCGAAAAGGCCAGGGCTTATGCATTTGAAGTACACGTCAAAGGAAAAGCACTTGTTCATTCCGGCTCAATGCAATCATGCCTAAAAGTTTCGTCAATCCTTGAAGAAATTGCTTTGCACACCCAGATTGTCGGTTAATACAAATATTAATTATCCTTTCCATTCTTTTCTTTTTAGTATATCAATTTTGTAATTTTATATACTTGTTAATCATTTTATAGGAAAAGATATTTTATGCAAATAGGATTAGTCGGTCTGCAGTATTCTGGTAAAACAACTCTCTTCAACATCCTTTCTCAAACAGATACTACTTCACCAAATATAGGAACAGACAAAGCCTCAATTGAAGTTGTAAAAGTACCCGATGAAAGATTAGATAAATTAACTGAAATATTTAATCCTAAGAAAACCGTTAATGCGACAATAGAAGTCTATGATATTCCAGGATTAAGAACAGGGGATGACGGCAAACTTAGAATAACAAATACTTTTCTAAACGAGGTTAAAAATAATGATGCACTATTTTATGTTGTCCGTCAATTTGAAGATGTATCAGTTATGCATCCAATGAATAGAATAGATCCTATTGAAGATATTTCATTTTTAGAAAATGAATTTCTTTTTTACGACTTGGCATTCTTAGAAAATAGAATTGAAAAGATAAAAAAAGAAGTAATGAAAACTAAGGATGAAAAATTAAAAAAAGAGCTTCCTTTAATTCAAAAGTGCTTGGAACATGTTGAAAATGAAAAACCACTCAGGATCTTAAAATTAGATGAGAATGAAAGAAAACTTCTTTCCGGTTATCAGTTGTTAACTCTTAAAAAATTGGTTGTTGCTCTTAATTTTGATGATAACAGCATTAACAAAGGTGATGAATATATTCTTAAAGCCAAGGAATTACTAAATGATGAGAGTGTGCAGGTGATACCATTCTATGCAAAACTCGAACTTGAATTATCCAAGCTAAGTGAAGAAGATCAGCAAATGTTTATGGAGGATTATGGAATCAGAGAATCAGCACTCACCAAAATTCTTCACGCTTCTTATGATGCTTTAGGGTTGCAAAGTTTCTTTACTGTTGGAGAAGATGAAAATAGAGCCTGGACAATAAAGAAAAATTATACAGCACAAGAATCTGCCGGTGTTATTCACACCGATTTTTATAATAAATTTATTAGAGCAGAAGTTGTCTCTTACGATGATTTTATGCAGCATAAATCATTTGCAAAATGTAAAGAAGCCGGTGTATGGAGATTGGAAGGGAAAGAGTATATTGTGCAAGATGGTGATATTTTAAATATTAGACATGGATAGTTACTAATATAAATAATTGAAAAACTCAAAAGGAGAATTATATGTCGGATAGAGCAATTAAAGGATTGAAACCCGAACTACTTTGGCAGCATTTTTATGAACTAAGTCAAATTCCACGTCCATCTAAAAGAGAAGAAAAAGCTGTTGAGTTTGTCAGAGAGTACGCAAGAAAAAATAACTTTAAATTTGATGAAGATAAAGTTGGTAATATTGTTATACATGTTCCCGCTACTAAAGGTAAAGAAAAATCACCTACTATAGTTTTACAAGGACATGTTGATATGGTATGTGAAATGAACAAAGGAACGAAACATGATTTTGATAAAGACCCTATAAAACTTTTAAATACGGGTGAGTGGATTACAGCAGACGGAACAACTCTTGGAGCTGATAACGGAATTGGTGTAGCAGCAGCCATGGCAGTTGCTTTAGATAAATCTGCAGTTCACGGTCCACTTGAATTGCTTTGCACAATTGATGAAGAAACCGGAATGACCGGTGTTAATGAACTTCAGCCAAAATTCATTAAGGGCAAAACTCTTCTAAATATGGATTCTGAAGAAGATGGAGCCTTTTATGTAGGATGTTCAGGTGGTCAAGATACAGCAGGAACTTATATGCTGGAATTTGCGAGAGCTAAAAAAGATGCTCAACCTTATGAAGTTATGGTAACAGGATTAAAGGGAGGACACTCGGGTCTAGATATTCAGCAGCAGCGAGCAAATGCAATTAAGTTATTAGCTCAATTATTGAATAGAATAGATGTACCTTACCAAATTGCTGAGCTTTCGGGCGGATCGCTCCGAAATGCAATACCGCGTGAAGCTGAAGCAGTTTTATTGTTAAATCCAAAAGATGTTAGAAAATTAAAAAAGACGGTCAGTGAATTTATTAGTGATTCTTTAAATGAATTTAAAACTGTTGATGGCGGATTGACAGTTAAGGTGAAAAAGTTAAGTAAGAAATATTCAAAAGTCTTAAAAAATGATTTAACACAAAAATTGATTAGCACACTCTTAGCTTTGCCTCATGGTGTTATGGCAATGAGCCCTGATATTCCTGATCTTGTTGAAACTTCAACAAATCTTGCAACATTAAAAATGGACGATAAAAAAATTGTTGTCGGTACAAGTCAAAGAAGCTCTATTGAAAGCGCAAAGAATAATATCGCCAATATGGTTGAATCTGTATTGAAACTTGGCGGTGCAAAGGTTACGGTTGGTGACGGATATCCAGGATGGCAGCCGAATATGGATTCTAATTTATTAAAAGTTTCTAAAAGGGTTTATAAGAAACTATTTAAGCACGAACCGGAGATAAAAGCAATTCATGCAGGACTTGAAACTGGATTGCTTGGAGCAAAATATCCAGGAATTGATATGATCTCATTTGGACCAACAATACAAGGAGCACATTCTCCTGATGAAAAAGTAAATATTAAAGATGTTGAGAAATTTTATACATTGTTAAAAAGTATTCTAAAAGAATTGGCTTAAGCCAAACAGCTGCTTAAAATGGAGCAGCCGTTAATTCATAAAAAGATAATAGAATCAATTTATATTAATGAGGGAGATATGAAACGGAAAATAGAACTTCATGACGTTCCCAAGATTGAAAGTGTACAAGATATGATCTTTAGATCATGTGAAGTTTATGAAAATAAACTGGCACTTGAAGATCTACAAGAATATCCAATTAAGAAGGTTACATATTCACAGTTAAAAGAGAATATCATAAAATTTGGTAAAGCTCTCAAAAAACTTGATCTTCCCGAAAGAACTCATATAGCACTGATAGGTGAAAATAGAGTTCAATGGTCAATTAGTTACTTAACTTTGATGAGTTTTAACTACGTAATTGTACCAATCGACAAAAATCTTACCGAAAGTGAAATTCTGAATATTGTATATGAATCTGATGCAGAAGCGGTCATATTTTCCGATACATTTTCCAGTCTTTTTAAAGAAGATAAATCCGTAATCAAAAGAGTTAAGTTTTTCATCAATATGGATAATTCACCGGGAAATGGAAATTTCTTAAGTATGAAGGAATTGATCGATGAACAGAATATAGGTGATACAACAATTCTCCCTAAAATTAATCCTGAAGAAATGGCAGAAATTATTTTCACATCTGGTTCACTAGGAAGGGCAAAAGGAGTTATGTTGAGTCAAAAAAATCTTGCAACTAATTTGATGGATATGGTTAGCATGCTCTGGATGTATCCTGAAGACAGATTTTTATCAGTTCTCCCAATTCATCACACTTATGAATGTACTTGCGGAATGCTTTGTCCGCTCTACTGCGGATCTTCGGTTCATTATGCCCGTTCCCTTAAAACTGTGGCAGATGATATGAAAGCTGTAAAAGCAACAATGGTTTTGGGTGTCCCACTGCTATTTGAAAAAATGTTTAAGAAAGTGATGAAAGCAATAAATGAGGACAAGAAAAAAGCATTTTTGGTACCGAAATTAATTAAAGCAACAAATCTTACTCAAAAACTCGGACTTAAAAATTTAAAGAAAAAAATATTCAGCGAACTTCAAGAAAAATTTGGTGGAAATATAAGAATATTCATTGTGGGCGGCGCAGCAGCTGATCCTATTGTTGCAGAAGGTTTACAAGGATTTGGTTTTTCATTTTTACAAGGATATGGGTTAACAGAGACCTCGCCCATTCTCACTTTAAATCAACTAAATAATTTTAAAAACGATGCAGCAGGCGTCCCGCTTCCAAGCATTGAATTAAAAATTGTTGATCCAGATGAAAATGGAATTGGTGAAATTTATGCAAAGGGAAATTCTGTAATGCTCGGCTATTATAAAAATGAAGAGCAGACACAAGCAGCTTTTGATGACGGGTGGTTTAAAACTGGTGATCTTGGAAGAATAGACAGTGATAACTTTTTGCATATTTCCGGAAGAAAGAAAAACGTAATTATTTCTAAAAGTGGTAAGAATGTTTTCCCAGAAGAAATTGAAGATATGCTGAATCATAGCCCGTATATCCAAGAGTGTTTGGTATATGGTGAAAAAAATGACAAAAATGATGAAATTATTGCTGTCCAATTGGTTGTAGATACTGAGGCGTTTCTTTTGTATTCCCAGGAAAATAATGTTAAGATTGATGATAATCTTGTACATGATAAAATCTCTGAAGAGGTTGATAGAATAAATAAAAACTTGGCAGCCTATAAAAGAATTGTACGTTTCCATATTAGAGACCATGAATTTGAGAAGACAACAACACAGAAGATTAAGAGATATTTGGTTGAGGCTAAATAGAGAAATTTTAATAATTATTTAGAAAAGATATTTTAAAATTAGTTTAGTTTTGATTAACTAGTAGATATATTTATTTGAGGAACCATGTATAGAATTTTCTTTTTTACAATAATTTTGTTTTCCAATATACTATTTGTTAGTGCAAATATTGATTTAAAAGCATCAAAAATGTTTTTCTTCAATAGGGAATTTGGAGCCATAGTTATTGGGGGAAATGAAATAATGCTTACAAATGATGGATGTAATAGTTGGGCAATAATTGAAATTGAAACTCAAGAAAAACTACGCAAAGTTTTCTTTTCATCAATCGATGTTGGTTGGATAATTGGTGATAGTTCAATTTATAAAACGTTAGATGGTGGTTATACTTGGGATAAAAATATCACTTTTGAAACCAATTACCTTCACACTTTGTTTTTTATTGATGAAAAAAAAGGATTTGTCGGTGGAGAAATAGTTGATGAACAAGGTGTTGATATACTATTATACAATACTGTAAATAGCGGCCAAACTTGGGAAAGTTCGAATGTTGATTCGATATTAGAAAACGGAATCTTAGATTTTTCATTTGTTCAAGATTCTATTGGGGTCGCAGTTAGCTATAACACGCTTTACAAATCATATGATTCTGGGATGAATTGGAATAAATTACCAATTAATTTTTATGTTGGTTCATATTCCCCAGGAAGAGTCCAAATGATTGATGCGAATAATATCTTACTGTTTGGTGGATCTCCACATGTGGTTTGGGATGGAGAGATCTTATTGTCAAACGATGGTGGTTTATCATGGGATACATATGGCAATGGACAAACATTCATGTGGGGAATAAATGATTATTTCGTTTATAATATGGATTCTCTCTGGGTTACAAATGGTGAAAAAATATTTGTTACAACTAATAAAGGTATTAACTGGAAAACAATGGATATTAAAATAGAAGAGTTTTCATTTATTTCAAATAATAGAGCCTATGGTTTATCAGAAAATAGTATTTTATATACTGAAAATGGTTGGCAATCATATTCAATAGTTGATTCAGTATTGGTCGGTTTAGAACAGAATGAAGAAATCAAATACTCATACAAACTATATCAAAATTATCCAAATCCTTTTAATCCTTCAACAACAATTAAGTTTGATATTCCACAAAGAGAAGAGGTGAAAATTATTTTATTGAATATACTTGGTGAAGAAATTGATGAAATATTTAAAGGTGAACTTAATTCTGGCATTCATGAAATAAATTATGACGGATCAAGTTTATCAAGTGGAATATATCTCTATCAGATTATAACTCCAAATATTATTGAAACAAGAAAATGTATTCTATTAAAATAAATATAACAAACTGCTCTCAACTTGAGAAGAAGCGGGACAGGCAAGCTTGAGTTTGAACATCGTACAATAATTAATATTTAGTCTCTTCACTTACTTGATAATGTTAAGTACAGCTAACTATAAATTAAATATCGTTTTTGTATTGAGTTTGCCATTTTAGGCGGACGGGTTTTCGGCAACGCCATTAGGTGGCTGAGAAAATATTTGGCAAATGTAATTTTTGGGGAGTTTAAATGGATTCGATAAATAAAGAAAAACATCGCACTCAACATATTGGTTGGTTACGTGCAGCAGTTTTGGGAGCTAATGATGGAATTGTATCTATTGCAAGTCTCATTGTGGGAGTGGCAGCAGCTCAAGCCGCAACAAATGATATTTTAATTGCCGGTGTAGCTGGACTTGTTGCTGGGGCAATGTCGATGGCAGCAGGTGAATATATTTCAGTTAGCTCACAAGCAGATACAGAAAAAGCAGATATAGATCGTGAACGTATTGAGTTGGAAAATAGTGTTGAATCAGAAAAAGAAGAATTAGCATCTATTTATGTTAAGCGAGGTATAGATTCAGAACTGGCAATTCAAGTTGCCGAGCAATTGATGGCTCATGATGCCCTCGCAGCGCATGCCAGAGATGAACTTGGGATATCCGAGATATTAACTGCGAGGCCTATTCAGGCAGCATTTTCTTCAGCGGGAACTTTCGCAATTGGAGCTGCTATGCCATTGTTATCAGTATTACTATTTCCTACAAATATCTTGATACTAGCTGTATCTGTGACATCATTATTATGTCTGGCGTTACTAGGTATCTTTTCTGCTAAAATTGGTGGGTCACCTATATTGAAAGCTACATTGCGTGTTACATTTTGGGGAGCGCTAGCAATGTTAATTACTGCAGGTATTGGGGCATTGTTTGGTGTTGCTGTTTAAATGGGGCTTAATAATATGATTATCACCTAACCTTTTAAATAAGTAGAAATTCATGCGGGTGTAGATATTTAGAATACATTATATTGTTAATAAATGGTCGAAGTATAAATTGAGAATAATCGTTCTTTAACTATTCTTTTTTTTGAGATTAACAAAATTTTGAGATCTTAGATTAGTTATTTAGCTTATGATGATTTACCGTGGCACTTAATAAACATATCAATTTTTAAATGGTGTAAAAATGCAAGTCTTCAAGAGTTCAACTCAATGCTTAATCATTTTTTTTATTCTGGCATTTTATTCATGTCAGTCAAAAAGTAACGACTCAGTCATTCCAAAAACTTCCGGACAGTCCATTTTAGTTTTAACAGATTCACTGGAAGCTACAAAAGGTTTCTTATATTACTTTGAAAGAGAGAGTGAAGTCGCAAGTTGGAAAATAATTGGGAATGAGATACCGGTAGTTATTGGTAGAAATGGACTTGGATGGGGAAGCGGCATTCATGATTCTTCAAATATATTTAATTATCCAATTAAAATAGAAGGTGACGGAAGAAGTCCCGCCGGAGTATTTAATTTGAGTTTTGTGTTTGGATATGATGTAAAGAAGCAATTACCCAATTTGAAGATGCCTTACCTTCAGATTACAGATATGGCTGAATGCATAGATGATATCAACTCAGAATATTACAATCAGATTGTTAATAGAAATGAAATTGAAAATGTTGATTGGGAATCTTCTGAAAAAATGAAATCTTATGGTATTTATTATCAATTAGGAGTAGTTGTTGATCATAATAGCGATCCTATAAAAAATGGAGCGGGAAGCTGCATATTTTTACACAATTGGGATAATCCAAATGAAGCAATGGCTGGATGTACCGCTATGGAACCGGCGAAAATGAAAGATATTGTTGACTGGTTAAACATTGATAAGCAACCAGTATTAATTCAATTAACGAAGCAATCATATACTATTGTTTTGAAGGAATGGGACTTGCCTAATTTAACCAATTAGGAAAATATTGTCCAAATGGCTCAAATTCATAAATAAAGAAGAGGTAGCTAATGAAAAAATTAATTTTTATTTTATGTGCATCCATGATGCTTGTTCTGATGAGTTGTAATAATGAAGGAATTGGAAATCACGAAATAATTAAGGATGGTGCTTTCATTCACATCAGTCATGGATCAGATGATCTTCATCGTGCTTTGATGGGCCTACAAATGGCAGAAAAAATGTCGGAAGACAAAGATGTTTTAGTTTATTTTGATATTTCGGGAATCGAAATAGTCTTAAACGAATTCAGAGGATTTTACATATTCTATTTTCCCAAGCTCAAAGACCCAGTTGCAAAAATTATTGAATAATAGTGTAACAGTTATGGCTTGTCCGGGTTGCTTAAAAGCCGTGGGGAAAAATGAAAGTGATTTAGTTGATGGATGTGAAAATAGCAGATAAGGAAAAATTCTTCAATTTTACAAGTGGAAGAATTCTATCCATAGATTATTGATCTTCTGGATTTGTTTAAAAATACGGTATTTACAAACTATAGCTATTAGAGTAGTTTATATAAATTGCATAAAAAAAGGCTCTAAAAAATAATTTAGAGCCTTTAGGACCAACAAATCAAAAGGAAGTTAATTAACCCATTTTTTATAGGCTATTCAAATAAACGTAAAAAATGATACACATGCTGTGATGCAGGACAAAAAAGTAAGATTAAATTAAAAATCTCTTCCCTCATTTCGATAATGTAATCAAAATTATGGGAAGGATATTGGAATCTTATTTCGAGCAATCAATTTCAGCATATAAATTAGTCAACCAAGTTACCAGATCCATGAAAATAGATGAACCGCCTGAAATCAGCGTTCAAAATGGTAATGTTGAGAAGATAATTTTAGAATGCACAAGAATAATTGAAGAGAATTATAAGGATAAAAGAGTTAGAGAATTACTGAAATATTATGTAGCTCATAGTTTTTTTGAAGATTACGATATTGAAATTGACGAAGATTATACCGATGAATTATTAAATTGATACTTTAAGTAAAAGGCACTAAATTATTGTTTATTAACAATTTAACTCAATTTTACTTTCAAATAAATTATCCAAGATAGTAAAATTAAAAACAGACCTACATAAGAAGCGCCATCCCTAAACAAAGACCAATTTTCTTGATAATCTTCAACATATATTTCATTATTGCTAATAAATTTTCCTTTAATTGATATCCGATCACTCTTTAATTCTTCAATATTATTCAATTCAATTAGGCTTTTATCGAATGATTCAATCCAATATGAGTTTGTTTTTTCTCTTAAAACTACTTTTTTTCTGTCCATTTCAACATAACTTCCGACTCTTGAATTTTCATTTCTTAGAGTCGATATGAAATGATTATCGGCTTGCTCCACATGATCGACAAATAATAGTGGAAGAAAAAAATATGTTAACATTAAAATAGTTGCTGTAACGATTCTGTTTAAACTAAACGCAATCAAAGGTCTAGAAACAAAATTGCTTTTCCAATAATAAATAAAGAAAGCCAATCCCAAAAATGTGATGATGTACGTCCAAACACTTTCAGGCCAGAAAAATCCATAGTTGGTCATATCCCAGCTGAATGGAGCAAACAAATGAACTCCGTTAGCCCACTTTGTCTGAATTGAATCAACAAGAAGATGGAATAGACTTCCAATTCCTAGAATAAGGAATGTTTTCTTAATATCAACACTAAAAAGTGCTAAAATGAAACTCAATATTAAACTGAAAAATAGGGAAGCCTGCACAATTACATATAATTGTAAATCATAACCATTAACCGATGGCAGAGCAGATTCAATAATTTTTCTTACAATCCAAGGGAAATCGGGAATTACACACCCTAAATAAATCCATAAGATATCAGATTTCTTAATAATTGATTTTGTTATTAAACCATTTATACCTATATGAGCAAGTGTGTTCGGCATATATTAGGGATTGTTGATTATTTATTTTAAATAAAAATTAAAAATAGCTAATATTTCATTTTTTTGTTTGTTGACTTTTGTTTTAATTTTGGTAATTTAATTAAGCTTCAATAAAAAATATGAGACATAAAAGGGGCAAAAAGGATGAAAAATTTAAAGAACTTATTTATTATTTTCGTAATTGCTATTTTATTGCAAATCGATATTTATGGACAAATCAGTAAACCACAATACTTAGTGCGAGCTGAAAGAGCAGACACAGTACTAGGTGAATTTACAATTGAACTTTTTCCAGGAATTGCTCCTCTTCACTCAGCCTATTTTGATAGTTTGGTTAACATTAGTTTTTACGACTCAACAGCATTTCACAGAGTTATCCCAGATTTTGTAGTACAAGGTGGTGATCCAAATTCAAAGGATAAACCACGAGATACTTGGGGCTGGGGTGATTCATCTCAAGCAACAATTTTAGCTGAGTTTTCCGGTGTTTCTCATCAGAGGGGAATTATTGGAGCAGCACGGGACGAGGATATTAATAGCGCCAGTTCACAGTTTTATATTAATGTAGCTGATAATAGATCTCTGGATTGGCTTTATACTGCTTTCGGACAAGTTTTAAGCGGAATGGAAGTTGTTGATTTCATTGTTAATGTTCCGAGAGATGCAGAAGATAATCCCGATGAAAAAATTGAAATGTTTATTACAAAAACCAATGATTCAACCGATGAAGTTCCTGGAATTCCAAATTTAATTAAACCAACTAATGATGCAGTTGGTCTATTAGAGTTAGACTCTTTAGCTTGGGAAAAGATTGATGGAGCAGTTCAATATCACCTTCAGATTTCTAAAGCAGAAAACTTCGATTCACTTTATTTGGATATGCCGGTTGGTTTTGATCTTTTTAGGTTACCGAAATTAGATTTAGGAAATATTCAATATTGGTGGAGAGTAAAATCAGATAATGGAGGGAACGTAAGCGAATTTTCCAATGTAAGAACCTTCTATTCATCTATTGAAGCCCCAATGTTAATTTATCCAGAAATGAACGATGACAGCATTACTATACAACCTACATTTACGTGGCATCCGGTTAGCGGAGCAACTGGATATCGTTTTCAACTAAACTCTGCACCAAATTTTGCTGAAAATAGAATGCTAATTGATACTGATACAATTACGACAAATTCTTTTACACCTCCACCGCTTCAGCCAAATAAAAGCCACTATTGGCAAGTGTATAGTCTAACCGATGAATACCAAGGTCCAAAATCAGAATTTAGAAGATTTGTTACACCTGATGTTACGGGAGTTGTAAAAGCAGACATGCTCCCGACTGATTTTGTCCTATATCATAATTATCCGAATCCTTTTAATCCAATTACAACAATTTATTATGATTTACCGGAGCAAGGCTTTGTAAAACTAACTGTTTTTGATTTTTTAGGCAGGCAAGTTAAATCTTTGATAAATGAAGAACAGAGCGCAGGAAGTTATAATATAAATTTTGATGGTAGCGAACTTGCAAGCGGTGTTTATTATTATAGTTTGGAATCCGGTAATTTTAAGCAAACTTTGAAAATGATGCTTATAAAATAATTTTTTTGTGAAATAATTTGCGTTAGAAATTTTAGAAATAGATAGCTTTACCTAAGCCAAAAAACTGCCTTGAAAAAATCGGATAATTACTCCATATTATTAGTATAGTTTTTACCTGTTTGCATAAACACAATTAGAAAGAAAAATATGAGAGGGTTCAGATTTAGTGAATTTATTCCGGATGAATCGGGTAAGGTTGGATTTGATCAGCTTTTAAAGATATTTATGCAGCTATTAAATATTTCTGCCGGAGATGTTGCTGAAGCATTATCCTACTTGAACGAGCTTGATAAGCAATATAATTTAACAGATGATGAATATGGAATTGGCGATTTTATTCAGGAACTTAAAGATAAAGGTTATATCCAGGAAGACGAAACCGATTCGGGCAATTTTAAAATGACTGCAAAATCTGAAATTGCAATAAGAAAACAATCGCTTGAAGAAATATTTACAAAATTAAAAAAGGGAAAAAAGGGAGATCATAATACACCATATTCTGGTTTTGGCGATGAATCGACATCCGAGCGAAGAGACTACCAATTCGGTGATGCTTTGGATCAGATTGATATGACTTCGTCAATTAGGAATGCTCAAATTAATCATGGCATTTCAGATTTTCACCTCAATGAAAGCGATCTTGAAGTTGAAGAGAATGAATACAAAACCAGTGCTTCAACAGTATTAATGATTGATATTTCTCATTCAATGATCTTATACGGAGAAGATAGAATAACTCCAGCTAAAAAAGTTGCTATGGCACTAGCTGAATTGATTACAACCAGATTTAAGAAAGATACACTTGATATTATTGCTTTCGGTAATGATGCATGGCCCATTGAAATTAAAGATTTACCTTATCTTGAAGTTGGACCATATCATACAAATACGTATGCCGGACTTGAACTGGCAATGGATATTTTAAGAAGAAGAAAAACCTCCAATAAACAAATTTTCATGATAACTGATGGTAAACCGACTTGTTTAAAAGAAGGTGCGCGTTATTACAAAAACAGCTACGGTCTCGATAGGAAAATTGTTAATAAAACGTTAAATCAAGCTGCTATTTGTAGAAGACTCAAAATATCCATTACTACTTTTATGATTGCGCGCGATCCTTATTTACAGCAGTTTGTTAGGGATTTTACCAAGACAAACCAAGGGCGTGCTTATTATAGTTCGCTTAATGGTTTAGGTGAATTTATTTTTGAAGACTACATAAGAAATAGAAGAAAAAAAGTTAGATAGAAATTTAGAATTCCAATTACTCAAAAGGACACTATGAAATACGATATTAGTAATATTAAAACTTTAGCTCAGTTGAAAGAGAGTGGTTATATCCCGAGATCGGTAAAAGATGAGATGCGTGAAAATTTAATCATGCAATTAAGAACCGGTGAACAAAAGTTCAATGGAATAATAGGTTATGAAGAAACGGTAATTCCAGATATCCAAAGCGCAATACTTTCACGACATAATATTATTTTACTTGGTTTAAGAGGACAAGCGAAAACCAAAATTGCCAGACTGATGATAAATTTACTCGATGATTATCTACCAATAATTGAAGGCTCTGAACTGAACGATAATCCTTTCCACCCAATTTCCCGTTACGGTAAAGATAAACTTGAAGAAATGGGTGACGAAACACCAATTTCATGGATCAGTAAAGACGAACGCTATACTGAAAAATTAGCTACTCCAGACGTAACAATTGCCGATCTTATTGGAGACGTTGATCCAATAAAAGCTGCTTCATTAAAGCTTCCTTATTCCGATGAAAGAGTAATTCACTTTGGATTGATCCCAAGATCTCACAGAGGAATATTCGCTATTAATGAATTACCCGATCTTCAAGCAAGAATTCAGGTAGCTTTATTCAATATTCTGCAGGAAAAAGACGTTCAGATTAGGGGTTTCAAAATCAGACTGCCGCTTGATGTTCAATTTGTCTTTACTGCCAATCCCGAAGATTACACTAACAGAGGCTCAATTGTAACTCCTCTAAAAGATAGAATTGACTCTCAGATTCTAACTCATTATGCAAGAAGTATTGAGGAATCCCGTAAAATTACCGAGCTGGAAGCAAAACTGACCAAAGATCAGATCGAGAGAATTGCAATACCAAGTATGATTAAGGATTTAATTGAACGAATATCATTTGAAGCTAGGAAGAGTGAATATGTTGATTCAAAAAGCGGTGTTTCAGCAAGATTGACAATTTCTGCTTTAGAAAATTTAGTAAGCACAGCCGAAAGAAGAATGCTAATCAATAATGATGAAAGGACAACAGTAAGAATTTCTGATTTTATTGGCGTCATTCCCTCAATTACCGGAAAGGTTGAACTTGTTTATGAAGGAGAACAAGAGGGAACTGCAACTGTTGCACAAATACTTATTGGAAAAGCCATAAAGAAACAATTTGAAGAATTCTTTCCCAGTCCGGATAAATTGAAAAAATCTCAAGAGAAAAATCCTTATGGAGAAATAATTCATTGGTTCTCTCACAATAATCTTGATCTATTAAATAATGTTTCCGATAAAGATTATAGAAGTACACTTTGCGGGGTAAATAGTCTTGGAGCAATCGTTAAAAAAATGCATCCGGATTTACCGGAGAATGAATACTACCTGATGATGGAATTTTTACTCCACGGTTTAGCTGAGTATTCATTAATTAGCAAACAGCATGTAGAATTTGGACTGCAGTTTAAAGATATGATTTCAACAATGTTTACCAGAGAAACTGAAAATGACGATTTCAATGATGAAGATTACACTTACTGATTTAGTAATTCCCAATAATCTGTGAAAACAAGTTCATCTTTCATATTAAAGTGAAAAATAATTTTCTCCAAACGCAACCTTTTTAAATTCGATTAGTCTAAATTAATGCATGAATTTCATGACTTAAATAATAAATCGGAGAATAAAAATGAGAATTTTTAAACAATTTTTTATAGCATTTTTTCTTGTAGTATTCAGCAGTTCATTCCTTTTAGGATCAATTGAAAAAACCGAGAAAAAGACATTCGATGTTGAGTTTGGCGGAAAACTATTTGTCGATACAGATAAGGGTTCCATTTCAATCAATACTCACTCCTCAGAAACAATTTTAGTTGAAGTTTACTTTAAGGTAAAAACCAATGATGATGAGTTAGCCGAAAAACTAATCAATGATTTTAAAATTGATTACAATAATGACGGAACAGATTTGGAAATTATTGCAGAATATAAAGGAAGTAAAAGTTGGCTGAACAACATTTTCGGCGGTTCCAAATGGAATAAGCTAAATGTGAAATTTACAATTACAGTTCCCGAGAAATACAATGTTGATTTGAATACAAGTGGCGGCGGAATTACAGTTGGCGATTTGATGGGAATGGTTAAAGCAAATACTTCAGGCGGAGGATTGAAATTTGGAAATATTCAGGGCGATATTAATGGTAATACTTCCGGAGGTGGCATTACAGTTGGGGAATGCGATGGAAATATTACGATTAAAACATCAGGCGGAGGAATTAAAATAGATAAATGCAAAGGTAAAGTTTATGCTAAAACATCCGGCGGAGGTATTAAAGTTGAAGAGGTTTACGGTCCAATTGATGCTTCTACATCAGGAGGTTCGGTTTATGCATCCATCATGGAACAGCCTAGAGAGGATTGTAAATTAACAACATCTGGTGGTGGAGTTACTGTAAAACTTGCTAAAAATGTTAATGTTTATTTAGATGCTAAAACAAGCGGCGGTTCAGTTAATACAGATTTCCCTATTACAATTCAGGGAAAAGTAAGCCGTTCCAAACTTCAGGGTAAAATAAATGATGGCGGTCCGCAACTCTATCTTAGAAGTTCCGGCGGCAGTATTAATATTGAAGAAATTTAGTTGTCGAATTTAATTAGCAAACCTTCAGAATAAATCTGATGGTTTGCTGATAATTTATTTTTTCAATTAAATTATCTACATCTGCCCAAAGGAATGTTAATTTTTGTAAATTCAACTTTATGCCAATTGATTTTAATTCTTAGTGACAGCCATCACATATGAAATATTTCTTTCCTTTTAATTTTAATATAAAATCATTTATATTAAAATAGGTTTAACAATGAAGTTGAAATTACAAGAGGGAATAAGGCTTCTGGAAGAAGAATTGCGAAATTTAGATACAGCAGTGAAAAATTTTGAAAATAATGGCGACAATAATTTATTGCTGGATGAAGAATTAGTGAATAAAATATCCGATAATCTCTCCAAATTACAATTACCATCCGAAATTAATAAACTAACAACTTACTCAAACTCACTCAATCAAAAAATCCAAAATGTTCAAAATAAATTAGAATCTTTAGAATCAAACTTATATAATGATAGCGTCTCGTTAGGTAAAGAAATTTCTAAAGATTTGGAAATGATTTTGACGGGTGTAAATAGTACTAATCATTATTTGATGGCCTTGGTTAATGAAAATGAAAAAAGATACAACGAAATGGAAGAAAGATTAAATGATATAAAAAAGAAAAATAGAGCAACTTTATGGTTGGTAAATTCATTAATCCTTTTTATCATTTTCGCGGTAATGCTAGAATTTGGAATATTGGCTTAAGATTGAATTTTATTGTGAAAATCATAAATTATATTATTTTGGTTTTCAATTCACTTAAGACAAATTTTAATATTTCCCTAAGACTTTCTAAAAATAAACTAATAAATGTCACGATTTTGTCACGCGAATAGGGTTAGGATTAGGAAAGTCCTTGTAATATAAGGACTTAAGAGAGTAGAGAG
>CAVQBF010000006.1:0-9515 GCA_963710615.1 uncultured Ignavibacteriales bacterium
GTTATTAAATTTAAATAAGCTAATCAACATCAATTATGTAAAAACTAGGATTATGATGCGAAAAATTACGATTACTATCAACTGTTTGATTGTCTCAGTGAGTTTAATGTATTCACAGAATAAATTAGAAAGCGGGTTCCCGCTAGTCAATAATTATTCACCTAAAGAATATGGTGCGGATACCCAAAATTGGGCGATAATGCAGGATGAGAGGGGAATAATGTATTTTGGTAATAATTTGGGTTTACTTGAGTTCGACGGTGCTGATTGGAAATTGTACCCTATGCCAAATAATGCTACATGTCGTTCACTTGCTAGTGGTGAAGATGGTAAAATATACGCTGGGGGTGTTGGAGATCTAGGATACTATTTACCTGATTCTATAGGCAAATTGACATTCAATTCTCTTTATTCCTTTGTACCGGAAGATAGAAAAAATTTTTCTGATGTTTGGACAACTATTGTAATTGATGATCGGGTATTTTTTAATACCTCAAACTATATACTAATATGGCATATAAAAAAGAAAAAATTCAGTGTAATTATGGGTGACGATGATTTTCATCAAATGAAAGAAGTAAACGGAAAAATATATTTAAGAGAATGGGGTAAAGGTCTTCAGATATTAGAGGGTGACTCATTAGTTATGTTAAATGGAGGTGAAAAATTTGCTAACGAACGAGTTTATGTAGCCTTACCTTTCCCAGATGAAGAGGGGACAGTTTTATTTGTAACAAGGACCATGGGGATGTTTAAGTATGACGGGATAAAATTTATACCATTTAAAACTGAAGTTGATGAATTTATTAATAAAAACTTAATTTATTTACCAGGAGCTATACTTTATGACGGCAATATATTATTAGGCACGCTAAATGATGGGGCTGTTGTAATTGATAGAAATGGAAAATTAATTAAAAAATACAATCGTGCTAGCGGTATTATTAGTACAGTTATTTATTATACATTTCAGGATAGATCAGGAGCAATATGGTTGCCTACCGATAACGGTATTTCGAGAATAGATTATGCTTCACAGGTCAGTTACTTCGATAGCAGGAATAATTTTTCAACTACCGCTTACCAGTTAATCAGGCATAATGATATTCTTTATGCTGCTACTAATAATGGTGTTTATTATATGGATCCCAAAACATCAATATTTCATAAATTGCAGGGGAGCAATAATCAGTCTTTCTCTTTTATAAAAAGTGATAACGAATTGATTGTTGGATCTAATGATGGTTTGTTTAAAGTTGAAAAATATCAAATTAATCCTATAAGAAAGACTATTGGAAATGAGTATGGCGTCAATACCATTATACGGTCTAAATCGAATCCAAGCAGATATTATATTGGCGCCACTGGTTTATGGTCAATCTATAAAAGTAAAAGCGGATGGACTGATGAAGGTCAAATTCTTGATATCACAGATCCTGTAAATTCTATTGAGGAGGAAAATAATGGATCATTGTGGATCGGGACTAATGCTTCTGGTACGTTCAGGATATCTTTTAATAAAGATGAAAAAGGCAATGTATCTCTTGAGAAACCTATTATTAAAAAATTTGATATTTCAAACGGTTTGCCAAGCGGAGTAATATATGTAAAAAAACTAAATGGAGAAAATTATTATTTATCAGCAGAGAATTTTTACATATTTAATGAACCTAATAACAGCTTTCATTTGGATAACACTTATAAGGTAGTTACCTCTTTAGCAAATTACATTAGCCCAAATAATATTAGAGAAGATAATTTAAGGCGATTATGGATATCACTTGGACGTGAACCTGCACTTGGAACACCTCAGCCAAATGGTACATACCAATGGTTAACAGCTCCGTTTATAAGATTTTCTAATGAAATAATACAAAGCATTTATCCTGAAGATAATGGAATCGTTTGGTTCTCGTCCAGTTCAAGTATTATAAAATATGATTTGACTCAAAGTAATTTTTATAATTCTGAATATTCGGTCTTAGTTAGAAAAGTTGATGTAGGTTCAGATTCAACAATATATTTTGGTGGTCGATTAGAAAAAGAATCAATACCTGAAGTAGAATACGTAGATAATTCCATAAAATTTACATTTGCCGCCCCAAGTTATGAAGATGAGACTGCTAATCAATATAAAACTTATCTTGAAGGATTTGATGGTTCATGGTCTTCTTGGGCCAAAGAGAATAAAAAGGAATACACAAATCTTTCGCCTGGAGAATATACGTTTAAAGTAATTGCTAAAAATGTATTTGAAATTGAAAGTAAACAGGCAGTTTATTCTTTTAAAATTTTAGCTCCTTGGTACAGAACTTGGTTAGCCTATGTCATCTATGCTATTTCATTTACATTTCTAATATTTCTTGTTGATAAAGTTCAAAGAAAAAGATTGCTGCTTAAAGCCAAGGAGAGAATGAAAATTCAAGAAGTTGAACATAGGGCAGAAACTGCCGAACTACAAGCAAAAGCTGCTGAAGCTCAATCAAAAATAATTCAAGCTGAAAATGATAGAAAAACGATAGAGTTAGAAGAAGCTCGTGAACTTCAATTATCAATGCTGCCTGCAGAATTGCCAATAATTGAGAATTTGGAAATAGCTGCTTACATGAAAACTGCCACTGAGGTAGGAGGGGATTATTATGATTTTGATGTTAAAAAAGATGGTGTATTAAATGTTGCAGTCGGAGATGGAACAGGACATGGTATGCAAGCTGGAACTTTAGTTACGCTTATTAAGGGTTTATTTACATCAGAGGTTGGGAATAAAGAGGTTTTGGAGTTTTTAGAAGACACAAATTTCACCATAAAGAAAATAAATTTCGGCAGACTAATGATGGCTTTTTCTCTATTAAGAATTAAAGGAAAAATGCTCCAGTTTTCAAGTGCTGGAATGCCGCCCATGTATATATATAGGCAAAAATCGCATTCGGTCGACGAAATTAATCTTGAAGGTATGCCTCTTGGTGCTATGAAAGATTTTGAATATCATATGTATGAAACTGAATTGAATCATGGAGATTGCATACTATTGTTAAGTGATGGCTATCCTGAACTCTCGAATGATAATGATGAACAAATAGGTTACGAGAGAATAAAAAAGCAACTATTAGAAATTTCAAATAGACGCTCAACAGAAATAGTTGACTATTTAAAGAATTGGGGATCAGATTGGGTAAATGATAAAGACCCAGATGACGATGTAACATTTGTAGTAATTAAAGTGAAATAAGAGGATATTAATGAAAAGATTAGCATCACTGTTGTTTATATTTTTAACGATTAATAGTATTTCAGCCCAGGAATTAGATATTCAATTTGAGAATATTTCCACATTTTCGGGATTATCTGCCTCACGGGCAAAATGCATCTTCCAAGATTCGGAAGGATATTTATGGATTGGAACTATGGGCGGCGGATTAAACCGATACGATGGTTATTCATTTACAGTTTATAAAAGTAAAGATAATGATTCCACCAGCCTGAGCCAAAACAATATCTATAGTCTAGCTGAAAATAAAAATGGTGAGATGTGGATTGCAACCAGTGATGGTGTTTCAAAATATATAAGAGATGGTGATAAATTTAAAAATTATTTCTTTAGAGAGTTGTTTAATGAAATATCAGAATTAGGATTTTATTCTACTTATGAAGTATTTGTGGACTCTAAGGATCGACTTTGGGTAGGTGATTCCTATCATGGTGCTTTATTATATAATAAAGATGAAGATGTATTTATTCCTATTTCGCAACAATCAAAAGATTCAATAGACTCTCTTCCGCAAATATATGGGGATTTTACTGAAGATAGTAATGGGAAAATTTGGGCTTCTGGAGGTGCCTCAGGTTTGTTCTGGTTTGATGAATCAAGTCAAGTGTTTCGTCCTGCTAAAATGACTTCTAAAAATTGGAGCTTATTAAAAAATAAAGAACTGTTCAGAATTAGTGCAGATTCTGAAAATAATATTTGGGTAATGACTACAAGTGACCTTTATAAGTACATAACTTCTTCACAAGAATTAGTACAACTTGTTAATTATTCTGTCCCAAATCCTATTAATGGTGGATATGAAGGTGAGTTAGTAGAAGATTCAGATGGTAATATGTACGCTGTTCATATTAATTTACCTTACCCAATTAAATTCCAAAATCTTTCCAATAAGCCAATTCCATTAAAAACAATAAATATTCAGTCTACAGATATATTTATTGACTCATTCGGGATTGTTTGGATAAGCGATTGGTCTCAAGGTCTTAATAAATATGTGCCTACAAAACAATCTTTTTATCAATTGGAAGATACCAAAACGGGTAAGATATTATTTGGGAGCGTTCAAATTAATGTTATCTGTCAGTCGTTAAAAGATACTGATTTACTATTTATAGTTTCTAAAGATTTTACCAAAAATAATATAACTTCCTATAATTCTAAAAGTGGTGAAATTAAAGAATACTATGAGGGGGATATGAATATTTTTAGCATGATTCCGAACGTTGATGGAACTTTCTGGCTTGGTGTTTGGGATGTTGGAGTAGTTAAATGGAATCCGCAGAATGGTGAATTTAAGCAGTATTTCTCCGATCCATCAAAAACACCGAATCTTGCCAATACCTCTGTCCCTAGTTTTCTAAAAGATGATAATGGTAATTTATGGATTGGTGCATTTAACGGATTATATCGAATGAGATCAGATGAAAAAAATCTAGAGCTAATTATACCGGAACATGTAGTCACCAAAATTTATTCAGATGAAAACATTTTGTGGCTTGGAACTTATGGCTCAGGGTTAATTAAATATAATTTAAATACAAATAACGTAGAAATTTATCAATATGATAAATACTCTAATTCTATAAGCAACAATATTGTTTGGGATATCTACAGAGATAATGAAGGATTTCTTTGGGTTGCAACTGAAGGGGGACTCAACCAATTAGATTTACGAACTAATGAATTTAAAGTTTACAAAGAAAAAGAGGGTTTGGGAAATGATTATGTAGCTGCAATTTTAAATAGCACAAACGGCAATCTATGGATGGCTACACAATCAGGCATTTCTAAAATGTATAAAGATCTAAAAAATGGAACTAGTTTTTCTAATTATGATGTTATTGATGGTATAAGTAATCCAAATTTTGTTCACCCCGTGAAATCTACAGATAACATGGGTCGATTATATTTTGGTGGTGATAATGGGTTATACTATTTTAGTCCCAAAAATAGAAAATCAAAACCGCCTATCATGCATTTTACTGATGTGATTATTAACGGTGAGTCTGCATTAAATTCGAAAGATATTAATGTAAAATCTTTCAATGAAAGAGAGTTAAGGCTTGAATTGAATCATGAACAAAATACTTTGAAAATTGAATTTATAGCTATTCACTACGGACAACCTAGTAAAAACAAATACTCATATTATTTAGAAGGTTATGACTCGGATTGGCAGTATTCAACAAAGCGGGATGTGCAATATTTGAATCTTGATCCAGGCTCCTATAATTTTCATTTGCGTTCAGCTAACAGAGATGGGATCTGGACTCCTGAAGAATTAACACTCTCCATCAATATTGGCGAGCCTTGGTGGAACACATGGTTTGCCTATTTAGTCTATTTTGGACTTGTGATAGGTGGACTATCTGGAGTAAGGCAATTTGAATTGAAGAGAAGAGAAGAAAATGAAAATAAAAAATTATTGCAGGCAGAGAATAAAAGGAAATCAGAAGAATTAGAGGAAGCCAGAAAACTTCAATTATCTATGCTGCCTAAATATATTCCGCAATTACCCGATCTCAACATTGCAGTATATATGAAAACTGCCACAGAAGTTGGCGGCGATTATTACGATTTCCATGTTGGAATTGATGGTACACTTACAGTTGTTATTGGTGATGCAACCGGTCATGGAATGAGAGCTGGAACAATGGTTACATCAAGTAAAAATCTATTCTCAAGTTATGCAGAAAATCATGACATAATAAACACTTTTCATGAGATGACAAGATGTATTAAAAATATGCATCTAGATAATCTATCAATGTGTATGACTATGATAAAAATTAGCAACAATAGATTTAGAATGTCATCTGCAGGAATGCCTCCAGTTTATATTTATAGAAAAAAAACATCTTCTGTAGAAGAATATTTATTTGAAGGAATGCCTTTAGGAACAATGAGGAATTTTCCTTATGAAGAAAGAGAATCTAACCTTAATTCAGGTGACACTATTTTATTAATGAGTGATGGATTTCCCGAATTGTTAAACAATAAAGAAGAAATATTCGGATTCAAAAGATGTAAGCATTTATTTGAAGAAATTGCACATAACGCTCCTGAAGAAATAATTTCAAAATTAAATGATGCTGGTTCAAAATGGGTGAATGATAAAGACCCTGACGATGATGTGACATTTGTGGTAATAAAGGTTAAATAATTATGTTAATTGAGAAATTAAGAACGTGGGATATGATTACTAAAAAGTTCAGTTCAATTCAAATTTTCTTCGTTTTACTGTTGGTCTGTAATTTTAACTTTGTTAATGCTCAACCCTTGCAGAACAATTTTGAGCATTTTACAAAAAATGATGGATTACCATCGGATGAAATTAATGCAATTATGCAGGATCATCTAGGATATTTATGGATTGGAACCAATAACGGATTGTCCAGATATGATGGGTATAGTTTTGAAAATTTTACAGTAGTTAAAGGAAATACAAAATATCTTCAATTGCCATTGGTTACTGATCTTTACGAAGATTCAGAATATAATATTTGGATTGGAGCAGTAGGCGGCATAATGAAATATAATAGATTAGAAGAAACATTTACACTTTATGATTTTAATGAATATGAAAGAGCTGAAGAACGTACTCTTTTCGTAACATCAATACAGGAAACTAAAAATGGTGATATTATATTTGGTGTTTTTGATTTCTTCTTTGATAATATAAAAAATGGGTTATACCAGATAAAAGCTGGTTCTAAAAAAGTAGAACTGTTAGACTTGGCAGATCATATAAGAACAAACGCTGTTTCTCTTATATTACCAAAACAGGATGATTTATTCTACATAGCTACCTTTGATGGTATTGCTGAATATGATCATAAATTACATAAATTTATAAGTTATCCATTAAATAGGAATAATGGAGTAACAGCAGTTCTTCCTGATTCAAACTTTTTATGGTTGGGGATGGCTGGAGACGGATTGTATCATTATAATATTGAAGAAGAAAAGTATAAAAAAATTACTCTGTTTGATCATTTAGTTAAATACAACGATTTTCTGCTTATTTGGGATATCAAATTTGATAAAATTGGTAATATCCTCATCACTTCAAATCGTGGTTTAGCACAGTTAAACAAAAAAACTGGAAAAATCACTTACGTAAATTATGATATTAATAATGAAGGTGCACTCCATTCTTATGATTTGCGATATATTCTTTTTGATAAAACTGGATCACTTTGGATTACGAGTAGAGATGCTGGCATAAGCAAATATAATTTAGGTCAGAATAATTTCAACATATTTACTCATGATCCCAATGATAATTCTAGTATTGGCCCTGGATGGGTAGCAAGTATTTTTGAACTATCTCACAATAAAATATTATTTAAGACTGAAGATGAAGGCCTCTCTTTATATGATAAAAAAAGTGATTCGTTTTCTCATATCCCAATATTGAAAAATCAACTCATCGAAAAAATTATAAGAGATAATAATAATCAAATTTGGATATGCGGAAGTGGTTTGTTCAAATTGAATACAAGTAATTGGAGTACAACAGAGGTAAAACTACCGATTAGCTTAGAACAAAATGTTATTCACACTATTTTTGAAGATTCCAGAAATACATTTTGGTTAGGCACCGCAAATGGTGTTTATATTTATGATAAAGAAAATAATCAATTCTCCAAAATAGATTTTGAAGCTCTTAGAATTGGAACAAAAGTAAGTAATGATGTGGGGAATATAGTTGAGGACAAAAATAATAATATTTGGTTTGGATCAAATGATGGCTTATTCAAATATAGCATTATTGAAAAGAATTTTTCCAGATTTGGTTACGGTAAAGATTCAACAAGTACATTAAATTCACAAGATGTAAACTCATTGTACACTGATGCTAATAATATTCTTTGGGTTGGTACATGGCTTGGCGGATTAAATAAAATTAATACTCAAACTGGAGAAATAAAGTCATTTTCTAAAAAGGATGGATTTAATTCACATTCCGTGCAGGCTATACTTGATGATAAAAAAAATGGAACATTGTGGTTAAGCAGTTTTGATGGAATTTCTTTGTTTAATATTTCTGATGAGAGTTTTCAAAATTTTGGCATTGTTGATGGTATCTCTGGTTATCAGTTTGCTGATAGATCAGCTTTAAAAACTAGTGACGGTGAATTCTTATTTGGAGGTCAAAATGGAGTTACATATGTTCAAACCCGGTGATATTAAAAAAGATCTTTTCCCTCCTGAATTGCTGATTACACAGTTTAAACTTTTTAACGAAATTGTAAAACATGGTGAAAATTCACTTTTAAAGAAACCAATAAATGAAACTGAAAATATTCAACTCAATTATGATGAAAATGATATATCTTTTAATTTTTCAGCTATACATTTTGCAAATCCTAAGAAGAATCAATATGCTTATAGATTGAAGAATTACCAAGATGATTGGCGATTTGTTGGTACACAGAGATCGGCTATTTATCCAAATCTTCCTCCGGGGAATTACATTTTCCAGGTTAAGGCATCAAATAATAATGATGTTTGGAATGAAGAAGGAAAATCAATTGAAATTATTATTTCTTCTCCTCCATGGCAAACCTGGTGGGCTTATTTATCCTATGCATTGTTTGGCTTAGGATTTCTTTATACAATAAGGTCAATTGAATTAAAAAGACAAAAGAAAAACGCAACTATTAAGGAGAGCCAATTAAGAGCAGAAGCTGCCGAATTGCAGTCCAGAGTTATTCAAGCCGAAAATGATAGGAAGACTCAAGAATTGGAAGAAGCAAGACAGTTACAACTTTCTATGCTGCCAAAGAAATTACCCATAGTTGACAACTTGGAGATTGCTGTTTACATGAAAACTGCAACTGAAGTCGGAGGTGATTATTACGATTTTGCAATATCTGATGATGGGACATTAATTGTTGGAGTTGGTGATGCAACCGGACATGGGATGCAGGCTGGAACAATTGTCACATTATTAAAAGGACTTTTTACTTCGGAAGTAAGCAAAAAAGAACTTCTCACATTTCTTAATGATACAAGTAATGCAATAAAAAGAATTGAATTAGGCAGATTAATGATGACATTTTCACTTCTAAGAATTAAGGAAAATCTGATTCAGTTTTCAAGTGCTGGAATGCCCCCAATGTATATCTTTAGAAAAGAATCTAATATTGTTGAAGAAATAAATCTGAAGGGTATGCCTCTTGGAGCAATAAGGAATTTTGAGTATAGACTTTATGAAACTGAATTAAAAAGTGGAGATTGT
>CAVQBF010000007.1:0-75499 GCA_963710615.1 uncultured Ignavibacteriales bacterium
AAACAATTGTTGAATAAAATAGTTTATTAAGGCGTTCTATTTTTATACACTCTATAAATTACTAACAGCCATCCAGTAATAAGGCTAACACCTCCAATTGGCGTAATCATTGCAAAAATTTTTATTCCGGATAGCGCGTAGGCATAAAGCGAAAAAGAGAAGAGTACTATACCTGCAAAAATAAAGTAGAAGGGAATTGTGAAATTGTACTTTGTGCTAAGCGATAGTCCCAACAAAACAACAGCATGAATTAAATGATAGAAAATTCCGGTTCTGTATGTTTCCAGCATTTCCGGCGTAAGAATTGATTTTAGCCCGTGTGCGCCAAACGCACCAAGAGCAACGCCTAAAGCTCCCATTGTTGCTGATATTATTATGTGTTTTTTATTCATCATTTCCTAATCAAGTTATCGGAAATCTATTATAATTATTTTCTGGATTCCCAATCAAGTTGGGAATGACAACGGCTTGATATCACAAAATATTGCTTGCCAGCTCTGCTAGTTCAGATCTTTCTCCCTTTTCTAAATTAATGTGTGAATATAGTTTTTCACCCTTAAAGCGATCGATTAAGTAAGAAAGTCCATTTGATTGTGTGTCTAAGTAAGGATGGTCAATTTGGTAAATATCGCCAGTTAATACTATTTTAACACCAGCTCCGGCACGAGTAATAATTGTTTTTACTTCATGCGGAGTAAGATTTTGGGCTTCATCTACAATAAAGAAGATTCTCTGCAGACTTCTACCTCGTATGTAACTCAGTGGCTCTATTACCAGCTTATTGTCCTTAACTAAATTTTCAATTGCCGCAAATTTTGTGTCCGTTTCCTTAAACTGATCTTGAATAACTTTAAGGTTATCCCAAAGCGGCTGCATGTATGGGCCTATCTTACTTTCTACATCGCCGGGTAAAAAGCCAATATCTTTATTGCTCAAGGGCACTATCGGACGCGCAATATATATTTGACGATATTTTTTTCTTACGTGCAGTGCGCTTGCTAAAGCCAATAGGGTCTTTCCTGTTCCTGCTTTTCCCGTTAAAGTTACAAGCGGGATATTTTCATTACAAAGAGCATGGGCAGCAAAAGTCTGCTCTGCATTTCTTGGGACAATTCCATAAATATTCTGCTTATCTATTCTTTCAAAATTTTGTTTCTCCTGATCAAGATAAGAAAGAACAGACCGGTTTTCGTTTTTCAGAATAAAGTATTGGTTGGGCAGTAACTCCGTCTTAATATGCTTAGAAACTTTTTTTGCTTCAATCGAAAAAGGCGATTTGTAAAATTGCTGAATTATTTCATCATTGAAATTTTCGATTGTTTCTTTGCCGCTATAAAGCTCCTCAATACTGCCGACTCTATCTGTTGTGTAATCCTCAGCTAAAACACCGAGCGCTTTAGCCTTCATTCTGAGGTTAACATCTTTAGTTACAAGTATAACTTTATTATTTGCATTACTTGTTTTGTGAAGTAAAAAAGCCGTATTAAGTATTCTATGGTCGGGTGTATCTTCTCTGAATGACTCTTTAATTTCCTTACTAATTTCTTTGCTTATAACAATTCTTACCTTGCCCTTTCCTTTCCCGAGAGGAACTCCTCCGTTAAACAAAAGCTTGCCGGTAAGTGAGTCAAGCGTTCTTACAAACTCTCTTGCATTAAGATTTATTACTTGGCTTCCGCGCTTAAAGTGATCTATTTCTTCAATTACAGTAATTGGAATAACAATATTGTGTTCTTCAAATTGATTTATACATGTTGGGTCATGGAGAATAACATTCGTATCCAGGACAAACGTCTTTATATTTTTTTTCACGGGCATAAATAAGTAGATTTTTATTTTTACGAAAGATATATAATACTGGTGTTATTTAAAACACACTAATCTCGTTCTATCACATTTAGTTTCTATTTTATCATGCTGATTTTGTAAAAATGTTATTCTATTTTAGATGTATAAATTGAAAATTTTGAGCAAGGAGTTTAACAATGCCTATTGAATCCTTAAATCCTGCAACTGAAGAACTAATTAAAAAATATGAGCCTTTTTCTGATGAAGAAGTAACTAAAATAATTGATAATGTAAATAGTGAGTACTTTAGCTGGAAAATGACCTCCTTCTCTGAAAGAAAAAAACTTCTGGGAAATGCAGCAAATGTTTTAAGGGAAGAAAAACATAAATATGCTGAAATCTTAACTCTGGAAATGGGAAAACCTATCACAGAGGCAATTGCAGAAGTTGAAAAATGTGCCTGGGTCTGTGAGTATTATGCCGAAAATAGTGAGGTGATTTTAAAAAACGAAATTATTAAAACCGACGCCTCTGAAAGTTATATCCGGTTTGACCCAATAGGAATAGTGCTTGCTGTAATGCCATGGAACTTTCCTTATTGGCAAGTATTCCGTTTTGCTGCACCGGCATTAATGGCTGGTAATGCAGGTTTGTTGAAACATGCTTCTAATGTCCCCTTGAGCGCTTTAGCTATTGAGGAAGTTTTTCATAAGGCTGGTTTTCCGAAAAATATTTTTAGGACTCTCTTGATTACTTCTAATCAAGTTGATCAGGTAATTGAAAATCCTTTTGTAAAGGCAACTACGCTTACAGGGAGTGAATATGCAGGAAGCAGGGTGGCTGAAAAAAGCGGAAAGTTATTAAAGAAGAGTGTTATGGAATTAGGCGGCAGCGATCCGTTTATAATTTTAGAAGATGCTGATTTAGAAGAAGCAACAACTGTTGCAGTTAAAGCTAGAATTTTAAATAGTGGTCAAAGCTGTATTGCAGCAAAGAGATTTATTGTTGTTGAAAAAGCTTACCCAGAATTCGAAAAATTATTTATCGATAAGATGAGTCGGGTTAAATTGGGCGATCCGATGGATAAAGCGACAGGGCTTGGCCCTCTTGCCAGAGAAGACTTACTAATAGAGCTTCATGAACAAGTTGAGAAATCTGTAGAGTTGGGAGCAGTCTTGCTGCTTGGCGGTAAAAGAGTAGAAAGAAAGGGCTATTACTATCCGGCAACAATTCTTTGTAATGTTAAAAAAGGTATGCCGGCTTACGATCAAGAATTGTTTGGTCCCGTTGCTTCTGTAATAAAAGTTAAGAATGAAGAAGAAGCAATAAAAGTTGCCAACGATACACCATTCGGATTAGGCGCGTCTTTATGGACAAATAATTTAGAGAAAGCAAAAGATTTGGCTAAAGATATTGATTCTGGGTCTGTGTTTATTAACGGAATGGTAAAGTCCGATCCGCGCTTGCCTTTTGGGGGAGTAAAAATTTCCGGATTCGGCAGAGAGCTTTCCCACTATGGAATTAAAGAATTTGTAAATATTAAAACTGTTTGGGTGAAATAGATGGTTTAATTTTTTACTTTAAGTAACGTTTTAATTATCTCTAAATCTTTCTTGTGTTTTTCTCCTTCCATTTTCTTTTTGCAATGGAGCAGATATTTTAGTTTGACAAATGGAAAGTTATTAATAATTTCAGAATCTTTTATCATTATCATGTTGTTCTTAATCTGCGGTTTCCAATCTTTATAATTAATGCTCAAAAACTGTAGATTACCAAGATAAATTGAGTCTGGTCTTCCTTTCCTTCTTGTAACTTTGTTTTTTTGCAATAATAAATCCCATATTTTGTCAGTTACTAGAATATCCAAATCATGATTTACTCTTAAACCCCTTACTGCCAAGGGACCGCTTCCAAAAATCACATATTGATCTTTTGGGAGGTTTAAATCTTCAAGCTCATCTAAATGCTTTATCATAGTTATTAAATTTTAATTGAAATATGCCTTTCAGTATTTTGCATAATAATTTTATTCTAATGTTTTTCTTCTTATTCTAGTTATACGGAAGCATAGGGTCTCTTTGGTCTTGAAAAAGAAAAATATTTCTTTTTCGGAAAATCCACTTGAAATTATATTTTTAAATAGACAAATTTAATTAATTCACTAAAGAAAATGAGGGGGATAATGACTTCAAAATCTGCAGTTGATGAGTTTATGTCGAAAAAGAATATTAGCAATTGTTGGTGTTTCACGAAAGAAAAGCAAGTTTGGAAATGTTATTTACAAGGAGTTAAAGAAAAAAGGTGTTAATGTTTTTGGTGTAAATCCTAATATGGAAAATATTGATGGGGATAAGTGTTATAATAATCTATACGAATTGGAATGGAAAAATTGATGGTGTAATTAATGTTGTCTCTCCAAGCAAAACTTTACAAGTTGTTATAGAAGCTAATGAAATTGGCGTTAAAAATATTTGGATGCAGCAAGGAAGTGAGTCGGATGAGGCAATTAAATTTTGCCAGGAAAACGGAATTAATGAGGTTCACAAAGAATGTATCTTAATGTTTGCCGAGCCGGTTAAATCGTTTCACGGATTGCATAGATGGGTCTGGAAAGTGTTGGGGAAATTGCCTAATTAATTTTCCAATAAGACAACTAGATTTTGAGAAGTGTATTCACTATAACTTTCCATATTTAAGGATCCGAAAAAGCTAGCCCTCAATCCATTCTTTCTTGCATATTCTAAAAAGTTTTCTTTAGAGTGTGGATATAGTTTTGTAACCATAACATCATTCTGATTTTTGACCCTATCATACCGTTCAATAATAAAATCAACATCCTCTTTACTTATGTTATATTTTCTTGTAATTGAGCCTGAGTCGTCTTCTTTTTTATTTAAGAGATACTCTCCTGAATTTGGCAGAGCTTTAAAGTTAATTAATTGAATAATTATAACTCCGACCTTACTTAAAAGCTTACTTAAGGAATTTATTAGCTCTTTAAGCTCATCTGAACTTATATTTGCCAGTGTATTGCCTAAGGAAACGATTATATCATATTCACTCTCTTCAACCACATTTCCGAGGTCTGTTATACTACTACTGTAAAACTTTATTTTGTTACTTACTTTATCAGCATTCTTTCTCGCCTGTTCAATCATTTCTTTAGAGTGATCAACAGCATCGACGATTAATCCTAGATTAGCCAAGGCAATTGAGTCGGCTCCTGTTCCGCAGCCTAAATCAAGGGCATATTTATATTTTGATTTAATAAATCTCTTCAAGCTGTTTGTTTTGTTTTTGAGAGAGTTTTCAAAATTTATCATCCTGTTATAGTCTGCTGCAAGATGGTCAAAGAAATCTTTATTATTAATCATCTCTATATTATTCATTTATAATCTGGTTGAGTTAAGATAAGAAAATATTTTAGAACTGCCATTTAAAATAAAAAGTGCCCGCATATATGAATTACGGACACTAAAAATATAACTTAATCATTCTCTAAATAAATTAGAGTACAACTGATAATATTTCTTCTGTATCGTTAGTTGCTTCTGCCATTACATCTGAAACATTTCCGCCAAAAAGTTTACTAATTAATCCAGTGTTCATTCTGGAGACAATTACCTCTCCATTACTTTTTTTATACACTGAAAATCTACAGGGCATCATTGATGTAACTACTTTATCGTCATCGTTGCTTAGTATTTTTCCGGCGTGACCAGGGTGGCAGAGTTCAATTACTGTTGTCTGCAATACATCATATCCGGCTTTTGCAACTGATTTATCTAGCTGGTGTGTTGTCGGCACCTTCCATCCTTTTTTATTTGCTGCCTCTACTAGCTTTTCAACTGTTTCATCAAAACCAAATTTACTTACGTTTTCATTAATCATAATGCTAGGAGCCAAGAAATATATAATTAACATTACTGATAAAGCTCCGGCAATAATTCCGCCAATTAATTTTTTGTTCATTTTTTATCCATTTTTTGTTATCAATTTAATTAAACCAGTATTTTTTCTTTTTTATTTTCAATATACTCAACTGCGCTTAGGGCGGCTATTGTCCCATCTGCAACGGAGGTTGTAATTTGTCTGTATCTTTTTTGTCTAGAGTCTCCGGCAGCAAAAACACCTTTAACGCTTGTTTCCATTAGTTCAGATGTAACTATTTCATTTCGATCATTAAGCTTAACAATGCCTTTTAATTTCTCGGTACTTGGAACATAACCAATTAAGATAAAAACTCCATCTATTTCCATTTCAGAAAGTTCACCGGTCTTCATATTTTTTAAAACTATGCTGTTTAAGGACTGATCCCCCTTAAATTCCTGAACTTCAGATTCCATGATAAAACTTATTTTGGAGTTTGATTTTGCCTCATTAACCGCACTTTCAAATGCTTGAAAATGATTGAATTGGTGAATAACAGTTACAGAGTTTGCATATTTAGTTAAAGAAACGGCTTCTTCTAAAGCAGAGTTACCGCCGCCGATAACTGCAATATTTTTATCTTGGAAAAAATCTCCGTCGCAGGTAGCACAATAAGAAATTCCCATTCCCTTAAACTTATCTTCCCCCGGCGCACCAATTGTTCTGGATCTTCCTCCAGTTGCTAGAATTACAGCCTTGGCTCTAAATATTTCTCCACTGCTTAACCTGGCTTCTTTTAAGTCCCCCTCTAATTTTAATGCTTCAACTTTAATATTCGACTTAACAACACATCCAAAATCTTCCGCTTGCTTTCTCATATTTCTTGAAAGTTGGTATCCGCTAATATTTCCTAATCCAGGATAATTGGCCACCTCATGTGTCAACGACATCTGCCCGCCGGAAACGCCTTCATTTAATATTATTGTTTTAATTTTAGCGCGAGATAGGTAAATCCCCGCAGTTAATCCTGCCGGTCCGCCTCCTACAACAATAACATCATAATCACTATTCATTTTTTAACTCTTAAATTCCCTGTCTAATATTTCTGTTACTTGATCCATGTCTTGAATACTTGATGTTGCTTTAGCAACCTTGCCATTTTTATAATAAACAGTAAAAGGTAATCCTGCAAATCCTCGACACTCGGGTAAGTTTCTAATCGCGTGAGCTTCGGGTGTATCGAATGCCATATCATAAAATTTTACATTAGTGTATTTTCCCTCAAGTTCTTCCATTACTTCATATACAGGCACACACATCGGGCCCATTCTTCCGCAGCAAACCATTACATTTTCGTTTTCATTTATAATTTTTTCTAACTGATCCGCAGTTTCTACATGCGATAAACTTGTTGGTAAAGTCATTTTTGATTCCTTAAATATATTAAAAGTATATAAAGGTATGATGCTACTATTTTAAGAAGGATTCTAAAAAAAGGACGTAATTATCTTACGTCCTAAAATGAGGGTAATTTTGTTATAGCGATTTTACTATAGTATTTACTAGCTCGGTCTATTATAAATTATCTTTCTAATTGAGTCAAACTGAAGATAGGGATAATCTTCCTGTATTATTTCTATAGCATCACCGGCGCTTAATTCTTTTTTGCGCAGATTATCGAATCTTTTTCTAATCTCATAATCTCTTACAGATTTCTGATTTATTAAGCCCCTGCTATCTAAAAGCTCATATATTTCATCGCTAATAAGTTCGGATAATGGGTTTTTAATATTATCCATGATTATTGCCTTTCTATATTTTTTTATTTTATACCTATATAGACTTATTTAAGGGTAAATATGTTCCATTAATTTGAAACGGTTTATCTTAAAATTGACATTTTAAGCTATTTTTGAACTTTTTAGATTAATATAACTTACAAGAGGAATGTTTTTACTTTCGGTTATTGAAACAAATAATCTATTAAATTTGCAGCCACTCCCATCTTAAAAGAATATTAGAGTGACTGCATTAAAAAATTTTACTTTTTAATTATACACCCAGCTTTACTCTAATTTCTTTTGGTATTGCATCTTTGTGAACTAATATTGCAACCGTTTTTAATCTTACATAGGTTTCTGACATATACCAATAGCCATCGTACTTTCTATCTTTTGTTCCCCATGAGTTTTTAGTGTAATAGAATTTTGTGCCATTTTGGTTTTCTGCAATTCCTGTAAAATGCATTAAGTGATCATCGGTTACATCAAAGTTATCAAAAGCTTCTTGACGCATTTCCTGAGTTATTACCATCTCTTTTTCAGGCTCTGTTACCTTTTCATCCTTATCTTTTTCCTTCTCAGGAATAACTGCATAACACTCATCTCGCAAGAAATGGTCTCTTCCTGAATCACCGTCCCAGCAGACTGAGTAGCCATTTTTTAATGAGTGATCAACTATCTCTACTAATTCATCTATTGGAACATTGTAATAATAACTGTTGCTCCAATTATCCGGTAACGACAAGTTGTACTTATCGTAAAAAGGAACATCTGTATATGATGTAATTTCTATATAATTGTTGGGGTTAAATCCGGTTTCTTCCTGAAAAGATTTTGGTGTGTACTCCTTGTCATTATATTCAAATTTTTGAGGGGGTGTACCTAAATAAATATCTAGCGTAGATTCTACTACATCTTCCCAAACCGGAGTAAGTTTACCGCTTTTCTTTTTTAATATTCCATCCAAAATTCCTGTTAATACAGCGGTCATTTCCCCATGGTTATGAACATCTAAGCCAATATTCATTCCTGAGTAAACACTCTCGGGAACAAATCCATACTTGGAAACTACATCAAGTAAGTCATGAGCCTGACCGCCTTCACCGAAGTTGGATGTTCCATGGTATCTTATATACTTCTCTGCCATAGGAAAGAGCTTGTATCTTACTGTAAACATTTCTGATAAATCAGTTTCGTCAAATCCTAATCTAAGCAATTCTGTTTCCACAAAAGAAGTCGTAGCAAAAACCCAGCAGGTACCTGACCTTCCTTGGTTTTTTACTGGTGTTGTTTTAACTTGATGAAGCATTGTAAACTGATGAATCTCTTTTTCTTCTTGTGAAAATAAAGTTGAAGTAAATATTAAGAACAGAAAAATTAGAATTAGTCTTTTCATATTGACCGCCATTAATAATAATTAAAAATGAGTGTAATTTTTTTTATTTTATATTTACTATAATTTTCACCCCTAAAATATTAAGGAAATTCAAATATGACAAAGAAATACTTACTTATCTTTTTATCATTAATGTTTTTAACCGGATGTGTAAAAGAAATAAAAAATAATGATGCCGATTCAGATGAGAAAGTTATTGATTATGGTTTGGTTGTTCACGGTGGAGCCGGATATATTTACGAGGGAAGATATAGTGAGGAAGAAGAGAAAAATTATAAAGACAAGCTATCTGAAGCTCTAATTTTAGGTAAGGATATTTTAGAAAGCGGCGGCTCAGCTGTTGATGCTGTTGAAACTGTAATAAGAGTTTTAGAAGACTCCCCGCTTTTTAATGCAGGAAAGGGAGCTGTATTAAATGAGGAAGGAAATGCAGAGCTTGATGCATCTATAATGAGCGGTAAAGACCTAAATGCAGGCGGTGTTGCTAGTTTAAAACATATTAAGAATCCAATTACACTTGCAAGATTTGTGATGGAGCATTCCCCTCATGTACTGCTTTTTGGTGATGGCGCTGAAAAATTTGCCGATGAGTTTGGACTTCAAAAAGTTGAAAATGATTACTTCAAAACCGAAGAAAAAATTCAGGAATATAAGAATAGTGCTTTATTATTCACAGATGAAATCTACAAATTTGGAACTGTTGGATGTGCAGCACTAGATAAAGATGGAAATTTAGCAGCTGGAACATCAACAGGCGGAATGGCAGGTAAGAAATTTGGGAGGGTTGGTGACTCACCAATCATTGGAGCGGGGACTTATGCAAATAATAGGACATGTGCTTTATCAGCAACTGGGCATGGTGAATATTTTATACGCAATGTAGTTACTCACGATATTTCTGCTCTTATGGAATATGGAAAATACTCACTAAAAGAAGCAGCAGAATTGGTAATTAATGAAAAACTTGTTAAACAAGAGGCTTTGGGTGGAATTATTGGAATCGATAATAAGGGTAATATAGTGATGTCTTTCAACACCGATGGAATGTTTAGGGGTTATATTACAAATAATTCAGAACCAATTGTTCAATTATATAAAGAATAGTATTAAAATTTTTTTACTACTTATCAACACATATATATTTAAATATAGTATATATACTTTAAATAATAATAAATAATAAGTCTGTTAATATGTGGATAAGTAGATTTAATCCTACTTTTAGACTAATTTCAAAGAATTTTCTTATGTATGAATGTTAATAATATCTTGATTATTTTTACTTTTCCACGACTGTTAAATTATCCTCGACTTATAAACAAACTGTTATATAAATATTATTCACTTACTAACATATTATCAACATTCAGGTCAAATTCAATTTTCCTTCGTCTTAAGTGAGTATTAAGTAAAAACTATAATAATAAAAAGGAGTTATTATGATATTAAAACGCGTAATGCTTATTTTTCTGATTTTAAGCTCAATTAATTTTGCTCAAAGCAAGTCGAAACTAATTGACGATTTACTGACTCGTTACCATGAATATGGATTGCTTAACGGATCTGTTCTGGTTGCAGAGAAAGGGGAAGTTATATTATCAAAAGGTTATGGTTTTGCAAATCTTGATTACGAAATTCCTAACTCAGAAAGTTCTGTTCATAGAGTTGGTTCCATTACAAAACAGTTCACTGCAGCAATTATAATGCAGCTTGTTGAGGAAGGAAAAGTAAAGCTTGATGAAAAAATGACAACGTATCTTAAAAATTACAGAAAAGATACTGGGGATAAGGTTACAATTCATCACCTGCTTACTCACACATCCGGAATTCCTAGTTACACAGGATATCCAGGATTTTGGTCAGACTCCTCCAGAAATCCGTACACAACAGACCAGCTGATAGAAAAGTTCTGCAGCGGCGATTTAGAGTTTGAGCCGGGCTCAAAGTTTTTATACAATAATAGCGGATATGTATTATTAGCCAAAGTAATAGAAGAAGTTACTGGAAAAAGCTATGAAGAAAACATGCAAGAAAGGATTTTTGATAGAATTGGTATGATGGATACATATTTAGAAAGGCCGGAGATAATAATCAAAAACCGGGCTTCAGGATATGATAAGCAAGCATTAAACTTAATAAACACAAGATATATGAATGTTAAAAATGCAATCGGTGCCGGAGATATTGCCTCTACTGTAAAAGATCTTTATTTATGGGATCAGGCTTTATATACAGATAAAATTCTTTCTAATGAAAGTAAAAAGAAAGTCTTCACTCCCTTTCTATCAAACTACGGATATGGATGGGGAATTATGAAACTGGCAAGTCCTGTGGGAGGAGACAGTCTTACATTAATTACCCACAGCGGAGGAATCAATGGCTTTAACGCCTACATTGGTAGATTAATAGATGATAAGCACCTTATTGTTATATTGAATAATACTGGCGGTGCACCCATGGGAGAAATGAGAGATAATATTGTTCAAATACTATATGACAGGGAATTTAACTACCCTAAAAAACCAATCGGCAACCACATTTTAACAGTAATTGAGGAAGAGGGAATAGATCCTGCTATTGAAACATATAAGGTTTTAAAAGAGGAGGAGCAAGAGTCCTTTAATTTTGGTGAGGGAGAGCTAAATACTCTCGGATACATGCTTTTAAGAAATAATCAAGTTGATGAGGCCATAAAGGTTTTCCAGCTCAATATTGAAGAATACCCTAAGGCATTTAATACTTACGATAGCATGGGCGAAGCCTTTATGGTTAAGGGTAATAAAGAAAAGGCAATAGAGTATTATAAAAAGTCAGTTGAATTAAATCCGCAAAACCAAAACGGATTTGATAAGTTGAAAGAATTAGGTGCTGATATTGAGAAACCAAAAGATGCAGAGGTCTCAGAAGATGTTTTAGTGAGTTATGTAGGAAACTATGAGCTTTTTCCAAACTTTATACTTTCAATTACAAAAGAAGGAAATCAGCTTTATTCTCAGGCAACCGGACAAGCAAAATTTCCAATATTTCCCGAAACAGAAAAATTATTTTACTTAAAAGTAGTTCCTGCTAAAATTGAATTTATTAAAGATGATTCAGGTATTGTTAACAGCATAATGTTATTTCAAGGCGGAAGAGAAATGCCGGGAAAAAGAGTAGAAGAATAATTTTACAAAACATTTTAGAATACTCATCATTAATAATTTTGTCACTCCGGCTTCCAACTTTTTGGAATGCCGGAGTCTAATTTAATACTTTACAAACATCATATAAATAAATATAAATCCCTCAAAAAATTTACTATATTTAAAATCTAATCATTACCGCATCTTAAAACTTGGAGCAGCTCATGAAAAGAATAATAGTGCCAACACTATTTATAATTTTATCATTTGTTTTAACTGACCTACAAGCTCAAAAAAAAGACACACTCTTAACAAGCTCATCACTATCTGAAATTAAGTTAAGAGGCATTGGGCCTGCATTTATGTCGGGCAGAATTGCTGATATAGCAATTCACCCGGAAAATAATAATATATGGTATGTTGCCGTTGGTTCGGGCGGAGTTTGGAAAACAGTAAATTCCGGGACCACATGGGAATCTATTTTTGACGGTCAGGGCTCATACTCAATTGGCTGTATTACAATTGACTTGAATAATCCCAATATAATATGGGTAGGAACAGGAGAAAACGTTGGCGGAAGACATGTTGGCTACGGAGATGGAATTTATAGAAGTGAGGATGGCGGAAAGAGTTGGAAAAATATGGGACTTAAAGAGTCTCAACATATTTCTAAGATTATTGTACACCCTGAAAACTCAAATGTAATTTACGTTGCAGCTCAGGGACCCCTTTGGAATAAAGGCGGAGAAAGAGGCTTTTATAAAACTTCTGACTTTGGAGAATCATGGAAAAAAACACTCGGTGATGAGCAATGGACAGGAGTTACCGATATTGTTATTGATCCACGGGATCCAAATCTAATTTATGCTGCAACTTGGCAGAGACACAGGAATGTCGCATCTTATATGGGGGGCGGACCCGGTTCAGGTATTCACCGATCTAAGGATGGCGGAGAAACATGGGAAGAATTAAAGAAGGGCTTGCCAAAAACCAATATGGGAAAGATTGGATTAGCAATTTCTCCTCAAAAACCAGATGTAATTTATGCCGCTATTGAATTAGATAGAAGAACCGGAGGAGTATTCAGATCTGATAATCGAGGAGCATCGTGGAAAAAAATGAGCGAGACGGTTTCTGGAGCAACGGGACCTCATTATTATCAAGAACTATATGCTAGTCCGCATCAGTTTGATAAACTTTATTTGGTCGATGTAAGAATGCAGGTTTCGGAAGATGGAGGCAAAACTTTCGAAAGAATGAGTGAGAAAAATAAGCATTCAGATAACCATTCGATTAATTTTAGACTGGATGATCCGAATTACTTGTTAGTTGGAACAGACGGCGGAATTTACGAAACCTTTGACGACACTAAAAATTGGAGGTTTATTAATAATCTGCCCGTTACTCAGTTTTATAAGGTTGCTGTTGATGATAGTAAACCATTTTATAATGTATATGGCGGAACCCAAGATAATAGTACGCAAGGAGGTCCTTCAAGGACAGATAATGTTCATGGAATTAGAAATTCTGACTGGTTCTTAACTCTTGGTGGGGACGGTCACCAACCGGCAACCGAGCCCGGAAACCCCAATATTATTTACTCTGAATCACAAGAAGGTTATTTATCAAGAATTGATATGTCAACCGGAGAAATTATATCAATTCAACCTCAGCCTGATGAAGGTGAGCCATATGAAAGATTTAATTGGGACTCGCCGATTTTGGTTAGTCCGCATAGTCCGACAACAATTTACTTTGCGTCACAAAGATTGTGGAGGTCAGATGATAGAGGCGATAGCTGGATACCCATTTCTAAAGATCTTACACTTAATCAGGAAAGATTTAAGTTGCCGATAATGGATAAGACTTGGAGCTGGGATTCTCCTTGGGATGTTTACGCAATGTCAAACTACAATACAATTACATCTATTTCAGAATCACCAAAAAAAGAAGGTCTGATATATATTGGAACAGATGATGGGATAATTCAGGTTACTGAAGACGGCGGAAAGAATTGGAGAAAGATAGAGGTCGGCAGTCTTCCAAATGTTCCGGCTACGGCATTTGTAAATGATATTAAGGCGGACTTGTTCGATGTAAATACAGTCTATGTTGTTTTAGATAACCACAAATACGGTGATCTGAATCCCTACTTATTAAGAAGTAACGACAAAGGGAATACCTGGAAATCGATAAAGGGTAATTTGCCGGAGAGAACATTGCTATGGAGAATAGTGCAGGATCATATAAAGCCCGATCTTATGTTTTTGGGAACAGAGTTTGGAGTTTACCTTACAATTGATGGCGGAAGTGAATGGATTCAAATAAAAGGGGGTGCACCAAAAATTTCTTTCCGGGACTTAGCAATTCAGCGTAGAGAAAATGATTTGGTAGGTGCAACATTCGGCAGAGGATTTTATATTCTTGATGACTACTCATTTTTGCGTGAAATTAATCCGACTGATCTAAAGAAAAAAGAAGCAGAACTTTATACCGGCAGAGATGCTCTTCTTTATATTCCCCGTCCAGGTCATGGATTTAGTGAGAAGGGGTCGCAGGGAGCGTCTTATTTTACAGCAGAGAATCCTCCTTTTGGAGCAGTTTTCAATTACTATATAGCGGAGAATTATCAGACGCTAAAAAAGAGCAGGCAGGAGGCAGAGAAAAAATTAATTAAAGAAAATAAAAACATTGAGTTCCCTGGCTGGCAAGAGGTAGAGGCTGAACGACGGCAGGAAGATCCAATTATTTGGCTAACGGTTAAGGATGCTGATGGAAATGTTGTAAGAAAAATTGAGGGGAAAAATAAAAAAGGATTTAATCGTGTTGCATGGGATCTAAGATACCCAAGTTTCCGCACAATTAATTTGCAAAGAGATTTGCCAAAAGAGGAAAGAAGTGGTTTTATGGTTCTGCCTGGTATTTATACTGTTACTCTATCCAAGCAAATAGATGGCGTTGTTACAGATTTAACCGGACCAAAAAGTTTCACTGTAAAAAGACTTTATGACGGAGCCCTTAAGAGAGCCGACGATGAAAAACAAGTAGCATTTACTAATGAAGTTACTAATCTTCAAAAATCACTAACAGCAGCAGAATTAAAGTTAAGTAATGCATCAAAAAAAGTAAATGCACTGCAGGCAGCCGCGATTAAAATAAGCAGTGATAACTCCGATGTTGTAGCCAAGATTTATAATGTTAAAAAGAAGCTGTTTGATTTAGATGAGGTTATGTACGGTAATAGATCTAAAAATGAAGTTGGTGAGAAAAATAATCCGACCATTATGGATAGATTTTATAATGCTTACGGAAGCAGCTCAAGATCGACATATGGCCCAACGCCTACACATGTTAAAAGTTTAGAGATTGCTAAGAAACAGTTTGCAGTTTTTGAGATTAATCTTGAACAACTAATAAAAACAGAAATGGAGCCGATAGAAAAACTGCTCATTGAGGCTGGTGCGCCATTAGTTGAATAAGTAAAGAAAAGATTAAATTGAAGAATATTAAAAGATATGCCGGTATTGCAGAACGCAAACCGGCAATACAGCGTTGAATTAACGTTTCTTAAACCGTACTTGTCCATCTCCGGGATAACTCGCAACAATAGTATCTCCTGCAGAAAAATTATTCATTAGTAGTTCAGTTGATAAGAGGATTAACCAAATGCCTCTGAATAGTTCTCTTCAATGGCCTTGCTCCATATGTAATATCAGAGCCTATAGAAAGTAAGAAATCTTTCACCTCTTCCTTAATTTCAATCTGAATGTTTTTCTCGCTTAACAACTTACTTACTCTTTGAAGCTGAATATCAATAATTTCTTTAAGCTCACTTTTTAACAGAGGTTTAAATAACACAACCTCATCTATTCTGTTAAGAAATTCAGGACGAATTGTTTTTCTAAGCAGATCACTTAACTTTACCCTTAAGTCAGCTAATATTTCTTCATAATTATCTTCATTAAACTCATGTAGTTTTTCTTGAAATAAATGCGAACCCAAATTTGAAGTCATAATAATTATTGTATTCTTAAAATCAACAGTTCGTCCTTGGTTATCAGTTAACCTTCCATCATCTAAAACCTGTAGTAAAATATTAAATACATCGGGATGAGCTTTTTCAATTTCATCAAGGAGCACAACCGAGTAAGGTCTTCTTCTAACGGCTTCCGTTAACTGTCCGCCTTCTTCATAACCAATATATCCTGGAGGTGCACCGACCAAGCGAGAAACGGAGTGTTTTTCCATATACTCCGACATATCAATCCGAACCATAGCATGCTCATCGTTAAATAAGAACTCTGCTAATGCTCTGGCAAGCTCAGTTTTCCCAACGCCGGTTGTACCAATAAATATAAATGAACCGATAGGTCTTGCTGAATCCTGCAATCCAGCACGAGACCTTCTTATAGCATTAGCAACCGCATAAACCGCATCATCCTGACCAACAACCCGTTTATGTAATTCATCCTCAAGCCTGACTAACTTTCCACGCTCGCTTTCAAGCATTTTACTTACTGGTATGCCTGTCCACTTAGCAACAACTTCTGCAATATCTTCCGCATCAACTTCTTCTTTTAACATTTTTGTAGATTTTTGGATAATTATCAGCTCATCAGTTTCAGCTTTAATTTTCTTTTCAAGATCGGTGATTACGCCATATCTTATTTCTGCAACCTTACCAAAATTTCCTTCTCTTTCAAATTTCTCAGATTCATTTTTGGCAGATTCTATTTGACCTTTTAGACTTTGGATTGACTTTATTTTTTCCTTTTCCAAGGCCCAATGAGACCTTAGCTCATTTCTTTCTTCGAGCAAATTACTTAACTCACCCTTCAACTCAACTAAGCGGGCTGCAGACTCTTTATCTTTTTCTCGCTTAAGAGCTTCCTTTTCTATTTCAAGTGTCTTAATTTTTCGCTCGATAGTGTCTAATTCCTCAGGCATTGAGTCAATTTCAATTCTTAACTTAGAAGCGGCTTCATCAATCAGATCGATTGCTTTGTCGGGCAAAAACCTATCCGAGATATAGCGATTAGAAAGTTGAGCCGCAGCTACAATTGCTCCATCTGTTATTCTCACACCATGATGCGCCTCGTACTTTTCTTTAAGTCCACGCAAAATTGAAACCGTATCTTCTTCGCTTGGTTCAGATACAATTACCGGCTGAAACCTTCTTTCCAAAGCCGCATCTTTTTCGATGTGTTTTTTGTACTCTTTAAGAGTTGTTGCCCCAATTGCATGAAGTTCACCGCGAGCCAATGCCGGCTTAAGAATATTGGCAGCGTCCATTGCTCCATCCGTTTTGCCCGCCCCCACGAGCTGATGCATTTCATCAATAAATAAAATTATTTCACCATTGGATTTTTGTACTTCTTTAATTACGGCTTTGACTCTTTCTTCAAACTGACCACGATATTGTGTGCCCGCAACAAGAGCGCCAAGATCAAGAGCAATAATTGTTTTTGATTTTAAGTTTTCAGGCACATCACCAGAGATGATTCTGTGTGCAAGTCCTTCGGCAATAGCAGTCTTACCAACTCCAGGTTCACCAATTAATACTGGATTATTTTTGGTTCTTCTGGATAAAACCTGAAGCACTCTTCGAATTTCTTCATCTCTTCCAATAACCGGATCTAACTTTCCTGAACGGGCCAACTCATTTAGATCGCGACCAAATTTTTTAAGCGACTGATATGTGTCTTCGGCATTTTGAGATGTAACGCGCTGAGTTCCGCGAATATCTTTTAGAGCAGAAAGCACTACAGCTTTTGTAACATTATTTTTTTTTAATAAATCACCCACTCTTCCATCGTCTTCTGTTAGAGCTAAGAGCAAATGCTCGGTTGAAACAAATTCATCCTTTAAATTCTTAGCCTCTGCAGAAGCCTTGTCGAATAATTTTGCAGTGTTGTTTGATAATTGTTGATTGCCAACTCCAGCTCCTGAAACTTTTGGCAATTTCTCCAAAAGCTCACCGACTTTAACTTTCATCTGTGCAACATTTGCTCCGGTTTTTTGTACCATAGACTCAGCAACACTGCCGCCTTCTTGAAGCATTGAGGCAAAAACATGTTCAGGCTCGACGACTTGATTGTTATAGTTCTGAGCAATCTCGACGGCATTCTGAACAACCTCCTGTGCCTTTACAGTAAGCTTGTTTAGATTAAATGACATTCTTTCTCCTTAAAAATTTTTGTTCTAATATATAATCTGTGTATTTAACAAGAATAATTATTAAAAGTTTCTAATCCTAAATTAGCAAAATCTAATATTAAGAGTACGGTTACAAAATATATAATAGGATATGCATATTCTCTAACTTACTTAATTAAAATAACTTAAGAGAGGTTAAAGATTGTATTAATGCTTAATTAATCGTAACTTTAAAGTTCTGTATTTTATAAATATTGCAAAAATCAACGTAATTTAAATTTAAAGTGATTCACACAAACGAAGATACAATTGCTGCAATTGCCACTCCTTCAGGGGTCGGGGCTATTTCGGTTATAAGAGTAAGCGGACCTGAGAGTATTTCGTCGGTTGATAAAATATTTAAGGGCAAAGGGTCTTTAATTGATTTTGCTTCGCATACAATTCATTATGGCAAAATATTAGCTGAAGACCAAAAGACCATTGATGATGTTTTGGTTTCAATTTTCAAATCACCGAACTCATATACCGGTGAAGAATCTGTTGAAATTAGTACTCATGGAAGTCAGTTAATTTGCAATAATATTTTAGAGCGTTTAGTAAAAAATGGCGTTCGTCTTGCTGAACCTGGTGAATTCACAAAAAGAGCGTTCTTAAATGGAAGAATAGATCTTTCTCAAGCTGAAGCGGTAATTGATATAATTAACTCGAGAACAAATGCTTCCCTTAAAGGGGCAAGAAATCAACTAGACGGTTTGCTTTCAAAAAAAGTAGATTCATTAAGACAAGACTTGGTCAATTCCTCGTCATTAATTGAACTGGAGTTAGATTTTGCAGAAGAAGATATCGAATTTGTCTCATTCGAAAATGTTAAGCAAGAGCTTAATAAAATAATTGAGGAAATCGAAAAGTTAATTGATTCGTATAAAATTGGCAAGGTTCTTCGTGACGGTGTTAATGTTGTTCTGGTTGGAAAGCCAAACGTAGGAAAATCATCCTTGCTGAATTATTTAGTAAAAGAGTCGCGGGCAATTGTTAGTCATATTCCAGGAACAACAAGGGATGTAATTAGAGAAGAGATTTCAATTGATGGGATTTTATTTAAACTATTTGATACTGCAGGAATAAGAATTACAGAGGACGAAATTGAGAAAGAGGGTGTTTTAAGAAGTAGAAAAGCTGTAGAGAATGCTGATATTATTATTTTAATTTCTGAGGTTCAATCGGAGTTTCCAAAAGATTTATATACAGAGCTTTTAGATTTAACTGACGAAGATAAAATAATTACTCTTGTAAATAAAATTGATTTAGATGAGGAGAACAAATATCTCGGAAGGTATTGAATGTCTCTGCAAAAACCGGGGAAGGGCTCTCAGAATTTATTGAGATATTAAAAAAGAAAGGTTTAGTCTCAGAATCTTTTAGCGAAAAGAGTGCTGTTGTTTCAAATCTCAGACATAAAACAGCGCTTGAGAAAGCTAGGGAACATCTAGTTAAATCTGTTGAGTCAATTGAAAGTAAACTTAGTGGTGAATTTATTTCCGTTGATTTAAGAAATGCTGAAAGCGCTCTTGGAGAGATTATAGGAATTGTTACAACAGACGATATACTTAATAATATTTTTTCTCAGTTTTGTATTGGAAAATAGTGAAGTTTGTACGGAATGGTATTGAAGAATGTCATTCCCGTGTGTTTTTATCGGGAATCTAATAAATTATTAAATAGTTCCACGTGAAACAAAAGAGAATAATTTTCATCAAAACCAGAAATTTGTTCCACGTGAAACAGAAAGAAATATATGAAAAATTATGATATAATAGTTGTTGGTGGTGGACACGCTGGAATAGAGGCTGCTGTTGCTCCTGCTAAAATGGGACTCTCTGTTGCGCTTATTACGATGGAAAAAAATGCCATTGGTAGAATGTCCTGTAATCCCGCAATTGGGGGAAGCGCAAAGGGTCACCTTGTGCACGAAATAGATGCACTTGGCGGAGTAATGGGAATTATTGCTGATCGCTCTGGAATTCAATTTAGGACACTTAATAAATCTAAGGGTCCAGCTATCTGGGCGGGAAGATGTCAGTCAGACAGAGTTCTTTATTCTAAAGAGGCTGTGGAGGTTGTTTCTTCTACAGAAAACTTGGACATAATAGAAGATTCCGTAATTGACATTATCATTGAAAATAAAAAGGTTGAAGGAGTTAAAACAGCTAAGGGTGTTGAAATAAATTGTAAGGCGGTTATTGTTTCTTCGGGCACTTTTCTTAATGGATTAATGCATACAGGATTGACATCAACAAAAGGTGGAAGGTATGGCGAACAGCCTTCAACTGGATTAACCGAAAAATTGAGTTCATTAGGATTTAAGTTTGATAGACTAAAAACCGGAACACCTCCAAGGCTTCTTAAAGAATCAATTAATTTTGATATTCTCGAAGAACAACCTGGGGATGAAAATCCAGAACCATTTTCAATGAGAACGGATAAAGCGAATTTTCCTTTTCTTCCTCAAGTTAGCTGTCATATAACTTACACAGATGAAGAAGTTCATAAAATTTTGGAAACCGGATTCGACAGATCTCCACTATTTACAGGATTGATAAATGGAGTTGGTCCAAGATACTGTCCATCGATCGAAGATAAAATTGTGCGTTTTTCAGATAAACCTCGACACCAACTTTTTATTGAGCCCGAAGGTTTGGATGATCCGCTGGTTTATTTAAATGGTTTTTCATCATCTCTCCCGGAAGATATTCAGCTAAAAGCGCTTCATAAAATTAAAGGTTTGGAAGATGTAGTTATGGTTCGTCCCGGTTATGCAGTTGAGTATGATTATTTTCCACCATATCAAGTTGATTTAACTCTTGAGACAAAGCTTGTAGATGGCTTATATTTTGCTGGACAGGTGAACGGAACTTCAGGATATGAAGAAGCTGCAGGACAAGGATTAATTGCAGGAATAAATGCAGCATTAAGAATTCAAAAAAGAGAAGAGTTCACTCTAAAAAGAAGTGAGTCATACATTGGAGTTTTAATTGATGACTTGGTTGGAAAATCAACTAACGAACCATATAGAATGTTCACTTCAAGAGCAGAACATAGATTGCTGCTAAGACAAGATAATTCCGACAGAAGACTGTTAAAATTTGGAAATAAACTCGGTTTGGTCGAGGACCAATTTGTCAAAGATTTAGAAAAGAAAGAAATTCTTATAACAAAAACAATAGAGCTCTCGGATGAAATTAAATTTACACCGAAGCTGATAAACTCACTCTTAGATAAGAAAAACTCAACCCAAATTGATAATGGAGAACCACTACGGAAATTAGTAAAGCGCCCTGAACTAAAGTTAAGAGAATTATTGCTTCTGGTTGATGCGGGTAAATATCCGATAATAGATGCTTTGCTTGAGAATGAAGAAGCATTGAGGCAAGTTGAAATTGAATTAAAATATGAGGGTTATATTGTTCGTCAGCAAGACCTAATAAATAAAATGGAAAAACTGGAAAACTTAAAAATCCCCACTAGTTTTAATTATTTAAATTTGAAGACTATATCAACTGAAGGAAAAGAAAAACTTCACAAGATAAAACCTCGATCAATTGGTCAAGCTTCAAGAATATCGGGAGTTTCACCTTCAGATATTTCTGTATTATTAGTATATTTAAAAAGTTAATATTAAAGAGGTTGTGCTTGAAAACTCGCAAGACATACATTAAAGAACTTAAAACACTTTATTGGGAAAATCAGCTTAATATCAGTGATTATCAAGTTGAAAGACTCGCTCATTTTGCAGAACTTTTAGTTAAAAAAAATGAAGAAGTGAATTTAATTTCTAGAAAAGACACAGAAAATATAATTGAGAACCATATTTTTATTTCCTCATTTATTACTGAATTTTTACCAATTAATGCAAATAGATTTTTAGATATTGGAACTGGGGGCGGGTTACCTGGAATTCCGCTTGCAATTACCAAACCTTTAATGAGAGGTGTCCTGGTTGACTCAACAGGGAAGAAGATAGATGCCGTTCATGAGTTTATACAAAAATTAAAATTAAGCAACGTTGAGGTTGAAAACTCAAGGGTTGAAAGCGATGAATTTGTTAAAAAATATAATAACAAATTCGATTTAATTGTTAGTCGGGGAACTGTTCCTTTAATTATACTCTTTAGATATTCTCTCCCATTGATTAAAGACAAGAAAGCATATCTTGTTGCAATTAAGGGAGGAGATCTTGAGGAAGAATTCAAAACAGCTCAACTAAAGTATAAGTCACATATTAAAAAATCAACTATTTTTGATCTTTCATATAAACCAAGTAATGTTAGGAATATAAAGGGTAAAAAAATAATTCTATTGGAACTTACTAAATGAGCAAAAAGCCCAACCACCTTTTTCACGAAATAAGCAATCTTTCAACCGAACAACGAAACGAAAAATCAAAGGATATTGATTTTGCCTCAACCGCAGAGATACTTAAAATTATAAATAATGAAGACAAAACCGTTCCTTTTGCCGTTGAAAAAGAACTTCCATACATAGAGAAAGCTGTTGATAAAATAGTTGAAGCAATGAAAAATGGGGGGCGGCTTTTATATTTTGGAGCGGGAACAAGTGGCAGATTGGGAGTTGTTGATGCCTCAGAGTGTCCTCCGACATTTGGGACCAAACCGGAAATGGTTCAAGGTTTTATAGCGGGAGGAGAAGCAGCAATGTTTGTTGCTCAGGAAGGAGCGGAAGATTTTGAAGAAAATGGGGCAAAAGATGTTTTAGCTGCTAAAGTAAATTCGAATGATGTTGTCTGTGGAATTGCCGCAAGTAGAAGAACTCCCTATGTTATTGGAGCTGTCAAAAAAGCAAAAGAAATAGGCGCAACAACATTATACATTACTTGCACACCAAGAGATACTTTTAATATTGATGAAGTTGATATTCCAATTTGTCCTTATGTTGGTCCGGAAGTGGTAATGGGATCAACACGAATGAAAAGCGGTACAGCTCAAAAATTAGTCCTAAACATGTTAACGACAACTGCAATGGTCCGCTTAGGCAAGACTTACGAAAACATGATGATTGATTTGCAGATGACTAATAAAAAATTAGTTGAAAGAGCTAAGCGAATTGTTATGACGATTACAGGCGTTGATTATGAAGAGGCAACAAAATTTTTAGAAGCTTCTAATTATCACGTAAAATCTGCCTTGGTAATGATATTAGCCGAAGTAACTTTTGAAGAGGCAAAAGATAGATTAGAAAAAGCAGATGGTTTTGTGCGTAAAGCTCTACAAATGTAACTCAGAAGAGTTACTATCGAATTTAATTACAACTTTAAAAATCAACAACCAAACTGTCTCAAGTGATGATCTAAATGAATATAAATTAACCGTCCCCATTGACTTTTGCTCAATTCGCCAAAGGATGGATGTATAACATTTTTATTGTTTGGGTATTCAGTCTTGAAATTTTTAATAGTTTCAATTAATACTTTTCTATCACTTTCAAATTCTGTGGGCTTTGTTCCCCTTGCTTTCTGGTCTAATTCTTTATAGGTTTTTACTTTTCCCTTTGGTGCCGGCATACCAAGTAAAATAAGGTTTTTCATAAATTTTGTTAGGAAAAAGTTACCGACAAACTTAATCTCAATTTTTCCCTCTGCCATTTTTATTTGATCTGTGCAATGACAAATCATTTCATTTACATTCATTTTTCCCCAGAGAGCATCATTTTTTTCGGATAGTGAATTAATTCTGGCAACAACTAAATCATTATCTTTTCTGTTCAAAATGGTTTTCATTTAAATTTTCCAATTATTGTTAAAGAAATTATTTAATCTAAATTTACGAACCATTTATGAATTTATACTAAACATTTTTATTTTTACTTATATAAATCAATCAAAAATCATTTCATAATTATTACGAGACAATAATGAAAAAACTCACACTAATCCTTTTAACCTTTTTGTTTTTATTTTCCCCGCTAACCAACATGGCACAAGATGATGATGAAGATAAGAAAGATTCTCTCTCGTCATCCACTTTTAGCGGATTAAAATGGAGAAGTATTGGTCCTGCATTTACTTCGGGCAGAATAGGAGATTTTGCAGTAAACCCTAAAAACAATAGCGAATATTATGTGGCCGTTGCGAGCGGGAATATTTGGAAAACCACTAATCGCGGAACAACCTTCGAACCGGTATTTGATAAATATGGCTCCTACTCAATTGGTTGCTTAGCAATTGATCCGGAAAACCCTAATGTAGTATGGGCGGGAACAGGAGAGAATAATCACCAGCGTGCACTAGGTTACGGAGATGGAGTTTACAAAACAATTGATGGCGGAAAAAGCTGGAAAAATATGGGACTTAAAGAATCCCGCCAAATTGGCAAAATTGTAATCGATCCAAGAGAGACTGATATTGTCTTTGTTGCGGCAGAAGGTTCTGCTTGGGGACCCGGAGGAGATCGCGGACTCTATAAAACTACTGATGGTGGTAAAACTTGGAAACTAGTTTTAGAGATTAGTAAACACACAGGGGTTAATGAAGTAGTTTTTGATCCCAGAAATCCTGATATAATGTATGCTACCTCTGAACAGAGAAGAAGACACACTTTTACAAAAATCGGTGGTGGTCCGGAATCCGCTGTTTATAAGTCAGTAGATGGCGGAGAAACTTGGGAAAAAATTATGAAGGGCCTTCCTAAAGTTCATATTGGTGGAATGGGCCTGGCAATCTCCCCAGCAAATCCTGAATATATTTATTTAAGTATGGAAGCGGCAGAAGATAAAGGTGGTTTTTTCAGGTCAACAAACAGAGGTGCCACTTGGAAGAAAATGAGCGATAGAAATGCCTCCGGGCAATATTTTAACGAAATTTTTTGCGATCCGAAAGATGAAGATAAAGTATATATAATGGATGTAAGATCAGAAGTTACACTTGATGGAGGAAAAACTTGGAATAGATTAGGATTAGAAGGACGGCATGTTGATGACCATGCAATGTGGATAAATCCTGAAAATCCGGACAACTTTTTAATAGGCGGAGACGGCGGTGTTTACGAAACCTTTGATGGCGGCAATACTTACGATTTTAAAGAAAATTTACCAGTAACACAATTTTATAGGGTCTTTGCTGATAATAGTGAACCTTTCTATTTTGTTTACGGTGGAACTCAAGACAATAACAGCATGGGCGGTCCGTCACAAACATTAAGCTCAGATGGTATTGTTAACAGTGACTGGTTTATAACAAATGGTGGTGATGGATTTTGGTCGGCAGTTGATCCAACAGATCCAAATACTGTTTATGCAGAAGCCCAATATGGAAATATGGTAAGGTATAACAGAGAAACAAAAGAAGCGGTTGATATCAGACCAGAGCCTAGAAAAGATGAAGATACTTATAAATGGAATTGGGATACGCCTTTGTTTATTAGTCCACACAAGAGCAGTCGTTTATACTGTGCAGCAAATAAAGTTTTTAGAAGTGAGGATAGGGGAAATAGTTGGGAAGTTATAAGCGATGATTTAACGGCACAAGTAGACAGAAACACATGGCCGGTAATGGATAAATTCTGGAGCGTTGATGCTGTTGCTAAAGATAGATCAACTTCACTTTGGGGAACAATAGTTTCTTTGGCTGAATCTAGAGTTAAAGAAAATCTTCTCTATTCCGGAACAGATGACGGGGTTATTCAAGTTACGGAGGATTCTAAAAATTGGAGAAAGATTGATGAATTTCCCGGAGTACCTAAGTTTACTTATGTGACCGACATTCTTCCATCAAAGTTTGATGAAAACATTGTCTTTGCCGCATTCAATAATCACAAAAGAGATGATTTTAAACCGTACTTATTGATGAGTAGTGACAAGGGAAAAAGTTGGAAATCAATAGCTGGTGATTTACCAGAACGAGGAAGCATACATTCAATTGAGCAAGATTTTGTTAATCCAAATTTACTATTTGTAGGCACCGAGTTTGGCGTTTTCTTTTCAAATAATCTTGGCAAAACTTGGACACAATTAAAATCTGGAATTCCCGACAATTTCTGTAGAGGATATTGCAATTCAGGAAAGAGAAGAGGACTTGGTCTTGGCTACATTCGGCAGAGGATTTTATATTCTGGATGATTACTCTACGCTTAGAAACATAAACGAAAAATTTTTAGAAAAAGAAGGAGAATTATTTCCCGTTAAAGAAGCACTTCTTTACGTTCAAGACCGCGGTAGGTACGGTCAAGGAGCAACTTTCTTTAAAGCTGACAACCCAGAATTTGGTGCAATATTTACTTATTACCTGAAGGATGTACCCAAAACATTAAAAGCAGCACGACAAGAAAAAGAGAAAGAATTATTCAAAGAAGGAAAGCCAATTCCTCAGCCATCTAACGAAGAACTTAGAAAAGAAGAAAATGAAGTTGAACCATACTTAAATTTTGTAATTGTCGATGAATTTGAAAACCCTGTTAGAAAACTGACCAAACCGGCAAAAAAAGGAGTACAAAGAGAAACATGGGATTTGCGTTACCAAAGTTTAAATCCTCTTTCCGATAAAGACAAGTTTGATCCGAAAGCAAAACCGAGAAGCAGCACACTGGTTATGCCCGGAAAATACAAAGTAACATTAAGTTTGGTTACAAGAGAAGGGGAAAAACAAATTGGCAGTTCTGTTGAATTTGATGTTGTTCCATTATTTAATTCGACGCCGGAATCTCCGGAAAGAAAAGAACTTGTAGCATTCCAGAAAAAAGCAAATGAGTTGGCAAGAACAATAACCGGCACAGAAAAATATCTAAATGATTTAATAGATAAAGTTGGCAAACTTAAGCAGGCAATTATCACTACACCTGATGCACCAGCAGAGTTGTTGACCGATGCAAATAGAATTGCTCTGGAACTTGATCAGATTTACTTAAAGTTTAATCGAGAAAGTAAATTCCCAAGTACGGAAGAAAATCCTCCTTCTCCTAATACAATAAATGAAAGACTAGGAGTTTTACGCTGGACGCATTGGAGATCGACAGAACCAATTACCGCTAAAGAAAAAGATGCTTATAATATTTTAATGGCAGAGTTTCCGTCTATTTATGAAAGGATAAAAGACATTAGCAAAATAGACATTGCGAATTTAGAGAAAAAATTGGAAGGAGCCGGAGCACCATATACGCCGGGAAGATTACCTGATTTTAAAATGAAATAATTAAATATTTGAGATCCGGTCTTACAAAAAGATCGGATCTTTTAAATTAATAATGAAAATAAATTACAATCACAGTTGAAAGAAGAATTGCAAGAACCCAATACACAGGGGGTAAGAAATTTTGAATCTTTGTGCTTTTCTAATAGCAATTCAAAAATAGTAGCAATAAAAGGAGGAATGGCCAAAGACAAATAACTAATTGGCTCTGGTAGAATTCTTTTTGAAAATATTGCCATAACTATAATGCTAAAACCCGTTGCCAATGCAATTTTAATATGTGGAGAACGAAAAAACTCTTTAATTTTTGACATAATATGCTGTAAGATTAATTAATCTTTTTTATCTTCTTTTCCGGTTCGTTTCTTAACCGCTTCACGCAAGACATACTCCACTTGTCCGTTAAGACTCCTCAACTCATCTTTAGCCCAAATATTTAGATCTTTCCAAAGCTTAGGATCTATTCTTAATATAACTGCTTTTTTCTGTGCCATATAAAATCAATACAAAGAGCCAGCATTAATAATTGGCTGAGTAGCTCTATCTGAACATAAAACAACCATTAAATTACTGACCATGTTTGCTTTCCTTTCCTCATCTAAATCAATTACACCTTGCTCTTTAAGTCTCTCAAGAGCCATTTCAACCATACCAACAGCGCCTTCTACAATTTTTTGTCGGGCGGCAATTATTGCTTCTGCCTGCTGTCTCTGAAGCATCGCATGTGCAATTTCAGGCGAATAAGCCAAATGATTAATTCTTGCTTCTAAAACAACTACGCCGGCAGCACTTACTCTTTCATGAATTTCTTTTTGAAGATGTTCAGAAACCTCATCAATTGATGAACGTAAACTGGTTTCTTCTCCTTCCGTATCGTCATAATTATAAGAAGTTGCAAGATGCCTTATGGCAGATTCTGACTGAACGTGAACGTAGTTTAAATAATCGTCAACTTCAAAAACCGCTTCGGCTGTGTCTTCAACTTTCCAGACAACAACTGCAGATATTTCAATCGGATTTCCTTTCTTATCGTTCACTTTTAATTTTTCGCTGTCAAAGTTTCTGACACGGAGAGAAATCTTCTTCTTAGTATAAAATGGATTTGCCCAGCGGAAGCCGGTTGTTTTTTCTGTCCCGATATATTTACCGAACAAAATTAAAACAACAGCTTCGTTTGGCTCAACTGTAAATAAGCCAGTAAAAAGAATAATAGAAGTTATCAACAAAACAATTCCCAAAGCCAGAATAAATCCGCCGCCATCTACCCTCTCCTTAAGTAAGACAATTCCAAATATGAAAATTGCAATTGCAGCAAGCAACAAAACAATGTTAGAAAACAAAATTGTCCAGCCGCTCATTTGTGGTTTTGTGATTTCTTTTTTCATTTTTGCCTCAAAGTTAGTGATATTAAAATGATATCATAATGCTATATACAAAAAAAATAAAGTCTTGTCAATAAAAAAGTTATTTTATTTTTTTTGGAGCAGAGATTGTCTATTTCAAAAAGGTACTGTTTAATTTGGTGTGGATTTAAAAAAATCTTTAAAGAATTTTCAGCAAGCTAATAATTATGCTTTATTTCGAACATAAATTAGTTTAAATCTTCCTTTTGGACTTTCGCGCTGTTCAATTTCAAAATTCTTAATTGATTTTATCAGCGGAGTTAATTTTTGATAGCCGTAATTTCGGGAGTCAAAATTTGGCTGTTTCTTTTGAAGCAGATTTCCAACGTCTCCAAGAAATGCCCAACCATCATCATCCTCTAAATCAGAAATGGTTGTTGCAATTAGCTTAATTACTTTTGGGGTTATTTTGTCAACGCTTTCTTTTTGTGACGTCTTACTTTTATTTGTTTCAGACTCGTTTTCTTCAGATTGATTTTTTAGAATTTCTATATAGATAAATTTATCGCAAGCAACAATGAATGGCTCAGGAGTTTTCTTTTCGCCAATTCCAAAGACTTGCATCCCGGCTTCTCTCAATCTTGTAGCCAATCTCGTAAAATCACTGTCACTGCTGACCAAACAAAAGCCATTTACTTTCTCTGAATAAAGAATATCCATTGCATCAATAATCATTGCTGAGTCAGTTGCATTTTTTCCGGTTGTATATCCGTACTGCTGAATAGGAGTAATTGCATTATCAAGCAGCATGCTTTTCCATTTTGAAAGTTTGGGATTTGTCCAATCACCGTAAATTCTTTTTATTGTTGGATTGCCGTATTTGGCAATTTCTTCCATCATTTCTTTTACATATGCTGATGGAATATTGTCTCCATCAATAAGCACGGCAAGTTTTAAGTCCATTTAAGTGTCCAAGTAAATTTTCATGATTAAAGATACAAATTAAATTTGCGGAATTAACTTTTATTCATAGTAATTCTATTTCTTATTTCTTTATCAAGATCGCTGCTTGAGCTAATTCCAATTCTAAGTATAGATTTTTTATTTTTGAAAGAAAGCTCAATTGCGTTAAAACCTTGAATGTTATAAAGCATTCCATTTTTAATTTTTCTAATTCCCCATCCATTATACCAATTAGTTTTAACTCTTTTTACTTCCTTAATATCACCAAGAGAAACCTTTTTTCGAATGATACCAACACCAAATGAGATTACAATATTGCTGTCATTAACGGCAACAGTTAATTTAAAGAATAAAAGAAAAATAATAAGGAAGAAAACCACTGATACTATTAGAACAAACAAAGGCATTGGTTTGTCACCAATTTCAAGCAAGTAAAAAAGGAGCATAAGAAAGGGTAAAATTAGAATCCATACATTCATTGCCCAGCCGAATTGTTCTTCTTTGTAAGTCATTTATGCAGCTCGCTAATTTTGTCTCATAAATGTTTTCCGTAAATAAACTGCCCGCAAAGATTACCGTTTATTTCGGCAATGTTTGGTAGGTGTCCCCACTTCTTAAATCCAAATTTTTCTAAGATTGACACACTCGGTTTATTTACATCCAATAAAATAGCAAATAAATTTTTTATTCCATTTTCTTTCGAGGAGTCAATAGCTGATTTTATAAGAAGGGAGCCAGCGCCATTTCCTCTGTATTCTTGATCAATATAGTAACTAATTTCAGCAGTTTTTTCAAGAGCCCTTCTTCCTGGTCTGTGTGGACTAATACTGCACCAGCCGATAGTTTGCTTTCCTATTTCAGCTAATAAAATTTTATATTTCCCAGATGAATGTAATTTTAGCCATTCACTTCTAGTACTTAAAGTCACTGTGTCGAGATCAGCGGTTTTGTCTCCTTCTAATACTGCTTGATTATAAATGTCAATAATTTTTCCCCAATCATTCTGATCGGCAATACGAATTTTAATTTTGGACCTATCGATATTCATTTAAGTGAGAAAGTTTTTCTAAATAGAGATTAAACTGTTTCGAATTTTTAACTTCATGATTTAAAACAGCATCATAAAGCTCTCTGCTGCTAAAATCTTTTCCATAAGATTTATTTTTTGTTAGCTCATCTTTAAGTTGCAGAATAACTAATCTGTCTTTATTTGTAAGCTTGCTCTTTATCTCGTCTATGTAAATTTCCGCACGCTTATAAACTTCTGTACTCATTCCCCAAACATCTATGAACCAATCACCGGTCTTAATTCCCCAGTATAGACTATTTTCTGGCCTTTTGTCGACCGGGCTAATTCTGGTGTTTCTATAATAAGCACTGGGAGTGTTTAGACTATCAATCAGTGCTTTGCCGAGTTGTGTAAAATCTTGAACAGACAAATTATCGTTGATTAGGCTGATGTCAATATCTTTTTTATACATAAGGTTGAGTTCGTAACTGCCGGTAAATTTAACTTGACCAAAATTTTCAATTATCTCAACAAGCCGATATTTTCTTAAAAGCTCATCAGCCTCATTTTTAATGCCTTGTGAATAATTCAACACTTCGATCATTATAAGTCTATTTCTTTAGGATCATTTTTACTTTCAACTTTGAACCACTGATCATCCACAAAATCTTCTTTAGTTATTTTGTCTAATGCCAGTTTAAAATATTTTCCTTCTGCTGTTACTGCAGTTTCCCCGTTTTCTAAAACTATTTTTCCTTCCCCTTCAAAAATCCTAGAAGAGTCTTTGGTAAGGTTACAAACCACCTTTAAGTTTTCATTAAGCGGAATAGGTTTTTTGAATTTAACAGTCAGTTCTATCGTTACACCCCAAATATTATCGTCTTTAATTAGAATTGCTCTGCCCATAGCTTCGTCTAGTATAGTTGAGGCAATTCCACCATGCAATCTGCCTGGATAGCCCTGATGAAACTTACATGGTTGAAAAGTAGCAATTAGTTGATCATTCTCTAACTCGAAAAAAGATGCCTTAAGCCCAAAGTCATTTTCCATACCGCAGACAAAGCACATTTTAGAGTTATTCTGTTTGTTCTTAACAATGTGTTTCATTAAATAACTATTCTTTTATTTAAACTTATTAATTAAATCCCCCAAAGCATCTTTGTGAACTATATAATCCATTATTTTTAATTTTATATAATCTTCCGTAAAGAAATAATAACCTTTATTGTTTCCATTTCTTGATCCAGCACCGGAATCCTTTATAAGATACCAATTTTGATCAGGCTTATTTAAATAGCCAACTAAATGAATGCCGTGATCATCTGTTGTGGTTTGATTACTAAAGCGGAACTGGCGTGCATTCTCATCAATATATTCGGAAGGAATATCAAAATCTGGAACCATAAAAACATCCAGCTCTGCACTTTTGCCAGGCTCCGATACATCGCCGCCTAATCCAACGGTAAAACCATTACGAATGGCTTTTTTTAAAACTGCCAAAAATTCATCTAGCGGAAGATTATAATAATCAGAACTATGCCACCAATTATCTGGAACTTCATATTCAACTTTTTCATAGTATGGTTTTTGCATATAGGACAAAACATCAATGTAATCATCTAATGTTAGACCAAGATAATTTTCTAAATACTCTTTTGGAGAATAAGCTTTTCCCTCAACAGTAACGGATGCTGGAGGCGTTCCAAGGTAATAGTTTAATATTGATTTTATTGTTTCGACCACGGTTTTTTCATTCCAAGCATTTTCTTTTTTAACGGATTCTAAATAGCTGTTCATTTCGTTAAACATTTTAGCATGGTTATGGTATATTTGCCCCTCTTTCAATCCACTAAAATCAGCTTCAGGAACAACCCCATACTTTTTCCAAATTCTAGTTACTGCATTAGCCTCAGATCCTTCAGCGAACAAAGAGGAGCCTCTGGTATCTACAAAGCCTTTTGCTTTTTCAACATATTCCCAATAGACTGTATAAATTTCAGAGAGCTTAACTTTTCTTTTTGACAGGCGATAAACTTCAGATTCAAAAAATGAAGTTGTGGCAAATGACCAGCAAGTGCCTGTATTCCCTTGTGAAACAGGGGGATTAAACCAATAAGAAGTAAATTCATCAGCAGACTTTGGAAGATCGTAATTTGAAAAATCCATTGTAAAGGATTTGTCATTTTCTTTTGGAGTCGATTCGAAGTCCTTTATGCCCTTCATAATTTTACCATAAAATCCCTCTTCATTTTCTTTAAATAATCCTTTGTCAGAAGTTTTTGTTTGCGATTGAATTTGGCTGGTTGTAATAAAAACAGAAAGAATAATAATGATGAATTTTGATTTTTTCATTTTACCCTCGGAATCAATATTTTATAATTTGTATAAGGCAAGTTACAAATATTTAAAATTTTCCTTTAAATGAATTTTCAAAAAACAGAATATATTATTTATGTTTTAATTTTAGGAGTGACCAAAGAGTTAAAGATATAATTAAAAGCAGTTTTTAAATAGCTCGAATATGTTTGAATATCATTTAATTTGAAATTTAATAATTTTTACAGGACAATTCTTTTTCGCAGCCTCTAAAGAATCCAGTTCTTCGTTTCCGACTTTAGCTGAATAGACTCCCTTCTTTTCTTTTCCCCCGACTAAATTACATTTGCCATCTTTTTTAGAGACGCGCCATCTGCTAGGGTCGGCTTCTACACATCCATTGCAGCCAATACACTTATTTCTGTAATAAGTAATCGAAATCATTAGCCGCTGACAATCTTATATATTTTATCAGAAGCTCTAATTGGCTCATCAATCCGAATTGAAAAGTGTTCCCCTTTCTGAGCTTCGTCAACCGAAATTTCATTAACCCTTATTTCATCAACTTCGGTTTCAATTACTCCGGTTGTTGGCCCGGTAATTAAAAGTTTGTCGCCCTTCTTCAAAGAGTGGGTCTCAATAAGAAATTCACCAACCTTTGCTTTAGGAAAATACTTAATTCCCTTTCCTAAAAATATTTTTTTTGTGGTTGCTTTAGAACCGTAAGCATCGCTCCACTCACCCATTTTTCTGCCTAGATAATAGCCATCCCAAAAACCTCGGTTATATACCGTTGAAAGTCGTTCTTTCCAAATTTCAATTTTCTCTTTTGTATACGTTCCCTCAATTATTGAGTCAACAGCCTCTCTATAGCAATTAACAGTCGTGTAAACATAATCTGCGGATCTTCCACGACCCTCAATCTTTAATACTTTTACACCAGCATTTAGAACCTTATCAAGAAAATCAATTGTTGCTAAGTCTTTGGCGCTCATTATATATTCGTTATCAATATCTAACTCAATCCCTTCTTCTTTGTCAATAACTGTATATTCTCTTCGGCAGTTTTGAATACAGGCACCACGATTTGCAGATGAATTATGTGAATGTAAACTTAAGTAGCACTTCCCCGAAACAGCCATACATAAAGCTCCATGAGCAAAAACTTCCACCTCAACTAAATTACCAGAAGGACCTCTTACATCTCGCCGTTCGATTTCGTTTGAAATTGTACCAACTTGTTGCAAGCTTAACTCACGAGCCATAACCATTACATCGGCATAATTTGCATAAAATTCAACTGTATCAATATTGCTTATATTACACTGAGTAGAAATATGAACCGGATATCCGATTTTTTTGGCATAATTCATTGCAGCGTGATCAGAGGCTATAATTGCATCAATTCCATTCTCTTTTGCAGCATCAACTATACTTTTCATGAGGGTTATATCGTGATCATACAAAACAGTATTGAGAGTAATATAAGATTTTACATTATTCGCTTTGCATTGATTTGCAATTTTTGACAAATCCTCAGTCGTAAAATTAATTGAGGAACGAGCCCTCATGTTTAATTGTTCAATTCCGAAATAGACCGAATTACAGCCGGCTTTTATTGCAGCACTCAGCGATTCCCATGAACCGACTGGCGCCATTACTTCTATATCTTTAGATAACATTTGAGTTCTTTCAGATTTATTGAAATTTGAAACGTAAATTTACAAAAATATGAATTGTAAATACGATCCAACCTAAAACAAAATAACCGGTCCGTTTTAAGAAACCGGTTATGAAATATTAAGTTTAAATCTACTATTGATTCAAATTACGAACTCTTTCGTCAACGACTTTGGAACATTTTGCTTTACAGTAAATTCCTTTTTATTGTTATTCGTAACTAACGCTATACTTAAGTTGAACCATACAATTATTTTCACCTACGGCTAAAGTGTAATTATAAGTATAATTATCTGTAGCTCCGCTCCAAGTTCCATCATTATTGAAGGAAAATGTTTTAGAATTTGTTTTTCCATTCATTCTTGAATCATATTCTTCATCTCCCCAAATATTATAATCTTTTTCCCAGCATGTTACTCGAACAGAAAATTTAGCCCCACTTTCTCTTTTTTTGGTAAAAGATTGTGTTTTGTTTATATCAACAGTTTCACCATCATTCTTTCACCTTCCATACTGATTCATGGGTGGAAACTAATTTATTATTATTTTCATCTAAAATATCTACTTTATACTTAAACTCACCATTACCGTTAATGCCACAGTCTTCAATAATTTTCAATTCATCCAAGTAAACATTTATTGTATTAGATATTTTAGAAGCGATGCACTCTTTTGCTGTGTATTTTGTTGTAAATCCTAATTTTGCAAGTGAATTATCTTTTAAGTAAAAAACCGTATAGCCAATAGGCACACCTGGATTATCTTTACTATAGACTGCATTTTTACCTTTAATAACATCCTGTACCTTTTGTAATATGGTCTCCGCATCTTCTCCGGGAGAACTAATTGCTTCTGTAGCAACTTCAGCATTTCCACCAATAATTACTAGATTAATTGACGAGGTCTCTAAAATTTCATCATAGGTTGCTTTTAAATTTAAATCTATATCAGCACCGCCCGCGTAATTTAATGCCCCCTCAACATCAACAGATTTATAAGAATTAATAGTCTCCATTCTGAACATGATAATTCTACCATAAGAAACAGCTTTTATATAGGCCGGAGCGGCATCATCATTTATTACCGCTTCAACATCGTTTAAAGAAACTTGATCACTAAAAACACTTTCCGGAGAAACCGGCTTATCAAACCGAACATCATAAAATGCTTGTTTGTATACCATCATTACAACTTTTTTTTCTTCATTGGTAGTATAATTAAATTGACTACTAACAGATCCAGAAGCCCATTCGGCATTCAGACCAACATCAAGCGCCAACTGTTTTGAGGAATATGAACTTGATACACTATATGATGAATTGGAAGCATTTACGTATCCTTCTTCATAAGCATTATTGTTCCACCATTGCAAAGATGAGTCAATAGCTAAATCAATACTTGAAATTGTAGGGTTTTTAATTGTACGAACACCATGTTCACCTATTCCGGGTAAATTAACGCTAATTGTTACAGGTGACCGCTCAATATTAATTTCTTCGGGCACACCATCCATTAATGACTGATTGCCTTTTACCAGAGCACCCGGCCAAATAACACCATTTGTTGGTCTTAAAATTGCAACCTCTTCAAAGTTTTTCTTCAAATTGTATTCAGTATTTTTACAAATTGTTATGTAATTTCCAGTATTGATTGTTTCTGATGAATCTGATAGAACATCTCTTTCTGATGGCAAACCATTAGTTTGTTGATAATTTAACATCTCTTCTGGATTATAACTCAGTTTTGATATATAATCTCTTATGTTGTCAGCATTTTCTTCAGCGCGGGGTTCATTAGGCCCATTTTCAGTACATGACGCTATTAAAAAGGTTATTAAGACTATAAAAAAGATCATTTTTTTTGTTAGGATTTTCATTATTTCCTCTATTGATTGATTATTATAAAGTTTATATATTCATTACTTAATTGTTCAAAAAAGACAACTCATCATTTTATTTGTGTCTCTATCTATAACGCAATAAAAAGTGATAAAAGTGATAATAATTATTTCATTTCTTTTAATAAATAATTTGAGGAAATTGTGTCAGTCAAAAAAGAATTAACCCAAATGTTAATTCAGGTAAGTGAAGGGAATAAAGAAGTTGTAAACTCTCTTTTTCCGGTTGTTTATAAAGAATTACAGCAAATGGCGCAAAATCAGCTTTATCACGAAAGAAAAGGGCATACAATCAATGCTACTTCCTTAGTTCACGAGGTCTACTTTAAGTTAATTGATCAGCGAAATGTAAATTGGCAAAACAGAGCACACTTTTTTGGTATTGCAGGTCAAGCTATGCGAAGAATATTAATAAACTACGCAAATAGCAGAGCGGCACAAAAAAGAGGTAGTGGAATGCCGGATGTTACCCTAGCAGATAATTTAGGAGAAGATTTTATTAAACCTGATGAACTAATAGATTTGGATGAAGCTCTCAAAAAACTAGAAAAAATTAATGAGAGACAAAGTAAAATTATTGAATATTGGTTTTTTGTTGGACTAACCCATGAAGAAATTGCCGAAGTATTAAAAAAATCACTCCCCACAGTCCGTAGAGATTGGAGACTTGCTAGAGCTTGGTTGACCAGAGAACTTAAGAATATGAAAAATTAGGTTAATATGAATCAAGCTGACTGGGAAAAAGTTCAAAAATTATTTAATGAAGCAATTGAACTTCAGAAAGAAGAGCGTCTCCAATATCTTAAAGAACAATGTGGTCAAGATTTATCACTTTACAATGAAGTAATTTCCCTTCTTAGTGCAGACGAAGATATTCACCCAGTTTTAAATAAAAAGGCCAGCGATTTAATAAACATTGAGGAAAAATTAAATTTTGTAGGTCAGCAAATAGGAAATTACAAAATTGTTGAAGAAATCGCTACAGGCGGAATGGGAACCGTATTTTTGGCGGAAAGATGCGATGGATTTTTTGAGCAAAAAGTTGCCCTCAAAATAGTTAAACCCGGATTAAGCACGATCCCAATTATTAGAAGATTTCAGCACGAGCGTCAGATACTTGCTAACCTACAGCATCCCAATATCGCCAGACTATTTGATGGCGGAATTACAGAAGACAAAAGACCTTTCTTTACAATGGAATACGTAGATGGAATTCCAATTGATGAGTATTGTGACAAAAACAAATTAACTATTAATGAAAGATTAAAATTATTTATAAAGGTCTGTGAAGCTGTACAATATGCACATAATAATTTAGTTATTCACAGAGATTTAAAACCGAGCAATATATTAATTAAATCCGATGGCACAATAAAGCTTTTAGACTTTGGCATTTCTAAAGTGTTAAGCGCCGAAAGCGAAAATCAAGATCTGCCTACAATCACACAAGCCGAAATAAATTTGCTGACGCCTGAATATTCTTCACCCGAGCAAATTAAGAATAGTAATATATCGGTTTCTACTGATGTTTATTCATTAGGATTAATTCTTTATAAACTGCTGAGCGGTAAGTCAGCTCACGAGTTTAAAGCACGAACATTTAATGAATATGAAAAAGTAGTTTGTGAGCAGACCATCACTAAACCGAGTACAGTATTGCATAAAGAAAAAGTTGGGGAGAATGAGTTTTCCGCTGTCGATATTAGCAGATTTAGAAAAACTCAACCTAAAAAATTAAAAAATATACTCAATGGTGATTTAGACAATATCTGCTTGATGGCATTAAGAAAAGAACCGGAAAGAAGATATGCTTCTGTCGAAATGCTGGCATATGATATTGAGCGTTACTTAAGCAGTCTTCCAATTCTTGCAAGAAAAGAATCGATGGCATATACTACTAAAAAGTTTGTGATTAGAAACAAAACAGTTGTAATAACAGCCATCGCTCTATTCTTTATTGTTAACGGGTTAATACTTTTTTACACAATTCAATTAAAAAACGAAAGAGACAGAGCAACAAAAGAAGCCAGAAAATCTGAGCAGGCAGCATCTTTTTTGACAGACCTTTTTCTTGTATCAGACCCAAATCAATCGAAGGGAGAAACAATAACAGCAAGGGAATTGCTGGATAGAGGAGCATCCAGACTAATGGCTGGTCTTGAAGAAGAGCCAGAGATGAAATCTCAATTATTAAATACAATCGGAAAGGTATATACGAATCTAGGGCTTTATAATTCAGCAGAGGAAATATTTCTTGAAATAAAAGGAAATAGAAATTTAGAAGTTGTTGATAAAGAAACTTACACTGAGACCCTAGTCAATTTAGGCAAAACATATGGTTTTAACGGAAAATATGAATTAGCCGGAGATCTTTTGATGAAAGCTAAAAACGAAGGCGAAAAATACTTGCCTCCGTTTCATCCGCTTCTTGGGGACATTTATAACACAATTGGCGGGCATTATTATCAAACAGCAGTATTCGATAGTTCATATGAATTTTATAGAAAAGCTGAGCAGAATTTTTTAATCAATTACGGAAAAGAAAGTCAGCAGCTTGCAACAAACCTGTATAATTTGGGTGTTCTGGAATTTGATAAGGGAAATCTTCAAACAAGTGATTCACTGTACAGAAAATCATTGGAAATGTACCTGAATATAAATGGAGAACTGGATGCACAAACAGCAACAGCCCAAAATGAACTAGCGAGTGTCTTAAGGCATAGTGGAAAATTCGATGAAGCGGAAAAACTTTATTTAAAGGCTTTAGAAACAAGAATTAAGATTTTTGGAAACGAGCATCCTGATGTCGCACACACGCTTAACCATATTTCACGGTTATATTACAATCAAGAACAATTTGAAAAAGCGGAACCATATGTGAGACAGTCTTTAGAAATAAGAGAAAAACTGTATGACGCTACTCATCCTGAAGTTTCTGCAAGCAAAAGCAGTTTAGCGGGTACGCTGATGGGACTAAAACAATATGAAGAAGCAGAAAAATTATACGAATCTGCCTACAATGCTTCAATGAAAAAATTTGGCGAAAGTCATCCTTACACTCCGGCAATACTTGGAAATTTAGCAACGGCTCTGATGGAACAAGAAAAATATAGAGAGGCAGAAGAGGCAATGTTAAATGCATTAAGAATGTTAGATAAACTTAATTCATATAGACCATCATACAGATCTAGTAGAATTTTGTCGCTTGCCGACCTATATAACAGAACAAATAGATTTTCTAAGGCAGAAGAATTGCTTAGAAATGAATTAAGGCTACTAAAAAGTAATGAAAATGATGAGGATTGGTTAATAGGACTTACTGAAAGCGAACTAGGCTACAGTTTATTTAAGCAGTCAAAAAATATAGAAGCAGAAGGGTTGTTAGTGAACGGATATAACACAATAAAAAAATATAAAGGTGAAAAAAGCTATATCTCAAAAAAGGCATTAAAAAAAATCATAGACTTTTATAAATCAAAAGGAAGAGAAGATAAAGTCTTAGAATACGAAACCAATTATTAAACAAATTCTTAGAAACACCGCTTAAAAAATCTTGCTACATAAATCTAAAAAGATTATATTGCATGTACGTAAACGTATAGGTTGGTAAATAGTAAACGTTAAGGTACAATGAATAACATTTTTTTAAGAAAAGATTTTCTCAAAGAAACTTCAATAACAGAAAAAAACCTGCATGAGTTTGAAGCAAATGGACTTATTAAACCAGCAGGTATAACCGAAGACAAGACAGCTTTCTACACTAAGAGCTCAGTTGAACAAATTGCCATGTTAAAATCTTTAATGGATTTGGGCTATGGCATACCTGAAATTCAAAAGATCGTTAAAAAGATTGGACTACCAAACAACTCCAAAATTCAGCAAGAAGAAAAAAGCATGGATCAATATATAACAATTAGCAGTCTTGCCGAACAAGTTGGAATTAGTCCTAGGACAATTAAACACTGGGAAGAAAAGGGAATTATCGAGTCAGAAATGAGAAGTGCAGGCGGATTTAGGCTATATTCACAAATTTATGTTTTTATGTGTAAGCTCGTTAAAGATCTTCAAAATTTTAATTACTCTCTGGAAGAAATAAAAACAATTTCGGATTACTTTAGAGAATTCCTTCTTATCAGCAGCGACTTAAATCATTATTCACCAAAAGAGGCTGAGGTACGGCTTGATGCAATGAGCAGTGCAATTATTCAGCTATACTCTAAAATGAATTTACTTAAAGAAGGAATTGCAAGGTGGGAAGGATTGTTAAAAACCAAGCAAAAGGAAATTCACTCCCTGAAGGTAAAAAACGCTAAACGAAAACCTGCAAAAGTAAAAAAAGGGGAGTAAGTGGATTACTTGGATCAAAATAATTATCTAAAAAACTTATTTGATATCAATGCACAGAAGATAGATCTGAATGAACTCAAATCTGTAATGTATAACCAGGAGTTTAGCTCATGCTTAGATTCAGAATACAGTTTAAACTTCCCTAATAATGGTGAAGAATCGGAACTAGAGAGAGAGTTCTTCTCAAATACTGAGGATAATAGTTTTGATGAAAACAATAATTTCAAATATATAGTTGTCAAGGATAACTCAGGCAAAAGAGCTAAAGATGTAATCTTTTTATTTCATGGATTAAACGAAAGGCGTTGGGAAAAATATCTTCCTTGGGCAACCATGCTGCATAAGTTAACCGGAAAGGCAGTAATTCTTTTTCCTATTGCATTTCATATGAATAGGGCCCCCAATTCTTGGAGCAATCCCCGATTAATGAAAAGAATGTCTGAGCTCAGAATTAACAAGTATAAAGGAATTAAGAATTCTACATTTGCAAATGCTGCTTTAAGCTCAAGATTACACACAAAACCCTCTAGATTTTTTACATCCGGTTTTCAAACATTTTCTGATGTTATGAAACTTGTTACTGAAATTAGAGCGGGAGATAATAAATTTATTTATGACGATTCGTCAATTGACTTTTTCGGTTACTCAATTGGCGCCTTATTAGCTGAAGTTTTACTTATGGCAAACCCTAATAATGCTTTTGATAAATCAAGGCTCTTTATTTTTTGCGGCGGACCAACATTTGATATAATGTTTCCGGTAGCAAAAGCAATTTTAGATAGTGAAGCTTATGATTCTATGGGTAAATTTTTCAAACTTTTTGATGATTATTTGAATCATGGAAAAATTGAGAGGTCTGCATTGCCGGAAATTAAATACTTTAAAAGTCTACTTTCTCAATACGGATTAAGAAATATAAGGGAAGAGAGACTGATTGAACTGAAGGATAACATTTTTGCCGTGTCTCTAATAAAAGACAAAGTGGTTCCGCCTGAATCTGTTATAAATACACTAAACGGCACTGATAAAAAAATTCCTATAAGAACAATGATCACTGACTTCCCATACAAATATTCACACGAAACGCCCTTTCCTGCTGACAAAAACCAAAGAGAGATAGTAAACGTAAATTTTGAAAATATTTTTGATTTGGCGTCTTCATATTTAAGTTAATTTAATACCACGCGAGCAGTGCAAAAATAAAGTACCGCATATATATGCGGTTGAACTTATCTATTTACAATCGTAAATTAAAATTGAAGTTAAGATACACCTTTCTTCATTTAATTAATTGGTTAGTTAGTTAATATTGCGGTGGAGCTAATCCCTCCACCTCCTCCTTTTCAAAAGGGAATCTAAACTTGAATCTTTATTCCAACCGGACAGTGGTCAGAGCCCATTACATCAGGCATTGTAAAAGCATCAATAATATTTTTCTTTAAGTTTTCACTAATAAAAAAGTAGTCAATTCTCCAGCCTACATTTCTGTCTCTTGCTCTGGAAATCATATCCCACCAAGTATAAATTTCTGGCTTATCATTAAACATTCTCAAAGTATCAATAAATCCCTCTGCAAAAAATCTGTCCATCCATTCACGCTCTTCCGGTAAAAATCCGGAAATCTTCGAATTTTCTTTAGGTCTAGCCAAGTCAATTTCTTTGTGAGCTGTATTTACATCTCCGCAAATAATTATCTTCTTTACCTTTCTTTAATAAGCTCTACGGCATATTTTTGAAAAGCTTCATAAAAATCCATTTTATATTTTAGTCTTTCTGCCCTTGCCTTTCCATTTGGATAGTAAATATTAAATAAAACAAACTCTTTATACTCTGCAATTACAAATCGTCCCTCTTTATCAAACTCCTCAACACCAATACCATGCTTTACATTAATTGGCTTTTCTTTTGTATAGATTACTGTTCCGCTATATCCCTTTTTATATGCTTGAGAGAAATATGAATGATAACCATCAACATTTATTAGTGAATCATCAAGCTGTTCTTCCCATGCCTTGGTTTCCTGCAGACAAAGTATATCAGGGTTTTCTCCTTTGAACCAGTCCAAAAATCCTTTTTTAGCTATTGCACGTATACCATTAACATTCCATGATAACATTTTAAGTGTTTTCATTTAATTCCTTTCTCAAAATACTCTGATTGATTTATTTGCTAAGATATAAAATTATTTTTGGATTTTTGCCCTATTTGAAAATAATTTTATTCGACAGCACAAGATTTTAACAATTCTGTCGTCATAATAGTAAATTGCAATTGAATCATTTGGAAATATGTTTTTGGCCGAACAGATAACTGATAATAGAATTGAATTTAGAACCTTAGTTGAAAGCCTACAGGAAAAGGTAAGGAATACCTGTTTCCGATATGTGAATAACGTTGATGATGCAGATGATATTGCCCAAGAAGTTTTTGTTCAGGTATTTGAATCGATAAGTCACTTTCGTGAGGAATCACAGATTTCTACATGGGTTTATAGAATTGCTGTTAATAAATCATTAGATTTTTTAAGAAAGAAAAAAAGAAAGAAAAGATTTGGTCAATTGACAAGTTTGTTCCGGTCTACAGAAGAAGGGGAAGAAATTATCGAAATTCCAAGTTATGGAAATCCTGAACAAGAATTAGAAGATATTGAAAGAAAGAAAATCCTTGATTGGGCATTATCAAAGCTGCCGGATAATCAAAAAACAGCAATAATATTGAGTAAATATGAAGGATTTAGCAATAAAGAAATTACAGAAATTATGAATATGTCACTATCTGCAGTTGAAGCTTTGATGCATAGAGCAAAGAAAAATCTACAAAAAGAATTAAAAGATTATTTTGAAAAACATTTATAAAAGCACAAGTTTTTTAGAAAACAAACGTCTCAATTATTGGGAGTTAAAATGAATAAACAAGAAAAAATACAGAACGAAATTGATAAGACCTTGGGAATGTTTGAAAAGAAGGAGCCATTACCGCACAATCCTTATTTTTATACTCGCATTCAGCAAAGACTGAGTGAGAAAACTAAAAAGGAATTTTCAATTTTTAGCGTATTAAAACCTGCCTTGTTTACAGCCTTAATAGCACTGAATTTAACAACTGCTTTTTGGTACACAAGTTCTGATAGTTCTGTTATTAGCATAGAAACGGATTTAGAATTAGTTGATATATTAAAGAGTGATTTAAATTTAGAAAGTGATCAAACACAAAGTTTAATATTTGAATAGGTAGCAAAATGGACATTTTCAAACAAAACAAGATTTTGACAGTTACAATAATCATTTTGGTTATTCTCAATTTAGCAACTTTGTCCTTGCTCTGGTTAGGCAAACCAAAGCATGATATTATACGAGGACCAGAAAACAGGGGAAATGAAAAAGTTAGAATTCAAGAAATGTTAAATAAAGAATTGGGATTTTCTGATGAGCAAGTACAGAGATTTATAGCACTGCGTGAAGAACATAAGGAAAAAACAGCTAAGTTGAGCAATGATTTAATGGGAGTAAAGAAAGAAATGTTTGAACAAGCCATGTATGGTGATAACGTTGTTCTTTCCGACTCACTACTAAATCTTTCATTAAAAATACAAGGGCAGCTCGAGAAAGTCACATTCCAACATTTTTTACAACTAAAACAAATTTGTACACCAAAACAACGAGAAAAATTATTTAAATTAATGCATCGTTTATTAGGACCGCCGGAGCGTGAAGGAATGGGTGGTCCCCCTCCACCACCAAAAGATAAACAAACACCTGCAAGAGGCTAGATAATAATTGAACTATGGTGATTTTTTATTTGTGAGGTTAAAGGGAGTTTTAATAAAGTTTCTTTTATTATCATTTTCCTAAAAACAATAAATAACTTTTCGCATTGTTCAACTCACCAAAATTAAATAAGTTTATTTCTCATATCAGAAAAGATTTTGGAGTTTGAATGCGAATGGTAGCTTTCTTTTTAATTCTCTCAGTGTTCATTTTTGTTAATCACTCACAGGCATGTACAACAGCTATTGTGTCCGGAAAGTTCACAAAGAATGGACGTCCATTAATTTTTAAACATCGAGATACGGGACAGCTGCAAAATAGCATTATGTTTTTTAATGATGGCAAATATAAATATATGGGTGTAGTGAATTCTATTGATACATTAGGGGGTGAAGTATGGATGGGTACGAACTCTGCCGGATTTTGCATTATGAACTCTGCATCATATAATCTTAAGCTTGATGAAGATACAACTAGCATTAAAGATAGAGAAGGAATAATAATAAAACAGGCGCTTCGGGAATGTGAGACATTGAAGGATTTTGAAAAGTTGATAAATAATCTACCCAAACCTTTAGGTGTTGAAGCAAACTTTGGTGTAATAGATGCATTTGGAGGTGCTGCTTATTATGAAACAGATAATTGGGGATTTACGAAAATTGATGTTAATGATCCTAAAATTGCACCGTTTGGTTATGTAATTAGAACAAATTATTCCTTTACCGGCACAAGAGATGATGGTTACGGTTATATTAGATATTTAACTGCAGAAGAGTTGTTTTATAATGCAGAAGCAACTAAAAGCATTGATCACAAATTTTTCTTAAAAGATATAAGCAGAAGTTTAAAGCACTCATTGCTGAATAAAGATTGGGCAAATGATTATCCAAAAGACTCAAAGAATCCCTTCTATATTATTGCACAAGATTATATTCCTAGATATTCATCTGCATCATCTTATTTATGTGAAGGTGTAAAAGAAGGTGAACCTGTTGAGCTGACAACGATGTGGACAATTTTAGGATATCAATTTTGTTCGGTTGCAATTCCAACTTGGGTTTCTGCTGGTCCAGAACTTCCGAAACTAGTAATTTCAAATGATAAAAATATTTCACCTATATGTAATGCAGCATTAAAATTGAAAGAAAAAGTTTTTCCTATAAAGCGAGGCAACGGCGATTCCTATATGAACTTATCTTCTATATTTAACAATGATGAAAGCGGTATTTATCAAAAATTAAGAATAATTGAAGATGAGATATTTTACCAGACAGAATTAAAGTTAACCAGCTGGAGGCAAGAAGGTATTTCGAAAACAGAAGTTCTTAAATATTATAGCTGGTTGGATAAATATATTTCGAAAAAGTATAAAGAAGAATTTGGTTATTCTCTATTGGAATAATTTTAACTTTTTAGATCAACAAGCACTGAGCCTGTCATCTGATTTCACCTAGGTAATAATTTAACTTCCACCTAATCTTTATTAATTTATTTAAAACTTCACACCGCAAGTTATTCTCCAACTTAACGTCATAAGTAGTAGAAGACTTAATTAATTAAAATGGAGAAAGAAATGAACACAATAAAAAGATTCATATTAAGTATCGCTTTACTAATTGCGGCAATGTTTTTTCTAACTAGCAGTCTTTCAGCACAACAAAGACAAGGCAAAGGTGCTCCTCCAATTCCAGATGAAGCTCAAATCAACAAAATGGTTGAAGATTTGTCGGGTGAACTATCATTAAGTGATGGACAAAAGACAGAAATTCTTGAATTATTCCAAGATCACTTTGCAGAAGTAAAATCTTCAATGAGTAGTGGGCAGAGATTGAGCAGAGAAGAAATGGAAAGTTTAAAAGAAGAATTTGAAGATGAGGTAAAAAGTTTATTAAATGATAATCAACAAGATTTATTTGATGATTATATTAAAAACAACAAGCCTCAACAAGGAAAAGGCAGAAAAAGACAACAAAATAGAAGAAAATAATATATCTCTGGATTAAAGGGTATTTGGGAGACCCTATTGATAGTCGGATTATTTCTAATAGACAAGATAATGATCCGACTTTTTTATAAACACAAGTTTTTCAAAAATATAACGTCATAACAATTAGAGGCATAATTATAAAATAGATCGAGGAAATGCAATGACTTTAATCAAAGATAAAACAGCAATTCTATTTGTGTTTGCTTTCTTGTTTCTAAGCTGTACAGAAGATCCAAACAGCGCTATTGATTTAGATGATATAGAATTGGAAACCAATCTAGATCTTTCGGACTGGACATCTGAAACACACAGTAATGATGCTGATCCGGATTATAATGTAGTCTTTCCTCAAGATCAAGTTAACAGAATTGATTTAGTTGTTTCCTCAACTAATTGGGATATTATGATTGATGATATGACTAATAATTATGGGAGCTTTGGTACCGGAGGTGGAGGACCTGCAGACGATTCAGATGATAATCCAATTTATGTTCCTTGCTCATTATTCTTTAATGATATCGAGTGGTATCAAGTAGGATTACGATTTAAAGGAAACTCAAGTCTGAAAACAACATGGGGTCAAGGAATCTGGAAACTGCCATTAAGATTAAACATGGATCGGTTTGAAGACGAGATTCCAGAAATAAGCAACCAAAGATTTTATGGATTCAAGGAATTATCACTTGCAAATAATTATGATGATGAGTCTCTAATTCGCGAAAAAGTAGTGCCCGAGATCTTTAGAGACTTTGGCGTTCCTGCTCCACAAACAGCTTTTTATAGGATATATATAGATTATGGTGATGGACCTATTTACTTCGGTTTATACACGATGGTAGAAATAGTTGACGATACAATGATTGAAGAGCAATTTAATGAAGATGATGGAAATATATATAAGCCAGAGGGAGCTGGTGCAAGCTTTGCTAATAATACTTTTAATACATCCTATTTTGAAAAGAAAAATAATGAAGAAACTGATTGGTCAGATGTTGAAGCATTATATAATGTTCTTCACTCTGCCCAAAGAACAACTGATGCCGCAGCTTGGAGGACATCTTTAGAAGAAGTGTTTAGCACAGAGGGATTTCTAAAATGGTTAGCCGTTAATACAACAATACAAAATTGGGATACTTACGGGGTAATGACGCATAATTATTATCTATACAATAATCCCCAAAACAATCAATTAACCTGGATACCTTGGGATAATAATGAAGCTTTGCAAACAGGTAAACAAGGCGGTGCAATATCTATCTCTTGTAACGATGTTAGCAGTAATTGGCCTCTTATTCGATATTTGCTTGATGATGATGTATATCTTCAAAAGTATAAAAGTTATTTAGGCAGTGTGATTACTACAGCTTTTGAACCGTCAAAGATGATTTCTAAATATCAGTATTATTCAAATCTTATTCGAGAATATGCCGTCGGATTAAACGGGGAACAGAGGAGATATACATTTTTAGAATCAGATGGGGATTTTGATTCAGCAATTAGTTATTTAATGTCTCATGTAAGCAATAGATATAGTGTTGTGCAGAACTATATTAAATAATAACAAAAGCTTTTGTCACACATAACTCCATAACCAAAAAAGGTTGGTGGAAACAGAAACATAGGAAGGCAAGAATGAAAAAGAACACAATAAGATTATTCGTACTATTAATGTTCATTTTAATGGCGTGTACAGAGTCAAACACAGCAGTTAATCCTCAAGAAGAAACAAATAATAATTTACCAGATGTAACTGGATATCCGATTGTTAGTACAGCTCAAAGTAAAAGCTATAATAACAGTAATGAAATATCAACTCCTTCAATCGGTAGTACATTTTACGGCCAAGATGCAAATTATTCTAAAAATGAGCCGCAATATCAAGACAATGGTGATGGAACGGTTACTGATTTGGTAACAGGGCTAATGTGGCAGTCTAGTCCAGATACAGATGGTGATGGCGAAATTGATGCAAGTGATAAAATGACATATTCTGAAGCTCTTGATGGTGCATCTAGTTTTACATTAGCTGGATACAATGATTGGAGACTTCCATCTATTAAAGAGATATATTCTTTAATTCTTTTCAGCGGTGTTGATCCTAGCGGATATGAAGGAACGGATACAGATGGACTGATTCCATTTATTGATACGGATTATTTTGACTTTGCATATGGGGACACTGATGCCGGAGAGAGAATTATTGACGCACAGTTTGCTTCTAATTCTATGTATGTAGATGGGGAACTTCTTTTTGGAGTAAATTTTGCAGATGGACGAATAAAGGGTTATGGTTTACAAATGCCATTCGGACCCGGAGAAAAGACATTTTTTGTAATGTATGTGCGTGGAAATAATACATATGGGATCAATACTTTTTCGGATAATGGCAATGGAACAATTACAGATAATGCAACCGGACTAATGTGGATGCAAAATGACAGCGAAGAAGGAATGAGCTGGGAAGACGCATTAGACTATGCAGAAAATTTGGAATTTGCGGGATACTCAGATTGGAGACTGCCGGATGTAAAAGAATTACAAAGTATAGTTGATTATTCTCGATCCCCTGGTACATCAAACTCAGCAGCAATTGATCCAATATTTTATTGTAAGCAAATTATTAACGAAGCCGGTGAAACTGATTACGGATTTTATTGGACAAGCACAACACACGCTAATTGGTCACAAGTTTCAGGCGGATTTGCATCATATGTTAGTTTTGGAAGGGCGATGGGATATATGAATGGATGGGAAGACGTTCATGGTGCCGGTGCTCAAAGGAGTGATCCAAAAGTTGGCAATCCAAATGATTATCCAACCGGACATGGACCACAAGGTGATGCAATAAGAATTTATAATTTTGTTAGATGTGTTAGGGACGTAGATTAATATAAAAGAATGCAGGGATCCTAAAATTAAAAGCACCATACTTTTCATCGGTAAATTATTATTTGCTGTTAATATAATTCAATAAAATAGTAAAAGCCGGATTAACCATTTCTCCATGATCAAAACCCTGAAGTTCGTAAATCATTGTTTTCTTATGCCCTACAACTTTCATCATTCGCATTAAATAAGCATTTTCTTCATAACGCCCTAACAAGCTCTAGTTCTCTGTCACCGGTTATTAAAATAAGCGGTGGTGCATCAGCCCTAACATGAAATAGAGGTGCTAGATCATCAATAATTGGCTGTTCACCGGGAATTCCGTTTTCTTCTCTTATTGTAAAATGTGTTATTGCATGACCACTGAATGGAAATAATCCGGCAATTCTATTAGCATCGATTGCATGTTTGGACAACCATTTTTTATCCAAACCAAGCATACTAACCAAATAACCACCAGCACTATGCCCCGCTAGATAAATCTTTTTAGAATTTCCATTATACTTTTCTATATTGTTAAAAACCCAAGCAACAGCAGCGGCTGCGTCTTCAATATAAGCAGGTGATTTAACTTTAGGATATAAACGATAATCTACAGCAACAATTGCCAAGTCTTGGTTTTTAAGTTGTTCTGGAATGAATCTATCACCGCTTTTAAGCCCGCCGGCATGAAACCAAACAACGGTCGCAAAACCCTTTTCAGTTGTTGGATAATAAACATCTAATTTACAGCGCTCTTGGATATATTTATCATTTTCTACAGAAGCTTCATCATAATACATAATATTAGTATCAATTCGATAGCTTGTCTCAGTTTTAGAAATAATTTCTTGAGAAACAATAATTGAACAATTAGCAACAATTATAAAGATTAGGTTTAGTATAAATATATTATTACGCATCACTATTTCCTATTTATTCATTATCATTTTCCACCCATTTCTAAGGCTGTCGGCATTATATCCTTTTATCAAAATCAAATGATTACCTAATGGATTTGTAAGGAGGTCATTTACATTCCCATTGTTAAGTTTTATTTCAACTTGTGTTCTGCAAAGATGTTCTGAGTTTCCGGTCCCAATAATCTCTCCTTCTGCCAGCCATAGTTTTTCCATTTTGGTTCCTCCAATTCGCAATAATGTAACTGGACCTTTAGGGAATGTTCCTTGCAGTCCAACTCCAATGCCGGATTCAAAATGTGATCTTAAATCATAGTTTTCTACAATACTTTTTGGAACGGTACAGTGTGCTAACCAAAGAGAGTTATTTTCAATGTCAACTTGAGCGGGATTTGCCATCCATGGAATTTGATTTAGCAGTTTATATGCCCAGAGCATTCCAACGGTGCTAACCAAATCGCCCTCACAACCGGCAATATAGCCATCATCATTTAGTTGGGCTAAACCAAAACAGCCGGTAGTTTTAATACCCAGGACCAAATCAAAACAGCGAATAGTTACTGCATTAAGATCATATTTTGCAATTATTTGCTTCAATGCTAAATAAACCCGCACATTATTTTCTATATCATTTTGGTTTGGTTCAATTGTTCGTTTAACATCTGAAAGATGATTCTTTGAAGAGGAAAGTATTTCTTCGTTAGGAATACTTTCAATTATTTCTGTTACTTCATTCATTGCAATCGGCAAAACCTTGGGCCCCCAAGATTCTTTTACAACCGTTGGGTCAGGACTGCTAGCCACTAACCAATCTGAAGGATCGCCAACTAGACCAATTCGCGATTCAGCAAGAGATTGCTGAACTTCTAAATTGCTTACTGTATCGGCAATTTGTTTAAGACCTTTTTCATCATCAATATTTTTAAGATAAAAAATTTCACCATGTATTCCATCTTGCTGAAATCTTGCAAGTGCTTCAAGTGAAGCGGGAAGTGAATTTTGCGTTGGATGAGCAATTATAAAGACCGGCTCCTTTTTTATTTTAGCTTCCCGTAGAATCTTTAAATCTAAAAGCTGTCTTTCAGTTCCGCCGGTTACAATAAAATAGAAAACCGGAAATGAAGAATTAAGCTCCTCTTCACTTACTCTTATTCCGCCAATATTTTTTAGAGCCTCAAAATATTTTCCGGCAATATTAAGTAGTGCTTCCTCTGTTTTAATAAAAGGAGACTTTACAGGTATAAAGCCAAAACGATTCTTGTTTTTTTCCATAAGCGTAATGACAAAATTATGAAAAAATTATTTCATCAGAATCATTTTTTTTGTCTCAATAAATTTACAGTTTTCAAATTCTCTATCAATTAGCTCAGATTCAGAGAAATTGAAGTTCTCAAAATTATCGTTCATTTTAAAATATATTATTGAACTGCAAATATAAAAATTATTTGCTTAAGTCAATTTGATACTGCAATAAGCTTAGTAATAAAGCGATTTGATCAGATGGGAAATTTTATTTGTAGACATTACGCAGAAGTTAATTAATGCGTGATATAAAACGGTTGTATTAAGATGTTTTTTAAGATTTATCAAAAAATATCTTGCATTTTTCTAAAAATAGTTGTACCATTGTAGCGCATGGTACAAGTGGGTTGTTAAATTATGAATATAATCCTTGATATTGAAGATCCTTCTCCCTTGTTTGTTCAATTAATTGAGCAAATTAAAGAAGCAGTATTGAATAACAAAATAAGTCCGGGAGCACCGCTGCCATCAATTAGGCAGCTTGCAAATGACTTGGACTTAAATAACAAAACTGTGGCCAAAGCATATCGTTTATTGGAGCGTGATTCAGTAATTCAAACTAGGGGTTATCGGGGGACTTTTGTTCACCCTAATGCAAGGGCTAACTGTAGTGTGGATTTAAATAAATGGGTTAATGCTAAATTAAGTGAAACAATTTCAGAATTCAGAGAGGCAGATGTGACTGATTCCGAAATTAGAAATGCTTTTAATAATATTATGAATGAGCGTAAAATTTAGGGAATTAGAAATGTTAGAGAATATATTATTTTATTTTGTTTTTTTAAGTCAAATTTTTCTTCTTTCATTCTATTATCCAAAAGAGATAGTGGGTCGTTTAAGCTATGTGTTCAACAAATACCCGCCAGCTAAATATCCAAAGCTTTATGTGAAACCAATAGAAGAATACAGGAAAAAGCAAAGAAAATACCAACTAGTAAACAATGGTATAGTTTTATTGGGATTATTACTACTCATTGCAATTGGAGTCTGGGACTTTTCTTCTGAAGGTTATATAGCACAATATGTGCCATGGATTTATTTTATGATTCAGGCATTACCCCTAATATTTCTTGAGGTAAATGGATATGCCTATTTCAAGTCAATGAGAAATTCTGCAGTGCATAAGATTAGAAAGGCCGCACTAATCCCTCGCCGATTATTTAATTTTGTTTCACCAATGGTTTTTGCAATTTCTATAATCCTTATTGTAAGTTGTCTTTTATTGTACTACTCAATGCATGAATTAGAGTTCCATCCGCGCAATGATACTTTTGTAATTGCGATCTCTCTTATTTTTAGTAACCTCCTGTTCGGCGGAATAATATTTTGGAATATTTATGGGAAAAAACTAGACCCTTATCAAGCCTCCAAGGATCGCTTGTTACAAATTGAATTTACAGTAAAATCAATGGTTTTTTCAAGCATTGCAGCTAGCATATTTCTAATGGTAACAGGCGTAATAGCTAAATATAATTTGGATTATTTGGAGCCAACTATTATGAGTCTATATTTGCAATTTATTGTATTTATTGGGTTAGGATACATTTTAAGAAAGATGCGTTTGGAAAACATTGATTTTGAAGTTTATCGAGAAGAAACAACACAAATTTTAAATTAATTTATTAAAAAAAGAGAAGGAAATTATAAATGGATGTATTTGGATTAATGGGATTTTCATTTGGATTGTCAGGATTAGCTTTTGCCATTATTGGTTGGGAGAAGATTGAAGGAATTAAAAAAGAACTCGCAACTTTGAAAAAAGTAATTGAAGATTCGGGCCTGAACGGATCAGACAGATAAAATTCAAAATCATTATATAAGGAGATATAAAATGAGTTCTAAAAAAGTGGCAATTTTACAAATTGGAGTAGCATTGTTATTTGCTCTTGCAATTCTATTATCAAGTTATTTTATAGATAGTTCAGAACAGAGTCAAACTGTAACCACTATTTTAATTGGGATATGGTTTGTTCCATTCTCTTATTTAGTAAAAATAGAAAGTAAAAATCGTAAATCAAGATATTGTTAAATATTCCCTAAATGCGTGCTTGATAAGTATATAAGTCATAGTATCTTCCTCTTGAGGCAATTAATTTATCATGATTGCCTCTTTCGACTATTTTACCTTTCTCAATAACTAATATTTGATCAGCTTTTCTAATTGTGCTTAATCTATGAGCAATTACAAAGGTTGTTCTTCCTCTCATCAGTTCAGCCAAACTTTTTTGAATAAGAGTTTCGCTCTCGGTATCTAAATTTGAGGTAGCTTCATCTAAAACTATTATTTTTGGATCTGCCAAGATTGCTCTGGCAATTGCTATTCTTTGTCTTTGTCCGCCAGATAGTTTAACACCACGCTCTCCAATTAATGTTTCTAATCCTTCATCAAATCTATCAGTAAATTCATTTACATAGGCAGCGTTAACTGCATTTTTTAATTGGTCATCAGATGCGTCAGGTCTTGGAAATAATATATTCTCTTTAATCGTTCCCTCGAATAAAAAATCGTCTTGCAGAACGACCCCCAGATTCTTTCTATAGCTGCTTAAGTTAACCTTGCTAATATCAATATCATCAATTGTAATTCTACCTGAACTTGAATTTAAAAAAGATGCAGCCAAGCTCGCGATTGTTGTTTTACCAGAACCCGATGTTCCTACCAGAGCAGTAACAGTCCCAACGCGAGCCTCAAATGAGATGTTGTGTAATACTTCTTTTCCTTTTTCATATGAAAAAGAAACATTATCAAAAGTGATATCACCTTTTATGTCTTTTAAAACAATTGGCCTTTTCTCAGGATCATCTTCTGGTTTCATATTCATTATTTCTTCGGTTCTGTCTAACCCGGCAAAAGCTTCTGTAAACTGACTACCAATATTTCCCATTTGTGCTATTGGCGCAATCATAAATCCCAGATATAATGTAAATGCTAAAAATTCACCGATAGTTAATTCACCACCTATTATTTGCCAACCCCCAATTCCCATAATCCCTGTTGTTGCTAAACCCAATAAAAATGTAGAAGAACTTGTCATGAGGGCTGTAGAGGTTAAACTTTTCTTTACATTTTGGAACAGCCTGTCAACACCCTTTTCGAAACTTTTATTCTCTTGCTGTTCAGCATTAAATCCTTTTATTACTCTAACACCATTTAAAGTTTCTGTTAATCTACCACTAACTTCAGCTGTGATTATTCTACGCTTCCTAAATATTGGTCTTATATAACCGAAAGCTTTTAAAGCAACAAATCCAAAAATTATAACGGGTCCAAGTACATAAAGTGTCATCATCGGACTAATATTTATCATTAGAATTAGAGATAATATTGATGTCAATATTCCGCCAAACATTTGAACTAGTCCTGTTCCAACAATGTTTCTTACTCCTTCTACATCAGACATTATCCGAGAGACTAATGCTCCTGATGGATTGTTATCAAAATAACTAATTGGTAAGGAGAGAATCTGTTTTTGAACCTTTGCCCTAAGCTGAGAAATTAGAAACTGAGCTTCAACGCTTAAAAGTTTTGTAAGTAAAAATGTTGTTACTGCCTGAATTAAAATAGCGATACCAACAACTAATAAGAGTAATTTCAGCATTTCTAGATCTTTATTGATTACTACATTATCCATTAAATATTTACTTGCTCCCGGTAATACTAAACTTGCAAGACGACTAATAATAATTAGTATTAATCCCAGCAAAACAATGTTCTTTCTGGGCCAAATAAAGTCTTTAAATACTTTACTGATTGTAACTTTTGGCTTCCTCTTTTCCATTTCAACTTTTTTAATTTTATTATAGTTAGTAACTTAAACATTTACTACAAATTTACCATCCTTAACTAGCATCTCAATTCTGACTGAAAAACTGAAGGTTCCCACCATGCATGTTCCATTATCTTCAATTATGGTAATGTGGCTAAAGTAGAATCTTTTCTCGTAAAACCGGTAATATCTTGTATTGACACGTTTACATTACTATCAGTATTTAAGCCAAACCTTATCATCCCCAAATAGACAAGATGAAGCAATAATTATTGAACAAATAATAAATTCTTCATTATGTTATCCTCTTTGTACGCGCTAAATGCAATAATATTACAGCCTTAAAAATATTTGAAATTTACCATTAGATGCTCCTAAAATCGGTAAATCCGGGAAGGATATGAGCTGCCTGAAAATGAAAAGTTCCTTCGATATAATTTTCGCAAAAATTAGTAATAACTAGCTCACCGGAATTTGGTGGAGCATATTGACTGCTGTAAGGAATGTTCCACCAGCAACTTGATAAGTCAGTCGAGCGACATAAGCGAGCATCTGGACCTCCAATCGCAAATTTTCCGGTTTTATAATCAACATTTTTACCTACAATTTCCATTACTGCTGTCACTCCGGTAACATTAGGTAGGATTGCGTTAGAGACAGTTTTAATACGAAGAGAGTTTGAAATATAGCTTGACTCTTTTGAAACATCTTGACCGCTAGCGTTTATACTTAGAGCTTCATAATTATAAGTTCCTAAGTTAGCCGTTAAAAAAAAGTCTTTTTGGGCTATAGTAGCGCTATCACAACCACCGTATTTATAATTTTTATCAAAATATTGATTGAAGTAAAGCCAAAACCTGCTGTTGAGAAAACAGGAGGTATTAATGCTTCACCTTTAACAATTTTTTTAGTGTTTAAATATCCAACTCTATTATTATAAAATTGGATCGAATTATTAGTTGCTAAATGCGCAATTCCGGTAGAATCGGTATTCTGAGTCAGATTTATAATTAATGAATCTTCCATTGCCTGACAGAAATAGTCCTTTACTACATCTCCCTCACCCTCATTAAGAGAATATCCATAGTAGGTTGCCAAACCTTTACTGCGCCACGCTTCTGCCATATTATTTGTTGTAGGACCATCTGCGGTATGGCCACTATAACAATGGTTACCGAAAAGAACAACATCAGTAAGATCAATTGATGATTTCCTAATGTATTCGTCTGTTACCAAAACCTTGTAATATCCCCCGCGAACTTTATTGTCCCTGGTGGTTATTAAAGAGGCTAATTCAAGTTCACCATTTTCTAATTTATCTAGTGGCAAGTCCTCAGTTGATTTTACAGCTTTCAAAAACATATCAGTTTGTGATTCAGTACCTGGCCCTGGCGCCTGTAAACTATAATTTGTATTTACAAAAAATCCATTTTTTTTCCCATGAGTGTTAAGTATAATAAACCCATAATCACCAAAACTATTAACAACATCAAAACCAACATCCCCTTCACTAACAACTGTAACATCAAATATTTCACTACCACCTTCAAATAGTTTTAATTGTCTACCATAGTCACCATAACTCAAATTCTACAGAAAATGGATTTAATACTAATACTTTATTATTCTTTATTTTTTTTGTTGAGTTACTTTGAGTATTAAAATCAAATTTACTTAATTGGTTTGCTGGCACCACCTCCTCTTATTAAGTGACGTCCGTTTTCATCTGTAGGAATTAATAATATAGAACTGCGTAAACCATTATTAAAATATATTTCTACTACAGATGGTCCATCGTAATATGCTTCTTTTACATTTTCTTGAGATACTATCCACTGCCCCATTGCATTTAGAGCACTTATTGAGTCTTGAGTTGCAAGTAAGTGTATCCGCATAAACAGTACCAGCACCGTTTAGTACTACAAGGTTATTTGCTATTTTTTGTTCTGTAGTCTGGTCATTGGGCGGTTCATTTACACCGCCATCTTCATTACAGCTCCATACAACTAGCAGCATGCAGATTATTAAGATGCTGGTTGTTATTGTTTTTTTTAACATATATATACTCCTTTATTCTTTAGTAGATTTATTTGTCGTTACTTCATTAACAGCATTTTTTTAGTCTCAATTAAACCTCCAGCCCTAATTGTGTAGAAGTAAAATCCACTTGATAGCTTACTTGCATCAAAATCTACTTGATAGTTACCAGCCGCTTGCTGTTCATTTACTAAGGTTGAAACTTCTTTGCCTAAAACATCATAAACTTTTAACGTAACACTTACATTGTCATCACGAACCTGCCTGCCGGCAGGCAAGGCTTGTTTTGGGATCTCCGAATTGCTAAGATGCTGAAACGAGCCTGCCTGCTGGTCGGGCAGGTTCAGCATGACAGAATTTGATGGGATTGAGTATTTTATTGTTGTACTTGGGTTAAAAGGATTTGGATAGTTTTGATTTAATAAATATTCATTCGGAAACTTATTTTTTACTTCTTCAACAGAAGTGGCACTTATTACTTCAGAAACTGCAGCAAATGCATCTACTTTTCCATATCCCCAATTGGGATTTGGAGTTGTCCCTGTAAAATTATCTGAGCGGGCAGTGTTTTGTAGTATTTCCTTAACTTCTACAGAATTTAACAAAGGATTAGCTTCCAACATTAGTGCAATTATTCCAGTTAATACTGGAGCCGCTCCACTGACGGCACTTTGTATTCCATACTTTCCTTCGCCCCCATTTATTAAAACATGTGGGAAAGAGGCAAAGTATGAACGTTCAGCATAAGTAGAAATATTTGAATTTCCAGGAACACTTACAGTCATTCCCAATCTTTCATCATAAGTTGGTCCAACACCGCTGCCTACCCATAAATCACCCTCTCCAACTTCGTTTCCTATATCTGTACGGGATATTCCATTAATATCTAACCAATTTTGGCGAATTACATAAGAATTTGGCACAATGTTATTGTGTGCTGAAGCTAGATCCCAAACAGTATATCCTGGAACTGCAAAAGATTCAAATATATTACCACTTCCTGCAAAAATACGAGAAGGATTTAACGAGGCATGAAAACCGCCATCACTTATTTGTGTCCCGGTTAAACGAAGAGTAAAATTTCCGGCAGTTTTAAAATCGATCATGATTTCCCGTTTGTTATTTTCAGCGCCAAAAAAATCAACACTACTTCCATTGTGGTAATAGCTGAATTCATTTTCAAACTGCTGATCCCTTATTTGATTAGTTGCTGGTGATAAAAATGGTCCAGATGTTTTAGTTGGAGTAACAATTTCTACATCAAATTTATCATTATCACTATACCACAAATCCAGCCTCAATTGAGTAGAAGTGTTTTTAATCTTAATATCAATTGTTTGCCCTTGAGCAATTGTACCCGCAGCATGATTATCTAAACCGCCATCATCACTGCTGCCGCTTACAAATATCTGTCCTGGATGCTCTGAACCAAACTCACTATCTATCATTCGGGAAAGAGAACTTGTGCCATCCATTGGTCCGCCAACACTGCCAAAATTTGCTAACATAACAACGGGCATATCCATTTCACTAGCCTTCGTTTTTACAAAAGTTATGGCAGTTTGGATTAGATCAGGATTATAAAATGGCGCTTCGGCTGGTTCATCATCGTGAGCAGGGGCGCCCTCGGTTGTGGTTTTTACTATTATAATATTTGAATTTGGAGCCATACCGGAATATAAACCATTACTTGCTTTTCCATTTCCGGCAGCTAAACCAGTGGTAGATGTTCCATGCCCAACTGCATCTCTAGTGGCTAACAAAGTTCCACTTGATAAAGCTGAATTAATTTGATCTTCGTTATAAATAGTACCAACCTTATAAGGATTGTTTGGATCATTAGCACCTGTATTATCCGTTAAATCAAAAATATAAAGAATACGGGTTGTACCGTCTTCATTTGTAAAATCGGGATGTGTATAATCAATTCCTCTATCCAAAATTGCTACAATTACTCCATTACCTTTTATTCCTAAATCAGACCAAACTTTATTTACTCCAGTTTCATTTCTAACTTTGTCATCTGAGACCAGAGTTGATTGGAATCCCAAAAGTATTAAAAGTAGTATTGCAGTTTTCATTATTTTACCTTTTATAATTTTATTTACCAAGATATTGTCCATTATTTCATTAGAAGCATTTTTTTGGTTTCTACAAATTTATCAGTCCTAAGTTGGTAATAGTATATTCCACTTGATAATCGACTTCCATCAAATTCTAACTTATAATTACCGGGACTTTGAACTTCATTTACTAAGGTTGCCACTTCTTTTCCTAGTACATCATAAATTTTTAGTTGTACCATAGACTCTTCGACTCCGCTCAGAGTGACATTAAGTTTGTCATTCCGGACCTGATCCGGAATCTGATAACTTATTGTTGTGGCTGGATTAAACGGATTTGGATAATTTTGTTGTAACAAAAAATCATTGGATTATAACTTCTGAAGTTCTTATTCCAACATAGTATTTAGCTAAAGATGGGTTGTTATATCGAGCCACAAAAAATTCCATTGTTGTTGTAATCCCCAGCAACCACAATTTTTCCATCAGATTGAATTGCGACACTTCTACCGTGAGTATTACTTGAAAATGCATTATCAACTTTCCCATCATTATCGAAAGTAACATCTAAGCTTCCATCGACATTATATCTAGCTAATGCAAGATTTTGATCAAAAGAAGACGTACCATTAGAATATCCCGTAAGGACTATTTTTCCATCAGATTGTATTACCATACTTTGTGCAAAATCACTTCGACCTGAATCAAAATCCGTAATTACAATGCCATCTGCACCAAAAGAAACGTCTAAAGTTCCATCAGTATTATAACGAACTAATGCAAAATCCTCATCAATGCTATTTTTAGAATAACCTGCCACTACGATTTTACCATCTGGTTGAATTGCCAAATCGTTTGCTACATCCTTACCGGCTCCAATTGGTGTAATAACTTGTCCAAAGGAGAAATCCACTGTATCCATTAGTATTATAACGGACCAAAGCAAAATCAGAAAATTCCTGTTTCGCCCGCCACTATTATTTTTCCATCTGTTTGTATAGCTACACTGTTTGCTTTTTCCCCTTCTCCAAAATCTGTATATAACCCTTCCATCATCATCAAAAGAAGCATCTAAGCTGCCATCGATGTTATAGCGAGCTAAGATATAGTTGTATTTTCCAATTTTATCAGCCCATCCAGCGACAATAATTTTTCCATCAGATTGAATAACTAAACTTCTTGGGTTTATAGCGCCACCTTCGATATCGTCAAAAGAAGTGCTTACCTTACCATCAACTCCAAATGAAGCATCTAAGCTTCCATTATTATTATAGCGAACCAGTTGCATAACTTACAAAATGCTCGAAGAGAACTACAATTTTCCCATCGGCTTGTAATGTTAAATCATAAGCTTCTCTACCACCATCCTTTAAAAAAACTATTCCATCCGTATCGAAAGAAGTATCTAGGCTTCCATCTAAATTATATCTAACCAGAAAAAGATCCCCACCGCCAACAAATGAGCCTACGACAATAATTTTACCATCATCTTGAATTGCCATACTGTATCCTATACGACTACCATCATCAAAAGCAGTTCTAACAAATCCACCAGTTACCAAAAGTTGGATCTAATGCACCATCTTGTGCTGTTAATATATTTGTTAAAAAGTAAATTATTGTAATTATGTAAAAGTATTTTAGTTTCATATTTTTCTCCTTTTCTGCAGTATATTTCTCCCGCCCAAATAATGGGCGGTAAGCTCCTAATAATTATATGCGTAAAAAGTGCAGCAAAAGGCTCAATTAAACCAAATAATATTTTGAGAACTGTCAGAAAAATCTAAGAGAAATGTATTAGGATGATTTATTGAAAGATTCTAAAAGATTATTGTACTTTTCTAATTTTTCTGTATTGTCTAACTTTTTATAAAGTTCTACAAGTGCTTTTAAAAAATCTTGAATGGATTTTTTATTATCGGGTAAATTTTCAATGTAGTATTCATAACTTGGGATTAATAATTTTTCTGCTTCGTTCAGTTTGCTTAATCCAACCAGAGCAATTCCTAATTCACCTTTATTGGACCAAATCTCCCAATTGTCCTCCGGCATTTTAGCTTTTTTTATTTTTAAACTCTTTCGTAAATAGTTTTCTGCTTCGCTAAAATTACCGGTATTTATAAAAATTCTGCCAAGCCAATTGTAACTTGTGCCAACAAGAGGATGATCGGCTGGATAGGTTTTGCGATATTGCTTTATTCCATCCTTAAAATACTTTTCGGATTTATCATAATTTTCTCGATGATATTCCAAAACGCCCAAATTATTTAGGGCAAGTCCAACGTCAGGATGATCCTCACCCTTTAGCCTATATTTTAAATCGTAAGATTTATTTAAGTAAACTTCAGCCGAATCATACTCGTTTTTTAAAATGTAAAGTCGCGCCATATTATTATAAGAACTCCCTGCTTCAGGTCTATTTCCTCCAAGGACTTCAAGAATAATTGCTAAAGATTCTTTATAGTATTTCTCTGATTCATCAAGTTTTCCAACATCCATATAACTAATGGCAAGATTATTCATCATTACAGCTAAATTTCTTGTCTTTTTCACCTTCAACCATTTTTGAGATATCAATTGCTTCCAAATACAATTTTTCTGCTTCATCATTCTCACTAAAATTCATTTTTATTATAGCATGATTATTTAAAGCATCACCAAAAATTTTAATTGGCTCGGTTAAAACCTCTCTAAATATCTCAATAGATTTTCCATAAAGAGAGTCGGCTTTTTTATAGTCGCCAATCCAATCATAATAATTTGCTAAGTCATGAATGCTTTCAGCCGTCTCTTTGCTTTGCATACCATAAATATTCAAGTTCATTTCATACGATTTTTCTAGAAACGGTTTTCCTTTGTCATATTCGCCTAAATTTACATATGTGTTGCCCAAAGTACTTCTAATGGAGGCCTCAACTTCGGGTTGATCTTTTAAATCTTCTTCAACATTTTCAGAAGCTTTATCAAGAATATCGTATACTTTTACATCTCTTCCAATTTCACTTGGGTCAACTGATGAAAGAATGCTAGTTAAAAAGTCATTAACTTTTTCAAACTTTGCATTTTCAATTTTTGCCTTATCTCTCTCTTCAGCTGCAATTCTACCTTGATAAATTATTGCAGCAATTCCAGACAAAAGAATAATGTTAAACAAAATAAAAAGTGTAACACCGGCTTTATTTCTTTGAACAAATTTTGTAAATCGATAAGTGTAAGTATCTTCTCTTGCTGATACTGGTTGCCCTTTTAAATATCTATTTATATCATTTATTAAGCCCTGAACAGAAACATATCTTTGTGTTGAATCTTTATGCATGGCTTTTAAAACAATGTTATCAAGATCACCTTTAAGTTTTCTATGAAACTCTTTATTAACATCTATTTTTGAATCACTGACCTTTTCTTGATTGCTTAACTCTTTAGTTCTCTTTTGAATAATCTCACTTGGCTTTAAAATTTTACCTTCATCTAGAATTTTACTTATGGCCAATGGCGAAATGTTAAATATTTTATATGGAGGATCCCCAGAAAGTAACTGGTACAATAATACTCCAAGCGAATAAATATCACTTGAGGTTGTTATGTTCTCTCCTTTAATTTGCTCGGGACTTGCATATTCCGGAGTTAAATGCCATATTCCGGTTTTTGTTAATCCACCCTTTTCCGGATCAATATTCTCATCAAGTAATTTTGCAACTCCAAAATCTAAAAGCTTTACCCTGCCTTCTTGATTAACCAAAATATTGCCGGGTTTAATATCTCTATGCACTACAAGATTTTGGTGTGCATACTGAATTGCTTCACAAACTGTTATAAATAATTTAAGGCATTCTTCAATTTTAAGTTTTTTTTGTATACAATATTCAGTAATTGGAATGCCGTCTATGTATTCCATAACCAAATAAGGAAGTCCCTCTTCAGTTTTTCCGCCATCAAATAGTTTTGCTATATTGGGATGTTGCAGGTTTGCAAGTGTTTGTCTTTCATTCTGAAAACGTCTTACTAAATATTCAGATGAGAGTCCTTGTTTCAATATCTTAATAGCTACACGCTGTTCAAATTCTTTATCGTCTCTTTTCCCGGCAAAGACTATTCCCATTCCACCAATACCAATTTCCTCTTCAATTAGGTATGAACCAATATGTTTGCCAATTAGTGGATGCGGTCCTACATTATCTTCTGAAAATATATTGCGGTCGGTTTTAACTTCAAGAAAATCATCATTTTTTTCATAGGCTTGCAAGAGCGAACGTACTTCACCTTCATATTTTTTTTCATCTTCAGGAAGATTGTTAAAAAAAGCATCCCGACTCAATCTATCTAATTCAAGTGCTCGTTCGAAAATGGATTTTATTATATTATTAAAGGAATTATTCATCTTTTCTTTTTGTGGGAGATATTAGTTTATTTCTCTGTAAAGCCATGCTTTGGCAAAGTTCCAATCCCGTTTAACGGTTGCGGCAGAAACGTTTAACATTTGTGCTGTCTCCTCTATTGAGAGGCCAGAAAAAAAACGCAGTTCTACAATTTTGCAAGACCTTTCTTCAATCTTTTCAAGTTTATCCAAAGCTGTGTTTAAGTTAATTAAGTCATCCTCTGTATTACTTAATGCAAACTCAGCTTTATCGAGCGAAATTTTGGTTTGTCCCAATCCGCGTTTCTGTGCTTTTCGTTTACGCGCATAATCAACGAGTATTTGTCTCATTGATCTTGCGGCAATTCCAAAAAAGTGAGCCCGGCTTTCCCAGGTTAGGTTTTCACTGCCAATTAACTTAATGTAGGCTTCGTGAACCAACTCTGTTGTTTGGAACGTGTGATTTTTATATTCATCTCTTAAATATTTTGAAGAGATTGTTCTAAGCTCATCATAGACTAAAGGCAATACTCTCTCTAATGCAAAGTTGTCACCATTAGAAACCCTGTTCAAAAGCTGAGTAAAATTTTTTGAATTCTTTTTATTCATAATCAGTCTATTTGTCTTATATTAACAATATAAAAATTTATTCATATCATAATCAATTAAAAGTGCTAAAAATCACAATTAATGTATGAATATTAAAGAATATTGTGCTGAAAAACTTTAATTCTGTTAGTTAATGATAAGATAGTTGCAAATTTTAAATATTTCGACAATATTATTACTTTATTTTAATAAAATAAATTGATTGCTGTGAAAAATTTCATAAAGGAAGTAAAAGATAGAAAAATCAGAAAATGGCTTGCTATTTATATTAGCACTGCAATTACTACGATTGGTGTTGTTCATTTACTAAGTATTCGTTATAAACTATCTGACAATATATTTGACACTGTTTTTTTTACCCTCCTTTTCGGAATTGTAGGTACAGCAATTTTAGCATGGTTTCATGGAAAGGAAGGAAAACAGAAAGTTAGTTGGATCGAAATTGTTATTCAATCAATATTGGCAATATTACTTTTTATTACTCTCTATTTTACTCTCGATTTTGAACAAGCACCCAAAGGAAAACTTGATAGAAAAATTGTTGCTGTGCTTCCGTTTGCCAATTATAACGAAACAAACGAAACTGAGTTTTTCGCTGATGGTATGACTGACGATGTTTTGTCTCAACTTTCAAAAATATCGGACCTAAATGTTATATCCAGAACCTCGGTAATGAAGTATAAAAACAGTGAAAAAAGTATTGCGGAAATTTCAAGGGAATTAGGCGCCGGGACAATTTTAGAGGGAAGTGTCCGTTCCTCCGGCAACAAGATAAGAATAGTGGGCCAACTAATTGATGCAAATAATGACGTTCACATGTGGTCTGAAACTTACGATAGAGAACTAAACGACATATTCGAAATTCAGACAGATATAGCAGAAAGAATAGCAGCTGCACTTCAGGCAAAATTATCTCCGTTAGAAAAAGAATTAATTGAAAACAAGAGTACTACAAACTTTGATGCATATACCTTCTATACAAAAGGAAGACACCATTATTACAATTACACAAAAGAAGAAAATGAAACGGCAATTGAATTATTCAAAAAAGCCTTAGAAGTAGATTCAAACTATGCATTAGCTTTGGCCGGATTATCGGATGCAATGAGTCAAAGGGTAACAAAGTACTGGGAGTCGGATGTCTATTTGGACACAGCTCTTATATTGGCGAAAAAATCTGTGAGAAAAAATTATAATTTGGCTGATGGATATAAAGCGTTGGGTTCTGTTTATCAGAGCAGAGGTGAGATTGATTTAGCAATTGCGAATTATAAAAGGGCCATCGAGTTAAATCCAAATTATTGGAGCGCATTATTAAATTATGGTCAATTAAAAATGTTTTATGGTTATTACGATGAAGCACTTTACTGGATTCGGAGAGCCCACATTCTTTCACCCGGAGACATATTTGGTGTGCTAAGCGTAAGCATGGTTTATAATCATCTAAACTGTCTGCAAACTGCTATTGAATGGGCCCATAAAGCCATTGATCTTGAACCGAAACATACCTTCGCCAACTCCTTCCTGGGGGATCTATATCTTAGTGCAGGAGATTTTACTAATGCTGAAAAATATTTTCAATCATCTGTTCAAATAGATTCTAACTGGATGTTCGGTTGGTTTGTTGGCGCTAGGCTTGAGACTGTTTTGGGAAATCTTGAAAAAGCAAAAGAATACTTTGATATTTATATGAAGATCACAGAGACCTCTCCTGAATACTATTATGCATACGTCTTAAGTAATTTAGGTGAATTGGATAGTGCGAAATCAATTCTTAATTCTGAAATTGAAGATTATACTGAATACTTTGAAACTCAATCCAGACATGAAATATTTAATTACATGGCTTTTGCAGAAATATATGCCATTAATAAAGATTTTAACAATGCTTATAAATGGTGGAATAAAGCAATAAATAATGGCTATACAGATATCAAAAGAATTAAGGTATATCCATACTTTAATGATTTAAAGAATAAACCGCAGTACGAGATTCTGCTAAATAAAATGCAAGTTAAAATAGATTCATTTAAAACCGAAGTAAAAAATAATTTTCCTGAATACGCTGAATGTAATTAGATTTACAATATAAATTTTACACAACCTCGAGTTGATAAAATGAAATTGTACAAGGAAATAAAAGACCGTAAGATCCGTAAATATCTCGCTATATATTTAAGTGCTTGTATTACAACAATAGGATTAGTTCACCTATTTAGTTTTAGATATCAGTTGCCTACTTTCATCTTCGACTCACTTTTAATTATTCTTTTTTTTGGAATTATTTCAGTAATAATAATTGCATGGTTTCATGGAAAAGAAGGTCCGCAAAAAATAAAAACAATAGAGTATGTTTTTCATTCGATTATTTTTATTTCTGCGGTTGGGATATCATATTTATTAGCAAACAGAGGTCCAATTAAGATACTTGAGTTAAATTCTAAAACAGTTGCAGTTTTACCATTTACTAATTTAAGTGATTCTAAGGAAGATGAGTATTTTATTGACGGAATTACTGAGGATATTTTAACACAGTTGTCTAAAATTTCCGAACTTCGGGTAATCTCCCGGACATCTGTAATGAAATATAAAAACACAAACCTTACTATTCCGGAAATTGGACGTGAACTAAACGCCGGTGCAATTTTAGAAGGAAGCATAAGAAGAGCAGGTGAAAAAGTCAGAATTACCGGACAACTAATTAATGCTAATAACGATGAGCACATTTGGGCTGAGTCATTTGATAGAAATATTGATGATATTTTTGCGGTTCAATCTGAAATAGCAAAACGGATTGCAAACGAACTTGAAGCCAAACTAGCTCCTAAAGAAGAAATATTACTAACAACCAAACCCACTAATAATATTGAAGCATATGCGTATTGTTTAAAGGGCCGAAAATTTGCTTTACGATATACCGATGATGATAATGAAAAGGCAATTGAGTTTTATAAAAAAGCGCTTGAGATTGATCCCAACTATGCATTAGCTTATGCAAGTTTAGCCTCAGCATACGATCAAAAAGTGAGAAGATATTTCTATCCGGAGGAATGGAGAGATTCTGCAATTGCAATGAGCAACAAAGCTTTAGCAATCAATCCTAATTTAGCAGAAGGACACTCATCGCTTGCTAAAAGTTATGAGGCAAAGCAAAATTACAAAATGGCAAAGTATCACTACGAAAAAGCTATACGCTTAAATCCGAGTTACTACGCAGCAATTTATAATTTGGGAGTAGTTTACTATAATGAAGGTAAGCTTGATAGAGCTTATCCATTAATCAAGAAATCTATTTTACTTGAGCCGGATAATGTTTTTGGATATACAGTGCTTGGCGGAATCTATCAGAAATTAAATTGTGATAAGCTGGCCCTATCAAATTTCGAAAAGGTTTTAGAATTAGAACCCCAGAATTTATTGGGACATATTTATATAATCGATCAATTTATTTTGATGAAAGATTTTGCAAGAGCCGATAAATATTTTAATAGCCTAACTGAATTATCGCCCGAATGGTTCTATACCTTTTCAACGGGAGCAAAGTTAGAAATGTTGAAAGAGAATTATAAAAGCTCGAAAAAATATTTTGATAAAATTTTAAGCTCTTCCGGTGAAGAAGGATATGACTATGCATTCGTATTAGCTAAATTAAAACAAGGAGCGGCAGCAGACTCGATATTAAATAGTGAACTTAATAGTTATAATGAGCTAATTAAATATTCTCCTGAAAACTCAAATTTTGTAGAAAAAAATCTTTCAGATATTTATGCGCTAAAAGGTAATTATGAACAATCATTAAGATTATTGAACAGAGCAGTAAATAAAGGTTGGTTTGAATACAGAATAAATTTGGTCTATCCGTATTTAGATTCATTAAAACAAAATTATGAATTTAATAGAATTGTTGAAAGAATGAAAATTAAAACAGACTCATTAAAGTTTTTAGCCAGCAAAGACGACCCAAGCTGGATTAATTGTAACTAATTCTACACTTCAACAGTTTGCTTTGAAGCACCCATTAATTCACTTAAGAATTGTAAATTCGGAGAATTGGAATTAGAGATAATAATTTTTACTACAGCAGTTAATGGAACGGATAAAAACATTCCTGCAATTCCCCATATGTAACCCCAAACAAGCAGCGAGACTAAAATTACAAGAGGATTTAATCCTAACTTATCTCCCATAATTTTGGGTTCAAGCAAATTACCAATTAGATTTTGAACGAGAGAAATAATTCCTCCAACCAAGAAGGTATATCCTACAGATTCATATTGTATTAAAGTCATTACGGTTGGAAGAACAACAGCTAATATCGAACCAATATTTGGAATAAAGTTTAAAAAGAATGCCATTACTGCCCAAACTATTAAAAAGTCAACATCAAAAATCCAGAGCACAATGCCAACCAAAAATCCGGTAAGCAGACTAATTAAGAATTTAGTTGCTATATATCTTTGAATTTGTTCCGTAATGTCTTTAAATGTTTTCTCTACTCTTCTCTCCCGCTCATTTTTTATTATTTCAAATCTGTCTTTATCGTTCAATTCTTGCGGATCTTCTATCTTTTTCTTTAATGTTTTTCTTGAAATTTTTGCTTGGGATTTTATGTACCGATCTTTAATTGCAGCGATAATATGCTTATGACTGCTGCTGACAAAAACGAAAAAGAATAGAACAAAAAATCCTGCAGAAAAAATTGAAATTGTTGAAGAAAATAGTCCGCTCGCAATCCCGCCGTAATCTAAATCCGATAATATTTGCGCGATATTAAATTCAGTAAAAAATGGATCGTCAATACCAAAAGAAAGTGCAGTCGTTCTAACAATTTTATCGAGCTTTTGCTGATAAAGAGGAAGTTCTTCTCCAAGTCGGCTGAAGGAATCAATAATAAAGGTGGAAAGCGCCCAGAAAAAAGCAATTATAATGAGTATATCAATTAGCGTAGCAATGCTTTGCGGAATCTTTTTCTTTATCAAGAAAATGTTTAATGGCTCAAAAACAAAAACTAATAAATATGCAATTACTAATGGTACAATAATAAACTGAAGTTCTTTTAATACTCCAAATAAAACTACCAGACCAATAATAATTATAAAAAACTTAATTGTTGGATCAAAAAAGGCTTTTTTCATTTAACTTACTTTTTACTCAATTAAAAAAAATATTATAACTTTAGATATTAAATTATCATCAATAAAAATAGCAATAAAAGTATATGAAAAAGTATAAAAAAATCGTTCCGTTATTAATTCTTGCAGTTTTGTCTTCATGCTCACAAAAGAATCTAAAGAGTTTTGAAAAAAAATCAACTCCTCCCGAATGGAGTTACAACTCCACAATATATGAAGCAAATATAAGACAATATACTCCGGAAGGTACATTTGCCGCTTTTGAACAACACCTTCCTAAAATAAAGGAGATGGGGATTGAAATTATTTGGTTAATGCCAATTCATCCGATTGGCGAAAAAAACCGAAAAGGAACCTTAGGAAGTTACTATTCAGTTAAAGATTATAAAGGAATAAATCCGAACTTTGGCACAGAGGAGGACTTTAAAAGATTGGTAGATAAAATTCATGAATTGGATATGTTCATAATTATTGATTGGGTTGCAAACCACACTGCTTGGGATCATCCATGGACAGTTACCAATAAAAATTTTTACACTCTAGATTCTCTTGGAAATTTTGTTCCACCTGTTCCTGACTGGAGTGACGTAATTGATCTAAATTATGAGAATATAGATTTACATCTAGCAATGATTGATGCCCTAAAGTATTGGGTTAAAGAGTTTGATATTGACGGATACAGATGCGATGTTGCAGCAATGGTGCCAAATGATTTTTGGAACAAAGCAAGAAAAGAGTTAGATAAAATAAAACCTGTATTTATGCTTGCAGAAGCACATGAACCGGAACTTCATAAAAATGGTTTTGATATGACCTACAACTGGCAGCTCAAAGACTTGATGAATGACTACGCCAAAGAAAAAGCAAGCATTGAAGACATTAAAAAGCATTTCAATGTTGACGAAAAGGAATATCCCGCGAATGCATTCAGAATGACCTTTACTACTAACCATGATGAAAATTCCTGGAACGGAACTGTATTTGAAAGACTTGGTAGGTTAGCTGAACCGTTTACCGTTTTGATATCAACAGCAAGCGGTATGCCTTTAGTCTATAGCGGACAAGAAGCGGGAATGGATAAAGCATTAGAGTTTTTTGAAAAAGACGAAATTGAATGGAAAGATCATAAGAAAAGAGAAATATTTACTAAAATATTTAAAGTAAAGAAATCTAATAAAGCTTTGTGGAATGGAGAAAAAGGCGGAGAAATGAATTTTATTAATGTCTCTGATAACAAAAATGTTCTATCATTCTATAGAGAAAAAGAAAATGATAAAATAGTTGTAGTTCTGAATTTGTCAGATAAAAATGCTGAAATCTCTTTCTCTGACAAAAAAATATTTGGAGGTTACAATAATTTGTTCACCGAAAAGAAAGTGGTTCTTGATGGTGAAAATAAATTTATCTTGGCAGGTTATAATTACTTGGTCTTTGAAAATAATTAGAAAATATTACTTTGCTCTTAAACTAATTATCAAAAAATAAACGATACGGTCGTTCAATATCTTGTCTAAATTCGTGTAGATTAATATTTCGTGATTTTCTTAGGAATTCTTTTCCATCTAGGAAAACTAATATTGTTGGAACAGAAAATACTCTATTTTGAGCAGCTACTTCCGGTAAGGATTCACTATCAACATATGCCATTTTTATTTTGGGAAAATCAGAATTAATAAAATGGATAAGTTTTGGTTTTAGCACTTTACAAACATTACATTGAGGTGTACTTACGTAAATTAGAGACGCTTCGTTTGATTTTATAAACTGTTCAAATCCTTCTTCTGTTTTTATGTCAATCATCCACTTGCTCAAAAAAAGATTCCGGCACTAAGGCCGGAATGATAGATTATAATACTAAATACTTTATGCGTGAAAATTAATCAACAAATGGAATTTTTAATTCTTGACCAACCTTAATTAAATCAGGGTTAGATAGCTGATCTTTGTTAGCATTAAAAATTTTCATATACTGTCCTGCTTCGCCTAAATATTCCTTGGAGATTTTACCAAGAGTATCGCCGCTAACCACTTTGTGTATATGAAAATAATCTTTTGCTTCGGTTCTGATATCTGCCTTTATATCGGTAGGTGATTGTCCGCCTATTTCTTTAATCTTATCCCAAATTTTGTTCTTTTCATATTGTGTGTGAACTATGCCGTAAACTTTTAGATAACCTTCAGCTTTTTCTTCTACCTTTGCGTCTTTCATATTAAATCGATTGCAGATTTCAAGAACAGGACCATATTTCATTGTTAGAGCCATTTATTTCCTCCTTTTATTATTTTAAGTATAATTATTATTTAAATTTAAGAAAATAAATTTAAATTTCTACTTCCAATTGTCTGAGTAATCTTTAATGAACTGATCAAATTTTATTGGTTCTCTATTAAGAATTCTTTCAACGGAATCAGTAATTAATGCGGTTTCCCCCTTTTTTATATGACTGCAAAGCTGCAGAGTGCCCATTATAGTTCCCGCTGGCCAACCGGCAGATCTTAAACTCTTTTCAAATAGATCTTCAGAAATATCGTGGTACTCAATTTCTCTATTCAATGCCTCAGAAAATAAATGTGCAACCACATACATATTTAACAACTGCTTTCCAGTTAATTTTATTATTTGTTTACTTAGCTTATTATCTGAAAGAGCTTTTACTGCAACTTGAGCAACATCCCGAATATCAATGAAACTTGTTTTTGCATTATGAGCAGGTACAGATATTTCGTTATCTTCTATAATTAAAGTTCTAAAAAGATCTTTAAAGTTTTGCATATAACAATTTGGCCGTAGAATAACAAAATCCACACCGCTGTTTTTAATATGATCTTCAATTTCTTTAATTGGTCGATCTAATTCGCTATCAGCACTAATTGCAGAGATGTTAACAATTAGCTTTACTCCTTTAGCAATTGAGGCATCAATTGCTTTTTTTACAAGATCTTGCAGATTTAGGTAAGAAGGAGGAGATACAATTAATAGTTTTTCAATATCATCAAATGCCGAATCGAATGTATCCGGATTTTGATACTCAAAATGCACAAGCTTTGCATTCGTTAGATTTATGGATTTTGCTCTTTCCGGATCACGGACCGCAATTTTTACGGGTTTATTTGAATCGGCCAAAAGCTTGGCCACTTCAAAGCCAACTGAACCAGTGGCGCCAATAACTAATATTTTTTCCATATTAAGCCCTCCAATTATATTTATTTTTGATGCTTATTAGCTTTGTGTATGTAAACTACATTAAAAATTGAATCGTACGGAGAAAGTGGAAATGGAAATAATAACAATATAATCAACTTTTATTTAAAATCAAGAGGGAAGTCAATATAAAATTTGATTTTACTAATTTCCAATAATGTATTTGTATCTATTTTCTATTAAATTAAAAGTAATAAATTGTTTATTATTTTTATGGAAATTACTTTTTTAGCCGCAGCTATTGGCGGTACATTTTTAATTATTGCTGCATTTGTTGGATGCATTCTTCCGGCATTGCCGGGACCTCCGCTTGGTTTCTTAGCTCTTCTCATTTTAAAATTAGCTGAACCGTTAACATTCTCTTCAACTTTTATGTATTCTATTGCTGGTATTACAATTATTGTGTTCGGACTTGATTACATTTTACCAATTTGGGGAGCTAAAATATATAAGGCAACTAAAATGGGAATTTGGTTTTCTGTAATTGGGATGATTATTGGTATTTTCATTTTCCCTCCTTTCGGAATGATTTTGGGATTACTAATAGGAGCAATTATTGGGGAGCTTGCGGCGGGTAAAGCTAAAAAAGAAGCATTAAAAGTAGGATTTGTTTCATTTATTTTTAGTATGCTTGCAATAATTATTAAGTTAGCTCTTGTTGCTGTGATGGCATTTTATTTTACTAAAGCTGTTATTGAATATTATATCTAAAATTTGCATATGAAAAATTTATTAATGACAATTTTATTTTCATTGCTCACCTTTTGGACGTGTTCTGAAAATAAAGAGATTGAACCGACTAAAAATTTTGTTACAGATGATCTACATAAGAAAATCGAGATTGAATTAAGTCCGCAAAAAGTTATTACTCTTGCGCCTAATCTTACTGAATTAGTTTTTGAACTAGGTCAAGGCAACAAAATAATTGGGAATACTAATTATTGCAATTATCCCGACTCCGCAAAAAAAATAGAAAATGTGGCAGACCTTCTTTCGGTCAATTTAGAAAAAATCACAGATCTAAAGCCGGATTTAATTTTTATTACTGCAGAAGGAAATTCTAAAGCTGATTATAATAAACTAATTAGTCTTGGTTTTAAGGTCTTTGTTTCTAACCCTAGAAATTTTGCCGGAATAAAGAAAACCATGCTAGATATGGGAAAGATCTTTAGGGTTTCCGAAAAAGCTGAAGCTATTGTAAATAATTGGAATGAGAGAATTGATTCAGTGAAGAAAACACACGAACAAATTGTGGCTGGATCAGTTATGTTTTTAATTTCTACAAACCCAATTTATTCTGTAGGCAAAAATACTTTTGTTCACCAAATATTAACCTTGGCGGGTTTAAAAAATATTACTTCTGATACTGATGTAAATTATCCGCTACTTAACCGCGAAGAAATTTTAGCAAGAAACCCCAACTATATTTTGCTCTACGAAACCAACAATAATAATGTTAGTGAAATATTAAAAGCTTACCCCGAATGGAATACGCTTTCGGCTGTAATAAATGACAGGGTATTTTTTATAAATGCCGACTTATTTAGCAGACCGGGACCAAGATTTGTTGATGCTGTTGAAAAACTCAATCAAATGATATTGAGTAATTAATTTATTTTTCGGATAAATTTACAACTTAGGTTCCCACGCAGAACCTTCGCAAGGAATTTCATCTTCTGTCGGGTGTTCATCAAACTTAAGACACAATACGGCTGATTCGTCAAAATGTTTGCAGCTTGAGCATAATGTGTTGGTAATTACTTCTTCATTCTTTTCTCTAAATAACTTGTACTGTATAAAAGCAGGATGCATTATAAATCCGTATATCGACATTGTCACAACCATCCACCAGTATTTATATTCAATATAATCGGTTGCAATCCATAGCAAAGGAATTAGAATTGCGATCCTAATAATTGTCCAGTAAATAATTCCGCCCATCGGTACCTTTATTAATTGATATCAAAATAACCAAATTGATTTTAGCCTTATATTAAGTTAATTTTAATATTCTTTTTAAGCAATTGATAAACAAATAGTTATAAAAATATTGATGATGTAATTTTTGACAGAGAAAGCAATATGGAAAATGAAAAATCTGATATAACAAATCAGAAAGGTAGTGAATCATCAGGTAAAGTTAATAGTGATAATTCTACAGCCAATAAGCAAGGGAATATTAGGCAGAATTATAATCGGAAACCACGAAAAAATTATCAGCCCAAGAAACGTTATTTCAATAAAAACAAACATTCTAATTCCGACAACCAAGATTCGAATAGTTCGGTAACAAAATACAAATTTCAAAAAGTTTCGGTTTTAGTTCCGCTATTCAATGAAGAAGAGTCGCTAACAAAGCTATCAAATCAGATTTCAAATGTTTTCGATACAATTTCACCCGACTATGAAATTCTTTTTGTAGATGATGGCAGTACTGATAATTCACTTAAAGTTATAAAAGATTTATCACGAGCAAACAACAAAATAAGATATATAAGTTTTAGGAAAAATTATGGAAAGTCCGCGGCTCTGAATATTGGTTTTAAAGGCGTTTCTGGAGATGTTGTTGTAACAATGGATGCTGATTTACAAGATGATCCAAGTGAAATTCCAAGTTTGCTTGCTGAGCT
>CAVQBF010000008.1:0-72500 GCA_963710615.1 uncultured Ignavibacteriales bacterium
GAGTAAGGAATTTAATAAACCAAAGAAAACAGTTAAGAGAAAAATTCAAACAAGCTACAGTAATAAAACCTTCGGAAGTTACAAATGTTTCTGTTGATCAAAAATTCCTGGAAAATGTAATAAATACAATCGAGTTAAATATTGAGAATGAGGATTTTGCAGCGGAAATTTTAGCAGCGGAAGTTAATATGAGTGTTTCACAGTTGAATAGAAAGTTAAATGCTCTAATTGAACAGCCGCCGGGACAATTAATCCGATCACTGCGTTTGCAGAGAGCTGTAGATTTGTTAATACAAAATGCCGGAAATGTTGCAGAAATATGTTATATGGTCGGATTTGGAGACCAAGCTAATTTCTCTAAGGCATTTAAGAAGCAGTTCGGGTGCAGCCCGCTTAAGTATAAAAAACAATTCGAAAACAACAACCATTCAACATTGTCGTGATGAACCTCTCTGCAAGTCTGTTGCACAACAAAAGTGACTGTCATTTAGGTCTTTTAGCCAAGTGTGTTGCAGAACTCATTTGTAATGATCTGTCATTCCGATTTGCGTTTTTTGCACTACCGGAATCTTAAAATTGGCCGCAAATTAGACATCAAGCTTCCGGCATTCTCAGCCACGGCTGATCAGCCGGAATGACGAACATTTTTAGTTATTCAACATCCTTTACCTTCATTTCTGGAAAAAGAAAGTTTATCTGATTTTTACAATATTCAAGTCCATTTCTTATTAAAACCTTGCTTTTTCTATCAAATGTGCAGAAATGACAAAAATCTGCAATAAAAACACAAGATATCTGCTTTATTTCACTTTACCTTTGTATCAGATATTTCTTATTCCCAAACACCAATAATAAAAAGAAATCTGTGGAAATAATAAAAATAACGGGCAAGTATATTAATACCGGAAAAATAGAATTGGAAAACTCAAAAACAATTAATTGGGATGTTTTAAGTAATGAAAATCTGCCGGCAATTCCTTTTGGAAGTAAAATAGAACTTGTCATCACATTTAATGAAAAAGATTTTCTAAGCGGTATAAACGGTTTTGTCTGGGCAACATACGATTTAAGACAAGCAGAAATAATTAAGGAAACACTACTGGTTCAAAATATCGGTTCAGAAATTAAAGGTGAAAAATTGGGAAATATCATGCTATACGTAATAAAAATTTTAAGCAAAAATGAAATTGAAGATGCTAAGAATTTTATATGGAAAGGAGACAGCGGTTTAAGATTAAAACCGGACTGGAATTATAAACCTGGAGAAATTAATCAAAGTTTTGAACAATGGTTAAGCGGAAATTAAAGCGTAAAAAGCTTAACTTTAACATAAACAGATGTATTGTATTATTGTTTCTACTTCTAACTTTATAGTTCAATAATTTATCTTGGAGAATAAATGAAATTAAGAAAACTTTTGATTTTTTTATATACAGGTGTTTTTGTTCTAATTCTATATTCTGAAGGTTATGCTCAAAGAACACTCACTACTCAAGCTGAAGTGGAACAATTCGCTTCAGAGAGAATTGATTACGCTACAGGTATTTTAACAATTACTGGACCAGGCATAACTGATTTAAGTCTATTAGCAGAACTAAGAAGGAATTAACTGGAACACTGAATATTACTAATACCTCCCTTACAAATTTGGATGGATTGTGGTTTCTAAAAAATGTTGACAATCTGAATATTAATAATAATAATAACCTATCAGATTTTAAGGCGCTTTATATATTGTTTAATGATCCTAACTCAATTTGGATGATTTATAGTATAACAGGAAATTTAGTAAACCCTACAAAATCTGAAATTATTGCTGGCGGATCTTCAGCTGTTGATGGGTTTTTAACTTTTTATACTCAAACCGAAGTAAATACGTTTAATGCTAATACTAAAGCAATTTCTGGGTCTCTAGTAATTGATTCTTATGGGACAGGTAGTGATGAAATTTATGACTTATCTAGGTTTAACAACCTTAAATATGTTGGCGGACTTGAAGTAAATTACACTACTGCTTTGACTTCACTTAGCGCATTAAATAATCTAAAGTGGATTAGTAATGACCTTAATATTCGTTATAATGAGGCACTAACCGATGCTAGTGCACTAAGTTCTATCACTTTTGTTGGAGGTAATATTTCTGTTGAAACTGAAACAGATTTAAACTTTATATTTAATTTTTCTTCAGTTCCGGGGGACATTTACATTAGTGCACCCAATATTAATATGTTAAGTAATATTACTTCTATTGGTGGTAATATGCGAATCAATGGTTTAACGACTCTGACGAATCTAGATGCCTTAAGTAATATAACAACAGTCCCAGGAAACCTATGGGTGCAAGGTACTGCTCTTACAAATATCAATGGGCTTAGTAATATTTCTTCTATTGGTGCAAATCTTATTATTTGGGAAACATCCTCATTACTGAATTTAGATGGATTAAGTGGTCTTACCACCCTAGGAGGGGCTCTGATTATCAATAACCAAAAACCATACCAATATGCTTCAATCACTACTAATTTTCTCGCAGATCTAGGCGGATTATCCAATCTTACATCAGTTGGAGTATTCAATACAGATTTGGGATATACGGGGTTAGAATCCTTCTATGCAAATCACACAATAGTAATACAGAATAATGACTCATTGGATAATTACTGCGGTCTTAATCCGCTTTTCAGTTCTGGAACGGTAGGTTCCGGTACTATCTCCATTTCAAATAATTTGTATAATCCTCTTATACAAGAAATTTCTGATGGAACGGTATGTCTTCCTAGAACACGAGTAACAGTAACTACCTCACCTCCTGGTTTAGATGTGGTAGTAGATGCCCAAACATTTGTTAGTCCTAAAAAACTTTCTTGGTTAAATGGTACTACTCATTCACTTTTTACTCCTTATTATAATGATAACTACTAGCCGAACAACCTATTCTTTTTCAGAATTGGTCCAATGGAGGAATATGGTGGCAGATTGTTAATACTCCAACTGTACCAACAACTTACACTGCAAATTTTAGCATATATCAACCGGTGGGAATCGATATCACATCCTAAATAAACGACTTATTGGTAATGAATTATTTTTTGATATTTACCTAAAAAGTTATAGTAATGCTTGCTATTTGGGTGATGCAGATCTTGTACTTGATTTTAATAACGATTTGTTCACAAATCCTACATTAGAAAAAGTATATGGTAATGGTGAATCTTTCTGTACATTTGTTCCCTCAATTCAAAACCAAACTAACAACAGTAACACCCAAAATAACTACTACAGTTATACTACAACAGAAATAAGAATTAATGATGCAGTAATCTCGGTTAGATATCCTCTAACTTATTTGGCCACAGAATCTGATTTTAATACACAAGTTGCAAAAATTGACAATTCTCAAAATGTTCATCGCCTGGGAAGATTTAAGATAACTGGCTTCAATGGTTCGGCCGGAAGTACAAACCTTATTTGGTCTGATTTGGTTGGTGTATATTCAACTTATGTGAAATCACTATTATTTACCGGTGCAAGCTATTACACTGCATTTTATGCAGCTATTACAAACACAATTAGCCCGCCGGTTATATCTGCAGATATTAGAGTATTCTTAGAGGGACCATATAATAGCACCTTAAATGAATTGAGTAGCAGCATAAACAGTTCTATTCCGCTAACATCCCCATACCCAGAAGATCCGATCTCATTAACCAGTATTCCCAATACTAATATTGTAGACTGGGTACTGATTGAATTAAGAGCTACAGATCCATCAAAGTCATCAGTTGTAAGGAAATCAGCGTTTTTAACAAAAGATGGCAGTATAGTTGATACTGATGGAAATAGTCCGGTTAATTTTGTTGGTACAAATGCTGGCAATTATTATGTGGTAGTACACCATAGAAATCATTTGGAAGTGATGAGTAAAGATCCAATAAGTTTTACAGAAATCTAATAATATTTCATTTAGTAGATACTAATAAAAGAACAACAAAGGAGCATACATGAAATACAATAAACTTTTCTTCACAATCTTTCTCAGCTGCTTTTTAAGCATTTTTATGCTTACGGAAAGTAAGGCGCAAAGTTTTACCCTTACTACCCAAGAACAAGTTAATGCTTTTGACAATACAATAATCTCGATTAGTGGCGATTTGAAAATCGGGGAGTTTCTTGCTGATTCAGATATAAATGATTTATCACCCCTTTCATCTCTTACTTCTATTGGTGGAGATCTTACTATTATATCTACTTCAGTATTAACAAGTCTTAACGGTTTAAACGGATTAATTTTTGTTGGGGGATCGCTTAGAGTGCAGGATAATGACATTCTCACAAATTTAGACGGATTAAGTAATATTATTTCTATTGGGGGAAATATTAATATACCATTTAATCGTCTCCTAGAAAATTTAGACGGACTAAGTGGCCTAACTTCTATTGTAGGGGACTTAAATATAACTGGCAATGATGCCCTCACAAATTTGAACGGACTAAGTGGTTTAACTTCAGTTGGTAGAAGTTTTTTAATTCAAATTAATCCTCTCTTAGAAAATTTAGACGGACTGACCAGTCTTACCTCTATTGGTGGATATCTAGCTGTAGGCGGAAATCACGCCCTAAGAAATTTAGATGGTTTGCGTAATCTCACATTTGTTGGAGAATCTGCTGGGTCTACTATTAGTTTTTGGGATAATAGTTTACTTGATAATTTCTGCGGGATCTATCCACTTTTTAGTGAGGGAACACTTGGAAACGGAAGAATTGAAATTGCAGGTTACACCAATCCTACATCTGAAGAAATTAAAGTTATCTTTGCAGATTGCGTTTCATTAACCCCAGAAGATATGATAGCAGACCTAATAACTTCAGTTGATGGTTCGGGTATTCATAAAGGAACAAAGCGATTATTAACTGGTTTTCTTAACAGTGCGGATAAATCATTAGATAGAGGAAGAGAAAGAATAGCTATTCTAAAATTAGTAGCATTCAAATGGCTTGTTAAAGTTCAGAGCCCCAGAAAGATTGATGCCGCTTTAGTAGATGAATGGATTGGAAAAGCAGAAGAAATTATTGACGCAATAAAGACTGCATTGCCAAAAAGCGGTGAATTAGATGAATTGGCTTCAGAGGATGTATTGCCGGAAACATATAATCTTAACCAGAATTATCCAAACCCATTTAACCCTACTACAACAATAAGCTACTCAATACCAGAAAATGAATATGTAACACTAAGCATTTATGATGCATTAGGTAAAGAAGTAGCAGTATTAGATAATGGATTCAGAACAGCTGGTAATTACTCACACACATTTGATGCAAGTAAACTTTCAAGTGGAATGTATTTCTACACCATAAGAAGTGGAAACTTTGTTCAGACTAAGAAAATGTTGTTGATGAAGTAAGAATAAGCAGATATTAAAACCTCCGGGGTTTGGAAGCTGAATGAAGCAACCTAAAAACCTCGGAGGTTTATTATTACTCAATCGAATTTATACAGCTAATTTAAAATGTTTAACACAAATAATAATGAACAAACACAAAAGGAGTATATATGAAATACAATAAACTTTTCTTCACAATGTTTCTAGCCTGCTTTTTAAGCATTTTTATGCTTACGGAAAGTAAGGCGCAAAGTTTTACCCTTACTGACCCAAGAACAAGTTAATGCTTTTGACAATACAATAATCTCGATTAGTGGCGATTTGAAAATCGGGGAGTTTCTTGCTGATTCAGATATAAATGATTTATCACCCCTTTCATCTCTTACTTCTATTGGTGGAGATCTTCACTGATTATATCTACTTCAGTATTAACAAGTCTTAACGGTTTAAACGGATTAATTTTTGTTGGGGGATCGCTTAGAGTGCAGGATAATGACATTCTCACAAATTTAGACGGATTAAGTAATATTATTTCTATCGGGGGAAATATTAATATACCATTTAATCGTTCCTTGAAAATTTAGACGGACTAAGTGGCCTAACTTCTATCGCAGGGGACTTAAATATAACTGGCAATGATGCCCTCACAAATTCTAATGGACTAAGTGGTTTAACTTCAGTTGGTAGAAGTTTTTTAATTAAATTAATCCTCTCTTAGAAAATTTAGACGGACTGACCAGTCTTACTTCTGTTGGTGGAGATCTTTCTATTGGAGGCAATCCAGAGCTCAAGAATCTAGGTGGATTAAGCAATCTTATTTCTGTTGGTGGATTTCTTAGTATTAATTATAACACAGAACTAACAAATCTTAATGCACTTAGTAACATTAATTCTATTGGAGAAGCAAATAATATTACTCTTAAAATACTTAACAATCCAATGCTCAGCAGTTTTTGCGGACTTTACCCGGTTTTTAGTGAGGGAACGCTTGGAAACGGAACAATTGAAATTGCTGGTTACACTAATCCAACTCCGGAAGAAATTGAAACCATTTTTGCAGATTGTGCACCCTTGACCCCGGAAGAAATGATAGCAGAACTAATAACTTCAGTTGACGGTTCGGGTATTCATAAAGGAACAAAGCGATTATTAACTGGTTTTCTTAACAGTGCGGATAAATCATTAGATAGAGGAAGAGAAAAACTAGCTATTCTAAAATTAGTAGCATTCAAATGGCTTGTTAAAGTTCAGAGCCCCAGAAAGATTGATGCCGCTTTAGCAGATGAATGGATTGGAAAAGCAGAAGAAATTATTGACGCAATAAAGACTGCATTGCCAAAAAGCGGTGAATTAGATGAATTGGCTTCAGAGGATGTATTGCCGGAAACATATAATCTTAACCAGAATTATCCAAACCCATTTAACCCTACTACAACAATAAGTTATTCAATACCAGAAAATGAATATGTAACACTAAGCATATATGATGCATTAGGTAAAGAAGTAGCAGTATTAGATAATGGATTCAGAACAGCTGGTAATTACTCACACACATTTGATGCAAGTGACCTTTCAAGTGGAATGTATTTCTACACCATAAGAAGCGGAAACTTTGTTCAGACTAAGAAAATGTTATTGATGAAGTAAGAATAAGCAGATATTAAAACCTCCGGGGTTTGGAAGCTAAATGAAGCAACCTAAAAACCTCGGAGGTTTACATTTATAATTAAAAAGAAGCCTAATTATTATAACGAATTTGCAATAATATATTACCTAAACCACACTTTATTTTAGTCTTATCGGATCTGCCCAAGTGCCGTTATAAATTAGTTTTTGGTCATGGATAGTTTTAACAAACTTTCCATATGTTATTTCTGTCCCAACATAAAGTCCAACCAAGGGACTTTCTTCAGGAAGGGTGTAGCTATCTTTTAGAGACTGATTTTGCAGCTCAGAGTTAATGTTCCAAATCCTTCTTTCTCCTCTGGACCATCCTATATGGGTAGAGAAGAGATAACGAACTTCTTTAGCTAATGTAAATACAGAATTATTCTCAAGCTTTAACTCAATATTAATTTCTTTATTATCTTTTATATCTTTCACGGGAGTTTTTATTGTAACCTGTGGCCACTCTACTTCCCTATCACCAGTAAGAATTATGATGCTCTCAATTTTTAGTATTTCATTATTATCGTCATAAAACTCAAATATTAATTCGCGATCACTAAGATCTGGCTCAGCAAATGAAATAAAGTCCTTGAGGTAATTATTTGTAATATCTTTTTGTGAATATATTATTCTGTCATTGTACACAACATTCATGCTTTTTACGTCTGGATGTAAGAATATTTCCAGCGGGACCTCATTTTTATAAAACATTTGATTTTTGGGGGAACTGATGATCGCATTATTATACTTTTTCATTTCATTCCATACAGGACGCGGATAACCGATGGTATCTTCTAAATCACGGTATCCCCAAAACCCGAACCACTCTTCCGGGGTATCGTTATGCTTGGCCGGTTCACCCCCTTTCCACCATCCGTCAGCATAATAAAAGGGACAAGCTCCGGCTGCTCCTGCATCTAATAACTGCCGGTAGTACCAAGGCAATATCTCCATTTGCTCAATCAATGTATTTCCACCATATCGAGAATCGCCTCCATCACGTGAAACAGATAAACCAAATTCTGTTAGCAGCAATGGCTTACCCTGTCCATTCATTTCCGGAAGGATTTTGCATGCGTTAGTATACCCATGTGTATAATTGAAACCATCATAATCGTAAGAGTTATAAGCATAAATATCAAAAACATTCATATCTACAAACTCTGTAATTGCAGAATTGCCGCTGATAGTAACTGGGATACCGGGATGTTCAATGTGAATTAGATCTCTCATCTTCTTCCATAAATCAACGGTTGCCTGCGCTCCTACTTTTTGGATATGCTGCGGCATCGGTTCATTCATAACTAAATAAGTAATTATGCAGTCATAATTCTTTGAGTAACTTAGTACGTTTTTCACAATTGTCATATATTCATCAACAATCTTTGGATCTGAGAAATCCTGTTCCGGTTTTATGCCTATTCCAAAAATAATTTTGAGCCCTGATTCTTGTACTACTTTTAGTTCATCTTCAAATAGTTCAGACCATGTGCGGACAGCATTAAATCCCGCCTCCTTAATAACTTGCATGTCATGTTTTACTCTTTGAGGTTCGGAATATCTCTTCTCATAAGGATGCTGTCCAGGTCTGGCACCTATCTCATAACCGAGTGCGTTTACAAAGAATTTTTCTCCGTTTATATAATACCAGCCATTTTTGATTTCCAGATTGGATTTTAATTTTGTATCAGTCTCATTTATTTTATTCTGAGCCAATGCACCGGAAAACACAAATGTAATTATTAGTACTGCTAACAGGTAGCTTTTTTTCATAATTAAACTCACTTTTAAATTAGATTGGATTTCTTTAACAATTTTATTAAAAAGACTTCTGAAATAATTAAAATGTCATTAACGTGAAAACGGGAATCTATTGAATTCTCGGTGGATTCCAACTCCTGCCAACCGCAGGCAGATTCGTGGGAATGATAAGCATTATTAATTCAATTTTTCAGAAGTTTCTTAAAATATAAATTTATATCAATTGTTACAATGAACAGAAATAGATTGCAAATAATATTATAATAAATCAGCCAGTTCGGCATAACTTGTCGGTTTACCAATTATATTTTTTTCTTTATTTAGTAAAAACATTGTTGGCGTAGCGTAGATATAATAATCTGATGCAGTTGTTCCACTCCACCCATTCGGATCATTTATATTAAGCAAATTGAGTTGATTATCTTCAATAAATTTAATCCAATCCTTTTGCTTTGTATCTAATGAAACTGCAACTATCTTAATCTCTTTTTGCTCTTTCTGCAATTCATTTAAGCGAGGCAGTAATGTCTGACAATGCGGACATTCGCTTGAATAGAATACCAGCAAAGTATTGTTTGATTGAAGTTTTGATAAATCAAAAACCTTTCCGTTAATATCCGGTATAAGAATATTTGGTGCTTCAGTGCCAAGACTGAGCATCTTTGATTGATCTATTCTTTTCTGAATTGAGTTTTCTGTTTTTTCATCCAAGCATAAATCATCTTTAATTACATAATTTTCAACTATGTAGTCAATTATTTTATCGAACCCGAATTTCTTAAATCCATCAATTAAATATTCAGTAATATGCTGATAGACCAACTGATTGATCTTGGCTTTATTCAATAAAGTATCCACAGCTTTCATGAATTCTTTTTCTAAAAGCTCTTTAGGCAATTGAGGATTTCTGTAATATGTTAAATACTCAATTGTTTTATTTGTATATAGATCTGAATTAATTAATTCAACGTCATCAAAATCAACATTATTTAATGCATTTGCTTTTAGATAATCCAGCTGTTTATCAGATTCAACTTGTTGAGGAATTACCGGCAGTTGCGATGAAAAGATATATCTTGCAATAAATGAATTTTTGTTTCTCTGTGAAATGTTTTGAACAAAATCCAGATACCCATTTTGAATTTCCGTTAATCTATTTTGAGTTGCACTGTAGTATTCATCATCTTGCGGGTAGCGAACTAAAATTAAATTTAAGAGTTCTGTCTTAGTTTTATATAATTTATTTAATTTTAGAAAATCGTAATACAAAAAGTTACTTTCAGATTTTACTATTTTGAGGCTATCAACCAGATTATTCAAATCTGTTTTTAACTCTATATCTTCCCCATCATTAATAAAATTTATCCAGTGCCGGTTATCAAATTCTAAACGATATATTCCATAAGGTTCATTATCTAACGAAAATTGAAAAACGCCGTTTTGCGGAATAACTTCCTTAATCCTTTTTGTCTTTTCACCTTCAATCTTAAGTAAAATTGCATCATTTGTCGATCCATCAATTAGAATAGATACTTTTTGAGCAATAGAAATGGAACTAATAAAGAATAAAGTTATTATTAAATTTTTAACATTCATTGAATCTAGGATAATAAATATTTTACTTAAAATTAGTGATTAATTGACCTCTGCTCCGTTAGTAGTTTTAGTCCTTTAGGCATCGTATACTTAAACCTGTAGTTATATTCCCATAATCCAATAAAATCGTATCGTCCTCTGAGTTTACGGAGAGATATCTAGCTGCATCGAAAGTGGCTAAATTAAATGTTGAACTCCAAAAAACACCATAAAAGTTAAAATTTCCAAAATTAGTATCCTCAAATCTCATTCCTGCTAGCAGTGCCGAAAATCCGCTGGTATTGTTTCCTGCTCCTGAACCGCTCCCTTGTCCAACTGATTTTAGAGAATTACCGCTGTTATTAACAGCTGATCTTAACGCCTGTAAATCAGAAAAAGTAGGCAGATGCCAGCCGCTCGGGCAAATGCCTTGAGCACCCGCATCAAGAGTGTACTGCATAGCTTCGTTCCACTGGTAAAGACCGCCATAAACATCACAGTTTGATTCAATGTTATCGAAGCAGTATTTCTCTAATGTATCCTGATTCGCCATTTCCAAACTATCATTTATCATAGTTCCAATATTAAGGTTTTCCTTAATCCAGCATTGTTTACCTATTTGTATGGTGTTATAGGTTTTACCTTCATATGAAATCGATTCAATTCCTTCGCATGGCTCATCAATAACTGACATTAATAGAGTATCTTTAACGGATGCCTGGTTATCGCTAACCGAAATTTCAATAATGAAATTACCAACTATCGCAGGAGCCTGCCATTCTACAAGTGAACCCGATTTCCCTTTGGGGAAAGATCCTTCAGCAGAATTCCAAGAATAAGTTAAAGCATCATTATCTTCATCGGTAGCATAACAAGTTAGATTTGTAATCTCATTAATAAATAAATTTGATTGACTAGCAGATAAAACTACAATTTTAGGGGAGTTATTGTCAGGATTGATAGGACTGCTTTCATCCTTTGAACAGGAAATAGTTAAGATTAGAAATGAAAATATTATTAAAAACCTGGCATAAATATTTGATGACATATTAAGTTTAACCGCTTTTAAAGATTAGTAAAGTTTTTATAAAATTACTTAATAATACTTAGAAATTATAATATAAAGCGATTATTTCAATAACGTTTATCCTCAGTTGAGAATTATACTAGTTATCTATTATGGTCTTCTCACCCAACTGGTACATTTGTCTTTCTATCCATTGAATTCTTCTTGCCAAATATTGTGTAGGTGAGTTTACCTTATATCTTTTAGGATTAGGCAATACCGAAGCTAAACTTGCCGAATTATGATAGCTTAGTTTATTTGCATCTTTCTTAAAAAATTTTTGTGAAGCTGCTTGAACCCCGTAAACATTTTCTCCAAATTCAGCTATGTTCAAGTATACTTCAAGTATCCTTTCTTTTGACCAAAATAATTCTAACAGCACTGTAAAATAAGCTTCAAGTCCTTTTCTAATAAAACTTTTACCCGGCCATAAAAACAAATTTTTTGCTGTCTGCTGAGTTATTGTACTGGCACCTCGTACTCTTCTCCTCTTTTTATTCTGTTCAATGGCTTTTGTAATGGATTCAACGTCAAATCCAAAATGGTCAAAAAATTTCTGATCCTCAGCAGCAATGACAGCAAGCTTTGCCGAGTTTGTTATTTTATAACCAGGCACCCAATCGTACAGAACTGATGACTTCTCCTCCGAAAATAAATTAGAGATTCTTTGCTGAAGCATAAAAGAGCTTGTGGGAATTGGTAAAAATCTAAATATTATTATAAAGAGAATATTACTGAAGAGAATTATTAAGCCAATTCTCAAGAGCTTTTTTAAGAATTTAATAAACATGATTTACAAAATAGAGATTTATTAAAATAAATATTTGCTTAGATACAAGTTTATTTAATTTAAAAGCAATATAAAATAACTATTGAGATGCTTCTAAAGAATCAGAAGATTTTAAGGCAGAGGCGGAAAATATTCAACATAAACTCCCCTTTCCTTTAAAATAGGTATCTGATGATTTACCGCATTCTCGGAAAGTGGACAATTATTTAATATTAGAGTTGAACCGGCTTGCATTCCTTTGCAATTTACTATTGGAGTCAAATCCAGAATATTATTACCTGATAAGTTTAGCCAATTCAAATAATCCAATTGCTCAATTACATCAATATTATCTATTTGATTTGCATTTAAATTTAGGAATTTTAAATTTTCAAATTGTCCAATCACAGAAATATCAATAAGACTATTTTGTTCAAGGGATAGATGCTCCAGTTGCTTTAAAGAAGACAAATAATCAATTTTTGAGATTTTATTTCTATCCAAATCCAAAACTTTAATAGTAAAAAAATTGGAGAACATGGATAAATCATACATAAGATTATCGTTAAGCTGTAATTCTTCGATATTTTGTATTGCAAATAATGGTGAAATATCGGCGATTTTATTCTGGCTTAAGTTAATCCTTCTCAAATTTGTCAATTCTGAAAGGAAGCTTAAATTTTCCAATTTATTTACAGATAAATTTAGATATTCTAAACCTGGTAAATTGTTAATCTTATTAATTTTTGAAATTTCATTTGCAGAAAGATTTAAGCTGGTTAACTTTGGCAGATTCGAAATTTCTTGAATCTCAGTTGTATAATTACCAGAAAGATATAAATGGTTCAGACTCGGAAGATTTGATATTTTTCCAATTTTCTTAATTTGATTTCTGGTTAAGTATATTTCCTGAAGTTTTTGAAGATTTGAAATGCTCGTAATTTCTTCAATTTTATTGTAAGAAAGGCTTAGCTCAACCAATTCCTTTAATTGAGTCAATTCTGGCAAGCTTTTTATATTATTATTTTGTAAAGAGATGTGTCTTAGCTTATTGTTATTTCTAATCAAAGATAAATCTTCTACAAAATTATTGTCCAGACAAATGTATTCGAGGTTTGTTAAACTTTCTAAAGAAGAAATATCCTTAATTTTATTTCTTGAAAAGCTCATTGCAGTAAGCTTATCAAGATTTTTCAATGGTGAGATATCAGCAATTTCGTTATTATCTGAGTATACGTAAGTTAGATTATTAAGTGATGCTAGAGGGGCAATGTCTGTTAAACTGCAATTCCGTACATTCAGTTCTCTTAAAAAGCTAAGTTTTTTAATTGGCTGTAAATGTAAAATTGGATTCTGAGAAATATCTAAATGAGTTAAATTTACTAAATGTTGCATTCCTTCAATGTTAGTAATATCTCTTTCTTTAACATACAAATATGTAATGTTTTCAAAGTCATTCTGGTTTACAAACAAATCTTGCGTGATTATATCAGGGCGGTGAGAAATAATCTGATTAAATACGGCGAGTCTTAAATTCTTATTATCGAATACACGTAGAAGATTATATCGATCATATTTTCCAATTTCGGGATCTGCAACAGGTTCAAGTAAATTTTCATCTTTGCAACCCACATTTACCAGTGTAAATAATGATAAGAATAAAAAAATGATATTTAAATTGATTGCTATTCCCTTTCCCATCCACTTATTCCCTAAGATTTATATCTCTGAAATATTTTAAAGATGAAACATGAGATTACACCAAATCATTATATTGATACTTCTTAATATATGTTTTTGCAAATAATAATCAAGACAAAAATGTCGTGATTGGCTCAAATGATTTAACACAAAACTCTTTGGAAAAGATTTAATATTGTATTATTAGAAAATTTTAATTACTTTGAAATTCATTCACAATAAGAAAGATTATTTTATGGCTAAAATAATTCTTACAACCGTTCTCGATCCTGAAATAAAGGATCGACTATCTAAATATTCGAAAAAAAATTACATACCCTATAGAAATTTGTTGGAACGAGCGATTAGAAATTTCAAAGTAGAAGCTAAAAAGAAAAATTTTGTTTTTAAGCATAATGACTTTGATAGAATAAAAACTCAGTCATTTACATGCTCAATGCCACCTGAAGTAAATAAAACACTGATAGAAATTTCAGAAAAACTAAATGTTAGCAAAAGATATCTCTTGAGGGAGATTATTTCAGAATATGTTCTTAAAAACTGCTAAAGTATTTCAGAAGAGCAGATGACTTGTTAAATGCTCATCTGGTTGAGTTACAAACAAAAAAATGCCGGTCAACCTTATGGTAAAACCGGCACAGAAAATTAAACCAATATAGCCTATTCAGCATTTTGAATTATTAAATCAATCCTTCTATTTTTTGCTCGGCCATCTTTTGTTTCATTATTTGCAATCGGTTTTGTTTCTCCATATCCAAAAGCCATTACTTTTTTCTGATCAAGATTCATATTAGCCAAAAGATATTGTTTGACTGCACTTGCCCGCTCTTGAGATAGATCCAAATTCTTTTCATCACTTCCGTAGGAATCTGTATGGCCTTCAATAACAATAGTTGCATCAGGGAATTCCTTTAAGGCATTTTGAGCTTTGGTTAAAAGTCCAAAATTAGTTGCTTCTATTATTGATTTACCAACTGGAAAACTTAAACCTTTTAAACGAATATAGATATTGTTTCCTTCTCTGAAAATTTCTGCTTCATCTTTAGTAAAGGACTTATTTATTTTTTCATACTTTGCTTTAAACTCGGCGAGCTTTCCCATTTTTGCTGCTAGCTCAGATTTCTCTTTTGCCACTCCTCCTAATTCTTCTTTAAGATATTTAACTTCTTGTTTAAGGTCGGTATTATTCTGTTGAGCTTCTTGATATTGTGTTTTGAGTTCAACCACTTTTTGTACAATATCATTCACTGTATTTTCAAAAGGCTGATCAAATTTAGCATCAAAATCAAAATGAGATGCAATTTTCTGTACGGGTTCTTCGTATGATAAAAGTAAGTATTCCATTGATTTATCTGAGTCTTCAAAATCCCTGATAAATTTTGACATGTAAAGTGCATGATTGGCTTGGTATTTAGCTTGTTGAGCTAAATTTCTTGGCTGATCTGTGTCGTACCTATTTTCACTCAATTCTTTTTCAGCTTGCTTAACAAGAGAAGTTGCTTTTTCAAGTATATTAGGCGCATAGCTTTCAGCATCAGCTTCTTTTGCTGAATTAATTAATGCCCAAGTTTCATCTAAATATAAAACTTTAATTGAGCTCAACTCGGCTGCTCTAAATAATTCTTCAGCTTCGGCAGATGCTTCCTCAGCATTTGGAATATCACCATCTTCAACTTCTTCTCCTGCTTCTCTAAATTTTGATTCTGCATTTTGCCATTGTTCGTTAGCATATTTATTTGCCTCAACTTTTAAAGCATCATTCCTGGCTTCAATGGCATTTTTTAGAGTAATTTTTGAAACTTTAGCTTTTTCTTTTGCAGCAGTAATTAATCTTGTAACGTTGGCAAGTTTTTCTTGTATAGATTTAAGATTTTCTCCTTGTTTAAAGTCATCATTTGCTTCTTTGTAATTGTTAAATGCCTGCTCATAGTATGATGGTGAGAGCAAATCCAATCTTTCAGTTTTTGCTTCTTCCATTATTTTATCAGCTTCTGAAAAAAGGGATTGTTTCATATCTTGGGCTGATACCACTGACGAACAAATAATTAAAGTTAATAATATTAAGTTTGTTCGTAATAGATTTTTCATGTTTCCTCCTGTTTAAATTATTTTTAAAAGTGAATACTATTATAATTCTAATAATATTTTTTTAATTAAGTTTCTTGCCATTTTAATTTTATAGGAATTCATACTCATTTCTTCTGCTTTTGTAAAAGCATAATTTGAAAGTTTTATAATATTACTCTCATTAAGGATTAGATTGGTAAGATTGCTATTGATAATTTCTTCCTCCCAAGGAATTGGAGCAACACCACCGAATGCAATTTTCCCATTTTTAATTTTATTACCCTCTTTATTAAAAACACCGGCAATACTAACCATGGCAAAATCCCAAGCCCCTCTTTCCTTAATTTTAATGTACTTCCCAACTAATTTATTCCTAACAGCAGGGACAATTATCTCTAGAAGCAGATCACCTTTATTTAATATATTTTCTCTTGTATCATCAACTTCAGGAAGAATAAAAAAGTCCTTAGCCGAAATTAATTTTTCTTCTTTTCCATTAAATACTTTAAATTTTGCGTCCAATGCAATTAAAGCAACAGCTGTATCTGATGGATGAACAATGTAGCATGGTCCGCCCCCAATTATACAGTGAAATTTGTTATTTCCGGTAATTGCAAAACATGTATCTCCACCTTTTCTTATACAGTCATAATCCCCTCTAAAATAAAAGCATCGTGGTCTTTGGCAAATATTACCGCCTAACGTTCCTACATTTCTTAACTGCAATGTTGCAATTTCAGCTATAGCTTCTGCTAAAACTTTATATTTTTCTTTTACAATCGGATGCTCTTCAATTTCGCTCAATTTAGCCAAAGCCCCAATTTTCAATCCCTCACTTTCGTTATACTCAATAGAGTTATACTTTCCTATATTTTTGAGATTTACTAATTGGTTTGGTTCAATAATTTCATCCTTCATTAAACCTAATAAATCAGTTCCGCCGGCATAAGGGAAAGAATTATTATTCTTCTGCAAATGTTTAGAAGCAGCTTTTATTGTTTCGGGCTGTAAATACTCAAAACTTTTCATGGCTATATCCCCTCTAATGAATTAAGGATTTTATCGGGTGTGATAGGTAGACTTTTAATTCTTACACCAATTGCATTATAAACAGCATTTGCAATTGCACCGGCAGTTGGAATGATAGCAGGTTCTCCAATTCCTTTTACGCCCATATTATTTGCTCTATCATCTGTCTCACTAACAATTATCACATCTATTTCCGGGACATCAAGCATAGTCGGGATTTTATATTCGTGCATATTAGCATTGAGCATTTTTCCGTAATCCACATCCATTATTCTTTCTTCCATAAGTGCAAAGCCAAGCCCCTGCATAATTCCACCATGGAATTGATTTTCTAGAGTCTGACGGTTAAGCGTTCGACCGATATCATGAGCAGCAACTATTTTGAGAACTTTTACAAATCCGGTAAGAGTATCAACCTCAACTTCTGCAAACTGAGCCCCAAATGATTGAGTGATAAATCCTTCAAGATTTTCCTCCCGGGACCCCTTAGTAATTATTGAATCATCATTTAGATTTTTAACTACATCTACAAAATTTATTTTCTTGGATTTATCTTTAGTGAAGATTTCACCATCTGAATAATATAGTCCCTCTTCCTTAACTTCTAAAATTGCAGAAGCAGCAGATACTAGCTGTTTTTTCATTTTCTCAGCAGCATCCCTGACCGCAGGCGTAACCGAAGGAGCTGTTGTACTTCCACCGCTTCCTGGGGCATAAGGGGCAATTGCAGTATTACCTAAAACAACTTTTATCTTTTCGATTGGTATTTCTAAAATCTCAGAAGCAACTTGGGCTATTATTGTATAAGTCCCTGTACCAATATCTTGAGTCCCTGAATAAACTGTAATTTTACCTTCTTTGGTAATTTCAATATTTGCGTGTGCAGGCGGACTGCCACCTCCCCACCAAATTTGGGATGCCATTCCCATTCCACGTTTTATATACCCTTTGCCGCTGCCGGCTTTTTTATTTCTCCTATCCCATCCAATTTTTTCTGCTCCAGCTTTGTATGCTTCCCTTAAAAGTTTGCTTGTATACTCAGCTCCCCAAACTTGATCTTTTTCGGCATAGTTTATTAATCTGAATTCCAAAGGATCCATACCAATTTTCTCTGCTGCATCGTCAATTATTGAATCGAGCCCAAAAACTCCTTGCACATGTCCAGGAGCCCTAAATGGTCTTGCTTTTCCGGTATTTGTAATCACGCTGTAATCAAGAGTTTTTACATTTGGGCAATTATACATAGTTTTGAATGGCCAACTGCAACCGCCACCAGTTGGGTAAGCTCCAACGGCTGCTTTTGCATCATGAGTCATTGCCATCAATTTTCCATTTTTCTTTACGCCTACCTTTAAATTTTGAATTGAATCGGGACGATTACCAACAGATAAATTCATTTGTTTTCTATCCAATGTAACTCTTATAGGTCGATTTATTTTCTTAGAAAGCAATGCAGCCATAACTGAGTATTTACCTGCTTCTAATTTACTCCCAAATCCGCCTCCCATGTATTCTTTGATTACTTCCACTTTTTCTTCAGGTATTTCAAGGGCTTCGGCAATTTTACCTCTTACTGAAAAAATACCTTGAGTAGAATCCCAAACAGTTAATTTATCATCATCCCATTTTACAGCACTACAGTGAACTTCGGTGGGATTATGAATTACAACTTGGGTAGTAAATGTATCTTCAATAATTATATCGGATTCTTCAAATCCTTTATCCACATTACCACGTTCATATTCATCCGGTTTTCCTTTCCTTATATTTCCTGAATCATAAATCTTATAAGAATTTTCACCTAATGATTCCTTGGTAGTAACTGAAAATCCTAATTCTTCATATTGAACTTGAATCAATTCTAATGCTGCTTTCGCTATTGCTTCAGTTTCGGCAACTACGCAAGCGACTTCATCACCTTCATGTTTAACATTTTCATCAAATAAATTACCATTTTCTCCATACCAGGAAATAGCTTTACTATTATTTTTATGGATTATATCGATAACACCTTTAAGTTTTCTTGCCTTTGTGTCATCAATACTTATAATTTTTGCATTTGGATAAGGAGAACCAAGTATTCTTGCATAAGCCAAATTGGGAAGTTTAATATCAAACGTGTATTTAGCTTTTCCGCTTACTTTTTGGTAGCCATCGTATCTTGGTATTTTTTTACCAACATATTTTAATTTATCGTTTGTCGGTAGAGATTTATATTTTTCCTCTGTAACTTCACCAAGAGTTTCAATAAAACCTTCTTCAAAAAAATACTTTGATTTTTTAATTGCCATTTGTCTACTCCCTAATTTTTAATCTTAATTGCTGCTTTCACAGAATCAAATATTTTGGGATAAGCACCACATCTGCATAAATTGCCGGACATACCTTTTCTAATTTCTTCATCGGTCGCATTTGGATTTTCATTTACAAGTGCATAAGCAGTTATGATCTGGCCAGGTGTGCAGAATCCGCATTGAAGTCCGTCTTGATCTATAAAAGATTGCTGAACGGGATGAAGATCATCACCCTCAAGTAATCCTTCAATTGTCATAACTTCTGAGTTATTAGCGTCAAGAGCAAGTATATGGCATGAATAAATCGGTTTACCGTTGATAAGTACTGTGCAGCTTCCGCACTCACCTTGATTACAGACGAGCTTTGTTCCGGTTAATTCTAAGTCTTCTCTAATAAACTCAGCTAAAGTTTTTGACGGATCAATTTTCGTAGTAATACTTTTACCATTTACTTTTATTTTTAGATCAACTTTGCCTTCAATAGAATCAAGAATATCGTTACCTAAGTTCTTTGCATGTGGTTTTATCGAAGGGGATACAGCATAAGCACCAACTATACCTGTTCCAACATTTTTTAGAAATTTTCTGCGTGATTGATCGGAAGGATCATTTCTTTTTTCCATCATTCCCTCTAATTTATAGATGAAATTATAGCTGTAAATTAGCTAGGACAAATGATTAAGTCAACAATTTTTGAATATTATTTTAATGAAGTTACTATAGATGAATATTACATATGATTCAATGGAATTTTCGAAATGAATTGAGTAAATAAAAAATAAATTTCTAAAAGTAAAATTCGTTATTAGCGACTAGCTAAAAAACTTTTACTAGTTTCTTCGAAAATTTTTGTTTCCTCAAATATAAAATTACGAGGGTTTAAACACACGCTATTGTGTCTAACTTCGTAGTGAAGATGAGGACCTGTAGAAAGACTTCCCGAATTACCGCTGAGAGCTATAACATCTCCACGTTTTACTTTCTGTCCTTTTTTAACTTTGTATTTAGAGAGGTGAGCATAAATAGTTTCATAACCAAAGCCATGATTTATTCGAATAGTTTTACCATAGCCGCCTTTATTACCAATATAGGTTACAACTCCGTTACCTGGAGCAATAACTTCTTCTCCGGTATTAGAAAGAAAGTCTAATCCATGGTGCATTCTCCGACTTTTTAGAATTGGATGATATCTCATTCCAAATCTATCTCCAAAAGAAGAATTTACTGGCCTGAGTGCAGGAAGATTATCAAAGAGTTCCTTATTTTCTTCAAACTTATTATTAATTTCTTCGTAATTACTTGTTTCATATTTTAAGTTCGTCTCAATAGTATTTACAAAGTTGTAGATTTCTCCAAATTTCCCCTTTAAATTTTCAGGTGATAATTTTGACAAATCATAAAATTCTGAGCCGCCAATACCATAATCACGATTTTCCAAACTAATTGGCTCGAGATTAACGGCCAGTCTTACATCATTAGTAGTTTTTGCAATTTTATTGAACTGATTTGCTAGGGTAATATATTTCTGTGTAAGCTTATCTAATTCTTCTTCATATTTTTTTTCTAACAAGATATTTTTTTGAGTTAATTCTTCAGGGGTAGTATTTGAGAATATACTTCTACCTACCATTAAGGAAACAGAAATTAGAAAGATTGTAAGACCTATAAGGAAAATCACAGATTTAGGAATGAAATTTTGTATTGGTACAAGTTTAAGTTTATCTGGAGAATAATAATAAAATTTCTTTATCTTCATAGGATCATTATTTTTTTTTCCAAAGTAAAAGGACATTTAAATGTAATCCAAATTATTGATGGATAAATCGCGTTTTTTAATTTCGTTTGCAATTCCATTGAATACATTCCAATTTTCAAGCCATTTTTGAGGCGTTACACTTCTTAGCAAATATTTTTTCTGCTTAATTGTTTCAAAAAGAGAAAGATCATAAATAATCGCTTTTTTTTCTTTTTTACTCAAATGCAGTAATTTTTTCTTATATAATTGATTAAAAGTTTTTTTTACAAAAATATAAGAACAGATCAGTTCTGTGTTATTATATTGAGAAATGTCGCTATTAGATGGTGAAATTTCAACTTTATACATAAATGCGCCCTTCATTTGGTAAGTAATAAAGTTATAGAACATTATCTGTGCCAAGGGTCACATTAATTGAATATAAAAATCATTCATTTCTAATTCATTTTTACACAAAACTAATACCATTAATTAACTCAAAGAACCTTTGAAAGCAAAAAAAGTTGACGAGATTTATTAGACATTACTTAAACTATTGTTAAACAATAATTTAGAGGAATCAACTTTTTTTGCTGATGCAAATATTTTTGCACCCCTTCAACAAATTTAATCATCGAAAAAAGTTGAGTTTTTTTTATGTGATAATCATCATTTAAAAAGAAATAATAAACTGTTCTTTATTGGGTATAAAAAAACTGTTTCAGTTATATACTTTTTTACTTGTAGCAATGTCCCAATAAAAAACAAATATTTAGACCCAATACTTTAGGAATGGTAAACAATAGGATGGAAAAATGAAAAAAAATAATTCGATAAACTTAAATGCAATTAAATCGGAAACTAATAAACTAAGTATATTTGAATCAATTTTAATCTCAATAAAATCCGGAATAAACGGTGCTCTAATTTTATTTGGTCTTCTAATTTTAGGCAAACTACTTTCAATTTTTACAATACCTGGCAAAGATTTCTATGTAACTATTAACGACATAATAATTTCATTCTGGGGATTTTTAATTGTCTCGTTCATTGTCTCCGCCAAACTTCTAAGAGATTCCGAATAATCATTTGTTAAATCATCTCAATTATTTATCTGCTCAAAAAACATAAAAATACTTTATCTTTGGTTTTCTAATTTTTAAACAATTACCTAATAAATGACTGAACCAAAAGTTACATTAGAATTAGCTTTAGAACATGGCTTAAACCAAGAAGAATTTAATTCAATATGCTCTAAACTTAATAGAGTGCCAAATTTCACAGAACTTGGAATTTTCAGCGTAATGTGGAGTGAACATTGCAGCTATAAAAACTCAATTGCTTTGTTAAAAACATTACCGCGAGAAGGTGGCAGATTATTAGTCGGCGCAGGTGAAGAAAACGCTGGACTAGTTGATATAGGAGATAATCAAGCAATAGCATTTAAAATTGAAAGTCACAATCACCCTTCAGCAGTTGAACCATATCAAGGTGCTGCTACCGGAGTTGGCGGTATTTTAAGAGATATTTTCACAATGGGTGCAAGACCTATTGCTGCTCTCAATTCTTTACGATTCGGTAAGCTTACAAATCCAAGGACAAAATTCCTATTTGAAGGCGTTGTTAAAGGTATTGCCGATTATGGAAATTGTTTTGGTGTTCCAACAGTTGGCGGTGAAGTTTATTTTGATGAGGTTTATCAAGGAAATCCGCTAGTAAATGCAATGGCAGTTGGTATTGTTGATATTGATAAAACGGCATCTGCAACAGCTCATGGAGAAAATAATCCAGTAATTATTGTTGGTTCAGCAACAGGTAGAGATGGAATCCATGGTGCAACATTTGCATCTGAGGAAATTAGTGAAAAATCGGAATCGAAAAGACCATCAGTTCAAGTCGGTGATCCATTTACAGAAAAACTACTTCTTGAAGCAACACTGGAAATAATTAAAAAAGATCTAATTATCGGTATCCAGGATATGGGTGCAGCCGGTATTTCATGTTCTTCTGCAGAAATGAGCGATAAAGGCAAATCGGGGATGGTCATTGATTTAAATAAAGTCCCACTTAGAGAAGAAACTATGACTGCATACGAAATAATGCTGTCTGAAAGTCAGGAGAGAATGCTGGTTGTTGCAAAAAAGGGTTGCGAAAATGAAGTAAAAAAGATTTTTGATAAATGGGATTTGAATTGTGAAACAATTGGTTATGTGACAAATGAAGAGGCATTAAAAGTTACATACCGAGGAGAGCAAAAAGCTGATATTCCACCCTTTGATTTAGCCTTAGGTGGAGGAGTTCCGGTATATTATAGAGAAACGAAAAAGCCTTCATACATCGATGAAAATCATCTTTTTGATTTCTCAAAAATTGAAATTCCAAAAGATATTAACGAAGTATTTTTAAAAGTGTTTGCTTCACCAAATATTGCATCAAAAAAATGGGTGTATGAACAGTATGATCATATGGTTAGGACAAATACCGTTGTTGGACCAGGATGTGACTCAGCTGTTGTAAGAATCAAAGGAACCCAGAAATCTATTGCGATGCAAACTGATTGTAACGGTAAATATGTTTACCTTAATCCAAAAGAAGGAGCAAAAATTGCAGTTGCAGAATCAGCTAGGAATATTGTATGCTCCGGTGGTGAGCCGCTTGCAATTACAAATTGCTTAAATTACGGGAATCCTTATGATCCGGAAATTTATTGGACTTTTAAAGAATCAGTTGAAGGAATGGGTGAAGCTTGCAGATTCTCTAAATACTCCGGTTACAGGTGGAAATGTTAGCTTTTATAATGAGAGCCCGGATACGACAGTTTACCCAACTCCAGTTATCGGAATGATTGGATTAATTAAAGAACCAAAAAATATCACTACTTCTTATTTTAAAAATTGTGGCGATAAAGTATTTTTATTAGGGGAAGATTTTGAAGAAATTGGAGGAAGTGAGTATCTTAGTGTTGAACATAACTTAGTAACGGGCAATTGTCCGAAAATTGATTTGCAAAAAGAAAAAGAGCTTCACACGACACTTTTAAATTTAATTGATAAAGGAATAATAAATTCCGCACACGATATTTCGGATGGAGGAATTATTTCTGCTTTGGCTGAGTGCTGTATAATTAATAATGAAAATCGCATTGGGGTACAAGTTAATATTCCGATTAAAACACGTGAAGATTTTTCATTTTTCTCCGAATCTCAGAGCAGAGTAATTATATCTGTCTCGAAAGAAAATGAAGAGGATTTTCTGAAATCTGTTAAAAGTTGTAACACGCCTCACTTATTGCTTGGAGAAACAGGCGGAGTGGAATTTGTTATAAATGAAAAGTATAAATTTAGCATAGATAAACTCTCGGAAATATATTTTGAATCAATACCGAAATTAATGAATGAGTAAATTTAGTTTACTAAAATTTATAAGTAAGTATTTTTCATTCAACCAATATCGTAAGATATTAGCATTTCTAAATCATTACATTGTTGGTCTGTTCAGAAGAATAGACGAACACCATATTTTCCTTTCAGGCGGTGGAATTGCATTTTCTCTCATTTTATCCACAGTCCCAATTTTACTTTTAGTTTTTGCTGTTTTAGGAAATATAATAGATGCTTCCACAATTGAGAACAATTTAGCTAGGTTAATTGACACTATCATTCCCTATCCTGAATATGCTGAATTTACAACTTCTGCGATCATGAGAAGAATTCCAGGCGTATTCCAATATAGTTCCACTGCTTTTTATTTGGGGCTTTTCGGTCTTTTCTTCACCTCAACTTGGTTATTCAGTAGTATGCGTACAATTCTAAACAGAATTTTTGGGAGCTCCGAAGATAAAGGCTTTATTATTGGTTTAATTAGAGATTTTGGGATGGTTATATTAATTATTTCAATGGTTTTGATATCTACATTTATCCTTCCTTCTTTAAATATCTTTATCAAGATAACCGAAGAAATCGAATTTCTTAAAAATTTCAGAGTAGATACTTTAATTCATACTATTTTTTCTTTTACTTCAATTATTGTTGTACTGCTATTATTTTTTCTTTTTTACACACTTATTCCTTATGCAAAACTGAACAGAAAAGTAACTTTTGTGGGTGCGTTCTGGGCAACAGTTTTATGGGAATTAGCTAGAATAGTTTTTGGATATTATGTACAAGCTTTTCTTCAATCAAATAAATTTTATGAGGCATTTTTATTGATTATTGTACTTTTATTCTGGCTGTTCTACGCTTCTATACTTTTTGTAATTGGTGCAGAAATAGCCCAGTTGTACCGAGAGAGATTAGAGATAAGGCAAGCCAAACTTAAGACTTAAGAGCTTTCTCAATACTGTCAAACACATTAAATACTTTATCCAGTCCGGTTGCAGAAAATATAGGCAATGAATTTCTTAGGTCATAAACAAGATAGAATTTTTTATCAACTGCTTTCATTCTTTTAACACCAGCTACTAGTACCCCGAAAAAAGAAGAATCGATGAATTCACATTCACTTAAGTCAACAATAATATTTCTATTATCTTCAGCAATAGCCTCTTCCATAAATGCTTTAAATCTTGAAGCTTCTCTTAATGTAGCTCTTTCAAACTGAACAGTGAGTAAAGTGAAACTATCAGAAATGGTATTATCCTTTGAGAATAGGTTTGATGACTCAACTTTATTTCCAAGTAGATTGCTGCCATTGACATGAAATCTATTTTTTAATCTATCTTCAAACTGCTGAGTTTTCGATTTTTCCATTTGATTGTTGACTTTTGTTTGCTCCATCTTCTAAAGCGCTCCTATTAAGAAAAATTATACTCTAATATTTTTTTAGTAACTTCTTTTCTATCTTCGCTATTTTCAATTGAATCGGTAATAATGTGTAAGATGCTATCTCCTGTATGCATACCCTCAGAATCAATTTTATACTGAAGAATACTTGATTCATTTTTTACAACATAATCACCTTCTTTTCCTCTAATTCTTAAAGTCATTTTAACTCCATTTTTTAACCCCAAATGAGATGGAGTAAAATTCTATTGTCAGTGACCCAAAGCAATATAAATCTTTAATAAAATCTTTCTAAAAATAATCGGAATTTTTAGACAAAAGTTAATTATTTGAGGGTGTCATAAATCACAATTGACTTAAAATAATTCAATTATTTGCAACTACGAATTATTATTGATTCGAAAACAATAAAAAATAATGGATTTTTGTTAAATACATCTTTGGAGAGAGAAAAATGGAAAATTATATTCAAAATCCAATTTCACACCAAGACTGGAACCCTGAAATGGGTGATTTTTTCAGTAAACGAGTTTATGAGGAGGACAGAAATTTTGAAAAAAAACAAATGAGAAAAAAAATTCTTGTTAGTGGACTAATATCAATTCATATGATTATGCTTGCTTTTGTTTTCTTCTATTTTTCATAAATTTTCTTATCACTTACAAATTATGTCTAACCGTTTTTTATATCAAAAAAGCGGTTAGAATCCCCAATCCCTTATTGGAATAAAAATAATAGATAACTAATCTCTAAATTTCATATCCAATTTTTTAGATTTTTTAAAAGACTATTTGTATCTTACAGAATTAGACTTAATATTTAATTTTAAATTAATAACTGTTTATACCGGTTAAATAATTAGCTAACCGTGTAAAATAAAATTTTCAAATTAACATGTTTATACGGAGGAATTATGAAAATTGCTGTATGCGTTAGTCACGTCCCCGACACAGCTTCTAAAATTAAAATTGGAGGAGATAATAAATCAATTGACCCTACAGATGTTACATATATAATTAATCCTTATGATGAATTTGCTATTGAAGAAGCCTTAAAGACAAAAGAGAAAATAGGCGGAGAAGTTGTAGCAATTAGTCTTGGCGGTGATGCCAACAAGGATAGTATTAGAAAAGCACTTGCTATGGGAGCTGATTCCGGAGTATTATTGAAAGATGATGGCTTCAGAGATTCGTCTAGTCTTTCTCACGCACTTGCGGAAGAAATTAAAGCACAAGGCGCTGAGCTGGTTTTTATGGGAAAACAATCAGTTGATTATGATAACTCAATTACCGGTCAATTGACAGCGGAAATGTTAGAATATAATTGTGTTAGTGTTGTAGTTGGTTTTAATATTGATGATAATCAGATTACTGCCGAACGTGAAATAGAAGGAGGAAAGGAAGTTGTTGTTACCTCTTTACCTGCTGTAATTACTACTCAAAAAGGACTTAATGAACCAAGATATGCTTCTTTAAAGGGAATAATGGCAGCTAAACGAAAAACTATTGAAGAAAAAATTGCAGCTTCTTCAAATAACAAAATTGAGATTGTTGAAATGAAAAAACCTCAGGGTAAACAGGCCGGTAAAATTATTGGGAACGATGCAAGCGCTGTGCCGGAATTAGTCAGATTGTTAAAAGAAGAAGCAAAAGTAATATAGGAGAATATTATGGCAAATAAAATTTTAGTTGTTCTAGAACAAAGGGATGATCAATTAAAGAAAGTTTCTTTTGAGGCTGCAAAAGCGGGTTCAGATTTAGCAAAAAAACTTGGATGTGAAGTTGAGGCAGTAGTTGTTGGTAATAATATTCCAGATTCAAAAGCAGTCGGTGGATATGGTATTTTGAAGGTTACTGTTTTGAAAAATTCCAATTTTGTGCAATATTCATCTTCCGGTTATGCATCTGCAATCGAAGATTTTTCTAAAGAGTCCGGAGCTGACATTTTATTATTTGGAAATACTGCGATGGGCAAAGATTTAGCCCCAAAAGTTTCTGTTAAATTAGGTGCCGGAATTGCAATGGATTCGGTTGCATTAGAGGTTATGGAAGGTAATGTTTTAGCGACACGACCAATATATGCAGGTAAGGCTCTAATAGATGTTAAAATAAATTCTGAAATCAAAGTTTTTACTATTCGTCCAAATGTTTTTAGTCCGGGAGAATCATCCGGTGTTGAAGCTGAAGTAATCGAAAAAACAATCGAAACTCCGGATCTATCTTATAAAGTTATAGAAGTAAAAAAGGCAGAGGGTAAACTTGATGTTGCCGAGGCATCAATTATTGTTTCCGGCGGAAGAGGTTTAAAAGAACCCGAAAGTTTTAAACTTGTTGAAGATCTTGCAGAAGTCCTTGGAGCCGCGGTTGGTGCTTCCCGAGCTGTTGTAGACGCCGGCTGGAGACCTCATGCTGAACAGGTTGGACAAACGGGTAAAACTGTTTCCCCTAATTTATATATAGCTCTCGGTATTTCGGGGGCAATTCAACATATAGCCGGTATGCGTTCTTCAAAATATATTGTTGCTATAAACAAAGATGCTGACGCACCAATTTTTCAGATAGCAGATTATGGAATTTCCGGTGATGTTTTTGAAGTTGTTCCGGCTTTGATTGAAGAATTAAAAAAATAGCTTGCAACAAACCTCGGAGGTTTTGAAAACCTCCGAGGTTGCTTAGTATAAATTGGCGAAAAGTAAAACTTGATTTGTCTTACTTTCTTAAATATTAATAAACTCATCCCAAATTTTATATAATTCATAAGTAGCTTTAATGTCTTCACCACAATAAACTGCAATATCTTTAACTTTTCCGGCTTTATACAATTCTTTAACCTCCATTCCAGAAATACCCTTGGATTTTGGAGAAGTAATCCCAAATGCATGGCAGTAAAAATCTAAATTAAATTTTCTGGTAATTCCATAAAATGTAAATTGGTCAAGTAAATCAATGTGATTAGTTATGTTATATCTGTTATGGATTAAGTTAACAGATGGTTTGACTCCAAGAATTGCTGAACGAAGCATTAAAAAGGGGATGTCAAAATTTCTTCCATTGAAAGTTATTACTTTATCGGTTTGGGAGATAAATTTCCAGAATAGCTTCAAAATTTCAATTTCACTGTTACCCTTATATGTTATTTTCTTTTCTTCCACTTTCCATTCTTCATCTGCTTCGCTCTTGAATAAGACCAATGATCCTTCTGTTTCGGTGTTCAGTAAACCAATTGAGATCAGATTTGCAGTAAATGGATAAAGACTTAAATAACGTTCAGTTTCCTCTCTTTTTTCTTGTTTAACTTTGGGGTTATCTTCCTTTTCGGCATAGCGCAAGAGAAATTCTTGCTGAGACGATGAAAGATTTTCTAATTCAAAACCAACTGTTTCGATATCGAGTATAATTCCCATTTCTCCCTCTTAAGTTTATTAGGAATTCAAATTAACTATACCCCCTCAAAATCTAAGACAGCTCTGTGAAATTCCTCCGGTAATGGCTGACTTTCTTTAGTCACTTTATTTATATGGACTAAAACTCCTCCCCCTTTAGCAATATCCTTATTATCACTTGCGCGGTATATAAAATGCTCAAATGAAAAACTACTTTTTGATACTTTATTTATTTTTGTATAAACAGTGAGTTCATCATCAAGATAAGAAGAATTAATATAGTCAATTTCATTGTGAGCCATTATAACAAAAGATTCCTTTACTAAAAATTCACTAAAATTATATTTTTTACTAAGATCTTGTAGATACTTAATGCGGGCATCTTCAAAAAAGTTAAAGTAAACCGCATTATTACAAACACCCAACATATCAACTTCGTGAAATCTCACAATTTCTGTAATCTTATGTTTAAAATTATCAATATTCATTACATTAAAATAATTACTTTACTAATTAAATACTTTCGACAAAATATTGCATGCTCTACTAACGTCATCAAAACTTACATCCATATGAGTAACTGCGCGTAGAGTTCCAACTTGACCAACGGAAAGAAGCAGGCCATTATCTTCACATTTTTGAAGTGCTTCTTCAACAGAAATATTTTTAGGTTTGAATATCAAAATATTAGTTTGAACATTATCCAGATTAATTTCAAACATTCCAGTTTTATAAATATGTCTTGATAAAATTTTAGCTTTTTCGTGATCTTCAGAAAGTCGTGAAATATTATTCTTAACAGCATACAAACCTGCTGCGGCTAAAATCCCAACTTGTCTCATTCCGCCGCCCCAACCTTTTCTTACTCTGAAAGCTTCATTTATAAAATCTTTTGAACCTGCAATTACTGAACCAACCGGTGCTCCAAGCCCTTTTGACAGACATACAGAAACTGAATCAAAGTGTGAACAATATTCGTTCAATGAAACTCCGGATGCCACTGAGGCATTCCAAAGTCTTGCACCGTCAAGATGAAATTTGAGATTAAATTGGTTTGCAACATTTTTTAATTCGGCAATTCTTTCATTACTGTAAATCGTTCCCCCAGCCCTATTATGTGTATTTTCAACTTCCAAAACTCTAGATGTTGGCATATAATATGCACTTGTTGGTCTTACCAATGGCTTAACAGATTCTGGATCAATTATCCCATTTTCTCCTCTAACGGGATAAAGCTGCAACCCACTTAAAACAGCTGGTGAACCTGACTCATATTGAAATATATGCGCATCGGCTTCACAAATTACTTCATCTCCAGGTTGAGTATGAACGTTAAGACATATTTGGTTACCCATAACTCCACTTGGAACAAATAGAGCTGATTCTTTACCAAGTAACTCAGCAGTGTACTCCTCAAGTTTATTTACTGTTGGATCTTCTTTATAAACATCATCACCAACTTCAGCATTGTACATTGCTTTTCTCATCTCATCAGATGGCTTGGTAACTGTGTCGCTTCTTAAATCAATCATAATTATATAACTTTAATCAATATTAATGGTCTATAGTTTCTTAATTGTCATTCCCGATTTTTTAAAAACAAAAATTATTAGCACAATAATGCTTATAAAAATACTAATATATGGAAACAGTATTGGATACTTTGTAAAAAATGTCATATCATTTCTTAATTCAACATCTCCAACTATTACATTTCTTGTGAACATTTCAGTTTCTATCTCTGTAATTCCTAAAGGATTTACAATACAGCTTATTCCGCCATTGGCAGCTCGGACCAAACTTCTTCTATTTTCAACGGCACGTAACACTTGCATTTCCTTATGCTGATATGGACCGCTTGAATTTCCATACCAACTATCATTCGTTACGACCGCTATAAACTCAGCACCTCTCTCTACAAAAGCCGATATAAAATCGGGATAAATTGCCTCAATACAGATTACTCCGCCAATACCAATTTCTTTTTCATGCTTATTGAGATAATTGAACACGACAGTATCTTGTCCGGTGTTCCAACTTGATATTCCAACGTTCCATTTGATCCATTTACCTAATACCGGGAACACATCTACAAGAGGTACTTTTTCTCCAAATGGAACAAGTTTTATTTTTCCATATTGTCCAACTTTATTATTTGGCTTAAAAAATAGGATGGAATTATATGAGGTATAAACTGCATTACTGTTTTTTAATGGTTTAGCTTCTTCCGGTGCTGTTTCGGGATTGAAAAAATATTCAGCATGAGGCATGCCGGTCATTAGTGATATATTAAAGCTATCTACAAAATTTTGAATTCTTTTAGTTTCATTTTGATACCTTTCCGTCAATAAGTAAACTGGTAATGCAGTTTCCGGCCAAATGATTAGTTCGGAACCTTGATTAATAGCTTTGAGAGACATTTTTTCATATAGATCGATCTGTGCATCAAGATTTCCAATTTCCCATTTCTTATTTGGGTTTAAATTAGGCTGTATTAAACCTACACGGATTTTTGAATTACTTTCTTCATAACTACTTATTTTGTAAACGCCATAAACAATTGGTAAAGTGATTATCAAAATAAAAACTGATGCAAGTTTCACATTGAGCTTATTATCTTTAAAAGATTTCCAGCTCAAATAAGCAAAAATATTTGCATATAAGATAAGTATTGTTAAACCATAACTGCCTATTATATCAGATATCTGAATATAGCTTGTAAAATAAGGAAGACCATTGCTTAAAGAAAGCCAAGGGAATTTAAAGTCAGTAATAGAATAGATAAATTCGTAAAAAAGCCAAAACCATGGGAGCAAAAACAATGCTGTTCCTTTAGCTAAACTCTTGCGCGCAAAATAATATAGTGTTGAAGGGATAAGAAATACAATCGGATTAAAAAACATTAACACTGAGCCGGCGATCATTAAAAACGGATCCGCATCCGGCGTCCAGCTTCCTACCCAATATAATGTTATAAGATTAAAGAAAAAGATTGTGAAGTATGTAAATCTATTTATCTCAGCAAGAGTTTCACGCTTTTCTATTACAATTAAATAGGGGATTAAACCTACAAACAATAAATAGGGAAGTGGAATTGGAGGAAATGAAAGACCAAGCATAATACCGGAGATTAATCCTAGCAGTAATTCTTTTCTGTTTTCTTTCTTTTCTGTTGCAGTTTTATAGGACTTAAATATTTTTATGAACATTTTTTTTCTTCTTAAAATAATATCTAACTGCTAAAATAATTAGAACAATAACTGTTAGGGCAACAACAACATTAGAATATGTGGTTAAATAATAATCAATCAGTTCAACATTATTACCAAGCATCATTCCAAGCTCAATTATTATTACATTCCATAAAAACGCGCTAATTAATGCAAATACAAAAGTTTTGATAACATTAAGTTCATGCACACCAGAGAAAAAACTGATTACTGATCTGGTACCAGGCAAAAATCTATTTGCAAGCACAATCCAGTAACCATATTTGGCAAACCAAAGATCTGTTTTATGAAGTGCGTCTTGATTAATAAATTTTAGTTTCTCTGTTCGTAAAACTTTCTCACTCAAGAAAAAACCGACATAGTACATTAAAATAAAACCAAGTGCACTGCCAATACTTGTGATCAGTAAAACAGGTAAGAATCCCAAACCATTTGAAGCAATGAGAGAGGCACCAACTACTACAATAACATCGCTGGGAGATGGGGGAAAATATTTTCAATAAATGCAAAAAAGAAAAGAATAATATAAATCCATGTATTATTCAGAGAACCGATGTAAAGAAGTATTTCCTCAAGCATTAATTTTCCGAATTAGAAAATATTAAAACTGTAGCAAAGGCTTTTGCGCCTTCTTCTAATCCAACAAAACCCAATTGCTCAGAAGTTGTAGCTTTTACTGAGATTTGATCAGCATCGATATTAAGAATTCTAGCAATACTTTCTCTAATCGGTAAAATATAATTTTTTAATTTCGGTCTCTCCATTACAACAGTTGAATCAATATTACTGACTGTGTAACCTCTCTCAATGATCAAATCATTTACTTTAGACAAAAGAATTTTACTATCTATACCTTTATAATTAGGATCTGTATCCGGGAAATGCTTCCCAATGTCGCCTAAAGCTAATGCCCCAAGAAGTGCGTCACAAATTGCATGAAGCAAAACATCTGCATCGGAGTGCCCCTTTAATCCTTTTTCAAAAGGCACTTCAATTCCGCCAAGCATCAATTTACGATTAAATGCAAAAGCATGCACGTCGTAGCCAAAACCAGTTCTAATTTTCATTAATACCTTCTGACTTCAAAATTTGAAAATTCACCTACAAAACTTCTCCATGCAATTTTAATATCTCTGACATCAGAATGCATGGGTCCAATTTTCATATAATTAAATAACATTTCAATCTTAAGTTTCTCACCTTCAACCACCGTCAGCACTGTTCCATCCATTTGATTTTTAACGTAACCCATCAATTCAAGCTCATGTGCTTTTCTTAACACATAATATCTAAATCCTACACCTTGGACCAGTCCTTTAACAATTATTTCTGCTCGTTCCATTTTAACTTATTTCTTGAACATGATCAATTTATTTGATTTGAAATTTTTATTAAAAGCTATCTTATCAATGTTCATTATTTCTCAACAAATAAATTTTCATAAAGCTCAGAGACAAGCAACCCCATCATAATCAAACTGGCACCGATGTACCCAAAATTAGTTATTTTTTCTCCTAATATAAAGAACGCAAATAGAGCTGCAAAAATCGGTTCAAAAGAAAAAATAATTCCCGCCTTTGCAGGTGTAACATTTTTCTGATATTTTGTCTGCAGTGCGGTTGTTATCAATGTAGCAAATATCGAAGTATAGAATATTGCCCAGACTAAATTATTCGTCAAATCAAACTTGAATGGCTCAAGATTTGTTTCAGTAAATACAAGTAAAAATATTATTGAGAGAAATGCCGTGGTAATTATTTGTAGAAATAAAAGTGTCCAAAAATCATAAAGTGAAGTTTCTATATCAAGATAAATAATATAAAGAGCAAAGAACAAAGCACAAATCAATGTTAATCCTTCACCTAAGTTAAAATTGCTTCCTAAGTCTGATAATAAACTGAATAGAGAACTTCCTCCGCTTGAAAGGAATGCAATCCCTAGCATGACTAGAATAGTTCCAATTATAACACCTTTTGTGGGGGCTTTCTTCTCTATTATTATTTGAAGTAATGGTACAATTATTACTGCCGTACCTGTTAGAAATCCCGACTTTGTCGCAGAGGTAAATTTTAGTCCAACCGTCTGAGTTGCAAAACCCATAAAAAGTAATATTCCCAGTAAAATTCCGGCACGTAAATTTTGTTTGTTAAATTTTTTGCTCCGCACAAAAGGGAGAAGAATTGCAGCGGCAATTAAAAATCGGATTGCAATAAAAGCCATCGACGAAACATCATTTAAGGCTTCTTTAACTATTACAAAGGTTGCGCCCCAAAGAAATGTTACTAAAATTAATATTGCTTCTGATTTGTATTTTAAATTTTGAGATTTCATAATAAGAAGAATAGAAGCACTGATTTTTATGATTTTTTTAAGATTCAATTCATTATTTTGCTTGCAACGTTTCCCTGATAATATTATTTGAGACTAGATTTTTGGGGAAGAATAATTTTCTAATTAAATTAGTCTCAAGATTCTCACGTAGTTTCAAAAAACAAAACTACTAAGAATGAAAAATTTACAATTTAGACTAAAAATATATTAATTTGTATAACCAAAATTTCTGAGTGCATTGTTATCTTTACGCCAATTATCTTTCACCTTAACTCTAAGCTCCAAATAAACCTCTCTCATTAAAAATTCTTCAACTGATTTTCTTGCGGCATTTCCTAATTTTTTAATAGCTGCTCCCTTTTTGCCAAGTATTATTGGTTTTTGGGATTCTCGCTCAACAACAATAACCGCAGAAATATAATCTTTACCTCTTTCTCTTTCCTTAAATTCCTCAACTACTACTTCTATACTGTAAGGAATTTCATCGTGGAAAATTTCCAAAATTTTTTCTCTAATTTTTTCTGAAACAAAAAACTTCTCAGTTTCATCGGTAAGCTGGCCATCAGGATAAAATTTAGGATGGTGAGGTAAATATTCTAAAATGGCGGCAAGTAATTTTTCCAGATTATAATTTTCTAAAGCCGAAATTGGAATAACTTGGTCAAATAATTCATTTTGATCAAATATTGTAAGTGCATTATTAATTTCTGCTTCATTAGATAAGTCAATTTTATTAATTACCAAAATTTTCTTTTGCCGTTTGTTCGAAATTATTTTTTGATAATTTTCTCTATCAAATATTTTTGTTTCTTTGGCTAAGTCTTTTGCTGCAATCATAAAAATAAGTACATCAGCATCCTTCACTGATGTTTCCACATACTCAATTAATTTTTCTTGAAGCAAGTATTTTGGCTCTAAAATTCCTGGAGTATCCAAAAATACAATTTGATAGTCTTTGTTATCAAGTATACCTAAAATTCGCTTTCGGGTTGTTTGGGGTTTACTGGTAACAATAGAAAGTTCTTCACCAATTAGCTTATTGGTAAGTGTTGACTTACCAACATTTGGCTTACCAACTATTGTTACAAATCCTGATTTAATTTTCATCTGCCTACTTTTTTTTAGTGTTTAAAGATAACTAAATTGCAGATGAATTAGAGAGGAGTAAAAATCTAGTATTCTTTTATTCTGTTTTTAAAACTATTATACATATTGATATTAAAATAGAATCCGATCAAAATAATAAAACTAATAATCCCGGTTAAAATCTTAAATATATCAGTTTTTAAAAAATCTGCAATCTTTTTTGTAATTGGCAAAAATTTAGCAGTATAATAATTAGCTGTTTGGTATGTATTTTGAACAAGTGCCAGATCACTTAAAAAGTAGAAAAAGAAAAATAAAGTAATAACCAAAATTACTCCGAAAGTTGCTAATGCAAATCTGAAAAAGTAATTCTTCCTATATTTTTCACTAATCCTATTAATAATTTTATTCATTACTAGATCGGTAAAGCCTTGAGGAGCATACTTAAGTGGTAATTGAGCAAGTGTTTCGTGCACAAATTTATGCGTTGAAATTAATTTGTTAAATTCTTCATCTTTTTTTATTAACTCATTAGTTTCTTCAATTTCTTTTATAGTTAATTCTTTATCAACATATTTATTTATTAGTTCACTTTTATTCATTATCTTAATTCCTCTTCATAATTATGTTTTATTAAGAGATCACGCAGCAAATTTCTTGAGCGGTGGAGTAATACTTTTGTGTTCACTAGAGATATATCTAAAACTTCACTTATTTCTTTTATGGAAAGTCCATCCAAGTAAAACAATATTAGAATTAGTGAATTTTTAACGGGAAGTTTATCAACCATTTTAATTAGATAATCCTTTGAATCTTCTGTTAAGCTGTAAATTTCATCATCAGCTTCTTTTAATGAATGAAAATCATCAATTGAATTCATCTCCATCTCAATTTTATGTTTCTTACTTGAGATGACGGTTAATCCGGTATTATAAACAATTCTATAAAACCATGTTGAGAACTTAGAGTCTCTCCGAAAAGTATTTAATGATTGAAAAGCTTTGATAAAGCTATCTTGTAAAGCTTCCTCAGCATCTAAATCATTTTTAATAATTCCGCACAATAAAGTGAAAGCTCTGTCTTTATACCTATCAACCAGCAAAGCATAGTCGCTATCATTTCCTTTGAGAACAGAATCAATTATTTCATTGTCATACAAATTTTTCATTACATAATTTAGACTTAATTCTATCTGTAAGGTTACAAAATTTTATTTTGATTTTCTTGTAACCTTTTAGGGTTATTATCCAGTCAAAAGATATGAACAAAAATTGAAAATATTTAATTTCATAAATGGAGAATAAAAATGTCCGAACAAGCAATGTTAGCTCAAGAAATCATGGGACCTTTAACTGGGATTACAATCACATTAATAATTGGGTTAGTTATAGCACTATTTTTCTACTTTCGATCTAAAGAAAGACAAATGATGATTGAGAAAGGTTTATCACCTGAGCAAATTACTGAATTATTTAAATCAAAAAGAAATCCCTATACATGGTTAAAATTAGGAGTTATTACGATAGGGGCAGGTTTAGGTGTTGGATTAGGAATACTTACAGAAAATTGGGGGATGAACGAAGGTTTTCTTCCTTTGTTAATAATTACTTTTATTGGCGCTGGCTTTGTTGCAGCCTTCTTTATCTCAAGAAAATTTGAAAAAGAAGATGAAGTATTAGGAAATAATAATAACTAGCCGATTTGATTTTATACTTTTAAAATATATCCCCGCAATTTTTAGCGGGGATATTTTGATTACTGTTTTTACACGAATGATATTTATATGGACAAATCTAGACTAATTCCTTATCTTCTAACCAACGTTGAGCATCTAATGCCGCCATGCAGCCTGTACCAGCGGCAGTTACAGCTTGCCGATAAATTTTATCAGCAACATCACCTGCAGCAAAAACACCTTCAATATTTGTATATGTTGAACCAGGTTTAACTTTTAAGTATCCTGTTTCATCTTTATCTAATTGATTACCGAATATATCAGTATTTGGTTTATGACCAATTGCCATAAAAATGCCATCTGCACTAATTTCCTCAGTAGTTCCGTTTTCTGTATTTTCTAGAATTGCACCAGTCACCTTTTTATGACCCATTGCATTTGATTCACCAAGAATTTCCTTTATGACTTTGTTAGTCATAAATTTTATTTTAGGGTTTTTCTTTGCTCTATCCAGCATAATTTGAGAAGCTCTGAACCCTTCTCTACGATGGATTATTATTACTTCAGAGGCAAAGTTTGTTAGATATGTGGCTTCTTCCATTGCAGTATCACCACCGCCAACCACTAAAACTTTTAAACCTTTATAGAAAAAACCATCACAAGTTGCACACGCTGAAACACCATAACCCATATATTTCGTTTCACTTTCAATACCAAGTAATTTTGCACTTGCTCCGGTTGAAATTATTACCGAATCAGCAGTTAATTCTTGATCTTCAGCTTTTAACCTAAATGGTCTTGTAGAAAAATCAACTTCTGTAATTTGTTTAAATTCACATTTAGCACCGAATTTGCATGCTTGTTTTCTCATAATATCCATTAATTCAGGGCCTTGAATTCCATCTTCAAAACCGGGATAATTTTCAACTTCAGTGGTAATTGTTAATTGTCCCCCCGGCTGCATTCCTTCGTATATTACTGGACTTAAATTCGCTCTTGCCGTGTAAATAGCTGCAGTCAATCCGGCTGGACCGGAACCAACAATAACTACCTTGTGATGATTATTTGACATAATTTTCTCCATTCACTATTCAATAATTATTTATTAAAATTAGATACATTTACATCCAAATAGATTCACTCTTCTTTTTTAAGAAAATTGGCATTCCTTTTTAATCCTTTTAATTTTGCCCTCAAAATTGGACTTTCATGAAATCGTTCTTTAAACTCTTCTTTATTCATATTATCTATTTCTTCAAGCGGTATTAACTTATTAATATTATTTTGAAAGTCAGAAATTCGAGTTTGTTCAGCAAATTTTATATTCCACGGACAAATATCCTGACAAATATCACATCCAAAGATCCAATTATCAAATTTACCAAGAAATTTGTCTTGAATATCTTTTTTGTTTTCAATTGTTAGGTATGAAATACATTTATTTGAATCAACAAGATAATCCTCAACTATTGCGTCAGTCGGACATGCATCTATGCAAGCTGTACAAGTTCCGCAAAAATCAGAAATTGGCTTATTATATTGATCAAAATCATGATTGCTCAAAATTGTTGCAATGAAAAACCAGCTCCCTATTTTTTTATTGATAATGTTACTATGCTTTCCTTGCCATCCTAATCCGGTTTTTACGGCCCATATTTTATCCATAACTGGTCCCGTATCGACGTAACTTTTGGCTTCAAAGTTAGGCTGAATTAATTTAGTGTAGTTTATCAATAAATCTAATTTTTCCCATATCACATTATGATAATCACGACCCCATGCGTAGCGGGAGACCTTTCCGGCGTTTTTAATTTCATTCACAGTTTCATCAGTGTAATAATTCATTCCCAAAGAAATTACACTTTTACAATCTGCCAATATTTCCCTTACATCCTTTCGCTTTTCAAGGTTACGCTCCATGTATTCCATTCCGGCTTGATAATTTTTTGCTAGCCAACTTACTAAGTGTTCTGTTTCTTCTTCTAAAATTTGATATGGAGCGAAACCGATTAAATCGAAACCAAGTTCTTTTGCTTTTGATATGATTTTGTCTTTTAACAAGTGTATGTTTTACTAACCTATCAACATGAAATTGTATTTATAAATACTAATTAATAACAATTTTTGAATATTATCATTCCGAATTTGTCTAAAAATCTAAAAGAAATGATAAAATATTAGATGCCGCAAAAAATCAGCAAGGAAATAATAATACATAATATTTTTACCAATTTAATTTTTTAGGAATGACCAATGCGTAGATTTTCCCATCAATAATTTTTGTTGGAAAAGTTTCCAATCCTCTGCTGCCGTTTGCTAGTTTTCCATCTATTAAGTTAAATTTCCATCCATGCAATGGACAAATAACACATTCATCTTCGATAAAACCTTCAAATATTTTTTCTGCCTGCTGATGAGGACAAACATTACTGACCGCAAATATTTTTTCTCCAATTCTAAAAATTGCAATGTCCGTATCATTTACATAAAATCTTTTACCTCTCAATTCATGCAATTCACTTTCTTCACATAAATAAAAAAAATCATTACTTCTTTCCACTAGAACAACTCATTAGAATAACGATCGAAAGAATAGCCTTTTTCAGTCATTTTTATAGAAGCACAAGCATTAAAATTATCGTGTCCAAAAATTAATTTCCAACCCTCTTCAAGAGCCAAATGTAAGTATTTCTGTTTCTCTTTTACAGTCTCAAGAGGCTGAATATCATAACCCATTATGTAAGGAATAGGAATGTGATACATTGTTGGAATTAAATCAGCACAAAATAAGTAGGTATTTGATTCATCTGATATTTTCAGAATCTGCTGTGCTATTGTATGTCCATTAATTTCAAAGAATTGAATTTCATCATCAAAGTGAGAATTACTCTCAGTGAAATTTAACACTCCATCTTTTACCAGAGGCATAAATGTATGTGGGATAAAACTTCCTTTATCTCTATTATTTGGATTTTCTGCCCAATTAAACTGTTCTTTTTGAACATAAAATTTTGCATTTGGGAATGAAGGAATAAATTTTTCATTTTCTAATTTTGTGGAACCACCAGTATGATCAAAATGAAGATGAGTTAAAATAACGTCGGTTATATCTTCGTTTTTCAAACCTAAACCTGCCAAAGATTGACTTAAAGTGTTTTCAGAAAAATCTACATTATAAATTACTTTAAATTTCTCATCCCAAGAATCTCCAATTCCGGTTTCTACCAATATTTTTTTCGAGTCAGATTCCAAAAGTAAGCATCTCGCGCCAAGAGTAATTCTATTCTTATCATCTGCAGGTGTATTCTTTTGCCACAGTGGTTTTGGGATTATCCCGAACATTGCCCCGCCATCTAGACCGAATGTCCCTGTATTGAGTAAAGTTAATTTGTACTTTCCTATCTTCATATTTTTCAATTTTTAGTACTATTAAAATAAAAAAACCGTATAAGAATTACTTATACGGTTTTTAAGATAATTTTAAATCAAAAAAAATGTTATCTATTTTCTACTTCGTCCAGATAATCTTTTCTTTTTAGTAATGTTTCTTCATCTTCTTCATGATTTGGATCTGGAACGCAGCAATCCACTGGACAAACTGCAGCACATTGAGGTTCATCATGAAATCCTTTACATTCTGTACACTTATCGGGCACTATGTAGAAGAACTCATCAGAATAAAAACCTTCAGCCCCTGAAGGAGCAGCATCTCCATCACCGTAAGTGTTGCCAGCTAAACTCCATTCGTTTCCGCCTTCGTAAATAGCTGTGTTGGGACATTCGGGTTCGCATGCACCACAATTTATGCATTCGTCTGTTATCATTATAGCCATAACTTTTCTCCTAAGAAATTTTGTTAATAAGTTCGATTTTGGGAATCTGTTGTTTTATGTTATTTGAGTTTATACCTTTTAGTAACTTTTCAATTTTAATATTCAGCAATAATAAATTTATACCGTAATAATCCGGTTCAAATTTATTTAGCTTAGACCTACTTTTAGATAATTGACTTTTAGCTCCTTTCAAATTTCCACAAATTAAGTGATAGCACCCAACTGAAACTTGAACCAATCCTTGAAAGAACTCTTTTTCATTTCGGTCGGCTTCCATCCAAATATCTTCAAAAAAATCATGTGCAGCAAAAAAATCGCAATCATTAAATAAGGCTATTCCGTCCGAAATATCAATCATGTAACATCCAATTATAAGAAATCACGAATCTAATATCAAGATAAATACGTATGATTTAAAAAATATTTTAGAGTGTATAATGATTATATAAACAAATGACTAAATAATTCAAATTTTTTGAATAATTAAACAATATCACCAACTTCCACTTGCACCACCACCACCAAATGAGCCACCGCCTCCACTAAAACCTCCAAATCCTCCACCACTTGCTCTTCCCCCACCAAAACCTCCAAGAGCACCGGGTAAATAAACTAATCCGCCGCCTCTTCCTCCTCTACCTTTATTTCTCATCATCGTAAAAATCATAAATATTATAAAAACGATCAGACCAATTGGCAGCTTATTTTCATCATCACCTTTAGGATTACCTTTATACTCTCCCCTTGTTGCAGCTAATATTCCATTTAATCCGGCAAGGGTGCCCTCATAATACTGGTTTTTCTTAAAAAAAGGTGTTACATCATTTCTTATAATTGAACTTGCCAGTGCATCTGGAAGAGCTCCTTCCAATCCATAGCCAACTTCGATTCTCATTTTTCTATCATTTTTTGCAACAAAGAACAAAACACCATTGCTATTTTCTTTTGTACCAATTTTATTTTTTTCTGCAGTCTCATAGGTGAACATTTCAATCGGATATCCGTCGAGCGAATTAATCATTAAGAAAACTACTTGATTTGATGTAGAATCATCAAACTGTCTTAATCCGGAATCTAAATAATTTAATTGCTCGTTAGAAAGTGAGCTTGTAAAATCATTTGCATACCTTTTCAGTGCTGGTATTTCTTGTGCAAAAATTAAAGTCGATAAAATAAAATAGACTAAAAAAATCTTTAACATAAATTAAAACTCAACTTTTGGTGCTTGATCCGAACCGGCAACAGCCGCAAAATATTGTTTTTGTTGAAATCCTGTAAAACCAGCAATTATACTTGCCGGAAATCTTCTGATAGTTGTATTATAATTTTGTACTACTTCGTTGAACTTTTTCCTCTCCACAGAAATTCTATTCTCTGTTCCTTCCAATTGAGCTTGAAGCTGCATAAAATTCTCATTTGCTTTTAATTGAGGGTAGTTTTCAACTGTTACTAATAATCTGGATAATGCACTTCCAAGACCATCTTGTGCTGATTGAAACTGTGCAAATGCATTTGGATCGCTAAGCATTTCAGGGCTCATATTAATTTGATTAACTTTTGATCTAGCTTCCGTAACGGCAGTATAAGTTTCTTTTTCAAAATCAGCAACTCCTTTTACAGTATTAACCAAATTTGGTATTAAATCTGCTCTTCTTTGGTATTGGTTTTCAACTTGACTCCAACTTCCGGTGACGCCTTCTTCTAATCCGACCAAATTATTATAGATTCCGGTGCCCCACATTATTGCTCCAATAACTATTACTGCAACAACAATTAAAATTCCTATTCCTTTACTCATTTATATCTCCTAAAATTAATTTGTTAAACTTCTTACCGGTGCAGGAATTCTGCCACCTCTTCCAACAAAATTACTGCATGATAGATTCCTTACTTCCATAATTGGTGCTTTACCTAAAAGACCGCCGTAATCAATATAATCACCAACTTTTTTACCAAAAGCAGGAATCAATCTTGCCGAAGTGGTTTTATCATTGATAATTCCAATAGCACATTCATCGGCAATAATTCCAGCAATAGTTGTAGCGGGAGTATCACCGGGGATAGCTATCATATCGAGTCCAACAGAACAAACTGCAGTCATTGCCTCTAATTTTTCCAAAGAAAGGTTCCCTTTTTCTGCTGCATCAATCATTGCTTGATCTTCACTTACAGGAATAAAAGCTCCGCTCATTCCTCCAACGGATGAACTTGCCATAAGTCCCGCTTTTTTTACCGAATCATTCAACATTGCGAGCGCAGCCGTGGTTCCGGGTGCACCAACATCTTCTACTCCCATTGCTTTTAGAATATCGCCGATACTATCACCTGGCGCAGGAGTTGGGGCTAAGGAGATATCCACAATTCCAAATGGGATTCCATGTTTTTGTGCAACTTCTCTTCCCATCAGTTCACCAGCTCTAGTAATTTTGAAAACTGTTTTTTTTATTACTTCAGAAAGTTGATGAAGATCTACATGTCCCGAATTTCTAATTGCATCTAAAACTACACCTGGACCGCTTATACCGACATTAAGCACAACTTCAGGTTCACTTATTCCATGAAATGCTCCAGCCACAAAAGGATTATCTTCAGGTACATTGCAAAACACAACAAGCTTCGCACATCCAATTGAATCTCTATCTTTTGTATTTTCTGCTGTCTGTTTAATTACCTCGGACATCATTATAACGGCGTCCATATTTATACCAGCTTTAGTAGAAGCAACATTAATACTTGAACAGACTCGTTCTGTTTCTGTTAATGCAATTGGGATTGATTTAATTAATTCTCTATCTCCATTGGTCATACCTTTTTGAACCAAAGCTGAATAACCAGCTAGATAATCGACACCGATTTCTGCAGCGGCTTTATCTAAAATTTTCGCAATTTCAACAAACTCATCAGCTTTAAAAGCATCAAATGGAATAGCTGCTGGAGTAATTGAAACTCTTTTGTTTGCAATTTTTACACCGTACTGTCTTTCTATTTCATTTGCATATTTAACATGATTTTTACCATATCTTAAGATCTTTTCATAAATCTTTTGTTTTGTTATTTCAATATTCCTATCCATGCAATCACGTAAACTAATGCCTAATGTAACCGTCCTAATATCAAAATGCTCAATCTCTGTCATCTTGATTGTTTCAAGAATTTCCTCAAAATCGTACTGCATTAAATTATCTCCTTAAAGTTAAACTCTGTGCATGTATCTGAATAAATCTTCATGCTGTAAATAGATTTTGATTTTTAATTTTTCAGCAACTGCATTAAGGTCATTCTGAAGTTCGGACAAGTCTTTCGGAGAATTCGAGATATCCAAAATAATTATCATTGTGTAAAAATCCCCCATTAGTTTTTGACTCATATCTTCAATGTCACAGTCAGCATCACTTAAAGTTTTGGTAACACCTGCAACTATACCTGGGTGATTCATCCCGAATGAAGTAAGAATCACTTTTCCCGTTGTTCGTAAGTCACCAGTTGATGTCACTAATTTTTCAGGATCAGAAATAGCTTTACTAACTACTTCTTTAACTAGCTCTGGTGTTGCTTTATCACCCAATTCAGCTATTGCCTTTAATGTAATTTTACGAATTTCATCTTCATTAAATGCCACAATAATTATCCTTATAAATAAATTATGATTGGTAAATTTATTATAATTTATCGAAATAAAACTTAAATCAAAACTTTCTGATTCTGAGTATTTCTATTCAATAAAAATCTTATGAGAATTCTTTCTGTAATTCCCTGGCAATCACAAGCTTTTGAATTTCTGAAGTTCCCTCATAAATTTCTGTAATTTTCGAATCTCTTAAAAATCTTTCAACATGATATTCTCTTACATAACCATAACCGCCATGTATCTGAATAGCCTCTAAAGAATTTTTAACGGCCACCTTTGATGCAAAAAGTTTTGCCATGGATGCTTGTTTGATGTAGGGTTTACCTTCATCTCTTAAAGCAGCTGCTTGAAGTGTCAACAATTTAGCTGCTTCTAAATCAGTAGCCATATCAGATAATTTAAATTGAATTGCCTGATGATTAAAGATTTCTGTACCAAAAGCTTTTCTTTCTTGAGCATATTTGAAAGCAGTTTCAAAAGCACCTTCTGCAATACCAACAGCTTGAGCAGCTATTCCATATCTTCCGCCGTTTAAAGTATCCATTGCAAAATTAAAACCCTTACCCACTTCTCCAATAATATTTTGTTCTGGCACCTTACAATTTGTAAATGTAAGAGTACAAGTGTCCGAACTTCTGATTCCCAATTTATCTTCTTTTACACCATACTCAAAACCTTCGCTCCCTTTTTCAACTATAAATGCTGTTATTCCTTTATGCCTCTTTTCTTTGTCGGTTTGTGCCATCACTAAATGATAATCAGCTGATTGACCATTTGTTATCCAATTTTTCATTCCATTCAATATCCAGTAATCACCTTCTTTGGTAGCATAAGTTTGCTGATGTGTAGCATCACTTCCTGCTTCTGGTTCAGATAAAGCAAACGCACCAAGTTTTTCGCCTCTAGCTAATGGTTTCAGATAATTTTCCTTAATAAAATCAGAACCCCATTTTTCTAAACCAGTTGTGACAAGAGAGTTGTTAACCGACATAATAACAGCCACAGATGCATCAACCTTGGCAATTTCAATCATTGCTAATACATAAGAAACTGTATCCATTCCGGCACCATCATATTTAGGATCAATCATCATTCCCATAAAACCAAGTTCACCTAATTTCTTTACAATATCTGTTGGAAAGATCGCTTCTTTATCCCTTTGGATTGCCGTTGGAGCAATCTCAGCTTGGGTAAATTCACGGGCTGTCTGCTGAATCATTAATTGTTCATCACTAAGATCAAAATTCATTGTGTTCTCCTAAATAATTTATAAAAATAGGATTAACTTATATAAATAATGAGTTTAAGGTAAATAATGAATTTCTGAAATTCAAATAAATTCTTTAATGCTTAAATAACTCTTTACTGATTTAATAACATTATAATCTTTGCACTTTATTATATTTGCAAACTATGAATATAAAAAATAAGAAAATATCTCTTAAAGATTTTCGATTGGAAGAACTTAAGCAGTATTTAACAGATATTGGAGAATCAAAATTTAGAGGAGATCAAATTTTCAATTGGATGTATGATAATATTGTCGAAGATTTCAATTTAATGGAAAATCTCCCTATTTCACTTAGGGAAAAATTAAATGAATTATCTGAAATTAAAACATTAAACTTGATTTCAAAGCAAAGCTCACCAAACTCAAAAACCGTTAAGTATTTATTCGAGACTAAGGAAGGAAATAAAATTGAATCGGTAATAATCCCAGAAAACGGTCGAAGAACGCTCTGCATTTCTACGCAAGTTGGGTGCCCTCTCGATTGCAAATTTTGTGCAACTGGTTTGATGGGTTATACAAGAAATCTAAGTACCGGTGAAATTATTGACCAGTATTTACAGACTCTTAAAGATCTTGCCCCAGAACCAATTACAAATATCGTTTTTATGGGTATGGGTGAACCGCTGTTAAATTATTCTGCAACAGAAAAGACTTTGAAAATCTTACTTCACGATCTTGGTAATAAAATTGGCAGAACAAGAATTACCGTTTCAACAGCTGGTATTCCTCCGAAAATTATTGAACTTGCCGATAGTGGAACTAGAGTAAAGCTTGCCCTCTCATTACACTCATGCTTTGATGAAATCAGAAATAAAATAATGCCTATAAACATTAAATATAATTTGGAAGAAAATATAGAGGCATTAAAGTATTACGCAAAAACCACCAAAACTAAAATAATGTTTGAGTATACAATGCTAAAAGGGATTAACGACAGACATGAAGATTTGAATGCCCTTATTAGATTGTGCAGCCAACTCCCATCTAAGTTAAATATAATTCCATTTAATAGCATTGCTCATATGGTTGATGGTGGTTTTTCAGCAGAGCTTGAACCAACACCAATGGAAAAAATCAGAGAATTTGTAGGTGAACTAATGAATAAGGGTATATTAGTTATGCTTCGCAATACACAAGGCAACGATATTGCCGCAGCTTGTGGACAACTAGCAATAAAAGAAAAATAATATATGAAAAAACTTTCCCATGCAGAAATTTCTGAAAATAGGGCCACTTTAGAAACAATTAAAAGTGTTGATAAATTACCTGTAGTCGTTATACTTAACTCAATAAGAAGCAGCTATAATGTTGGATCTATATTCCGCACAAGTGACGGAGCAATGATAGAAAAACTTTACCTTTGCGGATATACACCACATCCACCTAAAAAAGAAGTGCTTAAAACTGCTCTCGGCTCACAAGATAGCATCGACTGGGAGTTTGAAAAAGATCCAATAAAAGTTGTTAAAAAATTAAAAAGTCATGGATATACAATTTGCGCTCTTGAGCAAACAGATTCAAATATCTCATATTCAGAAATTAAAAAATCTAATCTGCCATTATGTTTAATTGTAGGAAATGAAATAAGCGGCGTTTCACAAGAATTAATTGACTTATGCGATGTTACAATTGAGATTCCTCAGTTTGGGATTAAGCAATCCTTAAATGTGGCTGTAGCTTATGGGATAGCTATTTTTGAACTAAGAAAAATTTACGATTCAAAATCGAAATAGTATAAAATGCCCTTCAAAAAAATAGTAATAATTGGCGGCGGTCCATCTGCATTAATTGCTGCAGATTTTTTAGCTGAGAAATTTACTGTTGAGATTTATGAAAAAGAACGAAATTTAGGTCAGAAATTCTTGGTCGCTGGTAAAGGCGGATTTAATTTAACAAACAGTCTTACTGCCAAGTTACTTGCAAATAAATACTCCCCATCTAGCTTTTTATCAGAAGCAATTATAAACTTTGATTCAACTTCAACAAGGGAATGGCTTTTAAATAAAGATATAGAAACTTTTGTTGGCACAAGCGGAAGAGTTTTCTCAAAAAAAAAATATAAACCAATACAAGTGCTTAATGCAATAAAGAAGTCATTAGAAGATAAAAATATAAAAATATTTACTAACAGTAAATTTGTAGGTTTTAATAAAAAAGCTAAACCGCTGATTTCCCATAAGACAACGATCCATGTATTAAATGCGGACTTCTATATTTTTGCATTAGGCGGTGCATCGTGGTCGATTACCGGATCAGATGGGAAATGGTTGAGATATTTTAAAGAATTAGGAATAAAGACAAATCCATTCCAATCCTCAAATTGTGGTGTAAATATCAACTGGAAGTCAAATATTCTAGATCATCATATTGGTAAACCTTTAAAGAACATCGCAATTAGAATTGGTCAGAATATATTTAAAGGTGAAGCAGTTATTACCGATTATGGACTTGAAGGGAATGCTGTTTATCAAATAATTCCGCAGATTCGTAACAATCAATACTCTAAAACAACAAACATTTTCCTAGATCTAAAACCAAACAATACAATCGCCGAATTAAATTTAAAATTAAAGAACCAATCAATCCACTCAGCCAGCTATAAAAAACTACTAAACCTTAATAGCACTGAGCTGGCTCTAATTAAATCTATTTTGAGTAAGATTGACTTTCTCTCGCCGGGTAAATTAGTAAAGCAAATAAAAAATTTAGAATTACAAATTAATTCAATAAGACCAATTGATGAAGCTATTTCCACAGTTGGAGGAATTGATGTTGGTGAGTTAAATCGAAATTTTTCACTTAAAAAACATCCAAATGTATTTACAATTGGAGAAATGGTAGATTGGGACGCCCCAACTGGTGGTTTTCTATTACAAGGATGTTTTTCAATGGGTCATTTTGTTGCTAAAGCAATTTTGGATACAAACAGAATTTGAAAATTATCCAAATTAGTGATATTATTAATGAAATTGAAATAGCTAATGAGTATTAATAATGTATAAAACAGAAAATAATTTCAGATTAAGAGGGCTAGAAACAACACGCCTAGAAACTTTTATTGATGCGGCATTTGCATTTGCAACAACAATGCTAGTAATTTCTATTGGAGATATTCCTAAAAATTTTCAAGATTTGATAATTGCATTTAAGGGTATTCCTGCATTTTTAGCAAGTTTTGTTTCTGTTTTATTTATTTGGCTAGGGCACAGAAAATGGAGCCGAAGATATGGAATTGAAAATATTAAAACTATAATACTAAGCCTTTCATTAATATTTTTATTACTTATTTATGTATATCCGTTACGTTTAGTATTTTCAGCTCTATTTGCTTGGATTAGCAAAGGATTTTTTCCATCGGAATTTGTTATTTCCAGTCAAAACGAATTAATTACTTTATTTATTTTATATGGGCTGGGATTTGCTTTTATTTCTTTGATAATTGGATTGTTGTACCATACTGCAAAATTCTATGATTATGAAGAAAAATTAAATAGTAAAGAAATATTACTTACTTCGTTGGAAAGGACCAATTGGATTACCCTCTCCTTAACGGCATTATTATCAACCTTATTTGCATTATCAATGCCTACAAACCTAGCTGTTTATGCAGGTTTTATCTATTTTGTATTACCTGTTGCTATGCCCATAATTGCCGTTAACTATCAAAAAAAAATAGATAAATTATAAATGAGAGACTTTAATGAAATTAGTAAAGAATAACAAAGATATTGAAAAAGAAGTAGTTACTTCAGGGACAAATACATATAAACAAGTGCTAATTTCTTCTATTGAAGCACCTAATTTTTCTATGCGAAAATTTACGATTGAACCCGGCGGTTCAATGCCGCTTCACACTAATGAAGTTGAACATGAACAATATGTTTTAAATGGCCAAGCTGAGGTTAGTATTGGCGGTGACAGTTTTATTGTTAAAAAGGATGATGTTGTTTATATTCCAAAAGAGGTTCAGCATAATTACAAAACAATTGGTGATGAACCTTTTGAATTTTTGTGCATTGTTCCAAACAAAGCAGACTCAATTAAAATTATAAAGTAATTATCACACTAAATTTGAGTAGTAATCCTCTCCGTTATCTTTAGTATGAATCGCTAAGATATTAGCTCTTACTAGATTAATAAGAGTCCGAGAAGCTCTCCTTGAAGAGATATTAGCAAGTTTGCTTAGTTCTTTTGATGTAATAAAATCATTGTTTTTTAAAAACTCAAAAACTAATTTTTCATTTTTCCCAATTGAGTATTTACTAAGCTTTTGTTCATTTGATGCGGTTTGTAGAAGCTTAATCATTTCCTTACTCGCAGGAACGCTCTTATCATTAACTCTAATATAGACTTGCGCATTATTAAGATCTAACTGATTTTTGTAATCTTGAATTCGATGAGGTTTGTAATTTGATTCAGGTATTTCTAGAACGACAATTTCTTTATGTTCCAGTTCAATGTATGAAATGTCATAGTCTATTTTGGGCTCACAATAATTACTAATTGTTTCTTTAACTAATTCAACTATTTCTTTTTCGCTTTCAACACCGTAAGTTTTACCATTATCATCAATCCCAAAAATAATATAACCTCCATTAGTATTGGCAAATGCAATTATCTCTTTGGAAATTTTCTCATAATCTGAAAATCTCTGTTTGAACTCAACGTTAAGATTTTCACCATTTTCAATTAAGTTAATTAATTGTCTCCGGTTCATGATAGGCTAATATAATTATTTTGAGCTGAAGCATTAAAAATCAATATTTATTGATTTTTAATCGAATATCTGTTGCTTCTTGCAAACTATTTAGTGGTCCAATCTTAACTCTAAAATAAGTAGCTTTAAACTTTTCAACATATGTTTCATACATAAATGCATCATATTTCATTTCTCTTAATTTTGTAACTTCTTTTTCAGCAATTTCTTTAGTTTTCCATGATGATATTTGAACAAAATATTTTCCGTTTTTTTCATAAATCTCATTGTCAACAACTGAAAAATCATCATTGAAGGTATTCTCTGGTTGGGATTTAGATTCCATTTTAGGAGAAATATTATTTTCCACTTTTTCTACAGAGGATGAATCTTCACTTGTCTCTATATTTTTATCTTCTATTTTAATATCTCCCTTCACCTCAATTTCAATCGAATCTTGTTTGGCCTCTAACCTTTTTTTCTCTTGGTTATAGCCGGCAAGTTTTTGATTAATAGATTTGGCATATTCACTAGTTCTGTACTGCTTATTTAGTATATCATAAATTACTGCAGCAGAATCTGCTAAATTTAGGTCATTTTCAAGAATGTAACCAATTGTATAAAGTGATTTTGATGCATATATGGATTTGGGATTATTCTTATAAATGGAAAACAACTTGTCAATTGCCTTATTATATTTCGATGAGTTATAAATTCCCTCTGCAACATTATATTCATCTTCAACAGGATCCTTGTTAAAATCATAGAGCGGTTTACCCAATTGCTTGGCGGCTTCATTTCTTATTGGATCAAATTCAAATTTATCATATACCAGTGTGAACATACTATCAGCCTTTACAGAATCTTCTATAGTAAGATAATAATTACCCATTGCAAAATAAGTTTGCGCTTGATTTGGATTCTCCGGTTTTTCTTTTAAAGATCTTTCATAATATATAAAAGCAGAGTCAGGATTATCAAATTCAGTAAATAAAAGGTTTGCTAGTTCAAAATAATTTTTACTATTTAAAGAACGAATTGAATCGGCTGAAATTATTGGTCTTTTTGGTTCTTTATACTTCGCTTGAGATTGTCTCTCCCCCGCTCTCCTTCTAGTTTCAGATTCGAACTCATTTGCAGTTTTAATTGAATCCAACCGAATATTTTCAATATAATCCAACGAATCTTGCCTAAAAGCTTCTTCATCGGTCAAATAGAGTAATTGAGTTCCTAAATTTGATAATGTTTCATGGTACGAAATATATTGAGTCAGTAGTCTAGATTTTTTTTGAGCAATAATCTGTAGTTCCCTTGGAGCTTTTGATGAAGCGGCACTCTTATAGAAGACTAATGCGCTATCGTAATCTTTGTAATAGTTTTCCAATATCTCAGCTCTGTAAAATCCTGCGATTCCGGATGATTCAGTAGATTTATAAGTTGTATCAACTTCAGTAAATCTCTCTAAAGCTTTTTCAATTTCATTTTTATCATATAGAATTTTACCAATTTCTAGATCGAGTTTATCCCAATTATCCGAATATTTATCCTCCGCCCTCAAATTTTCAAGCATAATAAGGCTCTGGTCAATTTCACCCAATTCTCCTTTAATCTTTGCAACTTCAAATTTACTCTTAAAATCAATTTCAAAAGTTGGAGAATATTCTTCTACCTCTAAAAATGCTTGCTCGGCTAATTCAAAATCCTTGCTCAATTTATTCAACAGTCCTTTCTCGTATAGAACTTCTGCTCTTAGCTCATCATCAATATTATGCTTTAAGAACTCATCCATCTCAATTGTTGCATCTTCATAATTTTCAGTAAAGAGTAAATAGCTAATTTTAGTCTTATAAACTTCAACCAGCAGTTCATTTTCTTCATTCTGAATAACTTCTTTTTTTGCTTCGTCAAGAATTTTTAATCCCCTCTCAAAGTCCCGCATCTGCAATCTAGTTCTTGCAGTCCAAAGTTTATTTTCGAGTAAAAGATCTGATTCCTTAAGAGTAGCAAGTTCATTGAATTTCCTTAGTGCTCTAGAATAATTCTGCTGATAGTAAAAACTCTTACCTGTCATTAATAATGTCTCATCAATGAAATCCGAATCTTTATTAAACTGAAGTATTGAAGATGTCTTTTCAACTACGTCATCTAAGTTCCTACTAAGATTATTTGAAATAGCAGTTTCCTCAAATGTGAAAAGCTCAGTTCGTTCTTCAAGTATTTTTTCTTCCGTCTCTTCAAATATTTTATTTGCATTATAATAACTGTTAAAATATGTTTTGAAATTAGTCCACATTCCACAGCCGGAAATCGTAATAAAAAATAATGCGATCAATATCCAATTAACAAGAGCTCTAGATTTCATATTCAACACTTTATTCATTATGCAAATTAATCGATAATTCATTTATCTTATATTTTACCATGACAATTCTTGTATTTTTTACCACTTCCGCAAGGACAAGGGTCGTTTCTTCCTACTTTAGCTTCAACTTTTACCGGCTGCTGTTTACCTCTATTCTGACTTTCTTGAGCAGTATCGGAAGTTTTCAGTCCCATATTTTGAGATGAATCTTTTACTGTTCTCATTCTTTGCTGCTGAGCTCTTCTTGCTTGCACTTCCTCAGGTTCTTGCGGAAAGAACTTAAAGCAAAATGAAACTACATCATTTCTAATTTCCCCAATCAACGCAACAAATAAATGGAATGCTTCAGCTTTATATTCAACCAAAGGATCTTTCTGACCATAGGCCCTTAGCCCAATACCTTCTTTAAGATCATCCATTTCTCTTAAATGTTCTTTCCACTTATCATCAATAACACTAAGGACAGCATATCTTTCCAATCTTGCCATTAATTCTGAGCCAAGCATTTCTTCTTTACGTTTATAAAATTCTTTGGCAGAAGATAAAATCTCATCTTTAATTCCCTCTTTTCCCTTAATCTCAAATGTTTCAGGATCGAGTTTAACTTCAATGAGAAAATGCTGAAGCAAATCTGCTTTTAGTCCTTCGACATTAACATCATCAAAATATTTGTCCAGCAAATCATCTAGATATTCATCTAAAAGGTCAAAAACTTCGGTCTTTAGTCTTTCACCTTCAAGTGCCCGTCTTCTCCTCTTGTAAATAACTTCCCTTTGCTGGTTCATGACATTATCATATTCGAGAAGACGTTTACGGATTGCAAAGTTGTTCTCTTCAACTTTTTTCTGAGCGCGTTCAACTGACTTAGTAATCATAGGGTGAGTAAGTGCTTCTCCTTCCTCAAAACCAATTTTACTCATTACACTTGTAACTCTATCACTACTAAATAATCGCATTAAATCATCTTCAAGAGAAATATAAAATCTTGAAGTTCCCGGATCACCTTGTCTTCCTGCACGACCTCTTAACTGCCTATCAATTCTTCTTGATTCATGACGTTCTGTACCAAGTATATAAAGGCCGCCCTTTTCAACTATTCCTTCACCAAGTTTAATATCTGTTCCACGACCAGCCATGTTAGTTGCAATTGTAACAGCTCCCGGTTGACCCGCAAAAGCAACAATTTCAGCTTCACTCTTATGCTGTTTAGCATTCAATACATTGTGAGCAATTCCTTGTCTCTTTAGCATTCTACTTATTGTTTCAGAAAGTTCAACGCTTGTAGTTCCAACCAGAACTGGTCTCTTCTCATCTTTTAACTCTTTAATTTTATCAAGAACTGCATTTAGTTTTTCACGCTTGGTCCTATAAATCGAATCGTCTTGGTCATCTCGAGCAATTGGTCTGTTGGTGGGAATAACTATTACTTCTAATTTATAGATTTCTAAAAATTCACCTTCTTCAGTTTCAGCAGTACCCGTCATCCCAGCAATTTTTTTATACAATCTGAAATAGTTTTGCAGTGTGATGGTAGCCATTGTTTGAGTATCACGTTCAACTTTAACATTTTCTTTAGCTTCAATTGCCTGGTGTAAACCGTCTGAGTATCTTCTACCAGGCAAAACTCGACCGGTAAACTCATCAACTATCGCAATCTTACCATCCTCTGTGATTACATACTCATCGTCTTTTTCAAACAAACTGTAGGCTTTTAATAACTGATTAATCGTATGAATTCGATCCATTCTTTCACTGTAAACATGGTATAACTCATCTTTCTTTTTTAGTTTCTCTTCGTCACTTAATGTTTCATCATTGTCAATTTTTATAGTTTCATTACCTAAATCGGGAAGGACAAATAATTCTTTCCCTTCAGCAGTACCTAAACCAAGTTCTTCCCTACCCTTTTCAGTTAGGTTAATTGAATTATTTTTTTCGTCGATTGCAAAGTATAGCTCCTCATCAATCTCTGGCATTCGTTTTTCTTTTTCACGGAGGAATTCTAATTCAGTGACTGTCATTAATTTTTTATTTTCCGGTTCACTAAATAACTTTGCAAGTCTTTTATTTTTTGGAAATCCTCGATGTGCGCGCAATAAATCAATACCTGCTTTATCTCTGTCACCACCTTCATTCAAAATTTTCTCAGCTTCCTGAACGATTGAAGCAACTAAACTCGATTGCTTTCTAAAAAGTCGCTCAACTTTGGGTTGCATCTCATTAAATTTTTGTTCAGTATTTCCTACCGGACCAGAAATAATTAATGGAGTTCTAGCTTCATCAATAAGGACAGAGTCTACCTCATCTACAATTGTATAATTATGTCCACGCTGCACACAATGCTCTTTAGCTATAGCCATATTATCTCTAAGGTAATCGAAACCAAATTCATTATTCGTACCATAGGTTATGTCGCTTTTATAAACTTCCATACGTTTTTCAGTATCCATTGTATTCAAGATACAACCGACGGTTAAACCATGAAACTTGAAAACTTCACCCATCCATTCACTATCACGTTTAGCCAAATAATCATTTACAGTAACTACATGAACACCTCTTCCTGTTAGTGCGTTAAGATAAATAGGTAAAGTAGCAACAAGTGTTTTACCTTCACCTGTGGCCATTTCCGCAATTTTACCTTGATGCAGTACTGCGCCTCCAATCAATTGAACATCATAAGGAATCATATTCCAAGTAATTTTGCTTCCGGCAGCCTCCCAAGTTTTTCCAACTAAACGCTCACAAGTTGACTTAACTACTGCAAAAGCTTCTGGCAGTAAGTCATTCAGAACTTCTTCATATTTCTCATCAAGTTCTTCATTTAAGGAAGATATTTCTTCGTGGACTGTTTCAATATCGTCATCAAAGTCATCAGCTTTAAGGGATTCATTAAGGTCACTAATTTTCTGTCTGAGCTCGGATGTAGATTCTGCAATTATATTTTTAAATTCCGAAGTTTTTTCTTTTAATTCGTCATCACTGAGGTTTTTAACTAATTCATATTTTTCATTTATTAATTCAACAAGAGGCCAAAGTTCTTTTAACGCTTTTGTGTTTTTATCGCCAAAAACTTTTTTAATTAATCCTGTTATCATTCATTTACTCCATTTTTTCGCAATATTAAAAGTACCCAAAGGAGTTTTGAAATGCAATTTAGCTTGGTTATCATTAGAATATTTAAATAATTATAAAATCTGTTAAAACTATTTATAAAATTATTTTTCTTAATTTTAGAAATTAAACAAAATATTAAAAGTCAAAAATTTATACTGTTTTATGGTCTAAATAGTTCTTCCATTTTGAATTTTTATTCTCAACATGATTAAAGTGAATAATAAAATATCGATTAATGAAAATGAGCTTAAATTTGATTTTATTAGAGCTTCTGGTCCGGGTGGACAAAATGTGAATAAAGTTTCAACTGCTGTTCAGCTTCGCTTTAATATTATGACTTCGAAAAGCCTTAACGAACATGAAAAAGCGCTGATAATTCAATGCCATCGTAAAAAAGTAACGAATGAAGGCATTTTAATAATTGAAGCAAAAAGATTTAGGACACAGGAGAAAAACAAACAAGATGCAGTAGAAAGATTAATTTCACTAATTATTAAATGTACAAAAATTAAAAAGCCAAGAAGAGAGACTAAAATACCCAAATCTGTTATGGAAAAAAGGATTGAAGGGAAGAAAAGAAAAGCGGAAACTAAAAAATTAAGAAAACGTGTAAACAAAAATTTTGAGGACTAAGAGGAGAGTAAATTGAGTAATAATTTTAGAATATTCAGTAAAAAAATGGAATATGAAAATCTGCCTAAAATTGTGATTGATACTTTTGAATATTACTACAATCAATTATTAAATGGTGAAACAGGATACTTGCCAGAAAATAAAATTATTTCAATAGATGATCTTCCATCTTTTGAAGGACTGGATGATGAATTTACAAAGATTGGGAAAGACAATTTGAGTAAGAGTGTCATTATTAAACTTAATGGTGGATTGGGAACAAGTATGGGATTAAGCGAGGCTAAATCTCTGCTTAAAGTAAAAAATGAATTGACATTCTTAGATATAATTGCAAAACAATCTGAAATTAGTAAAATCCCGTTAGTATTGATGAATAGTTTCAGCACTCAGAAAAAATCATCGGAATTAATGAATAATTATAAAGGATTAACAAATTACTTACCTTTAGATTTTCTTCAGCATAAAATTCCTAAAATAAACAGTGAAACATTTTTACCAGCTGAATATCCTCAAAATCCAGAAATGGAATGGTGCCCGCCAGGACACGGCGATATTTATACTGCTCTAGTTACTAGCGGAATGTTAGATAAATTATTAGGACAATAATATTGAATACGCTTTTATTTCAAACTCCGATAATCTTGGTGCTGTAATGGATTATAAAATTCTTGGTTACTTTGCGAAAAATAATTTTCCATTTTTAATTGAAGCTGCAAATAGAACAGAGGCAGACAAAAAAGGCGGACATTTAGCCAGATTAAAAAATGGAAAACTAATTTTAAGAGAATCGGCCCAATGCCGAAATGAAGATGAAAAAGAATTCCAAAATGTTTCCAAGCATAAATATTTCAATACAAACAACATTTGGATTAATCTTAAAGCACTAAAACAAATAATGATCCAAAAAAATAATATTCTTGGATTACCAATGCTTGTTAACCACAAAACTGTTGATCCAAGAGATCCAAAATCCGAAAGTGTATTTCAGTTAGAAACGGCTATGGGTTCAGCAATTTCAGTATTTGATAATGCTTCAGCTTTGCAAGTGCCAAGATCACGATTCGCTCCAGTTAAAACTACAGATGATCTATTAGCTGTTCGATCTGACAATTATATTCTGACCGATGATTTTCGCGTCATTGAAAATCCCAAAAGAACATTAGGACCATTAGTAGTTTCGCTTGATAAAAAATACTATAAACTGGTCGATGATTTAGATGCAAGAATTCCTCTAGCACCCTCCCTTATTGATTGTGAAGAATTAACCATTGAAGGGAACTATAAAATTGGTGAAAATGTAAAATTTGTCGGAAATGTTCATTTAATTAATAAGGAGCAAAAACAAATTAAAATCAAGAATGGGGAAGTTATAGAAACTTAATTAAACTTGAACAATTAAATAAAAATAAATGTTTTAAAAACTCTTTTGAAAATTCATCACTAAACTAGATGGTAAATTTGGATTTTGCTGAAGTCCGAAATTAACATTCCAGCTTACTTCATTACTTTGTTTTTTATTGTAAGCAGAAACTGAACGGACAGCAAAAATGGCACTTACTATTCTGTTAAGCACTAAAGCACCAACAGCAAACCTAACATTATTTTTTGCAGTTTCACTTGAACGCCATAATTCTCTGTATTCCCTTCTTTGTGTAGTACTATTCCATTCCCAATAATGTGTATCTAAATTATAAACCTCGTTAAAGTCTCTGTTCAATTCCTTCTCTGTATTAAATTCATCGATGTTTTCATAGAGACTGATATCAGCAAAATACTGATCATCTTTGCCATTTAAATTCACACCTCCGTAAGCTTGTGCAAAAGAACGGTAATCATCTTCTTTATTATTACCGTAAATTGTCATTCCAGTAAAAAATCCCCAAATAACTCCATCTGCAATTGTAAAATATTTTCCGGTTGAATAGTTACCAGCATATAATTCACCCATTCCCGGCAATAAAAGAGAATATAGAATCGCAAGACCCGGGCTTTTCTTCTCAAAATTTTGAATTGGAATAGAAGGCTGCATAGTTTCAAAATTAGCACGAAAATCCGTTTTTAACCCTAATAATTGAAGGTTTCTTTGTGCAAATACAAAAGTTGAGAAAAAAAGGACAGAAATAACAAAAAATAATTTTTTCATATAATAGTTTCTACAATTTTAGGTTCGTGGATTAAATTTTCTACTGAACAAATATTATCATTAACACCTTTAATTTTAACAATTTTGAACGTATTTGCCAAGTCAGAACGGAAGGGATATTTTATTCTTACATAATTTGAAGTAAAACCATAAAGTGATGAGTTTTTTTCTGTGTCTTCAAGCAAAACTTTTAATTCTTTACCAATCATTTTTCGATAAAAGTTATTTTTTAGTTTTTCACTTAAAATCCGCAACATACTGCTTCTTCTTTTCTTTTCAACTGCATCAACTTTACCTTCCATTAAAATAGCTTTTGTATCGGGTCGTTCTGAATAAGAAAAAACGTGAAGATAAGAAGCAGGTAATTCCTTTAGAAAATTATAAGTAGTTAAAAAATCTTCTTTTGTCTCACCTGGGGAACCAATTATTACATCAATTCCAATTCCAACATCTTTAACTTGCTCTGCTAGTTTATAAATAATCTTTTGGTAATCGGAAGTATTATATCTTCTTTGCATCAACTTGAGGACTTTGTCACTACCGCTTTGCAAAGGAATATGAAAATGATTGCAAATTTTGGGATTGTCAGCAGCTAGATTAATAATTTCATCGGTCAATAGATTTGGTTCAATAGAACTTATTCTGATTCTAAAATCACCATCAACTTTTACAAAATCCTTTAAAAGTGAATACAAATTAGTGTCAAGATTTTTGCCGTAATCGCCAACATTTACACCCGTTAGAATAATTTCTTTATAACCTTGCTCAATTAATTGCTCAAACTGATAAAGAGCATTTTTTTGATCCAAACTTCTGCTTCCACCGCGTGCTAAAGGGATAGTGCAGAAAGTACATTTATAATCACAACCGTCTTGTATTTTGAAATAAGCGCGAGTTCTATCATCAGAATTTGTTGAATGGGCAGGGTTAAAGTCATTCAGTTCATCTTTAGATTTAACATAAATACAAGAATAATCTTCTTTGTTAAACTCTTTGATCAACTCGAAGATTTTAAACTTTTCACTACTGCCAAGAACAGCATCAACGCCTTCAATTTTGGCAATTTCTTCAGCGCGAAGTTGAGCATAACATCCGGTAACAATAATGTAAGCTTCAGGATTTTGTCTTAAAGCTCTACGAACAATTTGCCTACAGTCCTTTTCTGCATTTTCTGTGACAGTACAAGTATTTATTAAATAAACATCAGCTGCTTCACTAAAGTCGATTTTAGTAAACCCATTTCTTGTAAACTCCTCAGCAATAGTGGAAGTTTCTGAAAAATTTAGCTTACAACCTAATGTTTGGAAAGATACTGTATTGTTCATGTTATTCATTTCTTCATTCCCGAATGTTTTTATCGAGAATCTATTCCATTTTAAAAGTTTTCCGGCTTAAAGTTAACCGGAGTAAATCTTAAAAATGTCTAATTATTAATAAAAAAAGGCTGCAATAAATCTATATGAAATATTACAGCCTCTGAAAAATAATCAACTATTTACTTTCTTTTTCGGATTCTTCTTCAGAATCTTCTTCTTTAGTCTCTTCTACTTTTTCTTCAGTCTTGGTTTCTACTTCGGCTTTAACTTCAGCCTCTTCCTCAACCTTTTCATCTACTTTTTCCTCTACAACTTCTTCTTTTACTTCTTCAGTTTTCTTTTCAACTTTTTCATTTTTCTTTTCTTCAACTTTAGCTGCACTTTCCTCAAATCCTACAAATACAGAAGCATCAAATTTACCGGCATCGGCGCTTCTAATATCTTCAACGGTTACTTTTTCTAGTTTATGTTCATTAATATACTCTTCAATTTCAGCTTCAGTTTTTTCTTTCATTGCAGCAAGAGCACTAAGCACGATTTTTTTATTTTCTTTATCGAACTCAACAATTTTAACAGCTAATTTTGTATCAATTGGGAAACATAAAGAAAGATTTTTAACTTTAGATGGTGATAACTGAGAGGCCGGAATAAAACCATCAACACCTAGCTCTAATTCCGCAATAACACCTTTTTCAATTATTCTTACAACCTTAGCTTCTTCTTCTTTACCAACACCGTAAACAGATTCAAAATTATCCCAAGGATTATCTGTGACTTGTTTGTGTCCTAGAGAAATTTTTCTATCGTCTGTGTCAATACCTAAAACAATTACTTCAAGTTCTTCTCCCTTCTTAACAATTTCTCCAGGATGACGAACTTTCTTTGTCCATGATAAATCTGAAATATGAACCAGACCATCGATACCAGGCTCAAGTTCTACAAACACTCCAAAATTAGTAAGGTTTCTTGCAGTACCCATGTGTTTTGATCCAACAGGATATTTTTTAAGAAGTTCTTGCCATGGGTCTGGAGTTAATTGTTTCATACCAAGAGAGATTTTCTTCTCACTTTTATCCAAGCTTAAAATAACGGCTTCAATATTTTGTCCCATTGAAACATGTTGAGAAGGATGGCTAATATGTTGTGTCCAGCTCATTTCAGAAATGTGAATTAAACCTTCAATACCTTTTTCAATTTCAATGAATGCACCGTAATCAGTTAAAGAAACAACTCTACCAGCAACTTTGTCCCCAATTTTGTAGTTCTCATCAATTTTTTCCCAAGGATGCGGCTGCAGTTGTTTAAGACTAAGTGAAATTCTTTTCCTTTCCATATCAAAGTCAGTAACAACAACTTTAATTTTCTCATCAAGTTTAACAACTTCGCTTGGGTGGTTAATTCTTCCCCAGCTTAAGTCAGTAATATGAACCAATCCATCCACACCTCCAAGATCAACAAATACACCAAAGTCGGTAATAGCTTTAACAATCCCTTCAAGAATTTGACCTTTATCCAATCCTTCAAGAATTTCTTTTCTTTGATCTGAGATTGTTTCTTCAATAAGCGCTTTATGAGAGACTACAACATTTTCAGTTGCATTATTGATTTTTACAATTTTAAAATCCATAGTTTGACCAACAAAAGCATCAAAGTCTCTAACTGGCCTAATATCAATTTGTGAACCGGGTAAGAATGATTCAATACCCATAATATCTACAACCATACCGCCTTTAATTCTTTTAAGAATTTTCCCGGTAAGGATAGTTTCATTTTCGTGTGCGTCAATAATTTGAGCCCAAACTTTTAAGAAATCGGCACGTTTTTTACTTAATACAAGATTTCCATCTTCATCTTCTGTGCTTTCAATTACAACATCAACTTCGGAACCAATCTTTAGTTCTTCAGTTGGAGCAAAATCATTTCGTGAAATTGTTCCATCAGATTTGAATCCTATATCTAAAACAACATTATCATCAGTAATACCAACCACTTTACCTTTTATTATTTCACCTTCTTTAAGGTCCTGGAATGATTGGTCATAAAGTTTGGCTAATGTCTGAAGTTCTTCAGAGGAATACTCATCAGCATTCATGAATTTTGTTGCTTCAAAATTAATTTCTTTCTTTGCCTCTTCCTTCACTTCTTCTTCTTTTGTTTCTTCTACTTGCTCTGACATTTAGTCTCCTACATAAAAAATCTGCATTTTTTTCTTTGCCATCAAAAGAAAATTAACACAGTGTTTATTTTAGTTTAACATTATTGTTTATGATGGCTTAAAATTTATTGTGTGTAATTTCTTCTACACGTTTTATTATACGTTCAATTTCTTCTTGAACTGTTAAATTAGTTGTATCAACTTCAACTGCATCTTCAGCTTTTTTTAACGGGCTAACTTCTCTTCCACTGTCAATTTTATCACGATTCTTTATACTACTCTCGACTTCCGATATTGACAATTCCACCCCTTTTTCTAAAAATTCTAAGTGTCTTCGTTTGGCTCTTTCAGAGACATCCGCAGTTAAGAAAATTTTTAGATCGGCATTTGGAAATACAACAGTTGTTGTATCTCTTCCTTCAACAATAAGATTGTTGTCCTCACCAAATTTCTGCTGAAGTTTAACCAATTCAGTTCTTACATCTTTAATTTTACTAATATCACTAACTTTTGAATTTACTTCCGGTGTTCGAATTTTATCCGTGACATCTTCACCGTCAATAAATACATGAGTAATCCCGTTAGAATATTCAAGACGTAAGTTAATATTTCTTGCAGCTTCAATTACTGCTTGTTCATCTTCAACAATGTCTTGTTCCAATGCATAGAATGTTATTGCTCTGTACATTGCGCCGGTATCAACATACAAATAACCTAGTTTATCAGCTAAATACTTTGCTAGCGTACTTTTACCACTTGCTGCCGGTCCGTCTATTGCTATAACTATAAATTTTTGCATAGTTTAGAAAGTTAAGAAAAAAATTTATTTATATCAAAAATAATTTTACTGTAATTTATTATATTTCAATATGTTAACTAAAATTGAAGGATTTAGAAATGGGAATAATAAGCTGGATTATTATAGGCGGATTAGCAGGTTGGATTTCAACTAAGATTGTTAAACCTAAAAAGCCAAAAGGATGTTTTACCGGAATTTTACTCGGAATTGTCGGAGCCTTTGTTGGCGGTTTGATAATGTCACTAGTTGGGGGAACACCAGTTACAGGATTTAATTTTTATAGTTTATTTGTTGCAACTCTAGGAGCTGTTGTACTGATTTGGCTTGCAAGACAATTCGGTAATTAAAAATGATATATTTCCCTTGAGTCTTCGCAACTCTGGAAATATTATTTTTTTAATATTTAGTTAATATATTCAAAATTTCTGAATGTACTTTCCCATTTGTAGCTAAAAAACTATCTGAATCAATTTTTACTTTATTCCCATGAAAATCAGAAGTTTTTCCTCCAGCTTCTTCTACAATTATTAATCCGGCACAAACATCCCAAGGAGACAGATTAGCTTCCCAAAAACCTTCAAAAACTCCGTTAGCAACATAACAAAAATCAATAGCTGCAGAGCCCAATCGGCGGACACCTCTTGAAGCGGTCAACATATTGCTAAAAATTTTAACCGCAGCTTTATATTCATCTTCTCGATTGTAGGCAAAACCGGTTACAAGAAGACTTTGTGATAGAATTGAATTTTTATTAACATAAACCCTCTCACTGTTTTCAAAGGTCCCTGCACCTTTTTCGGCAGAGTAAATCACATCTCTCATTACGTCGTAAATTACACCAAGAATAGTTTCTCCATTTTTTTGTAAACCAATAGATACAGAAAATATCGGTAATCCATGAGCAAAATTAGTTGTTCCATCAAGCGGATCAATAACCCAAGTATATTCGGAAGAATTTTTACTAGTTCCGCTTTCTTCCGCAATTATTGAATGAGTTGGATATTCTTTTCGAATAAAATCCTTAATTAGTTTTTCCGAAGCTTTATCAATATTTGTCACTAAATTTGCTTCATCAGTTTTAAAGTCTATTGATAAATTATTACCGAAACCTTCCCGAATTATTTCTCCAGCTTGCTTTGCAATTTCAATCGATTTAGCAATCATTAAATCCCCGTTTATTATGATAATTATGATTTCTTGAATGCACCTAATATATTGCTTATTTTAAGTGTTTGTGATTTTAAAAATATTTAATTAAAAGACCTATGGCAAAAAGAAAAAAAAGTAATGATGATAAAACCCTAATGCAGGATATACCCAAATTATTACCGGTGCTTCCGCTTAGGGATAATATAATTTTCCCTTATATGATTTTCCCTGTACTTGTTGGTAGAGAACAATCAATCCGTGCGGCAAATTACTCCCTTGAGACTTCAAAATATATTTTTCTATCAGCACAAAAGAAAGCAAATCTTGAGGATCCTTTACCCGATGATATTTATATTGAAGGAACTATTGCAAAAATTATACAAATTTTGAAACTTCCTAACGGACTAATGAAAATTTTAGTCGATGGTGTTATTCAAGGGAAAATTATTAAATATACCACCCGTAAAGAGTTTTATGAAGCGGAAGTTGAAGCGATAATTCCAGTAGAAATTAAAGCCCAGGAAATGAGTGCTCTTATCAGGCAATTGACTGTTCGATTTAAAGAATATGTCAAAAATAATAGAAATATTCCTGCAGAAGCAATTAGCGCATACGAAAACATTGACGAACCGGATAGAAAATTATTTTATGTAGCTGCAAATATTAATCAATCAATTCAAGTGAAACAGTCCATTTTAAAAAATTTTTCACTTAAAGAACAAATTTACGAAGTAATAAAACTTCTCAACTCTGAAGTTGATATCCTTAAAGTTGAAAAGGAAATTGAATCAAAAGTTCAAGAAAATATTACAAAGACTCAAAGAAAATTCATTATCTCTGAACAAATCAGAATTCTACAAGATGAACTTGGTAAAGATGAGGAAATTTCACCGGAATTTTCTAAGCTAACGGAGAAAATAAAAAAAGCTAAAATGCCAAAAGCTGTTAAGGAGAAAGTAAACGAAGAGTTTAATAAACTAAAAAAGACTCCTCCTAGTTCTCCTGAATCAACTGTTATTAGAAATTATCTTGATTGGATTGTTGATGTACCATGGTATAAAAAAACAAAAGATCAACTTGATATTACTAATGTTAGAACTATTTTAGATGAAGATCATTTTGGACTAGATAAACCAAAAGAGAGAATTGTTGAGCATATTGCTGTTCTTAATTTAGTTAAAGAAATGAAGGGACAGATACTTTGTTTTGTTGGCCCCCCCGGAGTTGGAAAAACTTCATTAGGTAAATCAATAGCTCGTGCAATCGGAAGAAAGTTTGTTAGAATTAGTCTGGGCGGTGTAAGAGATGAAGCGGAAATTCGCGGACATCGCAGAACTTACATTGGGTCGATGCCAGGTAAAATTGTTCAATCAATGAAAAGAGCTGGGACAATTAACCCGGTTTTATTACTTGATGAAATTGATAAAATGAGTATGGACTTCCGAGGCGATCCTTCATCAGCGATGCTGGAAGTTTTAGATCCAGAACAAAATCATAATTTTACAGATCATTATTTAGATGTTGAATATGATTTATCTCAAGTAATGTTTATTACTACAGCTAATGTTCGTTATAATATACCTCTTCCATTACAAGATAGGATGGAAATTATTGAACTACCCGGTTATTTGGAGCACGAAAAAGCTGAAATTGCAAAACGGCACATTATTCCTAAGCAATTAGAAGCTCATGGTTTAGATAAAATTGGTGTAAATATTTCCGATGAAGCGCTTCATAAAATAATTCTTGAATATACAAGAGAAGCCGGTGTGAGAAATCTCGAAAGAGAAATCTCATCTGTATTCAGAAAAACTGCAAAAGAGATAGTTCTTAATAGAACAAAGGTTAAAGCAAAAAGTACTAAAACTCAATTTAAAATTGACAAGACAAAAATTGAAAAATATCTAGGTGTTCCAAAATTCAGATCTCAAGTTTCTAAAAGAGAATCAAAAATTGGAAGTGTTACTGGGTTAGCATGGACGAGTGTTGGCGGAGATATTCTAAGTGTTGATGTTACCATTATGAGTGGTACGGGAAAACTTACTCTGACCGGACAACTTGGTGATGTGATGAAAGAATCCGCACAAGCAGCATTGAGTTATTTAAGATCTAATGCAAAAAAGTTAGGTCTGCCGCTTAATTTCCATAAAGGCAAAGAAATTCATATCCATCTTCCTGAAGGCGCTATTCCTAAAGACGGTCCTTCAGCCGGAATAACTATGACAATGGCAATGTATTCTGCAATAAGTAAAAAAGCAGCAAGTGGTGAAGTTGCCATGACCGGAGAAATAACACTTCGCGGAAATGTTTTACCAATTGGTGGCTTGAATGAAAAACTTCTTGCAGCAAAAAGAAACTGCATTAAAACTGTAATTATTCCAAAAGATAATGAGAAAGATCTTAGTTGAAATAAAAGATGCAGTAAAAGATGGACTGAATATTATTCCAGTGGAAAATATTTTAGAGGCAATACCAATTGTTTTTGGAAAAAAAAGAATTACCCGCAGAAAAACAGCTGTAAAAAAGTCCGGTATAAAATGATTGGTGTTGATTTAGAAAAGGAAGAACAATACAAACTTCTTTTTAAGCAGGTTGAAGGGTTATTAAATCCTGAGGATCCGATTATTACGAATCTTGCCAATATTATTGCTGCAATAAATCAGACTTTTAAGAATGTCAGCTGGGTTGGAATTTATATAATAAAAAATGAGAAATTATTTCTTGGTCCTTTTCAAGGTAAAGTAGCTTGTACAAAAATTAAAATTGGTGAAGGTGTTTGTGGAACATCAGCAATGAAGAAAGAAACAATAGTCGTTCCAAATGTTCACGAATTTCCCGGACATATAGCATGTGATATTGAATCAAATTCTGAAATTGTTGTACCAATAATTTATGATGATACTGTTTTTGGTGTTTTGGATCTGGATAGTACAGAATTATCAACATTCGACGACTTGGATAAAAATTGGTTAGAAAAGATTTGTACATTAATTGTCAATAAACTAAAATTTAATCCAGACATTTTGTCATAACAATATTTTTTCTATTTGCCATTTATTTGATTGGCAAATTTAATAATCACTTGAAAATATAATATGAGCTTTATAGTAACAGCAAGAAAATGGCGCCCTCAATTATTTGATGATGTAGTTGGACAGCAGCATATTTCAACAACATTAAAAAATGCAATTGAAGGTAATAGAATTGGTCATGCATATATTTTTGCCGGTCCAAGAGGAGTTGGTAAAACCACAACAGCAAGAATTTTGGCAAAAAGATTAAATTGTGAAAAACCAAATGGCGGCGAACCCTGCAATGAATGTTCTTCATGCCAGAGTTTCTTAAAATCTCAATCACTTGATATTATAGAAATTGACGGCGCTTCGAACAGAAGAATTGATGAGATTAGAACACTACGTGAGTCAGTAAAATATGCTCCAACGAGCGGTCAGTACAAAGTTTATATTATTGATGAAGTACACATGCTCACCACCGAGTCTTTTAATGCTCTTTTAAAAACACTTGAAGAACCTCCTGAACATACAATTTTTATTTTTGCCACAACCGATATACATAAAGTTCCACTTACAATTATTTCAAGATGTCAAAGATTTGATTTCAGACGGATTGAGCTAGATGAGATTAAATCGCTCCTGAAAAAAATTGCTGAAGCGGAAAAAATAAATATTGATGATGACTCTCTTACACTAATTGCAAAGAAAGCAGATGGGGCTTTACGTGATGCTGAAAGTATTTTTGATCAAGTAGTTTCATTTTGTGGTAATGAAGTTGATATTAATTTACTTAAACAAATGTTGAATCTGATTGATGATGAAATATACTTTCAAATTTCTGACGCAGTATTAGAGAAAAACTTTAAAGCTGCTTTCGAAGTTTCAGAGAAGATATATTCAAATGGCTGGAACTTTGTAGATTTTGTAAATGGACTAGTTGAACATTTTAGAAATATAAGTACATTAGTAATTACTAAAACCACTGATTTTATTGAATCATCTGGATCTTCAAAGAAAAAATATACTGATTACATAGACAAGTATACTGAAGGTGATTTACTTAGAATTTTATCTTTCTTAACTAAAACACAAAACGAACTTAGAATATCGCAAAATCAAAAACTAAAAGTGGAAATTTCTCTGGCACATTTAATAGGATTTGAAAAATCATCTACTATTACAGAATTACTTTCAAAATCCAATTCAGGAAATTTTCAAGAGACTAAAAAAAAAACTGAAATTGTAAAGAATTATTCTTTGGAAGAAGAAATTCCAGCTAGAACTGAAAAGTTAATTCCAGAATTTAAAATTGAAAAATCAAACTCTTTAAAAAAACATGCTCCGATTGAAAAACCCAAAGAAAAAGGAACTGAATTTAAAGAAAGTAAAGTAAGTTCTGCTCATTTATCAAAAGTAAATCCCAACATAGATTCAATAAAAAAAAATTGGGATAGTTATAAATCGATAATTACCAAGGAAAGATTTACACTTGGTCCGTTATTAGAACACACAATCCCTTCCTTAATTTCAAATGATAGTTTAATTATAGATGTTAATCATAACGAAGATTTACAAATTTTAAATTCCGCACGTGAATTTCTCACAAAACGATTAAACAAGATCTTTAACTTAAAATTACAGATAAAATTTAATTTTAATAAAAATGCAATAATTTCTGATAGCTCCTCAACAGTAGTAATTCAAGATGAAAGCGAGGATATATTTAAAGACCATCCATTGGTAAAAAGTATTATTACTGAACTTGGGGGAAAGGAAATTAAATAATATTTTTTAGATAAATTAGATTGTAATCTTTTGATGAAAATTATATCTAAAATTGCTAAATGGCGGGATATTTGGTTAAGATTTTCAGGTAGAGGTATTTATCCTCATGAACTCTCTTTTCTTCTAAACACGCCTCTTAGAAAACTTATTCTTTCACCCACAAAGTTTGCAGATTCTCTTAATCTTAATAAAAATGACTTTGTTTTAGAAATAGGTTCCGGACCAGGTTATTTAAGCCCAGAAGTAGCTAAACGAGTTGAATCTGGGTCTCTATTTTTATTAGACATTCAGATTGAAATGTTAAGGAAGGCGAAAAATAGATTAAAAACTTTTTCAAATGTCCTCTTTGTTCAAGGCAATGCAAATATTTTACCTTTTCAATATGAGAAATTTGATACTGTATACTTAGTGACCGTTTTAGGCGAAGTTAAAAATATTGAAAAATGTTTGCAATCAATACATTGCATTTTGCGGACAGGCGGCAAGCTTTTTATCACAGAGATGAAAGGAGATCCGGATTTAATTCCCCTTAACCAATTAAAACAGATTGTACAGAATTGCGGATTTGATTTATCAACTGAACAAAAATCACAAATGGGATTTACGATTAGTTTTATTAAGCTAGACCATCTACCTAAACAAGTAAATAATGAATAATCTGAAAAATATAGAGGTATAACCATTATTAGCAGGAAGTATTTAACAAGACTATCAAATCTATAAACAAAAAAACCCTCAACTGAAACACAATTGAGGGTACTAAAAAATAAAATCTGGCGACTACCTACTCTCCCACACTTAAAAATGCAGTACCATCGGCGTTTAAGGGCTTAACTTCTCTGTTCGGAATGGGAAGAGGTGTTTCCCCTTAGCTATAATCACCAGAAAACTAATTTCCGTTTTGAAACGGATTAAAAATAATAGATTGAATGAGCTATCTACATGAAATACCAACTTTTAATAAAATTTAATGGTTAAGCCTCACGACCTATTAGTACTGCTCAGCTAAATACATTACTGCACTTACACTTGCAGCCTATCAACCTTGTAATCTCCAAGGAGTCTTTAGTCCCATAAATGGGAAGGGATACCTTATCTTGAAGTATGCTTCGCACTTAGATGCTTTCAGCGCTTATCATTTCCGAACGTAGCTACCCAACCATGCCACTGGCGTGACAATTGGTACACTAGAGGTTCGTTCACTTCGGTCCTCTCGTACTAGAAGCGACTCTTCTCAAGTATCCTGCGCCCGCAGAGGATAGGGACCGAACTGTCTCACGACGTTCTGAACCCAGCTCACGTACCGCTTTAATTGGCGAACAGCCAAACCCTTGGGACCTTCTTCAGCCCCAGGATGCGATGAGCCGACATCGAGGTGCCAAACTTTGCCGTCGATATGAACTCTTGGGCAAAATCAGCCTGTTATCCCCGGAGTACCTTTTATCCTTTGAGCGACGGCACTTCCATACGCTACCGCCGGATCACTAAGTCCTACTTTCGTATCTGCTCGACCTGTGTGTCTCGCAGTTAAGCTCCCTTATGCCTTTACACTCGCCGCACGATTACCAACCGTGCTGAGGGAACCTTTGAGAGCCTCCGTTACATTTTGGGAGGCGACCGCCCCAGTCAAACTACCCGCCTAACAATGTCCTAAACCCTGATTCAAGGGTCGTAGTTAGAATCCAAATAAACCAAGGGTGGTATTTCACCGTTGACTCCACCGCAACTAGCGTTACAGCTTCATAGTCTCCCACCTATCCTACACATGACCTATCCGAACCCAATGCTAGGGTGCAGTAAAGGTTCACGGGGTCTTTCCGTCCATCTGCGGGTAACCGGCGTCTTCACCGGTACCACAATTTCACCGAGCTCGTGGTTGAGACAGTGCCCAAATCGTTGCACCATTCGTGCAGGTCGGAACTTACCCGACAAGGAATTTCGCTACCTTAGGACCGTTATAGTTACGGCCGCCGTTTACTGGGGCTTCGATTCAAAGCTTCGCCGAAGCTAACCTCTCCTCTTAACCTTCCAGCACCGGGCAGGTGTCAGTCCCTATACTTCGTCTTAATTGACTTCGCAGAGACATGTGTTTTTGTTAAACAGTCGCTTGGGCCTTTTCACTGCGGCCTCTTTCGGCTCCATAAGAATAAATTTCACCTAATTGAGGCACTCCTTCTCCCGAAGTTACGGAGTTAATTTGCCGAGTTCCTTAACCACGACTCACTCGAGCGCCTGAGAATACTCATCCCGTCTACCTGTGTCGGTTTGCGGTACGGACTGATTAAATTCTCCTGTACGAAGCTTTTCTCGGTAGCATGATTACGATCAGTTTGTGAGCTAGGCTCTCCCGTTCGCGCCTCAGTGTTAAGAAAGTGCGGATTTGCCTACACTTTCCACCTACACGCTTAGACCACCTAATCCGACAGGCGGCTGACCTTCACTTCTACGTCCCTCCTTACAGTCAAACAAATTTAACCAGGTACGGGAATATTAACCCGTTTTCCATCGCCTACGCCTTACGGCCTCGGCTTAGGACCCGACTAACCCTGAGATGATTAACATTGCTCAGGAAACCTTAGACTTTCGGCGTGCAGATTTTTCACCTGCATTATCGTTACTTATGCCAACATTTGCGTTTCTATCCGCTCCAGCAAACCTCACAGTTCACCTTCAATGCAAATAGAATGTTCCTCTACCACTAGATAAATCTAGTCCATAACTTCGGTAAGTAGTTTAAGTCCCGGTAATTGTCGGCGCTGGGTCGCTTGACTAGTGAGCTATTACGCACTCTTTAAATGAATGGCTGCTTCTAAGCCAACATCCTAGTTGTCTAAGCAACCCAACATCCTTTCTCTGTTAACTACTATTTGGGGACCTTAGTTGATGGTCTGGGTTGTTCCCCTCTCGGCTACACGGCTTATCCCACATAGCCTGACTCCCGAAAAACATATGTACGGAATTCGGAGTTTGTCTGGGTTTGGTACCGTTGTGACAGCCCTAGCCCAATCAGTGCTCTACCTCCGTCATATTTTTAATCGAGGCTAG
>CAVQBF010000008.1:77500-853877 GCA_963710615.1 uncultured Ignavibacteriales bacterium
GCAGAAAACAAAAAACTGTTCAATGAAATTGCAGAGCACGGTGCTGTATTTAGTGAATATAAAATTGGAACAAAACCAGATGCTCAAAATTTTCCGAAACGAAACAGAATTATAAGCGGACTATCACTCGGTACTTTGGTAATAGAAACTAAAGCAATCGGAGGTGCTCTTCAAACCGCAGCATTTGCTCTAGATCAAAATAGAGAAGTTTTTGCAGTCCCGGGAAATCTTGGTGTAATTCAGAGCGAAGGAACAAATCTTCTAATACAAAAAGGTGAAGCTAAATTAGTCAGAAATTATATTGACATTCTTGAAGAACTTAACCTAAAAATTCAACCCGATGTTGGTAGAAATATTCCGAAACCTACTTATGATTTGAATATGTTTGAACAAAAAATTTACGATTTACTTTCTCGAGATCCAAAGCATATTGATATTATTGCAAATGAATCCGGAATTATATCTTCAGATTGCTTAGTTCATTTACTTTCTTTAGAGTTTAGAAATATTGTAAGGCAATTGCCAGGTAAGACTTTTGTTAAGATTTGAGTTTATTATAGATTCACTAAAATAGCATCATACCAAATTGTCGATAGACTAGCAATTGATAAATTAAAAAATACTTCTAATACTTCTTCAACTTTTTCCATAAAGATTTAAGTTGATTTTTCAATTTACTTTCTTGCCCATTTTCAGATGGGAAATAGTATTGAGTACCTTTCAAATTTTCCGGGAAGTAATTCTCCTCAATAAAATTATTATCAAATTCGTGAGCATATTTATAATTTTTTCCGTAGTCTAAACTTTTCATTAAATTAGTAGGAGCATTTCTTAAATGAAGAGGGACCGGTTCGTTCAATCCTTTTTTTGCATCAGACATTGCTTTCTCAATCCCCATATAAGCAGCGTTACTTTTGGGTTGAGATGCAAGGTAAGTCGCACATTGAGCTAAAATTATTCTCGCTTCAGGCATTCCTATTTTTTCTATTGCTCTAAATGTTGCCTCTGCTAAAACTAATGAGTTTGGTGATGCATTCCCAATATCTTCGGAAGCTAAAATTAACATCCTTCTAGCAATAAACTTTGGATCTTCTCCACCTTCCAGCATTCTAGCCATCCAATAAAGTGCTGCATCGGGATCACTTCCACGTAGACTCTTAATAAATGCTGAAATAATATTATAATGCTCTTCACCGTTTTTATCATAAATTACATTTTTTTGTTGGAGGACATTATCTATAACTTTTTTACTAATCTCAATTTCATCTCTTTTAATTTCTTGAATTACTGATGATTCTAAAATATTAAGCAGAATTCTCGCATCCCCTCCACTGCTATAGATCAAATAATCTGTATCAATTTTATTAATTTTCAGTTCTTTTAAAAATTCATCATTCTTCAATGTGAAAGAAACAATTTCTTCAAGATCTTTTTTAGTTAATTCCTCAAGCACATAAACTCTTGCTCGTGACCTAAGCGCGGGTATCACTTCAAAAGATGGGTTTTCTGTTGTTGCACCAATTAAAATAATTAATCCTGACTCTACTGCAGAGAGTAAGGCATCTTGCTGAGCTTTATTGAATCTGTGGATCTCATCAATAAAAAGTATTGTTCTTTTTCGAAAATTTTCTTTGTTGATTTTTGCTGTTCCAATTACAGATCTAACTTCTTTTACACCTGCAGAAACTGCATTTAATTGATAGAAATCTGAATCTGTGGATTCTGAAATAATTTTTGCCAAAGTAGTTTTTCCTGTTCCAGGAGGACCCCAAAGTATAAATGAACTGAGAACATCATTTTCAATCATTAGTCTTATAGGTTTCCCTTGAGCTACTAATTTATGCTGTCCCTGGAATTCATCCAATGTTTTAGGTCTAATTCTCTCTGCTAGGGGTACTTGTGGGATTGGTATACTCACAATGGTATTTTACCTCAAAGAATCTTTCTTGTCTTCGAACTTAAATGCTTTTTCATTTTTTTTCTTCATTAAAAATTTCTCACGAGCAACTTTTTCCAATTCTTTGTCGCTACTTTTTAGCGACTTAATATTTTTATCCATTTCCTCAATTTCATTTTTGGATCTTTCAATCTCTTGCTCAATAGAATTTATTTCACTCTTAAGTTCAAAGTATTTTAAAAGACCATATTTGTTGAAAAATAAAAACAACACAAGGAAGATTAGGATTGCCAAATAAAGCCAAGTTAAGAGTCTATCTTTTTTCGATTCTTTTTTCATAGTGCTGATTTGATTATCATATCAACAAGCTTATCAAATTCTATTCCCGCTGCCTTTGCCATTTTAGGAACTAAACTGTGGGAAGTCATTCCAGGAAGTGTGTTTATTTCAAAACAGTAAGGAACACCTTCTTTAGTAAGACGAAAATCTACCCTGCCATAGTCTTCGCATCCAAGAGAGTTGTATGCCAATTTGGCCTGTCTTCTAAGTTCAATCTCAACCGATTCATCAATATCTGCAGGCACAATATATTCACTCATTCCGTCAGTGTATTTACACTCATAATCATAAAGTTCGTGTTTTGGTATAATTTCCAACAAAGGTAAAATTTTATCATTTATAATTCCAACCGTAATTTCTCTCCCATCAATAAATTCTTCTATTAACACCTCTTGAGAAAATTGGAATGCTAAATTTAAAGCTTCTTCAATTTCACTTTCATCGTTGCACTTGGTTAATCCAATTGTGGAGCCTTGATCATTGGGTTTAATTATACATGGATAGCCAAACTTTTGTAAGATTTGCTTCTTAATTTCACCATTTGATACATCTCTTTTAGCTTCAATCCATTTAGGAGTAGAAACTCCAAAATGAGTAAACATAACTTTAGATCTTGCTTTATCCATTGATAAGGAACTTCCTAGAACTCTTGATCCGGTATATTTAATTCCTTTTAACTCAAATAATGCTTGAATAGTGCCATCTTCTCCCCATTTACCATGAAGAGCAATTAACGCTAAATCTACATCATCAAATAAAACTGAATTAATTGAATCTAAGTAATTTCTGTTGCTTAAATTCCCACAATCACAATCCGAAAAGTAGTCTTCAATTTTCGTTGGTTGATTAATTCCATAAGCTGGATCAATAAGTTTAACTTTATAGCCAAGTTTTTTAACAGCCTCATAAATTGATTTGCCTGATTGTTTGGAGACTGCCCTTTCCGGCGAAGTACCGCCTAAGATGATAGCAATTGTTAATTCTTTATTATTCATATTGTGATTTTAATGGATGTATTCAACTATCTTTTGAAATCTGACAATAAAGTTGAAATTAGTTCTTCTGAAAAATTATGTTTTCTATTCTTTTGGGTGATATATGAATTATTAAATACAGAATTGCCTGCTCGAGCTCTTAAATTTTCTTCAATGATTTCGGAATAATTAACACCCTGTTTTTTTGAAGAAGAAATTTTGTATTTATTGAATTTATTATTCGAATTATGCCATTTTGAAAGAGGTTTAATTCCCCAAGTTTTCTCGGCAATTGAGTTTAGTTTACTTACCTGCTCTTCAGTTAATACATTCTCGCCACCTAATAATTTACTAACCAAAATTGTTTTAGCAGCATGTTCCAGTTTTTCTGTTCTATTGTATGCAGAAACTAGATCACTTCCAAACGTAACTAATCCATGATTTTGAAGAATCATTGCCCAAGAATTTTGTATGAAAGGGAGCATTGAATTAGGAAGTTCTTCAGTTGAGGGAGTCCCATATTTACATAGGTGAACAGGACCAATTGTTAGTATAACTTCCGGGAATATTGGATCGGTAAAATCTAAGTTTGCAGTTGCAAAAGCCGTTGCATAAATAGGATGGGAATGAACTACTGCATTAATATCTTTACGTGTATTATATGCAAGTAAGTGTATTTTTAATTCTGATGATGGTTTGCCGTTTCCTTCCAGCTTATTTCCATTAGAATCAACTATAATAATATCAGATTCTGTTACATCACCCTTACAGAGACCTGATTTTGTAATTGCAATTCTGTTATCATCTAACCGGACTGAAAGGTTTCCATCGGTTGCTGCTACAAACCCTTTTTCGTAAGTTTTGTTGGAATATTTTACAAGCTCTCTTATTAACGACATTGTTCTTCTAATTTTTCCATTATTTTCATATTAACCAATCCATCATATCCTGTAACTTTCGGCTGCATGTTTTTAAGGACTAAATTCTGTATTGACCTTAGTGCAAAACGTTGTTTATTTGCTCTTTTTCTAAATGCTTTTCGCGCTTCCCCTACTAGTTCAATTGTAAGTTTACCGGGAGATTTATTTGCTCCAATTATATTTTCAACACTAAGTGAGCCTTTAGAACCAATGATTTCAATTCGATTAAAAGACTTTTTAGAATTATAGGAAACATTTAAGTGTCCATAGCCACCATTTTCAAATTTTAATACTGCCGCAGCAAAATCATCTACTTCACTTTTATAAACAACATTGTCAACAAATCCTCTAATGTCTGCAATTTCACCGCCTAAAAATCTTAGTACATCAATCATGTGGGTTCCTAAATCTCTAAATGCACCACCACCGCTTTGTTTTATATCAAATCTAAAATTATCATTGGGTTCGTAATCAATATTAAAGGAGGTTGAGATAGAAACTATTGAACCTATCAAAGATTTATCTATTATTTCTTTAGCTTTTACAGTCATTGGGTGGAAACGATGTACATAATTTACGGTAAGAAAAACATTATTTTCTTTACAAACCTTTACCATCTCTTCAGCTTGAATTGAATTGAGTGCAAGAGGTTTTTCACAAAGTATATGTTTCCCTGCTTTTGCTGCTTCAACTACTTGCCAATGATGATCATTGTTTGCGCTGCCTACATATAAAATATCAAAATCTTGTTCAAGAAATAGTTTATAATCATCAAAGTGGGTTTTAACAATAAATTTGTTAGCTATTTCCTTTGCTCTTTCCAAATCCGAACTATATACAGAAGTTAATGTACTTTTTTTTAATTGGAGTAAAGTAGGAATCAACGTTGATTCGGCAAACTTACCACAACCGGCCACTCCCCATTTAAGCTTTCTGCCTTTTGGGTAAATCCTTTTTGCCCCTTCTTTCAGATTCATAATTTTATATACCTAATTTCTTCATAAGCTTTTTAATGGGAGAAGTATTTTGCATAACATAAAAATGTATTGCCGGAACATCTTTAGAATTTAATAGTTCTTCGGATTGTTTAAAGGCCCAATCAATTCCAATTTCTGCAGCATGCTTTGAAGAGGCTGAGTTTATTTCATCGGAAAGTTCTGTTGGTATATCAACATAAAAATTTGATGGAAGAGTACTTAACTGATTTTTTGAAGTAATTATTTTTAACCCTGGAATAATTGGAACATCCACCCCACTCTCTCGACATAAACCTAAATAATTAAAGAAACTTTTGTTATCGTAAAACATTTGAGTCACAATATATTCCCCGCCAGCTTTAATTTTTTCTTTAGTAAAATTAATATCTGTTTTAAGGTTAGGAGCTTCAAAATGTTTTTCGGGATAACCGCCAATACCAATTCCAAAATTCATCGGTTCTGCATCGAGCAAAGAATCTTCTAAGTATTTACCTTTATTCATGTCAGAAATTTGTTGAACTAATTCTGCAGCATATCTATTCGTTGATCTGCCAAATTTAACCGGTTTTCTGAATCCATTATCATCCCCTCTTATTGCAAGTACGTTTTCAATTCCTAAATAGTGTAGTTCAATCAAAAAATCTTCTGTTTCTTCTTTTGTAAAACCTTGGCAAATTACATGAGGGACAGCATCGATATTATACTTATTCTGAATCAAAGCACAAATTCCTAAGGTTCCCGGGCGCTTCCTTTTTACCTTCATCCTAAAATCACCCGAAGGTGTTTCTTCATAGATCACTTCTGCGGCATGACTTGTAATGTCAATAAATGGGGGATTAAATTTCACTAAATCCTCTAATGCCTCCAGAAGCATTTTAACGTTCCCGCCTCTCTTAGGCGGTATAATTTCAAAACTGATTAATTTATTTTTAGCTTTTTCTAAATGTTCTATTACTTTCATTATTTCCCTTTATATTCTGCAAAATTAAGTAAAATTATTTTAAGAAAGATTATAAACTATCAGGTATCAAAACTAATAACTCATGATTTTTATTTCTTAGGCTGTCTAGATTAGTGTTAACATTAACATATTTTCCATCCAGCCATAAATCAGTCATATCATCGTAATGATCACTATAAAAATGACCAGACTGACCTGTTGGTAAAACAAATTCAAAAATATCCGGTTTAGCAAAATCGTAAATGAACCTCATTGAAGGTCCTAGCTTAGTTTCAAAAGGTGAGGAAAAAGAATACTCTGTATTAAAAATTGTTGTACCATCTCCGCCAATTTCAAATGGACCAACATCTAATAACATATCTAAAATTTTTGATGTGCCATGAAAATAGTGTTTAAATTTTACTTTATGAATATCACCCCACTGCCAACTTTCAATATTCGGTCCAAGCTTAACCTCTAAATGATCTATTGCTTCTATGAGACTTTTTCTAATTATTTCATCTCTTGTTTCTATCTCGGGAGTAGATATATCATCAAACCACATTGATTGATTTTCTAATAATAATTTGGGAACAACTCTATAAGGAATATTAGCAACAAATAAATATTCTTTAAAAAGGTTTTCTCCCATTTCATCTTGGAAAATATTCCTAATTAAATTCTGAAAAAAAAGTGCATAGATTGTTGGGACTTGACTTTCAGCAGTCATATTAAAATCCCAGCTTCTGAATAGTTTAAGGCTATTGCTTAGATTTTCAGAATTCAGTTCAATATTTGAAAAGGCAGAAAGTATATATGGAGTTAAATCTTTAGCAAAATGTGAATAAAGATCCATTTGGTATTCTTTAAAATCCTCGACCGAATGTATTTCTTTACTTTCAAGTAATTCAGTAATTCTTATAATCCTAGATTTTGGCTCCCATATATTTGAGATATGGTAAGGATAATTTTGGATTGTTTTATTATTTGCTGAAGCAATATAATCTTGGGATGGATTAAATAATTTAGGGTTTTCTCTGAATGGTACAAAACCAGTCCAATCAGATTCAGAAGTAGTGCCATCAAAAATAAATGATGGAGAGTTGTTTTTTCTTATTGGTAATTTAACACCTGCGGTATAGCCAATATTTCCCTCAATATCTGCATAAACAAAATTTTGTCCGGGTACATTAAACATTTCTAGTCCGCTTTGAAATTCATCCCAATTCTCAGCTAAATTTAATTTTGTTATTGCTTTAAACTCATCATTAAATTCCAATGCCGTCCATCTCATTGAGATAATGGTACTATCATTTTCTCTTTCGGGAAATAATTTATTATAGGTATGAATATCAGAAATAATTGGTCCGCGGTGATTTTTTCTAATGCTAAAAATTACATTTGCTGAATCTTTAACAAAAACGGTATCGGTAATAATTTCTAGAGGCTTCCATGAACCATCTAAATAAAAGTTTTTCCTCGAACTATCGATTTTTTCAATGTAAAAATCAGCATCATCAGCCATTACATTCGTTAGTACCCAAGAAATATATTTATTCTTACCGATTACAATTCCTGGAACACCGGGAAGTGTGAATCCATCAATTTTTAATTTTGGAGAGTTTATACTAACAACATACCATTTTGCAGGAGCAGTAAAAACAAGATGCGGATCATTGGCTATTATTGGTTTTCCGGAGACTGATTTTTTACCATTTACTACCCAATTATTTGAACCAATATGTGTCCCAATTCCGCCTGCAAATTCCCTAAATTCTCTATCTATTTTTATTAAATCTGTGGAGATTTCAGTAATTCTCTTTAATTCTTTTGGAATTATTGTTGTGGCATTTTCATCAAAGTTTGGCAAAATATCCTTCACTTTTTCAGAACCCAGTTTTTGAATTAAATGAGTAAGAGCAATATCGCTCCACCAGCTAATATTTAGCTCCCATGCAATAAGCTTTGATAATAAAAGAGAATGTTCCGGTTTCCATTCTTCCGGCTGATAGCCCAATATATCAAACTCTATTGTGTATTTATCGGTAGAATTCCTTATGAATTCATTCACTCCATTTGAATATGCAACTAAGATATTTTTAGATTCATCATCTAAATCAGAATAACTAGTTTTAACTACTCGATAAAGTCCTAGGGTCTTAAACATTTTATCAAAAAATATAGTTTTACTACCAAATATTTCACTAAGTCTACCTAGTCCAGCTCTTCTGTTGAAATCCATTTGGAAAAGTCTTTCTTGGGCATGGATATATCCAAGTGCAAAATATGCATCTAAATCATTTTTTGAATTTATATATGGAACAGCAAAGTCATCTCTATAAATTTCGACCCTATCTTTAATATAATTTACTGATATTTCACCTGAATATTTGGGCAGCGAGCTTTCTAACATATAGAATGAACCAATAATTATTATGATCATAATAATGAGAAATGATACAATTGCGCCGGTTATATTTTTGATCCATGGATTCATTTTCTACCAGTGAAAAGTTTTATGTAAATTAAACTACAAATTAATAAGATTAATATTAAAATTTTTTCGGATAAAAAATGATTTCTCTTGAAATAATAATTGGTGTTCTATTAGTCGTTTTAGTCATCTTTCAAATAATAAATTTCTTTACTGCAAAGAAAAATGATATCAACGTGTTAGAATCTAAAATCTTTGCAAAAATTAAGGAATCCGAAGAAAATTTAGAGGATAATATTGAAGATGAGTTTAAACGAAATAGGGAGGAAACCCTACAAAATTCAAAACTTATTAGAGAAGAAGTCGGAAATTCTGTCAAACTTATGGGTGATCAGCTTTCAAATAGAATTAGGGATATTTCGGAAAGACAGAAAGATCAATTAGAAATTGTTGAAGAACGATTAAAAGTTTTAACTAAAACCAATGAAGAAAAATTTGACAAACTGAATGAACAAGTTTCACAAAAATTAAGTGAGCTTCAAGAAAAGAATGAGAAGAAACTTGAAGAAATGAGAAAGACCGTAGATGAAAAACTGCATTCAACTTTAGAGAAGCGATTAGGCGAATCTTTTAAGTTGGTAAGTGATAGACTGGAATTAGTTCATAAAGGCCTTGGTGAAATGCAGAATTTGGCAACCGGAGTCGGTGACTTGAAAAAAGTTCTCTCAAATGTTAAAGACCGCGGTACGTGGGGTGAAATTCAGCTTGGTAATTTACTTGAACAAATTTTAACGAAGGAACAATATTCACAAAATGTAAAAACCAAAGAAGGCAGTAATGCACTTGTTGAGTTTGCAATTAAACTCCCCGGTAAAAACGATTTTAAAGAGGATATTGTATGGCTTCCGATTGATGCTAAATTTCCACTTGAGGATTACCAAAGGTTAATTGATGCTAAAGAAAAAGCAGATTTGGCTTTAATTGATGAAAGTACGAAAAAGCTAATCCGAAGTATAAAAGAAGCTGCAAAGGATATTTCTTCAAAATATTTAGATCCTCCAAATACCACTGATTTTGCATTTATGTTTTTACCAATTGAAAGTCTCTATGCAGAAGTATTAAGTATTCCCGGATTATTTGATTCGATTCAACGTGAATTTAAAGTTACTATTGCCGGTCCGGCAAATTTTGTGGCTGTTCTTAATAGTTTACAAATGGGCTTTAAAACTTTAGCAATAGAAAAAAGATCGAGTGAAGTTTGGAAATTACTGAGTATAGTAAAAACTGAGTTTTCTAAATTTGGGGATATTTTAGATAACACACAAAAGAAACTTGACCTAGCAAGTAAATCAATAGGAGATGCCTCAAGAAAAACCAGAACCATTGAAAGAAAGCTCAGAGATGTTCATGAATTGCCGGTTAGTGAGAGTAAGATAGATTTAATTGATGAAAGTAATGGAGATGAATCATTGATTGAATGATTGATTGAAAACATGATAATGTAAGATTATAGGTTTGTTTTATTGTTGTAATTTATTTTTTTCGAAAGTTTTAGAGTTGTGAAGAAAAAGAAAATACTATTCCCGCTATTATCGCAATAATGGAAACTACTTCAACTTTTTTTCTCCTTATTTCCACTGGAGTATCATCATTGAAGAAATTCTGAATTTTTACAATTTTATCTCTAAATAAAAAACCAATAAGTCCAAACAGAACTAATGCCAATCCATTTACTATTTTTGAGTCCATCAATCCCCAGCAATTACTCTACAAAGCAAAGTTTATTCAGTTTATTCAGATTTTCAACTTGACCAATAGCAATAAGTTTATCTTCAGCTTCTATTATTGTAGATGATTGGGGATTATAAACAAACTTACCGCCCGATTTATCAATTGCAATAATTATAATATCTAGCTCTCTTCTTATCGGTGATTCAGCTAATGTTAATCCAATTAATTCAGATCCCTTGCAGACAATAATCTGTTCAAGACTTATATCTATATCTCTTCTTCTTGCAATACCTTCAATAAAATCGGTAACTCCAGGGCGCAGTAAAAGCTGCACCATTCTATTTCCCCCAAGTTCATAGGGTTTAACAACCCTATCCGCTCCAGCTTTTTTTAGCTTACCTTCTGTTCCCTCATCAATTGCGCGCGCAACTATAAATAAATCTTCATTCAATTCTCTGCTAGATAGAGTTGTAAAGACATTTTCAGCATCTGTGCTGAGAACTGCAACTAATCCTTTAGCTCTTTTAACACCAGCACTTACAAGTGCATCATCATCAGTTGCATCCCCATTAATAAATAAATACCCCAATTCTGAAAGCTTAGCAACATTGTTAGGTTCATTTTCAATAACTACAAACCCCAATTTATGATCTAATAAATGTTCAGCAATTTGTTTTCCCATCCTGCCAAAACCGCAAATAACATAATGACCCGAAATTGCTTCTAATTTCCTATTCATTCTCCTTCTCCTCAGAATTTGTGATTCTACCAGTACCTGCACTCCTCTACCTCCAGTGTATGCAAGTGCCAATACCCCGGTAATAATTAAACCAACCGTTAGAACCATACCGGCAGTAGAAAGTGGTCGCAATTCTTTGAAACCAGTTGTTGAAATAGTAATAATGGTCATATAGAACGAATCAAATATACTCCATCCTTCGATAATCATATATCCAAAAGTACCAGTTAGAATAACTAATAATATTATTACAAGACCAACTTGCAGTTTTTTTAATGCTCCGACTTCCATATCGATTTTACTTGTTTTCTATTAGTTAAAAATATTCAATTTTTTACAAATATTTATCAAATAACATTTTATAATTGCAGTTTACCGAATCATATATGCTATTCGCCGATATTTATTTCGAAATTCTATGTATATGAACTATTTTGCAGTCAGAGTTCTGAATTTCTATTGGAGGAAATATGAATAATCAAAATTCAAATACATCGGCTAGACTTATTGCCGGATTGATCTTAATAGTTTTAGGTGGTCTATTCTTACTAGACAACTATGGAATAATTTATTTTAGTCTGCCCAGCTTTCTTTTTCACTGGGAATACATTCTTATTAGTATAGGACTTTTTATACTAGCAACATCAAATAATAAAACTGCCGGAATAATTTTAATTGCAATTGGTGTTTTTAACCTATTCCCTGAATTTTGGCCTTTAATATTAGTTGGATTGGGAATTTATATAATACTAAAGCGAAATAACGCAAAACCAAATTTAAGCGCTTCCAGAAATATGGCAGAGGGCGAAACCCAAAATAATTTTACTTCTGAAAGCAGCGACACATCCTCAGGAAACTCACTTCAAGATAGCATTGATGATGTTTCTATATTTGGAGGAGGAACAAAAAATTTTTCATCTAAAAATTTCACCGGCGGTAAAATGACGGCAATTTTTGGCGGCTCTGACGTACATTTAGAAAATTGTACCTTAGCTCACGGCAGAAACGAACTAGATCTATTTGTAATGTTTGGCGGTTATGAAATCTTTGTTCCTCAAGATTGGAATGTTGTTGTTGATGTTATTCCAATTTTTGGCGGGTTTTCAGATAAAAGAATGAAGGATCCGAATCGAGTTTATGAAGATGATAAAATCCTTGTAATAAAGGGAATGGTTTTATTTGGCGGTGGAGAAGTAAAGTTTTAACAATATTTAAGGGTGATAAAATGTCAAATCAGCAAAACTCACATGGAAGAATTTGGTTAGGAGCGATTTTAATTATTGTAGGAACCCTAATTTTCTTGCGCAACTTCAATTTTGAGTTTTTACATATTAATATATTTTCTTGGCCGTTTATATTGCTGCTTGTAGGAATCGTAATTTTGATTAATAGCAAAGACTCATTATTTGGTATTATACTTGTGATATTAGGTGGAGTAGGTTTGACTGCCAGATATTTTGATACATCTTATAGAGAAATTTTTAGTGAGTACTGGCCGGTTTTGTTAATTTTATTGGGACTTCACACAATATTTAAAAATTTTGGCGACAGTAAATCTAATAAGATCGAAACTATTGAAGATGACAATAAAGCTATTGACATATTTTCCTTTCTTGGAGATAAAAGCAAATTTGTCAAAAGTAAAAATTTCATCGGCGGCAAGACAACAACAATTCTTAGTGAACTTACAATTGATTTTAAAGAAAGTAGTTTGAGCGAAGGGAAAAATGAACTTGATTGTTTTACGTTATTTGGATCGACAAGACTTTTTATACCAAGTGATTGGCAAGTAATAATTAAAACTACAACCATTTTTGGAGGTTTCGATGATCAGCGAGGCAAACTCATAGAGCAATCCGAACAAAATGAAAAAACATTAGTTATTAAAGGCTTGGTTTTATTTGGCGGCGGAAGTATTAAGAGTTAAAATATGATAAATCCATTTGTTAAAAACATAAAAAGTTTTTCAATTTATTTAATAGCTTGGATATTTATATTTCTAATACATACCAGCATCCTATATTATGTTATTGGCTTATCCATTTCTAAATGTATTATTGACAGTTCTGTTTTTAATTTAAGTTTCCTTGTACTCGGATTAAGTTTCTGGTACTCAACAAAATATATTTCATTCGAAACTTTCACAACATTTAAGATTGTTACAAATCATATAACCGCAGCCTTTTTTGCTTCCGGTGTTTGGATTTTACTTTGCTATTGGATACTTAACAATGTTTATGATGGGGACCAAGTTTATCTTAACTTCCTGTTCGATTCTCTAGTTTGGAGATTCTTTATAGGCATGCTATTTTACTTTGTAATAGTATCATTAATTTATATAATAATCTACTACAGTAACTTCCAGGAAAAGGTATTGAAGGAAGCAGAATTAAAGAGCTTGGTTAAAGAAGCAGAACTAAAAAGCTTGAAATATCAAATAAATCCACATTTTATTTTTAACTCGCTAAACTCTATTAGTGCATTAACTTTAACCGAGCCGGAATTAGCAAGAAAAATGACAATTGATTTATCCTCATTTTTAAGAAAAACATTAAGCTCAAATGAAATACAAAAAAGTAAATTAACAGATGAACTAAATAACGCTAAACTATATTTGGATATTGAAAAAATTAGATTTGGTGATAAATTTAATTATATTGAAGAAATTGATGAAGAATGCTGCAATCTTGAAGTTCCTAGCATGATTCTTCAACCAGTATTTGAAAATGCAGTTAAACATGGAGTCTATGAAAGTCTTGAGCCGGTTGATATTATTTTTAAGTGTGAAGAAGTAGATGAATATATGAAACTGACGATATCAAATAACTTTGATGAAGAAGCTGTTCCGCATAAGGGAGAAGGAATCGGAATCTCAAATATTCAAAGTCGCTTGCGAATGATTTATAACCAGGATAATCTATTAAAGTTTTCGAAGAAAGATGGAATATTTACAGTAACAATTTTTATTCCTTTATCATAAACTTATCCAATTCGGAGAATGAGAAATGAATGAAAAAGTAAAAGTACTAATTGTTGATGATGAAAAACTTGCCCGAGATATAGTAAAAAAATATCTTGAAAAAAGTAGTGTTGAACTTATTGGGGAATGTTCAAACGGTTTTGAAGGGATAAAGTCTATCAACGAATATAAGCCCGACATAATATTCCTTGATATTCAGATGCCAAAAATTAATGGTTTTGAAATGTTGGAACTTACTTGATCACAAGCCGGAAATTATTTTTACAACAGCTTTTGATCAATATGCAATTAAAGCTTTTGAGGTTAATGCAACTGATTATTTACTAAAACCTTTCTCTCCTGAACGATTTAATGAGGCACTAAATAAGGCTATTGAAAAAGTTCAACAAAATGATAAAGGTCAAGCAGATTATGAAAACTTAATTACCACAATTAATAACTCAAAAGAGTATTATCGACAGAATTGTTGTAAAGGCAAATCAAAAAATTATAATTATACCCGTAAATAAAATAAGCTATCTTGAGGCACAGGATGATTATGTAATGATTCACTCCGAGCTTGGGAAACATCTAAAAAAACAAACTATGAAATATTATGAAGATCATCTTGATGGAAATACTTTCTTTCGGGTTCACAGATCATTCATTGTAAATATTAACGAAGTAAAACAAATGGAATTATTTGAAAAAGACTCTTATCTTATCTCAATGAATGACGGAAGCAAAATTCCAGTAAGTAGAAGCGGTTATGCAAAAATTAGGGAATTGCTTAAATAAATTTTTTAACTCTGACAAAAACAACTTTATTGATGTTTAACCTTCCTATTCTTATATTTCATTTGTTAAAATAAGGTCAGAAAATGGAATTAGATAAAGATATTCGATCTACTCAAGAAGTTCGTGATTTAGTAGCCAAAGCAAAAGCCGCCCAATTAGAATTCAAACACTTCAATCAATCCCAAGTCAATAAAATTGTTAAGGCAATGGCAGATGCTGGTTTTGAAGCGAGTGAAAAATTAGCAAAAATGGCTCATCAAGAAACGGGTTTTGGCAAATGGGAAGATAAAGTAATTAAAAATCAATTTGGCTCTCGAGATGTTTATAATTCCATAAAAGACCTTAAAACGGTCGGTGTTATTGATGTAAAAGAAAGCGGTAAAATTGTAAATATTGCTGAGCCAATGGGAGTTGTAGCCGCATTAATCCCTTCCACTAATCCAACTTCCACTGCCTTTTTCAAAGCATTAATTTCACTTAAGACTAGAAACTCAATTGTTGCAAGTCCGCATCCAAGAGCAGTCAACTGTACATCTGAGGCTCTAAAAGTTATGTCCGACGCAGCAGTTGCTGCAGGTGCACCTAAAGATCTAATTCAATGCATGACAACTCCTACACTTGAAGGAACAGATGCATTAATGAAGCATAAAGATGTTGCGGTAATTTTAGCTACCGGAAGTACACCAATGGTTAAAGCTGCATACAGTGCGGGAACTCCCGCTTATGGTGTCGGGTCAGGCAACGTTCCATCATTTATTGAACGAACTGCTAATTTTGAAAAAGCAGTCTTAGATATAATCTCAGGGACTACTTTTGATAATGGAACGCTATGTTCATCAGAACAGGCAATGATTGTTGATAGACCATTAGCTCAAAAAGCAAGAAAGTTTGCAGAAGCAAATGGAGGATACTTTGTATGCAGTGAGGAAAAATCAAAATTGGAAAAAGCAGTTTTAAAGGATGGAAGGATAAATCCGGAAATTGTTGGGAAATCTGCACAGTTTATTGCTAAATATGCAGGATTTTCAGTTCCAGATTCTACTAAAGTATTATTTGCTGAATGTACACGTGTTGGGAAAGATGAACCCCTTTCAGTTGAAAAACTATCTCCAATTTTAGCATTTTATATTGCAGATGGCTGGCTGGAAGGTTGTCATAGATGCATAGATCTTCTGAACTTTGGCGGAATTGGACATACAATGTCAATTCACTCCAATGATCAAGAAATAATAATGAAATTTGCGATGGAGAAACCTGCATTTAGAATTATTGTAAATTCACCATCTTCACTTGGAGCTGTCGGCTATACAACTGCATTAGATCCTTCAATGACTCTCGGTGTTGGAACTTGGGGCGGTTCAATAATTTCTGAGAATGTAACAGCCAAGCACTTGATGAATGTAAAAACATTAGCATTTGAAGTTAATCCGGTGAATAAAGGAGCTTCAGTAAATAGTTTGGGAAGTTCGCAAGTCGGTTCATCCTTCAGCGGTGACGGCAGTTTTATTCAACAGATTGAAGACAGACTTAGAGCAAGAGCGGGTAATCCGGCTGTTGTTAAAAATAGTGCTGCTAATTTTAATATTGAGAAAACAAATAAAAATGAAACTGCGCTCGGAACTGGAATAAGTGAATCGGAAGTTCAAAAAATAATTAGAGAATTTAGCAGCTAGCTTATATAATTCTTTAACTTAAACTATTCATTAGTATTATTTCTTATCTGTGAATTGATCAATAGTGATTCTTATCCTCAATAATTGTCATTTTAGGTATAGTTTTACACAATTAAAATATATTCAAAGAATTTTATGGAACAAAATAAATACATAGCAAAAACATCCTTCGGGTTGGAAGAGATCTTAGAAAATGAGCTTAGATCGTTGGGAGCTAACGATTTAATAAGGTATAAAAGAGCTGTAGAGTTTACAGGGAATCATGATATTTTATACCGGGCAAATCTTTCACTTAGAACTTGCTTGAGAATTCTAAAACCTTTATATCATTTTACTGCTAATAATCCCGACCAACTATATAAAAAAGTAAAGGATATTAATTGGACATCGTTTATTAGCCATAATGATACAATTGCAATTGACGGTGTTGTCAATTCAGAAGTCTTTACTCATTCAAAATATGCAGCGTTAAAAGTTAAAGATGCAATTGTAGATCAAATAAGAGATAAAAGCGGTAAGAGGCCCAATGTTGAGTTAAAAAATCCAACCTACAGATTAAACGTACATATAGAAAAAAATAATTGTTCGATTCTGCTAGATAGCTCAGGCGAATCACTTCACAGACGTGGATACAGAATTAAAGGAGGTATTGCACCACTTAATGAAGTTTTAGCAGCTGGATTGTTAATGCTTTCCGGTTGGGATGGAAAATCTAATTTCGTCGACCCAATGTGCGGTTCAGGAACACTTTTAATTGAAGCAGCAATGATCACAAAAAATATTGCTCCCAACATTAACCGTGAACATTTTGGATTTATGAGTTGGAAAGACTTTGATAAAAGTTTATTTCAAAAAATCAAAAAAGATTTAATATCTAAACAATTGCCTACTACATTTTCATTTATTGGAAATGATATTAGCAACAATGCAATAGAGTTGGCAAAAGAGAACGCAAAAAGAGCTGGTGTTTTTGATGATATAAATTTTGTAATTGGTGATTTTAAAGATCTTGAGCACAATCTTGAATCGGGAATTGTTATTACAAATCCCCCTTATGATGAAAGAATTAAACAAGAAAATATTAATGCTTTCTACAAAGAATTTGGAGATACCTTAAAAAATAATTTTACAGGTTTTGATGCTTGGGTTTTTAGTGCAAACACAGAAGCTTTAAAACATTTAGGTTTAAGAACTTCCCGCAGATTGCAATTATACAATGGGGCTTTGGAAACTCGCTTTTATAATTACAAAATGTATAAAGGGAGTAAAAAGGCTAAATACATCGAACAACGAAATCATTAAAATAGAATGAATGAAAAATACAATAAATATTTTGAAGCAAATAAAGATTTATGGAATAAACGAGTTGAGATACATTTCAATTCAGAGTTTTATAATAACGCTAAATTCAGACAAACTATTAATTCCCTAAATTCAATTGAGTTAGAAGAGCTTGGCGACATTTCGGGTAAAAGGATTTTACACCTTCAATGTCATTTTGGACAAGATACTTTATCTCTGGCAAATCTTGGTGCTCAAGTGACCGGTGTCGATTTTTCAGAAGAAGCTATTAATAAAGCAAAAGAGTTAAGTAGCGAATTAAATATTAAAGCTGATTTTATCTGCAGCAATATTTATGATTTAAAAGAAAAATTAAATGGAAAATTTGATATTGTATTTACTTCCTACGGCACAATCGGCTGGCTGCCGGATATTGACAAATGGGCAGAAATTGTCGCACATTTCCTAAAGCCAAACGGACAGTTTTTGATTGTTGAATTCCATCCCTTCATTTGGATGCTTGATGATAAATTTGAAAATATTAAATATTCATATTTCCATACAGACGAACCAATTGCTGAAACTTCTGAAGGGACTTACACAGATAAAGATGCAGATATTAAAATGATTGAGTATGGCTGGAATCATCCCATTTCTGATGTGATAAATGCTCTTGTAAAGAACGGATTAGAAATCAATTCTTTTAGGGAATTTGATTATTCGCCCTACAATTGTTTCCCAAATATGATTGAAAAAGATGAGAGCAAGTTTGTATTTGAAAAATTCAGCGGAGTTTTGCCAATGGTTTATTCGCTTAAGGCTATAAAGATTTAGTTACCTCACAAATAATTTTCTTATCGCAATTATTAAAATTGCTAAAATTGTATGAGGAATTAAAAACCAGAAAAGTACATTATAGTGAATATCAAGAAATACAAACACAGCAATAATTAAAAGTTGAAACCCCAAACCTAAAATCGATACTAAACTTAAAAACCAACTTGGCAGCTCTTTTGTTTTGATAGCATTTTTATCTAATCTAAAAATTATATAATCTTGCCAAGCATAAATCACTAAATATAACTTGTGTAAAACTATTAGGATTTTGGGATTATCTCTCTCAAAAGGAATTGGTTCTTCCCTCTCAAAAATTCTACTGGTTTGATCTCCGTTTACTTGATATCTTTTAATTAAATAATAATAATTAAAAATGCTTCCTTGTAATTGAAATAAAATTAGCGATGAAATAATAATCAATAGATTTGAATCTAAACTATGAGCAATGCTAAAAAAAAGAAACACATTCACAATAAAATCAAAAACTGAATCCAGGTATCTTCCAACCATAGAGGGTTCATTTCGCTGTCGTGCAATTTCTCCGTCTGCCGCATCTAACATACTCTTAACCAATATTAAAATAGCAGCTAGAATTAAATATTTATCAATAAATATTAAATATGAAGCAATAAGACCAACAATTAAAAATGCAAAAGTAATGGAATAAGCTCCAATTTTGGTTGGCATAAGAAGTTTGACTAGAGCTAATGCAAATGGTCTTGCATAATCTGAAAAATCAACGAATTTTTTATTTTTTGGTAATTTAGTCATTAAGTAAATTTTTAAAATGGATTCCCGATTAAACATTCGGGATGACAAGTTTAAACAACGAAATATAGAATAAAATCAATTTGTCAAAAGTAAATTCTCTAGATTTATAAAAAGAAACTAAAGGTTAAAAGTTTTGTATAATTGCATATTCTTTTTAGTAAATAATTCTATCTTCATAAAACTAACAAATACTTTTGAAAATCCTTCTCGTTAATTGGCGCTGTGTTAAAAATCCGGAAATGGGCGGAGCCGAAGTCCATCTTCATGAAATTTTTAGAAGAGTGGTAAAAAAAGGTCATGAAGTAACGCTAATTGCACATAAATTTAATGGAGCCAAAGATCAAGAGATTATTGATGGTATAAGAATTGAAAGAATCGGCAATAAATTTTTATTCGATAAGCAGTTTAAGAATTATTTCAAATCGAAAATTAATGAAAGTAATTTCGATTTAATTGTTGATGATATTTCTAAAATTCCTCTTAATATTCCATCTTATTCAAAAATCCCAGTTGTTGGAATATTACATCATATCCATGGTAATTCACTTTACAAAGAAATACCAAAACCTCTCGCTTATTATATTATTAGAAAAGAAAGACAGATTCCGGAATTTTATAAAAAAGCCAAGATTTTTACCGTTTCAGAAAGCACAACTACTGAATTAGTCAATCTTGGATATGATAAAAACAATACTGCAATTCTAAATAATGCAATAGATCATGATTTATTTGATAATCTGAATGTTGAAAAATTTGAGAAGCCAACTATTTGTTATGTCGGAAGAATTAAAAAATATAAAAACATCAATTTAATTATTGAAGCAGTCAAGAAGCTAACATACGATTTTCCGAGTATTAAGTTATACATTGGCGGTAAAGGTGACAACTTAGATAATCTTAAAGAGCAAGTTCAAAGATTAAGTTTAGTAAAAAACGTTGAATTTATGGGTTTTCTATCTGAGGAAGAAAAAGCTGAACTACTTGCTAAATCTTGGCTATTTATAACAATGGCTGAAAAAGAAGGCTGGGGAATTACTGTAATTGAAGCAAATGCTGTCAGAACTCCTGCAATTGGTTCTGATGTTGAAGGATTAAGAGATTCCATTAGAGATGGTGAGACCGGTTTTTTAGTTCCGAGAGGGAATACCTATCAACTGGCAGAAAAAATAAAAAAACTTATTGAAGATAAATCTGAATTAGAAAGGTTGAGCAGCAATGCTTTCGTCTGGTCAAAAAATTTTTCTTGGGAAAAATCTGCTGACTTCTTTTTAGAAAAAGTAGTCGAGTGGTATCCTGAGCTAAAATTATAATTTTGCCTGAATACAACAAATATTATTTATATCTTTTAAGATTGTAAAAAATAATTGTAAGCTTATGCGATCTACAGATCAAAAAAAATATTTTGAAGCATTAAAACGTTACGAAGGAAAATTTACATCTGAAGAGTTAAAAAATTATAAGATGTTTTTTAAACGTCATAAAGATGACGAAGATTTAGATAACCTCTCATTTCAGAAGCTTAAAGATTTATATACAAAATATTATGTAAATAGAGAGAAAATTGATATTAACGATCTTTTTAAGAAAAAATAATTTTTAGAGGAATTAATGAATACAGATACAATTAGAAAAGTAATTGGGTTTTTCGTTTTTATGGTTACAGCCATAGTATATTTTATGACTGTTCAGCCAAGCGTTTCTTTCTGGGATTGCGGTGAATTTATTGCTTCATCAAATTTATTGCAGGTCCCCCATCCACCTGGAACACCTTTCTTTTTAATACTTGGCAGATTTTTTTCAATGATACCTTTTGCTGATAACATTGCTTATAGAGTTAATGCAATCTCAGTAATATCCAGTGCTTTTACTGTCTTATTCTTGTATTTGGTAGCTGTTAAACTTATTGAAAATTTCATAAAATCTGAAAAACCAAGTTTCCTAGAATCGATTGGGACCTACGTTGCTGCTGCAATTGGTGCTTTGTCTTTGGCTTTTAGTGATACTTTCTGGTTTAATTCAATGGAAGCAGAAGTTTATGCATTAGCTACTTTTTTTATTGCAATTGTTACTTGGTTAATGATGGTTTGGAATGAAAAAGCAGATGAAGTTGACAACGAAAAATATTTGCTTTTAATTGCATATTTGGTAGGACTTTCTACAGGCGTCCACTTAATGTCTGTTCTAGCAATGGTGCCAATAGTATTAGTTATATACTCTAGAAAATATATGAAGGATGAGGGTCACTTTAAAAATACGTTTTATATTTTTCTAGGTCACGTTGCAATAATTCTTGTGATTGCAGCAGCCCTTTGGGCATCAGCTCCTAGTGGTGCACCATCACCAGAAGAACAAAAAGCATTTGATTCAAAATTTTTAATGATTGCCATTTTTACTAGTATTGTCTTTATGGGAATATTTTATAAGAAAATTTTCCATAGAGATTCATTTTACATACCGATTATAGTTGGTGGTATTGCTTTATTTGCAACATATCCCGGAATTGTAAAGCATCTTACTAATCTGGTATCCAGTCTTGGAGGAAATAATCTTACTACAGACATTATTATTCTGTTTGCCATCTTAGGAATTTTGGGTTACTTAGTTTACTGGTCCAGTAAGCAAGATAAACAGACTTTGCATTTGATCTTTAAGAGTATTCTATTTGCAATAGTTGGTTTCTCATCTTACGCAATGATCATCATCCGTTCAAATCAAGATACCCCAATTAACCTTAACAGTCCTAAAACTTTTCCTGAATTTGTTAAGTATTTAAATCGTGAACAATACGGTGATCAACCAATATTTAAAAGAAGGTTTACTCACGAGCCACATCAGCAAGGAGTCTATACTAATTATTCAAGCGACCTGGACTTCTTCTGGAGTTACCAAATGAACCATATGTTCAACCGTTATGTATTATGGAATTATGTTGGCAGAGAGTCAACAGTTCAAGATGCCGGGGTTGATTTTTCTGATTTATATGCTATTCCACTAATTCTAGCGCTGTTTGGAATTTTTTATCATTACCAAAAAGATTGGAAGATGGCTACCGTTTTCCTTGTCATGTTTGTATTCCTTGGTTATTTAACGGCATTTTATCAGAATCAGCAACAGCCTCAGCCGAGGGAGCGTGATTATTTTTATGTAGGTGCGTTTTTCGTTTTTTCAATTTGGATTGCTTTAGGTGTCCGCGGTGTTTTGGATCTGGTAAAAAATGGAATTAAAAGCACAAATCTTCACAAGCCGCTTTATATTGGAGTACTCTCAATACTTACTGTATTGGTCCCAATAAATATGTTGAGCAATAATTATTTCAAAAATGACAGATCAAGGAATTTTGTTCCTTGGGATTATTCATATAATTTACTTCAAAGTGCAGGACCAAATTCAATTATTTTCACTAATGGTGATAATGATACTTTCCCGCTTTGGTATTTGCAAGATGTTGAAGGTGTCAGAAGAGACGTTAGAATTGCAAATTTGAGCTTGCTTAATACGGGTTGGTATATTGATCAACTAAAAAATACGGAACCACATGGAGCTCCTAAAATTAAAATGTCACTGAGCGATGAGCAGATTGAAAGAATAGCCCCTAGTCAATGGAAAACCAGAACAATTGAGGTTCCAATTACTGAAGAAGGATATAAAAATTTTGGAGTTACCGATACATCAATTATCAAAAATGGAAAGATCTCTTGGCAGATGGAACCGACTGTAAACTTTGGAAGTGTTCAAGCTGTCAGGGCTCAGGATATAGTTGCAATGGATATTATTCGATCTAACATAAACGATCGTGCAATATATTTTGCAGTTACAACTCCAGATAATAGTAAAATTGGATTGAATGATTATCTTGAAATGGAAGGACTTGCATTTAAAGTTCAACCAAAAAAATATAACGATTTTTATAGTGCAATTAATGAAGAAATAATGTGGAAGCATTTGATGGAAGAACCTGAGGGATTCAGCAGGGATTTTGAACCCGGATTCAAATTTAGAGGGTTAAATGATAGTACAATCTTCATGGATGATAACCATAAACGATTAACATTGAATTATAGAAATTCATTCATTCGTCTTTCACTTTATTATTTATATTCAAAAAAGAATAATGAGAGAGCAATTGCAGTGCTTGACAAGATGGAAGAAAAAATCCCAAGAAATTTATTGCCAATTGATTATCGTTTGTTAAATGACGTTGCAAATACTTATTTCTCTGCAGGGGACATTGAAAAATATCGAGAGCTTGCAAGAGAGATTGAAGCGGATGCACTCAAAATGTTGGAGGCAAATCCTATGAATGTTGGCGGAGATTATAATCCTTATTTTGTTCTTAAGCAGGTTTACGATAATCTTGGCGAATATGGGAAATTTTTAGATGTATTGCAAAAGTTAAAAAAAGCAGTTCCAAATGATCCAAGTGTAGATAGGCTCATAAACGATTATAGAAAATTGGCAAATCAAAAAGATCTTGATGTACCGCAACAGAATAAATAGTCCACGGATTATATAATTATATTAAACCTCCGAGGCTCTAATAATCTCGGAGGTTTTTCAATATTTACTCATCAACCAATACTTTCTCAAAAGCTATTCTTTCATCAGGATTTAAACGGTAAGGTTTTACTCTATCCCTGTGAATGAATAAACCCCTTTGAGAACCAAAGGCCGCCAATTCCCCTTTCTCATTGTAGAAATTAAATTTCATTGTTGCTGAGGCATTTTGGAGTTCAGAAACCCAGATTTCTATTTTTACTTTTTCATCTACGTAAAGAGCTTTTTTATAAGTAATATCGGTATGCACTAAAATTGGAGCAATACCTTTTTTTGCAAGAACATTAAGCGGTAAACCAATCTTCTCAAGCAATTTCGTTCTGCCAATTTCCATCCATTCAATATAAACAATGTTACTTACGTGACCCACATAATCAATTTGGAAAGAATAAACTTGCTGCTCAAAAACAATTTTGCTCATTTATAGAACCTATTTTAATGAATTTGAAATATAATTAACTAGTTCAGTCGATTTATTAAAACACTTTACCAGATTTGCTTTTCTTCCTTCATACTTGACTCTTTCTTCCATTGGAGAAACAATATTCTTCCACATTTCACCTAAACAAACCACCGGTCTTTCATCCAGTACATTTTTATTAAACATTTCCCAAACAATTGCTAGTTCAAGTAATGTTCCGGTACCACCCGGTAAAATAACAAAGCCATCACCGTATTCAATTAAATTATCCAATCTCTGAAAAATAGTGTTACACTTTATCTCATGTGTCAAGTATTTACTTGTTGCCGAATTAAAAATTGGGACCGTTATCCCTACTGCTTCTTTTCCTTCTTCAGTCGCTCCTTTAGAAACGGCATCCATAATTCCTAGTGCCCCGCCTGAGCAAATATTAAAACCGTTTTGTGCCAGTTTCTTACCAATTAAATAAGCTTCTTCGTATTCTTCATCGCCCTGTTTAGGTAGTGAGCTGCCAAAAATTGTTATTGTTTTCGCCTTCATTAAACTCCCATAATTTGAGTTATTACTTTTCTATTTCTACTTCTATTATCAAAATCAATTAAAATAATCTGCTGCCAAGTACCGAGAAGTAATTCTCCATCTTTAAATGGTACTTGAAATGAAGCCCCTTGGAGTGCAGCTCTTACGTGAGAAAATCCATTACCATCATTCCAAGTCAAATCATGATTATAATTTTTATCCGATGGAATTATCTTCTCCATGAATTCAGGATAATCTTTAAGTAAACCGGGTTCATATTCAATTGTTGTAATTCCGGCAGTGGCACCAGGGACAAATACTAAAATATTCCCTTCCGAAAAATCACTTTCGTCCAGTTTCCTCTGAACCATTCCTGTAATATCAATTATATCATTAAACCCTTCTGTGTGCACGTTGAGCGAATCTGTTACTATTTTCATTATTGTTCTCAAAAAATTAAAACTAATTTGGAAATATAATACTTAAAATGAAAAAGTATCTTTACGTAAAATAAAATACATCAAAGAAATTCAATAAAATTTGATAGATTTTCATATTGAATAAATTTAATAATGGAGAATTTATGACATCAAAAGATTTTATGGAAATGGAAGATAAGTTCGGTGCACATAATTATCACCCTCTTCCGGTAGTTTTATCAAAGGGTGAAGGCGTTTATGTGTGGGATGTTGAAGGTAAGAAATATTATGATTTCCTTTCCGCATATTCTGCAGTGAATCAAGGTCATTGTCATCCCAAAATCATAGAGACATTAATTGAACAATCGAAAACCTTAACATTAACTTCTCGTGCTTTTTATAATGATGCACTTGGACCTTATGAAAAATATATTACTGAATATTTTGGTTACGATAAAGTTTTACCAATGAACTCCGGTGCCGAAGCTGACGAAACTGCATTAAAACTTTGCCGACGTTGGGCTTATGACAAAAAAGGGATTCCGGAAAATAAAGCAAAGATAATTGTTTGTGAAGGTAACTTTCACGGAAGAACAATAACAATTATTTCGATGTCAACCGATCCCGATTCATATAAAGGTTTTGGTCCTTACACACCAGGTTTTGAAGTTGTGCCTTACAATGATTTAAATGCTTTAGAAAAAGCTTTAGAAGATCCCAATGTTGCCGGATTTTTAGTTGAACCAATTCAAGGTGAAGCTGGAGTTTATGTTCCTGAAGACGGCTATCTGAAAAAAGCTTATGATATGTGTAAGGCTAAAAATGTATTATTTATTGCCGATGAAGTACAAACCGGAATAGCTAGAACTGGTAAGTTATTGGCTTGCGATCATGAAGGTGTCCGTCCTGATATCTTAATTCTCGGCAAAGCTTTATCGGGTGGAGTTCTTCCCGTATCTGCAGTTTTAGCAGATGATGAAATTATGTTGGTTATTAAACCGGGCGAACATGGTTCAACATTTGGTGGTAATCCAGTTGCTTGTAAAGTTGCAATAGCCGCACTTGAAGTTGTAAAGGAAGAAAAATTGGCGGAAAGGGCTGAAGAGCTTGGTAAACTTTTCAGATCAGAACTAGCTAAAATAAATTCTCCAATGATTGAATTAATTCGCGGAAAAGGATTGTTAAATGCAATTGTGATTAAACCAACGAATGGTAAAGAAGCTTGGGATGTTTGCCTGAAAATGAAGGAGAATGGTTTACTTGCAAAACCAACTCATCAGCATATTATAAGGTTTGCACCGCCACTTGTAATTTCAAAGGAAGAAATACTTTGTGCAGTTTCAATAATTAAGGATTCTTTGGAGCAAGTATAGTTGGTAGCTTGCAAAACACTTCTGAATTTTTTCTTTTTGTGTAAATGACTGGCAAGTTTAATTGTTATTTAGCGAAATTAGAAACCCAACTTTGAATGATCAAAATTGGTCGACTAAAGTTGGGTTTTTAAAAATATCGAATGTCTTAGTTGGCTTTTGCCTGCTGGAGCCACTGATCAATAGTCATCTTGAGGAAAGTAATATTTATTGGTTTAGAAATATAGTCGTTCATTCCCGCGAGTAGACACTTCTCCCTATCCTTCATGCTTGAGTGTGCTGTAACCGCAATAATTGGAATTTTACTAATATCATCAGATAATTCTCTAATAATTTTTGTTGCTTCCAAACCGTCCATATCTTTAAGTTCAATATCCATGAGCACTAAATTATAAATGCCTTTTTTAACATATTCAATAGCCTCATTGCCATTTTCAACACAATCAACATTATATCCGGCTTCATGAAGTAATTTTTGCTCAACCTTTCTGCTTATTGGATTATCTTCAACTAGGAGCAGTTTTGGTTTGCCATTAAGCTCAACAGATACGTTAGTTCCATCACTGGTATTTTCATCTGTTGTTATAATATTACTTTCAATATCAACAGTAAAACAAAATTTCGATCCGCTTTCTTCATTTGATTCTGCTGTGAGAGTACCGTTTAGCAGATTTAACAGCTCCTTGCAAATCATTATATGTAAAACACCGGAAGTAATTTTTGAACCTTTTTCTTTTGAATCAAAGTCACCATTTACAAGTTTATCTAATAAGGCTTGCGGAATCGCTTTTCCATTATCAGATATTGTAGTTACTAATTGCTCTTGTCCCTCGCTACTCACTTTTTTACTAATTGTTAGATTTACCTCTCCATCCTCAGCTGCTTGAATTGCGTTTCTTAGCAAATTTATAAGGATTTGAGTGTATTTTGAATGATCTAGTAATATATTTTCCGGGACATCTTCAGCAATACTGCTTGAAAAATTTATATTATTTTGCTTTATGTGAGGCGCTAAAGAAGTATTGATCTTATCAATTTCTTCATGAATATTAAATTCACTATTTACAATCTCAACCGAACCTTCTTGGATTTTGGCTATTTCAACAACGTCATTCAGCAAACCAAGCAATGATTCTGCAGAAAGTTTTGCACTATGAGAGAATTCTTTCAATTCTTCTTCATTTTCAAAAAGTCCATTTTCAATCAGTGTTAAAAACCCTAAAACTGAGTTCATTGGAGTTCTTAGTTCATGACCCATTTTTGAAATCACATTAGACCGAGGAGCAACTGCCGAATCGAAAGACTTAGGAAGTTTAATCCCTTGATTCTTTATTTTCCTTAACGACTCAAGTTCCTTAAGAAGTTCATTATCTTTATTGAATTGTTCGGTTACATTTCTCAATGAGCCTTCAAGATAAACTTGATCGTCTATCATTTTAGATTTACAATCAAGTATTAAAATTTCTTCAGAATCATCGTTCTTTTTATAACTGACGCGATAATTTTCGACTCTACCTTTGCTTTCAATTTTTTTGACTAAATGCTTTTTTACATTATCGTTTTTAATCAAGCTATCAAAAAAGTTTAATTCACTCAAATCTTCTTCATTAGCTATTTCAAGAAGTTCGCAAAATGCTTTATTTACATTCTCAAATTCACCTTCTAAAGTTATCTGAAATAGTGGAGTTAATGAGTCATCGAAAATATCTTTATAGGTTTGGGAGTGCTCATCAGTATCACTTCCCAATTTGTTCCTTTTTGATTTTAATAAACGATAGCTTGAAACTGAATTAAGGTGAGACGTAATAACAGAAACAACGAGCATTGAAATTGAAGTCACTATATTTACATATAAGCTTTGATCTCTGAAAGCTAAAACGCCGCCTAAAATTGCAGCAATTCCAAATAAGCCCAGGAAATAACCTGAAAGGATTAATTGGTTGTTTTTGCCCCAATTTACAAATTGTGATAAAACTAAAACAAATAATGACGCAGCAGTTATGTTGTAAGTAAAAAATGTTGGGACTTTATATACAACAAAGCTTAAAGAGGCAAATATTGAAAAGAAAAATAAATGGGCAATGAAAACTTGATTCTTCTTACCAAATTTTGACTGCAGTAAAATAAGTGTAATAAAAGAAAATATTGTTGGAAATAGTCTTGCTAAATAGATTTCATAACGATACTGGAAATAGATGCTTACTTCTAAGATTAAAGAGATAACTCCTAAAATTGCAGTTACTATTGCTGCGGTCTTTAAAGGGACAATAATTGAAGAAGTTTTAATCTTAACCTTAGTCAAAGGTGATTTTTCTTCACTAAGATTATCGTCTTCATTAAATTTGATAACTTTTAAGGCTTGTCCCATAATAAGAAAAGAGAATTAATAATTGTAATTTTTTGTAATATTATCGTGTAAGAAATAGTTTATTAAAGACCGACCTTAAAAATTTGTGATATGAATCACAGAAAAATTAAAATATGATTGATTTTCTCTATTCGGTAGATTTATCGGTATTTTATTTTATAAACTCATCCATTTCCAATCCTATATTCGATAAATTCTTTCCATTTATTACTAATGTTAAAAATTGGTATTTAGCATACCTAATACTTTGGTCAATTTTATTGATAAAAGGAGGAAGAATTGGGAAATTTGCTTCATTAGGAATTATTTTATTGATAATTTCATCAGATCAAATAAGCAGTAATTTACTTAAAAATTTATTTGAAAGACTTAGACCTTGTAATGCTCTTGAAGATGTAAATATTTTGGTTAATTGTTCACGCTCTTTCTCTTTTCCGTCTTCTCATGCTGTTAATAATTTTGCCGTTGCGTTTTATTTTTATAAACTTTACCCAAAACTTAAATGGATATTGCTTATTACAGCATCTTTGGTCGCACTCTCTAGACCATATGTTGGAGTCCATTATCCTTCCGACATTTTAGCTGGTGCGTTAATTGGTGCGTTAATTGGTTATTTTTTTGCTGTATTAACGCTAAAAACAAATGAATTTTTTCTAAATAAACAAAAGAACAAATAATTTATGAAAACTAAACTAGAAATTGCTCAAAATTGGCTTCCTCGTTATACAGGTACAAAGATTGATGAATTTGGTGATTATTTACTTTTAACAAATTTTAATAATTATGTAACAAAATTTGCTGATCAGTTTAACTGTAATGTTAACGGTCTGGGAAGACCAATGCAGGCATCAACAAACTCAAAAGGTCTTTCAATAATTAATTTTGGAATGGGCTCTGCGAATGCTGCAACAATTATGGATTTACTCATTGCGAGAAATCCAAAGGGAATACTTTTCCTTGGCAAATGCGGTGGATTAAAGCATTCAACTGAGCTAGGTCATTTTATACTTCCGACTGCAGCAATTAGAGGAGAAGGAACAAGTAATGATTATATGCCGCCTGAAGTTCCTGCACTTCCTTCATTTAAGCTTCATAAATTTGTTTCAGATAAAGTAATAAAGAGAAATTTGGAATATAGAACCGGTGTTGTATATACTTCTAATCGCCGACTTTGGGAATGGGATGAAGAGTTTAAAGATTATCTAAGAAAACTTGGCACAATTGGGATTGATATGGAAACAGCTACAATTTTCATTTCCGGTTACGCTAATCAGCTTTCCAGAGGTGCATTTTTGTTGGTTTCCGATTTACCTATGGTCGCAGAAGGTGTTAAAACCGAAGAATCTGATCAATTGGTAACAGAAAAATTTGTGGATCTTCATTTACAGATTGGTATTGAAGCAATGACTGAAATTGGGGAACAAGGGGAAGAAATAAAACATTTTACTTTTTAACATACTTATTTTTTAAAGCTTGCTTGATATAGAATTTGAAACTATTTTATTACTGGAATGTAACAACTTTATAAGTATGGGAGTTAATTATGAAAAAGATATTTTTACTCTTAATAATTTTTGTAATAGGTTTTACCTGGAATTTAAATGCGCAGACCAAATTAGATGAAGGCACAGTAAAAGCCGCATTGAGCAAAATATTCGATCTCAGCAAAGATCAGAACTATACAGCTTTAGCCTCACTATTGCTTTATGAGGAAGGTAAAGAATTAAGAAGCTATAATAATTCAGTAAATGAAGAAAAAAAAACAGTAAAGAGAAATGCGAAGAAAATTAAAGCTTATTTGGATTTGAGTGATTCATACGAATATAAGAGCATTACATTTAGTAAATTATTGAATAACCCAAGCGCTGAACTTGAAGTGAATTTTAGAAGCGGTGATCAAGAGTTAACTATTTCATTTATTTTTGTTGATATTGCAGGGAAAATATTATTAGCTGATTTTAAGTGATAACGTTTTTTAGAGACTATTATTTTCTCAGTGTAGTTTTTAAGTTTCCGAAAGCAAAGTTGTCATTTCCCAATGTTTTAATCGGAAATCCATTTGTGAATAATTCTCACACTTGCTGTTAGGCAGTTCGCTCAACAGAAAGGTATAAATACTTAAATTTTATTTCGCATACTTACTTAAATAATCAATTCCCTTCTGAGCTATTTCCCAAGTTTTGTTAGATGATTCTTTTGCAAGCAGTCCTTCGTCAATCATTGTAGCAGTTTCAAAATATAGGTTGCTTAACCATCTTTCCTTATCTTCACCCTCAGGAACTTCATAATCTTTATCTGTTAATTTCTTTTTCATTTCCTTTTTAACAAACTCTGTAACATCAACCTCTTCTGAACTGCCGCCCAGAAATATTAAAGCTTTTAAAATCGGTATTCTAAAATTTATTTGAGTAGTAAAATCAGTTTCTTGCTCTTTCCCTTCATTAGATTCCTTAACCTCTTCATCGATTTCTTCTTGGTTTAATGACTTTATCTTCTTTTTTGCTTCTTCTATGGCTTCTTTAGGTACACTTTCTAATTGATCAAAAACCGATTTAGCTTCAACCAATTTTTCATAAAAATTCTGGTAAGGTAAAATCTGTGCTAATAATTTTTGTGCCTCTTGTACACTGCCATTCAAAATTTCTTCGGAACTGTGAAGTTTCATATCGGAAATTAGACTATCAACTCCGGAAAAGAGTGAGGAGAATGAGGAATTAATTTCTTCTTTGGTTTTCTTAATATTTTCGTTATCCAATTTTAACTCTTTTTTTATTTTACTCTCTTGTATAATCGAAGAAAAAATATTAGAATTAATATGATTTTTAACAACAATCATTACTTTTATTATTTGGAGAGTATTTTATGAAAAAAAACATGGGAAGTCTGGACAAAAATTTGAGATTAGTTCTTGGTATAATTCTACTTATAGTAGGCTTTTTTTCGACCTGGTGGCTGAGTCTTATAGGCGTAATTATGATTGGTACAAGTGTGATGGGATTCTGTCCTGCTTATTTACCATTTAATATTAGTACTCTTAGAAAATCAAAAGACTAAAATATTTATTAAATTTTTTCTGAATGGCTATACTTCTGAACTAAATTTATAATTAGAATTATATTTATTTGGTGTTATAAATATTTTTTATTTTTTCTAACATATGCTTCTCCATCTCATCCAATGGGTATAAATCACCCATAAAAATATAATGGAATTGCATTCCGTCAATTATTGCTGCAAATTCGTAAGCTTCTTGCTTAGGATTTGTGGAGCCTAACTCTTTGAATATTGATTCAAATTCTGCAAAGAAATTTTGAAAAAATTGCGGCGAAAAAATTTCATCAAAAGTTATTGGTCCGGGCTGAATCATAAATCCCATATAAAGCTTCATCAATTCTTTATTCTCTCTGGTGTATCTAATTGTATCGGATAGAATTTTGCTCAATTTCTCAACCGGATCCTTGATTTCTCTTATTGGCAACATTAAGCCTAAAAATTCATCCATCAAATTTGTATAAATGGTTTTTACAATGTCATTCTTACTTTCAAAATAATTGTAAATCAATCCCTTAGAAATTTTTGCATCTTTTGCAATATCACTAATAGATGTACCGCTAAATCCATTCTGAGAAAATAATTTTAGGGAAGACTTAAGAATCTGCGCCTTAGTTTTTTCTCTAATTTCTAAAAATTGCTGTTCAGTTCTAGGCATTTTTTTAATTGAATAAATGGTCAGTCATAAATATAGTGCAATTCAAATTATTTTTCAAATAGAGAAATTCTTTTGCACTAAAAAAATACTTGACAAGTATAAATAAAAATATTATTTTTTGACTGAACGTTTAGTCAATTATAAAGGTGATGTTTTGAAAAGCTTATTTCTACTTTTATTTCTACTGACTTCAAATTTATTTTTTGCCCAAAATGCAAAAGAAATTGTTCAAAAAGCAAATGATTTAATAATGGGAAAAACCTCTCAAGGTATTAACACAATGACTCTCATTCGTCCGGATTGGACACGGGAAGTTTCAATGAAGGTTTGGTCAAAAGGAATTGACTATTACATGATTTTGATAACCGCACCGGCTCGTGAAAAAGGTCAAGTCTTTATGAAACGTGATAAAGAAATGTGGAATTGGGTTCCTTCGATTAATAAAATGATAAAAATCCCTCCTTCTATGATGGCTCAATCATGGATGGGTTCTGACTTTACTAATGATGATTTATTAAAGGAATCTTCAATTGTTGTTGATTATAATCATAAGATTATTGGAGAGGAAAAGGTTAACGAATTTGATTGCTATAAGATCGAGCTTATTCCAAAGCCTGAAGCTGCTGTTGTTTGGGGTAAAATTATTACTTGGATTGCTAAAGATAAGTACTACCAGATCAAAGCTGAATACTATGATGAAATTGGAACACTTATAAATGTGCAACTTTCTGATGAAATTGAAAAATTGGATGACCGGACAATACCGACAAAAATGACGATCATTCCTCAAGATAAGGATGGAAACAAAACAGTCTTAAAGTTAGAGGAAATGGTATTCAATAAAGATATTCCAACTAGTTTCTTCTCCCAGCAGAATATGAAAAGGATTCGTTAATGAATACATTAATAAAAATGGCATGGCGTAATCTTTGGCGAAATAAAAAGAGAACGATTCTAACTTTACTCTCAATCTTCATGGCAATATTTCTTTCTCTTTTCACTCGTTCAATGCAAGTCGGTTCCTACAATAGTATGATACAAAACGCTGTTAAATTTTCAACCGGTTATATTCAAATTCACAAAAAGGGTTATTGGGAAAATAAATCTATAAGTGAGACTTTTCTATATAAAAATGCTATTGACAGCGTTGTCTCTAAAAATAAAAATATCAACTTTTCCTTACCCAGAATTGAATCATACGCACTTGCTTCTTCGGGAAAACATACAAAGGGTTCATTTGTTATTGGAACTGATCCAGAATTGGAAGACGAATTAAACAATTATTCAGAGAAAGTTGTTGAAGGCGAGTATCTTTCTTCTAATGATAAAGCTGTTCTTTTAGGCGATAAACTTGCTGAATACTTAAATATTGGAGTAAACGATACACTTGTAATGCTGGGACAGGGCTATCATGGAATAACTGCAGCAGCTCAATACCCGGTTAAAGGAATCATACACTTCCCTCTTCCCGATCTGAACAAACAGCTTATTGTCATGCCCTTAGCCGAAGCTCAATATTACTACGCAACAGAAAATAGATTGACTTCACTCTCACTGATGCTTGAGGATGCTGAAAATATTGATGAAACAAAAAGATTTCTTGAAAACAATTTATCTGATGAATATGAAGTAATGACTTGGGATGAAATGAACAGAGAAATGGTACAAGCCATTGAGAGTGATAATATTGGCGGAATTTTCATGTTGGGCATTCTCTATACAGTTATTGGTTTTGGTGTATTTGGTACTATTATGATGATGACAATGGAAAGAAAAAAAGAATTTGCAGTGCTTGTTTCTGTAGGAATGCAAAAATCTAAATTGCTACTTGTTGTGGTATTTGAAACAATTTTGATTGGGATGGTTGCGGTAATTTTAGGGTTACTAGTTTCTTACCCGGTTTTACTTTATTTGTATCATAATCCAATTCCATTAACAGGAGATTTAGCAGTATCAATGGAAATATTTGGAGTTGAGCCAATACTCCCATTTTCTGTTAAACCAGGAATTTTCTTCAATCAAGCTTTAACAGTCATCGGAATAGCAATCGTTGCAGTACTTTATCCTCTTTCTGTAATTTTAAGGTTTGATGTAATGAAAGCTTTAAGAAGCTGAATCTATTTATGAGAGATAAATTGTAAATGATAAATGATTAACATAAAAAGAATGATTATTTGTATAACAAAAAACTAAAAATAATTTAATTATGAAAATGATCTTTGAAATAGCTTGGAAAAATGTGTGGAGAAATAAACTCAGAAGCCTAATAGTAATTGTAGCTATTACAATTGGATTAATTGGCGGACTCTTCTACATTGCATTTGTGAAGGGAATGACTCAGACTCAAATTGACTCAACAATCCGCTCAGAAGTTTCAAATATACAAATTCACAATCCCAAATTTTTAATAAATGATGAAACAAGATATGGAATTGAAAATACTGAAGAAATCGTTAATAAAATAAGTGAATTGGAAAATGTTCAAAGCGTATCCACAAGGCTAATATCACTTGGTATGGTTAGCTCTGCCGCAACTGGTGCAGCAATAATACTTCATGGAATAGATGCTGATTACGAAAAAATGACAACTGACATTCATAATAATTTAATTGATGGGACTTACTTTGAGACAAATTTACGCAACCCCATCATCATAGGCGAAAAACTTGCTTCCAAATTAAAAGTTCGAATTGGATCTAAAGTTGTAATTACATTGCAAGATATGGATGAAAACCTAACTTATGGTGCTTTTAAAGTTGCTGGCATTTTTAAAACAGATGATACAAATTTTGACCAAATCCACTCATTTGTACAAAAAGAAAATTTGTCAAGCTTAATCAACTATAATAATTCTGACGCAACAGAAATTGCTATAAGATTAACGCATAATGAGTTTACAGAAAATGTAGCTGAGCAGATAAAAAATATTTTCTCAGAAAAAATTGCTCAGAAAGAAATTACTGTAAGAACTTGGAAACAAATCAGGCCGATTTTGGAAATGCTTAACAACATGACAATTCAGTTCACAATGATTTTTGTAATAATTATTTTGGTAGCATTAAGTTTCGCAATTATTAACACAATGCTCATGGCAATTATGGAAAGAGTAAGAGAAATAGGAATGTTAATGGCTATTGGAATGAGCAAGGTAAAAGTCTTTTTAATGATAATGCTTGAAACAGTTTTTCTTTCTCTAACAGGCGGTTTTTTCGGTTTGCTGATCAGCTGGATAGTTGTACAAGCGACATTTAAAATTGGAATAGACCTTTCAACTTTTGGAGAAGGACTTAATGCCTATGGCTACAGTTCTTTTGTTCGGCCAGAATTAGAGCTATTCTATTATATAATGATTGGTGGTTTAGTAATGATAACAGCAATGTTAGCTTCAATTTTACCGGCACGAAAAGCCTTAAAACTTAAGCCCTCTGAAGCGGTGCGGCAAGATGTGTAAAATCATAAATAAAGATTTTTTTTGAGAATCTTTTGAAAAATTATTAACCCAAATACAATTTAATAATCTTGGAAAGAATACATGAGCATTATTGAAACAACAAAATTAAATAAAATTTATAGTGAGACAACTGTTCCGGTACACGCAATAAATGATGTTAGCGTTAAATTTGATGAGGGAGAATTTACTGCAATTATTGGTCCATCCGGATGCGGTAAAACAACATTGCTAAATTTAATTGGCGGATTAGACTCACCAACAAGTGGTGAAGTGATAATTAACGGTACAAATATTACAAATCTTTCATCAAGAGAAATTATTGATTTTAGACTAAGAAATATTGGTTTTGTTTTCCAAGCTTATAATTTGGTGCCCGTTTTAACTGCAAAAGAAAATGTAGAATTTATAATGCAGCTAGAGGGAACTCCAAAAAACTTAAGAGAAGAAAGAGTTACAAAGCTGTTTGAACAAATTGGATTAATTGATAGAATGAATGACCGTCCCAGTAAAATGTCCGGTGGTCAGCAACAGCGTGTTGCTGTTGCAAGAGCTTTGGCATCAAAACCAAAATTTATTCTAGCTGATGAACCAACGGCAAATCTTGATTCAAAATCCACGAATAACTTATTGGATATAATGCTTAGATTAAATCAAACAGAAAAAACTACCTTTATTTTTTCGACCCACGATTCACGTGTAATTGATAGAGCAAGAAGATTAGTTACTTTAGATGATGGCAAAGTTGTTGATGATAAGTAATATGAATTTTAGTCTAGCAAACATATCACAAAAATTTCTAATTACTTTATTTTTCATTTCCTCAGTGATCTTTTCACAATCAAATTTAGAACTAAATGGATATTTCCAAAATTTGCAGACAGCATGGGCTCAAAAAGTAAGTGAAGAATTAGTCCTCTCTAATTCAATGACCAATAGAATAAATTTATCATGGTATCCCAATCAAGATTTAACATTTCGATTTGGTCTGAGAAATATTTTTGATTATGGTCAGTTTGTTTCTAAGGTTCCTTTTTATGCAGATTTTGCTACAAAAGATGCTGGATATGCTGATTTAACTGAAGAAATTACTTCTGCGAAATCATATATTTTATATTCTAATATTGACCGGCTAAATCTGACATTCACTTACGATAATATAGAAATACAGATAGGCAGACAAAGAATTAACTGGGGAATTAATTCTGTTTGGACGCCGAACGATATTTTTAATTCATCTTCATTTATTAATTTTGATTATGTTGAAAAACCGGGCAGTGATGCTTTAAGACTTCAATACTACATTGATTTTGCGACTTCTCTTGAGTTAGTTTCCAAATTAGATTATGACAAAAATTTAACATTGGCTGGAAGATTTAAAATCAATAAGTGGAATTATGATTTCCAAATCCTAGGGGGACTTACAGAAATAGATTATATTTTTGGTGGTGGCTGGGCAGGAGACATTTATGACGCAGGATTCACCGGTGAATTTACTTATTTTAAAAATAGAAAAAGTTATCAGAATTCAGATGAACAATTTGTCTCTAGTATTGGGGCAAATTATACCTTTACAAATAGCTTATTTGTCTCATTTGAATTTTTATACAACAGTATTGGGACAACAGGTAAAATAAATTTTTTAAACAACATTTTTAATTTGGATTACTCTGCAAAACAGTTATCACCGGCACGCTACTCAATCTTTTCTCAAGCCGCTTATCCAATAACTCCTCTATTTAATTCTACACTTGCAGCAATTTTAAATCCATCGGATGGTTCAATGCTTTTATCTCCAACATTAGAATTTTCTTTGAATGAAGATGTCTATTTATTGACCTCGGGTCAGTTTTTCTTAGGCGCGGATTTTACCGAATGGGGTGATTATGGACAATTTTATTATTTAAGAATTAAGTGGAATTTTTAGGTTTTTTTTCGATAATAAATAATAAAGAGATAAAATATTTATTTTATCCTTGATTTTTAATTAATTTATCATTATTAATGGGTTGTTAACTTAAAGTGATTGCCATAACTTTTTTAATTAAAAAAGGTTACAAATGTTAAAACAAGAGGTAAATATTAGCGCAATCCAGAAAGACTTGCCAAAACTGATGGATTTAGTAATTAAAGGTGATGAAATAATTATTACAAAATCTGATATTCCAATTGCTAAGATCACACCAATTGAAAGCAAAACCGTCAGTACGAAAAGTGCACTATTAGCTGCAAGAACTATGGAATTGCAAAGAGCTTATTTTGGGGAAGCTACTGAAAACTGGTTTGGTTAAAAACTAGTTATAAGTTTTATAATTGTTTTATTTAACTAGATTTTTAGAACAATACTTTATGTGTTATTATTTTTTCAACTTTAACCAAATAATCTTTCCCAACAACAAAAACAGTTGAACTGATATTTTTCAGTTTCCGCATATCTTTTTTCTTTCCCAAAACTTGAACTTATTTTTATAAGTTTCTTTTATTCATGAAGAATGAATTAATTTTTGTAGTTTTCGTTCATCTGTAATGAAGTTTTGACCACAAAACCACAAAGAATGGAAGAACTAACAATTAAATTTGCAAAAAGAGAAGATGCTCATGTTGTTTTAGAGTTTATCAAAAAATTAGCAGAGTACGAAAAATTATCGGACCAAGTTTCTGCAACAGTAGATGGTTTAAAGAAATCACTATTTGCTGAAAACAGTAATGCTGAGGCTTTGATTGGATACTTTAAGAACAAACCAGTAACTTTTGCTCTCTTCTTTCATAACTATTCTACATTTTTAGGGAAGAAAGGTTTGTACCTTGAAGATTTATTTGTGTTACCGGAATTCAGAGGTAGAGGCTTTGGTAAATCAATGTTAATTTATCTTGCAAAATTAGCTGTAGAAAGAGATTGCGGAAGATTAGAATGGTCAGTTTTAGATTGGAATACACCTGCATTAGAGTTTTATAAAAGTATTGGTGCCGAATTAAAAACTGAGTGGATTTTGAATAGAGTAAGCGGAGAAACTTTAAACTCTTTAGCCAATTTATAAATTAAGAGAACCTAGATGGAAGATATTAAAATCTTTTTTGAAAACTACCCACTTTTATTATCGCTAATACAATTTTTAGGTGTATTTCTCTTAGCATTTGTCACCTATTTGATTGTTAAAAAACTCCTAATTGCTGGTATTCACAAAATTGTAAAAAAATCAAAGACAGATCTTGACGATATTTTATTGAGTGATGCTATTCTTAAGCGAGTGGCATATTTGGCACCAATACTTGTAGTGTCTCAGTTTTTATATTTAGTCCCTCAAATAGAAGAAACACTTAAAAAATTTACAGAAGCAATTATTTTATTACTTTTTCTAATGATCATTGGCTCACTAATTAATGCCGGCAATGAAATTTATGAAAGATCTAAAAAATATGACCGCCGCCCAATTAAAGGATATTTGCAAATTGCAAAAATTATTATTTACATTTTAGGTGGGATTGCAATTGTTGGATTATTAACCGGACAACAACCATGGGCAGTATTAACCGGTGTTGGTGCATTTACAGCTATTTTAATTCTCATTTTTAGAGATACAATCCTTTCGTTTGTTGCAAGCATTCATATCTCTGCTTACGATTTAGTAAGAGTTGGAGACTGGATTGAGGTACCAAAATATAATGTTGATGGTGATGTTCTCGATGTTGCCTTACATACAATTAAAGTTCAAAACTTCGATAAAACCATTATTGTTTTTCCAACTCATAAGCTTTTGGAAGATTCATTCAAAAATTGGCGAGGTATGCAATTAGCAGGTGGTAGAAGAATTAAGCGATCAATTTTTATTGATCTTTCAAGTGTAAAGTTTTGTGATGAAAGAATGTTGGAGAAATTCAAAAAATTTAGACTATTAAAAGACTATATCCTTTTTAAAGAAGAGGAAATTAAAAAGCACAATGAAAATTTAGGAGTTGATCCAGATACAATTATTAACGGTAGACGTTTAACCAACATTGGAACCTTTAGAGAATATCTTAAAACTTATTTAAAAAATAGAGAAGATATCAATGATGGATTTACTTTTCTAGTTAGACAGTTAACTCCCGGACCAAGCGGGATTCCTATTGAAATTTATGTCTTCGCAAAAACAACCAATTGGGTTAAATACGAAGAAATTCAAGCTGATATTTTCGATCACATTTTTGCTGTGATAACTGAATTTGAATTGAATATTTTTCAAAACCCAACCGGTAAAGATTTTAGATCTTTTTCTCAGGATAAATTTCCGATTGAAACTTAGAAAGATGACCTAAAGGAGAACGTTATGAAAATTGATTTATTAAAGATGACAATATTATTCACATTTTTATTTTTGGCTACTTTCAATTCAATTCACTCCCAGTCTAATATTGAAATAAAATCTCCGAACGAAAAAATTAAAGTTGAGTTTTCTCTTCTTTTATCCTCTCAACCGTTTTATAAAGTAGTTTATGATTCTATTATTATAATTGATAATTCAGCCCTTGGATTCGTTTTCAAAGACCAACCGATGATGCTTGATAATTTTAAGGTAACAAATATTAATAGAAAATATTTTCTGGGTAAATGGGAAACTATTTGGGGAACACAAGATTCTATTCTAGATGAATATAATGAACTAATAATTTCATTGGAAGAAAAGGACGATTTAGCTAGAAAAATGAATATTATATTTAAAGTTTATGATGACGGAATCGGTTTTAGATATGAATTTCCTGATCAGCTAAATATGAATGATATAGTCATCATGGACGAATTAACAGAATTTAAATTAACTGGTGACCATAGCTGCTGGTGGATTCCCGGCGATTATGACAGTTACGAGTATCTTTACAATAATTCTAAACTAAGTGAAATTGACTTAACCCACTTTAATTATGAAACAAGAGGTGATAGAAATCTACCCAACAAAAGAGCAGTAAATACTCCCATAACCATGGAAACAAGTGAAGGATTATTTTTAAGTTTTCATGAAGCAAATTTAACTGATTATGCTGGAATAACTTTAGAAGCAAATGATGATTTAACATTAAAGGTCGATTTAGTCCCTTGGTCTGATGGAACAAAAGTTAAAACCAAAGTGCCATTTAAAACTCCTTGGCGAACAATACAAATTTCAAATAGCGCACAAGATTTAATAGCATCGAATTTAATACTGAACCTTAACGAACCAAACAAATTGGATGACATTACTTGGATTGAACCAATGAAATATATTGGAATTTGGTGGGAAATGCATTTGGGCAAAAGTTCATGGAGTATGAATCCGATTGATGGATCTTGGGCAAACAATAGTAAGAATCATGGAGCAACAACATTAAATGCAAAATATTATATTGATTTTGCTGCTAAAAATAATATTAAAGGGGTTCTTATTGAAGGTTGGAATACCGGATGGGAATACTGGGGAGCAGATACTTTAGATTACTTTGATTTTGTTACACCCTATGCTGATTTTGATATACAAGAAGTTGTGAAGTACGCAAATGATAATGGTGTTGAAATTATTGGTCATCATGAGACGGGAGGGCAAGCAGAAAATTATGAAAAACATCTAGAAAATGCTTTTGCATTTTATAATGAACTTGGAATCCGCGCTGTTAAAACCGGTTATGCAGGTCAGATAATTCCAAAGGGAGAATATCATCATGGACAGTATATGGTTCGTCATTATAGAAAAGTTTTGGAGACAGCAGCAAAATATAGAATTATGCTCGATGCACATGAACCAATTGCAGCAACGGGATTGAGAAGGACCTACCCTAATATGATGACAAGAGAAGGTGTAAGAGGAATGGAGTATAACGCTTGGAGTGATGGTAATCCTCCAGAGCATACAACTATTATTCCTTTCACGCGAATGCTCAGTGGACCAATTGATTACACACCAGGAATATTTGATTTAACTTTTGATGAGTACAAAGATAAGGAAAGAGTCCAGACTACTCTTGCAAAACAGCTTGCCTACTATGTAATAATTTATAGTCCAATGCAGATGGCAGCTGATCTTCCAGAAAACTATTTGAATAATCCTGCATTTGAGTTCATCAGAAAAGTTCCTGTGAATTGGAGCAAATCAAGATATCTAAATTCTAAAATTGGTGATTTTGTTACTATTGCCAGAAAGAATGGTGACAATTGGTATCTTGGCAGTATTACAGATGAATTTGCACGTTCAATTAGTGTTTCACTTTCTTTCTTAGATAAAGATAAAATTTATAAAGCTACGATTTATAAAGATGGTAGTAAGGCAGATTGGAAAAATAACCCCTATGATTTTGAAATTAGTGAAGATTTTGTTGATAGTACAATGCGCTTGAGATTAAAATTAGCTAAAGGCGGAGGACAAGCGATTATTTTTGAACCATATAAAGACAGATAAAATGAATTTTAAAAAATTATTTAAAGTATCCAAACCTATTATTGGGATGGTACATGTTGATGCTTTACCGGGAACACCAAAATACAAGGGTGATAAAAATAATATAATTAACAAGGCAATTGATGAAGCAAAAATATATCTAGATGCCGGAATAAATTCGATTGCTATTGAAAATATGCACGATGTCCCTTATTTAAATAGAAAAGTTGGACCTGAAATAATTTCTATGCTAAGTATAATTGCATATGAAGTAAAGAATAGAACTAACCTTCCAATTGGCTTGCAGATTTTAGCAGGAGCGAATAAAGAAGCATTGGCATGTGCAAAATCAGCTGGCATTGATTTTATTAGAGTAGAAGGATTTGTATTTGCTCATGTTGCTGATGAAGGATTCATAAACTCGGATGCCGGTGAACTTTTGCGATATCGAAAAATAATAGATGCGGAGAATATTTTGATATTTACAGATATAAAGAAAAAACACAGCTCCCACAATTTAACAGCTGATGTTTCAATTGAGGAAACTGCAAAAGCTGCCGAGTTTTTCTTAAGTGATGGATTAATTTTAACCGGAGCTTCAACAGGAAAAGAAGCTGATTTAGATGAGATAAAGGCTGTTAAAAAAGTATCAAAACTCCCGGTAATTATTGGTTCCGGCATTACTGAAAAGAATGTTGAGAATTATCTTCCATTCTGCAATGCAATGATTGTAGGATCTTATTTTAAGAGGGAAGGTAATTGGGAAAATATGGTTGATGGAAAGAGAGTGAAATCATTCATGAAAAAAGTAAATACAATTATTTAATTTATACTAAAGAGTATTTAATCAAGATAAAAAGACTCTAACAGGTTGAGCCCTTTTATTATTTTGAAGTCATCAAAAGTAGTGGTCAATACTTCAGTATTAAATTTGTCATAAAACTTTATCACTATATCATAATTTCCTTCTTCAATTTCAAATTCACCGGCATAACAATAACCAGGCATTGTTCGCCATGATCTTAGATCGGCATTTTCAGTTGCATCTACCGCTGCATTAGCTATACCTGCAAGTATATCTCCTAAAATTCCTCCATTAGTTTCTTTTTTTATTGTTCTTCCCAAGGCAGAAGCTCCAATTCCTTTAACCAAAGCTCGAGTTATTGTTTTAAAGTAAATTATATTTTTTTGAGCTTCAAAAGTCTTGATTGCAACATTATTCATATTCTCAAGTAATTCAAGAGTTCCTAATTTATCACCATTTGCGAACACTTCAATTCTTTGAATAATTGATGGATAAGTCTGTAATTGTGGGAAAGCAAATTTAAAGTTCCACCCATATTTTATTCCAGGAATCGGGATTGGTTGGATATAGAAATCAGTGGGATCACTCACAACAATATAATCGTCAAAGGTTGTAATCCTTGCCCCTACGGATTCTTTTGTGGGCGATGTTCCCGTAAATGAAATTACATTTAGGAAAGTAGAAGAAGAAATATTTGAATCAAGAACCGCTTTTGGCTTCTCAAAATTATATACATCCGGATAAGTATCCCATGCTTCATGCAATTTTTCTAGAGATATTCTACTATTATCATATTCCCCTTCTGCGCGAAATATTAGGAAACTTAAATAGTTAGAAAGTACATTGTTATAATAATCTAGGTTAACTGAGTTAATTTTAAATTTGCTGTCATCAGAAGAATTGAGGAAATCAATTTGTTGCTCAAGTTTTATATCAAGTTCTTTTAGTTTGTTTGTAATTCGTCTTATTTCAACATAAGAGCCGTCAAAATCATTCAAATGAAGAAAATTGAGTGCTTTAAATATATTTATATATAAGTCTTCGTAAACTTCCCCATCATAAGCAAGTGCATTATCATTGAGCAGAAAGGAAAATAATCCTTTAGAAATACTCTTTGTATATAATTCTTCAATAGCATCTTCTGCAAGACTTAATTCTTTAATACTTTCTTTATAATTGTCTTGATAATGAAATATTATTCCCTTATCAAGATGCAGCAGAACCCTATCTTTATCGGTATATTCATTATTAAGCTCTGCTGCATTAATTTTTTCTGCAGCTCCATTAAAATTCCCAGTTTTTACATCGCTTAAAATTGGTCCATAAAATTCATAGTTAGTCCTTAGGGATGCACAACCAAAAGAGAGAAGAATTAGACTAAGAACTAAAATATTTTTCTTTTTCATCATAAAATATGACTGAGTATAGTTAGGTCAATTAAGGAGCATAACTACCTTGACCAATAAACTTTTTAATTTTCTTGTTGCCAAGCCAAACTTTCAAATTTTGTTCAATATCAATAAGTTCTAAATCAACTTGATAAAGAATTACTTTTTCACCTTCAAATTTATCTTCTACAGAGTTAATTACACCGGAAAGCAGATAATCAGCACCAACTTCTCTGTAAAATTTCTTCATTGTTTCTTCAGATGAAAAATCTTGTTGGTCTGCTCTTTCTTCCCTAACTTGTTCTCTTACATCTTTTGAAGCAACAAAAGAAACTTTTCCCGAGTTAACTAATTCCCGTTCAATATCATTAACAAAAACATCTACAACAATGTGCTCACTGCTCTTATTTCTAATATCCCCTACTATTACAACAGGTTTTTTCCCTTTTGCAGCTAAAAAATCTGTTAACCAAGGTCTGCTTAGTACATCATCAACCATAGTTTCAGCTGTTAGCCTTGAATCCGTATCATTCCACTTTCCACTTAAATCAACAACTTCTTTAGAATCAATTCTTGAAACTTCCCTTGAACTGCAACTAAAAAAAAGTGCAGTTATTAAAATTAAACCTATAATTTTGAAAAAATTTTTCATTTTATTTTCTCCTCATGTTGTATGTATATTTATTTTCTGAACACTTTAAAAAAAGTACATATTTTTATAGTGTTAAAATAATAATAATTTTTCCTCAATTGCATTGATTAAGTTTGGATTAATTTAGAAATAGTATTTATATGAAAAAATTACTTCTAATCATTTGGTTATTTTTTACCTCGCTATTACTTGGACAAAGTGCTAATTCTTCAGTAGGTGTAGGATTAGGTATCGGCAGTTTTATTGGTAACTTTCCAACTCAGACTACTTTTGGTACAAAATTTTTTTTTGAAACAGAATCACCCCTTAAAATATTCAACATGCTTAAAATACACTTTACTGCAGCTCAGAAAATTGAGAAATTTTTACCCGACTCATATACTTATGATCACTATTCTTACTTTACAAGTTTCGGATTTTCCGGGATATTCAACCAACCGCTTAATGAGTACTTAAATATTCAGCAGGGAGTCGGTCTAATCTATCTGAATGATAGATCTTTTAGTGATATTGATAGCTGGAATTTTGGAGTATTATTAAATTTTGGTATTGGTACACCAATCAGCAGTTCAGTTGATCTTTCAATAAATATTGATTATGGAATTACTGTAAATAATACAAATGCAAGCTACTTTTTATTCTCTGTGGTTGGTAAATTTCAATTGTAAGATACAATTGAAAATATTTGTTAAAATTTGAATATTGAAATAAATTACTAGGTAAAATTAGCTTTTTGTAATCTTGATATATACGCTGCAATAAATAGTTACAGCGTATATATCAACTAAAAAGATACTCCTCATAAAAACTCAACTTTACCCGAACTTAAACTATAAATTGCACCAACAATTTTAATTTCGCCCTTATCTTCCATTTCTTTTAAAATTGGACTTTTCGCGCGTATTGTTTTAATTGTATTGTTTACATTATTTTCACAAACATGACTAACATAATCCGGATTTTTTGTACTCTTTTTTTCACCGTTAAAATTTTGTGACATTTTAACTGCAGGTTCAATTTTTGTGAGCATAGGAGTAATGTTACCTAATTTTACATCATCAATTGCTGCTTTTACTGCACCGCAGCTTTCATGCCCCATTACCATTATAACTTTTGAACCTGAAACTTTACATGCAAATTCCATACTTCCAAGAATATCTTCATTAACAAAGTTCCCGGCTACTCTTGCAACAAAAATATCCCCAACACCCTGATCTAAAACATATTCAACTGGGACTCTGCTATCTACACAAGATAAAACAATTGCTTTCGGATATTGACCATCTGCAGTTTTTCTTACTTTTGAAGAAAAATCCCAATTTGTAAGATTATTTTCAACATATCTTTTATTACCCTCTTTGAAATCATTAATAACTTCATCTGGTGTAAGATTCGATTGGATTTCAGAAGTGACAACATCATTCACCATGATTTTCTCCCCAATATTTTTATTATCAGTTGTTCCAGAATTTTGACAAGAAGATATAAAAATAGCAAGCAAGATGAAACTTGTTGCTATGAGCTTGTTTTTCATTTAGTCCTCCCATTATATATTGATTATTTATTTATAGAATTATTTAATCTTTCTTACTCCTTAAGACATAATGTCTTAAAATATTTCGTACGTATACGATTTATCAAAGATATTTGTTCCCAAAATATTAATAATATTTAGTGAAATAATGTTCTTTATATAATCATTGAACTAATTGCATTAAAATCTGGCCCCAATATTAAAACTTAGAAAAATGTAATTCTCATCAGTTAGTTTTGAAAGCACGGTAATTTATAAAGCATACAACTCTTTCATCAGTTGGCTATACTGATCAAAGGTTAAAGCTTGGTCCGGATCGCTTAATGCTGTAGGCGGATCAGGGTGAAATTCAATCATTATTCCATGTGCACCAACAATCTTTGCTGCCTTTGCAAGTGGAGCAATTTTATCTCGCACACCAATTGCATGAGATGGGTCAACAATGATTGGCAGATGAGTCATCTCTCTTAAAAATGGAATCACTCCCAAATCAAGAGTATTTCTTGTGGCTGTTTCAAAGGTCCTAATTCCCCTTTCACATAACATTACTTGCCTGTTTCCTTGTGCTAATATATATTCTGCCGCATTAAGAAGTTCATCAATCGAAGACATCATTCCTCTTTTAAGCATAACCGGTCTGTGAACTTTTCCTACTTCTTTCAGTAAAGAAAAATTCTGCATATTACGAGCACCAATCTGCAGAATATCAGCCTGCATTGCAACTTCTGTAACTTGTTCCGGAGCTAATACTTCGGTAATTATCGGAAGCTCATATTTTCTTCCAGCACTTTTTAGTTCATTTAGACCCTCAATTCCGAGACCTTGAAAACTGTAGGGTGAAGTTCTAGGTTTAAAGCATCCGCCTCGTAAAATTTGTGTGCCGTTTTCTTTTGCATGCTGTGCGCACTTAAATATTTGATTGTGCGATTCAACTGAGCACGGTCCTCCAATAACAATAAAATTATCACCCCCAATTGACACTCCGTTCACCTTAATTATTGTATCATCCGGCTTATAGTCTCTGCTGGCTAATTTGTAGCTTTTCGGCTTTTTAGAATTTTTTGGTTTTTCTTCTTCAACCTTCTCCTCAATACCTTCTACCTCATTATCAAATTTGGCACCGGTAAAAACATTTAACTTGGCTCTAGCGATATCTTTGGCCGGATAACATCCTAATACCTTCAAAAATCTTGTATGAATCCCAAGATCGTCGAGAAGCATCTTTATTTTTTCATCTTTTATATTACCTTCAAAATCCAAGTAAAACATTTCTTCCCATGGATTTCCTACAATAGGTCTTGATTCCAATTTTTCCATATTTACATTGTACTTGCTAAAAACTGTTAGAGCCTTTAATAGTGATCCTGCTGTGTGAGCAGTTGCCATTACTAAAGAAGTTTTAGTAGGAATCCGAGCATCAATTTCTTGAGTTTTACGGGAACAGATTAAAAAACGCGTAAAGTTATCAGGTTGATTTGCAATATCACGTTGAAGAATTTTTAGATTAAAAAGTTTAGCAGCTTCCTCGCTTGCAATCGCACCAAATTCAGGTTTAGCCTCTTCCTTAATTTTCTTTACCGATAACGCAGTATCCGCAAAATATTGAATATTGGCATCGGGAATTGTTGCTAAAAATTTATTACACTGTGCCGCTGCCTGGTAATGTGCGAAAATTACTTGAAGTTTTCCGAGAGTTGTGTTTTCAGATCCAACTAAACAATGTTTTACCTGAAATTTTTCTTCCCCAATAATTGATAAAGTTGTGTGAAGCAAAAGATCATAAACTTCATTAATACCGCCTGAGGTTGTATTCTCGATAGGAAGCATTGCAAAGTCAGCACGTCCAGCTTCAACTTCTTCTGCTACTTCATCAAATCGGTCCTTACTTATAAAGATTATCTCTTTATTAAACTGAGCAAAAAATTTACGAGCTGCAAGTGAGCTGTAAGATCCTTCAATACCTTGAATTGCAACACGGATTACATTTGTTGAACTATCAAACAAGGCTGATTGAAAATGATTTTGCTGAAGTCTTACAGAATCATCAATTATATCATAAAAAACTTTTGATACATAATGTGAATCTAAACCTAAATCTTTACCATTCTGAATAATTTTCGAAAGTAACTCAGTTTCTCTTTCAGTATCACGTATTGGATGATCTGATTCAATTTTAGAATTTACAACTGCTTCACTAAGTTTCCTTCTCTCAGAAAGAAGCTTTAGAATATCAGCATCAACTTTGTTAATGTTTTCTCTAATACTGGTTAAATCCTTAGTCTTTTCCATTTTTTCCATAAAGTAAAAATTAAATTGAATTAGAAAGTACAAAATAATATTAATTGAATAAAGCCAATACTAAACAGAGCAAAATTTTAATGAGGCATTTTTATCTGATTATATGTATTTTTACTGCGTTAGAAAGTAGTAATAATGAAAAAGAAACCTCAAGAAATAAAAGTTAGACCATTGAATGAAATTCAGACAAGCAGTATTCTTGACTGCATTGTCGAAGGAGTTTTTACGGTCGATCAAGAATTAAGAATAACCTACTTTAACCAAGCTGCTGAGAAAATTACCGGAGTGCCAAAAAATGAAGCAATTGGTCAATATTGTTTTGAAGCATTAAGAACCAATATTTGTGAAAAAAATTGCCCAGTTGCTGAATCCTTAAAAACCGGTAAAGACTCGATAAATTTACAAGTAAACATTTTAAGACCTGACGGCAAGCAAATACCGGTTAGTGTTAATGCATCTGTTCTGAAAGATGAAAAAGGTAAAATAATTGGAGGCGTTGAAACATTTAGAGATCTATCTACAATTGAAGCGCTAAGAAAAGAAATAAAACAGAAATATACTTTTGAAGATATTGTATCAAAAAATCATAAAATTTTACAGATCTTTAGTATACTGCCTAATATTGCGGAAAGCGATAGTACTGTTTTAATTCAAGGACCTAGCGGTTCTGGGAAAGAACTCTTTGCCAGAGCAATTCACAATTTAAGTTTTAGAAAAGATAAACCTTTTGTTGCAATTAACTGTGGTGCCCTACCGGATAATTTGCTTGAATCTGAATTATTTGGCTACGTTAAAGGAGCTTTTACAGATGCTAAAAAAGATAAGCCGGGTAGATTTGAATTAGCTAAAGGAGGTACAATTTTTCTTGATGAAGTTGAAAGTCTTTCTCCCGCAACACAAGTTAAACTATTAAGAGTGCTTCAGGAAAAGGAATTTGAACCTCTTGGTGCAATTGCCCCAATTAAATCAAATGTGAGAGTTATTTCAGCTACAAAAGATAATCTTGCTAATTTAATAAATGAAAACAAATTTAGGGATGATCTTTATTTCAGATTGAATATAATGAAAATTGAACTGCCCGGATTAATGGAAAGACGCGATGATATTCCATTACTTATAAATAGATTTATCGATAAGTTTAATCACAGAATGGGTAAGTATATTTTGCGGGTTTCGAACGAAGTGTTAAGTATTTTAATGAAATATAATTATCCAGGTAATGTTCGCGAACTTGAAAACATTATTGAACATGCTATGGTAATGTGTCAGAATGAAGAAATTCAAGCAGATCATCTTCCTCAAGAATTACATTCATATGATCATCATATAGCTGCAAATAGGTCTTCAGAAAAACCTCTAAAGAAAACCGAGTGTCAAACTATTCTGGAAGCTTTAAATAAACATGATTGGAATAAAAATAAAGTTTCAGAGGAATTGAGGATTCACCGCTCCACCCTTTGGAGAAAAATGCAAAAACATGGATTAGTATAGTTTTATATTTGCAACATGTTGCATTCCTCCTATGCAACAATGCAACATCTCGCGATCAAAATAATTGCAACCGCCGATAAATCAACTCAAAAGTCCCATTTTAGTAATAAGAATTTTTGGCTTACATTTTGATTATTACATTAATCAAAAATAAATTCTTTAAATGAAACTTTTAGCTATTCCAAACTTTGGTGATAGAATTTCTCCTCGACTAGATTATTCCGGAAGTCTTCAATTAATTTCAATTGAAGGGAAAAAGGAAATTAGCAGAGAGACTGTTAAAATGGTTTGTCATACAAATCTTGAACGTTTAAATCTAATTATTGGATTGAAGCCGGATATTATTATTTGTAATGGTATTTCAGATCTATTACTGAATGAACTTGAACTAAATAATATTGATGTACTTCCTTGGATACATGGCGAAGTGAACGAAGTAATCAATAATTACTTGAAAGATAATATAGCTAAACCACTTAAAAATAATTTTAAAGAAAAGAGCAAAAACTAAATAAATTATTCTTCAGGAGATTAGTATGTCGCAAAACCGAAGAGATTTTCTAAAAACAATAGGTGCACTAGGAGCAAGTACTGCAGCAATTACCAGTTTAAGTCCAAAAAAAGTTGAAGCAAAATCAACTCCTAGCTTAAACACGGAACGAAAAGGTGTTTTAGTCGATACCACCGTCTGTATTGGCTGCAGAAAGTGCGAATGGGCATGCAAAGGGGCCCATGATATTGAACAAGGTGATTTTGAAAGCTATCAGAATAACGAAGTTCTTAATGATATGAGAAGACCTACACCAACCGACTTAACAATTGTAAATAGATACACTGATGAAGGCTTACGAAATATTAAGTTACAATGTATGCACTGTGATTATCCAGCCTGCGTGTCGGCATGTATAGTAGGTGCAATTTCAAAAACTGAAAACGGATCAGTTGTTTGGGATACAGATATGTGTATCGGTTGCAGATATTGTATGGTTGCTTGTCCATTCCAAATTCCTACGTTTGAATACGAAAAAGCACTTGATCCTAAAATTGTTAAATGTGATTTCTGCATTGATAGGACAAACGAAGGCAAAATACCGGCTTGTGTAAATATTTGCCCGGTTGAAGCGCTTACTTATGGAACTAGAGAAGAGCTTATTACCGAAGCAAGAAGAAGAATTAAAAATAATCCTGATAAATACTACAATCATATATTTGGTGAACATGAAGTTGGCGGTACATCTTGGCTTTATCTTGCTGATAAAAATCTTGCTGACTCAGTATTTCCAAAACTTGGCGATAATCCTGCTCCCGGAGTCTCAGAATCAATTCAGCATGGACTATTTGCATATTTCGTGCCTCCAATCGCAGTATACGCACTACTTGGTGGTATCATGTGGTTAACAAAAGATAAAGAAACTAAAAAGGAGAATTCATAATGGCTCATACACATATACCTGCTCCTATTAGTAAAAAGTTTTTTACACCTGGTGTTATAGCACTCTCAATTATTGCTCTAACTGGATTAGTCTTTCTTGCAGGAAGATTTTTATTTGGGATAGGCGCTGTAACAAATTTAAATCAACAGTATCCATGGGGGCTTTGGATTGGCTTGGATGTAGGCGCCGGTGTTGCCCTCGCAGCCGGGGGATTTACAACAGCTGCTCTAGGCCACATAATGCACAGAGATAAATATGAAACAATTATCAGACCTGCATTATTAACAGCACTTCTCGGATATACTTTTGTTGCAGTAAGTGTATCTGTTGATATTGGCCGTTGGTATTATATATGGCATCCGCTAGTAATGTGGAATGGAAATTCCGCATTATTTGAAGTTGGCATTTGCGTAATGATGTATTTGACAGTATTGTATATTGAATTTTTACCAATAGTAACTGAAAGATTTATTGGGAAAGTAAACTTGCCAGGTTTTTTAAGTCGCTTTAACAAATTGGTAGATGGGCTACTTAGAAAACTTGATAAAGGTCTTAGTAAAACAATGTTCATATTTATTATTGCTGGTGTTGTTTTATCATGTTTGCATCAATCATCACTTGGAACTTTAATGATAATTGCCGGCCCAAAAATGCACCCCCTTTGGCAGACACCAATTTTACCATTGCTTTTTCTACTTTCTGCTTTTGCGGTTGGTTTTCCAATGGTTATAATGGAATCACTAACTGCATCTAGATCATTTGGACTTAAACCAGAAACAGAAGTTTTATCAAGCTTATCAAGATTTGTTGGACCATTACTTATGGTTTATTTAGTTGCTAAGCTAGGTGATATGGTAATTAGAGAAACCTTTGTTTACCTAACTGAAGTGAATACAATCACAATCCTTTTTGGTATTGAAATAATAATTGGTTTCATTGTTCCACTAAGAATGTTTCTCTCCCCTGCTGTAAGAAAATCACCGACTGGACTATATATCGCTTCAATGCTAGTTATATTTGGAGTTTTGATGAATCGATTTAATAATTTTATTACTGCATACAGCCCACCTTATGCCACTGAAGCTTATATCCCATCATTTGGTGAAGTTTCTGTAACTCTTGGTTTTGTTGCATTAGAAATTCTTGCTTATAGATTATTTGTCAAGATTTTCCCGGTTATCAGTCTTCCATCCTCTAAAAGTAATTTGAAAACAAAGTATGCTATACGGGGAGTTGCAAAATGAGAATAATAAATAAAGTAATAATATTCATTTTTATCTTTACAACTATTTCTTTTGGTCAGATAGAAAATTTAAAGACTCATTCACAAATGAGTTTAGATTGTAAAAAATGTCACATCTGTGATACACCAACAAAAGCAAATCCTTGCTTAGTATTATGTCCAAGAAATAAGATCGAAGTTGAACGTCATTCTCCCGAAGAAGGACCTATAAATATCATTATTAATAAAGTTATTGCAGATCCTGATTTATATGGACCTTCAAGTTTTACCCATAAATTACATGCAGAAATGTCATTAATGTCAGGGGGCTGTGCAATTTGTCATCATTTTAATCCACCTGGAAAAATTGTCAGCTGCTCAAGTTGTCATGAAAATAAAAGAGTTAGAACTGACTTAAGCAAGCCTGATCTAAAAGCTGCTTTTCACAGGCAATGTATGGGATGTCATTCAACTTGGGAAGAAAAAACAGAATGTGCAAGTTGTCATGCACTAAACTCAAGTAATAAAAAAGTTGAATCGAAACCATATATTGAGAAAGCACATCCGCCAATAACAATTCCGAAGAAAATTGTATATGAAACAGAAAGTGATGAAGGAAGCATCGTGACATTTTTTCATAATGATCACAGTTCACTTTTTGGGTTAGAATGCAGTGATTGCCATACAGAAGAAAGCTGTGCAAAGTGTCATGCTAAAACTAAACCTAATTTTGCTTCAGCAAATGAACATGACAGATGTTCAGCTTGTCATGATATAGAAGATAACTGCGGATATTGTCATAAAGATAATTTAGCTGAACCTTTTAATCATAAAGTAAAAACCGGTTTTGCTCTAAGTGGGTATCATGCAGGCTTAAGTTGTGTAAGTTGTCATAAAACTAAAAATAAATTTTCAGGACTTAATAAGAAATGTATTTCATGTCATGCAAATGAAGATGGATATTTTAATCATGATATTACCGAAATCAGTTTAGACGAAACACATATTGAATTTGAATGTGAAAGTTGTCATCAATCAAATAATTATTCTAAAAAGCCAAGCTGTATTGAATGCCATGATGAAGATATAAGCTTTCCAGATTCAGTACCTGGTGAAAGGCTAAAATGAGTAATATATTCAGCTTTAATAAAATTGGTACAAAATTAATGATAATTATTTCATTAACAGTGATAGTTATCTTGGCAATTTTTGCCTATTTCAGCATTCAATCTCAATCAGATAATTTAATATCAGAAGTTGAAAGACATGTAAACCAACTAAGCGAAACAGTAAGGCACAGCACCAGATTCGACATGCTTGCTAACCGCAGAGAACATCTTCATAATATAATAAACAGAATTGGTGAAGAAAGAAGTATTAAAAATTTGAGAGTCTTAAATAAGGAAGGTGAAATTATTTATTCCATATTTGATGGTGAAATTGGAAATATGGTAGATAAAAATGCTGAGAGCTGCTACGCATGTCATGCTAAGAATGAACCATTGCAGAGATTATCGCGAAAAGAAAGGACAAGAATTTTTAGAATTCACCCTGATTCCTCTAGAACCCTTGGAGTAATTAATCCTATATACAACGAACCAAGCTGCTACGAAGCTGATTGTCATGCTCACCACAAAGAGCAAACTGTTCTAGGTGTGCTCGATATTTCAGTTACACTTGAGGAGGTTGATAATCTTGAGAATATAACAAGTAGGAATATGATTCTTTTCGCAGTTTTGGCAACCTTATTAATTGCTTTAATTTTAAGATTAGTTGTTCGCAATCTTATACAAAAACCAATAAGGAGTCTAGTCAAAGCTACTAATTATGTTGCCATTGGAAACCTAAATCATAGAATTGAATCAACAAGAAAAGATGAACTTGGTGTACTTGCAAAATCATTTGATAATATGACAAAAAAACTTTCCGAGATGAGGCTGCAGCTTTTCCAATCAGATAAACTTGCTTCATTGGGGAAACTTGCAGCTGGTGTTGCCCACGAAATTAATAACCCCCTGACTGGTGTTTTAACGTATAGCAGTTTTTTACTTAAACGTGCTCAAGATAATCCTGAAATGAAGGCAGACCTTGAAGTTATTGTTAGAGAGACAAAAAGAAGCCGAGAAATTGTGAAGGGACTATTAGATTTTTCTCGTCAATCGACACCTAGGAGAGGAAAAGTTAATATTAATGAGGTAATTGAAAATGCATTAACAATTGTTTCCAATCAGTTAAAAATAAATCATGTTGAGCTTGAAAAACATTATGGCGAGAAACTTCCCGAAATTCCGGGAGATGCCAATCAGATTCAGCAGGTAATCTTAAACTTAGTGGTCAATTCAATTCATGCAACAGAAAATAAAAATGGATTGATAACCATTACAACTAGAGAAATTAGATTATCCCCTTACGGGGTTACAAAAATTAGAGAGGCAGTTTGTCCTAAGGGGCATGATTTAATGGACTCTGAACATAAAATAGGCGGCAGGCCTTCCATTAAACTAAAAGCAAAATCTTCAAAAAATGAAGGTTTCATCCATCTAGATCCGGTTTATGGCAATCATAATCATCATTACGGTATTGAATTTAACCAAAATGAGCAGATTAAATTATTCTGTCCTCATTGCGGAATTTCTATGATTGATGAAAACGATAAAGGGCCTGATTGTAAAGCTCCGGTTTATAATATAATTATTCCAAATCAAGGAATATTAAAGGGATGTACAAGATTTGGGTGTGGTTGGCAAAAATGGGATGAGATTGATAAAAGCGGAGAAAGGAATTTCATCGAAATAATCATTTCAGATAATGGCTGCGGTATTCCAAAAGCTGATTTAGAAAAAATATTCGATCCTTTTTTTACAACTAAACAACAAAAAGGAACAGGACTCGGACTTTCTGTTATTTGGGGTATTATTGATAATCATAAAGGAAAAATAAGTGTTGATAGTGAAGTTAATAAAGGAACTTCGTTTACAATTCACTTGCCAGAATAGAATATGAAAACAGATACAGAAATATTAATAATTGATGATGAAGAGGTAATTCTTGAAGCGGTAAAAAAAACTGCCGCTTTAGAAAACTTAAAATCAGATACATGTCTTAATGTTAAAGATGCTTTGACATTATTAACTACAAAGACTTATCAGCTTATTATTTGTGATATTATGATGCCAGAGGTGGATGGTTTTGAACTACTTAAAATTGTTAGGCAGAAGAAAATTATGACCCCAGTTGTAATTACAACTGGCTTTTCTACTCTTGAGAATGCAGTAAAAGCTTTATATGAAGGTGCTGTTGGTTTTATTCCAAAACCTTTTACAATTGAAGAATTGATAAGCATTATTAAACGAGGTATAGAATATGGTAAACTTTTTGGTAATAAATTCAAACCCTCAAATAATAGTTTAATGGAATTTGTCCCATGTCCACCAAAGTATTTTAGGTTAGGTAATGAAAGCTGGATGAATAAAGCTGAAGAGGGACTTGTAGTAATTGGAATAACTGACCTATTCCTAAAATCTATTGGAATGATTGAGGATATTGAGTTCATGAATGTAGAAGAAGAAATTTATCAAGGAGGAATATGCTTGAAAATTACTGATAACAGAGATTGCGTTCATCAATTATTGTCCCCCATTAGTGGAAAAATAATTGACATAAACAGTAAAATAATTGAGCAGCATAGTCTTTTGGAAAAGGATCCATACTTTGAAGGATGGATCTACAAAATGGTTCCAAGCAATTTAGAGAATGATATGGAAAACATTACTCCATGTAGTTCTGATATATAAAAATATTTTATGCAAAATAAATCAGGAGAAATACAATGGCACTTTTTATTCTGGCAGTAATAGTATTTATTATTGCTGATATTCTAATTCGCTTTATAATAAAAAGGGTTCAAGAAAAAAAGCTAGTTACTGAAAGAGAAAAAGCTTTGGAAGTTAGTTTAAATCTAGATTTCAGTAATGAAGCAAAAACACTTAAGCGAGCAGAAGTTGAAAATCCTAAGGCAAAAATTCTTTGTGTTGATGATGAAGCTATAATTTTAGATAGCTTTAGAAAAATACTTGTGCTTGATGGTTATTCGGTTGATACAGTTGAGAAGGGGCAAGAAGCATTGCACTTAGTACAGTCAAACCATTACGACTTTTTATTTACAGATTTAAAAATGCCGGAAATGGATGGTGTTGACGTTGCAAAAGCAGTAAAACATTTGCGTCCCGATATTGATGTAATTATTATTACAGGTTATGCAACAGTAGAATCTGCCGTTGAAGTCATGAAATTCGGTGCAATGGACTATGTCCAAAAGCCATTTACCGAAGATGAATTATTAGAATTCACAAAAAAATCATTACTTAAACGTCAAGATAGGATAAATAAGCAGCTTCGTCCTAAAGTCCATATTTCTCATGTAACGGGTGAAAAACATGATGCCTCTGGTGAATTTTCAATACCAGGTGGAGTCTTTATATCTAAAGATCATTGCTGGGCTGAAATTGATCAAGATGGAAATGTTAAAATAGGTCTAGATGATTTTGCAAAAAAAATTATTGGGAAAATTGATTCAATTGACTTTCCTAATTTAGGAATGAACACAAAAGTTGGACAACCGCTTTTTAGTATTAAGCAGGGAAGAAGACGAATAATTTTCACTTCCCCGGTTTCTGGAAGTGTAACCGCAATAAATGACATATTAGAGGATGATATTGATTTGCTTGAACTATCACCATATGATCAAAATTGGATTTGCAAAATTGATGCGGAAAATCTTGATATTGAGATTAGAGATTTAAAGATTGGTAACACTGCTGTTAATTTTTATCAAGAGGATATTGAAAAATATCAAACACATATTAAGGAAATGACCAAAGATGATGAAAGTGGAGAGAAACTTATTTTTAAGGGTGAACTTTCAACTTTAGATGATTATAATTTCGATAAACTTGTTACCGAATTCTTCTCTAGATAATCTATTTTAAAAAGGCAGTTATTTTATTTAAGACTGCCTTTTTCTTCTCTTCTAATAATATATACCTTACATTTTAAAGCAGATTCTTGTTTGACAAAATGATATTTTCTGTATATCTTATAAAAAGATGCTGAAATCTTTTATAAGTTTATATACTAACTACTCATTTTAAAAATAGTTCGGTCGGCTAATGAAATATGTTTTTATACTTTTTTTATTTCCAACCCTCCTTTTTCCTCAATCCTCTGCTGAATGTCTTGATTGCCATAGTGATAAAAATTTAGAAATTACTAGAAATAATCAACAAATCTCATTATTTGTGAATGAAGATTCTTATTTGGAATCAATGCATGCTGATATGGAATGTACTGATTGCCACGTTGATTTTGATCCGGATGACATTCCTCATAAACCAGGAATTGATATTGCGAAGGTGGAATGTTCAGATTGTCATGACATTGAAACTATTTCGGAGAGTGTTCATTCAATAGATAATGTAAGTTGCTATGATTGTCACTCAAAACATCAAATTAAAGAGGCATCTGCACTATCAAATTTAGGCGTCGAACTTTGCTTGTCTTGCCATAAGCAATCCTCAGTAAAAAACTATACAAAGAGTGTACACTTTAGAAAATATGTAGAAGGCAATGAAGCACTATCCTGCCAAGGATGTCACGGCTCCTCAACTCATTCAATTGGGAAAGGTAAATTTTCAAGAGAAGAGTTGCATATTATTTGTGCAAATTGCCATAAACATACAGTTGATAATTTTGAAAAAAGTTTGCACGGAATTGCTCTTGAAAAAGGAAAATATTTAGCGCCGGACTGTATGACTTGTCATAACCAGCACAACATTTTAGAAAGTACAAATCCGGCTTCTAAAACTTATAAAATGAATGTTCCAGCATTGTGCGGAAATTGTCATAAAGACGGTACTAAAGTTTCTGAACTTAAAAACATCGATCAAAAAAATATATTGGAAAATTATTCACAATCCATTCACGGAGATGGTTTATTTAAGAGAGGGTTGATCGTTACTGCTGTCTGCAATGATTGCCACGCATCTCATAATATTCTACCCCATCAAAATCCGCTTTCATCGATAAATAGAAATAATATTGCCGCTACTTGCAGTAAGTGTCATGCACAAATTGAAGCTGTTCATGTAAAAGTTATTGAAGGCGAGCTTTGGGAAAAAGAGCCGCATAAAATTCCTGCTTGTGTAGATTGTCATCAGCCGCATATAGTAAGACGAGTTGTTTATGATGAGAAATACACAGATAATTATTGTATGACTTGCCACATTGATGAAAACCTTCACAAAGTTAAGAATGGTGAGACAGTTTCTCTTACTGTTGATTATAAGTCATTTAAAAATTCTGCTCACAAAGATAATTCTTGTATTAAATGCCATACTAATATCAGTGTGTCAAAAAAACCAGTCTGTCTCGATAGCGGACCTGTTGACTGTTCTACTTGTCATGCACAGGAAGTGGCTGATTATAAACTTAGTTATCATGGTCAATTATTTGCAGAACAAAATGATGTTGCTCCATACTGCACTGATTGCCATGGTAAACATGATACAAAATTTAAGTCCAATCCACTATCAAAAACTTTTAGAAAAAATATACCTGAATTATGTGCAAGCTGTCATAGAGAAGGAAATAAGGCTGCGGAAAGATATACAGGCTCACAGCATAAAATTGTAGAAAGCTACAATATGAGCATTCATGGAAAAGGTTTGCTTGAAAGCGGACTTACTGTAACTGCTGTTTGCGTTGATTGTCATACAAGTCATTTAGAACTACAAGTCTCAGATACACTTTCATCCATTCATCCAAAAAATATTCCCGAAACTTGTGCAAAATGTCACTATGGTATTTATGAACAATTTCAAAAAAGTGTTCATAGTCCTGCAATCACAAAAACTGAAAAAAGATTACCTACATGTTATGATTGCCACAAATCTCACTCGATCGAGAGAGTAGAAAGAGGCGATTTTAGACAAGGAATAATTGATCAATGTGGAACGTGCCATGAGGAGGTTACAAAAACTTATTTTGATACTCTACATGGTAAAGTCTCTAGACTAGGCGAAGTACGAGCGGCAAAATGCTACGATTGCCATGGTTCCCATAATATTTTGAGTCCAGTCAATCCCAATTCAACACTTAGTAGAAATAATGTTGTGGAAACGTGTAAAAAATGTCACCCTAGTTCCAACCATAAATTCGTTGGTTATTTCACTCATGCTACACACCATGATCCCGATAAATATCCTTATCTTTATTATACTTTTTGGGCTATGACATTTTTATTAGTTGGAACATTTACTTTTTTTGGTCTGCATACTCTGCTTTGGTTTCCAAGAGCATTAAAGGAAAAAAGGAAAATGATGAAGAAGAATCAAGAGAAGAATTCTGAGAAATAAAATTTATTAATTTAAGGTAAAAATTAATTTGGATAATAATAAGAATATTTCAGAAATAGATAACACTAAACATTACCAGCGGTTTGCACCATTTTTAAGATTTACTCATCTCCTTATAGTTGTTAGTTTTATTTCATTAGCAGTAACGGGAATGATAATTAAATTTGCAGATGTTAGTGTCTTTCAAATATTAGCTGATTTATTAGGGGGTTACCAAGTTACAGGATTTATACATAGAGTGGGTGCAATTATTACCTTTGTATACTTTGGAATGCATATTTATTTTCTATTTGGGAAACGTAAAGAAAAATCTGCTATTTATCTTTTTAGTGGAGAAAATTCTATGATGTTTAACAAAAGAGATATTAGGGAATTTATTGGCACCATAAAATGGTTTTTAGGCAGGGGTCCAAGACCCGAATATGGCAGGTGGACATACTGGGAAAAATTTGACTACTTTGCTGTTTTCTGGGGCGTTGCAGTTATTGGATTTAGCGGTTTAATTTTATGGTTCCCAGGATTTTTTACTTATATCGGCTTACCTGGATGGTTTATAAACATTGCAACAATAATTCACAGTGATGAAGCTCTTTTAGCAGTAGGTTTTATTTTTACCGTTCATTTTTTTAATACACACTTTCGTCCGGATAAATTTCCAATTGATTTAACTATCTTCACGGGAAGTATGTCAATTGAAGAATTAAAGGAAGATAGACCAAGACAATATAAAGCACTGATAGAATCCGGGGAATTGAATCATAGACTAGTTGATCCGCCACCAGAATGGTTGGTAAAATCTGCAAAAATATTTGGATTTTCAGCATTAATTATTGGCTTAACTATAATAGTGATGATAATCTATTCAATGATTTTCCTCTACAGATAAAATTTCTCCTAAATTGCCTCCAATTTTGTTGCAATCCATCTTAATTTAAATGGATTGACAAAATAGAATTTTCTAAATATCTTAGAATAAGACAATGTAATCTTTTAATCACAAAAAATTTTTTAGTAAATTTTCGAAGACCAATATGAAATCAATACTTTTTTTCTTCCTTATTCTCTTCTCAAATGTTTTCTTTGCTCAATCAAATAGTGAATGCCTCGACTGCCATTCGGACGATGGATTAACTTACGACCGGAATGGTAAGGAAATATCTTTATTTGTTTCTGAATCAGGAATAAATCGTTCTGCTCACGGAAATGTTAAATGTATTTCTTGCCACAAAAATTTTGATGCAGAAGATATCCCTCATAGAGAAGGCGAAAATATTTATCGAGTAAATTGTGCGACATGTCATGGAAAAATTGCGGATCAGACAAAAAATGATATCCATCATCGTCTAATTGGTTCAAGTGCGCCTGGATGCATGGATTGTCATTCATACCATAATGTTAAAAAAATATCCTCTATTGAAAACAGATCCGATTATTTCTGTTCAGATTGTCATGAAGGATCTAAAACAGCAGATGGATTCCATGATAAAATTTTTGTATCTAACGAAACATGTGAAGACTGCCACGATAATGTTGAAGATATTAATATTGATTTGAGCAAGTCTGTACATGAGAGCATAGCCTGCGCAGATTGTCACACATATGCGGCTGCAAATTTAGAAGATCATGAATCAGAACTGGAATTAGCAAAAAGTGCTTCTTGTGAAACTTGCCATAAAGAGATTGCGGATGAGCATTCAAAAAGTATTCATGGTTTAAAATTAGCTGAAGGAATTAACGAGGCTGCTAACTGCAATAGTTGTCATGGCTCACATAGTATAATTAGTACCAAAAGTGAGAAAAGTCCTGTTCATCCCAAAAATCTTGCGAAAACCTGCGGTGACTGTCATGATGATCCAGAATTTGCTGAAAAATTTCACATGAGTGTTACACGACCGGGTAAAATGTATTCAACCTCAGTCCATGGTAAGTTAGTTGCTGAAGGTGATATGGATGCTGCAAACTGTGCAACTTGTCATGGTGTTCATGATATTAAAAATAGAGTTCAAGAAGGGTCTCCAATTGCCCCTTTGAATGTTCCTAATAGTTGTGTGGATTGCCATGAAACTGAAGTTCAAGATTATAAAAATTCCATACATTGGATGAGAGTTCAAAGAGGCATCAAAGATTCCCCAGTATGTAATGATTGCCATAATGAACACAGTATAGAAGAGATAACTGATCAGGGTCGTGAGGCAAATAGGTTAAGAATGCAAAATGAAACATGCATCGGTTGTCATGAAAATTCAAAAGTTGCTCATAAATATGGTAAAAAAGGTGGACAAGTAGAACAATATCTTGAAAGTTATCACGGTTTAGCTGCATTGCGCGGAGATAAAGATGCAGCTCTTTGTATTGATTGTCATAATGTTCATAGTATTCTACCAAGCTCGAATCCAAATGCTTCAACACATGAGAATAATGTTACGGAAACCTGTCAACGATGTCACACGAATGCTACAGAAATATTCTCAAAAAGTTATTCACACGAATCTGAATCTGAAAGTGCAAAGGCAATTGAAGGCTGGGTAAGCAGCATTTATTTCTGGTTAATATTAGCGGTTATTGGTGGTATGTTTGTACACAACTTAATAATATTTTTATTTGAAACTAGAAGAAAAAGAAGAAAAGAAAAGAATGCTATTCGTATGCCTCGCTTCACACGAAATGAGGTTATTCAGCATATTTTACTAGCTGTATCCTTTATAATTCTTGCTATAACCGGTTTTGCTTTAAAGTATCCAAGTAGTTTTTGGGCAGAAGGATTAAGAACTTTAGGAATGAATGAACCTGTCCGTCAGTGGATACATAGAGTCTCCGCAGTTATAATGATCGCTCTTAGCTTCTATCACCTATTTTATTTACTCTTTACTGCCAGAGGCAGAGATGTACTCAAGGAGTTACTTCCAACATACAAAGATATTACTGATGTTAGAGATAATATTATGTATTATCTTCGACTTTCAAAAGCACACCCTCAATTCAACCAATATGATTATGCTGAAAAAGCAGAATATTGGGCTTTAGTTTGGGGTACTATTGTTATGGCCGTTACAGGCCTTGTACTTTGGTTTCCCACTATGGTTGGCGATTGGGCACCGGTTTGGCTTATTAAGGTTAGTGAAATTGTACACTTTATGGAAGCCATACTTGCTACTTTAGCAATACTAGTTTGGCATTGGTTCTTCGTGATTTTCCGACCTTCAGAATATCCTATGAGCTTTACGTGGACTGATGGGAATATGACTTTAGAACACTACAGACATCATCATGAAAGACACTTTAGGAGAATATTACTTGAATGGTATGAGTATAGTAATGAAAATCACCCAAGAACTAAGCTTACAAACTACACACAGTTATTTAAAGATACTCTTGAAAAAAGTGGTTTTAGTTTAGATAATATTATTCAAAGTGAATTGAACAAGGATTTGGAATTGAGAATTTGGCATGATGAAGAAACAGCTAAGATTGATAATGAATTGTCCGAATCTAAATTGTCTTAATAAGATTTGATAATCTCAAGAACAGTTCAAATAGTATTGAGTATAATTCTTTATTGGAAAACTGTTTTTGAGATTAATAAAGTCCCTCATACTTGAATATTTCTAATTATTGTGAATTTTGCTCTTTTAAATTTTTAAGTTATGCACATAAGTTTTTGAATTTCCCAAAATAGGAGAAAAAATGAAGCTTAAATTACCCTCTTCTACATATAATTGGATTTCACTTAGTGGTTTAGTTATAGCAGCAATAAGTCTATTCATGATAATTTTCCTTTTTGCAATATCTTACTTTCTTGATCGAGGTGGTTCCTATCTGGGTCTTGTCATTTATATTCTCTTACCCGTCTTTCTCATTATTGGACTAATATTAATCCCAATAGGTATGTTAAACAATCTGCGGAAAAGTCCAGATGAAGTAAAAAAATTACCCTATATAGATTTGAATATTAAAGCACATAGAAACGCATTTTTCATTTTTATCAGTGGAACCATTATCTTCTTATTTGTGTCAGCATTAGGGAGCTATGAAGCTTTTCACTATACCGAATCAACTGAATTTTGTGGAACTTTGTGTCACTCTGTTATGAAACCTGAATATGTTGCTTATCAAAATTCACCACATGCAAGAGTTCGTTGTGTTGAATGCCATGTTGGTGAAGGTGCCGATTGGTACGTTAAATCTAAGATGTCAGGCTTGTATCAAGTTTATGCTGTTTTAGCAGACGTTTATCCTAAGCCGATTGAAACTCCAATTAGCAATTTGCGTCCTGCACAAGAAACTTGTGAACAGTGCCACTGGCCAGAAAAATTTTATGCTAGAAAACTTAGAGTTGAAAAACATTTTTTACCTGATGAAGAAAATACGGAATGGGATATATCATTAATGATGAAGATAGGCGCTTCGCATAGTGCTAAAGGATTAAGTGAAGGAATTCACTGGCACATTAATCCAGATGTAAAAATTGAATTTATTTCATTGGACGATAGAGAGCAAGAGATCCCTTGGGTAAGATATACCAATAAAAAAACAAGTGAAGAAAAAGTTTTTATAAATGAATATTTAGATTTTACTCCTAAAATGCTTGATTCATTAAGGGTGAGAACAATGGATTGCATTGATTGTCATAATAGACCTTCACATATTTATAATCCCCCAGCATTTTTTGTAAATAATGCAATGACTGCAGGAGATATTCCTAAAGAGTTACCTCAGATTAAGAACTTAAGTATGGATATCTGTGCCGAAGAATTTGAAACAACTGATTCTGCCCTTTTATTCATTGAGAAAACTATCACTGAGTTTTATCAAGATAACTATCCCGAGCTTTTTTCTAACGATATTAAACTTATTAAGAAGGCAGTTACTGGTTTACAAAATGAATTTCAAAAAAATATATTCCCTGAAATGAAAGTAAGGTGGGATGCATATCCTAATAACATTGGACATCTTGAATTTAACGGCTGTTTTAGATGTCACGCTGATGAACATATTAGTGATGATGGGAGTTTAATATCTAAGGATTGTAATATGTGTCACTCAATCACATCCCAAGGCCCAACAAATAATTTGGAAGTTGTTAGTTTTAAAGAATCTTTGGAATTTAAACATCCGGAGGATATAGGTGAAGCATGGAAAGATGGTGTTTGTATTGATTGTCATACGGGGTTGAATCCCTGAGGATTAGACTTCTGAATTTTAGGCAAAAAAAATACCGCCTAAATAATGAGGCGGTATTATAGAAAAATTCAAACGAAATTTATTTTATTTTGCTCTAGCTTGCTGTAGTGCTTTAGCAACAGCTAAATTAATTGCATTACCAGCAAAAGTTGCATCAGTTATAATATCAACTTCTAATGATTGTTTCTCTTTAATTTGAGCAGGCACTTTAGTCTTAGCTTCTATAACTGGTTTACCATATTTCTTATGATCAATACTCTGTTCGTAGCTCAAAACTTTAATATCATCAATTTTATTTTCTGAAACGGTGACTTCAACTTCAATCAGTCCATTATGTTTTTTATCTGATCTTCCATAAGCAGAGCCCTTATAAGTTCCGGGAACATATTTTTTTGTGGAAGCTTTGTCTAGAGCTTTTGCTACAGCTAACTCGATTGCGTTAGAAGCCATCGTAGCATCTGTAACTACATCAACTCCCAAGGCTTGTTTTTCTAAAATTCCAGCTGGCACTTTAGTCTTAGCTTCTGCAACTAAATCACCATATTTCTTGTGATCAACACTTTGTTCATATTTTGTAACTTCAATTTTTTCAATTTTGTCTGCTGAAACAGTTACTTTCACTTCAATTTCACCGTTATGTTTCTTATCAATTCTACCATAAGCGCTGCCAGTGTATTCACCAGCATTATATTGAGCAAACAAACTACTTAATCCTGAGAAGATCAGCAAAAATGTAATAGTTGTAATAAGAGATATTTTTTTCATATTCTTTCCTTTTTTAGATTATTAGTAAATTGAAATAAGTAATAGAGTATTCAATTATTGTAAATTTTCATCAATAAATTAAAACTCGATTTTAAAAATATGTATTTATAAAATTTTTAGAATTGTCCCAATGTTGAATCGTTTATTTGTTCTGGACACTATTCTTTATTTAACAAAAAAAACTAATTTCAGTTCCGAAATTATCAAAATTTTTATTTTTGTTTAACTTTTCCAAGTGGAAATGAAGTGCACAATTATTGTAAAGTTTTCTAAAATTTAGTTTTAATTACCAATACTTGTGCATATGACTCACCTAAAATTAATTTGCTAAATTATTGTTTTATATTTATTTTATAAAAAGATATTATTATCACTTTATTATTTTAGTCCCATGGGAGGGAAAATGAAAAGTAGTTTGTATTTGTTGGTTATTTTTATGGCCTTTTCTTTAACAATAAATGCGCAAAATCAATTCGTTGGTGTTAAAACTTGCGTAATGTGTCATAAAAAAGTAGAACAAGGTGAACAATTAAAGATTTGGGAAGAAAGTTCTCACTCTAAAGCTTTTGAGACTCTAAAATCAGAAGAAGCTACAAAAATTGCAGGTGGAAATGCTTTTGAAAAAGAAGAATGTTTAATTTGTCATGCAACTGCTTTCAATGTAGATGCCTCATTATTAGGTAAAAACTTTAAAGTTGAACAAGGTGTTCAATGTGAAACTTGCCATGGTGCAGGATCAGAGTATAAATCCAAAAGTATTATGCAAGATCATGCCAAATCAGTTGCTGCCGGGATGACAGAATATGCTGATGAAGCTGCTATAGAAAAACAATGTAGAACTTGTCACAATGAAAAAAGTCCTACATACAAAGAATTTGATTTTAAGAAAATGTGGGCCAAAATTGCTCATCCAGTTCCTGCAAAAGGGTAAAAAGGATTTTTCTTACTTTATTAAAGGGTGTCGAAAATTGATACCCTTTTTTGTTTGTCTTAGTTTCTGCAGAAAAAAGTGGGCAAATAGACTAAACTTTAGCGAAAATTAATTTTTAAGGATAATTTAATCTTTTTTTCTTATATTACGAATGTTGTGCTCTATGGATTTGTTTTGATTTAGTTAATATTTAGCAATTTTATATTATCATATTAAATTTTTTTATTGAATAATTAGATAATAATGTATTTATATATCCATTCCTATTATTGATGTTTTACAACTTTATTGGTTTTATACTGACATTTTAGGGAGGTAATATGATTAAGCAAATTCTATTCAAACTATTTTTACCTTTAATTATTATGGTATTTTTAATTACTAATATTAAAGCAGATGACCCACCTCAATTTAACTACATTGGTGTTGAAGCATGCGGAAGATGTCATAAATCGGAAAAACAGGGAAAACAATTATCGATCTGGCAGGAAAGCATTCATTCTCATGCTTACAAAACTCTACAATCTGAAGAATCTGCTTCAATTGTTAAGCAAATGGGTTTTGATAAACCTGCAAATGAACTTAAAGAATGCTTAGTTTGCCATGCAAGCGGCTGGGATGTTGACAAAGAATCTTTAGAAAAAGGATTCAAAATTGAAGATGGAGTTCAATGCGAAACATGTCACGGTCCTGGTTCTGAATACAAGTCACTAAAAATTATGAAAAACCGTGAATTAGCTGTTCAAAACGGCTTAGTTAAGGTTTTCGAAAATACAGAAGAGTTTTGCCAATCTTGTCACAATCCGGATAGCCCAACTTTCGCAGGTTTCGATTTTGAGGCTATGTGGGCAAAAATTGAACATAATGTACCAGTAAAGAAAAAAGAGAAATAAATGAATCTGAAAAAAATCTTATTGCTAACTTTTTTATTTACAGCATCAACAAATTTATTTGCTCAAAATATTAATGGACGAGTTACATCATCCGTTTATGCGTTTGAGCGAGCTTCATCTTTGACAGAATCTGATATGTTCTTAAGAGGATATGAAACGTTGGTCTTAAATATCAATAAAGATAATTACTCGCTAAGAACAAGGATGAATTTTGAAACAAACTTTGGAGATGAGCTTGCTAGCGATCCAAGATTCAGATTGTACAATCTATATTTTGAAGCAAGAAAAGTTTTTGATGTTGCCACAATTAAGCTTGGGAGACAACCAATCTTCAATCAAGTTGCCGGCGGATTATTTGACGGTGCAAACCTTAAGCTAAACATAAGTGATTTTACTGTCCAAGGCTATTTCGGAGGTAATGTTCCTGCTTACCAAGATGTTGAAATTACGGATGATTGGAATAATAACCGAATTTTTGGCGGTAAAGTAAAATACAACGGACTTGAAGACTTTGGGTTTGGGTTAAGTTATGTAGATAAAAACTTTACTCCAGTTGAATATGAAGCTCAGAGATTGGATATCAATCTTAATCCAATTACTGTTTTAATTCAGCAAAAATCAAATCAGTTCAGATTCGGATCTGCAACAGTATCTTATTTTGGTATGATGGATGCCAATGCACGAGCAGATTATGATTTTAACTATAATAAACTTTCCAAAATTGAGTTTAACGGCAGATATGCTGCAATTGACAAACTTGGGATCAATTTATACTACAATTACCGAGCACCTCAGATAAGATATAACTCAATTTTTTCTGTTTTTGATTTTGGTAATACTCATGAAATTGAAGGTGGCTTGGATTACAGAATTGATAATGATTTCACCGTATTTGGGAAATTTGGTAATGTGGAATATGAAGATGATAATTCCCAAAGAATGACAGTTGGTGTGAATTCAAGTTATGGAAGTGCAAGTTTCAGAAAAACATTCGGTTACGCCGGAGAATTAACCTCTGCTTCTGTTTATACTTCCAGGACTTTTTTAGATGGATTAGTTACTCCATCAATTGGACTTGCTTATACAAATTATAAATTATCAGAAGATGCAGACGCCAACGACATTATCTCAGCATTGGGAGGTGTAAATGTAAGACCTTGGAGAACATTATCATTCGACCTGCAAGGGCAATTTTCAGATAATAAAATATATAAGAACGATCTCAGATTATTCTTTAAAATTAATTATTGGTTCAATACAAACTTAGACCTATTATGAAAGCAAAACACATTTATTTAATACTTGGATTAATTTCAATTTTTTACCTCGGTTTCACAGATACTGAAACCGACGACTCATTAAAAAATAGAAATCAATCAATAATCAAATTTTCTCACAGTGTTCACAATGGAATGTCTGAATGTGCTGATTGCCACTCGGCTGTCTCAGAAAGCATGGATATGTCCGGCTCACTTTTACCTGTTAAAGATGACTGTGCCGGTTGCCATGATGTTGAAGATGAAGACAATTGTGAAATGTGTCACTATGAAGATGTTTACGAAGCTTTAATTCCTAGTACTTCGGCGATCCTCTTTAATCACAAACTACATATTGGCGATCAAGCAATGGATTGTGAAAAATGCCACTCCGGAATTTGGGAAGTTAATTACAGCTTTGAAAGTTCCGGTGTTAATCCCGGAATGGCAGTATGTTTCACTTGCCATAATAATACAACTGTTGCATCAAACGCATGTGAGCAATGCCATATTTCGACGGTAAATCTATTACCTCAAGATCACATGGCTGTTGGATTTTTCAAGAATCATAAATTTGCTGATGAAGATAATTGTATCATGTGTCACGAACAGGAAACATTTTGTGAAGATTGCCATGTTGCAACCATTGGCATCGATGAAACAAATATGAGCAATGATTTCTATGCTCCTTACTCTCCTCACAATTATGTTGATGGAGTGAAACAACAAGTTATTACAAGAGTTCATGACCTAAATTACAGGTTTACTCATGGTATTGATGCAAAAGGTAAGGAACATAATTGCCAAAGCTGTCATCAAACTGAGACTTTCTGTGCTGAGTGCCATGCTTCTGCAGATGGTGATTTTGCAATGGGCGGAATAATTCCACTTTCTCATACATCACCAAATTTTGTTACTGGTTTAACACCCGGTTCAGAACACGCAATTCTTGCTAAAAGAGATATTGAAAGATGCGCATCGTGTCACGATGTTCAAGGAGCAGACCCAAATTGTATATTATGTCATTCAGATCCGGATGGGATTAAAGGAACAAATCCAAAAACTCATGCTAGCGGATTCTTGAATGATGTAAATGGTGATTGGCATACTGACGGAGCATCAGTCTGTTATGACTGTCATTCAAATACAAATACAGCTGGAGTAGGATTCTGCGGTTATTGTCATGGCGGCAATTAAAAACTTGATTAAAAGAAATTATAAATTTTGAATAAATTTCAAATAAATGGTAAATAAATGAAACACAAAATTTTAACTATACTAATTACTCTTCTGTTGGTATTTTTATTTGCAAATTGCAGTGAAGTTAAAGATGACATAACAAAACCTGCAGAACTCGAAGGTGTACATCCTGATGGTTTTGGCAAACTTGGTTCTGATAACTTTCATAGTCTCGCGATTAAAGCAGATAACTGGAGTATGACTTCATGTCAAAAATGCCATGCTTCTGATTACTCAGGCGGACCTGCTGGAGTTTCATGTCTTGGTTGTCACTCTGGAAGTGCTGGACCTGAAGCTTGTAATACTTGTCACGGTGTTTTTGCTGATGAAAGTAGAATTGCTCCACCGACCGATTTAAACAATAATTTTGAAACTAGCGCCAAAGGCGTTGGAGCCCATACAGCCCATGTTTATGAAAACGGATTAGGCTTGGGTATTTCTTGTTACGAATGTCACCCAGGAACTGTTAGCTCTGGTGATTATGTAAAAGCTCATATAAACGGACTTCCTGCGGAAATGGAATTTGGTGATTTTGCGTCTTCCGGCTTATCGGCTCCGACTTACAATTCAGATTTAAGCTGTGCAAATACATATTGCCACGGTAATTTTGAGTTTGGGGAAATTCAGGGGAACAATTATTCTCCAATATGGAATATTGTTGATGGAACTCAAGCTGCTTGTGGAACTTGCCACGGAAAAGATGGTACACCAACTCCAAAAGGACACTTTGGTAATTTCGGACCTGAAATTTGTATAAATTGTCACGGAACAGCATTTAATGAGGATGGTTCAATTAATAAGTTTAACCACATAAATGGAGAACCAAACTTTAACTAATTAATTGGTTAAATTTTCTTTTTATAAGGCATTCATATTGGATGCCTTTTTTTTTGCAGGGGAGAAAGAATTTTTCCCAAAAAATGTCCCAATATTTAATTAGTTTTAGTGTCCTAATTATTTTTTTTTCTTAAGAATATTGAACAATTACGGAAAATTACAACACTAAAGTTTTATGGTCGATACAATACATTCGTTGAACTTTCTGCTACCAATCCTCTATTTGGTAACCTTTGGAATTTATCTTTATGATTTTGTAAAGGATGATAGTAAAGTTAATAATGCAAAAAGAGTTTTTCTATTTTTAACTCTATTTCTTCATGTACTGTATCTAATATTTAGAACTATAGAATTTAACCATCCTCCGATTACAAATAAATTTGAAATCTTTACAGTATTAGCTTTCTCACTAGGATTTGCATATTTTATTCTGGAGCTCTTGACGGATATAAGGGGAACTGGTGCATTTATTATCCTTTTTTCGCTAATTTTTCAACTGATTTCATCAATATTTATACAAGATTTAATCGAAGTAAAAGAAGTTTTAAGGAATAGATTACTAGGCATTCATGTAATGAGTGCATTGTTGGGGTATTCAGGTTTTACGATTGCTGCTGTTCACGGTGTATTGTTTTTTCTGCTGTATAAAGAAATAAAACTAAATAGATACGGTCTAATATTTAAGCGTTTACCAAGTTTAGAAGTTTTGGAAAAATTAAACTTCTACTCCGTTGTTATTGGTTTCATATTACTGACAATCTCAATTTTAATAGGATTTATTTGGTTGCCGGTAGCCTTCCCCAACATTAGTTATATCGATCCTAAACTAATATCTGTAAGCATAGTGTGGCTCGTTTTTGGTATTGGAATTGCAGCCAAGGTATTTGCAAAACTATATGGGAAAAAAGTTATAATTTTTTCGCTTGTCGGTTTCTCGATTGCCTTAATTTCATTACTTGTCTCAAACGTAATAGCTGAGAGCTTTCACTCGTTTTATTAATTATTTTTGAATTATTTTTTATGAACCTAATTGGAATTTCAATAAATCATAGAACTTCCCCAATTGAACTTAGGGAATCAGTTCATTTAAGTTTTGAAGAACAAAAAGAATTTATCTCAATACTTAAAACTGATATTCTAAAAGAAGGATTTGTAATTTCAACTTGTAACAGAACAGAAATATTTGGTATTCCCAAAAATGATTCTATCACAAATCAAGTTTTATTCACTGAATTAGTTAAATATAAAAATGTTGAAGGGTTAAAATCGGAACATGTTGAAAAATTCGATTCTCATCATTCATTGGACCATATTGGGCGAGTTGCATCGGGAATTGATTCTTTAATTATTGGTGATAGTCAGATTTTAAGTCAATGTAAAGAAAGTTTCCGTTTATCCGTTGATGAAAATTTTTCAAATACAATTACTAGAAAGATTTTTGATCTAACCGCAAGAATTGGTAAAAGATCAATTAAAGAAACACTTATTTCTCAAGGCGCTGTAACCGTTAGTTATGCGGCAATTCAAGTAATTGAAAAAATATTTGCTAACTTAGATAAAAAAAAGGCTTTGATTATCGGTGCCGGTGAAACAAGTGAATTAGCAGCTTTACATTTGAACAGCAGAAATATTGGTAAAATAACAATCACAAATAGAACATCTGAAAAAGCGGGAAAGTTAGCAAAAAAAGTTTCGGGATCAACTTTAGATTTCAATGAGTTTACTGATAATTTATATCAATTTGATATAATAATTACTGCCACAAGTTCTACTACTCATTTAATATCTTTCAATGATGTAAAAACAGCAATTTCAAAACGTAAAGGAACCCCAATATTCATTATGGATATTGCAATACCAAGAGATGTTGATCCAAAGGTAAAAAAAATTGACAATGTTTTCTATAATGATATTGATTCTCTCAATATTATTGTCGATCAGAATTTACAGAAAAGAAAACATGAAATACCAAAGGTAGAAAAAATTATTGAGGAAGAAATTAATGGTTTCTACAGTTGGTACAATACACTTGGAATTGTTCCAACTATTAAATCACTACGCTCATTTTTTGAGGAAATAGAAATAGATGAACTGAATAAAATTAAGAATAAAGTCACTGAAGAAGATTATATAAAGTTGGAAGAAATGGCAAAAAGGCTAATCGGTAGAATTCTTCATAATCCTACTGTTAAACTCAGAGAGCTCGCAGAATCTGGCGAAGAAAGTGATAAAGCAGAAGAACATACAAGCGCAATAAAATTTTTGTTTGATTTAGATAATGTTTCAAAAAACGGCAAAAACTAATAAAGGTATATTTTGAAAAAAGAGAAATTGATTATTGGTTCTAGAGGAAGTGATCTTGCATTATGGCAAGCCAATTTTGTTAAAAGAGAGTTGGAGAAAAAAAATAAAAGTTTATCAGTTGAAATAAAAATCATTAAGACAAAGGGTGATAAAATATTAAACGTAGCTCTCTCGAAAATTGGTGATAAAGGATTATTTACAAAAGAACTAGAGGTAAAATTATTAAATGATGAGATCGATATTGCTGTTCATAGTTTGAAAGATTTACAGACAGAATTGCCAAAAGGGCTAAAACTAGCATGTATTACGAAACGTCATCCGGTTGAAGATGTACTTATTGCAAGAAAGAAAGGAATGACAATTGAAAACCTTCCGGAAAGAGCAACAGTTGCAACAGGATCTTTAAGGAGAAGAGCCCAATTAAAGCATTTGCGGCCTGATATCAATGTTGTTGAGTTAAGGGGAAATGTCCCAACAAGAATTGAGAAATTTATAAAATCAAAGTGGGATGCTATAATTCTTGCAAGAGCCGGTGTGGAAAGATTAAAATTGAACAAACATATTTCATCAATCATTGATAAAAATATTATACTTCCCGCCGTTGGCCAGGGTGCGTTAGGTATAGAAATAAAAAGTGCAAATAAATTTGCAGAAAAAATAATTCAGTCGATTCATGATGAAAACACTTTTGCTGCGGCAAGCGCTGAACGAGCTCTACTAAAAAAGTTAGAAGGCGGATGTCAGATACCAATCGGGGCTTTTGCCGAAGTCAAAAAAAATGGTTTATATTTAACGGGACTTGTCGCATCAATTGAGGGTGATGTTACATTAAGTAAAACAATTAGAGGAAGCAAAAAAAATCCTGAAGCTCTCGGCAAAAAACTTGCTTCTGATCTAATAAAAGCTGGAGCTAAAAAAATTCTAAAAGATATTTACGAAAGCAGATAATTGAAGAAAGTTCTACAAAATAAAAATATCGTATTAACCAGAGCAAGAAATCAATCTCTAGAAACAATTGGTCAGCTAAAAGATTTAGGTGCAAATGTAATTAGTTTTCCCACCATAAAAATAAATACCATTACCAAAGATTCGATTTTAGATGAAACAATTAAAAATATTCATAAGTATAATACAATTATTTTTACTTCGGAAAATGCAGTAAAGTCTTTATTAGAAAAAATTAATGAGTTGAATGTCATTTTTGATCCTAAAGCCTTTTTTGTTATATCAATAGGAGATAAAACTTCTCAATCTTGCATAGAAAATGGATTCAGAATTGATTTCCAATCAACTTTTGCCAGTTCAGATTCATTGCTCAAAGAACTTGGTTATATAGATTTAGTAGGAAGAAAAATTTTAATTCCATCTTCAACTTTATCTAAAGAAAATCAATTTACATCATTAGAAGATCATGGTGCAGAAATTACATCAATGCCAATTTATAAAAATACACCTAATAATTCTGATACTTTGAAGGATGAAATTCACTTAATCAATAATGTAAATATTGATTTATTTATTTTTACAAGTCCATCTACATTTAAGGGATTTTTGGAAATTATTGATATTAAGGATCCGAAAAAATATTTTAAAAATAAAAATATAGCAGTCATTGGGCCCGTAACAAAAAAGGCGCTCAATAAAGCAGGTATTGAGCCAAACATAGTTCCGCAAAATTTCACAATGAACTATTTGATTAAGGAAATAAAAAAGTTTTTTAGCAAAGTAAAAGTAACTGACTGAGCGAGTCAACTTATTATTCCCAAATGTTTTTATCGGGGATCCATATTATTTAATTTCTGGATATCCGTTTTAACAGTGCGGGAATGACTAAAAATAGAAAAATACCAATTCGACATAAAGGAATAAATTTTGAATACATTAAAAAATGATCTCTTTTTAAGAGCATGTAAAAAAGAAGAAATTGAAAGAACCCCAATCTGGATTATGAGACAGGCCGGAAGATATTTACCCGAATATAGAGCAGTGAGAAAAAAAGCCGACTTTTTAACAATGTGTAAAACACCCGAATTGGCCGCTGAAGTTACACTTCAACCAATTGATTTAATAGGAGTGGATGCAGCAATAATTTTCTCAGACATTCTAGTTATTCCCGAGGCCATGGGAATGCATTTGGAAATGCATGAAGGCAGAGGGCCCGTTTTCCCTTATCCAATAAGGACAGAATCTGATTTAAATACATTAAAAAATATTGACCCTACTTCTGATCTTAATTACGTTTTGGATGCTGTCTCTTTAACTAAAAAAGAATTAGATGGAAGAGTTCCTCTAATTGGTTTTAGCGGTTCTCCATGGACTTTATTGACATACATGGTTGAAGGCGGAGGATCAAAGAACTTTTCTAATGTAAAAAAAATGATTTATAACAATCCAAAATTAGCACATAATATTTTGGAAAAGTTATCTTCAGCTATTTCAGACTATCTTTCTGCTAAAATTCAGGCGGGTGCTAATGCTGTTCAAATTTTTGATACATGGGGCGGAATACTTTCTCAAGATGATTTTCAAGAGTTTTCACTTCAATATGTTGAAAAAATAATTAGTAATATAAAAAGAGAGAAAGAACCGGTAATTTTCTTCCCCAAAGGGGTTCACTCTAATTTGGATAAAGTTGCTAATTGCGGTGCAGATGTTCTCGGTCTCGATTGGACAATGGACCTAGGAAAAGTTAGAGAATTGGTTGGCGATAAAGTTGCTCTTCAAGGTAATTTGGATCCGACAACATTATATGCACCCGAAGATGTAATAAAAGAAAGAGCACTAAAAACTTTGCAGTCCTACGGTAATGGTAGTGGTCATATTTTTAATTTAGGCCATGGTATTTTACCAGATGTTGAACCAGAAAATTTGAAAACTCTGGTAAAATTTGTAAAAGAAAATAGTTATCAATTTCATAATTAAGTCGACGTTAGGAAATGAATGTTTAATATAAATTTAGATTTAGTAAGAAAATACGATAAACCAGGACCAAGGTATACAAGTTATCCCACAGCACCTCAGTTTCATGAAAAGTTTACAGCTGAAAATTATTTGAATGAGATTATTAGAACAAATAATTTAGAAACCCCGGCTGATTTATCACTTTATTTTCATATCCCATTTTGCGATACACTCTGTTATTTCTGCGGATGCAATATGATTGTCTCAAGAAACAGAGATAGAATAAAAGAATATGTAAATGCACTTAAGAATGAAATTGATTTATTGCGTACCTATTTAAAACCTGAGCGTAAAGTGGCCCAAATACATTGGGGAGGCGGAACTCCGACTCATCTTATGCCGGATGAAATAAAAGAACTAATTTCGTATATAAATCAGAGTTTTGAGTTTGTTGACACACCAGAGAATGGATGTGAGATTGATCCCCGAGAACTGACTTACGAACATTTAGTATCATTAAGAGAGGGCGGATTTAATAGAATAAGCATGGGTGTTCAAGATTTTAATGAAAAAGTTCAAAAAGCAGTCAATAGAATTCAGCCGGAAGATTTAACGCGCAATGTTGTTGACTGGGTTAGGAAATTAGAATTTGACAGTATAAATCTAGATCTTATTTATGGTCTTCCCTTTCAGACAGTTGAGGATTTTGAAAAATCAGTTGATGCGATGATAGATATTTCTCCAGATAGAATTGCACTCTTTAATTATGCCCATGTTCCATGGATGAAAAAACATATGGCCTTGATTAAAGAAGAAGATTTACCTGCACCTGAAGAAAAATTACAAATTCTAAAAATGTCTGTCGAGAAATTAACTTCAGCCGGATATGAATTTATTGGAATGGACCACTTCGCCAAACCGGATGACGATTTGGCAAGAGCTTTTCATGAGAAAAAGCTTTATAGAAACTTTCAGGGATATAGCACAAATGCTGGTACCGATTTATACGCAATGGGCATAACAAGTATTAGTCAGTTTGGAAATGTCTATGCCCAGAACTATAAAAATGAAAAAGAATACTATGCGGCACTAGATAAAGGAATAATTCCCGTTATGAAGGGTTATGAAATGACACAAGATGATATAATAAGAAAAGAAGTAATTATGAAAATTATGTGTGATTTTGAATTGGACTTTTCAACAATTGAAAAAAAGTTTAAAATAAATTTTGAAGAATATTTTAGTCACGGATTGAATGATTTTGATGAACTCATTTCCGATGGATTGGTTGAAATAAAAGACCGTAAAATTAAAGTTGCAGAAATGGGTAGATTGTTAATTAGAAATGTTGCTATGAAATTTGATGGATTCTTAGAACGTAAAGAAGATAGTGGTAAATATTCCAGAACAGTGTAAAAAGAATGTTTGGTTTATTGAATGATTGAGCAGTAAATTGTCATTCTCGAATGTTTTAATCGGGAATCCAGAAGAAGTAGAATTAACAAATCTTAAAATAAAGATTAGAAAGTAATAAACTTGAATACAGCAGTAGTAATATTAAACCTAGGCGGGCCCGATTCACTGGAAGCTATTGAACCATTTCTATTCAATCTCTTCTCTGATAGGGATATTTTCAAACTTCCATTCGGACAAAAATTGTTTGCAAAAATAATATCAAGCAGAAGGGCCCCTAAAGTAGCAGAAGAATATAAATTAATTGGTGGTAAATCTCCAATAAATGATTGGACAGAAATCCAACGTAAAATGCTTGAAGAAAAATTACAAAGTTATGATACAAATATTCGAGTATTCACAGCAATGAGATACTGGAATCCAATAACAAAGGATGTTGCTGAGAAAATAAAATCGAAAAATTTTGAAAAGATAGTGTTACTTCCCCTTTATCCTCATTATTCTATATCAACAACAGGTTCTTCTTTTAACGAGTGGGATAGATGTTTCACACCAAGTAATGAAAAAGTCTTTAGAGTTAAAAATTATCAAACGAATCCATCATATATCTCTGCTTTGAATGAGAGAATTGATAAGACAATTTTGAGATTTCCAGAAGAAACCAGAAATGATATTCAATTAGTCTTCAGCGCTCATGGGACACCAATTAGCATGGTAAAAAGTGGTGATCCATATTCACATCAAATTAAAGATACAATGGATGCAGTAATGAAAGAGAGAAATTATTCACATCCTCACCATTTATGTTTCCAAAGCAAAGTTGGTCCGGTAAAATGGTTAACTCCGGCAACAGACACAATGATTGAAGACTTATCAAAGCAAGGGAAGAAGCATTTATTAATAATTCCTATTAGTTTTGTATCTGATCATGTTGAAACTTCTTTTGAGTTAGATATTGAATATAGGCACGTAGCAGATGAAAACAATATTGAGAATTACATAGTTATGGAAGGATTAAATGATTCAGAATTATTTATCAATGCACTTTACGAAGAAACAATAAAAATTTTAGAATAGAAATTATTATGAGTAAAAAAATAACAATACTTGGAGCCGGGATTTCAGGTTTAGCTTCTGCACATTGGCTGGAAAAAGAAGGATATGACGTTACCATCCTAGATTACAATTTTGAGCCGGGCGGAGCAATGATCACAAGGAACAGCAATGGATTTTTAGTTGATTTTGGACCGAACAGCGGTCTTGAAACAACGCCAAAAATTAGAGAACTAGTTGATGATATTGGATTATCCTCTGAAATGATTTATGCAAATGAAGAAGGAAATACAAGATACATACTTAAAAATAATAAGCTAATGCCTCTACCGACCACTCCCGGTGCATTTCTTAAATCAAAATTGTTTTCAACTTCGGGTAAGCTCAGACTGATGAAAGAACCCTTTGTCGGTAAATCTGAAGATGGGTATAACCAAAGTATTGCACAATTTGTAGAAAGAAGATTGGGTAAGGAATTTTTAGAAAACGCAATTGACCCATTTGTTTCAGGTGTGTTTGCCGGCGACCCTGCAAAATTAAGTGTTAAGTCTGCTTTCCCAAAATTGTATAGATTAGAAGAAGTATATGGTGGACTTATAAAGGGAATGATCAAAGGTGCAAAAGAAAGAAAACAGAGAAATGAGGATTCAAAACAGAATGCGAAAATGTTTTCGTTCCGCAATGGAATGCAGTCTTTCCCAAAAGCTATAGCTAAAAATTTTAAAGGAAATATTTTTTACGATTGCACAATAGAAAGCATACGAAAAGTTGAAAACAAAATTATCGTAGAAATTGAAGCAAATAAACAAAAAGGTAAAATTGTAAGCGATGTTCTACTTTCAACAATTCCATCTCATTCGTTTAGCAAATTTGCCGATCCAATTGATCCAAACCTATCAAAACATCTAAATGATATTTTTTATCCTCCGGTTTTAGTTTTGTTTTTAGGTTACGATAAAAAAGTGATTCAGCAGAAATTAGATGGTTTTGGATTTTTAATCCCATCAAAAGAAAAGAAAAAATTTTTAGGCGCAATCTGGAGTTCAACAATATTCGAGAACAGAGCAAAAAATGATAGAGCAGCATTTACATTATTTGTCGGCGGTGCAAGAAATCCCGATTTTACCAAAGCTCAAGTTAACGATAGAGTTGATGAAGTGATAAAGGAATTTGAAGAAATTATGGGAATAACTTCTCCACCAATTTTGATTGAAAAATATTTTTGGAATAAAGCTATCCCTCAATATAATTTGGGATATATTGAGCATGAAAAATATTTTGAGCAGTTTGAGAAAGAAAATCCGGGAATATTTTTAAGTGGAAATTACCGTGGAGGAATATCGGTTGGTGACTGTATAAAAAGCTCATACACAAATTTTGAAAAAATAAAAGAATACTTAAATTAATAAAGATTTGTCTCTTTTTAAAAAATGACTAAACTATTCATGCTAAAGAATGGACTTTACAAAAATTTCATATTACATGTCATTCTCACGAAAGAGGAATCCAGAAAAGATTGAATATAAATAGATTCCCGATTTAAGCGTTCGGGGATGACGAATAACTAAAGATTACGAGGGGAAAATAATGGCAACATATCCAACAAAAAGATTAAGAAGACTAAGATATAATCCTATTGTTAGGGATTTAGTAAGAGAAACAACTTTAAGCAAAGATGATTTGATTTACCCTATGTTTGTGATTCACGGAGAAAACATAAAAAATGAAATTAAATCAATGCCAGGAGTATTTCAATTCTCAATTGAAAATTTAGTCGAGGAATGCAAAGAGCTTGTTCAGCTAGGAATTAAAGCCATCATTCTTTTTGGAATTCCTGAACATAAAGATGAGCAGGGGTCTGATGCTTACTCAGCAACAGGAATTATCCAAAGTGCGATAAGAGCTATAAAAGCCGAAATTAAAGAATTGTTAGTAATAACAGATGTTTGCCTCTGTGAATATACTTCCCACGGTCATTGCGGTTTACTAAACGGAGAAGAAATTCTAAATGATGAAACGGTATCTCTTTTAGCGAAAGAAGCAGTATCTCATGCAGAAGCAGGTGCCGATATGATTGCTCCTTCAGATATGATGGACGGAAGAATTGCTGCTATTAGAAAAGCATTAGACTACAAAGGATTTCAGAATATTCCAATTATGAGTTACGCAGTTAAATATTCCTCAGGATATTATGGACCTTTTAGAGATGCTGCAGATTCCGCTCCTGCTTTTGGTGACAGACGTTCACATCAGATGGATATTGCTAACGGTCTTGAAGCAATAAGAGAAGCTGAATCAGATATTGAAGAAGGTGCTGATATTATTATGGTTAAACCTGCTGGAGCATATTTGGATATTATTAAGGCTGTAAAAGATAAATTTCAAATGCCCACTGCCGCCTATCAAGTCAGCGGCGAGTATTCTATGATCAAAGCTGCAGGTAAATTAGATTGGATTGATGAAGAGCGTGTAATGATTGAATCACTGATTGGAATTAAACGTGCTGGCGCAGATATGATTTTGACATATTTTGCAAAAGACGTTGCCAAATATTTGGATAAAAAAAATAATTAAATATTGTCCTTCCCAAGAAAGTGGGAATCTAGTTATATTATTTTGGTTCCCCAATACTTGCATTTGGGAATGAGATAATTATCCTACTAATCAAAAACAATGGATAAAGTTTATTAAAAAATAAATGGGAAAATATGAATATCTCAACAAGTGAAAAATTATTTAACGAAGCTAAAAAATTTATTCCCGGTGGAGTTAATTCTCCGGTTCGCGCCTTTAATTCGGTAGGAGGAAATCCCCTTTTCATTAAAGAAGGTAAAGGTTCAAAATTTACTGATGTTGATGGCAATGAGTATATAGATTACATTGGAAGCTGGGGACCGCATTTATTTGGGCACAATCCCGATTTTATAATTGAGGCTTTGCAAGATGCTATTTCCAGAGGCACAAGTTTCGGAGCGCCAACAGAAATTGAAATAAAAATGGCTGAACTTATTACTGAACTCGTTCCATCTGTTGAAAAAGTAAGAATGGTAAACAGCGGAACCGAAGCAACAATGTCCGCAGTTAGAGCTGCACGTGGATTTACTGGAAGAGAAAAGTTCATCAAGTTTGAAGGCTGTTATCATGGTCATGCTGATTATTTCTTAATTAAAGCCGGCTCTGGCGCATTAACATTAGGTGTTCCAACTAGTCCAGGCGTTACAAAAGGAAATGCAGCTGATACTTTACTCGCTCAATTTAATAATATTGAATCAATCAAAGAATTAGTTTCTAAAAATAAAGATGAAATTGCTGCAATTATTATTGAACCAATCGCCGGAAATATGGGAGTTATAAAAGCAGAGGATTCTTTTATAAAAGAAGTTCGTTCAATTTGTGATGAAGAAGGAATTGTTTTAATATTTGATGAAGTGATGACAGGTTTCAGAGTTGCAAAAGGAGGAGCACAAGAAGTTTTAGGTATTACACCAGATTTAACAACCTTTGGAAAAATTATTGGCGGGGGTCTACCCGTTGGGGCATTTGGCGGTAAAGCAGAAATTATGGATAAAATTGCTCCAGTTGGACCTATTTATCAGGCCGGAACTTTAAGCGGAAATCCTTTGGCAATGTCTGCAGGGTTTGCAGCATTAAACCACATTAAAAATAATCCAAACATTTATGATATTCTTGAAGAAAAATCAGCCTATTTAGCAAATGGTTTTGCTGAGAATCTTAAGAAAGTTGGTAAAAATTATGCGATGAATAGAATTGGTTCAATGATGTGCATGTTCTTTGTTGAAGAAGAAGTCAAAGATTTTTCTGCGGCAGTCAAATCAAATACAGAACTTTATGGTAAATATTTTCATAAGATGCTAGATCAAGGAATTTATCTAGCACCTGCTCAATTTGAAGCGTTATTTGTATCAACGGTTCATTCAAATGAAGATTTAGATAAAACAATTAAAGCTCACCATAATTCTTTAATTGAAATTATATAAATCACTGATTAATTTAGTGTTGAACATTTTTGAAAAGTTTTGTTTCAAAACTGAAACATAATTATATTAGCTTAAATGAATATAAAGAATGATGACATTTTAGATAGTTTAGGTGAAGGTGTATTCACTGTAGACAAAAGTTTTAGAATTAATTTCTTCAACAAAGCTGCCGAAAAAATTACAGGGCATAAAAAAGAAGAAGTTATTGGACAGTTTTGTAAAAACGTCTTTAAATCGAAAGTATGTTTTACCGACTGCCCCATCGCCTTAGTTTTAAACTCTAAAAAGAACATTTACGATTTTGAATCTAAAATCAGATCTGCAAATGAAAAGTTTATTCCTATTAAACTTAATGCCGCAGTGCTTCATAACGAAGATGAAATTCCTGTTGGCGGGGTTATTTCTTTTAGAGAAGTTTCGGACCTTGAGCGAATCAATCAAGATTTAACGAAGGATAGTCAATTTCATGGCATTATTGGTAAAAGTAAACCAATGCGTGAAATTTTTGAATTGATTGAAGAAATTGCAGATTCTGATGCTCCGGTTTTTATACATGGCGAATCCGGTACAGGTAAAGAAATGGTTGCAAATGCAGTACAAAAGACAAGTAATCGGAAAAATGAAGTTTTCATAAAAATCAACTGTTCTGTATTTCCTGCTCATTTGCTTGCAAGTGAGCTATTCGGGCATGTAAAAGGAGCATTTACCGACGCAGTTAAGGATCGTCCAGGTAGATTTGAAATTGCTGACGGCGGAACAATTTTCTTAGATGAAGTAGCCGAAATGCCGTTACAAATGCAGCTTCAGCTTTTAAGGGTTCTGCAGGAAGGCACCTTCGAAAGAGTCGGTGAATCAATTACAAGAAGAGTTGATGTAAGAGTTATTGCAGCTACAAATATCAATATAGAAGAAGCCTTAAAATCTGGCAAATTTCGTGAGGATTTATACTACAGACTAAATGTTATTCCAATTGAAGTTCCTCCTTTAAAAGACAGATTAGTTGATTTGGTGCCTCTAATCAAACATTTTCTTACAAAGTTTTCACTCTTATATAAAAAAGAAATTCATGATATTGACGATGAAGCATTAGAATTAATTACAAATTTTGAATGGCGCGGAAATGTACGTGAGCTTGAAAACGTTCTTGAATATTCTTTTGTAAGGACAAATAATTCAAATATAATTAGTGCCTCTAAATTACCTCCGATGATTAAGAATAATGGCAACAGGAAAAAATATTTCAATAAATACATGGAAGATGACGATTCTTTTGAAAAACATCAATTATTGGATATTTTAGAAAAGAATCATTGGAGCAAAACTAAAACCGCCAAAGAATTAAATATTGGAAGGACCACACTTTGGCGCCGAATGAAACAATACGGCATTATAGACAAAGAAAACTAGTTCCATGTTCCACAGTTGGAACATAATGTTCTACTCAACCTATCTTATTATTTTACATTAAGTTAACTGAATAACACTGTTTTTAATATCCCTATTGAAACAAAACGTTTAATCAATAATGCGATAATTGTCTCTTTTAATGATATTTTCTTGGCATCTTAATTGCAATATTACTAAGAATCAATAAAATAGGAATTAAAATGAAGGAATTTAGCAAGTGTTTAGTAATTATTCTCGCCTTTGTTTTTATAATTATCGGCTGTAATGATGAAGAAAAGGAATTACCGATCACTCCTGGAACTGGTGGTGAATTAGCCAAAAATAGCTGCGAGGGATGCCACACAGATTATGACTTATTAAAAGCAGTTCACACACCCGATCCTCCATCAACAGGTGGCGCCGGTTGTGGTGGTGAAGCTCCGCACTATGAGCCTTACGATAGAGTTGTTTTAAGTGGTGATGGGTATGAAGACTTTAAAAATAGTGTTCATGGAAAATTAGGCTGCGTTGCTTGCCACAATGGAGTTGAAAATGCGTCAGGTGATACTGATACTGAAATTAAGGACAATGCGCATTCAGGTGATTTTCTTGCGGCCCCGTCTATATTATCTGATGAAAAATGCGCGTCTTGCCATCCAGATATAGTTGCTAGAGCAAAAAATAGCACACACGAGCAAGGTTGGGGCCAAAAGAGTATGGTCACTTTAAGATATAAAAATGAAACCGGAATGGCAGCTTTTGCATCTCTACCTGACGATTTAAAGCATGGATACCAAACAAATTGTCAAAGTTGTCATGCTACATGTGCAGAATGTCATATAACAAGACCTACAGCAGGTGGTGGAGGTTTATCAAATGGGCATAAATTCGGTAAACCTGATATGAGAAAAAATTGCACAACTTGCCATGTTAGTCGTGGAGGTCACGCTTACTTTGGTGAAGGCATTGGAACTGTTCCGGATGTTCACTTAACAAGCGCCGGTTTTACTTGTATGGATTGTCATAGCGTGAATGAAATACATGGTGATGGAAATTATTACGATCAAAGATATAAAAATCAATTATTGCCACAATGCGAAAATTGTCATTCAGGTTTAGAAAATTCAAATGCATTTCATTCTGTTCACATGGATTCATTTAACTGCCAGACATGTCACTCCCAAGATTATAATAACTGTGGTAGCTGTCATATCCCTGGACCAAGTGAGGGGGCTCTACAAAAGACCAATGGCGGTATTGGTGCAAGAATTCCAGCACATCTAAAATTTAAGATCGGTATGAACCCACTCGAGCACAAACCCTACAGAATGGCAACTTTACGTCAATCATTAAGCGCGCCTGATAGCTGGGATCAATGGGGTGTTGCTAATTTGGATCATTTTGATGTTAGACCATCTTATAAGTATACAACTCCGCATAACATTATTAGATGGACAGCAAGAACTGATACTTCGAAAATTGATTTTATTACCGGAACTCCTCATCCTCCGTGCTCACAAGCATGCCATATAGTAAAAGATAGTGAAGGAAATTTCTTAAATAAAGAATACTATTTATTTGAATCTGACTTTACCGAACCATGGCAAAATACTTCAACAAATCAATATACAGTAGATGGAAAACTTCCTGCATGGTGGCAGGTTAATTAAAAAATATATTTAAACAAATAAAACTCAATAAACAAAAAGGAGAAAAAATGAACGAATTAAGAAAATTGTTTTACTTGTTACTCATAATACCAATTATGTTTGTTAACACTGGATGTAGTGACGATGATGGTGATGGCGGAACTGATCCTGTTGTTGTTAACGAAGCTGAAGTACTTGTAAAATATTTGGAAGATGCTGGTGGCAACCCAGTTGCCGGTTTCCCTAAAATGATTAAATCTTCTGATGTATTTACAAACATTAATACTGGCGCAGATCAATACATCATTGATATTAGATCAGCTACTGATTATGCAGCCGGACATATCCAAGGTGCAGTTAATGTTCCTTCAACTGATGTTTTAACTCATTATAAAGCAAATAACCTATCTACTAAAGAAACTGTTGTGATTGCATGCTATTCTGGTCAAACTGCTGCTTGGGTTACTGGATTAATGCAGACCGCAGGCTACACCAATGTTAAAGATTTGAAATGGGGAATGTCAAGCTGGAATGCTTCAACTTCAGGTTCATGGGTTAATAATATTGGTAATACTCGTGCATCTGAATTAGTTACTACTGCTACACCAAAAGGCGCTGCTGGTGACTTACCAACTTTGGAAACAGGTCTCGAAGATCCACAAGAAATATTAGAAGCAAGGGTTCAAGCTGTTTTTGCTGAAGGTTTTAATGCTGCTAAAACAACTAACGGAGATGTCTTTAATAATCCATCTGGATTTTATGTGGTTAATTATTGGGTAACTGATCATTATAATTGGGGACATATTCCAGGCGCTATGCAATATACTCCTGGAACTGATTTAGGTTATACTACCAGCCTTACAACTTTACCAACTGATCAAACAGTTGCTGTATACTGCTATACTGGTCAAACCTCAGCTCATGTTGCTGCTTACCTAAAAGTTTTAGGTTACGATGCAAAATCAATTCTATTTGGTGTTAATGCAATGAATTGGGACGGTATGCCTGGAACAAGATTTATTGCAGAAACAGAAGTTCATGATTATCCATTAGTTCAGTAATAATAATTTATAAAGAGTCCCATTAAGTTGGGACTCTTTTTTTATCAAAGGAAAGAGCATAAAATGAACGAAATGTTAGGAAATCAATACTTTATGGCAAGGAATTACTTGGGAGCTGCAAATGTCTTTCAAGAAGTCTTAAAGGAAGATCCTTCTAATATTAATGCTCGTAAAAAACTAATTATTGCCTTCACCCAAATTGGTAAATTCACACAAGCTGTTGATCTATTCACAAAATTCATTTCAGAAAATATAGATAGTATTTTAGAAACAGATCCAATCAAAGATGATTGTCCTTGTCCGGAATTGGTCCATAATTTAGAGCATCTAACAACACATGGCAGTGTAAGTTTTACAACATATGAAACTTTAGGCGTTTTGTGGCTCTATTGTGATATTAATAAATCAATAGAATATTTTAAAAAAGCATTAAGCCTTAAACCTAAAGATGACATAGTAAATGGAATATTAATCCTTCTTAATAAGAAACTTGCTCAACTCAGTAATAAAAGTAAAATTCAATACCCTTCTTAAATTCAGAATTTAAATACTCATACCATTCATATAGTTTTCTTATTAACTAGTTACTTTATCTTGTATGGGATGAGTCGCAAAAAAGTCAGAGTAAAATCTTTCAATATATTTATTACTTACATCTAACATTTTCTTATAATTTTTACTCGCCACAATTAATCCGGCATGATACTCTTTATTCAGTTTCCAAACAACATTTTCATCATCATAATTTGATAAATCGGGTTTTTGCTGCTTTGCTAGGGATATTATTATTGCTCCATACTTTCTATTCAATTTAGGCAACACATATTTTTCACTATCGTCAAGGTTTTCAAGTTTTGCCCATTCCTTCCATAAGTTTATTCCAGTTGTTTCTTCTACCAGATTCGCAATATTTGCTCCGCCGACACGTGCAGAAGTTTCAAGGAAATAAAAGCTGCCGTCTTCTCCTTTAATAAATTCAGTATGCGAAACGCCCTTTTTAAGACCCAAGGATTTAATCACTTTCTTATTAATTTCAATTAATTTTTTTTCATCATCACCACCCTTTTTAACGGTCCGGCTGCAGAAGACCCTGCCCTCGTGAGCTACTTCAAAAGGAGGCAAGGCATATTCATGCAATTGTGCAAATTTAACTTCATTATTAAAAATGATTGAGTCAACATGAAAAATATTTCCTTCAACAAACTCTTCAATAAGGTAATACGATTGCTCATCGCCCAAACTATTAATGGCTTCCCAGGCATCATCTTTATTATATAACTTTTTAATGCCAATTGCTCCCGCTTGCGATCTTGGCTTTAAAATATATGGAGGTTCATTACTATCCAAAAACTCATTAATTTTGTTATGATTAAGTACATGCACAAAATTAGGAATCGATATTTTATCATCAGCTGCTTTTTTCCGCATTGCCAATTTATCACGAAAATATCGTGCGGTTGTATCACCCATTCCTCCTACACGCAAATGCTCACGCAGTTTGGCAGCTTTTTCCACATCAAAATCATCAAGAGCAATAATTCTTTCTATATTTTCAGTGCGAGCAAGATAACTTACACTTCTTGTAAGACTTTCGATGTTCCACCCAGTTTCACTTTCCGGCATAAAATAAATTTCATCAATTGACTCTATGGGCCAACCGACATCTTTTAATTTTTCTGATGTAACAAGTAAAACCCTATTGCCTTGGGCCTTACACTCAGTGAGGAAATCAAATCCTTTTTCATAGCTGGCTAGGCATAAGACGGTTAGTTGTTTTTTATCACTCACATTTACTCCTTGATGTTTGTTCTAATTTGCCAAAATATTTCCAATTTTTCAATATTTATCTGAATAATCTGCTACCAACTTCCTTCTTTTTAATCCGTAATTATGAGCAGAATGCAGAATCACCTAAATTAAATCTAAAAGTAAGACTTGTAATTAAATTGAAGTAAGATAATATCTTAGGTAACTTTAGATGCTAAAGAAAATTTAATAGGACACAAATGAAACAATTTTTTAAATTCATGTTTGCCTCAATAATTGGCTTTTTTATTTCACTATTTATATTATTTTTTATCTTCATACTTTTTAGTGCAGTTATTATTTCAAGTGTTGATAAAACCGGGACAGTATCAATAGCGGAAAATACAGTCTTGGAGTTAGATCTTAATTATGAAGTGCCTGAAAGAACTAGCTACGAACCAGTATCAACTTTCTCTCTTGTTCCAAAATTAAAGAAAACATTAGGACTTAATGACTTAACAAAAGTAATTAAGAATGCCAAAGATGATGAGAAAATAAGTGGAATATATATTAACCTGGATAACCTAATTATTGGCGGGATCAATAAAGTAAATGCAGTTAGAGATTTACTGATTGACTTTAAATCTTCTGAAAAGTTTATTATTGCCCATGGCAACTCAATAAGTGAGAAAGCATATTTTCTAGGTAGCATTGCCGATAGTATTTTCCTAACTCCAACTGGGACAATAGAATTTGATGGTTTTGCTATTGAACTTTCATTCTTTAAAAATACGTTGGAGAAATTAGAAATTGAGCCTCAAATATTTCAGTATGGAAAGTTTAAAAGTGCAACTGAGCCATTCAGATTAGACAAATTAAGTAATGAAAATGAGTTACAGCTTAAGACGTATCTAAATTCCATATATGGAAGTTTTCTCAATAAAATTTCCACATCTACTAATATTGATGAAGATTTACTCAAGGACATTTCAGATAACTTAAAAATTGCATCGGCTGAAGACGCTAAAGATTTTGAACTAATTGATGACCTCCTCTATGAGGATCAAGTTGATTCAGTAATGAATGATTTAATGAATTCTTCACTAAATATTAAAAAAGTAAGTGTTAAGGATTACTTTTACTCCATGGACGCAAACAGCATTTCAACAAACAACAGAATTGCGGTAATTTATGCACTTGGTGAAATAACAAACGGAAGCGGTGATGAATTTTCAATTGGGACCAAAAACATAATTAATGCTATTAAGAAAGCAAAAGATAATAAAAGAATTAAAGCAATTGTTATGAGAGTAAATTCTCCCGGTGGTTCTCCACTTACTTCAGACATGATTTGGCGGGAATTAAAACTTGCAAGAGATTCAAAGCCGGTTATTATTTCAATGGGAGATGTTGCTGCCTCCGGCGGATATTATATAGCTGCTCCGGGTAGTAAAATAGTCGCAGAACCTTACACACTTACTGGTTCTATTGGGGTTTACGGTATTTTGCCAAATACACAAAAGTTTTTCAACAATAAATTAGGAGTAACTTTCGATGGTGTAGAAACCGGTGAGAATTCAAATTTTGGTTCAATTACCTCACCGTTGAATGATGCCCAAAAAAGATATTTCCAAAAACAAGTTGATGATATTTACTATGATTTTGTAAATCGTGTTTCTGAAGGGAGAAATATGACATTTGAGGAAGTTGATAATATTGCACAAGGTAGAATTTGGAGCGGAATTGATGCTGAAAAAATTGGATTAGTTGATACACTTGGGGGTCTCGATTTGGCAATACAGATAGCAGCTGACGAATCTGATATTAAGGATTACAGAATTTTAGAATATCCCGCTCAAAAGGAAGCCTTTGATAGAATTTTAGATTTATTAACTTCAGATGTAAAAGGTAAAATAGATCTCTTTGATTTAGGTGAACCTTTAAATAAAGTTTACAAAATTTCAGAGGCATTGAAGTATTCGGGTATCCAAACAAGATTACCGTTTGAGTATAAAATCCGTTAAAGTAAAATTAAACCTCCGAGGTTTTCAAAACCTCGGAGGTGTTAATAAATACTCTAGTAGTAGAACTTAAATCCAATTCTTGCCATTAAGCCACTCATATCAAATACTCTTTCCAAATTTCTTTTTCGCCCAACAATAGGATCATCTATTTCGTAACTCCAGCTTGGTGATGATGAATGATAAGTAAGTTCTGCAATTAAATCTGAGCGTCTGCCAAGTTGAAAGGCTAAGCCCATACCCAATCGCCAGTTAAAATCAAATGCTCCTTCAAACTCATCTTCATCCGGATATTGATAATCTCTATAAAATATCAATAAACCTTCAACTCCAATTCCACCGGTTATATAAGCTGCCAATCTAGGACCCACTGGAAATTTGGCTCTCATGTTGAAAAGTACAGGAATACTATGCAGATTTGTTTTAGCTCTTACTTCATTCAATTCCGATTCAAAATAACCATAATACTCATTGTACTCAGTTACCAAATCTTGATCAACATAATTTTTGTGAAACCAATCTACACTCCAGCCAATATCAAAATTACGATCAATATATTTACTTCCCTCGTATCCAATTACAAATCCGCTTTCTGTAGCGCCTGGACTAAAATTTCCAAACTTAATAGTTCCTGATCTGTGTTGTGAAAGAATAACTGTAGTCGAAAAAAGTAAAATTAATAATGTTGAAAATTTTTTCATGATTTCCTCGCTCTTTTAATCTACGAGTATATAAATCAATCATGGTGCCATAAAAAGTTATAAATTTTGGCTGTTTTTACCTGGTAAATTATAATATTTGTATAGTAGAAACTACATTGACCAGAAAAAAGAACAATTTTGAATGAAATTCTTCTAAATAATACCTGCGGATATTGCTATTCCAAGCAGCATTAACATAATTCCAACAATTACATGAATTGTATCGAATGTGACCTTCTCTAATAAATATTTACCAACTGATGAGCCAATAAATGCAGCAATAGTACCCGCAATTAAGAGTGATTTTAGTCCGCTTGTTTGAAACATTGATGAATCAAACTTTAAGAAATGTAAATCCATAAACCGATAAACGCACAATATCAATTACAATTGCAGAAAGTACCATTGTACCAATGAAGGATTTTTTCTCTAGTCCGGCATGGACAAGAAAAGCAGTCCTCAAAGCGCCTTGATGACCGGAAACACCGCCAAAAAATCCGGAAAGTAATCCGCCAATTGGAATCATTTTATTACTAAAATTTATCTTTTTTAGAAACGGGACTAATTCAACAAATGCAAATATTATCATTAAAATTCCAATGGTAATATTAACCGGGGTTATTGTAAATAATTTATCAAATAAATTATACTCGATAATCGGTGAAAGATGGCTGAAATAACTTAAAAGAAGGGCTCCTAAGAAAGCAGTAATTGCCGCTGGAATAGTAAATAATAAGACCACTTTAACATCGGCATATTTCCCCATTAAAATACCTTTATAGATATTATTTGCCAGGTGAACTATTGCAGTAGCAGCAACGGCTATTTCAACGGGAAAAAATAGCGCAAATGCTGGCATTAATAATGTGCCAAGCCCAAACCCGCTAAAAAAGGTTAAACCCGCAACAAATAGTGCAACAATTGAAATAATTATAATATCCATAAATCTATAATATTGATATTAGTCCAAAATCAAAAATTATTAATCTATTAATTATCTAATTGTCTTCTTTATAGATAATGTTATATTTTGTAATGAGTCGATGTAGTGACCTTCTATCGAGTCCGCATTCTTCTGCAGATTTTGTAATATTTCCTTTATTTTTCTTCAAGTAATAAGATAAATATTCGGTTTCAAAATCTGCAATTGTCTGTTCCTTTGCTTCCTTATACTGAAGTTTCAGAATTTCACTAGAATATTTAGATGATTCCTTAAGAAGATATTTGGGTAAATCATCCTTTTGGATAATGTTAGATGAACAGAGATAGTAGGCGCGGCCTATTAAATTTTGCAGTTCCCTAACATTGCCAGGCCATGCATAAGTTTTTAATATTTCTTTAGCTTCCGGGGCAAAACTTTTTAAAGGTTTATTTTCTCTATCACACAATCCTTTTAAGTAGTGCTCTAGTAGAGGCATAATATCATCTATTCTTTCCCTTAACGGTGGAATTTGAACTTGTATTGTATTCAATCTGTAGAACAGGTCTTCCCTAAACGATCCGTTTTCGACTTCTTTCTCCAGATCTTTATTAGTAGCTGCAATAATTCGTACATTTATATCAATTTCTTTCTGTCCGCCAACTCTCCTAATTTTTTTATCTTCAAGCATTCTCAATAATTTTACCTGTAGAGGCTGACTCATATCCCCAATTTCATCGAAAAAGAAAGTGCCATGGTTAGCAAATTCAAGCAAACCGGGTTTAGTTTTTACAGCTCCCGTAAAAGCACCTCTTTCGTGACCAAATAATTCACTTTCAAAGAGATTTTCTGGTAATGCGCCACAATTTACGGGAACGAACGGTTGTTCATCCCTATCGCTTAACCGATGAATAACTCTTGCAATGAGTTCTTTACCGGTTCCACTTTCACCAATTACTAAAACATTCATTAACTGAGGAGCAATCTTTTTAACAACGTCAATTAGCTCTTTCATTTCTGCGCTTTTATAAATAATTCCTTCTGTTTCAACGGCAATATCAGCTTCTGATGAAATAGATTTTTTCTCACTTATTGTTTCCAGGGCTTTATCAATCACCTGAAAAAGCTTTTTTGATGTAAATGGTTTTTCAATAAAATCAAATGCACCAAGCTGGATTGCTTCAACGCTTGCTTCAATTGTACCATAACCAGAAATCATTATGACTTTAGTTTCGGGATTGTTTTCCAAGGTATACTTTAAAATATCTATACCTGAATGTTCATTCATCTTTAGATCAGTAATTACTAAATCAAAAGTTTGGGATTTTATTAAACCTAATGCTTTGTGAAAATCAGAAACTGAAGTAACATTAAAGTCATCTCTGCTAGTGAGAATTTTTTCAATACCCACAAGCATTTCTATTTCATCATCTATTAAAAGTAAATTATACATTTTCCTTTCCCCCTTTGAATGTAATTGTAAAAGTTGAACCAAAGTTAACTTTACTTTTGCATTCAATAGTTGCATTGTGTTCTTTGCAAATTTTTTCAACTATAAAAAGACCTAAGCCCGTTCCTTTGTCAGCCGCTTTATTTGTATAAAAAGGCGAGAATATTTTTTTAAGTGATTGCTCGTCTATACCAATTCCATTATCTTCTACCTTAAGTTCATAATACTTTTTGTCAATAGAACTTAGAGTAACTTTCACATCTCCACCCTTTTTAACAGCGTCTAAAGCATTACTAACTAAATTAAGTATTGCTTGCTCCAGCTGATTAGCATCACCATTAATTATTGCTCTATGAACTTTAATTTGCTCAATTAAGTTAACTCCACTTTTTTTAACAATTGGCTTAAGCATCGATAAGCTATTTTCTACTAATTTTACTAAATCAATTTCAGTAAAATTTGATGTTTGCTTTTTACTATGCTTAAGAATGGAACCCGTAATACTTGATATTTTATCTATTTGATCCATTATTACTTCAAGATCGTCAACACTATTATTTTTTTCGATATTTTTTTGAGCTTCAAGAAGGAGAAAATCTGCACGCGACATAATTATTGCGGCATGATTATTAATATCGTGAGCCATTGCCGCAGTTAGTTCGCCAAGTGTAACCATTTTATCAGCCCGCTGCAGCTGATCAAAATGCATTTCGTTAATTTTAGCTCGAGAATATTTTAATTCATTTACCATACGGTTGTAGTGATAGTGAAGTTTTGAAAATTCATCTTCACCACTTACAGGAAGCTGCAAATCAAGATTGCCGCTTTCAACTCCATCCAAAGCGAGTTGAAAATTATTTAACGGTTTGTTAATGAATTTATTGAATAAATAATAAAATCCCAGAGCTAAAATAAATATTAGTAAAGCCCCCAAAAACAATATATGAAAGGACCCAGTATAAAATTTTATTTCTGCTTTTGTAAATTTTGTATCAATATCCAAGTAGGAAATTATTGAGTTTTCTGTGTGACATGTTTGACATCTTTCTTCAATAATAATGGGTTGAATTGATTTATAGGCATTTGTCTCTCTATCTAAGAATACTTCTTTCTTGGTAATTTCTGAAATTTTCTTTTCGATGTGATTGGGCTCTAATATATTTATATTCTTACCAACTAACAGTGAATCATCGGCATACTTAATTATTCCGTTTCTATCAAATATTCTAACATGGTCAATTGTAGTATTTTTAGAAGTATGTTCTACAATTTTCTGAACATTTTTTTGGTCGCCTCTCATCATTGAATTATTTAATCCATCAATCAATAAGTCAATAGCTGATTCAACCATTAATATTGATCTATTCTCAAAGTTTTGCCTGACTTGACTAAGTAAAAATCCAACAGGAATGCCAATACTTAGAATAATTACTATTAAAGATAAAATTATAAATTTACTTTTTATTGTCTTAAACATTCAACCTCTATTAACCAAAAATTACATGTTTTTAGTGTGATAAAAATGTCTCAATGAGACAATTTTACCACCTCAAGTAATTATATTTTTAATAAAATTAAAACTCAATGCTAAGTTAATAAATAAATATGCATGAAAAAATGTCGAAAATTAAATAAAATCGAACAATTAATAAATTCTTGATAAATGTAAAATAATTTGTTCAGACATTTCAATTTGGTATAACATTTGCTGATTATAAAGTAATTATGATCAAAGTATTATTAATATCTATAGATCAAAAAATTAAATCGTTTGTAACGAATAGTTATAACAACTCAAATTATCAGTTCATCACATTTAACTCTACAAAAGATCCATTAGATATTATGTCGCAAATTTGTAGTTTTAATCCATCCATCTTAATCCTTGACGATGATTTTGTTAGTCCAATCTCAGTTCACCTGCTAAGTTCTCTTAAAAAAGTAAATCCAAAACTCTCGGTTATATTTTTAACATCGAATACAAGCCTGGAGTTAGGACGTAATATAAATTCTATTGGGGTAAAGCACTACTTAATAAAGCCAATATCTGAAATTGAATTTAAAGAGTATTTGAATTCTTTATTCAAAGAAAAAGAAAACATTAATTACTATCCAATCAACTAATTAGGAGAGCTACATGAAGAAAAAACTATTTTACTTATTAATAACTTGTATGATGGTGACCTCTGTACTATCAGCACAAGTGAATGTAAACACCTATGGTGTTTCACCACGCCAAGCCGAGGTAGATACCCTGGATATGTTCGATCTAGCTTACAATGGCTTGCAAAATGTTGGTACTAATACCAAGGTTTATATTAAGGGAATGGGAGATGTTGCTCTTACAGCATCATCTTGGACATTACTCTCACCAACCGGATCAGCTTCTGCGCTAGCAGCTCCAACTGTTGTAGATACTTCAACAGAAATGACTTCGTTTATTCCAGATGTTACAGGGACTTATCATGTAATATTTGCAGATGGAGCAAATGCTGATACAGTAACTATAAACGCAGGAACTTATGTCGGTGCAACAGCAGGCACTCCAAGCTGCAGCGGCTGCCATAATGCAGTATATACAAAATGGCAAGGAACCGGTCATTCAGATATCTTTAACAGAGCAATGGACGGAACTCTAAGTGACCATTATGGTCCTGGATTGTATGTCTTGTCATACAACTGGCTACGATACTAATGCAGACAATGATGGGTTTTGATGACAGAGATTTTGTTTATCCTTCAGGGCCTGATTCATTAAATGCAGGAACATGGGATCTACTGTTGGCTAATTCACCAGAAGCAATGAAATTAGCTAATATTCAATGCGAAGCCTGTCATGGTCCTGGCAGTGAACATAATATTCCAATTACTGATTCAAAAATGGTTTCAAGTTTAGATGTCAACAACTGTGCTATTTGCCATGATTCTGGAACACATCATGCTTATCCAAACCAATGGGAATTTTCAGGCCACGATGCAACAGAATTTGATGGTCGAGGTTTCCATGGTGGTCATGCTATAGGTGCATTTGTTGGTTCTGCAGGTGGAAGAGCTGGCTGTGCAGCTTGCCATAGTGGTTCCGGTTATGTACAATGGGTAAAGGAAGGAAAACCTGTTGATAAGTATTGGATTACCAGCTATCAACTTCAGTTGTTCCTGAAGCAACACTTATTACATGCGCTGTTTGTCATGATCCTCATGACTAATGATAAACCTCATCAATTAAGATTATCTGATACTCAACTTGGAGATGGCACACCTGTCACTGTTGAAAAATATGGAACAGGGGCTCAATGTATGGAATGTCATAGAAGCCGTCGTGCTGCTGCTTCATACTCTTTTGATCCTAGTAATGCCAGTTCACATTATGGTCCTCATCATGGTCCACAAGCAGATATGCTGATTGGAGCAAATGTTCCAGATTTCGGATTTGATTTACCAAGCTCACCTCATTCACGTATTCCAAATTCTTGTGTTAGCTGCCATATGGCAGGAGAAGGAGTTAACCGATGCGGAAGGCAATGTTACTCCATGTTGGTGGTCATTCATTTAATATGAATGACGCTGAAGGCAATGATCATGTTGAATCATGCGAACCATGTCACGGTGATGTGGGTACAACATTCAAGGAGAAAAAATTCTTCTGGAGGAACAATGCTGATCATGATGGTGATGGCATTGAAGAAGGATTACAGGAAGAAGTCCATGGTTTAATGGAAGAACTCTTAACATTCCTTACCTCAGGATGCTGAAGGTAATGTGGATTTATCTGACAAAACTAACTCTCCAGTTTATCATGCGAGCAGGTTATGTTTATATGTGGGTTTATGAAGATAGAAGTTTTGGTATTCACAACCCTGCAATGTACGGTTGGATTATTAAAAGCCGCTATTGAATCATTAAAATATGGTCCTGAAATGGCTGGTGCAATTCAGAGCATCACCGATATTCCAATGGATCAAGGTTTCCAAGTTAGAGTAGTATGGACCAAATTTGCACCGGATGACGGTATGGCGATGGATCAAATTCAATCTTATGTGGTCTTAAGGGAAGTTAATGATCCAACACCTCCGGGAAATATCTTAAAATATTCATCAATAGATGAAATTCCTGGCGATATTACTTCTGGAACTCAGTTAATGCTAGCTGCGGGATTATGGGATGTTGTTGCTGAAGTACCTGCTGTTCAGTTTATGGAATATGCAGCTGTAGTACCTACTCTTTGGAATGATGTTGAGACTAATTTCAAAGTGCTTGGAAAAACAATGAGTGGTATAGTTGCTGAAACAGAAGCAATGAGCGGAATGTCAATGGACAATTTAGCTCCGGCAGTTCCAGGCGGATTAGCTGCTGCTGTTATTGGCGATGGAATTGAACTTACTTGGGAAGAAGCAGTAGATGCAGACTTCAAATATTTCTCAATTTACAGAAGTGAAACTCAAGGCTTCACCCCTACAGAGTCTGATCTATTAGCCAACACAGTGGAAATTAACTATGTTGATAATGCAGTTGTAGCTGAAACAAATTACTATTATGTAGTTTCTGCTGTTGACTTTTCTGACAATATGAGTGATTTTTCAAATGAAGTTGCAGCTATTATAACAGATGTTGAAATGGAAAATGGAACTCCAACTGATTATGCTCTAAATCAAAATTATCCAAATCCATTTAACCCATCGACAGCAATTAAGTTTTCATTGCCTGAAATATCTGATGTTAAACTGACAGTTTATGATATTACAGGACGTGAAATTTCTGTTCTAGTAAATGAACAAATGACGGCAGGATTTTATTCAATAACTTGGAATGCCGTTAATTTGACTTCAGGTATTTACATCTACAAACTTGAAACGAATAATTTTGTTGATGTTAAGAAAATGATTCTTCTAAAGTAATTTTAGCTAATCATTAAATCAAAGCCCGGTCATTTGATCGGGCTTTTTTTATAATATAGTGACAAAATTGCCCCACTGAGACATTTATGCCCCACTAAATATGGCTACTTAAGAAATAAAAGGTTTACAAGCATTTTTCCAATAAGCTGAATCATTCAAATTAGATCGAATTTGTTAATAAATTTGTGAATTTATTTAATAAGATATTTATCTCTAATTATATTTTTACTGGCACGGCGTTTGTATTAATTAGTGTCTATGGCAAAAATGTTATTCATATCAAAAGACAATATGTTAATTCAATCGCTGAATTATACAGCAGAAAATTTGAATTGCGAGTACTATAATTTTTCAAATTCAATAGATCCTTTAGATATTGCCTCTGAAATATTCAGTATTAATCCTTCTTTGCTAATTATTGATGATGATTTTACAGCCCCAAATTCAGCAAAAATATTAGAATCTTTGAAAAAAGTTAATTCTAAACTTCAAGTAATTTTTATTACCTCTGATACTGGTCTTGATTTGGGACGAAAAATAAATAAAATAGGTGTTAAGTATTATTTAATAAAACCGATTGAAAAAGAATCTTTAAATCAATTTATCAAATCGGTAAAAACAGAAAATGAACAATATATTAATTAACCAAATATACAGGAGGAGCTTTATGCTCAAAAAAATAACTTTCACATTAATACTTTTACTTTTGAGTTTTGCTTTTTTACAAGCACAAAGTTTAAAGTTAACAACATACGGTCAATCAGAACGTGATGTTGCAATTGATGAATTAGATATGTTTGATGTCACTTACGATGGACTTCAAAATGTTGGTATAAATAGTAAGGTTTACTTAAAAGCATCTTTAGACAGTGCTTTTACTAACCCTACATGGACATTCCCAACAAAACCAGCTGGTTCAAATGCAACATTAGGTACACCTTTAGTAGTTGATGATATGAACCAAATTATTGCATTTACACCGGATGTTAAAGGAAATTATGTAGTTGAATTTTCTCAAGGTGATGGTGATATTGTAACCATTAAAATTCATGCTGCTACTTATGTTGGAATTGCAGGTGGAACAATTGGTTGTGCAACATGCCACGGAGACGTAGTAACAAAATGGGAAGGAACAGGTCACTCAACAACTTTATCAGAACAACTTAAAAGGATGAAATGGGACGATCATTTTGCTTCTTATTGTGTAAGTTGTCACTCTACTGGATATAATTCAAATGCAGACAACAATGGTTTTGATGACAGGGATTTTGTTTTTCCTGATACTTTAAGTCCTGAAGCATATGAATTAGTATTGCAAAATTCACCAGAAGCAATGAAATTATCTGATGTTCAATGTGAATCATGTCATGGACCGGCAAGTGAACATATGGGTGGTCACAGCTAATTTTGAAGTGATCATCAACTTTATCATCAGATAATTGTGCAGTTTGCCATGATTCTGGTGTTCATAACGTATTACCAGCTCAGTGGGATGTTTCTCGCCATGCAAATCCACAATTTGCAGGTTATGCTGGTGGAAGAAGTGGTTGTTCTCAATGCCATAGTGGTGCAGGTTTTGTAGCTAACATAAAAGGTGAATCTGAAGTACCTCCTGCTACAGCAATAACATGCGCAACTTGTCATGATCCTCATGATGCTTCTAATACACATCAATTAAGAACAGTATCTGTTTCACTTTCAAATGGTATGGAAGTAACTACTGGTGGTTCCGGTAAACTTTGTATGAACTGTCACAAGAGCAGAAGAGATGGTGTTGAATATACTAATGATTATCTAAGTAATTTGAGTTCACACTATGGACCTCACCATGGACCACAGGCAGATGTTTATTTAGGTGAAAACTTCCCTACTTTTGGTGCAACTCTTGGCAAAACTAACCATTCTGCATTGCTCGAAAATGCTTGTGCAAGCTGTCATATGAAAGTAACCGAAAATGTTGATTCTGAAGGTAATGTAATTTTAAGTGGAGGACATACATTCAGCATGACTACTCCTGATGGTGAAGACAATGTTGCAGCATGTGCTCCATGTCACTCATTTGAATCATTTGAAGCAGTAGAATTTGAATTTAACGGAACAAAAGATCTTGACGGTGATGGAACTGAAGAAGGACTGCAGGTGGAAGTTGACGGATTTACTTGAATTATTGCAATGAATTCGTACCAGTTAGGTGATCAAGATATAGGCTGTTAAAGATTCAGTACCTTGGTACATTAGTTGAAGCACAAGCATATTATAATTATGATGCTATTCTTGAAGATAGAAGTCGCGGTATTCATAATCCAAAATTTGCTGTTGGTCTTCTTATATGCAACATTTGAAGAATTAAACACGCCGTAGGTGTTGCAAAAACACTCTACTTCCAACTACTTATAGTCATAGATCAAAACTATCCTAATCCGTTTAACCCAACAACAGTTATTAATTTCTCAATTCCAAAAGCCGGTGATGTTAAGTTAGCAATCTACGATGCTCTTGGCAGAGAAGTTGAAATGTTATTAGATAAAAAATTAGATGCCGGAAATTATGATGCTGATTGGAATGCAACAAACTATGCAGCCGGTATTTATTTTTACAGTATTACCGTTAATGATTTTGTTTCAACTAAGAAGATGGTATTACTCAAGTAATTTGATTAATTCGTATTCCTCTTAATGTGTGAATAGTAAACCCGGCTAGCGATAGTCGGGTTTTTTTATATATTTAAGTTAAGCGTGTTGGTACTTAGAATAAAATGAGAAACTTTTTAGCAATTAACGTTTTAGCAATGATTCAATTTTATCAATTGTTAGTGGAGCGGAGCCTTCGAAGTGGTTGTTCACATTTAAATAGAGATCAATTTTTGAATCAAGCAATAATTTAATCATTTCAACAATTTTGGCGAGATCATCTTGCGGATCCACAATTTCATTCCATATTTTATTGGTTTTTAACTCAATCCCCTTTCTATCAAAACCATGAAGTCTTATAACTGAGCCATTCATAAAATAAGATGAAAACTTTTCAAATGTTTCATAAATTCTAGGCATATAATAACCTTGCAGAAATACATGAGCAACGTTATGATTATTCAAAAATGTGAACCAAATGTCATTCAAGTAATTCGGATTTCTAATTTCAATTGCATAATTCCAGTCACGATTTAACTGTGAGAAAAACTCTTCTAACCTAAATTGAAAATCCATTTGGGAATTCATCTTAGTTTTATTTAAGTACTCAAATTGAAACATCAGCATTCCAACTTTCGGTTTAAGTTTTTCAATAGAATCTAGGAATGCTTCAAATAAATCAACTGAAAGAAAGTGCTTATTTATTTCTTTACTTTTATATGGATGAGTTAAAGTGATGCTATTGGGAATTTTTATAGTAAACTTAAAATCGTCAGGTGTAGAATTATTATAATCTTCTGCAACGTTTTTTTTCGGAAGTGTAACTTTATTATTCGGGAATAGTGACCAAAACCATTGATCAATTTCAACAGTATTATATTTTTTACTATATTCTTCTAAATAATTAAAGTCACCAAACTCCGGATAAACAATTCCCTTCCAAGAATCATATTTCCAGCTGCAGGTACCAATCCAAAGTTTTTTCATAATTTAGTATTAAGTGAGTCTTTTTAAGGTTTTATTTCACTAGTTTGTTAAATTAATAAAAGTAAGTGTATTACGATAATAAATTTGAATCATTGTGCATTAATATACTTTAAATCGAATAAATAAATGAATCATAAAATACTATCTAAGTCTCAGATTTTTAATCAGGTTTGGAAACCAAGCCTATTGGCGTGGCTGATTGGTATTTTAAGTGTATCATTTATGGTAGTTGCCTCCGGTAAGGTTATTGAAATGTTTGGTGAAACTAATCCATTTATTAACCAGTTAAGTAACTCAAAAGAAAAAATTACTGAATCCCAGATTGATTATTTACAATTTGGAAAAGAAGCATCTAATGATAATTCGGATGAATTTAATTTTTTAGAAAAGTATAATATCAATCAAATAATTGACAGCATAAATTCTATAGACCGGTCGAAGTTAAGAATAACACTTAAAAATGAAAATCAAGAACAAAATTTAGATAAGTTGATAAATGAGTTGCAATCATTTGGTTTTTCCAACTCAAATGACAATAATAAAATTGCTCAGAGCTTTCAAAATGCTAACGCACTAATTGACCAAATACTTTATGATTTAAAGGATAAACAATTGGAAGATTACGAGCGTTTTAGATTATTTAGAATAATCATAATCATTGTAATATCCACATTATTCATATTTATGGGAATCATTTTACTTTCTTTTAATAAAAAGAAAGTGCTTGACTATAACAAGATTCAGAAAGCACTATCAAAGGTTGAAGAGCAAAAAATTCAACTTGAAAACCTGATAAATAGCACACCAGCCGCAATTGCAGTTTTAGATACAAATGATGTTGTGAAAAGAATAAATGGTAAATTTACGGAATTATTTGGGTTCACAGAATCTCAAGTTATTGGCAAAAAGATAAGTGACTTAATTGTGCCAAAAGAATTAATTGTTGAAGGTCAATTATTATCTGATGAATCGAATCTTAGAAAAGGAAAATCAGAAAAAATAACGCTTAGGAAACATAAGGATGGTCAGTTAATTAATGTTTTGGTAATTGGATCTGCTATTTTGGTTGATGATAAATTTGAAGGAGTTTATGGCATTTATCAAGATATTTCAGAACGGATGAAATATGAGGAAGAGTTACTCAAATCAAAAGAGATTGCAGAGAATGCAGATAAACTTAAATCTGTTTTTTTAGCACAAATGTCTCATGAAATTCGCACACCAATAAATGCAATGGTTAGTTTAGCTTCTTTATTGAGAGATGATTTATCTGAGGAAGTAGAAGAAGATCATAAATTAAGTCTTGAGCTTATTAATAAAGCTGGTAATAGAATAATCAGAACGGTTGATTTATTACTTAATCTTTCTGAGTTACAAGCTGGAACATATCAAACAATATTTAAGACATTCGATATTTATACTGATGTTTTAAGTAAGCTCATAGTAGGATATAAAAAATTGGCTTTAGAAAAAAATATAGACTTATCGGTAAAAGTTCAAACTCGCGAGACTGAGATTAATGCCGACTCTTATACTGTTAATCAAATATTTGCTCAACTTATTGATAATGCTGTAAAGTATACTGAAAAAGGAACTATAAAAATTACGCTAATTAGAAATGATAATAATAATTTAATTGTTGAAGTTGCAGATACAGGTATTGGTATTGCAGATGATTATTTGCCAAATTTATTTGAGCCCTTTTCTCAAGAAGAAATGGGTTATTCTCGTAAATATGAGGGGAATGGTATTGGACTTACTTTGGTTAAAAAATATTGTGATCTAAACAGAGCGACTATTGAAGTAGAAAGTGAGAAAAATAAAGGCTCTGTTTTTAGAGTGATATTTTTAGATAAATAAATGACCTAAATAATAAGTCTAGTAAACACTTCTTAAATTATTTTCAATAAGTTCACAATATTGTTCATCCAGTATAAAATAAGTAATCTCAAATAACCATTCTTTCTCTGAACTTTCAATTACTGTGATTAAAGGCTCACGTTTAATATTTACACCCGCAGATAATAATATTGTTTTTCTGATACTATCTCTTGTATTATCTAATGATTCTTTCTTCTTAACCGTTAATTTGATTTTATACTGTTTAGTCTTATCGTCTATAGAGGATTTATGATGGATCGAATCCCAATATTTTACTGAATGGGATTTTAATAATTTCATCATTATGTTGTTTAATGTTCATATGCAAATAATTTATCTGAGCTATATGCCCCTCAATATTATTTAATCTGAAAAACTGTCCCTCCTGAAAATTATCACTGAGTTTTAAGACAAGTCCCGCAACAAAGTCTTTTAGGATAAACCAACCAATTAAAAGTAACAGAATAGCTAAAATTGCTAATACCAAAAATGAATAATAATATGTACCCGAAAAAGTAAGCTTTAATGCCCAAACTCCAAAAACCAGCCAGACCACAATTTCAAAAAGAATAAAATAATTTTTATTCCTCTTATTAAATCGATTATTTAATATATTAATCTTAACTAGTCTCAGAACAAAGTAAATCATAACTCCAATAGGAATTAATAGAAGCAGCAGCAATCCTGATAATTCAAAATTTATTAATTCTTTCATAGCAGTTCCATTTCAACTAGTTTCTTTGAGATTAAATTATGCAGATAAGGATTAATATGAAAAGTGCTTGGTTTAAATTCAACAATTAGTCCACTACGTTTAAGGTAATCAACCGATTGAGAAGCTTTATTTTCTTCTATCCCAAGTATTCTGCTTATTCTTATTAAATTTAGTTGTTTGTGCAAAACAAACTGCTGCAAAAACAAAAACCAGTCAGTGTTAAGATTGTTCAAAAAATAATCTTTTACATCTTCCGGTTTAACGATAACAATTCTGCTCTGTTTTACTTTTTGAATATTTGCGATCCAGTTAAGAATTGCTAAACCAATATTTCCTCTGGAAATATCAAAGTAGGTATTAAATAAATTTGCTAAGCGCAGATTAGAAATTTCATCTTCGTCTTGTTTTTCTAATTCAAATTTAAATCCACTCGATTTGTGTCTGATTAAAATTGCATCTTGAATATCTTCAGCATCAAATGGTTGACAATGAATTGCCCCAATAAATATATTTTCAATTGATTGAAGTAGGTTAATAAAATGAAAAGCTTGAGATGTAGAATTGATAATGAAAAAACAGCGGTCGCTATATTTTTCAATCAGTTCAACTATTTTATTTATAACAGTGAAACCTTGTTGACTTCTTTCCCACCATAATTCCAGATCGTGTAAAATGAGCACAGTTCCGTTTGCCATTGAATTAAAAATTGCTTCGGTGTCAACTGTTTGATTAAAAGTTATTCTTAACTGTTTCTCAAATTCTTCTAAACTAATGCTTCCACTTTCGGGAGGATTAATTTGGAAAATTTTCTTACCATCAAAAAATTTATTTGCTATAGTAGCAGAAAGAGTAGATTTACCCGAATAAGGTTCACCCAAAATTAACATTCCGCCTTTAAATCCATTTTTATAATTCTCTATTACCTCCGAGGCTTTATTTATTTCATTTTTTCTCGGAATTAGAAATTCTTTACTTCTGAAATGTTTACCTAAAAACAGTTGTTTATAATAGAACGGTAATGCATTTAATACTTCCGGTTCCGGAATTAGTTGATTCACAACATTAAGTATCTTACCTGTTTCAGTTTGATAGCTTTTAGACTGTTCACCAAATTTTTTAGCTAGTAATACACCTTCACTCTGCTTATAAATCAGCCGAACTAAAGTATTTTTAAGGAAGTCTAAAGATTTTTTGTAGTAATCTTTTGCTCCTGAAACAATCTCCTTGCTTTCCTTCGCACGTACAGAATGCTTAAAGTCCCCGGCTGATCTGTTAATTAAATATGGATTTAGTTTTTCAATAGTTACGTTAAAATATTTTCTATACTCATCAAAAAGTAAATTTTTTATTTTTACCAGGTTTTCAGTTTCCTTTTCAAGTCTTTCAATACTTTGTTTTAAAACAGAAGTAAACGATTTACGGTTTTGGCTTTCTTCATCAATATTTTGAATTAGATTATAATTTGTAAATCGGATTATATCACCAGTAATATCTTGGTCTTTTTCTAACTGATTAGATAATTCATGCAGCTTATTTTGAATTGGTTCAATTATTTCTGTTTCAACAATAAAATTTAAATACCTCTTTAGATTAATCTCAACAGCATTTACATCTTCAAATTGAATATTTTCTAAATTCTGGAAAGACTCCTCTGTCATAATTTCAATATTTTCTGGCAATGCGGAAATTGCTGATTCAAAATCTTTCATTAAATTCTCAATTATTTCATTCTCATTGAGCGGAGAATCAGACTTTTGCTTAAATGCAATTTGTTTTGATTTGTCTTTGTAAAGAGATTGATGTAATCCGATTATGTCTTGTAAAGGAGTCAAATAATTACTATCAACAAATATTGATAGATCTTGAATATTTCTTTCAAGTATTTTTTCCATTCGGTTTACAAATCCCTTGATTAGAAGATCCTGAATAAAAAAGTTAGATATTAATCTTTCATTTCTTTCAAAATTATCAGGGATTTTTATAATATTTAAAACGTTTGCTTGTAATTTCTTAACACCTTTCTTATTCTTTCTTACTAAACGATTAACTTTGGGGTTTTGAATATCATGGGAAAATTGTTCGAAGAAATTTTTAAGTCCAATTTTTAGTTGATCAACCAGTTTTTTGTTTGTAAGCAAATATTCTTCAACTAAATTATTATATTTATCTTCAATTCTAATCTTTTCATTATTCAACACAGCTAAATCAATTTCTTCTTTTTCAACCAAGCTTTCTAGTTTTAGATACGAATCTGCCACGGAATTATTTAATTTTTGCCATCTTGAAACTAATTGATAATGAGAAACAGTAAAACCGCTTAAGAGCGGGAATAACAATTCACTTTCCAGATGTATTGTAGAAAATTGAACAAGGTGTTTGAGTTTTACTTTAATTTTAATCTCATTCTTAATTATTCCGGCCTTCATTAAAAATTTAGTTGTCTTGCTCTCTTTATTTTGAATATCTTTTTCAACAATATAAGTTAACTCTTCAGGGAGCCCTTCTAACAAAGCATTTATTTGAGCTTTGAAACTTTCAATGCCCAATAACAATAATTCACTCTGCTCAGGTACAGAATTATTTTTAAAATCCTCAATAATAGTTCTTGAATTAAACAAATAATTGCTGATAACTCTTGATGCAATTTTAATTCCCTTTTGTTTTGCCTCCAGGTCAACAGTTGATTCAAATTCTGTTAAGCTCTTAACTATTAATGTATAGTACTTTTCAAGATTGCTTTTATTTCTGTTGACAATTTTTGTAAGATATTGGTTTTGCAGAGTTAAAAATGCATTCTCCAGTATTTCAAATATTTTACTTGATTCATTTGCTAACAATTCATTTTGGGGTAAATCAATTTCAGATGTGATTTTTTCTGAAATGATTTCTTCCATTTTTTCACTTGATTCAGTCTTACTTTCCACCCCAATATAAAGTGGGTTAAAGAATGAGGATGCATGAATTAGTAAAACAGTTTTTAAGGGTCTAATAATTGTATCAGTTTTTTCAATTATATCATCATCTTTTTCAATAGTTGGCATGCCTAATATAACCAAATCAGTATCTTTTGATTCAATTTGGATGATCTCACTGAAAGGCTTATTATCAATAGAATTATTTATCACTTTAAATGTTGCAGCAATTCTTTGATCATCCAATATAAGTGACATATTTCTAAAGACTCTATTGTGAATTGCAGTATCATCTGTAATAATAAATATTCTTGCTACAGCATCACTCCAATCATCTTCCATTTGCAAAAATTTTATAAGTGTTAAAGCCAAAGTTGCATTATTTCCACTTCCTCGCCACCAGAGATCAATTGTTTTATTTTTACCAAAGCCATTCTCTTTATTATAGTCAAGCATAAAAATATTATAATCGAGCTTCTGATAAGTTCTTAGCAATTTATTAAAAGCTGCTTTATCTTTAGTATCTCGCGCCCACCCAAACATTACAGAATTTGGTTCAATACCGGCAAAACCATAAACTTTTGTAATGGTTTCCATACCGTCATAAATATTCTTTACCTCCATTTGTCTGGCAAATATTCCTTCAAATTCCTCTTTTTTATCTTTAGGATCGTCTTGATTCTTTTTAATTAGATGACTTGAATCTTTATTTTCAATTAAATTAAAATTAGATAGAATTCCTCTCTTTTTAACCAGCCATCTTCCAAATTGAAGCAAGTGAGGTCTAGCACTTTCTCCACCGCTGAAAAGAATAATATTTGGCCGCCAGTTTCTTTGTTGTTTAACAGTTGCATTTAATTTATTCAATCCGGCTCTAAGAAGTGATGACCAAACTCCTTCCCAAGTATCTCCTGATTCAAGGGTAAGTTCTTTATTTTTCAGATAAACAAAAATACCGCCCATAATTATAGTTGCACCAATAAGAGCAACAAAATCAAGCTCAAGCATTAAATAAAAACTTAGAATTGCTCCAACAATACTTATCCAAACCGGAATTTTAAATGAGGGTCTAAAATCGGTACTTGTTAATTTTTCTATTGTACTGCTAAGATTTAAAAAGCCATAAGTTGTAATAAAGAACATTGAAACTATTCTCGCTATGAGATTCAACTCACCAATCAGAATTCCAGCTTCGGCAATGACAAATGTAAGTATTAGCGCATTTCGAGGTTCATTTGTTGGTCCAAATCCTTTTGCGAAAATTTTAGGAGTAATTCTATCCGAGGAGGTTGCTTGTAAAATTCTTGGTGCACCTAATATACTTCCAATGGCAGATGAAATAGTTGCCCCCCAAATTCCGGCAACCAATAATGGAGGAAACAAAGACATATCCAATAATATATTAGGATTGTTTACCAATTGCTCACTATCGACATTATAAGCAAAGAAGAACGATAGCCCGATATAAACAAGTAAACCAAGTACTATTGCACTAATCGTCCCAACCGGAATTGACTTTTTAGGATTTTCCAAATCACCAGACATTGAAACCCCTGCTTCAAAACCTGTTACAGCTGGGAAAAATATTGCGAATAAAACAATTAATGGTGCAGAATTTTCAATCGGGTTTAACAAAGGAGTAACTGGTTTAAAGTCAGTATTACCAAAGAGAATAGTCAATAAAGAGAGAAAGATAGCTGTCATTATAAAATACTGTGTTTTGATAGCTAGCGAAGTACTTATAAAAGTCAGGGTGGCAACTGTTAATAATGCCAGCGATCCTGTAAGTCTGATAGTGTCCTTTGTAATTGGAATATCCATAAATCCTAAAAAGCTTTCTGAAAAACCAATTAAGTAAAGACTAACACTTAGTGACAGACCAAAAAATAATGCAATACCAAGAGTACCGCCGATTGGAAGTCCCAAACTCCTTGAAATGATATAGTATGTACCACCTGCTTTAACTTTTTTATCTGTAGCAATGGAGGATACACTTAATCCGGTTGTGACGGATATTGTATGAGCTATAAGTACAATTCCAATTGTAATAAAGAGTCCGGATTGTCCAACAATCCAGGGTAAACGCATGTACATTATTACGCCGAGAATTGTTAAAATCGAGGGAGTAAAAACACCTCCAAAAGTTCCAAATTTTTTCAACTTTCACCCAATATATTATTGAATTAAACATAGTGCTATTTTACAAATGAAACTAGAGGAGAATCAATTTTTCTGAATTTTCATTTAGGATAATAAACGTATTTTCTATTTCAATATCAAGAAAATATATTCTGATAGAAGATTTGATATTTGAATTCAATTATAGAATCCAAAGGGATTATAAATATTGGTATTAAACTTATAGAAACCAATTTGAGAGTTTAGGAACGCTAATATTAAATTAACGTTCCCAATTAAATTATACTTTTTCTACTATTAACGCTGATGCTTCTCCACCGCCAATGCACAATGAAGCAAGTCCATATTTAGCTTGACTCTTCTTCATTTCATGTAATAATGTAGTTAATATACGGGCACCACTGGCTCCAATTGGGTGACCTAATGAAACTGCGCCGCCGTTTACATTTACCTTATCTGGATTTAAACCCAACTCTCTATTAACAACTAGCGAAACAACTGAGAAAGCTTCATTAATTTCAAAAAGATCAATTTCATCTTTATTCATGTTAGCTTTATCTAATACTTTTTTAATTGCATCAATCGGTGCGGTAGTAAACCATTTAGGATCTTTGGAAGCCGAAGCTTGTTCAACTATTTTAGCAATTGGTTTTAATCCCAAAGAATCGGCTTTTTCCTTAGTCATTAATAAAACCGCGGATGAACCATCATTAATTGAAGAAGCATTTGCTGCCGTTACCGTGCCATCTTTTTGAAAAACAGGACGCAATGTTTTCATCTTATCAAAATTTACATTTGCCGGTTCTTCATCGGTATCGACTACAGTTACAGTACCTTTTCTGCCAGGAACTTCAACCGGAATAATTTCTTCCTTAAATTGATTGTCTTTTATTCCCTTTAATGCACGGTTATAACTTTCTGCTGCAAAATTATCTTGGTCTTCTCTTGTAATGTTATACTCTTTCGCGCAAAGTTCGGCAAAATTACCCATGTGCGTGTGATCATAGGCATCCATTAAACCATCATCAAGCATTCCATCTACCATTTTCTGATCGCCCATCTTATATCCACCGCGAACATTTTTAACATAAAAAGGTATTTGGGACATATTTTCCATTCCCCCAGCAATTACAACTTCTGCATCACCGAGCATAATAGCCTGTGCCCCAAGCATTACAGATTTTAATCCTGAACCGCAGACTTTATTAATTGTCATACATTGAGTTGACTTTGCCAATCCTGCCCCTAGTGCAGCTTGTCTAGCCGGGGCTTGTCCTTCACCAGCCTGAATAACGTTTCCCATAATAACTTCATCGACGACATCGGCGGCTAGTTTGTTTCTTTCAACTAATCCTTTGATAACAATGCTTCCAAGTTGTGGTGCAGGAACTGAACTTAGTGAACCCATAAATGATCCTATTGGTGTTCGAACCGCATCAATAATGTAAACTTCTTTAATATTTTGCATTCTTTTACCTCTTCAACTATTTATCAATTTTTAATAAATTGAATTATTTCTTTATTAACCTGTTCTGCTTTTTCAAACTGCATCATGTGTCCGCATTTTGGTATCATAACTAATTTACTGTTTGGCAATTCCGAATTTGCAAATTGGGCTATATTTTCAGTATATCCACCATGTAAATATGGATTTGGAATAAGTCCGTCATTTTCTCCAAATAATATTAATGCTTTATGTTTTATGTTCTGTAGTTCAGTTAGAACCGGTTCATCAATCATCCCGGCAACATTTCTAGTAACAGCATAGCAATAATCCTCAAAGCCTTTTGCTCCTCTAAGCTGAATTCGGTCAGTTATGAAAAATTCTGCATCCTCAGGTGTTTCATAAAAATTAGCTCTTAAGTTAATATCAATATTTCTGATTGGTGTATCTTTTATTAAGTCAATTGTAAATGCTGCTTTCATCCAATCTCCTTCACCTTCCGTGAATTTTTCAAATCCTGCAGAAGATATGAGAATCAAGTTCTTTACTTTTTCCGGGTGATTTAATGCAGCATGTAATGATATTTGTCCGCCCATCGAATGACCAACAAAAGTAGCATTTCCAATATTTAATTCATCCAAAAATTCAGTTAAAACTAAAGCATTCCATGACATTGAATACTGATAATAACCCTTATCCGATTTCCCATAGCCGGGCAGATCAACTGCAATCACTCTAAATTCTTTAGAAAGTTGGGGAATATTTTTAAGCCAGCTTTTCGCACTTGTTCCTAACCCGTGGATTAGCAATAATACCTCATCCGATTTACCTTCATCAATATAAGCTATCTCAATATTTCTGACTTTTTGTTTTTTTACCTCAAAGGTATAGTCTATTTCATCAAACTCTTTTGTAGGTAAATTATAAAAACTAGAAGTTGCGCAACTGTTTATCATAATAACAACTATAATTGCTAATAAATAATTTATTTTTTTCATCATAACCCCCTAGAACATTATCCATTTAAGTGAAGCAAACAGTACCCAAGGATCTTTCGGTCGCTCATTTACATTTCCATTTACAACCGGCGAATCATAAAAATCACCTAGTGATAAATATGCAGCATGAAGTTCAAGATCCATGTATACTCTTAATTTATAAAGGAGATTAAGATTTATTTCTGTTCCTATTGTATTTCCACCATTGTTGGGTGTTACGGGTGAAGCTCCAAAACCAACAGCAGATTTCACTTTAAATTTATTTGGGATAAGATCATATGAAGCAGAAAACGAGCCTGCCATCAATCCGTATCCAATATTTTGAATGTCAATTACAGCACCTGTAAACCTGTTAACAACATTTCCGTGAGGCAGCAATAAATATAGACCATGACTAAAAAATACTGCTCCGGGTGCCGTCCAGTTATTACCTGTCAAAACACCGCTATATTTTCCGTCTGAAATATTATTATCATCACCCGTTGTATACACACCATCAAGTGCTACATAATCATTACTATTTTTACCGTATTTATATGCTAGTCTCAAATTAGCTGCTAAACCAAATACATCAACTGACTGAACTTTTGTTTCAGCAATACCCATGTTTGCTATTGCAAATCCGGTATAACCAAATCTTCCTTGCTTAAGAGTTGGATTACCATGGAAATGTGAACCAAGCCAAACTATATCAGCTTTGTAAGGATTATTTCCAAAATTAAAATTGAAGACACCGTTATAATTACTTAGTCCGGAATTTAATCCTTGACCAAGAATTGAAACACCACCCTCACCGTTGCCTCTGTCTCTTAAGTAATATGCCGTTAATCCAATTGAATTAAATATATCAATATCGTATTCATAATCAATTTCGAACAGAGAAACATCATCATTCTGATCAACATTATTTTCATACAGCTGATAAGCGCCAATCTTAAATCTTTGATCCGCTAGCAAATAATGAGCAGCTACTCCGGTTGCATCTGAGCCCCAAATAGCTAATCTATATCCAGTATGCACTAAATCATCGGTTAGAGTGTAGGAGGGAACTTTAATATTATCAAATAATCTTGTTAGACCGGCATTGATAAATAAATTTTTCTGGGGTCTAAATTCAATAAATAAATTTTGAGTCTGCATATTTACAAAATCTGCGCCAAAAGCACCTCCAAAGTTTCCTCCGGCTCCATAATTTGCATCACCCCAAGTCCAATCTAACTCAAATGACATTCTCATGGTTGCCCATCCGTCAAATAATCGTGGAGTATAAGCAATAATTGGGATAAATCTTTGTTCACTAAATCTTGTATCACTTCCAGTTTTAGTTGTATTTCCTCCAAATAATCTACCAACTATTTGGCCCTTTAAAAATTCGTTTGTAGGGTAAGTATTGGAGAGTTCTGATCGCATGAAATAGTAACCAATGAATTTAAATTCCTTTTTTTCTTCAGAAACTTTTTCTTGCTCAAAATCTTTTTCAGTTTGTGATTGTATTTGGGCAGCGAGTAATAGAAATATCAAAATTATAAGTAATCTTTTCATTGTTTTTACTCAGAGTATTTTTAAAAATTATTTTATCGGCTGTCTTAAAAACTTTAGATTTAATCAATTCTTAAGACAGCCAAAATTATTTAGTTAATTCTAACATATGTTTGAATATTCAAAGTTCCCAAAGCAGGATCTGAACCAAATCCACTTTCAGGTGTCCTTGGAGTAGCTCCAATATCCGGAACAGTTTGAACAGCTTCCAATTTCAATTGATCAGGGGTTCCAGAAACAACTTCAATAATTCCCTCTTGCTCAAAAGCAGTATAATTAATACTTATTGCGTGAACATTACCAGAACTTGATTCAGTAACAGTATAAACACCTGGTAAAGTGGTCCAAGCCCCATCCTTAACATGAGATTCTAACACAACAGTTTGATCGTCATTCATTGTTACTCTTACACTATCATATTGAAATACATTGACTAAAATTGGAGCAACATTAGCCCCTGCGCTTAACCAAGTACCAACCCAAGGTTTAGCATCATCAATTGGATCTGTTCCGCCATCATTATCATCATCACTGCAAGCAATGAATGAGATTGATAGTAAAGCGATTAGTAAATAAAGTAGTTTTTTCATTATATCCTCCTATTATGTGGTTTTTATTTAATTTCCCCATTTTATTACATTAGCTGCCCAAGCATATCCAATACCTGCTGCAACCATAGCAATTACGGTTCCATTTTTTATTTTGTTTTGTTCTATTGCTAATTGTAAAGAAATTATCTGATCTATCTGACCAATGTGACCTATATTACTTAAATAAATTGATTGTTCTTCAGTCAATCCTAATTGATCTAACATTACTCTGTACATTGATTTTTTGAAATGTAAAACTGCTAAATATCCCAATTCACTTTTATTGATGTTACTTTTCTCAAAAGCCTTATCAATGCAGTTCATCCAATTGTCCATAGATACATCATTCAATCTGTTTTTCATATGTTCAGCATCAAACATGGTTAAAGATTTATATGCTTGATCCACATTCTCACAAGTGATAGGATTCTCAGTTCCGCCAAATTTAACACCGACATCTCTTGCTAAACTCCCATCAGTAATTATATGAGAACCTAAAAGTAAATTTTTATTATAATTTTTCTTTAAGATTATTGCTCCGCCTCCGGCACCTAAATTGTACATCATGGACATATTTTTATCTGTATAATCAACAAAATCACCATTTCTATATCCACCGGCAATTAAAACCGTTTTAAGATCTTCATCAGCAATCATCATATCCTTAGCCATTTTCATTGCGGATATTGTTGTACAGCATCTTTGCTGAACATCTATTGCCCAGGCATTATGTGCTCCAATTTTTTCTTGAAGATAAATTCCCGAAGTTGTTAAGGGATATTCTTTCCACTCTTCTCCTACATTAATAATCAGATCTATTTCCAAAGGATCAATGCCAGTTTTATTTAAAGCTTGTTCCGAAGCCCAAACACCCATTTCTTGAGTACCGTCTTTTCTTCCAGGTATAGTCTTTTCAAGTATTCCTAATTTTTCTTTAATTGCTCCAGATTCCCAAATACCATTCGTACAAGAGGCAATTTCTTCTGCCGTAATTTTGGTATCAGGTAAGTAAATACCTGTTCCCACTATTCCTATGTTTACGTTTTTATTCATATTATTCATTTATGTCATTCAGGTAAGGAGATTTATCCCTTTCGTCTAAGTCACAAAGTGGTTATCATGTCGAACATTTTTTTATACGACTTCTCCAAACCAAGATTCTCGCCTCACTTCTCTCCCTAGGAATGACTGTGTTATTCAAATATATTAATCCTATAATCCTTTTAGTTTTTTTCTATCAATTTTACCTGCATCGTTTGTTGGCAGTGTATCAATAAACTCAATGTGTTTAGGTATTTTATATTTTGCTAATCTCTCTAAACAATAATTTTTAATGTCTTCCTCAGATAGTTTCGATTCCTTCGATTTAACAATAAAGGCCTTTCCAACTTCTCCCCATTTATCGTCAGGGACACCAATTATCGCTGCCTCTGTAATTTCAGGGTGCTGTCTCAGAGAGTGCTCAACCTCGGCAGGGTAAACATTTTCACCACCGGAGATATACATATTTTTAATTCTATCTACAACATAAATAAAACCATCTTCGTCTCGTGTTACTATGTCACCAGTCGAGAACCAGCCGTCCTTAATTGTTTCTTTTGTTGCATCATCATTTTTCCAATAACCAGGAGTTACATTTGGGCCTTTAAGTAAAAATTCACCGGTTCCTTCCCCATTCAATTTATTCCCGTTATCATCAATTATTTTAGTATCAATATAAAAATTTGGAGTTCCAATTGAGCCTAACTTCTTTGTTGCATCTTCATGATTTAAGGAAGTAACATTAGGGCCAACTTCCGTTAAGCCATAACCTTGTCTTATAGGAACACCTTTATCGTGCCAACGTATTTATTACTTCAAGTGGCAGAGCCTCTCCTCCAACAATTAAATATCTAAGCTGTTCCATTTTTATATTCTTAAACAAATTGCTTTCGCTAAGCATTTTCAGCATTGTTGGGACTGCCCACCAAAGAGTTATATTTTCTTCATCCATCAATTTTAAGATGGAATCGGCATCAAAATTTCGCATAATAATTGTTTGAGCACCATGATGAATGAATGGCGTTAAAAGAACATTCCAGCCTCCAGTATGAAAAGGAGGGGCACAATTTATGGAGATATCGTCTGAAGTAATATTAAGCCTTAGTTCTGTATTCAGACTATTCCAAAACATCATTTTATGGGTGTAAAGCGCACCCTTGGGAAATGCAGTCGTACCCGATGTATATAAAATAAAAATTGGACTGTCCTCAGTAATCTGCTGATTGTGATAATTTTCTAAGGTTTGTTTTTTTGAATATGCTTCAATTAATTTTGTAATTTCAATAAGATTTAGTTGATTTTCGATTTTCCCAATACTCTCTGCACTCTTCAATTTAGATTCAAATTGATTCTCATAAATCAGCATAGCTGGTTCGCAGTTCCCAAGAATAAAATCTAATTCTTTGTATGCAAGCCTATAATTTAAAGGGACAATTATAATTCCTAATTTTTGCGCAACTCCAAACAATATTACATATTCAATACAGTTTTCTGCAATTACAGCCACTCTATCGCCTAAGCCCAATTTGAATTTATTTGACAAATATTCAGCTAAGTAATTAGAAAGTTTATTTACTTCAGAAAATGTATACGTCCTCTGAGTTTCATATACCTTAAAGGCTATAGAATCCTTCTTATAAACTGCCCATTTAGAAAACCAATCAAACTTGTTCATTGCAAATTATTTTTATTACTTGATAAATGTATTACAAAACCAACAATTGTGGAAATTACAATTGCAGAGGCTGAAGCAATTGCCGGGTTACGAACTGTACCAGTTAAATATTTTGTAAAATAACCAAATTCAAGACCAAATTCAGATACTAAGAAAGGAAGAAAATAGTAAACCGAAAAATGAATTCCCAAAGCTACAATAGTTGCTGTTAATGGAGCTGCCAATTTTACATCTTTAAAGAAGATACCGAATAATATTGGGATAAAAGCTGCAGAGAAAAAAGCATAAACACCATTTTGAGCTAATATACCTACACTTAATTTGGGGTTAACTAACTGATCATAAGAAATAAAGCCGGCAACAATTGCTAAAACAATTATGGTAAATCTATTTATTAGAACAAAACCCATTTCCGATTTTATTTTTTCACCAAAGATTGGTTTAATAATATCTGATGTAATTGTAGTTGAAACTGATTGTATTAGCCCTTCCAAAGTTGACATACCTGCTGATATTAAACCAAGCACAACTAATAATCCTATAGCAACAGCAATTGTTCCATCTGCGAAAGTTTTAACTACATATGCAGGGATAATTCCATCATTCTTTAGTGGAACTCCTTCGACCATTAGATCAGGAAAAGTTAATCTTGCATAAAAACCGGCAAAAACAACCAAAAAGAAAAGAACCTCTACGATAACACTAACAACTAAAAATTTATTAACATCTTTCTCACTTTTCAATAGAAGAGATTTCGTGATTATATGAGGTTGACAAACAACCGCTATTCCAACTATAAACTGACAAACAATAATTTCAAAAAGATCTCTAAAAAGAGGTGAATCTGCATTTGTGATCTTGGTCAAATTAGGATCAATTCCACTCAGCTTATCTAGAAATGAATTAATACCGCCGCTAAAATGCTCATAACCTGATGTAAGCAATACAGTGGCAACAATTATCATTATAACTGCCTGAACTGTATTTGTGTATACCATGGAGTTAGCTCCACCAAACATCATATAACCAAAGACAAATGTTATAATACTAACAAGAACATACAGCTCATTTATATTTAATGATTTCGAGAGAACTTTTGTTAATGCTACAACAATTAAGACAATAAAAGTAATTAACAATAATGATAGAAAAGCCATAAACAATGAATAACCATTACTATTGTATCGTTTTCCAATCCATTGAGCAAGCGTTAAAGCTTTAATTGACTGACCGTATTTTTGAAAACTTTTAGTGAGAACGATTAGCGAAAAAAGTGATCCTAATGGGAAAACTAGCCCAAATGAAATAAATCCAGCTAAACCATAATTGGCAATAAATCCTGGATTGATAACAAATGTAGCAGCACTTGTCATTGATGCTGCAAGAGATAATCCGACAGAAACCGGTGAAAAGTTAATATTACCGATTGCATAATCAGATAAACTTTTTGTTTTAACAGCACCACGGATAACAAAGTAAAGAATTACTGTGACGTAAATTGCTATTAAAAACCAAGTGCCAATTACTAGTGATGAACTAGCCATTTAACTCTCTCAACTAATATTTGTAAATTGCTCCGGCAACAGAAAATCCACCGCCGGAACCAACCATTATAAAAATATCGCCCCTTTCAAGCTTGTTCTGCTTTAACGCATCTTGAAATGAAATTGGAATACATGCAGAACCGGTATAGCCATAATAATGCATACTGGTTTGAGCTTTTTCTCTGGGAAGATCAAGATTATCCATTGTTTCCCAAATACTATTTATATTTATTTGCGTAAATAAAAATAGTTTCACATCTTCTAATTTTATTGAGGCTCGTTCCACAAGTTCATTAATAATCTTTGACCATGTATTCGGATTTAATTCAGGTGGAAATTTCTTTGCAATAGTAAGAAGATGCTTCTTATCATCAATAACTTCTTTTGTGATTGGAGTATTTGTCCCACCTGCATAAATGCCCATATAATCGTGATATTCACCCAGTGTAATCAATTTACTAGCAAGTAATCCAGCTTCATCATTTTCTTTCGATTCCAAAATCATACATCCAGCACCATCAGCAAACAAATTAACTGTTTTTTTGTCCATCATATTAAGATACTTGCTCATTGCATAAGCACCAATAACCATTACAGTATTATAGTTTTCATCTGCTTTTATAAACTTTGCCGCAGTATCCAATGCTGTTACAAATCCAGCACAAGCAGTATTAATATCGAAAGTTGCAGCGTTTTTTAATCCAAGCAAAAATTGAACCTTTGATGATGTTGAAGGAGAAATGTATTCCGGAGTATCAGTAGCAACTATTAATAAATCAATTTCTTCGGGAGATACGTTACCATTTTTCATTGCTGCTTTTCCCGCCTCAAACGCAAGATCAGCTGTTGATTGATTTTCTTTGCACCAGCGTCTTTCATAAATTTTTACAAATTCTTCCAGCCAATCGCTTACATTTTCACCAAGCAATTCGTCAAAGTAATTATTCTTGATTACTCTTTCAGGGACATACATTCCAGATGATTTAATTACTGCGCTTCTCATTCATTATCCTTATGTAATAATTCCACCGTCTACACTTAAAGTAGCACCGTTAATAAATGAAGCTTCTTCGCTGGCCAAGAATAGATAAGCATTTGCAATGTCTTCCGGTTTACCTAATCTCCCAAGTGGAGTTTTTTCTTCCATCATTTTTATTACATTCTCCGGCATTGCTTTAACCATTTCTGTTGCAATAAAACCTGGTGCTATGGCATTTACATTAATACCTTTTCTGCCCAACTCCCTTGCCCATACTTTAGTCATACCGATAACTCCCGATTTTGTAGCTACATAATTTGTTTGACCAAAATTACCATATAATCCAACTACTGAAGATGCATTGATGATTTTACCGAAACCTTTTTCCAGCATTTTTTGCGATATTAATTGTGTACAATTAAATACGCCAGTTAAATTAACGTCAATAACTTGCTGCCATTGCTCCGAGGTCATTTTTTTGAGAGTAGAGTCTCTGGTAATACCTGCATTATTAACAAGAATATCAATTGTTCCATACTTTGCAATTACTTTATCCACATTTTCCTTTACATCTTCATAATCGGCTACATTTACTTTGAAAAATTCAGTTCTGTTACCTTGACTTTTTAATTCTTCACAAAATTCTTTTCCTTTCTCTTGATCAATATCCCAAACCGCAACAGTTGCGCCTTCTTCTAAAAACTTTATGGTTGTTGATTTTCCAATCCCTTGAGCTCCGCCGGTAATTACAGCAATTTTGTTTTCTAGTCTTTTCATTTTGATATTTCCTTTATATTTGCAACGTTTGAAAATTTTAAAACAATAAATTTAAAAAATTTATTTACCCTTATAGATCTTCTTCCTTACAATTTGCCATTCATCAAGAAAATTTTTATAATGTTTATCCATAAGAGAATAAAATTCTTGCATCTCAGTAAGTCTTATTTTAAGCGAATCTAAATCTTTAATTTTCCTACTTTTAATCTCAGCTTGAAAATGTTCGGCTATTTTAATATTGTTCCTTATCAAATCTATATTATTGCGAAACGCATTTTCAAAAACTTCCGGTTCAATTTCATAAAAGTCTTTTCTGCTGGTTGGCTGCCAAACTCTTCTAACTAAATGTTTGTCTCTTAACCTTCTAGTAATTTGACTGATCGGGCCTTTACTTCTATGAAGTTGCTTTGTAATTTCTTCGAGAGAAATAGGTTTTGTTGCATGGATTAGAAGAGCAACTACGTGCCCCATAAGTTTACTTAGTCCAAAAGCTTGGTAAGCGTGACCAAAGTTCATAATAAATTCTTCTTTAAGTTTATCTTTTTCGGTCATATTTAATGTTTGGACTGTTTGAAAAATTTGAAACAATTAAAATATATTAAAATTGGGTATTTATGTCAAATGATTATTGTAATTATTTTTCTATCGGGAAAGAATATTAAGAGTACCGAAATGAGGAACGGCACTCTTAATATTTTGATATTCGGGCTAGAAGCCGAAAGATATTTGAAAGACATGGTTGGCATCGAAATATTGAACGTCTCTGAATGCATAATCAACCATTAGATCTATATCGTCTAATTCATATTTTAGACCAAGACCGGCAGTTAAACCAAATAAATAATCTTCACTTTCAACATCAGGAGCAAATGAATACCCCCCTCTTACAAATAGGAGATTATCATATGAATATTCTGCTCCCAGTTTATATTCATCCCCCGAGAAGTTATTATTTTGAAATGAAGTTGATAATTGCAATGAATTTATATCATCAAATCTAGGTGCATAAGCAAACCCTATTTCAAATTGAGATGGGATTTCAAACGGTGCAGAATTTGCCTGGTAAAGTTGAGGCGGACGATTAAAATCTTCTACCTTTGCTTCTTGCAGCAACCCTGCACCATCATACTGCATTTCACCTCCCAAATTCTTAATTGCAATAGCAAAATTTAATCCGGATATGTTTCCTAAGTTTTCATAAGAGACACCCACATTAAAGGCTATACCAGTTGCATCAACTTGACCAAGAGCTTCTGAAATGTAGTTAGCTGTTACTCCTATAGCAATATTATCTGTAAGCAACTTTGAGTAACTCACTCCCGCAACCAACATTTGAGGTGAGAATGTAGCTCCTGTTCCATCGGGATCCTGAGTTGTTGTTATTAATATGTCATCTATTGCCAGCGACTTAACACTAAAAGATACTACTCCAAATTCTTCTATATTTGCCGCAACTGCACCATACTCAACACCAATATCTGCAATATAAGACATATGAGAAAATGTAACACCAACTGCTTTACTTAGTTTGGCAACACCGGCAGGATTCCAATATAATGCTTCAATTCCAAATGCCGATGCAATGTTTGCTCCGCCCATTGCTATTGAACGAGCGCCTACCGGAATATTGAGCTGAGAAGCTCCACCGGTACCTGTTCTGTTTCCACCAGAGCCAAATGTTACTGTTGTTGTACCCAGCAGAATAAACAGGCTTAAAAATAATTTATATTTCTTCGTCATTTTAACTCCATTATTTTTAAACATTTAATTAAAATCTATCAAGTATTTGCTGTTCTTGTATAATTGCTAATTTCAAGATTTTAGTCTTTCCAATTTCATCCATATCTATGTAAGCTATATATAACCCGCTTGCAACGGGCAATCCATCCATATTAGCCAAATCCCATCTTTGAAATTGCGAACTATTTTCTTTGACAATTGTTTTAACATGAACACCAGCTAGATTGAAGATTCTAATTGTTGCTTTTTGAGGTAAATGACTAAATGTCACAAACCTATTGTATTTATTTATTTCTTCTGAGTTAACAGCATAGTAAGGATTAGGGAAAACATTAATTTTTTCTACTTCTTCAGCTGCTAAGCTTGAACTATTTGCCGGGGCAGGCGATGTAAAGTAAAACTCATCAACTCCAGCAGCATTTGGGATTGTCATTCTTATTCTAAATACAGATCCAACTTCAGGAATTTCTTCTATTCCACCATCCCCTTGATTTTGGTTCCAATTCATCAGCATCATTCTTGCAAAATATTCTGTCCACTCGTTTCCCCTTGTATCAGGATTGCCTGATATAGCTGCTTGATAGCCTGCATCTCCAGGAGATTGATCCCCAGGCATATACCAATAAACCCAATCAGAAGCAGGGTCATTATTTCCTCCTGATGCTTCATGGTCAAGAGTGAAGCCCCATGTTGGGGGGAAAGGAGTTCCAACTGTATCAGCTTCGTCTAATATTACCGGTATCATCCTAACATCATCACTTGGATTATCTAGATTTGGACCAAGGAACCAGAGTTCGAAAGGTACCGGATATGTTCCAGCTACAATATTTCCTTCATGGAATTCTGACGGCCACACAGCCATGCCACCTTCTGCAGTAAATCTCATTTCTAAATTATTTGGAATCAGTAAAGGCCAACTGCTTCCATCTCTAGTCCATCGTCCGATTGCAGCATCGTGATCACCAATATTTTTCCCTCCGGCAACAACAAAGAAAAATCCGCCAGCTGCTTGCATAGCATCATCAATTCCCAATGCCCCACCGTTGGGAGATAATGCTACATCTCTATACCAATCAGCCGAAATTGCACCAACATCTGTTGGGGGAGGTGTCATTTCATAAGAAGCAAGTCCAGAATTTGGAATTGGTCCATTAGCATTTGATATCAAATCAATTGCTTTTATATCTAAGGGTGCACCAGAAACTCTGATTTGTAAACCATCGATAATAGGCGATTCTTCGTCAGCACTTTGATTTGTTTGATTCTCTAACAGTCTTTTACCATCTGACCTATCTAAATGCCAAACATCAACAGTTTCTTCAGAAACAGCCCCTGTATCGTCAACAGTTACTACTGTCATTTTATCAAATGTAACAGTATAGTTTAAACCCGTTAGTTTCGTTGGATCAACCACTATTGGATAAACGTAACCATCACTGGCACCTTCTGCTGCAGTTAAATTTCGAGAAACATCAAGAGTATCCGCATATCCAGCTTCAAAAACATCTCCCGGATTTTTGCTATGCGGCACTACAGTAAAAACTTGCAACGGGTTTTCAAGATTATTTGGGACTACATTAGCAGGGTTATAACTATATGCAGTAACTGCAAAATAATATCTAACTCCGTTAATTAATGGTGTCCCACCTTTAATTGCATCGGTTCTAATATCAAGATAACGTTTTATTTCCGTATCATTTCCAAACTGGACAGGTACGTTTACAACTTCACCGGTTTTTGTATCAAATATATCATCCTTTATTTTTCCAATTCCATCAGATATGTCAAAAGTTGCAATTCTTATTCCTGCTGATACATCAGCTGATGTTGAAGGCAGTTGATATACGTTGTAACCTTGAAAGGCAAATCCTTTATCATTAGTTGATTCTGTCTCCATTACTCTTTCTTGGTTTTCTCCCCAATTAAGAACAATCTGTCTGTCTAATTCAACAGCACTGACCTCCGGAGCTTTTGGAGGAACCGGAAGATTAAAGAAGTTATCATAAGCTAACTGCGCTTGTTGATCATAAAACTTCAACAATCCAATAGCTGATATTCTATCAACACCTTCTATGGCGCCTGCAAATATTTGTGCAACAACTACTTCTTGTGTATCACCCACAGCCATTGTAAATGGACCGGATGCCGACCCAATTCTCCTATCACCACCACCTAGTACTTGTCCATCAATCCAGCCAGTCCTTGTTTGGGGATCACCCGGTAAAACAAAGGATGTCGGCTGATTTGTATTAGGATCAATAAACGGATCGCCCGTTAAACCAACTTTCCCTTGAAAGAAATTATAAAATTGAGTAGAACCTTGAGCATCTCCTTGTGTCGGGTCAACTACGGTTGCGTCTCCGCGAGCAAAATAGTAAAATGCAGTCATAGGCAAATTAATTTTCCCTGGTCCAACTATTTTGCCACCAAAAATGCCATAATCCATAGCATCGTCTATACCATTTTTATTTCTGTCCTCTCCTTCTATTCCATCGAGTATTGGACCTTGAAAAAAATCAAATCCGACTGCAGGAGGAGGCAAAGGGTTATAAGTTGCATCATTAGCTTGTGCATTATAACAATAGCCTAGACTTAATGTAGTATCGCAACCGGCAAAATCATCACTTGCATTTCCTAAATCAACATCAGACCACATAGAGACATACATATCTTGGAAATCTGTCTGTGATTTATTAATAATTTTATATTTTCTAAAAAATGTATTGCCCAATGCACCAGTTTGTGCATAAGCCCAAAATGTTGCTTGCATCTCAATACCCAAGGGTTGAGCGCCATATAAAAATGTTGTAATTGTAGGATCCAGATCATTAGCAACAAACCAAATTGTTTGATCTGCACCCGGCACTCCCGGTATATCAACATTAGGATCATAAAGACCATTACCGTCAAGATCATTAAATTCAGCTCCATCACCAACAGGCCATTCAACCCAATCTAATTCATATTGTTCTCTAATTGCTTCAGCTGATGTTCCTTCATCAATTGCTTCACTTGATAAATCCACAAAAGGTCCGCCAGGATAAATATCAGGGCGTACTCTGTAAATTCTATTTTTCGGTAGTTCCGGATCTTCAGCTGAACCATCTGGGAGAATTTTACCTGGTTGTAATCCTTGTCTATAAGCTGAACCTCCAACTCTTACTTGAGGATCTCCAGCAATTTTTGCACCCCAAAGTAATCCGGATTCAAAAACTGCTGCTTTCCCACTACCTTTTGGAAATACAGCCCCGGAATTTCCGGATGGATCAATATCAGAGTTTCCATCATTATAAATAAGTGTTGATACATTATTTATATTCATGTATGTTCTTGATGGAGAGCCCGTAATTTTTTTTAGTGAATTTCTCTCACTTTTATCACCTTCTGCAAAGTACTGAGTTGTAATTAACAACATGCTCAGAAGGATGAAAAAGAAGAGATATACTTTATTTGTTTTCATAAATATTACTCCTATTTCAATTTTAATTACATTCAAATTAGTACTCTACACGAATTCCAAATCTAATTTGACGTGGAGGTCCATAAAAATATGGATTAGTTGTATACGGAGCGCCTGTTGTTGCATATTGCCATTGCTGATAATAATCAATATTGAGTGCCCTGTATAAAGCCTCGTATTCCGGTCCGTATGTTTGTACTAACTGACCACCTGTTGATGGATCGCTTAAGTAACCATCATCATCAACTGACCCGGTTCGTAAAAAGACATTCTCAATGTTAAGAGCGTCAAATAAATTAATTACATGTACATAAACATTTAGGTTAAATAAAGAGGAAATATTAAATGTCTTATCAACCCTTAAATCAACTTGTAAAGTAGCAGGGGTCGTGGAACTATTTAATGGTTCAACAGGTTGTCTATCTCTTGCATCGCCCTCTAAATCAGCACCTCCTATACCGGTTGTATATGGATGACCACTAGTAAATGTTGCCAATGCTGAAACCCCAAATTGATTAAGCCAGCTTGGTCCATCATCAACACCAAATCTGTAATCAAGATTGATACTTCCACTAAAACTGTTATTAAATTCAAGTGGAGACACATATTGAGGTGAGAATATTGTTACGCCATCTAATGGAGCTCCAACTATCCCTCTATTAGAGTTAGGAAATGAACCCGTTCCTCTTGCATCTTGAAATGATAGAGAAGCATTTGCTTGGAATCTCTCAATTCTTCTCATATTGAATGAAATTTCAAGTCCTTTAGTTGTAGCAAAATCACCATTTTCCAAAATATTGTAATCTTGATACTCGGAATCATTAGCCACTGTTATTTTATTAAATACAACTTGATCTTGAATATCTTTATAGTAACCAGTAATATCAAATGAGCCAAATTCACCCACTTGCTGTGTAAATCCAACTTCATATTGAGTAGTACGGGTTGGACGAATATTAAAACCTACCGGAGCAATAATTTCTAATCCACCTGCTAAATTTACTGCTGTAGCAAAAGGACCGGTATAAGCATCTCTCAAGCGTGTTTGCTGTACAAATTTCCCATACTGAGCATGAAATACAGTTCGGTCTGTAACAGCAAAAGAAATACCCAATCTTGGACTAACGGATGAAAATGACGGTACATCTTCCCACCCATCCGCTCTAAGTTGTTTTGATGATTTGATAATTGATAGTTCAGGATATGTTGGATCAACCATTTTTTGATTATCAATATCAATGTAGTCAAACCGAAGTCCAACATTAACAATAAGGTCATTCCATTCAATTTTGTCCTGTACATAAGCTCCAAAAAATACAGGCTGCTTAGGAGCAATTTTACCAGCAGAATAATTATCACTACCATCATAGCTATTGCCAAAGAGATCATAACCATAATTGTTTACACCTCTACCAATTATAACTTCCTCTCTTGTTTGCTTTAAAGGATCATCTGCAGCTAAACGATTATTTGCATCAAGCAATCCGCCAATAGCCATAACTGCTTCATTCGTCCATGAATAATTTCTGATTGTAAATAACTGAAGTTCACCACCTACTTTTAATGAATGCTCTTTGCCTAGCTCCATCGATAATGAACCTGAAAGATTAATTTTTTCTCTTCTTGATTTTTGATAGTTAGCCATTACATCGCCTGGACCATTAAAGCTAAAACTGAATATATTTAATCGTGCCGGTCTTTGAAACCTACCAAGATTATCATCTTCAGAACGAGTCCAAGTAACTCCAGCTGTTGCATTAGCTAAACTATCTCCATAACCCAGCCAATTATCCTTTAAAATTGGATCGTAAACATCAGTATTATTAAATGAGTACCCTGCACTTATTTCGTAAAAAGTATTAGGATTAATAATATGTGTAGCTTTAAAGCTAAAAGCTCCATCTGTAAAGTCTCTTGTTGCAATCCTATCGGCATTTAAGAAACTTGCAAGATTGCCTCCAACTCTTCCATACCAGGGATATTCATCCTGGCTTTCTGTGTAGCTACCTACAATTCTAAAAATGAATGGATTAAAATCCAATGTAAGTGTTCCAGATCCTGTCAATGTTTCGAGACTATTATTTTTAAGTGCGCCCGCAGGGTAGGTAAAATCAATAGTATCACCTGTGCTAGGATCGCCTATTAATCCAAGATTAATCCCCGGATATGGCTGTGGATTTCTATCAGCTTCAAAACTATAATTACCAAGCAAAAATAATTTTATTCTTTCATCATAAATTGGACCGCTTACAGTTCCAATCATATCACTGTATCCGTACCAATTTGCTCCTAACCTTTTTTCGCCATCATATCTACTGTCTTTACCGTTAAACGCAATATTATCGGTAATATATTCTGCACTTGCTTTCCAATTAGATGTACCTGTTTTCATTTGTGTGTAAATAATACCAGAGTTTGCGCCACCATACTCAGCTGTATATCCACCTGACTGGACTTGAATTTCTTCAACTGCATCTTGTACAATAGTTACTGATCTTCCTCCAACTACAGGATCAGTAATAGAAGCGCCTTCTAGATAGAAACCAACTTCATCTTGTCTACCACCCCTTACAAAAACAGTTTCATCTTGAAAAGTTACTCCTGGTGTAATAGCTAAAATTTCATTAAGTCCTCTTACAGGTAAGGCTTCAATATCTTCACTTGTTGCAATTCTGTTTGCATTAGTAGCAAACTTATTAACTAATGGTCTTTCCGCAACAACTGATATTTCCTGCACTGTAAACCCTTCACCAGCAAGTTCAAAGTTTACCTCTAATGTTAATCCAGCATTTACTCTTAAATTTGAAATAGATTTGGATTGAAAGCCTACGAAAGAGGCTTTAACTTCGTGAACACCAGCTTCAACATTTGTAATAGTGAACTCCCCATTAATATCTGTAGCTGCACCAAGGGAAGTACCAACCAAAATAACGTTGGCGCCAATGAGTGGTTCTTCTGTACCCATTTCTGTTACCATACCTTTAATTTTGCCCGTCTGAGAGAGCATAATCGTTGGAAGCAGAAATAGCAAAACCATTACTGTTATTTTTTGTGTCATATGTTAACTCCTTATGGATTTACTAAATTTTATTACTTAAATAATCTTTGTCTCCTATATTTATTAATGAATATTATTTATTTTAATGTTTGTCAGTTTTTGAAAAACTTTTTTCTTTTTTTTAAACTTTATATTTATAAAAAGAAAAAACAATCCACTTTTTCCCCTCTATTTTCAGTACCAAGATAGATTCCAATACTTTAATAAGACGTTTAACGATGGTAAAAGTTCTGTTAGAGAATAGATAAAAATTTTTGCACTATTTTAGAATTATTATGATATGAGGATAATATAGATTTAGTTGATACTAATTTTCAACAAATATTAAAATAACTTTTCTTTACAGTGTCAATAAATTGACATGCAGTCTATGATCTTCTTTTTTATATTTGAATTATAAAAAATAAATTTTAAGACAATTATTTATGAAAAGCAAAGACGAAATACAAAAATATTTATACAATCAATTTGGCTTAAATGCAGGTTATGTGGTTGATAATTATGAAAAATATATTCAGGATAGTTCTTCCGTTTCTGAGTATTGGCAAGACTACTTTATTAAATTGATTGAAGGGAATAAGGATGTTTCCTTTCAAAATAAAGTGAGGAGCCAACCTCCTTCAGAACAAAAAGAAAATTCACAAAGAACTGAATTACCAACCGTAACTTTATCACCCGAAGATAAGGTTAAACCGATTGTTGGAGTTGGAGCCAGAATTATCCAAAATATGGAAGAAAGCCTGACTATTCCAACAGCAACTTCTCAGAGAACTATACTCGTCAAGCTATTGGAGGAAAATAGGCGAATCATTAATTATCATTTAATAAAGATAGGTGAAAGTAAAATATCATACTCTCATATTGTTGCTTATGCCATTGTTAAAGCTCTTCGTAAATATCCCGATCTGAATAATTCTTTTCATTTTGAAAATGATAAACCGCAATTAATAGATAGAGAATATATAAATCTTGGTATTGCGGTTGATATGATCAAAAAAGACGGCAGCCGATCACTTATTGTTCCTAACATTAAAAAAGCATCAAAGAAAAATTTCTTTGAATTTCGCGCTGCATATGATGAACTTGTAAATAAAGCAAGAACCGGTCGAATTGAACCTGATGATTTTCAAGGAACAACTATTTCATTAACTAATCCTGGTGGTATAGGTACTGTAACTTCAATTCCAAGACTAATGGTTGGACAGGGCTGCATTCTAGCTATTGGTGCTATTGACTACCCTGCAGAATTTCAGGCTATGAGTCAAACCTCAATTGCATCCTTAGGCGTCGGCAAAGTAATGAACATTACTAATACTTACGATCATAGAATTATTCAAGGTGCCGCATCGGGTGAATTCCTTAGAGAAATTGATAATCTATTAAGAGGTAATGAAAACTTTTACCAAGATATATTTATTGATCTCAAAATACCTCAAATGCCAGTTTCATGGGGAACTGATACAAATTCAAGATCTTTTAAAAATTCATTCGATGAAGAAGAAATTGCCAAACAAGCAAGAATTCAACTTCTCGTCAATATTTATAGAGTTCGAGGACACTTAATTGCAAATTTAAATCCTCTTTCTTACAGATCAGAATATTACAGGGAACTGGATCCTTCTAGCTATGGCTTTACTATTTGGGATTACGAAAGAAAATATATAAGTAATGTTAAAGGTTTGGAGAAAGCAACTCTTAGAGAAATTCTTGATACAATTCAGCAAACATACTGTGAAATGGTTGGTGCAGAATTCATGCATATTCAGCATCCCGAGGAAAAGGAATGGTTGATGAATAGGATGGAGGAAGTAAGAAATAAACCTGCAATAAACAATGAGAGCAAAAAGAGAATTCTTAAAATGCTTATTGTCGCCGAAGAGTTTGAACATTTTCTTCATACTAAATTTATTGGTCATAAGAGATTTTCACTTGAAGGTTCCGAAACTCTAATTCCGGTTTTGGATTTTCTTCTCGGATATGCAGCAGATGATAATGTTGATGAAGTATTCTTAGGAATGTCACACAGAGGCAGATTGAATGTCCTTGCGAATATTATTGGTAAAACATATGAACAAATTTTCTCAGAATTTGAAGATGTAAACCTTCCGAATTTACCTCAAGGTACAGGAGATGTAAAATATCATCTTGGTGCAACCGGTATTTATAAAACATTTAATAAGAAAAAATTAAAGGTCTCAATTTCGCCTAATCCAAGTCATCTTGAATTTGTTAATCCGGTTGTTGAAGGTATTGTTAGAGCAAAACAAAAAAGATCTAATGATACGGAAAGGAATAAAATTATTCCTATCTTAATGCACGGCGATGCAGCTTTTGCAGGACAAGGTGTTGTTGCAGAAACATTGAATCTATCTCAACTTAAAGGATATAGAACCGGCGGAACTATTCACATAATAATCAATAATCAAATTGGGTTTACTACACCTCCTGAGGATGCACGTTCTTCTCCTTATCCCACAGATGTAGCAAAGATGGTTCAAGCTCCAATTTTTCATGTTAATGGTGATGATCCCGAAGCGTCGGTATGGGTAACAAAACTTGCATTTGAATATCGTCAAAAATTCAATAAAGATGTTATAATTGATTTATTTGGTTATAGAAGGCACGGGCATAATGAGGGTGATGACCCAATTTATACTCAGCCTTTAATGTATAAAAAAATAAAAACTAAACCTTCTGTAAAAACTATTTATTCTGATAAATTAATATCAAACGGAATAATACCTGAAGATGAAGTAAACAAATTTACAGCGGATACTAATGAATGTTTAAATCATTCATTGGATGAGACACAAAATGGTTCAAGCCATTTTATACCTGATATTCCTTTAGCATTGACAAAAGAAGAACTTGCGAAGGTAAAACCAAATGACAAAACTTCAATTAGTGAAAAAACATTTGAGCAAATAGTAAGAGGATTAAATAAAACTCCCCAGAATTTTACTTTAAATCCAAAGCTGAAAAAGATATTCGATAAACGTGAGTTGGTACTTGATAGTAATGAAAAAATAGACTGGGCTTTAGGTGAAGCAGTTGCATTCGGATCGCTACTTCTTGATAAATTCCCTGTAAGATTAAGCGGACAAGACAGTGCTCGCGGTACTTTTAGTCAGCGGCATTTGATTTTAACCGATATGAATGAAGGAGAAGAAATAATTCCTTTAAATTCATTATCAACTAAGCAAGCTATGATTGAACCTCTGGATAGCCATTTATCTGAAAGTGCTGTACTTGGGTTTGATTATGGTTACAGTGCAGCAGATCCCTTAACACTTGTTATGTGGGAAGCACAATTTGGTGATTTTGCCAACGGAGCTCAAGTTATTATAGATAATTTTATCTCAGCATCTGAAGTAAAGTGGAACTTACCCAATAATATTGTCCTTTTACTGCCGCACGGACAAGAAGGGCAGGGTCCTGAACACAGCAGTGCCAGGTTAGAAAGGTTCTTAATACTATGTGCAGATAACAATATGATAGTAGCAAACCCAACAACACCAGCTCAATATTTTCATTTATTGCGCAAACAAGTCCTTGGTAGAATTGATAAACCATTAATTATTCTCACACCCAAAAGTTTATTGCGACTGCCTGCAGCAAGATCAGAAATTAGTGATTTTACGTCAGGTAGTTTTAATGCCATTTTAGACGATGATTCTAAAACAAAATCTAAAGTGAAAAAAGTTGCTTTAACCAGCGGTAAAGTCTACTATGATTTACTAAAATATAAAGAGGAAAATAATATTGTAGATACAGCAATTATTAGAGTAGAGCAGTATTATCCTTTTGAAAAAAACTTGATCCTCAAAATGATAAAATCCTATAAAAATGCTGTGAATTTCAGGTGGGTACAAGAGGAACCACAAAATATGGGGGCATGGAACTTTATTTTTATGCGATTATATGATTCACTTCCTAACAATAATAAATTGGAATACTGCGGTAGGGATGAAAGTCCAAGCCCTGCAGTTGGTTCAAACAAGGTATTTCTCAAAACACAGGAAGAAATTATGATTAAGGCTTTTAGTTAAAGATTTTCGTAGGATTTTTAAAAACTAGCAAGACGATTCTTCTTAAACTTTTATAATTATTTTATTACTAATTTTGTGATTATTAAACTAGAATAAACTTAAATGGATAGAGTATGGGTGAAACAAATGATAGTAATGAGCATCGGGGGATAATTCACGAAGAAATTCCTAGAAAACATAATGATCCATTAATAGAATTTTTACATAAGATTATTAGATTCTTTGTAAAAGTACTAGCTGTCTTGATGGTATTTGTAATTATTTGGGGTATTGGCGATGTTGTATATGTATTATATCAAAGATTAAGTACTCCCCCGCTCTTTCTATTAGATATTAATGATATATTTTTGACATTTGGTGCTTTTATGGCCGTACTAATTGCTATAGAAATTTTTATCAATATTCGTCTTTATTTAGGAACGGATGTTCTTCCGGTTCAGTTGGTTGTCGCTACTGCTCTTATGGCTATAGCTAGAAAAGTAATTATTTTAGATACAGATAAAATTAGCCCAGATTATATTTTTGCTATTGCTGCAGCGGTTTTAGCTCTTGGAATTACTTATTGGTTAATGACGAAGAAGACAAAATAATTTTGAAATGAAAATGTTACAATTACTAATTATTAAAAGGATTTAGATGCTGATTGCAGCGATTTCTGGCTTTCTATTTGCTTTAATAATTCCCATTCTAACCAAATTACCGAAGAAATTTATTGGTTTTGCAACTTCTGCACTACCTTTAGGTATCTTTATTTTTTTTGTTACAAAATATAATTTAATAACAGATGGCGAAGTTTTAAGAGAGTCCTATAAGTGGATTCCTTCACTTGGAATAGACCTTTCTTTCTTTTTAGATGGATTGAGTTTAACATTTGCTCTAATTATAAGTTTAGTTGGATTTGTCGTTTTTCTTTATGCTGGCAGTTATATGGAAGGACACAAATTCATTACCCGCTTTTACGTCTATATTACCATATTTATGGCATCAATGATCGGACTTGTAACCTCCGACAACTTATTGACGATGTTTGTTTTTTGGGAATTAACAAGTATTAGCTCATACTTACTTATTGGTTTTAATCATGATAAGGAAAGATCTAGATATTCAGCACTGCAGGCATTACTTATCACAGGTGGCGGTGGTTTATCTCTTCTTGCCGGTGTTATAATTTTAGCAAATATTTCCGGCAGCTGGTCAATTTCTGGTTTAGCAGACATAAATGAAATAATTACTAATCATTCTCTCTATCCGGCTGCTGCAATTCTTATATTAATTGGTGCATTTACCAAATCAGCACAATTCCCGTTTCATTTTTGGCTGCCAAATGCAATGGAGGCTCCAACACCAGTTAGTGCTTATTTACATTCAGCAACAATGGTCAAAGCCGGAATTTACCTCATGGCAAGAATGAATCCATCAATGGGCGGCACTGACTTATGGCAGAATACTATTTTAGTTGTAGGCACAGTTACAATGGTTTTCACTGCTGTGCTCGCTTTAAAGCAAACCGATCTTAAAAAATTATTAGCCTATTCAACTTTAAGTGTTCTAGGTACATTAACAATGCTATTAGGAATCGGAAGTGATCTTGCAATTAAAGCATTTATGATTTATTTAATTGCTCACTCACTTTATAAAGGCACATTATTTCTAGTTGCCGGAATAATTGATCATGAAACCGGGACAAGAGAAATTGCTAGTTTAGGCGGATTAAGAAAATTGATGCCAATAACAATGACTATTGCAATACTTGCTTCACTTTCAAAAATGGGTATTGTACCTTTAATAGGATTTGTTGGAAAAGAAACTGTTTATGCCTCTGTACTAGAGTTTTCAACAATCGGTTCTTATTTAATAGTATTTGCCATTTTAGCAAATGTATTTATTGTATATATTACAATTTCAGTCGGTTTCAAACCATTTATTGGGAAAAAATTAGAAACTCCAAAGCATGCACACGAAGCACCCTTCAAAATGTGGTTTGGTCCGATGATCTTAGCCTTAAGTGGTATGGTGCTTGGAATTTTTTCATCATTTATAATTAATAATTTGATTAATAATTCCGAGCTGGGAATAATCAATGAGAGATTAAATATTCCAGTAAAATTATGGCATGGTTTTAATCTTGAATTAGGTTTGAGTATTTTAACTGTTCTACTTGGCTTGCTGCTTTACCTAAAAAGGGATTTATTCTTAAATATTTTTTCTTCTTTATCTTTTCCTAAATTCTTAAAACCCTCTTATTATTACGACTTTTTACTAAACGGAACTTTGGAATTTGCAAAATTTCAGAGCAAGGTTTTACAAAATGGATATTTGAGATATTATGTGCTCACAATTATAGTAACTACAATTACACTTGCCGGTTATACTCTTTTTTCTGTTGGAAGTATGTCTGATGTTGAATTAAGTTTTACACCTACCTTTTCCGAAATAGTAATTGGGCTTTTAATTATATCTTCTTCTGTTTTTGCAGTTCATACAAAATCAAGATTGACTGCAATAGTTGCAGTTGGTGTGGTTGGCTATTCTGTAGCACTAATTTTTATTATGTACAGCGCTCCGGATTTAGCAATGACTCAATTTGCAATCGAAACATTAACAGTGATACTTTTTGTATTAATTATTTACAAATTACCCAAATATGTAAAGTTTACAAGCCTAAGCGGACGAATAAGAGATTTTATTTTTGCAAGTCTGAGCGGACTAATGATAAGTTTGCTTACATTATTTGTTATCTCAGATCCAATGACTTCTGAATTAAAAAGTTATTTTGCGCAAAATAGTCTTACTATTGCTAAAGGAAGAAATATAGTAAATGTAATTCTCGTAGATTTTAGAGCATTAGATACATTGGGAGAGATAACTGTTTTAGCAATTGCAGCTATTGGTGTTTTTGCACTTTTGAAATTAAGGAAAGGAGAGAACGAAGAATGAAAAATTCACTTATCCTTATTACAATAGTAAAATATATAATCCCACTTCTTTTGATATTTTCATTTTTTTTATTGTTACGCGGCCACAATGAACCGGGTGGTGGTTTCTCCGGAGGACTTGTAGCGGCTTCAGCTTATGCATTGTATGCAATTGCAAACGGTGTATCAGAAGCAGAAAAACTTCTTATAATAGATCCATTAAAATTAATTGCATTAGGCTTATTAATAGCTTTAGGCAGTGGAAGTTATCCGTTATTATTAGATGAAAGTTTTATGACCGGAGTTTGGCTTAATAATGCTATTCCTGTAATTGGAAAACTTGGAACACCTTTAATATTTGATATTGGCGTTTACATCCTAGTTTTAGGCATAGCTACAAAAATAATTTTTTCATTAGCTGAGATAGAAGAATAGTGGAACTTATTTTAGTAATTATAATTGGTATGCTTTATTCTACCGGATTATATATGATAATGCGGAGAAGTTTTGTTAAGGTAATTATTGGACTTATCTTTTTAGGTCATGCCGCCAATTTATTAATTTTTACTGTCGGAAGAATTACTAAGGGAGCTCCATCATTTCTCAAAGCAGACGGTACAATTCCAAATAATTTTGCTGATCCATTACCTCAGGCATTAATACTAACTGCCATTGTTATTGGTTTCGGTGTTCAAGCTTTTGCAATAGTTTTATTTAAAAGAGTATACCAAACTGCCGGGACAGATGATTTGGATAAACTTAAATCAACAGACGAGATGGGAAAATAATGCTGCTTGCACTCCCGATTATATCGCCACTTTTCTTTGCAATAGTAATGCTGTTCTTTTGGAAGAATATTAAAATTCATCGTTTGCTAAATTTTACTTCTTCGATTGCTTCAATAATTATTGCTTTGTTTCTAATATCAAATGTAAATGATAACGGAATTCAATCATACCAAATGGGCAATTGGGAAGCGCCTTTTGGAATAACTTTGGTTTCTGATTTACTTAGTGCAATAATGGTTTTAATCACTTCGGTGATTGGATTTACTACAGCAATTTATTCTTTGGCAACAATTGATACTGATAGAGAAAAATTTGGTTATTATCCTTTACTTCAAACGTTGCTTATGGGCATAAATGGTGCGTTTTTAACCGGAGATATTTTTAATCTGTATGTCTGGTTTGAAGTAATGCTGATAAGTTCATTTGTTCTTCTGGCATTAGGCGGAAAACGTGAGCAGCTTGAGGGCGCAATTAAGTATGTTACATTAAATTTACTTTCGTCCGCATTATTTTTAGCGGGTGTTGGAATTTTATATGGCCTTGCCGGCACTTTAAATATGGCTGATCTTGCAAGGAAACTGCCTTTAATTAATAATCCCGAAATGACAACTGTTGTAAGCATTTTATTTCTTATTGCATTTGGAATCAAGTCCGCTGTATTTCCTTTATTCTTTTGGCTTCCCTCATCTTATCATACACCACCTGCTGCCGTTTCTGCAATTTTTGCTGGATTGCTTACTAAGGTTGGCGTTTATGCACTTATGCGTGTATTTACTTTGATATTTATTAATAACATTGATTTTACACATACAATTATTTTGATAATTGCTGGCTTTACAATGTTAACAGGTGTACTCGGAGCTGCGTCGCAGATGGATTTTAGAAAAATTCTTTCTTTTCATATCATTAGTCAGATTGGCTATATGATAATGGGATTAGGACTATACTCACCTTTAGCCATAGCCGGAGGGATTTTTTATATTATTCATCATATTATTGTAAAAACAAACTTATTTTTTATAAGCGGTGTAGTTAACAAAATGAGGAATACTTATCAGCTTAAAGAGCTAGGCGGACTTTATAAGTTATACCCTTTGCTTGGATTACTATTTTTAATACCTGCACTTTCGCTTGCCGGAATTCCACCTTTAAGCGGCTTTTGGGCTAAATTTACAGTTGTCAAAGCTGGGATTGATCTTGGTGAATATTCTATTGTTGCTGTTTCTTTAGTGGTTGGTTTGTTAACATTATATTCAATGACAAAAATTTGGAACGAAGTGTTTTGGAAAGATGAACCGAATCAAGATAATATTGGAGATGAGCCGACTAGCTTTCAAAAAGTGTTCTTGTTTCTACCAATAATTATCCTAGCCATTATTACAATAACAATTGGTCTAAATGTTGAGCCATTCTTTAAAATTGCTGAGCAAGCATCATCACAGTTATTAAATCAAACAGAATATATTAATGCTGTCTTAGGAAACATAAATTGAATCGATTACTACTAAATATTTTACTTGCACTTGCATGGATGTTTTTATCAGGTGATTTGAATTTTATAAATTTCATTGAAGGATTCCTGATTGGCTTTATTATTCTATGGGTTAGTAAGAATTCTTCCGATAGCCAAGATTATTTCAAAAAGATTCCTAGAATTATTGGATTTATATTTTATTTCTTATACGAACTTTTTGTGGCAAATTTAAGAGTAGCTTATGATATTATTACACCAAAACATAGAATGGAGCCATCCATAATTGCTATACCTTTAACAGTGGATAAAGATTTTGAAATAACAATTCTTGCCAACTTAATAACACTTACTCCGGGAACTTTAAGTTTGGATGTAAGCAGCAATAAAAAAGTTTTGTATGTTCATTCCATGTATGTCTCAGATCCAAAAGAATTTATTGACGAAATTAAAACTGGTTTTGAAAAAAAATTATTGGAGATTACCAGGTAATGTTTGAAACTATTCTAACCTATATAGTAATGCCAATAATTTCATTATCAATACTTTTAGTATTCTTAAGGTTGTTGAAAGGACCAACTATTGAAGATAGAATAGTTGCTTTTGATATATTGACCTCCATTGCAATTGCGTTCCTTTCTGTATATGCAGTTAAAACTAATGAAACCACAATAATTGACATTGGGATAATTTTAGCTCTTCTGGCTTTTTTGGGAACCGTAGCATTTGCCTATTATCTTGAAAGGAGAACAAGACGATGAAAGAAATTATTAGTATAGGTTTTGTAATTATCGGATCAATTTTCATTTTAATTTCTGCTATCGGTCTGCTTCGAATGCCTGATTTGTACATGCGAATGTCAGCAACAACTAAAGCTGCTACTTTGGGCGTTGGATTCGTTTTATTTGGAACAGCTATTCATTTTTGGGAAATTGGGATTATTAGTCGTTCGATTATTATATTTTCTTTCTTACTTCTGACCGCACCGGTAGCAGCGCATATGATTGGAAGAGCAGCTTACTTTGATGGTGTTCCACTTTGGAAAGGGACAAAAATTGACGAGCTAAAAGGCAAATATGATGAAGATACACATGAGTTGAAGTAAAGATTCCAAACGTATTTGGAAAAGCAGTCCAAGGCAGATAATACATGGCTTTTGTATAATCAGCGTGCACATTGCATCTCTCATGAAGTTCAGAAAAGAATGAGGGCTTCCTGCTTGATGAAGGTTAGTAAGATGTTTCAATTATAGTAAAGGGAACTTTGCTCTCCTTTACTTTACGAATTATAATTACTTAATTAATAGATATTTCAAATAATTTTATTTTAGTAATAATTATTATACAATTCAGAAGGCCTTGGGAGAACGGTTTATCAGCGATGTCGTAATGCACATAAGTAAATATAAAGAGGTTCTTATGAATGCAAATAAAAATTCAATATCTGCAGTTTTTTATTAAGGAAAGTTTCTTTTGCAACTGTATTTATTTATCTTCTTACCGAAGAATCAAAAAAAATACAATATATTAACAATCAATCTAACCTGCATTTTAATTATAAATAGCGGATCTCAGAATTTATTTAAATGACTAAATTGATAAATAATAATTTTTTACCAAAAAGCAAATTCTGGAGGTATATACCATTTAGAAGATATCTAATATTTGTCTTGGCGATATTCTTCTTATTTTCAGGAGTTGGATTTATTATCGATCTGCTTTCAGGAGGTTCATATTCAGAACCGCTGCTTTTTATAAATGTATTTTATTCGGGGATTGTTGCAGTATTCTACGTTTATAGTTTTACAAGAAATCTTAAGTTTCTTCCTTTTACTATTATTTTTCAGTTTGTAGTTGGAATTAACATTTGGAAAGAGGCTAACCAATTACTGCTTACCGAATTTCCCCAAAGAGCATATTTTGATGCCATTGGAATTTTAGTAACAATGGTTCTGGGATATATACTGCTTATTATATTTATAAATAAGGAGGGAATAAAAAATTTACGGCTTCAGGCTGAAATCAACCTTGCCCAGGAGCTTCATTCGAACCTTGTTCCCAAAATTGAAATTGTTAATAACCGCTTTGAAATATTTGGAATATCTAATCCTACTGATGAAGTCGGCGGAGATTTAATTGACTTTTTCGAAAATGAAACTACACATACTTGTTATATTGCAGATGTATCAGGCCATGGAGTTGCGGCAGGTTCGATGATGGGGATGTTTAAGAGCACGATTCGAGTTTTATTAAACAAAGATGAACCGCTTTGTTCAATTTTAACTGAAACCAGCAAGACAATTTACGATTTAAAAAAGAAAAACATGTTTCTTACGTGTGCTTTTTTAAAATTTAATTCAAATTATACTGTAGAATATTCAACAGCAGGTCATCTTCCGATTTTAAAACTTGCAAATGATTCAAACAATTTTGATGAATTGATAATAAAGCACCTTCCAATCGCGGCGACAAAAGACTTTAATTATACAACAAACAGCACAGTATGCAACAAGAATGATTTATTTATATTACTGACTGATGGAATTACAGAGACGTCAAATAAAAAAAATGAATTCTTTGGAATGGAAAAAGTAAAACAGACTATTCTTAATAACAGACATGATGAATTGTCCCATATTTATGAAAAAATAAATAATAAGTTAGCTTCATACGGTAAACAAAAAGATGATCAGTCATTTTTATTAATCAGATGTTTATAATTATCATAAGTATTATTTTTTAACTAAAGTTATAAATTGAGTTTTGTCATCTTGAACGAAGTGAATATCTAAAAAATTGTATATACTAATCTTGAGATTCTTCCTGCAAAACGGGACAGGTTACTTCGTTCAGAATGTATATTAATAAAAAGACAAGGGATAAAAATCTTTATCCCAAGATAAATTGATAAAAAAAGTTCTACACAAGAGATGCATAAATTTGATAAAATGTAATATAAAAATTAGCAACTATTCTGACCGATTTAGAACAGTATTGTACAACGAAATCTTAAATTTTCAGATTAAAATTAACTTAATAAAAATTTTCAAAACGATTTCCGAATAGTTGTTTGTGTTTATACAGCTTCAAAATTGAGAACTTATAGGATTTATTCGTTGAGTCAGATTTTGACCCCAGATTAACGTCTCTTATGGAACTAAGGTAATGTCGGGTTTAAATTCTTTTCATAAAGGGTTTGATGAAAAATTAATTAAGCATGGACATTACTTCAAATTGGTATTGGCGGTTAAAAAATTGTTACCAAATTGTTACCATTTTCACTTAGTTAGGGACATGCGCTTTAAAACAACAAACCCTCATAAGACCAAGTCCTATAAGGGTTTATCACGTGAGCGCGGGTGGTCTCGAACCACCGACCCTCTGCTTAAAAGGCAGATGCTCTACCACTGAGCTACGCGCCCAAAAATTAGAATTATAAACTTAATATTTTTTGAAATATAATTCCAACTTATTTTAATTATTTCTTTTATACTCAAAAGGTAAATTTTACCACTATTCCTTCGATTATATAATGAATTATAGTTTGTTATTCTAAATTAAATATTCTTAACAAATGAAATTGTTCCTTTAACTTATTTAAAAAGTCTTTAAAAAATGTCAAACTAATATGATAAATAAACCTAAAATTCTTATAACTGATGATGATGAAACTCTCTGTTACTTGTTAAAAGAAGAACTTGTCAATGAAAATTATTCGGTTGATATTGTTTACGATGGTAAATATGCAATTGATAAATTAAAAGAAAATAGTTACGATGTTTTACTTCTAGACCTGGAAATGAAGTTTGTTTCTGGGGAAAAAGTTCTAAAATACGTGAATGAAAATAAACCGAGACTACAAGTAATTGTCCTAACTGCTCAATCGGATATGAGAACAGCAATTGAATGTATTAAGCTGGGAGCTTATGATTTTATAAACAAGCCTTACGACTTTCAACAATTACTTTTAACAATTAAACGTGCACTGAATCATAAAGACTTGCTTGAAAAAAATACTATCCTGAATAAAAAAGTTGAAAAATTTAGTTCAATAAATATTATTGGAGAAAGCACTAAAATTAGCGAAGTAATTCACCTAGCTGAGAGAGCTGCCGGTTCAGATTCAAATATTTTGCTTGAAGGAGAGACGGGAACGGGCAAAGAATTATTTGCAGAGTTTATTCATCAACATTCACAGAGGAACAATAAACCGCTTGTTGCAATTAACTGCGCTTCATTACCGGATCAATTAATGGAGAGTGAGCTATTTGGATATGAGAAAGGAGCATTCACAGATGCTAAAACTTCTAAACAGGGTTTGGTGGAAATGGCAGACGGTGGAACTCTATTTCTTGATGAAGTCGGTGAAATGAGTTTAACTCTTCAACCAAAATTGTTACGTTTTTTAGAGAATGGTGAATTTAGAAGAATTGGAGGAGTTACCAATCTATCCTCAAACATCAGAATTATTGCTGCAACTAATAGAAACTTAATGGAGTTCTCAGATCAAAAAATGTTTAGGAGAGATCTACTTTTCCGACTGAATATAATTACATTAACAATACCGCCTCTTGTTGAAAGAGGAAATGACATTGCTTTACTTGCAGAATATTTTCTGAAGAGGAAATGTCCGATTAACTCACCCAAAACTTTATCTCCTGAAGCGAAAAGTGAACTTCTCAATTATGAATTTCCAGGGAATGTAAGAGAGTTAGAACATATTATTGAAAGAGCTATTGTCTTTGCTGATTCAGAAATAATCGAATTGAAAGACTTAAATTTACCGAAGTTTGACAAACTAATTCAATATGATGAAGAATTTGATTCTGAATTACCTAAACTAGAGGATATTGAAAGAGTACATATTCGAAAAGCATTAAACTTAAATCAGTGGAATAGAGAAAGCACAGCCAGAGCATTAGGGATAAGTCAAAAAACACTTTATACAAAAATTAGAAAGTACAGTCTTATCTAAAATGAAAAGAATAGATAATATTAATAATGCATCAGCTATTGAAGAGAAATTTAAAGTGGCTGCTCATGATTTAAATAATCTATTAAACAATGTACTTGCCGGAATTGAAATTCTTAAAGAAAACTTTAAGAGTAATAACGCAGACAAAATCTTTAATCATATAGAAAAAAACACACTTCTTGCCTCACAGATTATTCAACAATTATCCTCTTATGAAAGTTTTTCCAGTGAAATAAAATCAATAGTAAATATCGTTGATATAATTGAGGAAACTATTGAACTTCTTGATAATGATACAAAAAAACAGATCAATTTTGAATTCCCTGATGACAAAGAAGAATTTATGATTTGGGGTAATTATACTGAAATAAAAAGAGTACTGCTTAACTTAATTATTAATGCAAAAGAGGCTTCTGTTAATAAAGGTTCAATAAACTTAAATATTAGTAATACCGAAAAAAACTATGTGATGATAGCAATTACAGATAATGGAAGTGGCATTCCTTCTAATTTAATTAGTAAAATTTTTGATAAAGAGTTTAGTACAAAATCTAAAGATACTCAGCGTGGTTATGGACTTTCAATTGTTAAAGAAATTATTGATGATCATAAAGGGAAGATTAATGTTTTCGCTAATGAAAGCATTGGAACAACTTTTGAGCTTTATTTTCCAAAAAATAAAATTGAAGAAGAGCAACTTGACTATACAAGTAAAAGCGTAGTGATAGCAGAAGATGATGACTTCCAAAGAGAAGTGCTAAAAGATCTTTTAAAAACTTTGAAGTTTAATGTTTTTACTGCATCTAATGGATTAGAAGCCCTTAATACAATTATTTCCACAAGTCCCGACTTACTATTTATCGATGAGAATATGCCTGGGATGAGTGGTGTTCAATGCAGTGAAAAAATTAGAGAAAATAATAAAGAACTTCCTATTGTACTGGTAACCGGGGCAAGTATTGAAAAGAATATGTTTGAGGCAAAGATTTCTAAGGTATTAAAAAAACCTTATACCTTTGACATGATCCAATCCACAATTAAAGAGCTACTTCCATAATTCTGTATCGCTACTTATTTTAAATTCATTTTTCTTCAGATTATTCAAGTATTCATTTATTTCAATTTTATCAATATTAAGCATCGAATCCATTATTTTAATTATTTCTTTTGTAGCAGACTGAATAAATTCTACTCTCTTTTTTGCTGAAATCTTATCAAAATTTGTTTCGTCAAGTTCTCTCTTTAATGCTGTAACTGACAGATTTATCAATGTAAGAGGTTGCTTAATTTCATGATTAGTTTTTTTTACAGTTGTTGAAAATGTATCGATTTTTTCAAGCTCAATTAAAAGTTTTTGGGTTTCAGTGAACCTAACTGCAGCCTTTACTCTTGCCAACAGTTCAATTTTATTAAATGGTTTTTTAATGTAGTCAAAAGCACCGCAATCAAATCCTTTTTGCGTATCTTCAGAAGAATTTAGTGCTGTTACTAATATTATGGGTATATGGTTTGTAAAATCATTAGAAGATATTTCACGACAAACTTCAAAACCGTCAATTCCCGGCATCATAATATCGAGTAGAATTAAATCGGGATTTTGCTCTCGTGCAACTTTAATTCCGGATGTACCATCATATGCAGTAATAACTTCAAATCCCTCTCTATTAAGTCTGTCCTGTAAAAGAAAAACATTCCCAGGCTGATCATCAACGACAAGTATTTTTTTAGTATCCATCAAATCGCAGTTTTAAAAATATTAGTTAATTTTCTTTCTAGCTGAACTGTATTTATTGGTTTTGTGAATAATCCGTCAAATCCATTTTTCTCAATTATTTCTTTATCAGAAAGCATTGCATAAGCTGTAAGCGCATATACGTTTAACTCTTTAAACTTTTCATTTTCCCTAATTTTCTTAATAGTTTGGAAACCGTCCATTTTTGGCATCATAATATCAAGAAGTATTAAGTTTGGCCATTCATCATTTAATTTTTCCAGGCATTCATAACCGTTTGTTGCAAAAATCGGTTCATAATTTAATGACTTAATAATTTCACCAATAGTGAATCTTGCATCACTATCGTCATCAACTATTAGTACTTTAATTTTACTATCAAAAATTTGGTTATTCTTTACACTATCTTCCTTCCATTCATTTTCTTTAACACTATTATTTTCACTCAGTACAAAAGCATTTTTATCAAATAATTCAATTCTATCCTTTATCACTTTAAGAACATCAAGCGGGTGAAATTGTTTTATAAGAGTGGTCTCAAAAAATGAATTATTCACATACGTTTTCTCTTCTTCATTTATCTCATGAATAAATGCAATTACCGGGATATCTTTAGTTACTCTATTGTTATTGATCTCCGTAAGGAGTTCTAAAGAGTTTATGTTATTATCTAATATGTCAATCAAAATGGCATCAGGCTCAAAATTTATTATTTGATTTAAATTTGCAGCAATACTAGTTGTAGATGAAAGATTCAAATAAGCATCATTCATCTCATTTAGAATTTTTGTAAATTTCTCTTCGCTTGATATAATATGGAGATTACTAATATTTTCACCTTTTACTGACTCAATTAAGGCTATAGAATTATCAATACTATCTCTAGTAAAGTTTTCTGTACAGAATTCAAAAACTTTTAATCCTAAACCGCAATTTGCCTCCTCATCCATATTTATAATCACAACCGGTATTGATTTAAGAGACGAATCCATTTTTATATTAGTTAAAAAATTCCATCCGTTTCTTTCATTAAATAGAATATCAATGATAATAATATCCGGAGCTGCCTCTTTGATATTTTTAATCTCTATTTCCTCAGAATTTATCACATCAACATCAATATTATTTGTTAATAGGTAATCACTGATCAATTTTATTGAATCATAACCATCCGAAACTATAAGGGCACTAATTTTTTTAACTTGTTTGGTAAGTGCTGAGCTTTCTTTCTGTATACTGGTTCTTGATTTGACAATACCAGGAAGTGATACTTTAAATATTGATCCTTTACCTAAATTGCTTTGAAGAAATATTTCGCCATTGAGCAATTCTGTATATCTTTTACAGATTGCTAAACCCAAACCTGAACCGCTAAATTTCCTATTCAGATTTCCATCAGCTTGTCTGAATTCTTCAAAAATAATTTTCTGATCTTCATCTGATATGCCGGGTCCAGTATCTTCAACAATAATTTCAAGATTATTTTCAAGAACTTCCAAACTCAGTTTTACAAATCCATCCTTAGTAAACTTAATAGCATTACCAATAAGGTTATAAATAATTTGCTCAATTTTTTTAACATCAGAAGATATTTCATAATTGTAATCTTGGGGTACATGGATTTTGAAATCAATATTAGTCTCAATAAATAAAGGATAAATGAATGAATAAACTTCGTCCATCAATTCATTTAAGTAAATTGTTGATTCCCTTAATTCTGTATTTCCTGATTCAAGCTTTGAGTATTCCAATATGTTTTCAATAAGTGTCAAAAGTTTTTTGCCGTTTCTAAGTACAACATTCAGTTTTTCTCTTGTCTGAACAGGAGTAGTTTCATCTTTAAGAATTAGCTCCGTTAATCCAAGAATAGAATTTTGAGGAGTTCTTAGCTCATGTGACATATTAGCTAAAAATTGTGATTTTACTTTTTCAGATTCAACAGCCTTTGCAGTTTGTATTTCTAATTCTTTACTTCCCTTTTTTAATTCATCATGAAGTTGTACTAACTCTTCATTTTTCTCAGTAATTTCTATATTTTGTTTTTGATAAGCTGAATTAAGATTTTGAAGTTTATCTACCATATTCTTTAATTCGCTTAATGCTTTTCCGTTTGCCAAACCTATTGCAAGCTGCGCTTTAATTTTATCCAAATATTCTTTTATATCAACTTTAGGTTTATTAATGGACGCTAGTTCCATAACAGCTAAAAGCTCATTATTATAAAATATTGGTAAGATATATAAATGGTTAATATTGAATTCAGTTAAACCGGTTTTTACAACTGGATTATTTTCAGTAAAGTTTAGCTCTATTATTTTTCTCTGTTTTTTTGCTTTATTATAAAATCCGGATTCAACAAACATCTCTTTTTTACTATCTATTAAACCCACAATAGCAAAAGGATTATATTCACCATTATTATGTAAATAAAATGCCCCAATATCTGCTCCGGTTGAAGAAATTATTTTTTGAAGCGCCGCATGACCAATATCTTCAAGAGAGGGATTTTCGTTAATTATTGAAATTAGTTCCGCATATTCTTTTTCTTCTAAATCCCGTTTGTCAAGTTCATCAAGCATTTTATTGAATGCATTTCCAAGGGCGCCAATTTCATCTCTCGAAATAATCTTTACCCTTTTACTACTATCTCCAGAAGTAATCTCACTCACACCTTCTGAAATAAAATCCAATTGTTTTCTAAACTTTGTAGTAAATAGGAACAAAAAGACAATAGTTAAAAGTATACCTGAAATAACAATTACCAATGATACCAAGCTCATTGTTGCAGTAAAATCAGCAGCTTCACCTGAAATGTTAAAAATGATAAAGTCTATTTGCTTATTAGAAACATCAGAAATTTTTGGTGAGAAATGTGTTGCAGTTAATTCTACATTGCCCAAATCCTTATGAATTATTTCAAAATTATTTTTATTCTTAAATTCTCTGGCTGTTGTGCTAAGACTTGGAAGGTAATAATTATACTCATCAGAATTAGTAAATTTTGATATTACGTCACTTTCTACGAGTGCAACATCAGCACGAATTTGCTCTGATAAATCTTTAAGAATTTCAGAGTTAATTTGAATACCATAATAAACATCACATTTACCGTCGTTAAAGTGCCTAACTATTAGGTTTGAGTTATATTCTAGAAATTCACTGAGTCTAGAAACATCAGAATAAATAAAAACATTATCCCTTATCTTTATACTTGACTTAACAATCGTGGAATCTGTATTTATTTCAAATAAAAAATCTAACCCTTTAGAATTAAGTAACTGATTCTTGCCATTATGCTGGAAAGAATCATCAACTTTTTGAATTAATTGTTGGAATGCAAAAATAAAATCATTAGCAGAATTTACAATTACTTTCGATTGCTGATCGTGAATTAGCTGTTGGGCAAGTTTGTTATAAATAAATGCAGAGGAAACCGAAACGAGTGTTATAATTGTGAAGGCAAGGACAAAAAGCTTGGCATTTATTTTCATTTTTATGTTGCTTACAAATTAACATTAAGGTCATAAATCAAATAGGTTGTCAATTATATTAATTAACAACCTATTATATATAAATCTATATTTTACAATTATTTATTTTCAATTCCTTTCTTCTCATCTTCTCTGAACGGAGTGATTTTATACTTTCTTAGATTTTCATGATCTTCAATAATTTGTTTATCAATCTCATTTTCTTTTCTCTGTGCTACCCTTTCCTTAAGTGTAGGAACAAGTTCAGCTTGAAGTAAAATAATAACTTCTTTTTTAGAAATTTGTTTTCTTTCATACCCGGTTAAATATCTTATACCAAAAAACCACCATGGTAAATCCTTAAGAAATGGAATACCTTGACGTACATTTATTTCCTCATTAACAAATAATCCGCCAATTACTTTTTCCTCACCTGAAATCATCATTAAATCAGTTGCTACTAAAGTTTTCTTAATTTCTGTTGTGATTTCACCTGGAATGGCCGAGCTTCTTTCTGCACTGACTTTTAAGAAGTATATAATCTTGGTTATCTTCATTATATATAAAAGGTGTAACCTCAATTATAGTACCGGTTGAATAGAATACATCTATCACGTTTCCGGCAAAGTCTCTTTGCTTAATTGAAATATCTGAACCAATCTGAATTCGGCCTTTCATTTTATCTCTTACAGAAACCTTTGGTCGTGCTATAACTTCACCTAAGTTTTCCGATTCAAAAAACTTAAACACACCTTCTACCGTTCCGGACCAACTTCCAGATGTAAATTCACTTAGTCCATTAGCCAGAAACTCTGGAGGATTTTGCTGTTCTTGCTGACTTGCACCACTTGATTCTTCGTCTTTAGCTTCTGTAAAAGAACGTAAATTACTTCCAAGAGTAACTCCTGAACTTGACATCAACCATTCCCAGTTTATGCCACGTTCTCTTAATTCAGAAACATCTGCTTCGAAGAAAACAGCAGATATTTTTACTTCTCTGGAATCTAAAGAAGCATATGTATCTTCAGTTAAACCTTTAGCTTCTGTAATTTTTTTCCTGACAAGTATAATATTCTCTTTTTCTTCAAATTCGAGATTATTGTATTGAACAATAACAACTAGAGCTTTCATGTATGGAAGTTTATTTATTTCAACTCCAATTGGCGAGGTTAAACCCGCAGTACTTACAATCCTTTTACCCGTTTTCCTTTCACTTATCTGACTTAGCGCTTCAAGAGCATTATCAAAAGGAGTGTATTCGGCAATGGTTACAAGCTCATCGGGATTAGTAAATTCGTTCATAGATTTTTCTAATTCTCTTTGCCCCATTATTGGTAAAGAAAAAAGAAATAGTACAAATATTATTGTTAACTTTTTCATATTATTTTCTCGCAAGTTTTTTATCTTTTTCTTGTAAATTTTGTTCGAGGTTTAGAGTAACTTTTTCAATTACACCACCTTTATTAAGAACAAATTTTACTTCATTTGTGGTGTAATCAATTTTTGTTAAATATCCCAAATAAACTTCATCGCCTTCCCAGAGTAAGTGAGTATTTCCACTTGCATCTGCTACATAAGCACCATCGGGAATTAATGCAAGAAGTTGAGCAGTTTGAACATCTAGTAAGTTATCAGTGTTTGGCGGTATATCGTCCCTAATCAAAGGATAGAAAATATTATATAGTGGATTTGAGTTTAATCTATTTTCTTTATAGCTAGCACTAGCATATGTATCTGTATCAGAATAATAAACCAGAACTTCAAAATCATATCCAACTAAATAGTGGGGGAATCCGTCTTCATCAACTTCTACGAAATTATTTAGTTTCCCTTTAGTTACTTTTTTCAGTTCTTTGCTCTGCTCAACTGCATATACTAGTTTAAATAAATCGTTATACTCTGCTGTTCCTTTGAGACGATAAACATAACTGAAAAAATCTCCGGGCTCACCTTCTCCTGTATATTCAACATTTACATATGAGTGGTCAGAAAAATTGGAACTGACACCATTAACGAATTTAAAAAAGTTTGATTGCGGAATGCTTACAGGAATAATATACTTTCTTAATGCTAAAATAGAATCCAGTTCTGCAAGACGATGTTTTAAATCATCGAGCTGAAGTTTTAATTCTTCTGTATCCTGTGCATTAACTTTGAGATCCTTTAATTCCTTCTCATTATCTTCAATATTTCCTGCTTGATAATAATAAGTATATGCACTGCCGCTAACGGCAATTATCACTAATATTATCAGCAAGAGTAAAGTGCTAACTAGTTTACGGTTCATTGGTTTTTGGCTCCATCCGTAGTTAAATTAAAATTTAATGTGTATGAATATGTCTTTGTATCTCTTAATGGCTCATAAATTACCGTGTTTAATAAAGCTGCATCACTGTTTTCCACAAATTCAGTAAGTACGTTTCTAGATAAAGCATATCCTTTAAGGGCCACAACTTTATCAGAGTTAGTTTCTAGATTAGAAACCCAAAAATTTCTCCTTCTCTCCATAAAGTCAGATACCTTAGTAAGCATTTTTCCCCAAACTTCAGTTCCAGCTGTAGCTGAATCTAATACTGCTTGAGTATTATCAAAATTATTAATCTTGGATGTATATCCATCCATTTCCTGAATTATCAGCTCGTTTTGTGCTTTCAGTTGTTTTAGTCTAGTGATTTCCCGCTGCTGTTCATTCAACAGTTTATTATTTTCTAATATTTGGAATGTAAAGAAAAAAGTAGCTGCAAAAAGTAAAGGCATAACAATTAAACTATGCCAACCGAATTGAATGAATTTTTGATTTTCAGCAATATATTTTGGAAGGAAATTGATACCCTGATATTTTTTTTCCTTTTCATCAAAATATTCCAGACCGGCAGCAATTGGGAATGCAAAAGCCGAAAGGTTTTCCTTTTGTTCTTCAGATAAATTCGTCAGATTTAAACCGTCAAACTTTAACTCTGTTACATTTGCTTCTGGGAATGTTCCATAAAAAGAGAGCACTAAATTTTCCGAATTATCTTCCCCGCACAATATTACATTGTCTAGGCGTGGAATTGCACCGTTTTCCATCTCCAGCAATATTTTGGAGAAATAAACGTCATAAGTATGAATGTCTTTTGTACCAATATCTAAGGTCGAACCAATATGGAATAGTTTCTTACCTTTTAAGAAAATGAGCTTGCTAGATTCTTGACCAGTATTGATAATTAATGTAAAATCTTCCTCAAAAAAGTCATTAGATTTTGCAACATAATGTGCTAATGCAGTTTCAGAATTTTTAATAGTTGCAATTTTGTAATACTTTTTACCATTCTGATTTGCCCAAGAGTTAATAAAATTTACACTTGTATTATCTTCTTTAATAAATACACTGTGTAAAGTATCATTATTAATTTGAATATAATCTATTGTGTCGGCAGTTACTGCAATGTTCTTATTTTTGGATATATCAGTAATAATTGAGTTAATATTTTTCTTTTTATTGTTTGTGATATTCCCAACAAAATTATGATGGCTTACTACAGGATCAGTGACAACAGGAATAAATTCAGCATCTTTGAGCTCATCTTTGCCAAAATAATTAGCAGCAAAACTCACATCATTCTTATCTACTGTGGCCAGGCTGCTTCCAGAATCATCTACATTTTCAATTGTAAAATCTGTTTCAAAACCTTTAAGAGATGTATCGGATGAACTATTGTCTAAAGGATCATCAAAATTTTCTCCCCCAGACATTGTCATCGAGAAGGTTTTATTTATTTTGATCCCTTCTTTTTCTTTTGAAAGAATAACTATTTTAGTATCATGTCCTTCGGACGAAACGCATACAATTGGTTTCATAATTTATACCGCTTTAAATAATTGACGTATTCTACTTTTATTATTTGCAAAGGCAATCATGTTTTCTTTAGAGATTTTCCTTTGCTGATATAACCTCATTAAATCTTGCTCCATTGTAATCATACCAAGCTGACTTCCTTGGTTCATCATCATATAAATTTCACTTGTATTATTATTTTTGATTGCAGCTCTTACGCTAGGAGTAACGACCAATACTTCCTTACCTAAAACAAGTTTGCCGTCTAATCCCGGAATTAATTTTTGTGAAACAACAGACACTAAAACATCAGCGAGTCTCATTCTAACTCTCTCTTGTTCAACCGGGTTAACTTCCGCAATAATTCTATCAATTGATTCTATTGCTGATGAAGTATGCAAGGTAGAAAAAACTTTGTGTCCAGTATCCGCAACTTCTAATGATGCTAGAATTGTATCCGGGTCCCTCATCTCACCAATAACAATAATATCAGGATCTTGTCTTAATGCTTGAGTAACTCCCTCCTTGAATGATAGTACATCCCGTCCAACTTCCCTATGCTTTATAATTGAACTATTTGAAGTGTGCACATACTCAATAGGTGAAGCAACAACTATAATTTGACAAGGATTTGATTGATTATGATAATCAATTATGGCATCTAATGTTGTTGATTTACCTGAACCGGTGATTCCGGTGATTAGAGACAGTCCAAATTTAATATAGCTATGATTCATTGACTGCAAGGCATAAGGATGAAATCCATATGATTCAATTGATCTTAGCTTAGATGAAATGGCACGCATATTTAAGGTTAAGCTATCTAAATCAAAATAGACGTCTGCTCTAAACCTTACATTGCTATTTTTCTGAACATGTCTAAAGGTATAACTAAAATCAAGATTTCTGTTGACCATTAAATGTCTGTGCTGATTTTTGTTAAGTAAAACAGCAATAAGAGCAGTTGATTCATCCAACTTTAGGTTTGGTAAATCTTCAACTCTCTTTTTAATTCCTTGCACCCTAAACCATATGTAATTTACTGTGCCAGCTCCGCCAATTTCAATATCCGAAGCTTCTCTATCAACCATTACAGTTAAAATATGGTTGAAAAAGTTTAATAAAATTTCTTTATCATCAAGAGGAAATTCCTCAACTTTTTCTACTATATAGCTGGTTCTATCAGGGCCGTAGATTCCTTTTGGAATTGTCTTCGTAAATTTTGATAATAATTCTAATGCTTTATTGATCATAGTATATTCTTTTCTAAATTGTTACTCTTCCATTGTTGCGCCAATTACTTCTTGTATTGACGTTAATCCTAATTTCACTTTTTCTAATCCATTTTCTCTTAAGTTTAATGTACCATCCTTTCTTGCTTGAACTCTTATCTTTTCTTCATCAACTTCATCACCCGCGCCAACTATTATTTCTCTTATAGGTTTTGTGAAATAAAGTGCTTCATGTACTGCCAACCTGCCTTTATAACCTGTTTTATTGCATTTTTCACAACCGACTGCTTCATATATTTCGTAGTTTTTCCATTCTTCAATATTTAATCCGGCTGCAATCATTTCAGCTTCATCAAATTCAGTAACTCTTTTCTTGCAATGTTCACATAATCTTCTGATAAGTCTTTGAGCTACGATAATATTAATTGCATAAGCTATAAGAAATGGCTCTACTCCCATTTTGTAAAGTCTCGCAACTGCACTAGGAGCATCATTAGTATGAAGTGTTGAAAATGTTAAGTGACCAGTATTAGCAAGTTTAACTGCTGTTTCAGCAGTTTCTTTATCTCTCATCTCACCAACAAGAACTATATCCGGATCATGACGTAAAATAGCTCTTATCGCTTGCTCAAAATTCATTTTATGACCAATCTTAAGCTGCCTTGCACCTTCAATTACATACTCAACCGGATCTTCAACAGTCAACACATTTACTGAAGGATCAATTACTTGATAAAGTGCTGCAATTAATGTTGTACTTTTACCACTACCTGTTGGTCCAGTTAAAATCACCATTCCTTGCGGTTGATTGATTGCTTTTTCAAAAGCTTTATTGGCATAACCAACTAAACCCAGCTTGCTTAAATCCCTGATAACATTTCTATCATCTAATATTCTTATTACAATACTTTCAAATTTGTTTTTTAGTTCAGTACCAACCATTGGTAATACAGAAACTCTGAAACGGATAATATAATTATCAATTTGCCTTTGAATAAAACCATCCTGTGCTCTTTCTCGTTCAAATCTGTCTAAACCTTTTGCACGGTCTTTCACAACAGCCATAACAGCTTCCGGCAAAGTATTATCCTGCACATACCAGCGGGCTAGTTTACCATCTTGCCGAAAATGAATTTCCGTTCTCTTTCCGCTTGTCGGGAAAATGTGAATATCACTTACGCCCCTTCTAACACCCTCAACTAAAGCACCCTCAACTAAATTAACCAAAGCACTTTTATTTATCTCAGAATCTAATTGTTCTTCCGAGACTGATGAATCATCAATATCCATTTCCATCATTTCATCAGAGGATTCAACCATCTGTAGAAACTCATTCTCTTTTGGAATTAGAAGATCAACTAGTCTATCATAATCTTTTTTCTTTATGAAATTCAGTTCATACTTCTTAGCTTTTAGGGCATATGCAATTTTAGTAAGTGCTCTATCAGTAGGATCAATAGCTGCTAGTATTAACTTATCTTTAAATCTCTCATCGTATTTAAATGGCAAAACCTTATGCTTTAACAAAAGACCTTTTACTTCTTCACCTGCATCATTAAGAATTGCTTGCAATAATTTAATACGTTCTTCGTTAAACTCTTCAGGGACAAAAACTATTTCTTTAAAAGCATACAGTATGGCAATTTCTTTAAAAACTATGTCATGATCGAAATTAAAATCCTGAACTAGAATTTGACCTAAATTACGCTTTGCACCATTAAGATCTTTCTCTTTTGCTAATAGTGCTTGCTGTAAAATTTCTAGATCGATTATTCCTTTCTTTAATAAAAGGTAACCAATCTTATCCGTCATTTCTAGTTTTTCTTCAACCATATTCTCTAAGTATTTCCTTACATCACCGGAGGTTTAGGATTTATTGTTGCTGTTTCAGCTGAAACTAATGTTAAACCAATCATTACAATCATTATAAACATTGCAATAAAAACTTGAATCATTTCTATAACATTTTTTAATCTAAATACTGTTTCACTCTCATAATAATTGGCAAGCTGATATGCAGTATTTTTTATTGTTCCAGTCTCTTCACCAGAGTGAAATCTTGAAATTGCAGTATGAGTAAATATGCCGCTCGCTTCCAGTGCATCCGTAAGTCCAACACCTTTACTTACCATCAATGGAATCGAGACATTTTTAATTTGACTTTCAAAGTAGCTATTGCCTGTTGCTTCAGCTGCAATTCTTATTGGTTCTATACTATCTGCTGAACCTGTATAAAGAGTATAGAATACTCTGCAAAAAACCTCAATATTTGTCTTATGAATTAATGAACCCATTATGGGCATCTTCATCAAATATTTATCGGTCAATAATCTTCCCTTTTCAGTTTTAGAAAATCTCCAAAATGCAATTGGAGGGACAACCATTAATAATGTTAGCAAGATTGGATTTGCTAAAATAAAATCACTAAAATCTAAAGTAGCTGCAGTCATTGGAGGCAATGGAATATCAAATTTTAAGAACAGCTTTGCAGTTTCCGGGAAAATGTAGCCTACGTAGAAAAGTACAGCCAATAATAGAATAAAAACTGTAATTAATGGCGTAATTAAAGCACTTCGCATATCTTTCTTAAATTGAAGCTGTCTTTCTAAGAACTTTGCGGTTGCTTTATAAATTTCGGTCATATTACCACTTTTAGATGCTAACCCAAGCATGTATGAAGTAAATTTTCCAAAAATATTTTGGTACTTCATATAAACTTGTTCACTATCTGCCCCTTTTTTAAGCTCATTATTTATTTGCTTAATGGTTTCTTTTAGAGCCTTATTTTCAAGATCATTAGAAAGCAAAGTCATTATTTCATTATATGGAAGTTTTTGTTCCAGTAGTTCAGCACTTATCTTAACAAATGAAACAATTTCTTGCACAGGTGGCTTCATGCTGAATTCAAATAGTTTTTTATTTACAGAAACTACTTGATAACCAAGTTTTGAAAGCGCATTAGTAACTTCACCTTTATTAAATGCTTTTTGTTCCCCTTTAAAGGGTTTTTCGTTTCCTCTGCGTACTTTATATAGATAGGTAGATTTTTTTTCGATAGATTTCGTTTTCAGACCATGCTTTTCAACAAGCTCTTGAATTTTCTTCTTGCCAAGGGTTGCAGTTGGAGCACTGATTGTTCCGGTTATTGATTGACCGTTGGTTTTTACTGCATTAAAACGAAGTTCTATCATGGTATTTGCATTATTAAGTTTAAATTAAGTAAAGGCTAATAAAACTTTTTGTGTTGCTTTATTAGCCTTATCAATGAACTAGATTTACAATTATATAAATCGATAATTTAATCCAAATGTTTAGTTATCTATTGTTGTTGAAGTTATTGAATTTTTACCTACAACCATGGTAACTTGAACAACTGCGGATCCATCTGTTCCGGTTTCTGTTCCTGAACCAACCAAGGTAACTTGCTGATCTGCTACTGTTGCAGCAACGTCAGCTGACATATTTGCTGTTCTCACTAAACTTGCTGGAACTGACCAAGCAGTACCGCCATTAGCTGTGCTAAATGAGTTTTGACCACCACCCATAGCAGCTGGTTTTCTGTAGTGCTGTTGAGCCATTGCGGCTAAGGTTGTTAAGTCAGCAATAACTGCATCTCTGTTAGAATTCATGCTGCTTGCTGTAAATACGTTGATACCTACAACTACTGCTATACCAACTATGATAACACCTAATACGATTAATAATAACTGTTGTTGACCCATTATTTAACTCCTTTTGATTTGTTAATGGAATTTCTTTGTAAAAGTTGATATAACTATCGAAATAACTGTGCCAAATGTTAATAGCAATAATTATTGCTAAAAAAGTGATTAATATCACATTTAAGTGTCCGAAAATGAACCAGAATTGGCTAATATTGGAATATATATCAAAATGGAACAGAAACTATTACCTGTGGCAGTAAAAATTACATGTAAAAATAACCGATTGAGAACGTCAATATCATTGATCAATTGAAAGATTGGATGATTGAGTAACTGATTGGATGTCAAATAGTCGTATTAGTGAGTGGATTGAAACCATGATTAAGGACTGTTAAACTGGTCTGTCATTTTCGAATGTTTACCCGATAGAAAAATTTGGGCACAGGTCTATTGGAAACCCAGAAGAACTAAATAAAATTTTATGAGATATTATTTAAATGCCTGGATTCCCGTTCTTGCCTACTGCAAGCAGGTTCATGGGAATGACAATAAAAGATTATTTCTTAAGTTTACCGGAAATCAGAAGGATTGACGCCTAAAATAATATTTGAAGAGTGATGTTAATTGATTGATGATATAAATGGGTTAATTAATAATTGTCGCTTGATATTCATCTTTAGTAACTACTACTCTAACTTCTGTCAGGTCAGCACCGATACCGGTAATAATTACCTCTTGATCGGAGGTAATATTTGCCGTAAACGAAGCTACTATGGTAGGGGCGTATTGAGAAGGGATGTTCCAACCATTGAATGTATTTCCACCACCACCTAAAACGGTTGGTCTTCTATAATGTCTCTGGGCTTCGGCTGCCAATAAAATACATTCATTAAGAACTTCATTTCTTTGCTGTTCTATGGCATTTTCCTGAAACAAGGCAATTCCAACCACTATTGATAAACCTACTACTATCACACCTAGAACTATTAAAAGAAGCTGCTGCTGACCCATATTATTCCTTAATTAAAAAAATATTAGACTTTAATACAATCGGAAAAATATAATTAAGTTTTAATTGTAACACTATTTTAAAGCTGCTGGTGAGAATCTATCAATAATCTTGCCATTTGAAAGAAGAAAGTTTAAGTGATATTAGTTACTTATATGAGGTCAAGTTTCTCAAATATAATATGACTTAAAAAGCAACTTATTTGAGAAGAGTTTTTTCGTAAGAATTAAGTGTAAATCTTAATAAATTAAATAAAAAATTATTATCAATAATTTAACTTCTTAACTTAATATGAAGCTCCCGCAATTGCTCAGTGCTAACTTTTGAAGGTGATTCATCCATTAAAGATAAACCGCTTGTAGTTTTGGGGAAAGCAATCAAATCTCTGATAGAACTCTCTCCCGCGAAAAGCATCACCATTCTATCTAAACCGAATGCAATTCCACCATGTGGTGGAGCTCCATATTTAAATGCGTTCATCAAGAAACCAAATTTTTCATTTGCTTCTTCATCGGAAATGCCAAGTGCTTTAAACATTTTTGACTGCAGTTTTGAATTAAATATTCTCAAACTTCCACCGGCTATTTCATTTCCGTTCATTACCAAGTCATAAGCTTTGGCATAAACTTTAGAAGGATCAGAATCAAGAAATTCTACACTGGAATCCTTTGGAGATGTGAAAGGATGGTGCATGGCATAATATCTTTGAGTTTCATCATCCCACTCAAATAATGGGAAATCAGTCACCCAAACTAATTTATCTTCTAATTCTTTCTCAAATAGTCCTAACCTTCTAGCCATTTCTAGGCGTAAATTGCCCATAATTGTAAGGGCTTTTTGTTTAGGTCCGGAAATTATTAATACTAAATCTCCAACTTCTGCATTTAGAGTATTTATTATAGATTGTTTTTCATCATCCGTTAAAAATTTTGCAATTGGAGCTTCAAGACCGTCCTCCTTCACTCTCATCCAAATTAAACCGCCGGCGCCAAGTTTTTTAGCATTTTCTGTAAGAACATCAAGTTGACTTCTAGTGTAATCCCCGCAGTCTTTTGCCAATAATGAGGTGATAATTCCGCCATTTTCAATTGTATCCTTAAATACTCTAAAATCGGAATTGCTAAATACTGAATTAAGAGTTTTCATTTCCATCCCTAATCTTAGATCTGGTTTATCGCTACCATACTTTTCCAAAGCTTCATCATAAGTTAATCTGGGGATTGGAGAATTCAATTCAATATTTTTAATGTCTTTGAATAATTGCTGCATTAAGCCTTCAACTACCTCAAAAATTGTTTCTTCATTAACAAATGACATTTCAACATCAATTTGTGTAAACTCGGGCTGTCTATCCGCTCTTAAATCCTCATCTCTAAAACATTTTACTACTTGAAAATATCTATCATAACCGGAAACCATTAATAATTGCTTATAAGTTTGAGGTGACTGAGGAAGAGCATAAAAACTACCTTTATGTAATCTACTCGGAACAAGAAAATCTCTTGCACCTTCCGGTGTGCTTTTCATTAAAATTGGGGTTTCAATTTCAAGAAAATCATTTGCATCAAAATACTTTCTAATTATTTGATAAAATTTATGTCTTAAAATTATATTCTTTTGCATTCGGTTTCTTCTTAAATCTAAATATCTATATTTCAGTCTTAGTTCTTCACTTACATCAATATCATCTTTTATTTGAAAAGGAGTTGTTTCCGCTTCATTAAGAATGATTAGTTTATCTACCATAACATCAACATTCACCGGTTGAAATATTTGAGTTTTCGGTTCCTTCAGGTCTTTTTCTAACTTTACCTTCTATTGAAATAACAAATTCACTTCTTAATTTTTTACTCAGCTCGTGAGCTTCTTTATTATAATTAGGTTCAAACACAACCTGAGTAATCCCATATCTATCACGCAGATCAATAAATATAACTCCTCCAAGGTCTCTTCTATTATCAACCCATCCATTCAGCACAACAACTTCATCAATATTCTTTTCTCTAAGATCGTTACAAGTATGTGTTCTAATTTTAAAATTCATTTTAAACCTAATAATATGATATTTTTATTTAAGCTTGTGAAAATACGCAAATAAGGGGGTTTATTCAATATGAAGACTGTTTAAAATACAAAAAGTCCGGCTGAACCGGACTTTTTAAACATTTTAATTTATATTTATTCTATCTACCCGTGCCAAAAAGACCTATTTTAGTATCGCTATTTGGACCTGTGGTTGATATTTCGATCTTTACATTTTCCACCATAACCGTATCAGGTTTTGTATCAAAAACTGTAAATGAAAATGTTGTCATACTTCTACTCTGAGTATCAGGGAACTTAACTTCAGTTGCACCTGCAATATCAATGTTTTCACTTTCAATTGTTACAGCAATAGTTTGCCCCTCTGACATTGGATTACCGTTTACGTCCATAATAGTATACGTGAATGATTGTGAACCACCATTATCCAAATTAAATGAAGTGGGATTTACATTAAGAATTGGTGGACCTGAAAGCAATCTCACAGTTTCGGTTGAGATTGTATTGAGATTTTCATCTGCAGTTGAAGCAGTAACCCTGAAGAATCCTTGTCCATATACGGGATCATTTGGCCAAGGTTCTGTTAGGAGTTGAACAGTTGCAGTTCCCGCATCACTAGTTAAATTTGAACCACCAATAATTCCATAATTTGCAGTAAAATATACTGCTGTTCCCGGCCTTACCGGGTTATTATATTTATCACCTGCATAAGCAGTAAAATCTATTGATTCACCAATAATTCCTAAAAACGGATAATTCAATTTTTCACATGCAACATAAAAAAGATCATCTGTTGGGAAACCACCATGTATGGAAATTAAAATTGGTTTAGACCTGATTGTCCTTCCGTCAATATTAGCTTGAGCAATTACTTGAACAACACCTGCAATAGTACCAGTATTTAGAGTAACTGCAGCTTTACCGAGAGCATTTGTTTTAACTGTACCGGGATAAAGATATTCACCTCCGCCCGGAGTTGCCCCAAAACTAAATGTTAAATCAACTGCATGATCCAAATCAATTAGTAATCCAGATGAATCTCTGACTTCAAAAACAATTTCTGCACTCTCTAAGGATCCACTTTCTTTTACACCTATGAAAGATGCAGATTGAGAATATAAATTTATTGATGCAGCACCTCCTGATAAACCCGTTTCTCCTGCAGAATTCGCATCTTCTTCTAATGCAAATATTGGAACTTCCGTTGTGGTATTTTTTAAGACAAAAGTTGTCGTTGTGTCAGCAATAAAGCCCTGTTTAAAAGCAATAATAACTAAATCGATATCATCGGCAACATCAAGCACTGTTGAATATTTTCCATTATTATCAGTAACTGCTCCTTTTACCGTCAGTCCATCAATAATCTTAATTGTCGCACCACCAATCGGATTTCCGGTTGCGGCCTCTACAACATCCCCAGTTAAAGTAACTGTATAACTGGAGTCAGTTCCACCTGGACTTGTTGAATCATCATCTTTGATTTCGCAGCTGGTTATTAACATTGCTAATAGCAATATGGGCACAAATAAAAAATGTTCTTTTTTCATGTTTTTATCTTGTTTTTTTTATTTAAATGAATTCATTACAATGAATAATCGGCTGTACTTTAATTTAGTTGAGCCAAATAATTATTTTGATTTACACTTTTTTAGTAGATTTATCAACTTTTTATCATTTTAAGACAAAAGAAGTTCAGATTTTTAGATCGCTTCCAAATATTTTAATATCCCTGAACAAGATCCCCAATTTTCGTGATGCACATCACATATGAATAGAAGTCGAAATGTTTAAGCAAGACTTTAATTAAATAACTATTTTTCGGAAGGATTTTGGAACTTGAATTCTTCTAAAATGGTATTAACTTGAGTTCTTATTTATAACTACTCTTAAAAGATGGTAACAAGGGGAATTTGCGGCTTCATTATTGGTTTCTAACATATTTATGAATTTATCTTTTTCTAATTAGTTCGTTAAAGTTTATGAAATTTCATAGCAGTAAATATTTTATCGTAGTTATTTTTTTCCTCGCATTATTTATTAACCATGCGCAAACGAATCCTTATTTACAGATTGCAAGATTAAAATATGCCGGCGGCGGAGATTGGTATAATGATCCATCTGCTGAAGTAAACCTTTTAAAATTTGTTTCTGAGAATACTAATGTTAAAACGAATCCTAAATACGTTGTTGCAGATCTGGACAAAAATGAAATATTTAACTTTCCAATTTTATTTATGACCGGCCATGGAAATATTGTTTTTTCAGAAAATAATATTAAAAATTTGAGGCAATATTTTGAGGAAGGAGGATTTTTATATATTGATGATGATTATGGATTAGACAAAGCCGTAAGGCGCGAATTTAAAAAAATCTTTCCTGATAATGATTTTATAGAAATCCCGTTCAATCATGATATTTATAGTGAACCGTATAAATTTGAATATGGTCCTCCTAAAACACATGAGCATGATAATAAACCCCCTAAAGGGTATGGAATATTTCTTGGCGAAAGAATGGTAATTTATTACACAACCGAAAGTAATCCAAGTGATGGATGGGCAAATCAAGATGTTCACAATGATCCGGAGGATAAAAGAAATGAGGCGCTTAGATTTGGTACAAATATAATTGTTTATGCCCTCTCAAATTAGCTTAAGTTAATGAATAAATTAAATTCACATAAAGATAAGCTTTTCAAGAAAATCTCTGATTTTATTTGTCGAAAAAGTTTGATGAATATCTCAATATCATTAATAAAATCATTGCTTATTATATCTATTCTATTTCTTCTTTTTACTTCTCTGGAAGTTATATTTTATTTTGGAAAAGATGTTAAAACGGGATTTATAATATTACTTTTTCTTATTTTCATAGCAATATTTTCTTCCTCAGCATATAATTGGATCTCATCCTATATAAATTCAAATAAATTTCATCAGATAGAATCAGCCTCAAAGGAAATTGGGGATTATTATCCAAATATTAAGGACAATCTACTAAACTCTTTACAAATAATTTCAACAAAATCTTCTGAATCTTCTGCCGCACTAATTGATGCTGCATTTGAAAATACTTACCGCAAGGTCTCAGCATTTAACTTTATTGAAATTATAAATTATTCTAAACTCAAAAGGAATTTAATTGTATTTTTTTCACTATTATTTACTGTATTTCTTTTATTTGCTGCATTTGGCCCAATTCGAGAAGGAGCATCAAGACTTTTAAGTTTCAGAACAGAGTTTACTAAACCAGTTGAATTTTCATTAGAGATAATTTCCGGAAATAAAAAAATAAAAAGAGGGCAAAATATTCTTTTAGAAGTTAAAGCTAATGGCAAAATACCAAAGAGCGTTTATCTCTCAACTAAATCTATAGTTGAGTCGGAATTTACAAAACATGTTTTAAATGCCGATTCACTTAACAGACTATCGCTTGAATTAAGAGATATTAAAAATGAATTTGTTTACTACGCGCATTCCGGAGAAGTAATTACTGATACTTTTAAAGTAACTGTAACTTCCCCACCCTTAATTAATCAGATAACTTTTGAGATTATTCCGCCAAATTATTCCAAAGTCCCCATCTCTATCCAAGAAAATAACGGAAATATTACCGCATTAAAAGGGACTAGAGTTAATTTTGATTTTTTATCGACTAAAGAATTAGTTAGCGCTTATCGATATATTTCTGATGGGAGTAGTGATTCACTAAAAATTAATGGCAAAAATGTAAGTGGTAATTTTAGAATTTATTCTGATGATAAATATTTTTTCAGAATAATAGATAATGATAATAATTCAAATGAAAATCCAATTGAGTATTCCCTAAAGGTTTTAAGTGATCTCCATCCAAATATTGAGATTATACGCCCAGAACAGGTATCTCTAATACCAAACAATGATATTGTAAGCATTAACTACAATGTTAAAGACGATTTTGGATTTACAAAAGTATTACTTTATTATTTTATTGGCGTGTCTGAACATGATGAAAAATCTGAAGAATTAAGCTTTGTTGAATTGAACATCAACAAAAATGAAATTGAACAATCCTTATTTTTCAATTGGGACTTAGCAAGACTGAGTTTAAAGGAAAACGAGTATGTCTCTTACTATTTAGAAGTTTTTGATAATGATTTTGTCAGTGGACCAAAATCAACAAAGAGCTCATTATATAAATTAAGAATACCAACACTCAATGAACTATATGCCGAGGCTGACAATACACAAGAATCAGCAATTGAAGAACTAGTTGAGACATTAAAAGATGCAGAAGAATTGCAAACTGAACTTAATCAGTTAAGTAATGAACTTAAGCAAGATGAGAAAGAGATCAATTGGAATGAAAAAGAGAAGATTGAAGAATCGGTAAAAAAGTTTGAAGAAATAACTGGGAAAATTGAGGAAGTACAGGAAAAACTGGAAAATATGCGCCAGCAGATGACTGAAAATAATTTACTATCTGAAGAAACGATGGAGATGTATAATGAACTTCAAGATTTAATGGATGAACTTAGCAGTGAGGAAATGAAAAAAGCCCTAGAAGACATGCAGAAATCTTTAGAGCAACTAATGAGGGATAAAGTTCAGCAATCATTAGAAAATATGGCACTGAATGAAGAGATGTTTCAAAAAAGTATTGAAAGGACCTTGAATTTACTCAAGAAAATCCAAGTTGAGCAAAAAATGGATGAGGTAATTAAACGTACTCAAAAAATTGTAGAAGACATTGATAAATTATCTGAGGAAACTGAAAAGAATTCAAAAGAACAAAATCAATCTAAAAATAATGAATTAGCGGAAAATCAAAAAAATATTGAAAATCAGTTAAACTCTTTGGAAGAACAGATGAAAAATCTGCAAGACAAAATGAGTGAGATTTCTGATATGCCGACTGAGGAAATGGAAAAATTAAATAAAGAATTTGACCAGCAAGAGAATCAAGAATTATCCAAAGAAGCAATGGAGAGACTACAAGAAAAGAATCCATTTGATGCTCTTAAAAATCAAGAGAAATTATCTCAAAATATGAATTCCATGATGGATAAAATGCAGCAGATGCAGCAGCAAATGCAGATGCAGAATCAGCAAATGGTTATGCAGAATATGCTTAAAGCAATTGATAATATTATTGGTCTTTCAAAAGAGCAAGAAATGTTGGGTAATAAATCTGATAAACTGAAAGCAAATCCAAGGCAGCTTTCAAGTTTAGCAAGTGATCAATTGGATTTAAAACAAAATCTAGATAATATCCTACGACAATTAGGCGAACTTTCGCAAAAAACATTTGCAATAACACCGGAAATGGGAGAAAAATTAGGCTTGGCAAAAAGTAATATGGATCAAGCACTTGAAGGAATGCAAAGTCATAACAGCCAGAAATCAACTTTTGGTCAAAGCGAATCTATGAAAAATTTAAATGAGGCTGCCTCACTTTTGCAGAAATCGCTTCAGGCAATGATGCAGGGAGGCGGACAAGGAAGTGGTATGATGTCACTTATGCAGCAGCTCCAACAAATGGCACAGCAGCAGATGGGATTGAACCAAATGACTCAGATGATGCAGAAAGGTCAGCTCAGCATGCAGCAGCAAGCACAGTTGCAAAGATTAGCGCAGGAACAGGCTGCAATCCAAAAGTCTCTTGCAGAATTAAATAAAGAAGCCAGAGAGGCTGGAGAATCGAAAAAGCTCTCTTCTAATCTTGAAAAAATTTTAGAGGAAATGAAAGAGGTTGTCTCCGGATTAAATACTCAAAAAATTGATGATGATTTGATTCGAAAGCAAGATAAGATATTATCAAAACTTCTCGATGCCCAACGCTCTATTAATGAAAGAGATTTTGAAAAAAATAGGGAATCCTTTTCTGGTAAGAATTTTAATCAAGAATCTCCAAATGAATTACTCTTAAATGATGAGCAGGCCAAAGATATTTTGCGAGAAGAACTTCTAAAATCATTAAAAGAAGGCTACTCTAAAGATTATCAAGAATTAATTAGAAGATATTTTCAAACTCTGGAAGATTCTTCAAATTAAAGATTTTTTACTAAAAGAGACTGTAAAATAATTTGTGTAAATAGCTAGTCCACCATTTTAACTATATAAATATCTTTTTATTTTTTTTGTAGGTGTTTTTTCAAATGGTTCAGGCTGTTCAATAATTTTATTTATTTTAGAAAAAGTTGAAACTCTGCTGTTTACATTTGTTAAAATATCATTTAGTAATTGGTCAATTTTCTTCCTTGTTTCCGATTCCTTAACATCAGAGGATCCAAACTCCTCATCAAGTTCTTCATAATTTAAGTGAATTCTTGCCATTATTTTTCCACCAGATTCATATACTAATGATTCTAAGACAAAGTTATTTTCATTAATTACTGATTCGATTTCTTCCGGATAAATATTTTTTCCATTTGAGCCAATAATTACATTCTTTGATCTTCCTTTTAAAAATAGATATCCATCTTTATCTAGATAACCAAGATCACCGGCTTTAAACCATCCATCGTCTGTTAAGACCTCTTTAGTTTTTTCAGGATCCTTGTAATAGCCTTTCATTACATTTGGCCCTTTAATATAAACTTCGCCTTCACCAGTGGTCTCATCAGGATTAACAATTTTAACTTCCATTCCGTATAGTACTGTTCCGCTCGCTCCGGCCCTAACTCCAAAATTATCAGTACCGGTTACAAGCGGTGAAGTTTCTGTTAATCCATAACCCATTGCATAGGGAAATTTTGCTTCCGTTAAAAATTTTTCAACATCTGGAGCCAATGCGGCACCACCAATACAGAACATTCTTAAACTACCACCAAATGTTTCTTGTAATTTTTTCCCGGCAACTTTATTTATCTTTTTTCTCATCAACGGTATTTTATAGAGATTTCTTGTCACTGCTTTTCGATTGATTTCCGGTAAGATTTTCATCTTATAAATTTTTTCAATAATGAGAGGAACACTTATCATAATAGTTGGTTTTACTTTTTTTAGAGCTGGTAACAATATAGTAGCAGTTGGTGGCTTTTCAAGATAATATACAGATACACCAACCATTACAGGAAATATTAGTCCTAACGTACATTCCATAGTATGTGCAAGTGGTAATTGAGAAAGCATTCTGTCGTCAGGATTAGTATGAATAAACTCTGATGTCGCCACAGCATCGAAAACAATATTTTTATGAGTCAGCATTACTCCTTTTGAATGTCCAGTGGTGCCAGATGTATAAACAATAGCAGCTAAATCATCTTCTTTAACCTCTTCATGTTTAACACCTACAAATTTCAAAGCTGCATCTAATATTTTCGCAAATTCCCGCTTACCTTCTTTTAATTTAGTACTTATTAAATCAGTTTCTTTATTATGAGGTATTATACTAAAATCATCTAATAGTATATAAGTATTTAAAATGTCTGATTGAAATTCTTCAATTTTTTCATAAAGCTTTGCTGAAATAAAAATAGCCTTGCTTCCGGAATGTCTTAAAATATGATGAATATCAGCAGACTGAAATTCTGTCATGATTGGGACAGCAACTGCGCCCATTGTTGTAATTGCAAAATAGGCAACACCCCAGTTTGGAGTATTCTCACTAATTAATGCAACTCTGTCTTCACTTACTATACCTTGCTCTTTAAGGAAACTTGAAATCTTTTGAACTTTAGTATTGAACTCAGTATAACTTATTGCATTTCCATCAATTCCCGACAATGCAATTTTATTAGAAAAAAGTTTCACAGATCTATTTAGAATTTCATCAATAGTCATTTTATCCAAAGTAACCATTTTACTACCTTTTGCTTATAATTGATTTTTAGAAAATACTAAAGTTTTTGTTTGTTTAAAAGAAAAAAGCCCACAAAAGTGAGCTTTTTAAGATTTTTATTTCTTTGTATCTAAGCTTTCTCTTCCCAAATCTGACAAATCTCTGCAATAGTTTTAGTTGCCATTTCCATATCTTGAATTGCCACGTACTCTGTTACAGCATGGAAGTTATGTCCTCCGGCAAATAAATTAGGGGTTGGCAATCCCATATAGCTTAGACGTGAGCCGTCTGTTCCGCCTCTAATTGGTGATTGAATTGGGGTTATGCCTAACCTTTTTAATGCCTCAAGAGCATTCTCTTCAATTTCGGGATATTGCACTAAAACGTTTTTCATATTTCTATATTGTTCAATTACCTTAAATGTTGAATCAGAGCCCGGGAAAGCTGCAACGGTTTTATCAACCAATTCTTTAAGGAAATCCTCAAATTCCTTTAATTTATCATCAATAAAGTCTCTTATTATAAATTTTAGAACTGTTTTCTCTTCATTACCATTGATTGTTGTGCAGTGAACGTAACCTTCTCTTCCTTCAGTAGTTTCAGGTGAAAGTTTATCTTTCGGTAAAAGTTCCATAAAGTGAGAAGCCATTTTAATTGAATTGATCATCTTCCCTTTTGCATAACCGGGATGTACATTTTTACCAATTAGTTCAATATTCACAGCATCTGCACTGAAAGTTTCTGTTTCAATTTCACCTCTTGTTCCACCATCAATTGTATAAGCAAATTTTGCACCGAATTTTTGAACGTCAAATTTTTCAGCACCTCTTCCAACCTCTTCATCAGGTGTAAAACAAATTTTAATTGTTCCATGCTTGATTTCAGGATTTTGTGATAAATAATTCATTGCATCCATAATTTCAGCAATACCTGCTTTATCGTCAGCACCAAGAAGTGTTGTGCCATCGGTTGTAATAATATCAAATCCCATCATATCTTTTAGCTCTGGGTTACTATCAGCTTCAATTATCTTACCGTTTTGTAAAGTAATATCACCACCTTGATAATTTTTTAAAATTTGGGGATTAACATTTTTACCGCTCACAGCCGGGGATGTATCAACATGTGCAATAAAACCAATCACGGGAACATCTTTTTCTGAATTACTTGGAAGTGTTGCAATAACATAACCGTTTTCATCCATGTGAGCATCTTCCAAACCAATTTCTTTTAATTCAGTAACTAGATCTTTGGAGAGTTCTAACTGCTTAGGATCACTAGGAAATGTGGTTGATTCTTCATCTGATTGTGTATCATATTTCACATATTTAAGGAACCTATCAACACAAGTAAACTTATAATTGGGATCAAACATATAAAGCCTCAAGATTTAATTAATACAAATAGATTTACTTATCATTATATCTAAAAAGGCAAATAAATTCAATGAAGGAGAACGAAATTTTTATTTCAATTTAAGTATATTAGTAGTCAGCAATAACATAGGTAATAACTATGAACACAGTTAGTCTTATCAAAAAAAAACGAGATGGATTTACTCTGAGTGAAGATGAAATTAATTATTTGATTAGTTCTTATGCCCAAAAAGATATTCCCGACTATCAATTTTCATCGTTTTTAATGGCAGGTTTCCTAAAAGGATTTACTAAAAAAGAAACTTCTTATTTAACAAAAGCAATGCTTTACAGCGGAAAGGTCATTGATCTTTCGGAGATTCCCGGAAGTAAAATTGATAAGCATTCAACCGGTGGGGTCGGTGATAAAACATCTCTGATTCTTGCCCCAATTGTGGCAGCTGCTGGTGTTAATGTCCCAATGATTTCGGGTCGAGGCTTAGGTCATAGCGGAGGAACTCTTGATAAGCTGGAAACTATTCCGGGTTTTAGAACAAACCTTTCCTTAACTCAATATAAGAACGTATTGAGGCAAGCTGGTGCTGTTTTAATAGGTCAAACTAAAGATATAGCCCCTGCGGATAAATTAATTTATTCTTTAAGAGATGTTACTGCAACTGTAGAATCAATTCCATTAATAACCGGAAGCATAATGAGTAAAAAACTTGCGGAAGGAATTGACGGTTTAGTACTTGATGTAAAAACCGGCAGCGGTGCATTTATGAAAACACAGAAAGATGCTAAAGAATTAGCAGAGTCTTTAATTAATACCGCAAAATCATTTAATAAAAAAGTAATTGCATTCATTACAGATATGAATCAGCCGCTTGGAAACTATATTGGCAATTGGCTGGAAGTTTATGAATCAATAAAAGTTTTACGCGGCGAACAGGTCCCCGATTTGAAAGAGGTTACATTAAATTTATCGGGCGCAATGATTTATTTAGGAGGTAAGGCTAAAAGTATTAAAGAGGGATTTGAAATTTCAGAAGAAATAATAAAGAGTGGTAGAGCTTATAATAAATTTTTAGAAATTGTTAAGCTTCAGAAAGGTGAAACTTTTTATTTAGAAAACCCTGAAAAGTATCCTAAAACTAAGTTCTTTGAAAGTATTTTGGCAGAAAAAAACGGCTATCTAGAAAAAGTTGATAATTACCAAATCGGTATGTCAGCTTTAGAATTAGGAGCGGGACGAAAAACTAAAGAAGACAAAATAGATCCTGGAGCGGGAATAATTTTCAAACCAAAAATTGGTGATCGAGTAAAAAAGGGAGAAGAAATTGCCATTATCTTTACAAATAAAAAAGAGAAAATTGATGAGGCTAAAAAAACTGTAGTGAATGCATTGCAATTTTCATCTAATAAAGTCAACCCAGTTAAGCTTATAAAATCAATCATAAAATAAATATCAGGAGGAAACATGTTTTTTATAGTAGGAATTATTGTAGCCGTAGTATTTTTCTTTATTTATCTAAATGTTAAAAAAGTTAAGCGCGCTCAAGAAGCTACAATGACACTTATAATATCAATAGGTGCTGCAATTTTTGCTTTAGCACAAATATTTACAGTAATACCTGCAGGAACTGTTGGTGTTGTAGATTTTCTTGGCAACGTAAGTGATAATACACTTAAACCAGGTGTTAATATAGTTAATCCGGTAGCTAAAATAATTAAGTACAGCTTTAAAACTCAAGAAATAAAAGAGAATATGACTGTTCCATCAAAAGAGGGTTTACCAGTTCAACTTGAAATTTCACTTCTCTTTAAAGTTGATCCAGCAATGGCAAATGACATATACAAATCTGTGGAAGCAGGAGATTACTTGAATGTAATTTTAACTCCCCAATTTCGTTCTGTAGTAAGAGGAGTAACATCCAAATACGAGGCGAAGGCATTATACACAGGCGCTCGTGAACAACTTGCTGAGGAAATAATTACTGAGCTTCAAAAAAATGTTGGTGATAGAGGTATCACAATAGAAAATGCACCACTAAGACAAGTGATATTGCCACCCGGATTAACCACATCTATTGAGCAAAAATTGCAAGCTGAACAAGAAAGTCAGAGAATGTCTTTTGTACTTCAAAAAGAGACTCAAGAAGCTGAAAGAAAGCGTATTGAAGCTAAAGGTATTGCTGATTTTCAGGTAATTGTTTCTGATGGAATTAACGCAAATTTACTTAAATGGAAAGGAATTGAAGCAACTGAAAACCTTGCCAAATCCCCTAACTCTAAGGTTGTTGTTATTGGAGCAGGCAAAGATGGTTTGCCTTTAATTCTTGGAAATAATTAAAGTATGAAAACGCAAAAAGTATAACAATAACGAGAAAGATGAGTAACGTATTTAGTTTCTCATCTTTCGTATTTAAAAATTCTTTATTTATATAGTTATGAAACCAAAGAAAATTAAATTAAATGGTAAAGAATCCTTAACAATTGAGTGGGAAGATAATAAGGTAATTGAGTATCCTCTAAAATTTTTGAGGGATGAGTCCCCTGATGCAGGAAACAAAGGCGAAACAATTTTATGGAAGCATTATGCACCGCCGCCAAAAGGGCCTGATAAACCGGGTAAATATGAAGTTGCAAATATTGAAAAAGTCGGGAATTATGCAATTAATATTACTTGGAAAGACGGTGAGGATGCTGGTATTTACTCTTGGGAAGTATTAGAAAAATTAGGTGAATTTTTAGAATTAAAAAATACACTTAAAAATGTAAATGAAGATTAATTTCAAATTTTTGATTAATAAAAATTTTAAACTCTACTCAAAGTAATTTTAACTTAAAACAAAATTATATTCTATAGCCTAATTTTTCAATTTATTATCGGCAATTTTTAATGTTTAAGTAACTGTAAAAATTTTTTCTTATCTATGGGAGAGAGCATTGGATGGAGAATCAATTAGAAATTTATCAATCAATTATTGAAGATGCAGTTGATTCAATTTTTATTGGTGATAATAAAGGCAATTTAATCTTTGTAAATAAGGCTGCTGAAGAACTTACAGGTTACGCTAAAAACGAATTGCTATCTTCAAACATTTCCTTCCTTTTTCCCGATGAACAACTTAAAATGCAACCGCTCAGATATGATGATTTAAATGCAGGCCTAGTAGTAACTACTGAACGAGATATTCTTACAAAGAGTGGTGATCTTCTTCCAGTAGAAATGAAATCAAAAAAGCTGGATAATGGCAATTTACAGAGTTTTATGAGAGATAATTCTCAGAGACAAAAGAAAGACAAAGCACTAAAGGAAAGTGAAGAGAAATACAAAACGCTATTCGAATCATCTCCTAGTGGGATTATTATTGTTGATTCTAATGGAACTATTGTTAATGCAAATAAAAAAATCCATGATTTATTGGGATATATATACGATGAGCTTATTGGAACACCAGTAGAGAATTTATCCCATCCAGATGTAATAAAGTTTGTTAAACAGAATATTGATAAAGTCCTTAATGGAGAAGTATTAAAGCACACAGTGAAGAGTATAAAAAAGGATGGAAGTTTAATTTACACTTCTCTTTATGAAACAAAAATTTTATTGAATAGTGTTGGAGACTGTGTTCTTAGTATAGCAAATGATATTACAAAACAAGTATTAACAGAAAGAAAATTAAAAGAAAGTGAAGAAAAACTTAGAAATATTGTTGAACATAGCAGTAACATTTTTTATTCGCATGGAACCGATCACAAACTAACATATCTTAGTCCGCAAATTAAACAACTTTTAGACTACGAAGTTGAAGAAGCAATGGTAAAATGGACAAATTTGACTACTGATAATCCAATTAATCAAATTGGATTTGAAAAGACAGTTAAGGCAATCAACACCGGAATTCCTCAAGCACCATACGAGTTAGAATTAATCGGTAAAAAAAGAAAGAAAGTGGTAGTTGAAGTTCATGAAGCACCCATAGTGAAAAATGGAAAGACGGCAAGTATTGTCGGTGCATTAATTGATATTACCGACAAAAAAAAGGCAGAGATTGAACTTGTAGAAACTAAGGAACTTTTTCAATTCGCCATTGAGGGTTCAGATGTTGGACTTTGGGATTGGCAAGTGCAAACCGGTCAAACTCACTTTAATGAAAAGTGGGCTAATATTATTGGCTATTCCTTGTCCGAGTTGCAGCCTATCAGTATTAATACATGGATTCATTTTTGTCACCCAGATGATCTAATAATTGCACGGGAAGAACTAAATAAACACTTTAACGGTGAAACCAAACAATACCATTGTGAATTTAGAATGAAAAGTAAATCCGGTGATTGGGTATGGGTTTTAGATAGAGGAAGAGTTGTTGAATGGGATTCAGAAAAAAAACCAATCCGTATGGTAGGAACACATTTGGATATCAGTAAGCAAAAGTATGCTGATGAAATTCTAAAAGAAAGCGAAGAAAGATATAAATCATTATTCGAACACGCTGCTGTGCCAATTTGGCTGGAAGATTTTTCGGAAATTAAGATCCGTTTTGATCAACTAAGAAAAAGTGGAATTAACAACTTTGATGAATATTTTACTGAACATCCTGAAAAAATAAGTGAATTTGCCGGTTTGGTCAAAATTGTTGATATAAATAAGAAAAGTTTGGAAATGTTTAATGTAAATAGTAAAGATTTTTTAATAAAAGACTTGCGAACCTACTTCGATGAAAATTCCTTATCTGTTTTTAAATCTGAGTTAATAGCATTAGCTGAAGGCAAAGATAATTTTGAAAGTGAAATTAAAGTTAAAAGTCCTACTGGAAAATATTTTGATTTAATTGTCAGTCTCTCAGTTCCACCAGGATATCTAGATACGTTAAGCAGAGTTTATGCATCATTTCTTGATATAACAGAGAGGAAAAGAATTGAGGACGCTATAAGGGAAAGTGAAGCAAAAATAGAATCTATAATGAGAAGTGCACCGGTTGGTTTAGGAATTGTCAGAGGTAGAGTTTTAGAATACGTAAATAAGCATTTGTTAGAAACACTTGACTATACAAGAGAAGAAATGGTGGGTAAAAGTTCTCTTAATTTCTATGAATCACTTGATGAATTCAAGAGATTGGGAGGACTATATTTAGAGTTAGATAATAAGAATATTGTTTCTTCAGAAACGAGGTTGAGGAAAAAAAACGGTGATCTGGTAGATGTTATTATTAGTATTACTACTATAGATAAAATTGATACCACAAAAGATATCATATTTAGTGTTTTAAATATAACGGAAACAAAAAAAGCGCAAAAACTTGTTGAAGCGGAACAGTTTCGATACCAAAACCTATTTGAAAATTCACCTGTACCTTTGTGGGAAGAAGATTTTACGGAAGTACTTCAAAAACTAAATTCATTAAAAGAAAAAGGGATTACTGATCTGAATGAATATTTTAATTCAAATCCGGAATTTATTTATGAATTATCAAACTTAGTTAAAATAATAAATGTCAATCAGTCAACCCTTTCATTGCATAAAGCGGAAAATAAAGAAACTCTATTTGCCGGACTAACTAATATTTTTACTGAAAATTCATTCGAAGTGCTTAAAAAAGAAATGATCGCAATTTTTAAAGGGGAAAAATATTTTTCTGACGAAATAGAAGTAAAAACCTTAACGGGAGAAAAGAGAATTATTGACTTAAAATTATACTTGGATTTTGATGTAAATCAAACCAACACTGAATTTAAAGCTTTATTGGCAACAGTTGATATAACAGATAGGATTTTAGCAGAAAATGAAATCAAAAAACAATTAGAGAGAAATAAGATAATACTTAACACAATGAATGATGGTTTTGTCTTAATAGATGATAAAGGGAACATAAATGATGTAAACCCAGCATATTGTAATATGATTGAATTTTCTGTTGAAGAGCTGCGTAAAATGAATGTAAAAGATGTTGAAGTCAAACAAAGTGAGGAAGAGATAAATAGACGTTTGGATAACATCCTCACCCATGGATTTGACAAATTTGAAACAAAGCATAAATCTAAAACTGGGAAAATTTTAGATCTAGATATAAGTATTACCACTATTGTATCTGAAAATAAAAATTATATGGCAGCGTTCCTAAGGGATATAACTAAACAGAAGCAAGCACTTAGAGAATTGAATCAATCAAGAAAAGAGGTAAGTGAGCTCGTTCATTATCAGCAAGAAGTTAGAGAAGAAGAAAGGCAGCGAATAGCAACTGAAATTCATGATGATTTGGGGCAAGCTCTAACAGCTTTAAAGCTCGATACTTCAATTTTAATGAATAAAATATCAGGCGAAGATGAATCTGTTAAAAATAAATTAAATTCAATGAAAAGTTTAGCAGATCAAACTATAAAAACAGTTCAGAAAATTTCATCAGATTTAAGACCAGGAATATTGAATGACTTGGGATTAACTGCGGCGCTTGAGTGGGAAATAGATAATTTTAAAGAAAGAACCGGTATCAAATGTACTTTAAAGATTATTCCCGATGACATTTCTTTTGATGAAAAAGTTAATATAACGGTTTTTAGACTTGTCCAAGAAGCATGTACAAATGTAGCCAGACATTCAAATGCAAGTGAATTAGAAATTATGATCCGATTGGAAGAAAAGAAATTAAATCTAATAATTAAAGATAATGGCATTGGCATTACAGTAGAACAAGCTAATAATTCGAAATCTTTTGGACTTTTTGGAATGCGCGAAAGAGTTAGAAATATGGGAGGAGGTATTAATTTTGTTGGTGAAATAAACAAAGGAACAACAGTTAACATTTTACTTCCAATAAAAAGTGAGTAAGAATAATGAAAATATTAATTGCAGATGATCATTTAATAGTGCGTGAAGGATTAAAGCAAATTATTTCTGATCTATCTGATGTCTCAGAGATTGATGAAGCAGAAAATGGATTTGGTGTACTAGATAAATTAGCAGAAAAAGAATATGATGTTGTAATAATGGATATTTCCATGCCTGGTAAAAATGGACTTGACACATTAAAAGAAATAAAAAAAAATAAACCCGATCAACCTGTGCTGATGTTAAGTGTACATGATGAAGAACAGTATGGTTTAAGAGTTCTAAAAGCCGGAGCCTCTGGATTTATTCCAAAGCATAGTGAACCTGAAGAGTTTAAGAAAGCAATTTTAAAAGCTGTGAGAGGTAAAAAATATTTGTCTGACAATCTCACTGAAAAATTGGCCACAAATCTTTACGAAGGAAGAAATCTTCCATTGCACGAACTCCTATCTGATAGAGAATTCCAAGTACTTAAATTCTTAGCTGATGGTAAATCGGTTAAGGAGATTGCAGAAGAACTCTTTTTGAGTGTTAAAACAATCAGCACTTACCGTTCAAGAATCTTAGAAAAATTAAACTTCAAAAATAATTCCGAACTAATTAGATATGTATTAGAACATAAAATTTTTGAGTAGATATTCTTCAATGCCGTATAACTTTCGCTAAAACAACATCTCTGTAGGACTATTCCTACAATTTTATCATCCATCTTTTCTAACATTATACGCATCCCCCTATATTAAATCATTTTAGGTTCCCTTACTTTCGTATATAAAATTTTTTGGGAGAATAATGACAATTTTAATTGTTGATGATTCAGAAGTCTTTAGAAGTCGTATTGTAGAAATCCTCGCCAATAATAATAAGTCAACAGACATTTTGGAAGCCAACAGTATTTTGGAAGCAAAAGAAATAATGCTGGATGTACTCCCTGATATTCTGATAACAGATATTAGAATGCCTGGAGGAACTGGATTAGACCTTATCAAACACGTTAGAAAAGACAATCCTGTAACCTTAATTATTGTCATTACCAACTATCCTGAAGCCCAATATAAAGTAGAAGCGTTTAAAACTGGAGCCAACTATTTTTTTGATAAGAGTAGTGAAATGGATAATCTCCTTGAGATAATTAATCAATTTAATCAAAAAGTAGAATTATAGTGATAGATTTCGATAAATACGGAGCTAGTACAACTCTAAATGAGATCTTATTAGCCAATATTAAAGACTTGATAGGCAATTCAATATTTGAATCTATTTCAGAAGGAATTATGCTAGTTGATTTGGAAGGCTTTATTATAACTTGTAATGATAAAGTTCTAAATCAACTTGAGTATAAAAGTTTGGATAAAATTATTGGAATAAATGTGTCATATTTATTCTCTGAGTATGGGAAAGAAAAATTTATATTATTTAATATTGACGATTTACAGAAAAGCTCAGTTCTTAAAGAAAATTATAATTGCCTCAGAAAAAATGGAGACCCATTCCCAGCAGAAGTTACAACATCATTATTAAAAGACAAAAATGGTAATCCATTTGGCTATTTATGCATAATATCGGAACTATCCGGAAAAAATAGTCACGAACAATTCTTACCAATAAATGAACTGAATAATAAAAGCATATTCGAAAACTCTACTATTGGAATATATAGGGCTGATAGAAAAGGAAATTTGCTGGCTGCAAACAGTAGGGTTTTGGATATTCTTGGAATTGATTCATTCACTAACCTTCAAACTAAAAATATAGATTCTGAATTAAGCGTTGATCCTTCAATTCGCAAAAAATTTAATAACATTCTTTTAGATGAAGGAAAGATTTATGGATTTGAGTCTCAATGGAAAAAGTCTGATGGAACAATAGCTTATTTAAGGGAAAGTGCCACAGCTTTCTTGGATAATGAAAAAAACCTTGACTACTATGTAGGAACTGTTGAAGATATTACTGAGTCAGTATCAAGTAGAATGATAATTAAAAAACAAGCTGATATTATTGAAGCACTTGGATATTGTTCTGAACTTTTTTTAAGCGACATTAGTTGGCAAAAAAATCTAGTAAATGCTATTTCGATAATTGGTGAGTCAATCAATGTAAGTGCCGTTCAAGTTTTCGAAAATGAATTTGATTCGGACATGAATATAATTTTTAAACAAATCTCAGTATGGAAAAATTCTAAGCAAGAAATTGAGTCCATACCTTTTGAAATAAATTTAAATAAAAATAATTTACTGAGCTGGTGGAATAAACTTTCTCAGAATAATTTGGTTGATAAACATATAAAAGATGCAAATAAAGACGAAATCACTTTTTTAGCTGCCTTCGGGATTGAATCTACTATAATCTTCCCTATCATGCTGGATGGAGACTGTTGGGGGGAAATAGCTTTCCATCAATACGATTACGATAGAATTTGGGATAGTAGTGAATACGAAACTCTGAGGGCAGCTTCTGAAATTTTAAGTGCAGCAATAAAAAGAAGTAATTATGAAAAAGAATTAATCAATGCTAAAAAGGCTGCAGAAGCTGCTGATAGAACTAAATCTGAATTTTTAGCACAAATGTCTCATGAGATCAGAACACCTCTTAATAATATTACCAGTTTTAATGCTCTCATTAAAGAACAGTTGCAAAATCAAATTGATGACGATATAAAAGGATGTTTTGACGTGATTGATAGAGCTAGCAATAGATTAATTAGAACCATTGGATTAATATTGAATCTTTCTGAACTTCACACTGACAGTTATAAACTATCGAAATCAAACTTTGATATTTATGCAGATCTGCTTGAAAGAATCTATTTAGAAAATCAATTTAAAGCGAAACAACAAAATATTGAATTTAAATTAGTTAATAAAGCAAAGTCAACACTAATATATGCTGATAAATACTCACTTGATCAAATTCTTAATAACCTTGTTGATAACGCTTTCAAGTATACTGAAGAAGGAAAAATTGAGATTGAAATTTGCAATAATGAAAAGAAACAGATTATTGTTAAAATATCCGATTCTGGTATTGGTATCTCAGAAGACTTTTTACCAAATATCTTTAGTCCCTTTTCTCAGGAAGAAGCTGGCTATACTAGGAAATTCGATGGAAATGGAATTGGTCTTACCCTAGTAAAAGAATATTGCGATTTAAATGAAATACAAATTGAGGTAAGCAGTAAGAAGAATTTCGGAACTACATTTAAACTTATCTTGAATGCTAATAACTATCACTAAGAGGGATCAATTTTGAGAAAGTTTTTAAATCTACTTTTAGAAGTTTTCTTTAATATCAAATCATTGTTAAAAATTGCTATCTACAAATTTATTGGTTATAAAAAAATAGAAAACTTTAACACTTCTGCTACACCTGAAATAGCTGATAAGCTTATACCAATTATTAATGATATTGAAATTTCCGGCAGGAAAAGTCCTTTTTACACCTTAGTCTACTCTTTTATTTTAATTATATTTTTCGCATCTCTGATTATGTAATTAAATTTAAGAGGTTTGCATTTTAATTGTAATATTTGGGTTAGGGGGATATGTCAATTGAAAAGTATAATTTTTTGAGAAATTCACCTAATATTTTAAATAATCTTGATGAGTACTAAAACATTAGGTGAATTATTTGTAAGCTTAAAATATTATTAGTGTAAACCTACGTTTATAATGTCTTTGTCACAGAAATAACACCTCTCAAATCACCAATCGAGTAACCCTTAGCTTTATCATTTGGGTATTTTTCACTAATTACATTAGCTACTTCATTACTTATCTGTGATTCTGTACCATGACAATTCAAGCAAGGTGCGTCAATCAAAATTGGTTTTGCATATCTTACAATTTGTTCGCCATCAATTGTTGCAGTCTCCACTAAATTTGATTTAGCTGTCAACTCACCATCAATCTTCAACTCTTCGAACAACTTAATAGCTTTAGCTTCAAATTCATCAGGAACATTTTGTTCATTTCTGTTCTTAAAGCTTGCACGTTTTACTTTAACTTTCATTGTTTCTGAATACAAGACAGACATTTGCTGAGCAGTATCGGAACAAACATTTACAGCTTGGAGAGGTCCTCCGGCTTGCATATTAGCTACTAATACCGATTTTAGTCCCATCATATAATCTTGAGCATGCTGACCGAGTTCTGCCTCATATTTTGCTGTGTCAATAACTTTCTCATCCGGTTTATTACAAGCGACTAAAAAAGAGAATAAAACTCCAAGAAAAATAAATCTTGACAACATATTATTTTGCCTCCGGTAATGAAAATTCTGGTGCAACATATTGTTTATCAGGCACATAGTCAGCCGCCATCGCCTTTTTAATATCTTTTAAATACTGGTCCTTCTCAATCAGTCCTTGATAATAAGAAACAATATACCCTTCCTTATCAATAACAAAAGAAGTTGGTATCGACCGAACGCCACCATACTGTTGAGCAATTTGCGGATTCCCAATAACTATTGGATAATTAATACCATAATCTTTCATAAATGGCACAACATCATCTTTTGTTGCTCCGCCTCTTGTAAACGTGTCTAGTGAGATTCCAATTATTTCAAAGTCTTCATTCTTAAATTCATTTTTAAGTTCAACTAAATCAGGAATTCCTTTACGGCAAGGTGGACACCAAGTCGCCCAAAAATCAAGTATAACAACCTTACCTTTAAAATCTGAAAGACTAACCATATCGGAGGAATTTACTGTATTATAATTTGGTGGATATGGTCCTTCTTCAGGTTCACCATTAGTATTATTTATAATAAAAAAGAATAGAACCGCTGCAATGAAAAGTCCAGTGTACAAATAACTTCTATGCTTTGGATTTTTCAAATTAAACTTTGAGTTTTCGGTTTCTGCCGATTTATTTTTTTCTGACATTTTTACTCCTTTGCTGATACATTACTTTGGTACAAATCTTTATTATAATTTATTTAAATCGATCACAAAATTAACGATTTCTTTATCGGAAAATCCCTTTTCTTTTGCAGCACTTTCTAAAGACCCCCAAATTGGTTCTCCGCATCTTAAACATCTAATCCCCTTTTCCATAAGGTAAACTACTGAATTAGGAATTATTCTTACTAAATCTTCAATTTCAATATCTTTAGTTATTTTCTGCTTTTTCATTTTTCTTCTTGGTTGGAAACGCAAAAATCAATCCTATTACTGCTCCGTAAATTGTAGATATATATGGATTACTTGTGATTGCACATGAACCTGAATTACATCCAATAAAATGATAGTAGGCATAACCCAAAATTCCTCCGCCGAGAACAGGCAACACTCTTTTTAAGATGATTTCTTGCACAACTTTTCCTTTAATTTTTGTCTAAATTGGATGCAGAATCTTTAAATTAGATTCAAAAACTTCTTACTTACTAAAATTACAAAATTCCATAAATTGTAGTGGTAAAACTTAAATCACATTGTGGAATTAAAATAACACTTATTTTCTATTGAATTTTTTGCAAATTGCATTAAAATTAGTGAGTTAAAATGAATAAACCATTTAAATATTATTTTGTTTCAATAATTTTTGTTTTTCTTGTTTTTGAATTTCTAGGTGTGGATTTTTCTATTTCAAATATCAAAAATGCACAGGGAAATGAAATTCATAAGAAATTATACCCTGCAGATTATGAACTAATTAAAAGAACCTTTCCATATTATGATTATGATAAAAATGCTTATAAGGATGCAATTTCTGATCTTAAGAAAATGAAATCTTTGGAGAAAAATTCATCTTCAAATTCAAACAAAATTACAATAGATTGGGAGTTTGTTGGTCCAACTAACATTGGTGGAAGAGTTGTTGATATAGAATTTGATCCAATCAACCCAAATATTGTTTATTCTGCTGCAGCAACAGGAGGAGTTTTTAAGTCATTGGATATGGGACAAAATTGGTTCCCAATTTTTGATGATCAGCCATGTTTAACTATTGGTGATATAGGAATTGATCCCAATAATACAGACGTAATATATGTTGGAACAGGAGAAGCAAACGGAGGTCACAATAATTTTCCTGGAGTTGGAATCTTCAAATCAATTAATGGGGGAAACACTTGGGAGTTTATTGGGCTGGATTCAACTGCTTCCATTGGTAGAATTATTGTTGACCCCGCTAATTCGAACAGAGTTTTTGTTGCTGCGGTTGGTTCATACTTTACACCAAATCCTCAAAGAGGAGTCTATTTGAGTGAAGATGCCGGAAGCACCTGGGAAAAATCGCTTTTTATTTCTGATTCAACCGGGGCGATTGATTTGGTGATTGACCCGACAAATTCAAATATTCTCTATGCAGCAATGTGGGAAAGAGTAAGAAGACCTGTTTTTGCATCGGGGACTCATCTTTACGGTCCAACCGGAGGAATATTTAAAACTATTGATGGCGGAATTACCTGGAGTAAACTTGGACCGGAAAATGGTTTGCCTGATCCTAACTTAAAAAATATTGGCAGAATCGGCTTGACGATTCATCAGTCGAATCCTTCAGTACTTTACGCTCTTTATAATGATGGATCTAATTTATTTGGAATTTATAAAACCACAAATGGTGGTGATAATTGGATTGAAACTAACACAGACTTTAAAGGACGCGGATCTTTCAGCTGGTATTTTGGTCAAGTTAGGGTTCATCCGATAATATCTGAAACTGTATTTGTATTAGATGTACCAATGCTAAAATCATCTGATTCAGGCTTTAACTGGGATTTTAGTTATGGATACAGCGGACCTGAACAGCTGCATGTAGACCATCATGCTTTGGCATTTCATCCTACAAATCCAAATTATATTTTAAGCGGTAATGACGGCGGAATAAATATTTCTCAGGATGGCGGTGTTAGCTGGTCTCAGCCTGTGGAATTGCCTGTTACACAATTTTATGAGATTGGACTTGACCAATTAAATCCTCAAAGATTTTATGGCGGGACACAAGACAATAATACCATTAGAACCTTAACAGGATCAGTAAATGACTGGGATAGAATTTTTGGTGGTGATGGCTTTTATGTAACAGTAGATCCAAATGATCCTAATATAATTTATGCAGAATCTCAATTTGGCGGATTGGGAAAAAGTACAGATGGCGGTAATTCATTTTTTTCAGCTACAAGCGGAATAGACTTTGGCGAACCAACAAACTGGTCAACACCTGTTGTAATGGATCCAAATAATTCTGAAGTTTTGTATTACGGAACACATACTTTATACAGAACTGAAAATGGCGCTCAATTTTGGACTAAGATAAGTCCAAAATTAACTGACCACAATGATGATAAAAGATTAGGAACTATTACTACAATTGCAGTTGCCCCAACAAATTCAGATATAATTTACGTTGGAACTGACGACAGTTATATTTGGGTCAGTAGAGATTACGGCTTAACTTGGGAAGACCTCTCAACTGAGCTACCTTATCGTTGGGTCACTAGAGTTGTGGTTGATCCAAAGGATGAAAATATTGTTTATGCAACATTTTCCGGATTAAAGTGGGCTGATCCTGAACCCAGAGTTTTTCGAAGTGATAATATGGGAAAATCATGGGTGAATATTAGCAGTAATCTACCTGATGCACCGGTTAATGCTTTTGCAGTTGATAATAATAATTCTAATGTACTTTATTGTGGAAATGATATCGGTGCTTTTGTAAGCTACAATTTAGGGGAAAGCTGGGAAATAATTTCGGACAATCTCCCAATTGTTGTTGTAAATGATATGAAGATACACCCGACAGATAATTATTTGGCGGTTGGAACTCATGGACGAGGAATGTATAAGATTGATCTGAATGAAATTGTTGGCGGTGCTGAATCAATAAGCAATATTCCAAATGATCTATATCTTTCACAGAATTATCCCAATCCGTTTAACCCAAGTACAACAATTGAATATTCAATCCCCTCTTCATCTGTCATTCTGAGTGAAGCGAAGAATCTCCAAGATTTTTCGTCGCAAAGTTCCGATAAAAATGGAGCTCCTCAAAATGACAATTCAAATGTAAGTCTTAAGGTTTATGATGTTCTTGGTCGTGAGGTAAAAACCCTTGTTAATCAACAACAAAATCCAGGCAACTATAAAATTAATTTTGATGGCTCTGACCTGCCTGCCGGTAGGCAAGGTTTAGCAAGCGGAATATATTATTACAGACTTCAATTTGCTGATAAAGTTGAAATCAGAAAAATGATTTTATTAAAGTAAGAAGGAATAAATGAGAAATTTATATTTGATATTGATTTTATTGGTTTTTATAAACCTTCATGCGCAAGTAAACAGAATTTTATTAGATGAAGATTTCAATGATTGGGATACAGTTACCTCACTTTATTCTGACCCAGAAAACGATCAGATTTCCGGTGTAATTGATTTCAAACAAGTTTCGACAAGTAACGATGACAATCATTTATTTTTTAGATTAGAAACCGGCGGCGAAATAAATCTTCAGAATAATAATTCAATTACTCTTTATATTGATACTGATAATAATAGTTCAACCGGATTATTGGTTAATGGCATTGGAGCTGAATTTGAATATAACTTTGGTGCTAAAGCAGGCACTATTAGATTAGCCGGAATCACTAAATCAATCGGACAATTTGATATTGGACTTGTTTCTTCTCCAACAGTTACATCCACAGAGTTTGAATTAGGAATAAGAACCGATATTGAAGTGAATGGTAATTTATTATTTACGAATGATGAGATTCGGTTTTTGATTAAGGATAATGGAGAAGGAAAAGATATAATCCCTAACGAAGATGGTGGAATAGGATATTCTTTTATTGAATTTAGTGAATCACCTCTTCCCTATTATTCAGTTAAAAAAGAAAGTGATGAATTTATAAGATTTCTCTCCTACAATGTGCTTTATGATAATATCTTCGAAGCTTCATTAAGAGAAAATTATGCGAGAATTTTGCAAGCAGTAGAACCCGATATAATTGCCTTTCAAGAAATTTACGCCCACACTTCAGAAGAGACTGCTGGCATTGTTGAATCTTTTTTACCCTCAAATGAAAATCAAAGTTGGTATCATTCGAAAGTTGAAGATTTAGTTCCAGAGAATAATTATGGAACCGACCTAATTGTAATAAGCCGATTTCCAATAAAGCAATCATTTCATATAGAAGGTTATGACAGAAATGGAGATTCGGGAGACAGAGCAAATTTTGCTGTCTTAATTGATTTGAGACCAAAGTACGATACTGATTTACTTTTACTTAATGCCCATCCACCCTGCTGCTCAAATGATAATGATCGCCAAGAAGAAGTTGATAAGATGATGAAATTTATCAGAGATTCTAAAAATGGTGTGAGTGAATTAACATTAGGAAAAAACACACCAATAATAATTATGGGTGATATGAACTTTGTTGGGTTTGCGAGACAAAGAGAAACATTTTTGAGCGGAGACATTTTTGATAATACCAAATTCGGCGATGATTTTATTCCGGATTGGGACAGTACAAATTTTACCGATCTTAAACCTTTTACCACAAATATGCCAATGTCTTTTACTTGGTATGATGAAGATAACAGTTTTAGTCCAGGCAGACTAGATTATATGATTTATTCTTCCTCAGTATTAGAACATAAAAACAGTTATATTTTATTTACACCTGCAATTGATGCAGATACTCTGACAAAATACAATTTGGAAAAACAAGATGTTGTGCTGGCTTCAGATCATCTGCCGGTTGTTGCTGATTTTACACTGAAAAATCTGACTGATATGAATGGTAAAAAAAAAGTAGAGAGCCCAACTAAATTTAAGCTTCTGCAAAACTATCCAAATCCATTTAATCCCACTACAACTATAGAGTACTATGTTACCTCACCATCTGTTATGCTTAATAGAGAGAAGAATCTCCAAGATTTTTCGTCACAGAGTCCTCAAGTTAGTGGGGCTCCACAAACTTGCCTGACGGCAGTCAGGAATGACAATATAAGTGTAAAGTTAAAAGTTTATGATATACTTGGTCGTGAAATAAAAACCCTCGTTAACCAACCTCAAAATGCGGGTAATTATCAAATTATCTTCGATGCTTCAGAAATTCCTAACGGAATATATTACTATAAATTATCTATCGGAAATTATTCACAAGCCAAAAAGATGATCGTTTTAAAGTAATCTGATAAATCTAAAGTTCTTTCTCTACTATGCATATTATTCGTTTAAACGAAAAATATTCATAGTAAAAATTCAGTACCATTATCATTTTGGCTTAAAATCGCACTTTTCACTTTTGGTACAAGAATTGAGCTAGTATTTAATAGTTGCATTAATCATAAAAAATTAAGTAGTTGTTATTACATAAATAGAGGTATTAAAATGAAAACAAATAAAAACCTTTTTATTTTATTGATACTCTTTCTTTCATTTCAGGTTTCCGTAATTGCACAATTCAGCACAGAAGCTTATAAACAATTTTTATCGGAAAATGAAAACTTATCTTCGGCTCAATTACAGGAGATGTATTCTGCCGGATTATTTGAAAAGTCAGCAAATATCAACTACAATAATGCGCTTTTCTTTGATTCACTTGAAATTAAGTATGGCCTAACTGAAGATGAAAAAAGTCTGCTTGCAAAAAACGGATTTGTTGTAACTGAACGTTTACAACAAAGCTCCTTTGGTGCTCAGTTTGCTGATATTTATCATAAAGATTTACCGGTTTATATTTCTTCTGATGCAATACTTCATGCTTTCCATGCTTCATATGATGAAATTTTGAAAGATACTGAAGTAAGAATTTTAATAGGAAAAATGGATGAATTATTAACGGCGTGGAATAATAATTTTCCTGATCTCGAATCAAATGTAAATACACAAGCTCATTTGATCGAATACTTACATGATCTTGATGTTTATTTAACAACACCTAGAAAATTATTGAAAGGATTTGCACCGCCATATTATAGTGAAAATCGCCTATTGATAGACAGTTTAATAAATGAAATAAATTCAGAAGAATTTGTAACTCGACCATTATTTTCCGAGACACCAAGAAAAATTGATTTTAGTCAGTTTAAACCTCGCGGACATTATGATGATGAATACATTCCGGAATTAGCAAAATACTTTAAAGTAATGATGTGGTTCGGCAAAATTGAACTTTACTTAATTGCTCCAGCAGAGTCAGTTAAAGTTCCAATTACTGATGTTCAGCGCCAAGTAATTATGGCGACTCTTTTTTCAAAACTGATCGATTTATCTAACACAAGAGAATTGTTTAACGAAGTTGAATACATTATAAGAACATTTGTCGGGGAGCAGGATAATGTTACTCTTCCACAGCTTGAAGAAGTACTGAGTGAAGCGAATATAACAAGTGTGGATATGCTTCTTGATACTTTGGTTGTAAAAGAATTTCAAAAAGTGCTGAAAACAAAATCTTTTGCAGAACAGAAAATACTTTCACAGATTCTTATGCAAAATCCAATGCATCCAGATAGTCTTGAACCGGCATCAGCATTTATGCCTTTCGGTCAGAGATTTGTAATTGATTCTTATGTTACCGGTAGTGTAGTATATCCGAAAGTAAAAACCATACCTTATCGTATTCTTCCTTCAACCTTAGATATATTATTTGCTTTAGGCAACGATGCATCTGCACAGTTGCTAAAGAGTGAATTAGACACCTATGGTTATTCTCCAAATCTAGCCGCTTTAAGATATTTGATTGATAGTTACGAATTCGATTTCTGGGATAACTCAATTTATAATTTGTGGCTTAATTCTATAAGAACACTAAACCCTGGAGAGGATAGAACTTCACTTCCCTCATTTATGCAGACTGCTGCATGGTGGCAGCATAAAATGAATACTCAGCTTTCTTCGTGGACTGAACTACGCCACGACAATTTACTTTATGCAAAACAATCATACACTGGCGGTATTGTTTGTTCATATCCCTATAGTTATGTAGAGCCGGTACCGGATTTTTTTAATTCAATTAGCATTCTTGCAGAAAATACGTTGCAAAAACTGACAAGTATTCCTTCAATACCGGATTGGCAAAAGGAAAATTTTGCATATTACTTTAATACATTATCCGGTGTTGCAGATACACTGCAGACTATAGCTCAAAAGGAACTTGATCATTTGTCTTTAAACGAAAATGAGGAGAATTTCTTAAAGAGGATGCTATATAATAATCCAGCAAATATCTGTGGGGCTCCGGCACACATTGGCTGGTATCCTAAATTATATTACGAAGATTTTGATAGAAACGAATTTTATAAGGAAGATTACTTAGTAGCTGATTATCACACGGCACCTACTGATGAATTTGGTTCTCCGGTCGGCTGGGTTAAACATGCCGGAACCGGACCAATTGACCTGGCAATAATAATTGCTAAAAATTCAGAGAATCAAGATGTTGCTTTTGTGGGACCCGTTTCAAGTTATTTTGAATATACTTCAACAAATTTTTATAGATTGACTGATGACGAGTGGAAAGAAAGTTACTTAATTCAGCACGGAGCAAGACCCGATTGGACAAATATTTATTTAGCTGATAATAACGGTTCCCTAAAACCGGAAGGACTGCAGCTATTAACAAATATTGATGGACCAAATAACAACGTAGAAATTCCTAAAAATTATATTACAGCTCAAAATTATCCCAATCCGTTTAATCCAAGTACAGTAATACAATTTACAATTCCGCATAATTTAAATAACCCAAAAACCAAATTGACAGTTTACAATGTTCAAGGTGAAGTTGTAAAAGAATTATTGAATGAACAATTACCTTCGGGAACTTATTTAACAAAGTGGAATGGTGATAATAAATTTGGTAATAAAGTCTCAAGCGGTGTTTACTTTTATGAAGTTAAAGCGGGGGAAAATAAATATGTGGGAAAGATGAATTTGATGAAATAAGATTAAGCTTAAATACTAAATTAAAATAATTCTTTCACAGAGTCGTTTATGAAAACTCTTTATAGATCCCTAAAATTATTTATTGTAATTGCCTTAATTAATTCAGCAGTTTTTGCTCAGCTAAAATTAACTGCCTATACAGATAAAGATGTTTACAATTACGGCGAAACAATTTATTTATATTGCAAAGTAACAAATACAGCCGATACTACATTTGAGTTTTTCGCGCCTACATATCAATCATGCCAAGCTGAATTTTCCTTTAATGATTTTAAATCGTGGGAATATACTGGCTGTTTAGCCACTACTGAATTATTAACTTTCAAACCTCACGCTTCTAAAATTTACAGTTGGAAAATTGAGCCGCGAAGTTTGGCTTTACCTAACAAAGAAGGTACGCAAACTATAATTGGCAAGTACTATTTTGATTTAGCAGACACTATTTACATTCAGGCTCCAAAATTTGTAGGTGGAGAAATTAGAGTTGCCTTTAATGGAAGTGATATCGATAGTATTAACTCAATAAGAAATCAATTAAATGCATATGTAATATTTGGTGATCATTTTGGAGAAGTAAAGGGTGAGGTTTGGCAGATTGAAGGTTTTGATATTGATTCATTAATTCAAATTTATTCAAATGATTCAATTTTTATTTATTTTGAAAAATCTGTTGGAATTGGATATGAGACGATAGTTGATGAAAATCCACTTGATTATTATCCATTGCAAGTTGGAAATAAGTGGTATTATTCGGAAGTAGGTATCACTTACGATGTTGAACCGCGCCCCATTGATGAAACGTATAAAGTTGAAATTACGAAGGATACATTAATCAACGACAAAAACTTTTATTATGTTGAAGGTCATCCCCAAGACAAAAGATATTGGGTTAGAATTGATACTGTTGAAGGAAAAATTTATAAATCATATCATGCAGGACAAGAAGAACGTTTACTTTATGACCTTATGTACGAATGTGATGACTCCACAATTACCGACGATGGAATAATTTTATCAATCGAAAATTCGGATACATTGCTCTGGAATAAATCTAGGATTATGAGGACTTATAATTATTTATCCCTGTACACACAAAATATATTGTTTGTTCAAATGATTGGAATAGTTCATAAATTCAACAGTTTTGATTTTGGATATACTAATGTCTCGTTGAAAGGATGTGTTTTAAATGGAATAGTATATGGAGATACAACTCTAGTCGGTGTAAATGATAGATTGGAATATCAAATTCCGACACAATTATCACTTTCACAAAACTACCCTAACCCGTTTAACCCAACAACTACAATAGAATATACTGTTCCCTCTTCTTCTGTCATGCTGAACTCGTTTCAGCATCTGAATGATTCAGAGATCCCGAACCAAGTTCGGGATGACAACTATAACGTTTCGTTAATTATATATGACATCCTCGGTCGCAAAGTGAAAATACTTGTTAACCACCAACAAAATCCGGGTAAATACTCGGTTCAATTCAATTCTGAAAATCTATCAAGTGGAATATATTATTATCAATTAAGGACTGGAAATTTATCTGAGACTAAAAAGATGATTCTACTCAGATAAAATATTTAAATAAATCTACTATGCATATTATTCGTTTAAACGAATATTATTCATAGTGACCAAAATACTAAAGTTTAATTTTAGCCTATTTTTGCACTTTTGTAATATGGTATGATCATTGTAATTCTAATAAAGTATTATCAATTTTTAAGAGGACTAAAATGAAAGTCAAACTTTTACCTTTTCTTACTCTTTTCCTACTCATCTCAAATTTAATTTTTTCACAATCAATAACCTTCGATAAAGATTATCCAAGTTTGGGATTTGAAAGTGAAGGTTACATTGTAGAACAAACCTCAGACGGAGGTTTCATAATCGGCGGAATTGCCGATGCAAAATTAATTATTGTTAAAACCGACAGTTTAGGGGAGCTAATTTTTTCGAAAGAATTTGAACGGAACGAGGACCCGAAAGGTCTAAGAACATTTCCGGTTCATGTAACTAATGACGGCGGATTTATTGTAACTTCGGGAAAACCAAGTGCAAATGGAAGTGATCTCTTCCTTACCAAACTTAATTCTGACGGAAGTACCGTTTGGGAAAAAACTTTTCAAGATACTCATTTGTATTTGGCAGCGATGTTGTTGAAACCGATGATGGAGACTTTATAGCTATTGGATATGTAGAGCGGAATATTGTTTCATTAACTAAAACAGATTCGGATGGAAACTTATTATGGTTGAAAACTCTAGAATTTAATCCGGTAACAACAATTGCTCAAAGGACCAATGCTGACAAAGCTTACAGATGGCAATTTCCTTTTAGCAAATGACCGGGTGCTTCAAAAATTTAATGCTGACGGCGATAGTCTTTGGCAAATTAATTCCGGTTTTAAGATTTCAACAATCAAACAAACAAGATTAGATAGAGTAATTTCTGCAGGATATAGAAAATTTGCAGTAATCAACTTAGATGGAGTAATTGAATTTGAACAAAGTTTAAGTTTTACAGTAAATGCTGGCGACAACACTATGGATAATGGTTATATTTTCCTGGCTAACGGAAATACAATAACAAAAACAGATTCGCTTGGTGAGATAGAATGGGAGAAGGATATAATTGGTACCGGAAATTATATCATTTCAACTTCTGATGGCGGTTATGCTGCAACCGGAGAATATACTTGAAATAATTTAAGATTGTTAAAAACAGACAACTCCGGTGAGTTTGAAACTATATACATCGTTAAACCCGGAGAATATAAATCACTCGCAATTTTTCAAGAGCACATAATAGAATGGTACAGCAACGGAGTTGAAAATGTTGATATTGATTACTCAATTGATAACGGAGCAAATTGGCTGGAAGTAGTTTCAAATTATCCCGCAGATTCAAGTAAATATAGCTGGTTTGTCCCAAACACTCCTTCAGAGAACTGTAATTTAAGAATTACGGCTTCTAATAATTCTGATGTATTCCACATGCTGGATACTGTTTTCACAATTATGCAAATTCAGAACTACTGATTACATTGCCGTAAATGAATGTAAAATGTGGATTGGCAATAATGGTATGAGTTCACATGAACCAATTACAGATGATTCCGGATTTTTCTGGCCCGGAGGTGAAAATGCAGAAATTTCTTCTATTTTTGCTGACGGTCTTGTTTGGGGCTGTAAAGTTGATGGCGATATTAGTGTTAACGGAAATACTTACCGTTACGGACTGCAGCCGGGACAAATATTAGAAAATGGTCAGCCGGATAATCCAAAGCAGAGTAAGTATAAAATATTTAAGATAAACAAAAATTGGGAATCACTTGCCCGAGGGACCAACGAGAGATCGATTAGAGTATGATTATAACAATTGGCCCGGAGAATTGGGCGCTCCTTACAACGATGTTAACGGTGACGGCGTTTTTACAAAGGGAACCGACACTCCTAAATTTGTAGGAGATGAAGTTTTATTCTATGTAGCTAATGATGCCGATACAACAACTAGCAGATTTCCTTACGGTTCGGATCCGATTGGTCTGGAATTTCAGACAACGGTCTGGGGTTTTGATACTGAAGATTTCTTAAAAGATGTGGTATTTAAAAAATACAGAATGATAAATAAATCGGGCAACCAGCTTGATGATTTTTACTTTGCATATTGGATGGATGATGATCTTGGTTTTGCAGGTGATGATTTTGTTGGATGTGATTCACTTTTGAGCTTGGCATATACATACAATGCTGATAATAATGACTACTCCTCTAATTCCAATAATTATGGAAAAAATCCCCCTGCTGTTGGTCATTTATTACTTAAAGGTCCAAAAACAATAGAAGGCAATTTTAACAATGAGCAGCATGAAGATAAATGGATTCCGGATGGCTATAATTTACCTTTGACATGCATTTATGCCTTATTTATTGTACAATGGAATCCCCATATGTTGACCCATCATTAGCCGACGGCAAATATGAATTTTACAATAATATGCAAGGTTTGCTTTGGGATGGTGAGCCGATGATTCACCCTGTTACAAATGATACAGTAAAAATAATTTTAGCCGGCGATCCTTTTGAAAAAACAGGATGGTACGAAGGCGAAGGTTGGCCAAATGGATACCAAATCAGGTGATAGAAGAAGTTTACTGACAGCGGACCAATAACAGTGGCTCCAGGTGATACTCAAGAAGTTGTTATTGCAATTTTTATGGCAAGAGGCAGCAGCAATGTTCAAAGTGTTGCAGAACTTAAAAAAACGGCAGAATCAATTCACGAATTCTGGGGAAATGAAATTTTAGTTGATGTTGAGAGAAGAGAACAATCTAACTCCAACACAATTTTCACTTTCACAGAACTACCCAAATCCGTTTAACCCAACTACAACTATAAAATATTCACTGCCTGCTCGTTAGGCATGTGAATCCCCCAGAGTACTGTCATTGCGAGCAGAATCTCAAAGAATTTTCGTCGCAGAATCCTCGAACAAACGGAGCTCCTCGAAATGACAATGTTAGTGTGGAGCTAGCAGTCTACGACATCCTCGGTCGTAAAGTAAAAACACTGGTCAACCAAAAACAAGCACCGGGCAATTATGAAGTTGAATTTAATGCAAGCAAGTTGGCTAGCGGAATATATTTCTACCAATTGAAAACTTCTGATTTTGTTCAAGTAAAAAAAATGATATATTTAAAATAAATTTTGAGGCAAGCAAAATGACAAAACAATATTTCTTTTTAATCGTTCTTCTTTTACTTGCAGTTCAATTTAATGCATGCAGAGAAGATATTATTGCACCAGCCGAAGACAATTCCACCAGTAATAATGATTCAGGAATTCTTAAAGAAATAATTAAACCGGCAGAAGGTGATGTCTGGGAGTCAGGGAATAACTTATTATATTCAGTGGAATTCATCGAATAAGAATGAGCGAGGTCAAAATTGAGCTTGTAAGGAAATTCAATTATATCTTAACTATTTCATCATCAACAAAGAATGACGGTGAGCATTTGTGGACGGTGCCTCATGATTTGCCATATCAGCATCATTATAGAATTAGGTTAATTCCAATTGGGGCAAATACAGACCCAATTCATAGCGTAGAATTTGATATAAGGGAAAAATTATAATTCTTTTTTCTACTTTTTATAAAACATATAATTAACAACTTTTATACTATCACAAAAGATTAGTTAAAAATACATTCAAAAATAATTTTTATTATTTTTCCCCTTCAACATAAATTCAATTATCAAAATCAATATGAAGAAATTACAATTTTTATTAATTCTCCTCTTTTTTGCAGTATTTCTTAAATCAACAAATTTGCCGGCTGTAAAGTATTATAACAGCATTGATTCAAATGAATCGATTCTTGCTCAAGATTCACTAGCCCAATTGAATATTCCTCCAAGAAATCCGTTTGCTATTTCCGGCTCTGAATTTATGGAGAAAGTTGAGAATATGTCCTTTTCAGATAGAGAAGAAGAAATATTTAAAGAAATCTCTACAGGTAATATTCCAAATTTTTTAAGGAACTTAGTTACAATTGAATCTACTTTTAATGATGCAAACGGAACACCTCATTCTGTAAAATACCAAGTTATGCCAGATTACTTAGCAATCGGTTCGGATGAGGATTATTGCAGAATACCAATGGGGCCAATTACGGCTCAAAAACTAGCTGATTTATTCGGTGCCGTAATGCCGACAAGAAAACTTGTTGATGATATTTACGTAAATGCAGAGATAAAACTTGAACCGGTAACTTACGCTCCTGTAGGAAATCAAAATGAATTGGTTGCAAAATTTGTTCAGCACAATTCCGATATTGAGCAGCAAAGAATTAATGCAAATGGAGTTCTGGGTCAGTTAGTAGGCGGAATAAAGAAAGATGTTGTCCTCAGTAACAAAATCACTGATCCAAATAGACCTAACCATGTTGTGATTTATGGATGGCACTGGCTTACCGGTGATCCAATTCAGCCTTTAACAAATATTCACTTTGATTACTATGTTGATTACAGCCATGGAATACGATTATTAAATGCTCAGATTCTCATTGATGGTGAAGTCAAAATTATTACAGAAATATTAAAGACTCAAATCCTTTACAAAATTCTAAGTGATGAGTTTGGAATAATGACACAACCGACATACTTAACTGTTGAAGATTTAGTCCCGGAAGCTCCAAAATCTTTTGGGGTAATAAGTGAAGATGAAAATAGTCTGAAAATTATAATTAAAAAAAAAGATGATGTTGAAAATTTCTTGATATATCTTAGCTTGGATGGATTAACTTTTGAGCAATTCTTAACCTCCGATTCAAACATTATTAAATTAAGCGGTCTTGAAGCAAACACTCAGTATTTTATTAAAGTTGCAGCAGAAAATTCATTTGGAACTTCTAGAGAATCTGAGGTTTTATCTGCGGTCACTGCGGATTCTAGTGAACCAAAAATATTAATAGTAAATGGATTTGACAGAACTTCTGATGGCAACACATTTAATTTTATCAGGCAGCACGCAGAATCGATATGGTTTAACTTATATTTTTATGAATCGTCAACCAACGATGCGATTTTAGACGGCTTAATTGATTTACAGAATTATACTTTCGTTGATTACATTCTTGGAGACGAAAGTACCGCTGATGAAACTTTCAGTACATTGGAACAAAATCTAATAATTTCTTACCTACGAAACGGAGGAAAACTATTTGTCTCCGGAAGTGAAATTGCCTGGGATTTGGATTACAAAGGTTCAAGTACAGATAAAAATTTTATTTGGAATTATCTTAAAATGAGATATGTTGCTGATGCACCAAATAACTCATCACAAACATATTATCAAGCATCTGTTGTGCCCAACACAATTTTTGATGGAATTTCTCCCTTTTTTTTTGATAATGGTTCAAATGGTACAATAAATGTAAAATGGCCCGATGTTATTAAGGGAATTAGTGGTGGACAATCATTTCTTCAGTATGTGGGTTTTGATACAAGTTATGGAGCAGCAGGAGTTTTTTACGAAGGGACATTCCCGGGTGGAAACAATGATGGAAAAATTGTTGCTATGGGATTTCCTTTTGAAACAATTTATCCGGCCGAAGTACGGAACACAGTTATGGGAAAGTTATTAGATTTTTTTTATGATGTAACGGATATAGAACAAACTGTTTCGGAGAATTTACCCTCGGATTTTTTATTATTTCAAAATTATCCCAATCCATTTAACCCAACAACAACTATTAAATACTCTATCCCCTCAAATAATGCCATCTCGAATCCTCTTCCGGGTGAGAGATCTCTAAACTCTGAGATCCCTAATCACACTTCTAAAAGCTCAGTGACCGTTCGGGATGACAACATGAATGTTAATCTAACTATTTTTGACGTTCTCGGCCGTGAAGTAGAGACTCTAGTCAACCAGCCTCAAAATCCAGGAATATACCAGGTAACTTTTAATGCATCTGCCCTCTCTAACGGAGTTTATTATTACCGTTTATCTTCCGGAGAATTTAATAAGACAATGAAGATGATGGTGATGAAATAAAATTCTGAATTATTTTCCCCTAAATACTGGGACTTTACGTTCGATAATCCTTATATAAATTGGAATTCTGTAGCGGCAGATTTATTTTGATTCTGTTTAATATATTAATAAATTTGTCGATAGTAAAAAGGGACAAAAAAAATTGGGATAAAAATGAGCGAAGAAGTACAAAAACCCAGATTATTAATTGTTGAAGATGATTACGAAAATCAAAAATTTCTACAAATATTCTTGAAAAGAAAATTTGATTTAGCTTTATGTGACTCATCTGACACTTTTTATGAAAAATTAAATGAATCTAAGTTTGATATTATTTTAATGGATATTTCACTTAGAGGCAAAAAAGATGGTTTGCAGCTGACTCAAGAAATTAGAGCGATGGAAGAATATAAAAATCTTCCGGTAGTTGGTCTATCTGCACATGCCTTTCAAAGAGATAAAGATAATGCATATAATGCTGGTGTTGATATTTTCTTGACTAAACCGGTTCAGAACGATGTGTTAATGGATACATTGCTTAGAACATTAGAAAAAAAATCGGGTATTACTGCAGAGTAGGTTAATTTTAAGTCTTGTAATTTTTAATTTTCCCCGTTAGTTTTATTTTCTATAAAATTTCGGGGATTTTTTATGTCTGCTAAAAATATATATTCTTCAATTCATTCTTTTATAAAGTTTACTATAGTCTTCAGTTTCTTAGGGCAATCATTCTTAAATGATCATCAGCTTAATGCACAGAGCAGCGATTTTGGTTTTGGAAATTGGTATTCCGGAAGTAAAAATTTCATAGAAGTAACTTATGGAATTGGAGATCTTAACCATAAAGATTTTAAGGCGAAATTTAATAGTTTATCGATGAGTGAAATTAAACTTGGACGAAGGTTTTCTAAACCTGCTGCCGGATTTAAAATAATCGAATTTAATGATAACTATTTATTCTCATCTTATATTAATCATTTTGAGGATGGCAACAACTCCGACAATTTAAAAATTGATTTTGATATTTGGCGTTTTGGTTTCGGTTATAAAAAAGGGTATGGATATAACCTCAATGGATTTGCAATACTTCCTTATTATCATTCCGGATTAGTTTGGAACAGATCAAAATTTACACATCCCAGCGAATTTATAAGGGAATTTGTACCTACTGATTATTCAAATGATTTAAATGTACTTTCAAAGTATAATGATGTTATAAAATTCGGGACTAATAATATTGCCGGGATTGATTTTAAACTGAGTAATTTAATTGGAATTGGAGCTTCTTATGAAACTTCTGTACTGTTTCCCTATCATAAATTTTGGAAACAAACAGGTAGTTTTTTTATCGAAACATTAGCTCAAACTGGGTTAGATTTTTTAACTGAGGGTGTAATAATCAAAGAAATTCCCGGTGCAGCTCCAATTTTATACTTTGTCCTTAAAAATGGATTATCATATTATTTTTACACTCTAAAACAAGATAAAATGAATTGGCCTTTCTCAACAACAAAGCCAATTACTTTGGAAGCAATTAAGTTTAGTTTGAAGGTTACTTTTTAGATTTCAAAACTAAAAAAAATTAGAAAGATTAGATTTTTGCCTTTGAAAACTTATGTGCTAATGACGTGATAAACTATTTAATTAGCAATCCGCTATTTTTCTTATCATTCGCTTTATTTTTTTTATCTTGCCTTTTCTCTTTAAGACTTTTTGCTGCTGTTTTTTTTGAACCTTTTTTTGTGTTTTGTCCTTTTGCCATTTCTGACTCCTTTTTCTTTACTTAAAAATTTTAACGATCTTGTCCTAGCCATTCATATGCTTCATTGATATTTTCTTTACTGAAATATTTAAATATGCACCAATTGCTGTTGGAGTTTTCCGATTTCAATAAATCTTTATCTTTGCCTAATTTTTCAATAATAATAGCAATACGATCAGAATTCTTAAATCCAAATTGCTGAAGTTCATCACCAGTTAAATGTAAATTCATAGCAGCGCCATTTGGAATTGATTCACAGTGATTAAATAAAAATTTAACACAATTGTTTTGATGAGCAATTTTAACCGCTTCTTTGGAATACTGCTCGGTTAATTTAAAATTTAGTCTGCCGTTAAATATTACATTAACAATTTTTCTATCAGGAATATATTCTACGGAATATTTCATTATGAACCTTCCAAATCTTTAATTGCTTCAATATAGAAAGAAACATTTGATCTAACTAATTAAATTGTTTTATTTGCTATTTTTTTAGATAATCCAAGAGAAGAATAGAAAACTGTGTGAAGAATAGAAAAAAAATCCCGGAATGAACCGGGATTTAAAATTAAGCAAGAACTTAAATTAGCTCATTACTTTTACTTCAGAAGCTTGAAGTCCTTTAGGACCTTGTGTTTCTGAAAATTCAACTTTATCATTTTCTTCTAAAGATTTATATCCATCACCAATAATTGATTGAAAATGAACAAATACATCATCTCCACTTGGTTGTTCGATAAAACCAAAACCTTTTGAACTATTAAACCATTTTACGGTTCCTTGTTTGCGCTCTGCCATAACAGTGCTCCTTTGTATTAAATTGATTGATAATTTGACAGGGCTCTAAAATTCTACAGGGAAGTTTTTGAATTGCTTCTACATCTTCTACATATACTTTGCCCAAAAAAAGTGGGCATATCTCTAAAGTTACTGCCTTACTGATGTAAATATACACCTAATATCTTGTTAAACCTAATTTTCTTTTTATTTCACAAAATATTAACTGAATTAAATTATTGTCGGAAATTTCAAAAATTAGGTATATTACAAAACTTAGGTAAACAAAAAATTGGAAATACGATACGGTGGGAAAATATGAAGTGTTCCGTAAAAGTAATAGATATTAAAACTATTAAAGAAATAGATGGTGTTTGGACAAATGAAGATTATATTGAGTTGCTGAACAGATTAGATTTCCCTGATACTAATCAAGTAGAACCAGAAGAGTTGCAGGAAATGTTATTTATGGCAATTACCGATTATAAACCCGAAGAAGCTGCAGAAATAGTATTGGCATATAAATTTTCTGATAAACTAAGTGAGGGACAAATTCATAATTTAGCTCACGAAATGATTGAAGATTCAGTGACAGAGGAGTTTGCAGATATTTCTTTGCACTACCCGCTCTTTAATATTAACCGATTACTTTATAAAGCGTTTAATGGTAAATTCCCAAATACAAAAGCTAGTTTAATTACTTTAGAAATTAAATTTCCTCCAAGTCAAAAAATTAAAATCACAAAAGAAATTGTTCTTAAAGCTTTGTCTAAGGGATTAAAGGATTCAAATTTGGTAAATAGAATCTTTGATGAACAGATAGCAGGGAAAGTTGCATTTAATGAGGCGGAATCAATCCTTTGGAATATAGTAATATCAGAAGATGGAAAGATAACAATCACCACATCTGATTATTGGATTAATGAAGAAGATTTTATTGATATGGAATTTGAAGGGAATATTTCTGAATATTCACCTGATACAGAATAATTTTTTCTGAATTAAAAAAATAAAAAATATCTAATATTATGTTAATTGAAATAATTTTACTGATATTCGGTCTTTTACTACTTGTGAAAGGTGCCGATTTCTTGGTTGACGGTGCTTCAGCCCTTGCAAAAAAATATAAAATTTCAGATTTAGCTATTGGTCTAACAATAGTTGCATTTGGCACATCTATGCCAGAATTAGTGGTTAATGTAATTGCCTCCATTCAAAATAATCAAGATATTGTTCTGGGCAATGTTATTGGAAGTAATAATTTTAATCTCTTTATTATTCTAGGTGTTGCCGGTATAATTTCTCCACTAATAGTTCAATCAAGCACAATATGGAAAGAAATCCCAATTTCATTAATTGCAGTTTTATTACTCTTTATTTTCGCAAATGATTTCTTCTCATCTGATTTAAATATAATTACCCGACTTGACGGTTTTATATTATTGATATTTTTTGGTTTATTTTTGTTCTATGTCTACAAACAACTTAAGACAGATGATTCTGAATTAGAATTAACACATAAGAGTTTTTCAAATTTTAAAATTGGAGTCTATATAATTCTTGGTTTAGCAGGATTATTTTTTGGTGGAAGAATAGTTGTGATCAATGCGGTAGAAATTGCACAAATATTGGGAGTAAGTGAAAAAATAATTGGACTAACTATTTTAGCTACCGGAACTTCATTGCCTGAATTAGCAACTTCAGTAATGGCTGCCATCAAAAAGAATAATGATATTGCAGTCGGTAATATTATTGGTTCAAACATATTTAATATTTTCTTAATTTTATCTGCAAGTTCCCTGATCAATCCCATAAAATATAATAATGTTTTTAACACTGATTTATACATTTTGGCAGGTGGAACAATCTTTGTATTTATTGCAATGTTTACTGGCAAGAAGAAAAAATTAGATCGCTGGGAAGCTTCTATTCTATTGATTTTTTATTTGTGCTATATTATTTATTTGGTAAGCAAAGAATTTTGAAATTATTTAAATCTTGCAAGATTAATTCAGAAAATAATTCTACTAAAACAAGTCCCAAAATAATTTTACTTTGGTATTAAGGTTAGTACTAAATCGCCTGAATTTAGCTGATCAAAGCCATCAAAAACTAATTTTTTTTCATCTCTGACAACTAATAATTGGAAGGGAATTTTCAGGAAACAGTTCAACTCAATTGCGCTTTCCCTCATTCTTAGTGATTTTTATTTGTTCCAATATTATTCGATCGTTAATTATTTTTTGATCCCACTCTGCTAAGTCGAATAATTCTATTAAATAATTGTTTACCTCCAATAGCATTTAATTGTTTAACCAAGCCTTTATCTCTCTCATTAAGTACTCGCTGCATATATTCTTGGTACATAAAATTCGTAATGAGATCTTTTAGCCGTTAGCACATTAATTTCTGCATTTTGTGTCATTGCAATAAGCATCCCAGTTGTATCAATTCCTGTATCTTTTAACATAATATCATCGAGGGCATCACCATTTACAGCTTTTAATCCCATTTCTCTTGCTTTAGCACAATTCAATTCGTTTGTATCAATCATTATAATTGGTCTTTTTGATACGAGAGCTTTTGCAAAAAATCTCGCGAAAGGTCCGGCTCCCACAATCACAATATCATCTTTACCAATTATAGACTTAACTAATTCATTTCTCCGCTTTAACCAATCAACGCCAAGCTTTAATAACACAGGAACTGTTGCTGTAGTCGCTATAGCCATAAAAACCAGTATAGAAAAAATCTCTTGTGTGATAATCCCCGCTTCAAGTCCTATACCCGCAATTACAATTTCCACAGCTCCCCTGCCATTCATTCCGGCCCCAATTGTAACACCTTCTCGCCAACCATTTTTACTGGGTAAATAAAATAAAGCTGTACCAACAATTTTTCCTACCGTTGCTAAAATGATAGTACTTAACAATAATAGCAAATCAGTCTGAAAAACTTCAAACGATACCTGAAATCCTGCGGTAACAAAAAATATTGGAGCTAAAAAACCAAGCGATACATCTTTTACTAATTCTGTGAGTTCATGTGATAATTTTTTTTCGGCAATTGCTTCTCTTAAAATTAGTCCGGCAATAAAAGCTCCTAAAATTCCATGTAATTCAGCTAGATGTGCTAATTCGGCAAATGCAAGTGCTGTTAATAAAATTAGTGTTGCATTAAAAGTTCTACCTTGAAATCCATTTTCTTTCAACCATTTATAAATAACCGGAAAAACTTTTAAACCAAGTAACCAAGAAAACAGAAAGAATATTAATACCTTTATAGATATAATTACTATCGCAACAATATCAAGAGAACCGGCGGTTGAAAAACTGATAATTCCAGCAAAGATAATTAGTGAGAGAGTATCAGCAATTAATGCTCCTGCCATCATAACATAAGCTATTCTCGTATCAAGAATTTTAAGATCAACCAATATCCTTGATTTTGTCGCTAATGATGTAACACCCATTGCCATGCCTACAAATACACCTGCAATACCAGTTCCGCCTGTAGCAGTAACTATCCAATATCCTAAACCAAATGGAACAATAAATCCGCCCAATGCGGCAAGAATTCCCCCTTTTGATGCCTTCCCCAAATCCCTTGGATCTATTTCCATTCCAATGTAAAGCATCATTAACAACACACCTAATTCTGCAAGTACACTAAGTGCCGCACTGCCATGAAAAAGTCCTAATAAAGGTGGACCCAATAATATACCTGCAAGCAGCTCTCCCAATACTGAAGGATATCCCAAACGAGAGGCTAATTGTCCACCAAGCCACGCAGCAAGCAACACTAAAAAAAGATTGAGTATATTAAATTCCATATAATAGTTTAGACTTTTATATTGATAGAAAATTTTAATTTGGTAGAGAATACCCCACCTTTAAGAAAAGCATTCAATATGGCAGAAAACTTTATAAATTATTGAAAAACCATTACTATTGGATTGTCCAAATCTCCTGCATATCAAATATATAAAAATATTTACCAAATAATAGGGTTTTTCAAATCTTCTTGGAATCAATAAGTCAGTTAAATGTAGAATAATTTTCTAAAATAAACAAATTTTAGCGACTTTTGAAAAACACACACCTTGTGGTAAATATTTTCATTTAAAATAATCTATGAAGAAACAAATTATCGAGTTCTAATTTCATTAATCTCTATCAAAATGGCATATATTTTTCATTTTGATATAAAATATCATCTTTTATATTGATTTTTATACATATTTTATTTTTTTTATATGATTGTAATAATTATTTGTCTGTCATTTTGTCATATTGAGTATTAATTTATGTATGATCATGGAATAATTGGTAAATCTAAACAAATAAAAGATTTGATTGATATTGCACTTCAGGTTTCTCAGTCTGATATTTCTGTACTCATTTACGGAGAAAGTGGAGTTGGGAAAGATCTTTTTGCTAAAGCAATTCATTATAATAGCAAGCGCGTTGATAAAAAATTGATAAGTGTAAATTGCGGTGCGATTCCCGAAGGTATTTTGGAAAGTGAACTCTTTGGTCATAAGAAAGGCTCTTTTACAGGAGCCGTGGATGATAGAAAAGGTTACTTTGAATTGGCTGACGGCGGAACTTTGTTTTTAGATGAATTAGGAGAAATGCCCTTAACTACTCAAGTAAAACTGTTGCGGGTCTTAGAGACAGGGGAGCTTATTCCTTTGGGTAGTGAAATTACAAAAAAAGTAAATGTAAGAATAATTGCCGCGACCAATAAGAATTTACAAAATGAGGTTGATGCAAAGCGGTTTAGACATGATCTATTTTTTAGGTTGAAAGCTGTTTCGCTATATATTCCACCTCTAAGAGAAAGAAAAATTGATATCAATTTACTGATTGAGTATTTCCTTAAAAATTATGCAAAACAGAATAATAGTGAAGAACCAAAAATTACAGATGATGCGCTCAATTTATTAAACAAGTACCATTGGCCGGGGAATATCCGCGAATTAAAAAATGTTATAGAAACAGCGGCGGCTCTCAATACTTCCGGAATACTTGATGTTGAATTACTTTCTAATTTATTAACGCCCCCAAGAATTGAAGAGGAAAGAAGAAATTTACCAATGACACTGCATAAAACTGGTGAAGCTTTAGATAGAGAAATTATTCTTGGCGCTCTAATTGAGATAAAAAAAGACCTCAACGAATTGAAAAATTTTGCTTATAATAGCAGTGTTTCAAATGCTAATAATGTAGAAGTCGCTGACCCTAATGAAATTGTTCCAATGAATGTTTTAGAAAAAAATGCAATTTTGAACGCAATTAAATTTGCTAAAGGCAATAAAAGAAAAGCTGCTCAACTTTTAGGCTTGAGTGAAAGAACTTTATACAGAAAGATTAAAGAATATGACATATGAAAGCAAAGCAAATAATAAAAGACAAAAGTCAAAAGACAAATAAAATCCAAAACACAAAATTCAAAAAACAAATTTTTAATAAGTTTAGCGCATTTGGTAATTGGGATTTATTCGTTATTTATTATTTGATATTTGATATTTCGCCACTTTCAATGTGGTACAAACTTAAAAGATTAGCTCAACCTGTGTTTCTTTCATCATTAAGTTTAATTTCAATTTGGGGCTGCTCTTATTCTTTTACTGGTTCCTCCGTTCCGAATCATTTAAAATCAATCTACATTCCGTTTTGTGTAGATAGAAGTGGAAGCGGTGAACCAAACATGGCTGATGATTTTACAACATCCCTAATTGATCAGTTCATTGGCGATAACTCCCTTTCAATTGCTGATAATAGACAAAGCGCCGATGCTATTCTTGAGTGTACAATTAATTCTGTTCCAGATGCTCCAACCGTAATAGAAAGTGGTGAAAATGTTTCAAAAAGAAGAGTAACAATAAATGCACGTGTTATTTATAAAGATTTTGTTATGAAAAAAACAGTTTTTGATAAAAGCTTTTCTAATTATTCTGATTATTTAAACTCAGGTGATGTCCGTTCAAACAAACTTGATGCTATTCAAAATGCAATAGAATTGATCACAGAAGACATTCTTCTTGCTGTTGTCTCGGATTGGTAAATCATTGTAACATCTTCCAAATATACTTATATTTACTAATTATTTTAACTCAACTAGGTTTATTATGCTTTTTGATGAAATCGTTTTAATTGTTTACATACTTACAATGATAGTTGTTTTGGCATTTTCCAGTCATGGTATTATTATGCTCTTCTATCATAGAAAGTATATTGAAAACATTCCTTCATCGCTTAGCGTCTCAGAATTAAATAAAAAAGTTACAATACAACTCCCACTTTATAATGAGCAGTACGTTACTGAGAGGTTGATTAATGCTGTGTGTAAAATTGAATACCCAAAGGATCTTCTTGAAATCCAAGTGCTAGATGATTCAACAGATAACACAGTTGATATAGTAAAGAAACTAGTAGATGAAAAGGTAAAAGAAAATTTTGATATTAAACATATTAGAAGAGTAGATAGAAAAGGATACAAAGCCGGAGCACTAAAAGAAGGCTTACAAATTGCAAAAGGTGAATTAATTGCAATATTTGATGCTGATTTTGTACCTCGACCGGATTTCTTGAAAAATACTCTGAAATACTTTATTAATCCAAAAATTGGGATGGTACAGACTAGATGGGAACATCTCAATGAGGATTATTCAATTTTAACTAGAATTCAAGCTCTTGCATTAAACGGACATTTTGTAATGGAACAGCCAATTAGGAACAGAGCTGGATTCTTTATTAATTTCAATGGTACAGGCGGGGTGTGGAGAAAAGAATGTATTGAAGATGCTGGTAACTGGCATGATGATACAATTACCGAAGACCTTGATTTAAGCTATAGAGCACAATTGAACGGATGGAAATTTATTTATCTGCGAGATATTACCACTCCGGCTGAATTACCAGCCGAGATTAATGCTCTTAAAGCACAACAATTCAGATGGACAAAAGGAGCAATTGAAACAGCTAAAAAGTTATTGCCTAAAGTTTGGAAATCAAAAATTCCTTTTAGAGTAAAACTACAATCAACTTTTCATCTTACAAATAATTTTGTTTTCCCGTTCATTTTAATTGCTGGTATTTTAAACGTTCCACTTGTATTTATTAAAAATTCTGGACCATACGGTATCTTTTTCAATTTTATGTCAGTTTTTGTAATAGCTTTTATTAGCTCCTTTTTATTTTACCTTTATGCTCAGAAAGATGTTTATACAGATTGGCGAAAGAAAATTGCACTATTTCCAATTTTTATGGCGGGGAGCATGGGTCTTGCTGTTAATAATTCTCGCGCTGTTTTTGAAGGTCTATTAAATAGAAAAAGTGAATTTGTGCGTACACCAAAATTTAAAATTGTAGACAAAAATGATACTATTGTAACAAATTCTTCTTATCTGGCATCAACCAAAATTAATTCCACTATTTTAGTTGAAATTATTCTAGCTTTTTATTGTTTGATTGGTGTTTTTGCATCGATTTATTTTTTAGAACTTGCAGCACTTCCATTTCAGTTAATGTTCTTTTTAGGTTTTTCATCAGTTGCAACGCTTTCAATAAAGCATACTTTAGAGAATAGAAACAATGCATAGCGGAGATATTGATAATGGATAAATTTGCAATGGTTTATGAATTCAATAAAGAATCACCGCTGATTACATACAAAGCTGTGCGTGAACTTGAAGCAAAAAATTATAAAAAAGCTGTTGATCTTCTATCTTCAGCTGTTGAAAAATATCCTTATCATCCTACTGCTTGTTTTCAATATGCATTAGCACTTGCACATGATAAACAATATGATCTTGCTAAAGATTTTCTCTCTAAAGGCGATGATCTTCTTGGAGAAGAAGAAACACTGAATTATTATCTAAATTTAATAGAAGCTGTTAAAAGAGAAGCAGGTGGTATTTCTGTTGGTTTTGATGATACAATTAATGAAGTTTTAGGTGAATCCTTTATTGAGCATGAACATTTCAACTCCGATGATATTGATCTGATTGATGAAACTATTAGTAAACCTGTTGAAACCGATAATTCAGACACTGAAGAAATGTCAATTATCACAGAAACTCTTGCAGAAATTTATGCTTCACAAGAAAATTATGAGGAAGCTATTGATATTTATGAGAAATTAAAAAGTATTAAACCTGATTTAATCGATAAATTCAACAAACGAATAAATGAATTGAAAACTGCGATAGAAAATAAAAAACAAAAAAGATTTGGAAATTAAGGACCACTCTTCATTATTTAGTCATATCAATTTAAATTCTTTACAAAATTTTTATACCCGGAGTAATAATGACAGAAAAAAGAAAAAAAACTGTTAATGATTTAATTAAAAAATATTCTTCCACGTTTGATAATAAAAAAAATGAAACATCTATAATATTAGCAGCCGGTCATGGAAAGCGTATAAAATCTCAAACATCCAAAATGCTCCATAAAATTTGGGGTAAGCCAACAGTACAAAGAGTTTTTGAAGCTTGCAAAAGCGGACTGCCTAAATCTAACTCAATTATTGTTACAGGAATTAAAGCAGAAGATATTATTGAAGTTATTGGGAATAAAAAAAATAATCTATTTGCATTTCAAGAAGAACAAAATGGAACCGGCCACGCAGTGCAAATTGCTTTAGAAAGAATTGATAAGAAAAATTATAATGGTACTGTATACATTCTTCCCGGAGATATGGGATTGATCAACGATAAGACAATGAAAATGTTTAGAACTGAATTTAAAAAATCGAAAGCTGATATGATGGTTTTAACAGGTATATACGAAGGCGATCCTGCTGAAAACAGTTACGGAAGAATAGTCCGCGTCAAAGATTTTGATGACTCCGGCAAATCATCCGGAAAGGATGCCCAAAAGGTAATCGAAATTATTGAACATAAAGATATTTTAAATATCGATCCAGATAAACCAATTACAAGAAAATTTAATAATAAAAATTATTCATTCACAAGAGAGGAATTAATAAATAATAATGAGTTCAATTCTGGAGTTTTTGCTTTTAAATATGATTACTTGGTAAGACTTATTAATAAAATTAAAAGTGATAATGTGCAAGGTGAAATTTACATCACTGATTTAATTTCTCTTTTCAACAAGAGCGGTTTATCGGTCGGTGCTGTAAGTGCAAAACAAAAACATGTAATTATGGGATTTAATAATAAATCTGTCCTAAAAGAAATGGATGCAATCGCTAGGAAAATTGCATATGAAAAATTAAAAGATATTATTGCAATTGATGATCCTGATGACTTCTTTATTGCAGATGATGTGATAAAGGAAATTGTTGACCAAGATAGAAAAGGTCAACCTCTTGATATACATATTGGGAAAGGAGTTCATGTCGGTGAAGGAGTAAAATTAAACTATAACACAGTACTAAGAAAAAATATATATGTAGATGGAAATGTAAATTTTGGTAAAAATGTAACAGTTGGAGAAAATGTTCATCTTTCATGCTTCCCAAATCAAAAATTAGAACTGCAAGATAACGTTGAAATCCTTTGGGGTGATATAATTAAAGGGAATTTGGTTATTGGTGAAAACTCTAGAATTGAATCCAGTGTAAATATGACCGGGAGTGATGATTACCCGACAATAATTGGTAAAAATGTGGTAATTAAAGGGACTAGTTACGTTTTTGGTTCTATTATTGACGACGATTTGTTTATTGAGCATAGCGTACTTATCAAAAAGAAAGTTGATAAATTGATTAGAAAAGATGGTAAAGTTCAGGAAATAAAATTCTTCCTCCCTATGCCCGAAGGAATTGATGCAATTGAGAATTTGTAAAATAAAACCAGTTTAAAAATAAAAAAGCAATTTTAGGAAAATCTAAAATTGCTTATAATATATATTAAAGTGTAAGTTGAGTACTTACTTAACTTCTAAACTATTTACAAATTTCGTAAGTTTTGATTTTTTTCTAGCTACGTTATTTTTATGAATTCTACCTTTAACAGCAGTTCTATCTAAAAATGCTACGGCTTCCTTCAAGTTAACTTCAGCAGTTTCTTTTTCTTTCGAATCCATTACTTTTTTAACTAAAGTCTTAACTTTAGATAAAGCAGCTTTATTTCGTTGTCTTCTTCTTTCGTTAGTTCGTATTCTTTTTTCTGCTGACTTATGATTTGCCATTATTTACCTATCTAAAATTATTAAGACTATTAAATTAGAAAAATTATTATTTTAGTGCAACTAAAAATTGATTTATAAAAATTATTAACATATCTATTATCGGTACTAATTAGAAAGAAAAGAAAAGTTTTGTTAAAAGTAAATGAAATATTCTATTCAATCCAAGGTGAAGGTTCTAAAGCGGGATTGCCTTGTATTTTTATTAGACTAACTTATTGTAACTTAAGATGTTCTTATTGCGATACAGAATACGCATTTTATGAAGGAAGCGATATGAGCATTGATGAAATTATTCAAGAAATCTCTAAATATGATTGTAATTTGGTTGAGGTTACCGGAGGGGAGCCATTAGTCCAGATGGAAAGTTTAGACCTGATGGAGCAACTTTGTGATAAAGGTTATAATGTGATGCTAGAGACAGGTGGAAGTTTACCGATAATGAATATTGATAAAAGAGTAAAAATTATAATTGATTTCAAGTGTCCTACCAGTAAAATGATGAAGAAAAACGATTATAATAATATTAATTTTCTTAAACCAATTGATGAAGTTAAGTTTGTAGTTGGAAATAGAGAAGATTATGAATGGACAAAAAATTTGATTGAGAAATACGATTTAACTTCGAAATGTGAGATATTATTTTCAACTGTATTTGGCAGTTTGGAAAATAGAGAACTAGTTGAATGGATCTTAAAAGATAATTTAAAAGTCAGATTTCAAACACAATTACATAAATATATTTGGGAACCAGATAGAAAAGGCGTATGAAAATAGCAAAAGAATTTAGATGGGAAATGGGTCACCGTCTACTGTGCCATAAAGGAAAATGTTTCAATCTACACGGTCATTCTTATAAATTACTGGTTGAGTTTATTGGGAAAGTTGAAGATAATGGAATGGTTATGGATTATTTTGATGTGAAAGAAGTAGTCGGCCCAATTGTGGATCAACTCGATCATACAGTTGTAATTTCTAAGGATGATGTTGAACTATTAGAAGCAATTAAAAAACTCAAATCAAACCATGTTATTCTGGATTATGAATCAACAGCGGAAAATTTGTGCGGATACTTTTTAGATAAGATTTCAAAAGCTGATTTACCAAAAAATATTTCTAAAATTATGGTAAGAATCTTTGAAACTGAAAATACTTATGCTGAAGATTCAAGGGTACTAAAAAGCTAAGTTATTATCTCCATCTTCTTTTTAGATAAAGTTTTAATCCGGCAGTATATTTAAGATCTCGGTAAGTCTCTTCGTAATCTAAAACCGGATTCCATGAGTAAGTATATTTTGCATCGCCAAAAATTGCAATTGGCCCTTTACCCAAACTTAGTTCAAAATCTGCACCAAGATAGATTCCTAAATTTCCCCAATCTTCAACATCCGAAATAATAATGCCTTCATGATCTTTCTTCTCCTCATCAATCATTGCATAATTAAATCCACCCAAAAACGATAATCCAATTATTCTATTTGGCATTAAATTTATCTGAAGCCCAGTATTAAAGATCAGCTGTTTAATAATGGCGCTATTAAGAAATTCAGAATCAGGTTCGAGTGAATATTCAGAATTTTTTTTAAAATATGAAGCAGAAGCATCTAAAGTTATTGTGTTGCTCACAGGAATTCCGAAGCTGATACCGTAAACCAGATCATTTTGGGATTCATAAAATTCAGTAAATTTTTGGGAATGTACTGAAAGATCACCCGCAAAAAAAGCAATGTACGGGGAATTAGAGGGGTATCGTTGACCAAAATTAAATCCAGTTATTGATAAAAGAAAAACAGTAAAAATTAAATAGAATTTCAACGTTAGCCTATATGTTTATTCAGAATTGGTTTACTTGTTTTTAATTTCTCTTACCAAATCTAGAACTTTGGGTAAAACTTCTCCCGCTTTGCCAAATATTGAATAATCGGCTTCATAACTCATTTCAGTAGATTCAATATTTATTTCTACAATATATGCTCCATATTGTTTTGCCGTCAGAGGAATATAAGCAGCCGGATAAACAATAGCTGATGTTCCAACTATAAAACATATATCACATTCTCTAGCTCTACGCTCACCATTAGGAAAAGCATTACCTCTCAATGTTTCACCAAACCAGACTACATCAGGTCTAATCAATCCGCCGCATTTTTCACATTTGGGTACTTTGTTATCAAACTTAAAATCTTGATGGTTATAATAAGTATTGCAATCAATACAAAAATTGCGAACAATACTTCCATGAAGTTCATCAATATTAATGCTTCCTGCTCTAGCATGAAGATTATCAACATTTTGTGTTACGACGTTGACATTGTAATATTTTTCAAATTCGGCTATTGCAAAATGACCTGGATTAGGTTTTGAGTTTTCGACTATTTCTCTTCGATATTGATACCATTCCCAAACCATATCAGGATTTTTCATAAAAGCTGAAAAATTAGCAAGCTCTTCAGGTTTTAATTTATTCCATAATCCATCTTTCCCTCTAAAAGTTGCAATTCCGGATTCCGCAGAAATTCCAGCACCCGTAAAAAATAGAATCGATTCTGCACTTTTTAATTTTGATACAAATTCTTCTTTAAATTCCATTTCTACTTCATAATTTATTAGAATAAAGTTTCTTTAAAATCATCTTTTGAAAATGATTTTGGAATATACAAAGATGTATCTGCTAAATGTAAGAAACGGGTCCAGTCGTTATCATTTCCGACTTCGTTTAAAATAGCTCCCTTGTATGCATTTGTTTTAGCACTTAATTCATCTGCATGATACAATACGATAGCTTCTAAAGTTTTGGGAACGACCGGTGAGGCAAACTCTAATTTGCCTTGATGACTAAGAACCAGATGGAGCAATTGATTCTTAAGTTCTTCAGGGAAATTTTCAATTTTAGAAACTTCTTTTTCTATGATATTCGCAATGATAACTATGTGTCCTACCAGTTTTCCTTTATTAGTATATTCAAATCCCGTTTCAAATTCAAGCTCCTCAATTTTGCCTAGATCGTGTAATACAGCGCCAGTAATAAGTAAATCCCTATTTAGATGATTATGAATCTCGCACATTAAATCGCATATTTTAATTATTTCAAGAGTATGTTCAAGTAAACCACCAATATACGCATGATGCCAGGCTTTACCAGCTGGCACTTTTTTATATTTTGAGAATCTTTCTTCGTTTAATATAATATTCAGTAATTTCGTCAAATTCGGATCCAAAATATCATTAATTCTATTTTTGAGTTCGGTCTCCATTTCAGAAATTGGGCGTTTGGAATTTGGTAAAAATTCACTCGGAACCACTTTATCGTTTTCAACTGCTGATCTGATTCTATCAATTTTAATTTGTGGAATGTTATTAAACTCATCCATCGTCCCCAAGATCTTTACTACCATTCCGGTTTTCGCTTCAGTTTTAAAATTTTCAAAATTATCCCACATTTTAGCATTTAGCGAAGAACTTTTATCTCTAAGCTCAAGATCAAGGAATTCTTTACCAGTTTTGGTTGTTTTTATCGAGAAACTTGAAAGCAGTAAAAAATGTTCAAGTTTATCCTTTAATTTAAGTTTGCTAAGTTCTGTTTGATTTAACATTTTAAACTGCCTTAGATTTTTGTTCAATTAAACTATCTTGAGGAATCTTTACAATAACCGATCGTCTAAGTAAATCAATTGTGATAGCCAGCATTTTACCTTGATTACTTTCTTCATACACAATTCCTTCAACATCTTTAAAGGGTCCGGAAATAATTTTAACATGCGTGCCTACCGCTAGTTTATCACTTACAGTTATATCACCACCCTGCTCAAGCATTTTTCGAAGATTCTCAATTTGCCAGTTAGGTACAATTGCAGGGCGTCCTTCAAAGAATATCGTCCTAACAATTGCATATTGCTCAAGCGCCAAAAGCCTGTCTCGCTCATTTCCATGCACAAAAATATATCCACTGAATAACGGTTCTTTAACTTTTTTCTTTCTATCACTCCATTGCTTAATTCTTATTACACTTGGTAGAAAATATTCCACTCCAACAGCAGAAAGCTGAGCCTCGGCTTTAAATTCATGTTTTGGTTTTGTATATAATGCGTACCATTTTTTTTCCGTAGAAAAATCCGGATTTTCCAAGTCTATTTCCTTTCGATTTTTTTAGTCCTGTTGCAAAAATAAAGAATAATGAACTAACTTTTTAAGGTAGTATGAAAAAATAAACTAAGGTTAGCTAAAAATTATTTCTTCTAAAGCAGCAGATAAATTTTCTTCAGAAGAGTTAATAGGTAAATAAGTTTTTACTTTTAAGTTTTTATACTCTTTTTTATCCTTCTCAGGAATTTCATCGCCTAAAACTATGACAGAAACTTTGTTGTGAATATCTTTTTTACGCAAAGAAGAAACTAATTGTAGCCCATTCATTAAAGGCATTTTATGATAGGTAATAAGAATTGACGGTGTTTTTTCTAAAATTGAATTAAGAGCTTCAAATCCGTTCTTGCAAAATAATATCTGATAATTGTTAAATTTTTCTCCAACTAAAGATGAGTAGCTTTCCCTTAATTCTTCATGTTCTTCCAGAATTAAAATTGTATCTTCAGATTTTGGCAATGTAAAATGAAACTCACTCCCCTTATTTAGTTCTGAATAAAACCAAATATTGCCTAAATGTTTTTCGACAATTTCTTTAACTAAAGGTAAACCAAAACCACTTCCCTTCTCCCCAGCTGTTCCCGTTTTAGAAAACTTCGAATCAATTCTAAACAATTTCTCTTGATGCTCTTCTTCAATACCAATACCTTCATCTGCTATTACAACTTCAACCAGATCATTCTTAAATAAATCGATTGTCACAGTAATTTTTTTCCCTGAAGGTGTAAATTTGACTGCATTACTTAAGAGGTTTGTGATGGCTTGACTTATTAGTCTTTCATCGGCATTTACAAAAATCCCGTTTTTACCCTTTACTTTTATTTCAATATCTTTTCTAATAATTGAACCGGTTAGAACAGAAACGGAATTATCTATTACATCCTTAATGTCCAGTCTCTGTGGATCAAATTTTATTGTTCCGGTTTGAAGTCGTGTCCAATCTAATAAATGATTTACCATCTGTAATTGTATTTTTGAGGCATCATAAATATATTGTAGATATTCTTGTCTTTCGGTTTCAGGTAAATTAGGTTCATTTAGTAATATTTCTGAAAAACCTAGTAAGCTGCTAAATGGGGCACGAAGGTCATGCGATATAATCGAAATAAGTTTATCTTTTGAATTATTTAATTCAATTTTATCTTCAATTGATCCATTGAGCCTTAGCTCTTCATCCTTGAATTCTGTGATATTAAAAAGAATACTTTCAAAATTTTCGCCAGTTTTAGATTTTGAGACTGTAATAAATTCTCTAAACCAAAAATGCTTTCCATCTTTTGATATAAGCTCAATATCAAAATATTTATTTTTACTTTGATTTAAAGAGTTATGTAAAATCTCACCTTGATCATCTGAAAGAAGAGAATGGTGCCTATACGGAAGTTTTGCAATTTCATTTTTATTATAACCAAGTAGTTCTTCAAAATCCGTTGGGCAATCAAACCGATCGTTATTGTTCCATTGAATTACAAAGTAATTATTTTGATTCTGTAATATGTCGTTTATATTTTGATTTGAATTATTATTACTCATTCTAAAAACATTTCACAAAAAATTGAATGTCAATTGACTCTATACAACTTTATATAGAATTATTCTTTTGTTGGTCTAGTTGGAATCCCCATCAATTCCATTTTTCTATAAAGTGAGGAGAGACCAATATCTAAAACTTTTGCTGCTTCTTCTTTATTATTATCGTATTTTTTTATAATTCTCTTAATATGTTCTTTCTCAAAATTCATAGTTGCTTCCTTTAGGTTTTCAGGTACATTATTTAAATTCACTGATGTATTAATATTATCTGAAAGATCTGTTATTTCTATCAAATCACCCGATGAAAAAATAATTGCCCGTTCAATTATATTCTCAAGCTCTCTAACTCCACCGCGCCAATCATAGTTAATTAATTTTTTCATAGATTCATTATTAACACCTAAAACCGGTTTGGCCATTTCGTTGCAGTATTTTGTAACAAAGTGATTAACAAGTAAGGGAATGTCTTCTCTTCGCTCATTTAAAGAAGGAAGTTTTATCTCGACCACATTTAGCCTATAATAAAGGTCTTCTCTAAATTCGCCTGCTTTAGTCTTTTCATAAATATCTTGGTTTGTAGCTGCAATAATACGTACATCGGTTTTAACTGATTTTACAGCTCCAACCGGCATAAACTCTTTATCCTCAATTGCTCTTAATAATTTAACTTGCAGATTTAGTGGTAAGTCACCTATTTCATCTAAAAATAATGTTCCGCCATCAGCAACTTTAAATAAACCGTCTTTGTCACTTACTGCACCTGTAAATGAACCTTTTCTGTGCCCGAATAATTCACTCTCAATTAAATTTTCTGAAATTGCTCCACAATTAATAGGTAAAAATATTTTGCCTTTTCTCAGACTATTATAATGTATCGCCTTTGCAACCAACTCTTTTCCGGTGCCGCTTTTACCCGATATAAAAATATTACTATTTGTAGGCGCAACTTGTGAAATAACTTTAAAGACTTTTTTCATCGGCTCACTTTTACCAATAATATTTTCAAAGTCTGCAGTGCTTGAAATTTTTTGGCGTAAAAATTTATTCTCATCAGTTAATTTTTTATAGTCCAATAAGCGTTTTACTCTAATTAATAAATCATCAAATTCAACCGGCTTCAGTAAATAATCGTAAGCTCCGTTCCTTAAAGCCGCAATTGCGGTCTCCACAGAAGCATAAGCTGTCATGATAATAAAGTAGGTGTCCGGAGCAATTTTAGAGCATTTTTCTAACAGTTCCATGCCATCTATTCCTGGCATTTTAATATCGCTTATAACAAGATTAAATTCTTCATTATCAATTAACTTCAGTGCTTCTTCACCATTTGATACGGCGATAGTCGAGTAACCCTCTTCGCTTAATATCATCTGTAACGAATCTCTAATTCCCTTTTCATCATCAGCAATTAATATTTTAATTTCCATTATTTTCCCTTTCAATTTCATAAAGGTGCGGAATCTGGATAGTAAATTCACTCCCTTCACCTAAATTGCTTTTAACTTTAATTTCACCGTTAAATTTTTTAATAATACCATAACTTACTGAAAGACCCAAACCTGTTCCCTTCCCGACTTGTTTTGTTGTAAAAAAAGGATCAAATATTTTTTTTGTTATTTCCTCTTCAATTCCAGTTCCATTATCAGAAATGTTAACGTAAATATTTTTTTCGTCAAATGTTGAATTAACTTTAACTATTCCTTCACCTTGAATAGCATCAAGTGAATTTATTAAAATGTTAATAAAGACTTGGATTATCTGATCAGGTACAACTTCTATGATTGGTAAATTGGGATCGAGATTAGTTTTAAACTCGACTTTTTTTACACGTTTGTCATACTTAACAATTCCGACCGCTGTTTTAATTACTTCGTTTATTTGAGTAAATATGGAATCGTGACTTGGCGGTCTAGATAAATCAACTAACTCTCTTACAATTTTAGAAATTCTATTTATATTATCTCTAACGTTAATAAGCTGATCGCTCATAAATTGGTTGTTTGTCTTTCTCTGCAAGATCTGAACAATCGACGAGATTGATGCAAGAGGATTTCCAATTTCATGTGCAACACCAGCTGCTAATTGACCAATTACTGCGAGCTTTTCCGATTGATCTACCTGTTGTTGAAGTTTTCTTACTTCTGATGCATCGGAAATTACAACGGTTCTTCCTAAGTACTCATTATTCTCACCAGGCAGTTTTGTTACATTAAGCTGAACCGGAATTAGTCTTTTATCTTTGGTCATTCTTTCTGTTTCAATTAACTTAGCAAAGCCCATTTCTTTTACTTCTTTAATTATTTTCTGTAACTGTTTTGGATATCGATCTTCATCGGGTAATAGTAACGAAGTGCTTTGACCAATTATCTCATCATGTGAATAGCCAAAAATTTTCTCAGCACCCTGGTTCCAAGCAATAACTTTTTCATTGCTGTCTACAACAACAATTGCTGCATCAAGATACTGAAATACATTTTGTAAATGTTCTAATTTTATGTTAAATATTTGCGCCAAATTGAACTAAAATAAATTATTAAAATAAAGAATAAGGGTTTTTATATATTGCAGAACAATAAATTGAATTTACAACCTAAAATATCGTTAAATTTTAGGAGAAATTCTTATGAAGCAATTACCTTTCTTATCTAAATTGTGTTAAAAAACACATGATAAAACTTGCTAATGGCTTAAATTAAAACTTATTAATCAATTATAATGCAATGAAATATTGTACTAAAATAAAAAAATATTGTATCTACATTATAATTTTGAGTTCAATACAAATAAGTTCTCAAGTGTTGTTGCAAGATGATTTTGGCACTAGAAATGATTACTGGTATTGGCGTTCAGATGGTAATCAAGAGCAGCCAGTTGTAATAGACGGTATGCTTCAACTGAAATTGGTAAACGCAGTAGATTCATTTTATTGCAATACAGAAATTTATGATCCAACTGAGCCTTATTCACCAGGCACCCAAGTTAGAGTAAGACTTAAATGTTCGGAAATTCACACAGGTTCTAGAGGGTGGGGTTTTTGGGATGGCGATCTTGATTCCTCAATAATACTTGATTTTGATGTTGCTTGGGTAATGCAGCAAGGTAGCAATTTAATAGGTGATCAATACAATTGGTTTTTCTTTGGTGTCGATGGAAATATTTTGTCGAACCGTAAAATTTTTAATTTACAAAATATTGTTGATGAAACTGAATGGCATACTTATAAAATTGTCTGGAGCGAAGAAAATGTCTCATTCTATGTTGATGATCAATTTTTATTTCAGTCATTTGAAGATTTACCTGATGAGAAAATGAGAATGGATATTTGGATTGATAACAGAGTAATACCAATAAATAACCCGACTAATTTTACTAACAATATTTCTGACTATTCAGAAATGTTGGTAGATTTTGTAGAAATTACAGGATTAGATGGGCCCGGTATTGAAAGAGAATTGTCAGGAGACATTATTGTTTGGGATAGCCCCAACTACATTTCCAAATGGAGAGAGAGAAACTTCTTATAAATACTATAATTTTGATATAAACAACACTAGCGAAGCATTAATATTTGTAACGGGTTCTGCTGAATATTACGGCAATTCATTTGAAGATGACGATATTAAAATTGTCTTGAATAATTTTGACTTTGGGTGGAATTCAGAAAATTCATTAAATGGATCAGAACTTAATGGGAAAGGCAAATCTATAGTATTTACAAGTCAAATGAATTTGGGAGAGAATAATCTTCAAATTCACACAGATATTACTCCATTTCTAAGGGATGTAATTATTCTTAATTCAGCCGAAGGAAAAACACTTTTTTCAAATAATTACAATAGAACTTTAGATGGTGAAGATGGACTTTGGGAAACAATTGAATTTGATTCGCATAATTCAAATTTCGCTACAATACTAATTTCAGGCACAGGTAATACAGGTGATGCATTACGTTTTGAAATAAACGATACTGACTTCGGCTGGGAAGGCGAAAACTCAATTGATGGTAATAATTTGAAGGACATACCAAATACAGTAGTTCTAACAGAAAATTTATCTGATGGAAAGAATTTTCTTAAAATTCACAAAAGAGGAAACCCTCAAATTTATTCTGTTGCCGCTTATGGCAGCTCCAATATTAGTAATGTAAAAAATATAAACCAATTGCCTGACGTATTGTCATTAAATGTCTATCCAAATCCTTTTAATATTGAGGCAGTAATAACATACACCACAAATTCAGCATCTCAGAACAAATTGAAAATTTATAATTCCTTGGGAGAAAATGTTGCAACTCTTGTAAATAAATTTCAATCAAAGGGTAGTTATAAATTAAATTGGAATGCCGATCATCAATCATCGGGAATTTACTTTTGTATTCTTGAAGCTGATAATTATTTTATCGTTGAAAAACTTATACTCTTGAAATAAATGCTAAAATCTGTCTTGAGAATTTAAATGACCATTCTTGTTATACTTTTTTCTTTTCTTCTATTCTATTATATTTTCTTTTTATTTGAGATACATCGCGGATTGAAAAAAGTATCTGACAAACCAAATATTATTAATAATAATGAATTCATCTCAGTTATTATTCCCTTCAGAAATGAAAGTGAAAATATTCTACAAAGTCTGAATAGTTTATTAAATCAATCACTACTGAAAGCAAGATTTGAAGTAATTTATATTGACGATAATTCAGATGATAACTCATTTGAAATTTTAACAAAAGCAGATAAACCGGAAAATTTTATTTTGCTAAAATCCCCTTTCAGTACTGAAGAACGGGGACATAAAAAACAAGCACTTAAATATGCAATTGAAAAAGCGAATGGCGAAATAATTGTAACTACAGATGCCGATTGTTATCACAATGAAAGTTGGCTAAAAATATTAACTAACTATTTTGACAAGCAAACTGCATTTGTTTCTGGTCCTGTTGAATTTGAATCAAATGGAACTATTTTTCAGGATTTACAAAAATTGGAATTTTCGAGCTTAATATTAGTTGGAGCTGGTCTAATTGGAATCAACAAGCCGATAATTTGTAATGCGGCAAATTTGGGATTTAGAAAAAGTGTATTTAATAATGTCGGCGGTTATGAGGATAATCTAAATTTATCTTCTGGTGATGATGAATTTTTAATGCAGAAAATTTCCAGAAAGACCGATTATAAAATAAAATTTTGTTTTAATAAGGGAGCAAAATCATTTACCAATGCTAATATATCTATCTCTGATTTTTATCAGCAGAGGAAACGGTGGGCAAGCAAAGGTTTTCATTATAGAGATTACGGTATTGTATTAAAGCTAACAGTAATTTTTTTGTTCTATTTATCTTTACCTGTACAATTTTTTTTAGGTTTATTTTTCAATCAATTATTCTTGTTTACATTTGTATTAAGTTTAACCTTGAAATTCGTTATTGAATATAGAATTGTGAACTTTGACAGAAACAGTCTATTTGCCAAAACAAGTTTAAAACTATTTCTTCTGGCTGAATTAGTTCACATCCCATATATATTAATTTCCGGTATTACAGGAATATTTGGTAATTATCAATGGAAAGGAAGAAAGGTTAAGAGATAACTACTTCTCTTTAAATTTTATTATATCCTTGCGATTAAAAAAATGTTTTTGCAACATCGATAAGTAGAGATGGTTTATTTATAACTGCAGTTTTAGCAACATTCCCCAAAGTTCTTTTTTCCGGTGGCAGTTTTTTTAGCGAGTGGGCAATACTGTTATATTTATCATCAGTTAAATTATAAATCCCATTTTTAATTCGGTTAAACATTTCGTGACGTTTGCCAAGTCGGTTATGCCATTTAGTGTGATATCCTGAGATTAAATTCAAATCATTTTTTATAATAGCTTCACCTGCAACCTTGCCGGCAATACTTCCACCAATCATTCCGCTTATTATTCCACCACCTGAAAGTGGATTTATTTGTCGCGCTGCATCTCCGACCAACATTATGCTCGGTCCAACAATTTTATCTAGCGTGGGAGTAAAAGGAATTCCGCCTGCAACTTGTGTTAAAATTGATGCATTCGGATAATGAGTTTCCATAAATTCATTCAAGAATGAGAGCGCAGACCTTTTTTTACCAATATCACCCGTTATTGCCAAACCAATATTGGCTACACTGTCTCCTTTAGGGAAAACCCACAGATAACCTTGGGGGGCATAGACATTTCCCCAGTAGAAATAACAAGTATTTTCATCAATTTCAATTCCGGAAGCGGTCACTTGTATTCCGCTTTCCATATCTCTAAAATCAGAATGTGTTTTTAATCCCGCCCATCTTCCAACACGAGATTCAACACCATCGGCGGCAATTACTAATTTTGATTTAATTTCTTTTTGCTCTCCCCTATATTCATATTTGACACCGGATACTTTTTCACCATCAAATAAGAGTCCGTTCACATAAGCTCTTGTTAAAATATCTGTCCCGGTTTTAGCAGCAATATTAGCTAACTCATAATCAAAAATTTTGCGTTCTAGAATGCATCCTTTCCCTTCAAACGGAACATCAATTTGTGTCTTATCCGGTGCAATAAAACTAAATTTTGTGATTTCAGTTGCAATCCATTTAGGATCAGGTTTAATAAATTCTTCCAGCCCTTCCATACTTACTGCCTCACCGCATCTAACGGGATAGCCAATATCTCTATCTTTTTCCAGCATTAGGACGGATACACCCTGTTCTGAGGCAAATTTAGCAGCAATTGATCCAGCTGGTCCTCCCCCTACAATAATTATATCATATTCACTTTTCATAAGGTAATCCTTTCACACCGTCTCTATTGAACTTTATTACTTCAAGCGGACAAGACCATATACATTTAGAACAATTTGTACAAAGTTCCTCATAAATTCCAATTTCAGCTTCTTTTAATTCAATTGCATCTTCGGGACAAACGCCCACACAACAACCGCAGAAATCACATTTGTTAGGTAAGATCTCTATCATTAACAAGATTAATAGCCTTTCTTAAAATATGGAGTATGTTGAGATATTTAAAAATTAATATAATCAATCTAGATTTATTAGCAAACTAACTCAAAATCTAATTTTTAATATCGATAATTTATTAGAAAACTGTACAAAATTGAAAGAATAACTCTGCAAAAATAATATAGCTGAAAATCATATGATTGATTCATACAAGGGGGAATATTTCAACTTATTTAAGTCAATTTTTGATGATGCAAAAAATGGAATTTGCATCGTTGATTATAACGGTAAATTTGTTGAATTGAATAATCTATATGCTGAAATGTTCGGCTATGAAAAAAACGAACTCATAGGTAAAGATTATACAACTATTATTACGGATGATTCAATACCTGTTGTTGAAAAAAATCATAAGAAAGTATTTAACGGCACCAGTATTCTTAAGGCTGATGAAAAGGTAAAGCACAAAAACGGCACGTTTTTTTATGTCCAGACAACTAACTTAAGAATAAATGATGAGCAAGGTAATAGACTTAGAATAACTACTGCAATAGATATTACAAGTAGATTAAGAAATGAGTTAATACAATCTGTTCTGCTAAAAATTTCTAACTTGACAAACTTAACTGTACCGAGCGATGATTTATACGCTTCAATTCATAATTCATTATGCGAATTATTGCCAATTAAAAATTTTGCGGTTTGTGTAAAAAGCACTATAACAAATCAGTTCGCTTTCCCATATGTTGTAAATGAGAAGGTAAAAGATAAAAATGAAACGCTTGAAGCTGAACATAATCTAGTTTCACAATCAAAAAGAACAGTAGTTTTAGATGCAGATAAAATAAATGCTTTACTTGAAAATGAAGAACTGAAACCATATGAAATCATTCCAAAATCAATTTTAGGAATACCTCTTGCTTCTCAGAGTGAAATTTTAGGCTCATTATTAATCCGATCATATGATGAAGTTAATTTCTCAAACGAAGAGAAGGAAATATTAGAACTAGTTGCTGGTCAAATAGCACATGTAATTGAGAGAAAGAATTATGAAGATAAACTAGTATATGCCAGAATGAAAGCCGAGGAAGCAGTAAAAATTAAATCTGAATTCCTCGCACAAATTTCACATGAGATTCGAACTCCATTAAATTCTATACTTAGCTTTTCATCTCTTATAAAAAAAGAACTTAATGGACAATTAACTCCTGAACTTAATGAAACATTCAAATATATTGAAAGTGGCGGCAACCGTTTAACCAGGACTATCGATTTAATTCTGAACGTCTCAAAATCGCAAAATAATCAATATAAAATTAAACTAGAAGAAGTTGAACTTGAGGATGACGTTTTAAGACCAATTGTCGAAGGATTTAAGAATGTAGCCAATAAGAAAGGAATAGACATTGATATTGAGAAAAACGAGAACCAATTCAAAATAGTTTGTGATCTATATTCTGTTAATCAGTTGTTTTCAAATTTAATCGAAAATGCAGTAAAATATACTAACCAAGGAAGAATAAAGATTAGAACATTCTTAAATGAAATGGGTAAAATTCAAGTTGATATTGAAGATACAGGTATTGGAATATCCTCGGAGTATATACCCAAATTGTTTGAACCATTCTCACAAGAGGAACAAGGCTATACACGCTCTTATGAAGGCATCGGACTTGGACTATCATTAGTAAAAAATTATGCAGACCTAAATAGTGCAGAAATAAAAGTAAAAAGTGAAAAAGAAAAAGGCTCTGTTTTCTCTGTGATATTTAACTGAGTTTCATTCCAAAAATATTTTATATATTTTCCCACTTAATTATTACTATTTAATAAAAATTCTTTTTATGATTAAGAAAATCTTATTTATACAATTACTGTTTTTAGTTTTATCATTGCTCAAAACGACACTACTCGTTATGCTTGGCCAACTCCCAACTTTAATTCAAGTAGGGGTTTAACTGCTACTTTTGGAGAATTTAGAAATACCGGAAGTTCAGATCATTTTCATAATGCAGTTGATATTGGAGAACCAGACGGTAACCCTGTTTATCCTTCTATGGATGGAGTTGTTCAATATTTTTCCAATAATGGGTATGACTCATACATTAATGTTAAAACAATTATTGGTGATAAAAAGAAACACTTAACTTACTACCATGTCGTGCCAAACCCTTCACTATCAATTGGTCAAAATGTAATTGCAGGACAAACTGTAATTGGGACTATATATGTCGGCGCAGCTCATGTCCATCTTATAGAATATCAGCAAATGGATGCATCTTCAAGTAGTTATGGTACTGCAATGAATCCGGTTAGACCCGAAGGCGGTTTAACTCCTTACAATGATAATCAAGCTCCAGAAATTATTAGCTCAAGTTTAAGATTTTATAAAGATAATTCCTCAATTGATATTCCTAGCGATCAGGTTAAAGGCAAGGTTGATATTAAAATTGAAGTGCGAGAAAAAAATGGAACTTATTCATCTCAGCAAAATAATGGTACTTACATTTTAGGTTATAGAGTTCTTTCTGAAGATGGAAATACAACTATTTATGAACCTGAGAATGGTGGGGCAAAATATCGATTTTATTTTATGCCAAACAATAGTGATGTTCATAATGTTTTTATTAAAAATGTAGCAACTTTATCTAGCCCAGTTTATTGGTTAACTAACGGAAGCGGTGAAGCTAAAATTAACCAGACCTTAAGCGTTGGAAATAATTATTTAGATACAGATCTTTTAGATGCCGGGAACTATTTGCTGGAAATTTTTTCTGAAGATACAAGGGAAAATAAAACGTCTAAAAGGTTTCCTATTTAGTGTTGTAAAACTTCCTCCAGAACTTAATACTGTTATTCTTAAAAATGATTCGATTAAATTTAGCTGGTCAGCTTACAGTCTAAATAGATTGGCAGGTTACAGAATTTATTATTCAAATTTGTATGATGATAGCTGGAGGCTTGCCGCTGATGAAACAATGTTAAATGCTTCTACTGATCAAATAACTTTTGAAAGTACATATGAGTTTTTACAACCAACAAATGGAAAGAGTTTACAATATTATATTACTGCAGTTGATTCTAATGGCAATGAATCTGATAAGAGTGATACATATTCGACTGTTTTTCATAATATAAATGTACGAAGATTATTAATTGTAGATGGCTTCGATAGGTATGGCGGAAACGGAAGCTGGCCTGAACCTAATCACAGTTTTAATCTTATTTATTCCCAAGCGCTTTGGTATTTTAATATTTCATCTTCCTCAAATGAGGCCGTAATTAATGAAGAAGTAAATCTCAAAGACTACGATATGGTTATTTGGTTTCTAGGTGATGAGTCAATTGAGGAGAACACATTAATTGGGAATGAGCAAGGCAAATTAGCACGCTATCTTGAAAGCGGTGGAAAATTATTTATTTCGGGTGAAGATATAGGTCAAGATTTAGATACAAAACACAGTTTCAATGATTTTACTGACCAATTATTTTACCATGAATATTTAATGGCAAATTTGGTTCATAACGGTTTGGAAATAATTTTTGAAGTAAACGGAGATGAAAAAACCATTTTTGAAGGATTAAATATTCATTTTGGAGATACTTATTCTGTAGACTCACCGGATGATATTGAACCGATAAACGGTGCTATTCCTATATTAAATTATACTTTTGAGAGAGACAGTACTTTTAGAAAAGGAGGCATAGCTTATACCGGAACATTTGGCGACAGCGCGAATATAGGAAGTTTTGTTTACCTCTCGTTTCCATTTGAAACTATTGGTAGACAAGATAAGCGTGAAGAGTTGATGGAAAAAATACAGACGTATCTTGGATTTTACATTGTCAATGTTGAAAAGAATGAACAAATAATTAATAATAATTTTGAATTATTTCAGAATTATCCAAATCCGTTTAATCCAGTTACAACAATAAAATATACTATTCCCTTTGATGCAATACGAGAAAAGACAAATGTGAATTTGATAGTTTATGATATACTTGGTCGTAAAATTGCCACAATTGTTAACCAAGAACAGAAGCCAGGTAATTACAAGGTTACTTTCGATGCTTCGCAACTTTCAAGCGGAGTTTATTATTATCAGTTTAGTACAAATAATTTTATTCAAACTAAAAAAATGACATTGGTCAAATAACAATTATGTATACAAAATTATTGCAAATATTTTTTGCTTCCGCATTGGTTCAATTTTCATTATTTGGTCAAAAAGGTTTAGAAATTACTACTAGAATTAACGGTAATTATGATGAGCAAAGATCACTTAATATAAGTGTTAATGATGCAGGAAAAGAATTGTATGTATTTGAAAAAACATTAATTCCGCATCAATCAATCCCGCAAATGGAAGTTTTATCAAACAGTAATCTTTCTTCTTGTTCATTCACTTGAAGGTATAATTGAAATATATAATAAGAAAGGATTGGTTGTTTCAAAGAACGAATTTTACAATCTACCACCTTACAATGAACAAAGAATCCTAGTTGATATCTTTGACTCCGGATTTGCACTGCTTGTATCAGAATCACAAAAAAACAAACTTTATATATTAAACAACAATGGAAATATTAACTTTTCAGAAGATATAAAAGATGGCTTGTTGAAAGGACTGGCAGTAAATAAAAGTGCGGAATTTGTTGCTTACTCAGTATTTAATTGGATAAATGATAAACTCGAAAGTGAGATAATTATTTTAAATATTGAAAATAATTCAGAAATCAAAATTTCCGATCAATTTGAGACTGGTTTGTTTAGTGAAAATGATAGTCTGTTTTTTGGTTTTACAAATAAAACTGTATTCGCATATAAACTGTCTGGGCAAAAAATTATTTGGTTAGATAAAGCAATTGATAATGAAATATTTATTGCAGGTGAAATTGCCAAAAATAAAGTACTATTCATTAAGTCTAAGGTACCCACTTTAATAGGTAATGAGTGGGTTTATGATAACATTCAAATAATTCAGAAAGATGATATTGGGAATGAAAAAGTTTTATTTTCCTCTGAAAGAAGTACTAAAAAAATTGATATAAAAAGAGTTAATAATAAATTTAAAGTTTTACTTGATGAGGAGTCTGTAGAACTTAAGATGGATTAGAAGTTTTTGTCCCGTCTTTGTTATAACTTATTTCTGAAATTAATTCATTATTCGAAAATTCTTTTTCAGTTTTAATTAATCCATTTTCGAAGTATTCGTAAAATTTCCCATTTTTTTCTCCTTTGGCATAAATACCAAAACTGGCAATCTTACCATCAGGATAATATCCCGATTCAACACCATCCTTTAATCCATTCTTATAATAAGTCTCTAGCTTTATGTTCCCATTAGGATGATAAAATACTTCCTTCCCTTCTTTTTTACCATAAAGATATTTAGAAGAACTTTCAATTTTACCGTTTTCAAAATAGGTTGAAGATTCTCCATTCAGATCATCTTGCAGATAATTCATTTTTGATTTTAAATTTCCAAGAGAATCATACTCAAAAGTTTCTCCAAATTTTACACCTTGTATATAATTTATTTTTTTACTGACAATCCCATTTTCATAAAAATATGTACAAAGTGAATCAAGTTTCTCGCTGTTGTAATTAAGAATGGCTTTAATGAATCCGCCAGGATAATAATACTTATTTATTCCGTTAATTTTACCCTCTTTAAACTTTAATTCAGATTTAATTGAACCATCGCCATAATATTCAGTAAATTCTTCTTCCTCCTTTTCAAAATTTCCGGCAATATCATATCTAATACGTTTTACAATTTGACCCCGAATATATGTGTCAGCAACTTTCAGTGAATTATCGGGATAATAAAAGTACGATTTCCCTTCCAGTTTATCATTTTCGTAATTTGCTTCAAGCGCTACTCCTCCATATTCATTATAAACCCTACTTATACCTTCAAGTTTTCCATCAATATAATTTTTTTCTACTTCAATTTTCCCACTTTCAAAAAAAATCTTGGATGTACCGTTAAGTTTACCGTTTTCATAATTCCAAATTCCTTGTACAGCTCCGTTTTTATAATATGTTGTTGTAAATCCTTGCTGAACATTATTTACATAATTTGGAGTCGACCAAAGTTCTCCGCTTTCATAAAACCATTGTGCTTCACCTTCCAACATACCATTAACATAGTTCCAAATCATACTTATGGTTCCGTCATCAAAGTACCAATATGAAACCCCTTGCTCTTTACCAAACAAAAAATTCCATTCTTTCCATAGCTGACCACTTTGATAATACTCTTTGTACTTACCATGCTTCTGATCATTCAAGTATTCTCCTTCAGATTCCAGATTGCCATTTGAATAATATGTTTTTTTAATTTCAACTTTCTGTGATAACGCAGAAATAGTTACGAATAAGAATAATATGATAAAGAAATTTTTAAACATAGATTTTGAGGGTATTGTATTAAGATTACTTCATTTAGTTGGGGGATAATTATATATTATTAAGCTTTTCCAAAATAAATTTTTCATTCTTTACTCCGACATAGTAACCTGCTATTTTGTTCCCTTTAAAAAATAGTATCGATGGAATAGCCATAACATTAAATGCCTTGGCAGTCTTCATGTGTTTCGATGTATCAATCGATAATAGATTATTGATTTTATTTTTAACTTTTTCAATAATCGGTAATTGAACTTTGCAATTTCCACAAGTAGGGGAATAGAAATAGATCAGTCCCTCTTTATCTTTTATTTCTTGAATAAATTCAGTTTCTATCTTATCAAAAGGAATTGGATTGCCAACGTTTTTTTTCGATTTAATAAAAACTAATATTTGAAACAAAATAAAAGCAAATACTAAAATTCCAATTGTAATAAAAATAAAATCCATAAATTTACTTTGGATGATTTAAAAAAATAATACTAATTTGAGGGCTCAATATACTTAAATATCAATTTACTAAATAGAGAATAACGAGGTTATTTTGTTTACGACCAAATATAAAATAGCTTTTTGCGAAACAGATCCAGGTGGAATATTATTCTTTGCCGAATTCTTTAAGATTGCACATATTGCTTATGAAAGGTTTTTCGAGAGCTTAAATCTTGAAAGAAACTATTTTTTAGATGCTGATTATATATTGCCAATAGTTCATTCAAATGCCGATTATTTATCGCCGGTAAAATTTGGGGATGAGCTTTTGTGCGAAGTTAGGGTCGGAGAAATAGGAAAAACTTCATTCGAATTAGTTTATAAATTGATCAATAAAAATAAAACTGCCTCTGAAGTTCTAACTAAACATGTTGTAGTTAAAAAGCAGAATTTTGAAAAAACTAAAATCCCAAATGATCTTTTAGAAAAGCTCAGAGAAAATCAACATCAATAAGTTTTTTTAGTTTTTCTTTTTGAACTTTTCCCATTTCATTTCTGGGAATTTTTTCAATACTGTATATATTCTGTGGTAATTTATAAGAAGCTAATTTTGTTTGGAGAAATAAACTAATTTCTTTTTCGATCTCTCGATCTGTTTTCTCAACGATCACTATATAGCTTTGATCCCACTTCTTATCTTGCACTCCCAATATTTCAAAATCATTATTAAAAAATTTTGTATTTAAGAGATTTTTTATTTCTAGCAGAGAAATATTTTCCCCTCCCGAAATTATTATTTCATCTCTTCTCCCAATAATATTTAGGTTTCCATTTTTATCAAAATAACCAAGGTCGTTTGTAATGAACTTACCATTATTCAAGTTTTCTTTATTTTCATTCAATTTAGAATTAAAATATGCCTTGGCTACCGATTTAGACTTTACAGATATCCGACCAATAGATTTTTCTTTATTGGCTAGCTCCTTATTAATAATAATTTTCACATCGACATCATTAAAAGGTTTTCCGGCTGATATTCCATTATGAATTAAATTTTCAAAAGAACAAAAAGTAACCATAGAAGAAGTTTCAGTTGAACCGTAAACTAAAGCAACAGGAAACATATTTTTAATTGCTTCGTTAATCAATTGTTGAGGAGTTGGTCCACCACCTAAAAACATAATCTTTAATTTCTGCCAAGGCCTAATATCTTCTTCCATTAATTTCTTCAACATTACTGGAACCAATGAAAGTAATGAAGGAGAATATTTTTCAATAACATCTTTTATATTATTAATCTTTATCGATTTTGGAATAACTAAACTGCAGCCGCTCAATAATGTTCTAGTAATTATTGAAAAACCTCCAATGTGATAAAAAGGCAGTGAGGCAAGCCACAAATCTTGCTTTCTATGTTTTATAAACTCATCTGCTGACTTTCCACTGTAATATAAATTATCAAATGTCAAAGGGACGCACTTTGGGATTCCACTTGAACCGGAAGTAAACAGCATCAAAGCAATATTTGTTGGATTAAAAACAGATGGCTTAAAGTGTTTTTCCTGTTTTTCAATTTTCTGCAAATTAAAATTTATTATCTCTAGGTTAGGAATAGTTCTATTAGAGAATATCCCGCAAATATTAATTAAAAATTTTGAATGTGAAATTTCAACAAAACTTTTTATTTCATCATTGGTTGATCTTATATTCAAAGGAATCGGAACCGCCTCTATTAACCATAATGCAAAAATAGAAATAATGAATTCTAAATTATTCTCTGAAAAAATGGCGATGTGATTATTTTTTTTTATCCCAGATATTTTAAAGTAATTTGCAGCTTGAAAACTTAGTTTTTGTAACTCTATAAATGTTATTTCCTTATCATTAAAAATTAATGCCTTATCTTCACCTGATAATTTTACTCGATCAATTAGCCAATGATCTTTGTTTGTTAGTGATATCAAAAAATATTTCCTTCAAATTTTGGAAAGAAGGATACTTTTGAAATTTCAATAAGAGGAAAATTTAGCTTTTGTATAGTCTCAAAGAGATCTTCCCCGAGATTTTGTGTACTTAAGCCATGAGCAAAACTATGATTTGTTAATGAGGCAAGATAAAGTAGGGTAAGTTTTCCAATTACTGTCTCAAAGGCTGAACTTATTATAACTTTCACACCTGATTTATTTGCAAGATTAATAATATTAATGGCATCATAAATTCCAATCCTTATTGATGGTTTTAATACAAAGTATTTAATCTTTCCACTTTTAAGAATATTTTTAGTTTCTCCAAAATTTGACAAAGATTCATCAGCAGCAATATTTATTTTACTCACTTCTGCAAGCTTTAAAAGTTCCTCTGTCCTCATTACCGGCTGCTCAATAAATTCAATATTGAACTTATCTAACTTTTCTATATTCCTCAGAGCTTCATTATAATCCCATCTTCCATTATTATCTAGTCTTAATTTAACTGAACTTTGCAATTGGTTATTCACTGCATTTATTACTTTTAAATCGTCATCAAAATCATCTCTTCCAATTTTTAGTTTTATTGTGTCATAACCAAATTTTATCAATTTAGTAAGCTCACTTATTGTGGTTTCAAAATCCTTAATTCCAATTAAGCTATTGAGTTTAATATTTTTCTCATAGATTTCATTCTTCCTTTCTTTGTTTTGCTCAACACTTAATACTAGTTGTTCCAAACCAAACAGCAGTGAGGGAAATTTCACTAAACTTCTTAGATTAAGTTTAAGATTTTCAATTTTATCTGTAAAGATCTTTAGAGAAATAAGTTCCCTTAAATTTTGCTCACATTCTTCAATATTCTCTCCGCTGAATCCTTTTAAAGGAGATACTTCACCGTAATGGTAATTCCCTAAATTATCTTTAGCTCTTAAAATCAAGAAATCTTTTTGTAGAATGGTGGAAAAGGAATTTTTAATTGGTGGGTTTAGGGGAAAGGTATATTTTTTATATTTAATGTCAGTAAATCTCATAATAAAATTCCGACCGCAAAAAGTAATCCATAAAAAGCAGAAAGCTTTGCTGTCAGTTCTAAAGTTTTATTTAATTCTTCACCCTTAAAGGTAAAAATCATTCTAATCAATCTTATAGCAATCGGCAAAGTTAGAAACGGAAGAAAAACAAATAAACTTTGATTGTATGTAAAATAAACCACAAATAAAATTATATAGGAGAGTAACATAAATATCAGATATTGATAGCGTGTAAATTGCTTCCCCATTTTAACAGCCAATGTATTTTTTCCAACTTCCCTATCTTCTTCAATATCTCGATAATTATTTACAACAAGAATATTTGTAATCAATGCTCCGACTGGAATTGATGCCCATAGAACTAATGTAGAAATATCAACCACTTGAACGTAGTATGTTCCTACCGTTCCAATAATTCCAAAAAATAAAAATACGAAAACATCACCGAGTCCATTATAAGCAAGCGGATATGGACCCGCTGTGTATGCAATTCCCGCAAAAATAGAAAGTATTCCAATGAGTAAAGTGATCCATGTCGAGATGTAAACTAAATAAAGTCCCAAAGTAAATGTGACAAGAAAAACAAAAATGATTGCGATTTTCATTTCAGTAACGGAAATAAGTCCGGAAGCTAATGCTCTTGTAGGTCCTTTTCGAGAATCACCATCTGCACCTGATAAAAAATCGTATAGGTCATTAACAAAGTTTGTTCCAATTTGTATTAGTACGGCACAAATACCAGCAATTATAGCTGCTAAAAAGTTTACCTTAGTTTCGAATGAAACTATTGATGTTCCAATTAAAACAGGGACAACCGCAGCAAGTAAAGTTTTCGGTCGACTTGCTAAAATCCACGTATCAAATTTATTTATTGCTTTTATTGCATCAGTCATAATTTACTTTACGGTACCCTTGGAAATTTTGAAAAATCTGGTTTTCTTTTTTCGTTGTAAGCTTTTTTACCTTCCTGCGCTTCTTCGCTCATATAGTAAAGTAATGTTGCATTACCAGCTAATTCTTGAATTCCAGTTTGTCCATCCAGTTCAGCATTAAATGCAGATTTAAGTAAACGAATTGCAAGTGGACTATGATTTAAAATATCTTTTGCCCAATTAATACCCTCTTCCTCAAGTTTATCAACCGGAACAACTTTATTAACTAAGCCCATTTTTTCTGCTTCTTCAGCATTGTACTGTCTGCATAAATACCAAATTTCTCTGGCTTTTTTCTGACCGACAATTCTTGCCAAGTAGCTAGAACCAAATCCACCATCAAAGCTTCCCACTTTTGGTCCAGTTTGACCAAATATTGCGTTATCCGCTGCAATGGTTAAATCACATACTACGTGCAGAACATGTCCTCCGCCAATTGCATAACCGGCAACAAGAGCAATTACAGGCTTTGGAATACTTCTGATTAATTTTTGCAAATCTAAAACATTTAGTCTGGGGACACCGTCCTTTCCAACATAGCCTTTATCGCCTCTTATTGATTGATCTCCGCCGGAACAGAAAGCATATTTACCATCTTTTGCAGGGCCATATCCGGTAAGCAATACAACCCCAATTGATGGATCTTCTCTGCAATCAATAAATGCGTCATACATCTCCAAAACTGTTTCAGGTCGGAATGCATTTCTTTTTTCAGGACGGTTTATAGTAATTTTTGCAATCCCATCTTTTTTCTCAAAAATTATGTCTTTATAATCTTTAACTTTTTCCCATTCAAAAATCATTTGTTCCCTTTCAAATTAAGTAAAAATCTATTTAGAAATTTAAGAAATTCTTTCGGTTTTTCGAAGTGAACATTATGTCCGCTTTGTTTTACAATAACCAATTCAGAATTTGGCAAGAGTGAATTTGCTCTTGCGTTAATCTTAACAAACTTTTCATCAAGTTCACCAGCAATTAGCATGGTTTTAGCTTTAAGATTATCTAAATATAAAAAGTAATTCTCCATTTTGCCTGTACTAAATCCAAGTAATGTATTTTTGAGTCCGATTAAATTATTGGATTCAATTTTTCTATTTTTCATAGTTTCAAATCGCTCATACCCAGCATTTTTTAAAGTACTGAATAAAGGAGCTTTTGTCCAATTATTTATAAATTCTTCTACTGATGAATTGCTAATTTGTTCCGCTAATTTCTCATCTGATTCGATTCTTTCTTTCCGCTCTTGTTCATTCTCAATTCCGAATGATGTACTTTCTAAAACTAAGGCCTGAACAAAATCATGATTTTTTATTGTAAATGATAAAGCCAGTCTGCCACCCATTGAATATCCAACTAAAACCACTTCCTTAAGTTCCAAATATTCTAGGATATATTTCAATATTTCAATCTGGAATTTAGCCTCGTAATATTCTACATTATTTGGAGAGTCAGATTTTCCATGTCCAATTAAATCTATAAATATGGGTGAAAAATTTTCTGGGACTTGATCCTTTAAGAAATTCCAGTCAGTTGTCGTACCAGTAAAACCATGAAGAAAGATTATTGGATTTTTTTGTTTAAGTTCATTAGGAATGCAGACAACATTTAACAAAATATCTTTATATTTAATTAACATGGTGGGAATTGATTTGATGATTAACTTCTGCCCAATATTTCTTTCTTAATTCAACCGACTCCTTGGCATCTGTTTTTAATTCAATAACAGAAAATTCTGCGTCATATTTTGATTTAATTAAATAATTATTAAAACTAATCCATGATTTAGGATTGTAATAATTGCCTCCGAATGCTTTGACTATCTTACTAAAAACTAAATTTTGAGAAGTGATAAAATATCTTTCAAAATTCTTTTCATTTACAACCGGAAGTGAGTTGAAGATTCCTCCGCCATTATTGTTAATCAAAATGATTTTTAATGGAATCTTTAATTCCTTCAAAGTTGAAAGTGCACTAATATTATGATAAAATGCTAAATCACCTATAATTAGATAAGTGTTATTTTTACTTTGTGATCCGATGCCTGAAGCTGTTGAAATAATCCCATCTATTCCGCTTGCTCCTCGATTGGTGAAAATTTGGAAACCACTTTTTTTCTTTGAAGCAAAAGAATCAAAATCACGGATGGGCATACTATTAGAAATAATAATATTCGATTTGTCTGGAATAAAATTTAAGGTTTCATTAATAATTCGTGGCTCAAGCCCAAATCGTGATTTAGATATAATTTTATTTTTGTGATTCTCACATAAATTCTCCAATTCGATAATATAATTTGACCAATCAGAACAATCAATATTTAAATTATCCTCTAATTTCTCTAATATTGTTTTGGGATCAACTTTAATCAATTCGCCTTTATTCAAAGATGGGTCTTTGATATCACCATACTGATTTATGAGAATCCTTTTAATTTTTATTTCTTCAAAAAAACTAAGCATTTTCTGAGAAGTTGGAGTATTTCCAAATTGCATTATAATATCGGGCAAAAACTCAATATCATTAATAAAATTTGAGTGATTTGTGATTATTAGATTTTTTCTATCATTATAAAATCTTAGTTCACTTGTACCATCAACAAAAATTGGAATTTTTTTATTATTCGAAAACGTTATTAAATTTTTATAAAACTCATTATCAAAGTTACCCCATCCCATATGAATTAAAGGTCTTTGAGATTTATTAAATAAATTTGAAAGCTTTTTATAGTATAGATTTTTTATTTCTTTCGATTTTATTTTACGTATAACTGAAGATCGTAAAAAATCCGAAACAGTAAATGAAATTTCATCTGTAAAACTGCCAGGTTCTAAAGGTTTCCTAAAAGGGAAATTAAAATGAACCGGACCTGGATTTTTATTTATCGCAATTGTAATTCCTTTGCATACTTTATTTATAAAAGAATTTAATTTATTTGCATTTAGTTCTGGTAATCCAAAATCTGCAAAATATTTAATGTGATTTGAATAAATATTCTCTTGATTTATAGTTTGATTAGCTCCGGTATTTCTCAAATATTCAGGTCTATCTGCAGTACAAACAATGAGTGGTATGCGTTGGATTTCTGCTTCAATTATAGAAGGGAAAAGTTCTGCTACTGCAGTCCCAGAAGTTGTTAAAAGAACCACCGGAGACTTATTGGATTGTGCCAGCCCAAGTGCAAAAAATCCGGATGATCTCTCATCTACATGAATGTATTTTTTGAACTTTTTATTCTGAGCAAAGGCTAGAGTTAAGGGAGTATTCCTGGAACCCGGAGAAATGCATATATGTTTAATTCCAAATTCACAAAGTTGATTAACAAATAAATCAGCCCAAAAGTAATTACGATTGATAGATTTTTTCATTGTCAAAAAGTGATAAGATAGGTTTTAATTTAATTTCAGATTCCTCAAATTCAGTCTTTGCTTCTGAACCTTCAACTATACCGCACCCCGCATATGCATATAATTTATTTTCTTTTATTAGAGCTGATCTAATTGCAACAGCAAATTCACCACTACCGCTAAAATTAAACCAGCCAATATTTCCTGAATATAAACCTCGATCGTGTGGCTCTTTCTGAAGTATAAAATCTTTAGCTATTTTCCATGGATCACCGCAAATTGCAGGTGTTGGATGAAGTTTTATAAGAATATCAAAAAGTTCAACATCCTTTTTTAATTTTGCATGCATAACGGTCCACAAATGCTGTATGTTAGGCAATTTTCTTATTAAGGGTTTATCAGCAAAAATAATTTCGTCAGAGATTTTATTTAGAAGATTATGAATAAAATTAACCACCGCTCTTTGCTCAAATAAATTTTTCTCGCTATGCAATAAAAAATTTTCCATCTCTAAATCTTCACCTTCTGTTCTGCCTCTTGGCGCAGAACCGGCAAGAGCGTCAACTTCAATCCATCCATTAGAAATTTTCGCAAGTTTTTCCGGTGATGCACCAATAAATACTGATTCTCTTTTTTTATATGCAAATGTATAACATTTGGGATACCTTTTACTTAATTTTTTTAAAATTAGGGGAAGAAAGGGTTTTTGGTTTAGTTCAGCAAAAACCTCTCTAGATAAAACAACTTTTGACATTAATCCATGTGATATTTTTAATAAGGCCTCATCAACAATGTTTTTCCATTCAATAAATGAGTTTGAACGAGTATGTGTTTTAAATGTTATTCCATGATCTATAGAATTATTATCTGTATCTATAAATTCAATCTGACTTAAATAATCTGTAAAATCCTTAAAATTACTTTCTAAATTTGAGGTAAATATGAAATTGTAAATTGCTGAATAGTAAATTCCCTTCTTGAAAAATATTATCTTTGGTACAAACCAGTCCGAATCGCTATAATCCTTCCATAGTTCATTTTTAGGGTTTGGAGCAAACTTAATTCCTCCAACAAATAATGGTATATCTGCTGCTTCTGCTTTATCAAAATTTGAAATGTGGTTCTGGGCAATTTCATTAATTTTTATACTTGTCTTCGAAAGTCGTTCCTCACCATACTCTTTTATGACAATAAGAGGATCGGCTGAATAAAATTCAATATTATCGTCAATATTCCAATAAAAGCTATCTACTTTTTCAAAAATATTGGATCCGACTATGTCAGCAATACTAACAGGAGTAATTTCGAAAGCAAAGCTAGCTAATTGCAGAGACTGATTTGTTTTAACATTATCTTTAGTTAAATTTAAAAATTGCTTAAAATCTTCTTCTATTAAAGTTTTATTTATAATCACTGTGAATTTTTTCTATAATAAATCATTTAGTAAAGCAATATAAATCTAATTTTTGGAGCATTCAACATAATATTAAATTTGCATGAAAGTTCATTTTATTGAAAATAATGGTTATAAAATAAAATGTGAATTTATAAAACGTAAAAATTCGCGTAACTTGAAAATGCATCTTGATAACAATGGAACAGTTAAGGTTTCCCTTCCTTATTACACGCCATATTTTGCAGCTAAAGAATTTGTTAGTAATAACATAAGCTGGATAGAGAAAAAGTTTGATCTTTTTAAATTGCAAAAAAATAAGTATTATTATTTAGGAAGAAATATTAATTTAGTTAAAAAGTATCATCCTAATATTAAAATATTTAACTATATATTTAACGATCATATATTGGTTGCTGAAGCCTCAGAATTCAAAGGCATCTCTGATGAAGAAATATTTAATGAATGGCTAAAAGAAAGAGCCCTAAGTTACATTCCCCAAAAAGTAAAAGAATTTTCAGAGATCTATGGCTTCGAATATAACTTAGTTAGAATTAAGAACCTAACCTCGCGTTGGGGAAGTTGTTCTATTAAACGAAATTTGACTTTTAATATAAAACTAATGTACTTTGGTACTGATGTTATTGATTACGTAATTGTTCATGAATTGTGTCATCTTCAAGAGATGAATCATTCAAAAAAATTTTGGAATTTAGTTGAGAAAATTATTCCCGATTATCAAGAACGAAAGTTTAAATTAACTAAACCAATCCACAAATAAGATAGGGGGTAAAAGTGGCCAAAGTAAAAAAAGAAGAGCAAGTGCTTGAACTTTATAACCTAGTTGCAAAAGCTCACGATAGGTTAAAGAAAGTACATGCTAAAAATTTAGGATCTGAAAAACTCACAACACCACAGTTTGGAGTTTTAGATGTCCTAATGAAAAAGGGTTCCATACCATTGAAAAAAATCAGTGATGAATTAATGGTTACCGGAGCCAACATTACATGTGTAATGGATAACTTAGAGAAGGAAGATTTGGTTAGAAGAGTTCACTCTAAATCAGATCGAAGAGTTATTAACGCTGAGTTAACAACTAAAGGAAAACAAAAGCTCGAAAAGATATATCCTGAACATGTTAAGAGTTTGAATGATTTTTCAAAGAAATTATCTGATGCTGAAATAAAACAGTTATCAGGATTATTAGAAAAATTATCTGCTTAAACTTTAATAAGTACAATACCAATCCATTCATCAATTTGGTGGATTTTTAAGGCAGTTAACCCTAATGAGGTGAACTGCCTTTTTATTTCGTCAAGGTCAGTATCCAAAATACCAGATAATATTAATTTCCCACCTTGCTTTAATTTGTTGTATAAACTTTCTCTAATCTCTAGTAAAACATTTCTATTGATATTTGCCAGAATAAGATCAAACTCAGATTCAACCACCTCATCAATTGTTCCCAACACAATCTCAATATTATCTACGTTATTCCTTTCTGCATTTTCTTTTCCGTTTATATAACACCATTCATCATTATCAACAGCAACAACTCTTGATGCACCAAATTTTGAGGCCGCAATTCCTAACAAAGCTGTACCACTTCCAACATCAAGCACTTTATCTTTTACATAAATATATTTTTCCAATAGCTGAAGCACAATTTTAGTAGTTTGATGCTCACCTGTTCCAAATGACATTTTGGGATCGATTATTAAAATAATTTCACCTTTGCGTGCTTCATAATTACGGGAACTTGGTTTGATTACAATTCTATCCGTAACCTTTATTATATTTAGTTTCTTTTCCCAATCTTCATTCCAGTTTTTACCTTCTAATAATGATTCTGAAACTTCAAAAGATTCAATTAAATTTTCCGTTACTAATGTGTTAACTAAGTCTCTAACTCGCTTAAGATCAACATCAGATTCTGAATTTACTGAGATAACTAAACTCTTATCATTCTCATTTATTCCAAGTATATCAAGTTCCCATAATAATCCGCTTAATAAATCGACGTTGAAAGGGTTAGAACTAATTTCGAATTGTTTAAAATTTTGCATATTTACTTCACATTTAATTCAGATAAGAATCTGCAAATTCTATCTTGGTAACCTCTTGCTACCCGAGAACTGCCAATATAATTTTGAACAAAAATTGAAAAAGCTATATCGTGCTTATTTGCACTCATTAAATAACCGGATAAAGTGCTAACACCGCTGAGAGTTCCTGTTTTAGCGTAGACATTTTCAAATGCTTTATTTTTCTTCATTCTATTTTCAAGCGATCCATCAACACCGGCAATTGGAAACGATTCCTTTAATATTTTATAATTCTCCGGTGATTTATAATACATATACTTTAATATTTCAATCAACAGTTCCGGAGTAACTAAGTTATAGTGCGATACCCCTGAACCATCTACAATTTTGTAATTTTTGTAGTTAAGTTCAGTTCTAGCAATTAAACTATCAATAACTTGTATCCCCTTTTTTGCACTTGCCGGTTTATCATATCTTTCTAAGCTTAATGCTCTTAATGTCATTTCAGCACTTAAGTTATCACTATCTTTATTAAGGTTTATAATTATTTCGCCAAAACTTCTCTTTTTCTCATAAATAAGTTTGGAGTATGCTGGTAAAGTTAATGTATCTAGTCTTCCATAGAACTTAATTGAATTAGCTTCAATTTTCTCTTTCAGTAAGTAGAGAAAATAATATTCCGGATTTACAATATTAATTTTTACAGTATCTGGTTCTGCCCTGTAAGAGAGATCTCCGGAAATAATTATCTCATTCCCTCTATTTAACCAATCCCGTGTAATTTCAAAATTTGATGTGTCTTCTTTTGATGTAATTGATTCATTTGTAATATCAAAAAAATCAGTTTCGGGAATTAAACTAATATTCACCGGATTACCAATTAGACCGGGCTCGTAAGCAATTTCAATGGAAACATCATTTATGATAAGCGGTGTCATGTATGGAAAATCATAAGAAGGATCATCATCCCACATCCATCCGTTGCCCCAAAAAAGGGAGTCCATATTTGAAACATCCCCATAAATATTACCTCTTATTTCATTTATTCCATAATCCTTTAAAGAATAAACCAGCGTGTCCAAATCCTCAGTTGTAAAATCTGGATCAAAACCTCCCACAACAACAATATCACCATAACATACCGAGTCCATTATTATACCGGTGTGATAAACTGATGTACTAAAAGTATATTCCGGACCCAAATATTCCAATCCGGTTGCTGAGGTTATCACTTTCATATTGGAAGCAGGATGAAGTAGCTGCTTATCATTTTTTCTATAAAGATAATTGCCTGTTGTAAGATCAAATATACTTACCGCAAGTGTTGTGGATTGAAAATATTCATCTTCAAATATTTCATTTAACTCTTCTACAATCTCTGGGTTAAAATCTTGAGGAAAAGTTATTGACAATGATATTATAAAAATTAAAATGAATTTTATTAAAAATTTATTATTTCTCATTAAAAGTATGCTCTTTCTCTAAATTTAAGTCCTAAGTCATCTACAAATTTCTTCGCTTTTTCCTTGTCAACTTCCTCCAGCCCCACAATTGACATAACAACATCGGAATACTTATCAGCCTTTTTTGCAAAATCAATCATTTCATCATGAAGTTCAGGTTCAACTCTCATAAGCTCAGCATATTGATTACGGTTAGTTGAATTTAAACTTATTGAAACTACATCAATCAATCCTTCAAGCTCCGGTGTAATATCACGTTTATTAATATGATTGCCATGACCATCTGTATTAATTCTAGTTTTCCCATTATTCTTTTTTACATATTTAGCTATTTCCTTCACAACATCCCATCTTATTGTTGGTTCCCCGTATCCACAAAATACTATTTCTTTATATTTTGAAGGATCTCCAATCTCCTTAATATAAACATCAGCTTCCGGCTCTTCCGATTTTTGCATTTTAAGATTGTAACCTTCAAGAACTGCTTCCCCTTTCCTATCACAGAAAACACAATCGGCATTACATCTATTTGTTACATTAATGTAAAGTGAGTCGCTAATTTTATAAACGTATCTTAGTTTCCCCTTCTCACCAACTCCAAATAAATTGTAGACATTGTAATTTGTCATTCTCGCAACATCGTCTAAATCAATATTAAAAATCTCTGCTATTTTTTCTGCAACTAGAATTACATAACTTGGCTCATTGCGTTGACCTCTGTAAGGGACAGGTGTCATAAACGGAGAATCTGTTTCAAGTAATATTTTTTGGGGTCCCACACTTTTTAATACTTCTCTAAGATCATCTGACTTTTTAAATGTAATATTTCCGGGGAAAGAAATAAAATGACCCATCTTTGTTAATTCTTTGGCATCTGCAACACTTCCGGCAAAGCAATGAAATTGTGCTCTCAAACTAGTATCACAATACTCTCTTATTATTCTCATCAAATCGTCATTCGATTCTCTATTGTGAACAATGATTGGAAGATTAACTTTTACGGCTAAGTCAATTTGTTTTTTGAAAGCTTCAATCTGAATTTCTTTTGGCGAGAAATCATAGTAATAATCTAATCCAATTTCTCCTATTGCTACAACCTTTGGATGATTAGAGAATTCTTCTAAAGTATCAATAAAAGAATCTTTCCACTCAGCTGTATCATGAGGATGAACTCCGACTGCTGCGTAGACGGATTCATATTGTTCAGCAAATTCAATAGCCTTTTTAGAAGTAGCCAAATCAGTACCGGGAACAATAATGTAATTAACTCCGGCATTATTAGCTCTTTCAATTATTTGATCGACTTCTCCGTTAAAATTTGGATAGAATAAGTGTGCGTGCGTATCAACAAACATTATAAATATACTCCATAATTTTTATATTAATTATTTTGTAAAGATAAATTTATTTGGATTTGAAAAACTAAGCGACAATTCTGCCAATCTCAAACATTTCTTCGTTTAACTTCTCAGAGATTGATTTTATTTTAGGAACATCATTTTTATCAACTATTGCAATAAGACCGATTCCCATATTAAATACAGTTCTCATTTCATCATCTTCAATATCACCGGTTTCACTGATAAGCTTGAAAATTTCCGGCACTTCCCAGGATAACCAGTCAATTTGAATTTTATAATTACCAGGAACAACTCGTTTGGTATTTCCTATAATACCACCCCCGGTAATATGCGAGAATGCTTTCACATTAATTTCTGAAATAATTGATTGAATTATATTTAAATAGGATTTGTGAACCTTTAGCAGTTCAGTTTTTAAGTCGGAATTCAGCCCCTCAATTTTATCGGTTAAATTAAATTTTTCAAGTAAAACTTTTCTAGCAAGAGAATAACCGTTTGTGTGTAAACCGTTTGATTTGAATCCTAATAAAATATTTCCCTCTTCAATTCTACTGCCATCAATAATTTTATCTTTTTCAACAATACCAACAATTGTTCCTGAAAGATCATAATCTTTCTCATTATAAAGTCCCGGCATTTCAGCAGTTTCACCACCGATTAGAGCAGTATTGTTTTCTTTGCAAGCTTTAACAAAACCTCTAATGATATCAGAGGCAACTTCAGATTTCAGTTTTCCAAATGCCATGTAATCTAAAAAATATAAGGGCTTAGCTCCACAAACTGCAATATCATTTACGCAGTGATTTACCAAATCTTGTCCTACTGTGTTATGTACTCCCGAATCGATTGCAATTTTAAGCTTTGTACCTACCCCATCAACGCTTGAAACAAGGACTGGATTTTTAAAATCTCCCAACTCAAGTTGATAAAGTGCTCCAAAATGTCCGATTCCCGTTAATACATTTTTATTAAAGGTTCCCCTTACGGTATCTTTAATATCATTAACCATTTTTTCGCCAGCGGAAATATCCACACCAGAATCTTTGTAGCTGTTTTTCAATCTAAATTTACCCTTAAAATTTTTATCTAATACTTGTTTATTTTGTTAGAAACAAAAGTAAAAACAACATGTTAAAGTTATCTAATTTAGATCAAACATAAGAGGTTAATTTAACGTAAATATGTGATTTTATTAAGGATTTTTGATAAATTTGGTAGTTTGTTTGAGAAAATAAATTTTATCTAAAATTTTGATTAAAATGTTTACAGCAGAATTAACAGAACGAGAGAAAGCGATTTTAAGATATGTGATTCATCAGTTTATTTTAACTGCGAATCCTGTAGGATCACGTAACCTTTCTAAAAAATATAATGTTGGTTTTTCTCCAGCAACCGTAAGAAATATTATGTCGGACCTTGAAGAATCTGGGTTTCTGGGCCATCCTCATACTTCCGCTGGAAGAGTTCCTACTGATTTAGGGTATAGATTTTATGTTAACTCTCTAATGGAAGAACCATTTTTAACTAAAGGTGAAGTTGATTATATTGAATCTCATTTTGAGCAATTGAATACTGATACGGATGAGATTCTTAAAGTCACTTCAAATATTTTAAGTAAATTAACAAGTCAGTTAGCTTACGTTAGTTACCCTAAATTTGAAAATGCAGTTCTAGAAAAATTGCAATTAGTTTCGATATCAAAATCCAGGCTTTTGGTTGTGGTTTCGATAAGATCAGGCATGATAAGAACTATCTCTCTTGAAGTTGAAGCTGGTTTGGATAGAAAAAATTTATCTACAATTCAAAGATTACTAAACGAGCGGCTTGCCGGATTAACATTTAAAGAGATTAAAAAAACGATTAATGATCGAGTTAACAGTATATCGAGTAAAGATTTGAAACCGGTGATTAGAGTATTTTTAGATTCAGTAGGAGAAATTTTTGATGATCTTAAATCATCTGAGTCTTCAATAATTACTGGAGCAAAAAATTTGCTAAATCAGCCAGAATTTGCTGATCCGAAGAATCTTAGCAGTATCATTGAACTTGTAGAAGATAAAGATATAATCATTCATGTGGTTGATAAAAAAACAAGTCTCAACAAAGGTGAAGTTTCCGTAACAATTGGCAGTGAAAACAATGAAGAGAAATTAAATGATTATAGTATTATTGTTAAGGAATACAACGTTGGACAAATAATGGGAAGTATTGGTATTATTGGGCCAAAGCGTATGACATATTCTCACGAAATTGCTTCTGTGGTTCAAATGGCTAAGGTGCTATCAAAAGTTTTTGAAAAAAAATAAAATAGGAATATAAAATGAGTAAGAAAAAAACAGAGGATCTCGAAGAAAAAGAGATTAAAATTGATGAACCGGAGAATAATCAACCGGATTTGGAGGACACAATAAAAGAAGATGACGATAAAGTAATCGAAGAAACTTCTGATGAAAATAATAGTGAGGAAAAGATAAAAGAACTTGAAGAAAAAATTCAATCTTTGGAAGATACACTTTTAAGAAAAATAGCTGAATTTGAAAACTATAAGAGAAGAACAGAAAACGATCAGATGAATTTATTAAAATATGCTGCTGAATCTTTTATCCTAAAAATTCTTCCTGTTTATGATGATCTACAAAGATCGATAAATCACCTTAATGAGGACAATAATGATTCTGTTAAAGAAGGACTGAAACTGGTTCTAAATAAATTTACTAAAGTTTTTGATGAACAAGGTATAAAGAAAATTGAGGCTAAGGGTGAAGAGTTTGATGTTGAATATCATGAAGCATTAATGCAGCAGCCTAATAACGAACTACCATCCAATACAGTCCTAGAAGAAATTGAAGCCGGTTATCTTTACAAAGACAAGGTAATCAGACACGCAAAAGTTATTGTTAGCCAAAATACAGGATCAGATGAAGCTGTTGAAGATTCAAAAAATGATAATGAAGAATAGGAAATTTATAAATGAGTAAAAGAGATTATTACGAAGTTTTAGGTGTGTCAAAAAACGCTTCTAATGACGAATTAAAAAAAGCTTATAGAAAACTTGCAATGAAATATCACCCCGATAAAAATCCCGGTGACAAAGCTGCCGAAGAAAACTTTAAAGAAGCTGCCGAAGCTTATGAGGTTTTGAGTAATGCAGAGAAAAAAGCTAAATACGATAGATTTGGTCATAGCGGACTAAGAGGTGGTCAAGATTTTCATAGTTATCAAAATGTTAATGATATATTTAGCCATTTCTCTGATATCTTTGGCGGAGGTTTTGGGGGAGGTGGTTCATCAATATTTGATGATCTTTTCAGCGGAGGTTCCTCCAGCAGATCAAGACAGCAGTATTCAGGAACTCCTGGTTCAGATTTGAAAATTACAATAAAAGTTACCTTAGAAGAAATTGCCACAGGTACAAATAAAACTATTAAACTAAAAAAATATGATAAATGCTCTGACTGCAGTGGAACAGGTGCTAATAGTAGTTCAGGATTTAAGTCATGTTCAGTCTGTAACGGTTCAGGAGAAGTTAGAGAAGTTTCCAAATCAATATTTGGTCAATTTGTCAATATTTCCGTCTGCAACAATTGTAAAGGAACGGGTAAGATCATTTCCGATCCTTGTCGAAAATGTTCTGGAGATGGTCGTGTTTATAATGAATCAAAAATCAAAGTTAAAGTTCCCCCCGGAGTTACAAGCAATAGTTATATGACAATGCGCGGAGAAGGGAATGCAGGAAAAAATGGCGGACCTTCTGGCGATGTAATTGTTGTTTTTCAAGAGATTGAACACCCCTATTTTACACGCGAGGGTGATGATTTAATTTATGATTTATTTTTAACATATCCAGAAATTGTTTTAGGAACAACCGTTGAAATTCCAACTATTACTGGAAGAGCTAATTTAAAAATTGAAGCCGGAACACAACATGGTAAATTTTTAAAGATGAGGGGAAAAGGAATTCAGCACTTAAATCAACACGGATTTGGAGATCAGTTGGTTAGAATAAATATTCATGTGCCGACAAAAGTTAACTCAAAAGAGAAGGATTTACTAAACGAATTGAATAAAATGCCGAATCTTGGCAACATCAAAAAATAAATAGAGTTAAAGGCCTTAAATAATTGTAGATATTACAATAACTTTTAACATTATCTTTCCCAAAAAATAATTTTTTGGGAGAGATAATTGAACTTAATGTTTTTTATTGATCAGAATTAAAATTGAGAAATTTATTAAATAGTATCTCTCAAAAGTTTAATTTAACAAGAACAGAAATAAACACAATTATTTTTGTATTGGTTATTTTTGTGTTCGGTCTGGGTATAAATTTATCTAAAATTGAATTAAAAGAAGTAAATCAACACAAATTCGACTATAGTTTTCATGATAGTTTGTTCAAAGCTTTAGAGATTGAAAAACGAAATGAATTAATTGAACTAGAAAAGAACGAAAAAAAAGTTGATTCTGAATTAGAACTTTCAGATTTTAGTAACAGTGAATTAGATTCAAAGAAAGAAATAGTAATAAATCCATTAAAGATAAATTTAAATGATGCTGATTTAGAAACTTTAATTAAATTACCAGGCATTGGACCTAAAACAGCAGAAAAAATAATAATTTTGAGAACCCAAAAGGGCGGCTTTTCAAGAGTTGATGAACTGACTGAAGTTAAAGGAATTGGGCTGAAAAAATTAAGCAAAATTAAGAGTTTTTTATTTATTGAATAATAGATAGTCCCTAACCCGCGGAGGAAAAATGACTAAAAAGAGTGAACCCTGGTATATACACGCCATTTTATATGTTGTGATTGCGATTCTGCTAGTTGTGTTGATCAAAGTTGCTATAATCGATCCAGCCGACCATATTCAAAAAGAAGAATACTATAGAAGTGAATCTATTTTAAGAATGGATAACATTAGACAAGCCCAAATTCTATGGCAAAAGAAAAATGAAAAGTTTACTGATAATCTTTCAGAACTTGTTTCTTATGTTAAAAATGATTCTACGGTTCAGCAATTAATTGTTGGTATCGATACCTTAACAAATCGTTCTACTAATCCATTTAAATCTTTAACAACAGGCGAGTTTACACCGGATTCTTTGATGTTTTCTCCGAAGTCCCATAAACCTTATAATCTACAAATCGATACAACGGTAACAATTGATACGGTTATTAATAGAAGAGGTAAAATAGTTAGAGTTGATACAACAACTGTAATTGGATCTCTCTATTTTCTCGAATGTCCTGATGGGTATGGTACTGTAGGTGATTTAGAAAGTCCAACTTTAAGAAATACTGCCAGCTGGGAATAATGATTTAATGTCTATCTTAATTAGTCAATTTGGACTTAACATTACTGAAAATCAAATTCAGCTTGTTGAGATAGCTAAAAAAGAAAATACTATTATTTTGGAGAATGTTGATGAAGAGTTCTTTGAAGAATCAGTAAATGATGAAACTAAGGAACCAAAATTTATACACATTCTCCAAAATGCCTTTAACGAAATTATTTTAAGAAAACCTTTATCCACAAATCATATTTCTGTTTCAATTCCTAATTCCTACTTCAAAATATTTGAGTTGCCTACTGATAAAAATTTAACCAAGAATGATTTGGATGAATACATCAAGTGGGAAATTTCGAAACTATTTCCAGCAAAAGGGAAAGATTATTTTTCTTTCAATAAGATCATAATTGATTCGCTGAATTACAAATCAGTAAAGACCGTTTTGGTTTATGCTATTCCTACTTTCCTCTTAAAAAGAATTCATAAATTTTGTCATAGAAATAGTTTAAAACTAAGCATCATCGACAATTCTCATACCTCAATTATCCCACTAATTCAGGGTGATAGTAATTTAAAAAATATTTTAAGCATTCATATTGAAAATAAAATAATTGCTGTATTACTAATGAAAGATGGAAAAATAAATGCTCATAAAAGAAAGTCAATCACTAATATTTCTGAAATACCTGATTTGATAGAAAATATTATTGAAGAGTTAAGGGAACGAAAATTATTAACAGAAAATATCAATCAAGTTTATGTTTCTGGTAACTCTATTAATACAGAACTTAAAAAGAGTATTGAGCATAAAAATAATATTTCAATCATTGAGTTAAATCCTTTTGATAATATTGAGATTGGCGAAAATCTTAAAAACAATAAATTTATCCTCGAAAACAAATCAAAATTTATTACCGCAGCTTGCTTAGCACTAAGAAAGTTATCATGAGAATTATTGCTGGCGAGTTTAAAGGTCACACAATTAAAGTTCCAAAATCAAAATTAGTCAGACCAACAACTGATAAAACTAAGGAATCAATTTTTAATTATCTTTCAAATATAATTGATTTTGAAAATCTCAAAGTTTTGGATTTATATGCGGGCTCTGGAGCATTAGGTTTAGAAGCATTAAGCAGAGGTGCTGCTGAAGTTCATTTTGTTGAAAAAAATTACCCTGTCTATAAAAATTTAATTGGCAATATTGATTTTTTAAAAGTTTCACACAGAACCAAAATATTTAAACTCTCTTGTATAAAATTTTCTTCTATTAAAGCAAATGGGGGCTATGATTTAATATTGGCTGACCCGCCATTCTTTAAAGATGATATATACGAAGTTGTGAAAAATTTGAAAAAGAATAATTATTTAAATGAAAATGGAATATTACTAATTGAAAGATCAGTACAAACTAAAGCGAATGACGTAAATAATTTTGATATTGAGCCAATAAAAAAACTTGGTGATAGCCTAATTTATCAATTTGATTTTTCTTAATTTTAACTAAATTAAATAAAAGAAAGAAATATATGAAAACAGTAATTTATCCAGGTACTTTCGATCCCGTTACAAACGGACATATCGATGTAATTAAAAGAGCAATTGACTTATTTGATAAAGTTGTTGTAACTGTTGCACGCAATCCGGTTAAAACTCCTATGTTTACAGTTGAGGCAAGATTGGTTATGTTGCGAGAAAGTCTAAAACAATTTTCAAATGTATCAATTGATTCTTTTGAAGGACTGGTTGTAGATCATGCAAAGGAAGTTGGTGCAGTAGGTATAATAAGAGGCTTAAGAGCAATTAGTGATTTTGAGTATGAATTTCAGATGGCTTTAATGAATAGAAAACTAGACGAAGATTTAAGGACAATTTTCTTAATGCCTCATGAAAAATATACATACCTTAATTCAACAATAATAAGAAATTTATCTCAGTTCAACAGCGATGTAAGTGAATTTGTACCAAAAATAGTTATAGAATTTTTAGCTGCAAAAAAAAGTGAAAACTCAAAACCCAAACAAGAAATTCGAGACCAATAAAAAAAGGCTGTCTTATTTTTCCTATACTTTAATTAGATAACAGAAAGGGGGTGTTCTTCTGTTTTCTAAAAGTAATTTATTAGGTATTAATAAAATCAGACAACCCTAACTAACCATATCTATTTTTATTAAATTAATTCCTTATGCTCTTTTTGCAAAACCTTATATTCATATTTATCTGATTCAATAGATTTTACATTAATATCTAGCTTAAAAAGATCAACCACTTTTTGAAGATTAAGTGTTAGTACATTTAGATTTTCAGCCGCACGACTAATCTGTTCAGTACTTTCAGTAGCTTGCTGTGTAACATTATTAATTAGTTCAATATTTGAACTAATTTGCTGACTAGTTGCGTTTTGCTCTTCACTCGCTGCAGCTAAATGGTTAATTAGACTTGCAACTTCATCCGTATTGGCAATAATTTCGTTTAGAGCGATTCTCGCATCACCGGCTAATGATTTACCTTTTTCCACTTCTGACTTACCCTTTTCAATAGCAATTACTGCTCCACTTGTATCCTCTTGAATTCTTTGAATCATATTTGTTATTTCGTTTGTAGCACTTGTAGTTCTTTCCGCAAGCTTTCTTACCTCATCTGCTACAACGGCAAAACCTCTTCCATGTTCCCCTGCCCTTGCAGCTTCTATTGCAGCATTTAATGCAAGAAGGTTTGTTTGGTCAGCAATTTCATTAATAACTTGAATAATTGCACCTATCTGGTCACTGGATTTACCTAACTCTTCTATCGTTTGAGCAGAACTAATTACAACTTCTGCAATTCTATTAATTCCTTCAATTGTTTGTTCAACAACGTTTCCACCGTTTCGTGCTGTATCACCAGCTTTTTGTGCTTTCGATGCTGCTATAGTGGCATTTTTTGTACTATCAGTTATTGTGCTGGTCATTTCCTCAATAGATGAAACAACTTCGTAAGTTTGAGCACTTTGTTCACTTGCGCCTGCAGCCATTTCTACAGTACTGCTTGATATCTGTGCTGAAGAAGAAGCTAGTTCATCGGCACTTAATTTAACTTCTCCAATAATTTCACCTAACGAAACAGCAACTTTATTTACATCATTTTTAATATTTTCGTAATCTCCGGCATAGTTACCAGTCATTTTTTTAGTAAAATCTCCGGATGCCATTAAACCAAGAACCATTCTAGCCTCATTGATTGGCATAAGAGTAGACTCTCTTAATTTGTTTAACCCATCAAGAATTCGCGCCCATGAGCCGGAAAATCTTGAAGTATCCAATTTAAGAGAAAGGTCCCCTCTCTCATTTGCAACAAGAAGTTTATCAATCTCGCTTAATAAACTCTCTAGAATCGTTACCTCTTTATTAAAAGCTTGGGCTAGCGTATCTTTTTCAGAGGCTTCCGGAACTTTTTCAAGACTTCCTCCTGCTATTTTTTGCGCAGCAACTATTTTTTCAATTTGTGCATTTTTAAATCTATCAGCCATCTGCACTAACTCACCAAATTCATCTTTACTTTCAGCTTTGGTTTCAACATCGAAATTACCAATTGAAAACTGTTTTAGAATATCTAAAACTTTATTAACAGGTTTACTTATTTTAGGTGCTAAAACAAATACACTCAAGAGCAACACAATAGTCCCAAGAATCATACCGCTTAATAAAAAAATAAGAGAGTTATTTTCTGCCTGACTGAATTCATTATTCAATGCTTCTGATTTTAACTCAAGTTCAAGTACGATGTTATCAATTTCCGAATTAATTTTACTACCTACTTCCTCACCAGACGAAGTTGCAATCACTGCGGCCATGTCGTAAGTCTTTGATGCAGATGCACTAATTATAGCATCTGCAACTAGGAATTTATATTCTTCCCAAATACCTTTAATGTCTGTGAGCTTAGCTAATACATCCTCATGAAAATCGCTGTGCGAAAGCGAATCGAGCAAAAAATCTACTTTATCTTTGTGGAAATTATAAGCATCAATATTGTTCTTAAAATCATTTGAAAACTCAGCTATTGAAAATTTTAACATAATAAACTGAATTTTTTGAAATTCTTTACTAATCTGATCAACATGTTCTTTAGGATTGAAAAACTCCGTATAGAGATCAGATTTAGACGAGGACATTTTACTAATCTGGTAAATATCGCTTACAGCGATCAAAGCTGAGATTGTCCCGAGAAGAAAAAACCCAAGTTGTATTTTTCGAACAAATTTTATGTTTTTAATGAAATCCATTTCAATTCCGTTAACAATTAATAAATTTTCTAACCAAGTTTAAATTGAATTTGTAATGACATTTTTATTTTCGCAGGTTTTCCAGCTGATTTACCTGGAACAAATTGAGTTTGTTTAATTGCTTCGATTGTAGCCTCATCACAGCCGGCTCCAATCCCTTTTACAATTTTTACATCGTCAACACCGCCTGTTTCATTAATAAATGCTAAAACATATACTTTACCTTCAACGCCAGCACTTTTGGCGAGCTCTGGGTAACTTATTAATTTATAAATCGAAGGTAAACCACCAACCGGTTCAGGCATCTGATCTGCAAAAGCTAGATATTCAGTGCTTTGATATTCATTGATGTGCTTATTTTTCGAAATAGAATTTGTCGTTGCAAAAAATGCAAAAATGATAATGAAAAAGATTAAACTCTTTTTAAACATTACTCCCCCAAATAAATATTTATATTTTTTCTGATATTACTATCGTATTTGAAAATATAAAGTTAAGATTTAGCGAGTATGATAAATTAATATTTGTCTTGAAGTAATCTTGGACAAGTAGATATATCCATTTTGAGGAGAATTAAATTATTTTACAAGTGTAGATATCTGTTTAAATTCGGGTGTGCCACATACTTGCAGCAACTCAAATAATATTGACTCAGTACTGGTTATTTCCGCTCCATTTTTATCCATTCTTTTTAATGCTGTCTTATAATCAACTTTAAATCTTGAAGAAATTGCATTAACTGGAACATTAACTTGAAATCCGTTTGTTAATAAATCCAAGACTGTTTGCTGCACACATACATGAGATTCTATGCCGCAAACAACAACTTGCTTAATATTTTTTGTTCGTAATTCTTGAAAAAGATTTGCTGCGCCTGAACAGCTAAAGGTTAATTTTTGAATTGCATCGCCACTTAGCTCATTCTTTATTATTTCTGCAGTAGGTCCAAGCCCTTTTGGATACTGCTCAGTGTAATAAATCGGCAGGGTTAATATCTTAAATCCTTTAATTAGCTTTAATACATTCTCAATTAGTTTATCATGTTTGCGAACAACCTTATAAATTCTATCTTGTATATCTATAACCAATAAGGCTGATTTATTTCTATCTAAGATTTTAGGATGTCTTTCAAAATCACTCATTATCTTATCTTCTCCATTCTATATTAAATTATCTAAAATTCTTATTACTTCCATTAGATTATCTGCTTCATAATCAACAATATCGTTAAACTTGGGCAGAAATGGTTTTCGAGTTTTTCCTGTATAAATTAGTATAGTCTCTGCGCCAATTTTTTTGCTTCCGGAAATATCCGATTCAAGATCATCGCCAAGCATTACAAATGGATGTTTTAAGTTACAGTTAATCTTTGTAAATGCTGATTCAAAATATAATGGAGAAGGTTTGCCAATTAGTATTGCTTCTTTATCTGCTGCATATTCAATAGCATGAATAAACGGACCTGCATCTAAAGTAATCCCTGCATTCTCTTTATTCCAAAATTTATTTTTATGAATTGCAATTAAATCAGCACCATTTCTAACATATTCAAAAATGGTCTGCATCAATTTGTAATTCCATAGATTACCAATATCCCCAATAAGAACTGCATCCGGATTCTCAAAATCAAGTATATCGTTAAAAAGATGAATAACATTTTCAGAAGTAAATGCTGCCACTTTCAAATATTTGTTTTTAACGTAATCACTTGCTGCATCAATTGCAGTTATTACAGGGAGACGAAGATCAATTGAATTATTACTGAAAAAACTTAAAATATCTTTTGAAGTGTATAATGATGAATTGCTAAGTATGCAGGAGCTAATATTTCTTTGTTCAATATAATTAAGAAATACCTCAGTACCTTCAGCTAAGTTACTGCCTATTCTCAGTACACCATCTAAATCTATAAGTAGTGGTTTTTGCATGTATAAAAGTAGTAACAAAAATACAAAAGCTAAAGCATATTAATTTTCTTACATAAGAATGCCACGATCTGTAATTTGACGCAATGTGCATTCAAAAAAAGTTCGTGGCATACATTAAAATATTTTCTTCAAGAATGTTAGAAAGCAGAGACTATTCCCAAACTGAACATATTGTACTCTTGTTCAAAATCGTATTTATATTCAGCCACCATTCTCATATTACGTCTGAACATATAACCAGTATGAAAAGCAGCTGTTTGATAATTTAAAGCTTCAATATCGGAATCAACCCAATTAAACAATCCAACCAAATACCATTTGCTCTCATCTCCTTTTGGCATATAAATTAATTCAGCCATGGCTCCCTGAGTTTCAATATCATCCCGCATTATTCCGTGAAATGCTTTTGTATCTTTTCTCCACACATATTGTGCATTTATTTCAATAATATCATTCCCTACTGTTAGATCAGGTCCCCACATAGTTATTTCATCATTAGTCACTAATCCAGTAGGCCCAACCTCCTCTTTGCCTAAAACACCAAATCCTCCAATTCTTATATATTCTCCAATATTCTGTGAAATTCGTCCAAAGAAATTTTTATAACCGTCATCATCAAAATTTTTAAAGTCATCTGCTTCACTTAACCCATTGCCATTGGTAATTTCGAATATTACATCAGTTCCGGTTTCTAAACCAAGTGTAAGCATAACACCTCTATCGTAAGCAAGATTGGTAGTGGCATCGCCAACATTTGTTTTATATATTTGGTAGTCTTCAAGTGTTAGTCTCAATTCCCTTTTGAATAAAGGATCAGAAACTTGAAACTGTCCTAAGTACATATCAAAATCAATATTGAATAGATTATTGAACATAATGTAAGCATCCTCAATACCAACTACATCGCCTCTTTCATCCATATAAAAATAAAAATAGTAAGCCAGATTTTCGGCAAGTTCACCGCCCGATAGCAGTTTAACCAGGTATGGGGATTGAAAATCAACGCCATTCTCATAATCACCGGTTTTAACAACTGCATGCATATCTAATCTTACCGCAATCGGAAAATCTCTAATTAAAGATAATTCTGGATCACCCGTTTCAAGATAATATCTTGGTGATTCCATTTCAGGCATTCTAAATCCATTACCGGCAAACTCATCTCCAAACGCTTTTAAGCGCGGCATAGGTGCATGGCAAGTCTGGCAGCTTAATTTGTACTTTCTCGCAAAAGCAGGAATTGCAAAAGCATCATTAACCAAGAAAATCGTGATAATTAAAAACGTGATAAAATATTTTGTGTTTCTCATTTTTACTCCATTAATCTAAAATTGCTATTTTTGTTGAGTGTTCATTAACAAGCAACGGTTCATATTCTTCACTTGGAACATTGAGAAGTTTTCCAACTGATTCAACTAACTTTGAGTAATACAATTTAGCAGTTACTTTCATTTCTCCCGAGGGTAAGTCTGCAGGCAGAGTGAAAGTAAAAGTTTCCATTTTAGTTTCTCTAGGTCCAATTCTGTAATCAACGCCAAAAGAAGCTGTATTCCATTGCTGAATGGTCATTCTGCCTTGAGGATCAAAATAGGGCATTCGGAAAATTCTATCGCCAAATGGAACTGCGTCTCGCTGAACGCCTTCAAAGGATTCATTTCCTAAAGCAATTCCCATATCCTGATATGCTAATATATCGGCAGCTATAGTGTATTCTTCACCTTCAAAGCCTTTTTTATCAACGGGCAGATGATAAACTTTTCCATTAATATCTATTGCTTCAACATGCAGCCAAACAATTCTATCTTCAACTGAACCTGTTGGAAATTTGTGCCCAGTTTTTTGATTAAATAATGCAACTGTAAATTTTACCGGCTCACCTGGTTCTGCTTCATTCAGATCAGGGTGAATTCTGAGTTCAACGGTTCCTTTAACTTTTCCAGGATCGTGAGCTCCGTGGAACAGATGCTGCCTTGCATCAGGATATGTTCTACCCATTGAAGCAAAAATCGATTCTGCTTTGGGCATATGGCAATCTTGACACTGAACACCCTCTTTTGAATATGGTCCTTCCTTCCATTCTAAATGAGTTGACTTCACCCACATATCATAAGGGCTTTTTTCATTGTGACAAATTCCGCAAAAATCTCCCGAGCGGTGCAAATCACTTACAACAATTTCATGCGCGGGTGAAGAAACTGATCCATCTCTTCCACTATACTTTGTTTTACCCGGTTTCATTATATAATTGAAATTATAAGGAATGTCTCCTTCAAATCCAGTAATACTGTGGCAAACTTCACAGGAAACGCCTTCATTTGCGCGAGAGTTCATTTCTGGTCGTGGAGGTGGAGTATCGCCAGCAACATATGATATTGGTGCATGACAGCCATTACATCCATCCTTTACCTCAGCAACTTTTGAATCTTTTTCAGCATGTGGAATAGCTAGTTCAAAATATTCAATTTCATCCCAGTGATGAGTATATGATTGAGACATCATTGCCTGTTTCCATTGCTGGTAAAAATCTGAGTGACAAGCAGCACCACAAAATTTTGGGGTTTTAAAATCTTTGTAAGTAAATTCACCATGTTTAGTAGAAGTCTGAGAGAAAAGCAGTACAGTAGAGCTAATTACAAAAAAAATAATTTTATGTAATTTCCTCATATTATCCTCCGGAGTTATTGATAAATTAAAATACAATATTTAAATAAGATAATCAACTCTTTGCATCTAATTTACACTCTAAAGTAATATTTATAAGATATCTTTCTCCATATTTTTCCCTTGCTTTAGAACTTCATCATATTTAGTTTTATATAGACTAAATCTTAATAATTATTATAAAATTTCGATAAATTTTAATGAGAACTGCTGCAAATCTAAATTTTGGCGAAAAAGCAATAATATCTGAAATTGATATAAGTCATCCATCATTCAGAAGAATTATTGAAATAGGATTTACGCCAGGACAACAAATTGAACTAGTGAATAAATCAATTTTTAATGATCCTCTCGCTTTTTCTTTAAGAGGAACTATGATTGCCATTAGAAGACACGAAGCAGAATCTATAAAACTTATATAATGGAAAACATTTCTAACGAACTTCCTTTAATTACACTAGTTGGACCTCCAAATTCAGGTAAAACTACTTTATTTAATTTCCTGAGCGGGAAAAATTTTAAAACTGTCAACTATCCGGGATCAACTGTTGAGTACAACACTGCAAGATTTCATAACAGATTTGGTATTAATGCGAATCTTCTTGACTCTCCTGGAATAATTAGCTTGGTCCCCGGTTCACCGGACGAACAAGTAACAATTGATTCATTATATTCACACCCAACTCTTGGGAGACCAAAACTAATAATTGCAACTGTTGATGCAAGTCAGCTTTCACGTCATTTGTTGTTAGTTAAACAATTATTAAAATCTAACTTTAGGGTAATTATTGCCGTTACAATGTATGATATTTTAAATAAGAAGGGTTTTAGAATACTAAAAAATGAATTTTCGGAAATGATCGAGTCACCTGTTGTTTTTTTAAACGGAAGAACCGGAAAAGGCACAGACGAGCTTATTTCAACTGTCAAATCTGAATTATTAAAAGCAAGCCAAAATGGTAATGAGTTAAAAAGAGTTGAGACTGAAGTGCATGCTCAAATAATACTTGATCAATTTAAAGAAATTGAAAAAATTGAAAAAAAAATAATTTTATCGATTGCTGATAAAGCTGATTTGAAAAATGCAAATGCTGAACTAGAAAGCTTAACTATTCAGCTTAACAATTTACCGGATAAAACAACATTGAAGCTTGATAAAATATTTCTTCATAAATATTGGGGAATCATATTATTTCTGATTATTACGGGAGCAATGTTCACATCGATTTTTTGGCTGGCTTTACCTCTTATGGAATTTGTTGATGAAACATTTGCAACTCTTGCATCTTATACATCAAATTATTTTGGTATAAACTGGTATAGTGATTTAATCTCAGACGGAATTATTACAAGTTTGGGTGCTGTAATGATCTTTGTCCCGCAAATTGTAATACTCTTTCTTATTTTAGGATTTCTTGAAGATACCGGCTATCTAGCTAGAGGTGCAATGCTAATTGATAAACCACTTTCAAGTATTGGTTTGAATGGACGATCATTTGTTCCCATGCTTTCCGGATTTGCTTGTGCCATACCTGCAATGATGGCTGCACGAACTATTTCGAATAAAAAAGAACGTTTACTAACAATTTTTATAATTCCATTAATGAGCTGCAGTGCCAGACTTCCGGTTTATGCTTTACTTATTGCATTCTTAATTCCAAAGGAAAATGTATTTTTTGGAGGTTTAATATTTTCTTTCATTTACTTATTCAGCATTATTAGTTCGGTCATAATTGCAGCTATCATCAATAAGTTTAGTAAAAATTTAATTAAGGTAGAAGACAGCTCGTCTTTTATTTTGGAATTACCTTCTTATAAACTTCCAAAAATTCAATCAGTTTTAAGAAATACTTATTCAAGTACAAGTCAATATCTAAAAGAAGCGGGACCGGTAATTGTCACATTCTCTATTATTCTTTGGGCTCTCACATATTTCCCGAATACAACTCCTGAAATTGAACAAGGTAATTTAACCCAAATCGAATATCAAGATGCAATTCAGATGGAAAGAATTGCTACATCTTATGCTGCACAAATAGGCAAATTTGTTGAACCTGTAATGACTCCGATTGGTATGGATTGGAGAATTGGAGTTTCACTTATTTCTGCATTTGTAGCTAGAGAGGTTTTTGTAAGTTCCTTGGCACTAATTTTCAGAGTTACAGGTGATGAAGAAACTTTAAGAGATTCGATTTTACACTCAATGCGAAATGCAAAAATAGGGAGTACCGATCAAAAACTTTTTACTACCTCAACAATCCTTGGATTAATTGTCTTTTTTGTTTTTGCAATGCAGTGTCTTTCTACGATTGCCGTAGCAAAAAAGGAAACCGGCCATTGGAGAATACCAATATTACAAATTCTGATATTCTCCGGTTTCGCTTATTTAGCAACATTTATAACTGTTAATGGTCTTAGGTTATTGGGGTTTGAATAAATCCTTATAATTTCCCCATTAGAAGTTCCTCAACCAATTTATCAGCTTTATAAATATATCTGAGTGCTTCAATTATTCCATCCGAATCGCTAGCAACCGTACGGTTATTTTCTTCTAAAAATATCGTGTGCCCAGCTAAACTTTCAATATTTCCATCATGGACTAAACCGACAACCTCTTTATTTATATTTATTACTGAACTGCCGCTGTTACCGCCAACAATATCGTTTGTTGAAGCGAATCCAATATCAGTTGCCAAATCTAACTCCGCAGGTACTTTCTGCCATCTTTCATGCAATCCCCATGGATAAGTTTTTTTATTGAAAGATTCATACCTATCCCAAAGTCCATAGTAGGTTGTTTTCCCAGGTGCAATTGTTCCGTTATATTCATAACCCTTGATTACACCATCAGAGATACGAAGAGTTGAAGTTGCATCCGGGGGTATATTATTCCCAAATACATGGTAAACAAGCTCTCCTAATAATTCATTTAGTACAGAAAGTTTATTGCTTAGTTCTCTTACCTTTGGATTTAATTCTTTGGACAAATTTTCAATATGGAGCATATATCTAATAAACGGATCAGCAGAATTCAGAATATCTTCGGGCTCTTGTTGAGCTAGATTTATAAACCCTTCTTTAGTAATTATTTTGCTTTTACTTTTTAGGTAATCTGCAGCTTCTTTCCCTTTCTTATTCTCTAAAATATTGACCAAAATAGGATCATCTTTGTCTAGCACAGCATTTAAGAAATTTATACTTGCCAATAAAATATTATCTTCCAATTCTTCATCTAAATCTTTTGGGAACATTTCATTTAGCGTACTGTCAAGTTTTGCAATAGAAAACTGATTGGCTCTTTCTTCATCTGGTTTTTCTTTTTCTCTGGCTAGCTTAATTAAGCCAAAAGCCAGATCATAATATTCTGGTCGCAAAAAACGGTTAAATCTTGTAACATTATTTTGGATTGAATAATTGCTTAGTTTTGCGACTACTGAGTCAATAGACTTCCAAATATGGCCATAATTTGAGTACAGCGATGGATCTGCATTTGTTTTGGAAATTAAATCTTCTTGAAAACTTTTTTTCTTTTTCATTATGAATTCATTATTCAAACCAGCTAATCGTCCAGCATAAGATTTACGGGCGTTTCCCCAACCCATAACATCATTCAGCAAATCTTCACTTTCTAAATGTTTTTGATAGTGATTAAAATACGCTTCATAAATTTCATTGAATCCGATCAACGCTGTTGGATAAACAAAATCTCTTAAATATTCAAGTTGTGCAAATGAATAAAGTCTATCGGTACTTCCGGGTCTGCCCACAACAAAAATAGGCTCATTCTCTTCAGCTCCCTTTTTACTCCAAGAAAAATAATTATTCGTTTTAATGGGTTTCCCTTCATCATCGTAAGCTCTGTAAAACATAAAATCCAACTCATATCTTGGGTATGTAAAATTATCCCAATCCCAACCTGTTGCTGCAATTTGAAAATCGGGTGCCATAACTAGACGAATGTCATTATATCTTTTATAACCATAGAGTGAATATTTCCCTCCATGATACAGAGTAACTATTCTGCAATTCAATCCAGTTTCTTCGTTATACTTTGTCACTAGCGAATCTTTAATTTGATCTCGTAACTTCACTTGATCATCTTCACTTTTAGCATTTTGAGTAAAACTCTTAATAATATCTGTAACATCTTCAATGAGCAAAAGCTGATCAACAAATAAGTTGTTAATTTTTCTTTCTTCCTCCAGACTATGTGCGTAAAACCCGTCTCTGAGAATATTCTCACCCTCTGCTTCAACAGTATACAATTGCCCCCTTCCACAATGATGATTGGTCATTATCAATCCATCTTCTGAAACAAATGCCGCTGAACATCCTCCACCAAACTGTAAAGCTGACTTTTGAACATCATCAAGCCATTCTTCGGTCGGTTTAAATCCATATTTTTTTTCAAACATTTCAATAGGAACGTTATCAAAAGTCCACATTTTTCCAAAATCATCATAAGACCAGCTTACTGTATCAAGTTTAAGCGGTTGATAAAAATTTGTTTGTGCAATTAAAAATGTATTAGAAAAAACAAAGATTAGAATTGAATAAATAAATTTTTCAATCAGTTTCATTTGAAGCCTATTATTTTTTTAAGTATTGGATATTTAAAAATTATAAGGGAAAATTAACACTTTTCAGAAAAGCAATCAAAATGATGAGTGAATAAATTTAAAAAAATGCCGCAACTTTTAAATTAGGCGGCATTTAAAAAATGAAATTAGTTTTGATTAATCAGCTTTTTCACCAGTCTTTAATTCTTTGACTATTCTTTCTGCCTTATATACTTTATCTAAAGATTCAACAATTGCTTGTGATGCAACGGATACCATCCTATTATCTTCAGGCAAATAAATAAAGTTGCCAACAATGCTATTTATATTTCCATCAAATGCTAAGCCAACAACTTCAGCATCTTTATTTATAACAGCACTACCTGAATTACCCCCAACAATATCATTGGTAGAAATAAAGTTGTAAACTGTTGAAAGATCAAAACCAACAGGAGGTTCAGCCCATCGTTCAGGTAGATTCCATGGATACCTTTTATCGCTTCCATAATATCTATCGTACATACCATAGAAAGTTGTTTTCTCAATAGCTACAGTACCATTATAATCAAATGTTTCTAATACACCATCACTTAGTCTTAAGGTAAAGTTTGCATCCGGTGGAATATCTGTACCATAAATTTCGAATAAAACTTTACCTAACATATCTTCCAGTACACTTTCAGTATCAGTAATTTCTTTCGATTTTTTAGTAAGTTCAGGAATATCACTTTGTGAATTCGACATAAAATAGATAAAGGGATCATTAGAATTTAATATTTCATCGGGACTTTTTTCTAAAAATTCCAATGTCCTTTCTCTACTGCTTAAAACTGACTTTTCTAGCAATGCATCTGCAGCTTCGTTACTATAGAGATCGCCACTTAAAAGTGTTACAAACTCATTATCATCACCCAAATTCATTCTGATATAATCTAATTGGATTTGTAACTTTAAATCCTCAATAGGTTTATCAAAATTTTCAGGATAAAGAGAATTTTTTAATGAATCGAGATCAACATTTTTATATTTTTCAGCACGTTCTTCTTCAGGTAATTCAATCTGCTTAGCATATTCTAAAATATCTTCTGCAATAGTAAAATAAGCTGAACTTAGAAAACGAGATTGACGGTAAGCTGCAAGTTTGCTATCAATCGGTTTTAATTCTGCTCGCAAATCTCTTATAGCATTCCAAATATGACCGTAATTTGCTTTTAGTTCTGGATCTGCATCAACTTCTGCAATAATTTTATTTTCAAAATCTCTTTTCCTTGCAATCAGATAAGGGTCCATTAAACCGGCTTGAGTATAATGCATTACTTTTTGACCGTTACCAATTCTAGTCCTCATTGCTTCAAACTCATCTGCTCTTTCAGGATATTCTGACTTTAAATCATCCAAAAGCATATAGTATTCATCTAACATAAAAGCTCTATTTCTATATGTAATATCTCTGTTATATTCCAATTGAGAAACTGTGTATAATCTATTAGTATTTCCAGGGTTGCCAACAGAAAAAATTACTTCTCCATTTTGAACGCCATCTTTACTAAATTTATAATAGTTGGGAGATTTTACCGGCTTTCCTTCTTCATCATATACTCTGAAGAAAGCACAATCCAGGTCATAACGAGGATAAGTAAAATTATCTAAGTCACCACCAAAAGCAGCAATAGCCTCCTCGGGTACAAATACTAAACGAACATCATTATATCTTTTATATCCATAAACTGAAAATTTTCCCCCATTAAAAAGCGAAACGAATTGACATTTAAGACCGGTTTCTTCATTATAATAATCTACAAGTTCCTTAATTTTATTCTCTTTATTTTCAATTTTTTCTCCATCATTTCTTCCGGCGGCAATTGCTTCATTAACTTCTTCTGTAACATCAATAATAAAAGCAAGCTGTTCGGCATACATATTTGGGACTTTTCTTTCATCATCCAATGTTTCCGCGTAAAATCCCGTTTCTTCAAGATTTTCACCTTCTTTTTGAACATTGTCTCTGTGCCAAGTAGAACAATGATTATTGGTCATAATCAAACCATCTTCGGAGACAAATGAAGCAGTACATCCCGGAATTCTAAGTGCTGAAAGTCTTACATCTTCAAACCATTCTTCAGTCGGTAAAAAACCATATGTTTCATTTAAATATTCGGTTGGAGGATAATCGAAAGTCCACATTTTCCCGGTATCAAAAATATCGGATTCGGCAGTAATTTCATCACTATTTTGCGCGAATAGTGCGGTGGATAAAACAAAAATTAATGCCAAAAATAATGCAATAATTGCTGATTTTTTATAGTTCATTAAATCACCCATAATAATTTTTTAATTAATAAACTTAAAATTACTTAATGTGTTGGTGTTTTCAAATAATATTGTAATATTAGATTGTTGCAGATGAAATTTTATCAGATAAAAGATTTAGGGAAATATTGAGGTGCCAGCCGCTTTTCGTCTTTTACTGTCCCGGAACACATTGTACATTTAGGAACATAAAAAACTACTGCTTCCTCTTTAGGAAATAAAGGTATAAAATTAATAATTGCTTGACAATTTTCGCACTGAACCAAGTGTGAGTTTGTTAATGCAATACTGCATTTAGGACAAAATTGCTGATTAGCATTTTTTGCTTCTTCTAATCCTAAAGGAAATATAGCTTTACAATTATTATTACTACACTGGAAAAAGTGAAAATTTTGAATTGTGATCTCCTACAATTATCGATTACTAAAATATCGTAGAATTTTTGGTTTGTCTATGCAAAAATTTATCCTAAAAAAGTATTGTTTTAGTATCTTTGAACTGTTTAAAGTTTTCATTATTCATTAAAGGGTTAAAATGGCTAACATACCAGGATTTAAAGCATATGATATTAGGGGAAAAGTTCCAAGTGAATTGAATGAAGAATTAGCTTATAAAGTTGGGAGAGCTTTCGCAATTCAGCAAAATGCAAAAAAAGTGCTTATTGGGAGAGATGTTAGAGAATCATCCCCCTCAATTTCCAAAGCATTAGCAAACGGATTAACCGATGCAGGATGCGATGTAATTGATTTGGAGTTATGCGGAACAGAAATGATCTATTTTGGGACGCCACATCTTGATGCAGATGGCGGTGTAATGATTACTGCGAGTCACAATCCACCGGAATATAACGGATTAAAATTTGTAAAAAAAGGCTCAAAGCCCATGGGTTATGATTCTGGATTAAATGAAATTGAGAAAATGATCTTAGAAAATAATTTAGGGCAAATCGCTGTAAATAAAGGAACGGTTACTTCTAAAGATATAATGGGAGATTTTATTGAAAGTCTAAAGAAATTTTACAATCCTGCTCATATTAACAATTTCAAAGTCGTTGTAAATGCAGGTAACGGATGCATTGGTCCGGCACTCGATGCGTTAGAAAAGGATTTACCGATTAAAATGATAAAGGTCCATCACGAACCAGACTCTTCTTTCCCAAACGGTGTCCCTAATCCATTGCTGCCTGAAAACAGAAAATCAACTATAGATGCTATGAAAGAATATGGCGCTGATTTAGGTGTTGCATGGGACGGAGATTACGATCGTTGTTTCTTTTTCGATGAAAAAGGAAATTTTATTGAAGGTTATTACATAGTTGGACTATTAGCAAAATCATTACTTAAAAAATTCCCAGGCGAAAAAATTGTTCATGATCCAAGGTTAGTTTGGAATACATTAAAAGAAGTTCAAGAAGCCGGCGGTGAAGCAATTGAATCGGTTAGCGGACATGCATTTATTAAGCAGAAAATGAGAGAAGTGAATGCAATTTATGGTGGTGAAATGTCCGCCCATCATTATTTTAGAGATAATTATTATTCAGATAGCGGCCTAATTCCATTCCTATTAATTCTTGAATTGATAACTTCAGAGAATAAAAAATTATCCGAATTAGTTAACGAAATGATAAATAACTTTCCATGCTCTGGAGAAATTAATTCTAGAATCGATGATCCAAAAATAAAATTAGTTGAATTAAAAGAGAAGTATTCGGATGGGAAAATCAGTGAGGTAGATGGTGTTAGTGTTGAGTATGAAAATTGGAGATTTAATGTTAGAATGAGTAACACGGAACCACTCTTAAGATTGAATGTTGAAGCAAAAGGAAGTATTCCGCTCATGGAAGAGAAAACTAAAGAATTATTATATTTAATAAGAAGCTAAAAAGTATTTAGAACAATTTAATAGTTTAATGCGTCATATTAATAGAGTTTAAGGAGAAAAAAAATGGCTGATGAAAAAGTACCAATTGATGTTGACAAATTGTTAAAGAATAAGCTTAAGGCTGTTAGTGTTGCTGATTTAGAAAATAAAATTTCAAAAGCGGTTTCAGAGTTAGTTGGTGAAGATTACAAGTGTACAATTGGTGATGTAAAATATACATTATTCAGTGGTGCCGACTTCCATATCAAAATTGAATTGAGCTATAACCCAGAAGATTAACAGCAAAATCAGATTTAGGAGAAATCTTTATCTTTTGAGGATTTCTCCCATTTTTCATCACTTTTCTAATTATCCATTCTTAAATTCGGGTCAAAACACTTTATATGACCAGATTTTTAATATGTGAGCCAAATCACTTTTAGATAATTTTCTTTATTTAATCATTTAAAAATTGCATTATTTGAACTATATTGTAAATCACATATTATATGAACAACAATTGAATGAAAAATTTTATCGAAAATCCTATCAAAAATGAATTTTGGGATCCTTCTAAGGGAGACTATGTGAATCATAATTTAATGGAGGAGGATAAAAAATATTATACTCGTAAAAAGAAGAAAAAAGTATTTATAAGCTTTTTAGCTTTAATCCATATTTTATTACTAGTAATATTCTTCATTGTTTTTTAGCATATCGTATTTTACTAAATCCTTTATTAATTATATCTTACTATTCACTTTCAAATAATTTTGGTGTTTTACTATCTATCTAGACATACTGATTTTATCATTAACTGTATTAGGCCTTTGGGGTGGAGCTATTTGGGTTGTAGATTCTGCTTCAAAAATTGCGCGTAAACTGGGTCTTTCTGATTTAGTTATTGGACTAACAGTTGTTGCAATGGCTACATCTGCTCCGGAATTTGCTGTAACTGTTTCAGCTGCTTTACGGGATCAGCCTGCTATTTCAGTGGGCAATGTAATTGGATCTAATATTTTTAATCTTGGAATTATTTTAGGGATTGTTGCAATAGTGAGTCCCATTAAAGTATCTAAGCTACTTCTAAATAGAGATGGATCTCTTCTCGTGGTAACGGGATTTATGCTACTTTTTTTTTACAGAGATTTAACTCTTTCTTTTATCGAAGGCTTAATGTTAGTTCTTACTTTGGTCATTTACGTTATAATACTAATAAGACAAAAGAAAGAACCATCTGAAGAAATTCCAGGAGGTGAATTTAAATTCATTGATGTCCCAAAATTTCTTATTGGAGTTGCCATAATTATTACCAGTGCAAACTATTTAGTTGATTCTGCTTCCAACATTGCCCGTGTTTTTGGCGTATCGGAATGGCTTATTGGAATAACTATTGTAGCAGCAGGAACTTCTATGCCGGAACTGGCAACTTCTATTGTTGCCGTAAATAAGAAAATGCATGGTATCTCTGCTGGGAACTTAATTGGAAGTGACTTATTTAATATGCTCGGCGTGCTTGGAACAGCAGCGATAATTAAACCATTGTCTTTAGCGAGTGAAGAATATACAAGTTTGATATTATTAACCCTAACGTTAATAATTATAGTGATTATAATGCGTACAGGTTGGAAAATATCTAAATTAGAAGGAGCTTTACTAATCGGTATTGCACTTTTTAGGTGGGGCTTTGATTTTATTTTTTAGTAACGTTAGTTAATTTATTTTAAACTATTTAAAGCAACAATCAATAAATCTAAGTCTTCCTCGTTGTTATAAAAATGTGGCGAAATTCTTATCATTCCTTCCCTTAGTGAAATAATAATATTAGTCCGCTTGAGTTCATTAAATATTTTATCAGCAGCTTTATGTTTGAACGTAATAATACCGGCTAAATTTTGTCTTTGAACATCCTTCAGAACCAATTCAAATCCAATCTCTTCTAATCTCTTCATCAGATATTGTGAATTATTGAGAATCTGATCTTCAATCTTAGAGTAACCAATTTCTTCAAATAAACTTAGTGATGCATCTAACGCAATAATGCCTATTCTAGAATTTGTACCATTTTGAAATCTTTCTGCAGAATCTATCAGCGATAAATCGTATTCAAGCAAACTCCAAGCATTTTTTACTGAAGTCCAGCCAACAAATTTCTGTTCGAGTTTATTAAGTAAATTTTGTGAGATATAAAAATATGATAATCCCTGAAGTCCCATTAACCATTTCTGGGAACCTCCGGTAAAAAAGTCAACACTACAATCTTTAACATCAATTTGTACAACACCCGCTCCTTGTATACCATCAACTGAAAATAGGATATTTCTTTCTCTGCAAAAGTCTCCTATTGCTTTAATATTTGCTTTATAACCTGTTAAGAATTGAACTAAGCTAATAGAAATCAATTTCGTTTTATTGGATACTAATTTTTCAATTTGTGCTAAATCTATAACTCCATTTTCAGACCTAGCGAACAAAATTTCAACTCCTTGTTTTTGCAGATTAAGAAAAGGATATACATTAGATGGAAATTCAAGATCATTTAAGATTATTTGATCGCCATGATTCCAAATTATCCCATTAGCTAAAACATTTAAAGCATTTGAGACATTATCAATCCATGCAATTTCATCAATATTAGCATTCAGTAACCGTGATAATCTTTCCTTTGCGCTTTTTACTTGGGGTATTGTTTCAAAATAATTTTCCACAATACCTTCAGAACGATCAGAAACATATGTATCAATTTTTTCTTTAACAATAGAAGAGATTGGACCAACTGAAGCGTGATTAAAATATTTCAACCCAGTTTTTATGTGAGGGAAGTACTTTCTAGATTCTTCACATGTAACCATTATATTGACCTTTATTTATTCTTTTAAGTTCACCTAAAATATAGAATATTTTGTCAAATTTTAATTTAAATAGACCTGAATAATTTAATTGGAAAACGAAGGAAAAAGTTGATAGTATTTAATAATGAGAAAAAGGTGATGTATACGAAATTTTATAATAGGAGCAAGTTTTCACCTGCTCCTACGAAATTATTTTAATTATCTTTTTTTGCTTTAAGTGTATCCCAAATCATATAGACAGAAATCAATAAAAACATTACCAATCCAAGTATTTCTGCGGAGTGTGATTCAAACCATTCCATATTTACCCAATTGTAACCAAGGTAACGTAAGATAGCACTAAGCACACCCATTAATGCTCCACCCGCAATAAATCCTGAAGCGATTAATGTTCCGCGTTCTCTCCTAGCTTTATTTAATGCTTCATCTTTAGTTCTTGATGTAACAAAGTAAGCAATTAAACCGCCGACCAAAAGAGGTGTATTTAACTGAAGAGGTAAATACATTCCAAGCGCAAAGGCAAGTGCAGGTACATTGATCATAGTTAAAATTAATGCCATAAAAGCTCCGCCAAGATATAACATCCAAGGAGCAGGTTGATTTGACATTAAAGGCTGTATAACAGCTGCCATTGCGTTTGCCTGAGGTGCTACCAAGGCTCCTTCACCTTTAAATCCGTAAGTTTCATTTAATACCATTATTATCCATGCTACAGTTGCAGCAGATACAGCAGTTCCTAAAAATTTCCACTTCTCTTGCTTGTATGGTGATGAGCCAAGCCAGTAGCCGATTTTAAGATCAGTCACAAATGCACCAGCCTGAGATAATGCCGTGCAGACAACTCCACCAATGATCAAAGCTGAAATCATTCCGGCTGTTCCGGAAAGTCCGACTGAAACTAAAACAACCGAAGATAAAATCAGAGTCATTAGTGTCATACCGGAAACTGGGTTTGTACCAACAATGGCAATTGCAGTTGCTGCAACGGTAGTAAAGAGGAATGAAATTATCATCACAATAGCTAAGCCTACCAATGCTAAAAATAAATTATCAACAACTCCAAATAAAAAGAAGATTAAGATGAAAATTGCAGTCAGCACTATTCCGCCTGCAATAATTCCCATGGGAATATCTATTTGAGTTCTTAATCTTTCCTCTTTTGATGTTTTCTTCCCAAATATTTCGTTATAACCAAGTACAAAAGATGTTTTAATTATTCCAGAAGACTTTACAATTCCAATCAAGCCAGCCATGGCAATTCCGCCAATTCCTATATGCCTAACATAATTTCCAAAGATTTGTTCGGGCGACATATTTTTAATTATTAAATCGACGTTAGCACCAATTGGGACAGTAATATATTCTCCCAAATATGCAACAACTGGAATAATAACATACCATGCAACAAAAGAACCGGCGGCAATAATTGCAGTATATTTTAATCCAACAATATACCCTAAGCCAAGAATTGCAGCACTAGTGTTAAGAGAGAATACTAACTTCAATTTTGAGGCTAATGTCTGTCCAACTTCAACAACCCTTGTTGTAAAAACCTCACTCCACCATCCAAAAGTGGCAACAACAAAATCATAAAGTCCGCCAATTATACCACTTATAACCAAAACGAAAGCTTGGTTACCACCTTTTTCACCCGCAACTAGTACTTCAGTTGTGGCAGTTGCTTCAGGAAAAGGAAACTTGCCATGCATTTCTTGCACAAAATATTTTCTAAAAGGAACTAAAAATAATATGCCTAGAAAACCACCAAATAGAGAAGCAAAAAATACTTGGATAAATTGAACTTCTAGTTCGAGGATGTATAATGCGGGAATTGTGAAAATTGCACCGGCAACTATTGTCCCGCTTGTTGCTCCAATTGACTGGATAATTACATTTTCACCGAGAGCATTTTTCCTCCTCAATAATGTAGAAAGTCCAACAGCAATTATTGCAATTGGTATTGCAGCCTCGAAAACCTGGCCAATTTTCAAACCAAGATAGGCCGCTGCGGCTGAAAATAATACCGCCATAATAAGTCCCCAAAAAACTGACCAGAAAGTAATTTCAGGGTATTCTTTTGTTGGAGACATTATAGGAACATATTCTTCACCTGGTTTCAGTTCAGAGTAGGCATTATCCGGTAAACCGATTGAAGTCTTTGTTGAATCGTGTTCACTCATAAGTTATTTCCTTATTTATTAATATTTAGGGTCTTTGTAAACTCAACATCCTTTGTCTTTGCTGATGTAAAAGAAAGTTCACCAAAATAATTATTTCCTTCCGGAATTATTACTTCTGGAAGTTTGTATTCACATTTTAATTCATATACAATATTTGGATACATTACTATACTACTGTTTCTTCCGCTCTTAACATTAATTTCATTTGCATTCTCAAAATATGTTTTTTCGTTTAAATTAATTTTCAGTTTACTAGGTGCATTAGCAAAAGCCGGGATCATCAAAAACTCATATTCTTCAACTTCATCTTTATTCTTCTTTTTAACTGTAATTGATTCTTTCCTGTTTGCAAATCCGCCGGATCCAACAGCTTCTCCATTCTTATCGTAAATCATTAATGCAAAATCTGTTACTTTGTTAAAATCTTCTTTAGAGAGAGATAATTCAAAAGTTTTTTTAGATTCACCTGTATTAAGTCTAGTTTTGATGCTATGAGTTTTTTCTCCATCCATATTTACATTATATGATTTTTGATACCCTAGTACTTTGCCACTTAAATTATAATTATTTGTTTCTGTAAAATAGTTGGCAACTTTGACCGTTCCATCATTATTGATTGAATGACCGATAATATTGATCCCATCAATTTCAAAATCAAGATCGAATGTTGATTCTTTATCGGCCGTGAATTGACCTAAAATTACAAACTCATAAACGCCTGGTTCTAAATCTTGAATATAATTTGTTTTTTCACTATCATCAGATTTAGCATTCAAGTATCCAAATAGTTTTTCTGTTCCATCCTGATCGTGCAGATAATACCTTACAAAAGTGAAATCATTTTTATCAGAATTGACTGTAATATTCAGATTTGAAGTGCCGTTAGGAATTCTCAAGAAATATCTTTTGTGCATTCCCGGAGCAACGGTTTCATCTTCGAATGAAATCCTATAGCCATTTTCAGTACTGAATTGATAAGGGACAACAACAGTTGCCATCATGTTAAATTCAGGCATCTTTGTTTGATCGGCTCGCATTGCATCAATTCTTGCATTATAAAAACCCGGTTTGGTTAAAATAGATTTATCAATCTGCACACTAATATTTGCTGCTTGATCATTTCTGATATGAACTTTCTTCTGGATTACTTTAAGCCATTCTTTGTTTGATTGAAGATTATATATTCTGTAAAACTTGTTGGTCTTATTAAAGTTGTCTCTCTTAATTCTGTAAGAAAAAGTTTCAGTTCCATCTAGATAACCAGCATCTCTAATGTAGAGATTGGGTGCTATATTATTGGGCATATTTGGTGCAAAAGAAGTAATTGAATATGTCTCAAATTTAGTCAATTCACCATTCTTTATGTATTCCTTTAAAAGATTATATGCGTTTTCAATATTAATTAACCCGCCTCCTTGATCAATACATTCATAACCTTCCATAGGGACTGCACTCTCTCTTAAAACTTTATAGAGTAATCTTGAGGGAATCTTAACGTCTGGAAACTCAACTTTAACAGCACCTAGAAGTACTGACATTACTCCAGCTGAATATGGAGAAGCCATTGATGTTCCCCAGAATACATCGCCTCGGCTAAAATTTGGAACTGTTGAAACACAAGCACCTGGTGCAACAACATCAGGTTTAGAAACCTCACCCCCTCTTGAACTAAAATGAAGAATAATGTCCCTATCGAGAGTTGTTCCATAAAGATCATTACCAACTTCTTTAGCTAAAACTGCCCCAGTCGAAAAGATCGCATCCAATGCTGAAGGCATACCACTTGTTGAAATTCCAGGTCCGTTATTTCCGTTGGAAGTTGCAATATATAAATATGGATTATCTTTTACTAGGTCAGCAAGGAAAATTTCAATATCTGCTTGTCCTTCTATCTCAGAACCTATACCAAAACTCATATTTATTATACATGGCTCTTCATTTTCTTTAGAAATTTTATCAGCATATAAATATGCTTTTTTCATACTTTCTGCTACTGTAGCACCACCGGCATAGTTGTTATTACCAAGCTTTAATCCCATCACTTTAGCTCCAGGAGCAACACCATAAAGTTCATTATCTCCAATTCTATTTCCAGCTGATATTCCTGCACAGTGGGTCCCGTGAGAACCATCATCAAAATAGAATGAAACAATATTCTCTTCTGGGAAAATATTTAATGCCATTGTAAATTGAGGCAATCCATCGTTATTTGGAATTATAAACGAGTCGAATTTTTCTTTATAATTTCGGATTGGTTTTTCGTCTGATAAATCTCCGTCCGAATCTAGATCTAAAAATACTACCCAGAAGTTACCATCAGTGTCTTTGGTTTGAAAAGTTACAAAATGGAATAAATCTTCTTTTGAACCGTTTCCATTTATATCTGAAGCTCCAGAACCGGAATTTTGCCAAAGTGATTCTTTTAGTAAACCAATATAATATTCATCTTCTACCGGGTTTACAGAGAGTTTATTAACTCCGGCAACCTTAAGATTTTTATCTTCATTTATAAAGTAGAGAGTATCATTCAGCTCATCAATTTCCGCTTCATAAAATGGTGTGTCTCCCTGCCCTGTAAAATCTTGTGCATCAATAACCTTTACTTCGCCAGTTGATGTAGTTGTTAATCCTTCCACTCCCATATCAACACCTGTATCAAGGACTAAAATTATTGTGCCTCTTCCGTCATATTCGGGATACTTATTTTGAAATTCTGCAACTCCCGTATTTCTGAGTGAAAGAAAAGTTTGAGTTGAATCCTGAGCGACCAAAGAGCTTAATAAAAAAATTGAAATGATAAGAATCCTGTGTAATTTCATTTTTACCTCTTAATCTTTTAATACTTTTTCGGTTTTAGTTTTTTCTGAATCTAATTTATTATAATCAAGTTCTGAGCCCATAACACTGTGTGGAATTAAATAAACGATTAATAACAAGGTTGCACCAAATAATGCCCAATTTTTGGGGACCTTACTCTTAGTATACATATAAAGAGCAATTAACCAGCCAACAATAGCAATTAAAGTTTTATTATCAGTTAAGTCGTGCCCGAAAGGGAAACCTGTCCAGAATTCACCGAAGGCATATTTTTGCATAATCGGTCCAAGAATGAATCCCCCGATAATAAGAAAACCCAATGTCCAATAAGTAAGCTTTTTAATATTTTTACCTTTATTAAAAAATTCAAGTCCTGTTCTATTCGAAAGCATCATACCCCCAAACATAGCCAATATGTGTGGTATTAAGACCCATATGGGAACATCACCCTTAAATCTTATAACAACATTTTGATCTGATGGAAATCTTTTATTTTCATCTTTGTAGTTTAAGTCAACATAATATTCTAATTTCCCGGCAGGCGGCTGATGAGGGAGAAATGTTGTTAAGTCACCATTTTCATACTCTAACTTTAGCGGAGACCAATCATCATTAGTTTTGAACCTTTTATAATAAATATTTCCGGCAATTCTATTATCGTCAACTTTAATACTAATTTTGTGATCAGTAACACCACCATGTGTCCTAGCTAATTTATAATTAACAACTTTTTCAGCTAATTGAATAGTACCGCTTATTGGGTACGTAGGACCAGTCATTCTTTGGTAAATTGCAGTTACTATTGTAATTAGAAAAGCTAATAGCCAAAGGGCAATACTTTTTTTCATGCAATAATTTAAATATGGTTAAAATCAACTTTTTGTAACTATAAACATACATTATTATCCTTTATCAAGAAAATAATATTTGATGAAAATAATAATGAGAAATTTAGTGGATTTTATACTTTGGGAAACGAAATTGTGATCAGTGTACCTTCATTAGGTTGACTAGCAATTTGCATTTTGCCATTCATGAAAGAGACTAATTTATTGGCAAGAGATAAACCTAGTCCAGCACCTTCATATTTTCTTGTATAACCAGTTTCTTCAACTTGTTCAAATAAATGTAGAATTTTGGACAAACTTTCCCTTTCAATTCCAATTCCAGTATCGGATATTTGAAGATGGATTTCTTCTTTGTCTTCGTATGTAATTACAATTACTTTACCTTGGTCTTTATTATATTTAATAGCATTATCAACAAGTTCTTTGATAGCTCTTTCAAGCTTCTCTTCGTTTGCTTCAATGTTTAAATTATTTTCACTTAATTGAAAGTAAACATTTATATTATTTAGTTTAGCTTGTTCCTTCCAAGTCTGCTGGTTAGAGTTTATAATGTAATTTATATTAACTCTGTCTAATTCAATTTCTTGATTGCCAGATTCCAGTAAAGATACTTCAACTATGTTGTCAACTAACTTTAATAACCTATTAACACCGTCTTTTAAGAATGCTGTCATTTTTGAGGAAGATTCATAATTCATTGATTTAACATCATCTTCCAGCAAGTCCGAATATCCGACTATTGCATTCAGGGGTGTTCTAATTTCATGTGACATATTTGCAAGAAAAGTTGATTTAAGTTTGTTCAAACTCATCTCTTTTTTATATGCCTCTCTCAATTTACGTTCAATCTCTAATTGTTCTGTAATATCGCTCATATTTACAATATATAAACGGTCATTATCATATTGATCATCTGTATAAGTAATTTTACCTAAATACCTTTTTTTATTCTTTGAAACGGTGTAGTGAAATGGAGCATGAATCCTGTTTGAATCATCCAAGTTTATTATTGCTTCATGAATTATGGAATGAAGCACCGGATTTACAAGTTCAAGAAGAGAATGATTTTGAGCTTCAGATTTTTCAACCAGTATCTCTTTATAAAAATTATTGTTGGCACTTTCAATTATTAAGTCGCCTCTTTCTTTACGCAAGATTAAAATAGGGTCCGAAATATTGTTGATGATTGATTTTTGGCGCTGCTCGGATTGTTTTATAAGACGGGTTTGTTTAATGTGCTTTGTAATATCATTAGCTGTAATAATAAAGTTTATTGTGTTATCAATATTGTCTTGAATAACATTTAACCTGATCTCTTTATAGTTAACATTACCGTCACTATTATATTCTGAAATCACTTTAACCCAGTTTTTTCTTTCAAGAATTGCAAAGTCTAAATCATTCAATTCAAGTTCGGATAAATATTTTTTAAAAGCATGAGTTAAGTTTTTATTATAAACATCTTCAATACGAATATTAAAAAACTTTTCAAAGGATTGAGAGATATATTTCACATTACCATAAGTATCCGCAATTAATACACCAACGTTTACAGATTCTAATGCTTGATTATAGGTATTAAATTTTTGAGTAAGTTTTTTTCTATTATTATGAGAATCTATGTAAGCAATAAATAAATCTTCATTATTTATTTTAACTTTTTCAATACTTAACAAAAAACTTTCAAAATAATCATCCTCTTTTTCGATGAGTAGATCACTGCAGAAACTGCTTATGTTGTTTGCTAATAGCTGATTAAACAAATTTGAAAAACTTGGCTCGGAATGGAAATCAAATAAATTATCTCCAGTTTTAATTCCGTAATTTTTCGTAAAAGAAGAATTGGTATAAAATATCACACCGTTTGAATTAGATAATACAACCGGTTTTGTATTAGGATAATCTTCAAACGATTCGAATTTATTGATAATATCGAGATCTAAAAATGATTGATCGATGGCTGTTTTACGTTCCAATTTTTTCCGTATTATTTATAACAACTTTCTGCATAATAATCGGAATATTTTTTTGTGATTTTAAATTTATTTGGGATTTAATTCTATTTGTATTCCTTGTAGAAATAAATGTGAAAATTACTTTAAGTATATAATTTAACTCTTCATAGACTTCATTTTGTATTCCACTTACAAATTCTTTCAATATTATTGGTTGAGATATTTTACCATATGAATGACTGGCCTGCTTAATTCTATCAAAAATTGTTGAAATACTCTCAGTAGTTATTGGATCAGCTTTATTGATTATACCTATATCTCCCTTCTCAACTTTTAACTTCACTTCATACTGAACATTTTTGCCGAATGACTCTGTGGTGCGATAAATTGTAAACTGTTGGTATTGCTCAGAATAAATTTCGTTAAAGTCAATGAGCGTAATAAATTCAAGATCATTGACTAAAAAATTAAAAAGAATTTCATCATTTGTAGGATATTCAATATTTAGAATCTTCCAATTAATTTTTGATAGTAGTTTTGCCAGAGGGGAAAAGAGAACCGAATCCTTCCTATTTTGTTTCTCTTCATCGTATCTATTTACTACATAAGGATTTACCGAAGGAACTTTGATTCCACTTTTATATTTGTCCTGAGGATTAATATTTAAAATTCGGTCTAACATAATACTCCTAAATCAATAATCGGAATGATTACTTAATAGTTTAGGAGTAAAATATGTAAATATTTATATACTTAGATACAGAGTCTTATTTTAAATTTTCAGCATTTTATTATCTAATGCGTAATTCATTATCTCTGGACTCTGTAATTTTTGAAGAGCTTTTACAAATTCTTGTATTCTTTTTAATGATTCCTCTATTACAAATAAATCCTCATCAACTCCATCTTTCTTTCTATCTATTGCTTCTTTTAAGGATTCGACCGACATTTTCAAACTGCTTAAAGGATTGTTAATTTGATGACCAATCGTGCAAGCTAACTCTACAATTGCTTTGTTGTGTTCAATGCTTTTTAATTCATTCTGAAGATTATGAATCCTTAGTCCAGCTCTTATACGGGCAACTAATTCTTGATTATCTATTGGTTTTACTAAATAATCATCAGCACCGGTATCAAGTCCTTCAACTCTATCTCTAAGTGAAGTTCTAGCAGTAAGTAAAATAAAATAAATTAGTTTGTATTCCTCTTTGTTCTTAATAATATTGCAAAGCTCAATACCATTAAGCTTCGGCATTGTCCAGTCGGCAAGAATAATTTTTGGTTTGTATTCATCTATTATCTGTAAAGCTTCATCACCATTTTCAGCGGTTTTTATGTCATAACCGTTTTTCGTTAGAAGTCTTTCATAAATAAAACGTGAATCTTCTTCATCTTCTACAATTAATATTTTATCATCGTTATTCATCAATTAAGCAATTTTAAGAATAATGAATACTAAATTTTTGTTGATTACTTAAGGTATGTAATTTTTCTAAATTTTTCCAGCAAAGGTTATTTTAAGGTCTAAAATAGTTTTAATAGCTGTACTTAACTATAATACTAATTCTTCTATTTACAACATCAAATGGATTCTTAGCATCCCTCAATCTATTATCGGCATATCCTCTAATTTCCTCAATTTGATTAGAATCAAGCCCGCTTTCAATCAATGCGCGTCTTGCAGAATTAGCTCTATCAGCACTTAATTCGTAGTTTGAATATCCATTTAGTCCATTTGGAAATGGTCTTGAGTCTGTATGTCCTTCAAGAACAATTTTATTTTTTAGCTGTGCAACTTGTTTTGCAATAACGGCCAGAATTTCTTTTGCAGATTTTTTTAGAGATGCAGTACCAACTTCAAAAAATGCATCATTATTAGATTCCATTATCTCAATTCGTAAACCTTCATCTGTGATTTCAATATCAATTTGATCTATCAAGTTTTTGAATTCTTGATCCATAAGATTATTAACCAAGGATTCACCCATTTTTTCAAGGCGTTCACGTTCAACTTCTTTTTGTTCTAGATCAGTTAAGATTTTGGGAGCAATAATTTTATTACCTTGTCCATCAATAACACTAGGACCTTTCCCTTCTGCAAACCCAATAGGATCATTAAAGTAATGAGAAATATTGGCTTTAATGGAATCATCCTGACCTAAAATCCACAAAACAATAAATAGAGCCATCATTGCTGTCACAAAATCTGCATATGCAACTTTCCACGCACCACCATGATGCCCGTGTCCACCCCTAACTACTTTTTTAATAATAATTGGTCGATCTTTATCCTGATCTGCCATTATTCAGATTTCCCTCTTAAATAATTCTCTAACTCTGAAAACGTTGGCCGGCTATTTGAATTTAGTGTCCTTCTACCTACTTCAACTGCAACTATTGGCGGGTTTCCCTTTGCATAGGAAATAACACATTCTTTTATGGTCTCTAAATATCTTATTTCACCGTCAATCATATGCTCAATATTAGTCGCAAGAGGACCTACAAATCCGTAGGATAAGAGTACCCCTAAAAATGTACCAACAAGTGCAGCCGCAACATGGTGACCAACAGCTTCAGCTCCATCATTAATACTTCCCATAGTAACAATTATACCCAATACTGCAGCAACAATTCCAAGTGCAGGGAATGCATCTCCAAGTTTACTAATTAATGCGTGAGTTGGGTGTGTTTCAGTTTTATAAGTTTGAATTTCAATATCCATTAATGCTTCAACTTCGTGAGGAGGGACGCCCCCTGAGAGCATTACTTTTAGAGTATCACAAAGAAATGTAATAGCTGTTGTATTCTTAATAAGTTTTTCATCTTGTTTAAGTACTTCACTTTCATCAGGGTTTTCAATATGCTTTTCAATCGCTAATAAACCATCTCTTTGAGCCACAAGAAAAAGCTCATACAATGCCTTTAAAAGTGATAGGTTCTCTTCCTTTGAATGATGTTTGTGTGTAATTGCTTTAGGAATTGCAGCAATAATATTTTTTATGTCATCAATAGATGCCGATATTAATAAACTGCCAATTGCCGCACCTCCAATCGTTACAAACTCTGATGGCTGAAACAATACTGCTAAGTGTCCGCCTGCCATCATAAAGCCTACGACCAAACTTACCAATACAACAAGTGCTCCAATAATTATAAACATTACTTTTAGGGGTTTGTTTAATAAATTTTTATACTAACTCTTTCAAATTCTGCGTTAATTCTTTTACTCTAAGCTCTGCAAACATCCAATCACTTGGTTTTTGATAATCTTTTTCATCTAAATCATTTAACAAATTATAACTTTCAGTATTTGCAAACTCTTTAGCGTACTCTTTAAGTAACGAAGCTATTCTTTTAATTGATACTGAATCTCTATTTTTTATTGCACTTTGTAAATCTTCCCTAAACTCTCCGAATTTTTCTTTTAAAATGGAACATTCTTTATCTTTAACATTACCATTACTAAACTCATATGTAGTGCTAAAATTTGATTCAAAATAACTTCCACCTAAAACTTCATCAACAGTCGATTTTAATTGCTTAATATTTATTGGTTTTGATAAAACTCTATCAGCACCTGCTTCCATTGCTGCCATTACATTATTTCTGCCGGCATTTGCACTAATAACTATAACCGGAATATCTTTAATATCATTCAGCACTTTTTTAAGCTGCAGCATCTGAATACCATCAATATTAGGCATCATTAAATCTAGAAAAATAATATCAGGTTTGAATTCAGCAACATCTTGTAAACCTTCATATCCATTTCTACTAGTCTTTATCTCAAAATTATACCTAGAAAGAATTGTTTTAAGATACTCTAGTATCGAATAATTATCGTCAATTATTAATACTTTTGTCCTAGTTTTTATCATTTTTTCTTGAGTTTATTAATTTTGAGAGTTTTAATATTAGTTGGAATATTTTCTTTTTTCTTGCTAACCGCTTCTTTCGTGTGCTGAGTAATTAAATCATAAATTTCTTCTCTATAAATCTTAATATCATCAGAAGCTTCTATTCCTATTTTTACATTATTTTCTGCAATTGATAAAATATTTATTACAATATTATTGCCAATTCTTATTTTCTGATTTTCTTTTCTGGATAGTATTAACATTTTCAGTTCAATTTTAATTGTTTACAAATAGTGGATAATCTACTTTTAATTCTTCGTTATCAATTATTTTCTGGAACCCAATTTTTTCATTATGATTTATAAATACAGGAGCTTTTAAATTTACACTTATATTTTCGGGTTCTTTATCTAATTTCACAATTCCGTAAGGCTCAAGTTTATTCTCATCATTGTATTCTTCTTGAAGCAGCTTAAGTGAAAATAAGGGAAAGATTATTTCTGGTTCAGTTACAGAAATAAGCCAGAAAAAATATCCGTCTGTTTCCGAAAAAAGTAAAAATTCATTTAATTCCTCGAAACCAAGGATTCCGTCTTCAAATTTTATAACGGCTTCTTCTTCAAATTCAATTTCACCAAATTGTTTGTTTAATAATTTCATTTATTGTCTCTTATTTATTTAATATTACTATATCTACTCTTCTATTTAATGCCCTTGTTTCGGGCGAATCATTTTCTGCTATTGGCTTAAACTCCGAATTACCCACAACTGAAACTCTCTCTTGGTTAAGTCCCAAATTGTTCATCAAATAGTATGCAGTATTTGTTGCTCTAGCTATTGATAAGTGCCAATTAGATGGATACTCTTCAGTACTAATTGGAATATTATCCGTATGCCCTTCAATTCTTATATCGTTTGGCAATGTTTTGAGCAATTGTGTCATTTTATTTAATATCGGTTTCGATTCTTCCGAAAGTACTGCTTCTCCCGATTGAAACAAAATATTATCCATTATACTGATAATTATTCCACGTTCATTCTCAATAAGCCGGATATTACTAGAATAATTATACTCTTCAATAACATTTTGCAAAGTGTTTTTCAATGAATATTTGTTGTCGCTAAGGTCTAAGTAATCAGCTTTTAATTCTTGCTTTGCAAAAGTATCGTTTCCAAAATAATCACCAATATTTTCCATCATTTGTTCATACTTATTTGCATCAACATTAGATACGGCATAAAGGATAATGAACAAACCAAGTAGGAGCGTGATTAAATCGGCATAAGTAAGCAGATATCTTTCATGATTTTGTTCATGACTTGATTCCATAGAATCAAGATCTAAATTCTGCCTACTGTACCTTGCTCTTTTTGGGGCAACATACTCATTAGTCGGGATTTGACTATTGAAGGTATTTCCCCGCTTTGGATCGCCATTACTCCTTCTAACGACACTTCCATCATGTATTTTTCTTCTAAGTGACATTGTCTTAATTTATCTGCGATTGGTAGCCAAATTAAATTTGCGCTAAAAATTCCCCACAATGTTGCAATAAAAGCTGAAGCAATACTATGGATTAAAGTATTGGGATCTTTACCAGCATTTGCAAGGGTCATAATTAAACCCATTACAGTACCGATAATACCCATTGTAGGAGCATAACCTCCCATTTTATTAAACATTGAAATGTACGAATCGTGTCTTCCCTGCATTGCTTTCATCTCACCCAAAGCAATGCTCTCTAATAAATCAATATCTGTACCATCCATCACAAAGTGCATCATTTTTTTAGGGAAATGATATACTAATTTATTCAATTGGCCCTCTACAGCAAGTATTCCCTCTTGTCTGCTCTTTACAGAAACTTTTACAAATCCATCAATAAGTTGCTTAATATCGTACTTTGGTGGAAAATAAGCCATTTTAATTAGTGAAAACATCTTTTTGAATTTATCGAAACCAACACCTATAATAGTCGCTGAAAAGGTTCCACCAAATACAATAAGCATTGCTGGAAACAAGAAAAGTGCTTTAAAAGATCCCCCTTCTAATAAATAAGCGCCAAATACTGCGACTAATCCGAATAATAATCCGTAAAGACTTCCACTTTTTTTTAACATTATAAGTAATCCAATAATGATTTAGGTAAAATCATTGAAGAAATATGATAACTTACGTCTAGCGTATACTGTGCGGTTTGTAAATCAATAATTGCTCTTTCCATATCAACATCTTTCTCTAACGAAAGAAGCTCTAATGTTTCAATCTCCCGATTAAACAAAATATCTTCGGTTGCTTGCAATTTATTTGAAATTCCACCAGCCATAGAAGTTTTATCAAGTAAATATTGACTAAAATCATTCACCATGTCAACTTGATCTGCCGATGGTTTTTCTCCATTTAATAGTTTCTCTCGGATTGATATAAGTGTATTGAAAATATCTGCTTTCTGATTTAATCTTCCATTTAACTTTGATGCTGAATCAGATTCCGATAATGAACTTACATCAATCACAAAATCAATTTTATTATCCTTATTCTGAATATGTAATTCACCAAAAGGCTCCCCATCCAATGATTGAAACTTCCCAGTTTCAGAATTAAATGTAAGATCACTTACTGTCTGGTTTTCTATTTCGTTTGAATCCGAATCTAGAATCGAGTAGTTTAGTTCATAGGTATTCTCAGCAGTTTTAGTGTATGTAAGATTAAGGGTATATTCGTTTCCCTCAGCATCATAGATTTTACTTAAGTCAGTTTGATTGGAACCAATTGCTGCTGTTGAATCTAAATTACCATTTTGAGTAAAAACACTTTGAAACAATTCTTTACCTGTAACATTAAACTTTTGAGTAATGCCGGATGAAATTTTAACTGTTCTATCCCCGCCTAAATGATCTGAGTTTGCAACAACTCTATTATTTACTTCATCATAATAAAATGGTTTAGAATTATTTTCAGTTCCAGCAAAGTTATATTGACCATTAAACTCTGTATTTGCCAACTCTAAAAGGATATCCAAAGAAGCCCCAACTGAATCAGCAAAGGTTTGCAAATTATCACCTACTGTACCTGAATTCAATTCAGTAAGCTTCACCTGAATATTTTGCATTTCATTATGCATTGCTTCCATTGAAATTATTGCATCGCTAATTACTGATTTTGCATAACTTATATTGCTTTTATAAGTATAAATTGTGCTCAGCTGATCCTGCATTCTCATAATTCTTGAATTACTCAACGGATTATCAGATGGCTTGTTAACCTTACTCTGAGTTGCAAGCTGTGTTTGAATATCAGCCAGATTTCTTCTGCTTCTATTCAAATTAAAAATGAAATTATTTTGTAGTAACGAATCTGGTACTCTCATATTACACCAATGTTAATAAAGTTTGCATTAATTCATCTGCAACAGTTATTAGCTTTGCTGCAGCGTCATAAGATCTTTGATATTTCATAACGTTCATCATTTCTTCGTCTGTAGAAACGCCTGAATACGCTAATTTAGTTTGCTGAAGTTGAGTAAGAACCAATGAATATGTCTCAACATTCTGCTCTTGTAAGTTCACATCGTTAGCAATACTTGTAATGAAATCAGAATAGTGATCTGACAAAGTTTTGCCATTTAGTACTTCACTATTTTTAAGTTCTGCCATTTTAATTGCAATTGCATTATCGCCACTCATTCCATCTTCTGAAATAGCTATATAGTATGGATCATCAAGTATATCTTCATTTATTTCTAATTTACCGTTTTTATATTCAGTGAAGAAATCAATTCCTGTTAATGGCGGATCAGTAACAGAAAATCCCTGAGAATGAATTGAATTAACATTTTCCATTAAAGAGATTGCTAGTTCATCAAGAGTTGCTAATTGTTTGGGTAACTCATTATTATGTAATTTTAAAAGAGCATTAAGAGAACCACCGCTCAATTGCGCCTTGGCACCATTATCTGTAGTTATTAGACTAAGTTTATCATTATTATGATCTACTTCAAATTGTTGATAGTGGAGACCATCAACAGCAAATACACCGCCAATAGAAACATTAGCGACTTGATTTTCATCAATAGAAACATTGATATTTACATATTGACTTAATTCTTCAAGCATGGCATCTCTAGTATCAACCAGATCATTTACGCTGCTGTCCAACTGCAGCTCCTTCATATATTTGCTTATTAACTGTATTTAGCTGCTTAAGAATTCCGTTAATTCTACTGGTTATATCACTTGCTTCTGCCCTATTATCCAATCTAGTTTGAGATATACCCTGATGATATGGTCGATATTTTTTCAGCCATCATTTGAGCTGACTGTACAACACTTGTTCTTAGTTCAAGTGATTGCGGATCAAGAGCAAGTTCATCCCATGAGTTAAAAAATTTAGTCATTAAATTAGATAAGTCCATAACTCCGATGGTTCCGAAAACAAACTTTCTATTTGTCTCAGTACAACTGATTTTTTTTCAGCGTCATAAAAACTTTGATTATTAGCTCTTATTTGGATATCTGTCACATTATTTCTTATTCTCATTACATCTTGTACGGCAACCCCTGTGCCGAAAGAAAATGATGCACGATGATCCGGAGGTAGTGTACCAAACAGAGCTACCTGTCTGCTATAAGCTGGATTGTTCGCATTAGCTAAGTTAGCCGAAGTTATGGCTAATGCCTGCTGGTGTGCAAACAAACTTGACTTTGCAATACTAAAGACACTATTTAGTCCCATTTTACGCTTTCCTATCTAGTATTGATCTTTTACTAGTATTTATTACTGCTTTAATTGTATCGTTAATAAGGTTTCTAGATTGCTGAATTAGAACAAGGTTTAAATGATTAATTCTATTAATCTCTTCAATCGAATTTTTAATTCTTTTTTCAGATTCGGTAATTTGGTCTAATACTTCATGACCAATGATACCATTCAGTTTATTTACTAAAATATCTAGTTTATATCTCTTATTATCGATATTAAATTCACTAAATAAATGCTGCATAACTTCAAGTCTGGATTCTTCAGTTATTTGAATGGAAAGCAGACAATGTTCTTCTTGAGATATAACTTCGTTTAGTTTTTCATATTTATTATTTACCAAGCATTCCTTTTTGTCACTAATAATTTTAATCAGTTTTTTAAGGTTTAACTCTTGCTTCGCTAAGACGGATATTAATTTTTGTAATTCCATTTTTTAATCCAATAGATTTAAGTAATTATTAACTCTTTTTATATAGTTTTGTGTTTCCTTAAAAGGAGGAATCCCATTATATTTCTTTACATTTCCCGGTCCTGCATTGTAAGCTGCTAACGCCAATTCAGTATCCCCATCAAAGTCATCTAAAAGTTTTGATAAATATTTTGTACCACCAAATATATTTTCTTCAGGATTCCAAGGATTATTTACACCCATATCTGTTGCAGTTGAATCCATAAGTTGCATTAATCCTTTCGCATTCGCTTTAGATTGAGCATCAACTTTTCCGGCTGATTCTGTTAGAATTACAGATTTAATAAGCTGCTTATCTACATTAAATTTTTCTGATGCTGAATCAATTAAATCTTCAAATTCCTTAATTCTGCTAAGTGCACTGCTATTTAAGTTGGAATTCTTTACAGAAACTGATTTATTTTTAATATTACTTGAATTTATAACGCTAGGTGCAATTGTCTTTTTGCTAACCAAATCCTTTAATGAAGTCAGGCTTTCTCCGGTAAGACTGTTATAAATTTGCTCTGCTATGCCCATACCTTGCTGATCAGTTATATGGTTAGATAGTTCTTTTTCGAATAAAACATCCAGGACATCACCACCATAGTTATCCTTACCAAATAAGCCATCAGTAGTTTTTGTCATACTCTTAATCATCATATTTGTCAGCATACTTTCAAACTCTTTAGATGCTTTAGCTAGTTTCGCTTTTTCTTTAGGAGAATATTTTTCAGAGACATCTATTCCCTTTTGAAAGTGAGCTGCTTGATTCGATATTTTTAAATCTATTGGCTTCATTTTACATTATTATTAATTCAGCTGTTAAAGCTCCGGCTTCTTTTAATGCCTGGAATATTGCAATAATATCTCTTGGAGATACTTTAAGTGAATTTAATGCCGCTGCAACCTCTTGAGCATTAGAAGCACCTTCAATCGAATATGTACTGTTCTCAACTTCATCTTCATTTACATTGGGCACTTGATTATTAAATACTGTTGTCTGCCCTTGAGAGAAAGGCGACGGTTGAGAAATGATTGGGAATGATCTAATTTCAATATTTAAGCTTCCATGAGATATTGATACGGGTGAAATTTTAACATTTGACCCCGCAACAACAGTTCCAGTTCTTTCATTCAATACAACTTTAGCAATAACATCCTTCATTACTTCTATTGATTCAATACGAGCTAAAAATTCTGTGAGACTAGTCTGCCCGTCATTCGGAAGAGTTAATGATATTTCTGCGCCGTCAACTAACGTTGCAATCTGAGTCCCAAAGACAGTGTTTATTGAGTCCGCAATTGAATTGGAAGTAGTAAAATCTGGTTCTTTGAGCACAATACTTAATTCCTCAGGTACAAATCCTTCTTCCAGAATTGATCTTTCCAATATTCCACCATTTGGAATTCTGCCGCTTAAGGCATGATTTTTAGCGATTCTTCCACCGGAATTAGTATTTATATCAAAACCCCCAATTGAAACTGCCCCTTGACACATAGCAAAAACTTCCCCATTATTTCTGGAAAGTGGTGTCATTAGTAGTGTTCCGCCCATCAAACTTTTCGCGTCTCCCATTGAGGCAACCGAAACATCAAACTCACTTCCTTCCTTTGAAAGATTACTTACTTTTGCAGTGACCATCACTGCGGCAACATTTCTAGTTCTTAAGTTCGTTTCCGGTACGGTAATACCAAACCTTTTCAGCATACTAGTAATTGATTGAACTGTAAAAGTTGAACGATGACTATCACCAGTTCCGCTCAAACCAACAACCAAACCATAACCAATTAACTGTTCCGAAGTTATACCCTTGAAGTAGGCAATATCTTTGATACGCTGGGCAAAAAGTAAATTGCTCATTAAGACTAGAACTACAAAATATTTAAATATCCTCATCTTTCCCTCTAGAATAACCAATGAAATAATTTTGTTAACCAACCTGGATCCTGCATATTTTTTATTTGTCCATCGCTTTGGAAAATAATCTCTGCTTCCGAAATATTGTATGAAAACACAGTATTTTCTGAAGAAATATCAGTTGTCCTTACCAGACCTTTAATAGTAATCATCTGTTCTTCATCATTCACGACAATTTTACGACTGCCCTTAATTCTTATTAATCCATTTGATAAAACTGAATCGATCAATGCACTTAATTTAGTTCTAACCATTCCTGATGTTTTTGATGAACCACTACCTTTGAAATCGTTTCTTGATCCTAAATCTAAATCTACATTTGGTAAGGCAGTATCGTCTAGTCCGCCAGAGAAGCCAAATCCAATATCACTATCCCGCCCAGTAGATTTTTGAGCTGCATTAGAAGCTTCAGAAGATTCAACAACTACTATTGTTATTGCATCACCAACACTTACTGCTTTATAATCAGAAAATAGTGATCTAAAACCATTCTGACTCATATTCTGTGCATTACCTACAAATGGAAGTAATAAGAAAGCAAATATTATTTTTTTCATTTTTTTACTCAATTATTTTTACTGTTGTGTTATTAACTACTCTTGCTCTAAAGAGTTTTTTATCGTCTCTTTTTACTTTGATAATTTTTCCGACTTCGCCCGCAGTGCGAGCCGTAACCGCAAATGCTATATTGACAGAGTTATTGTTAAATATCGCAGTAACTCTGTCACCAACCCTTATATCCGGTATGTTCTCTATCATACTTTTTTGAAGAATTGAATTCTCAGCAATTTTAAATTTTGCTCTATAATTTGATAAGGACGCCTTGACATCCACAGGTTCAAATCTTAATGATGTTATTTCTTTTTCAACAATATTAAAATAATTTGGATCTAGGCTCTCCTTTTTATCAATTGTCCTATTATTCTGAAGAACATTTTTATATAATTTTAATCTAAGAGTTAATAAAGAGTTTTTCCCATTATCTTCATAACCTGCATATTTTATCGGAAGGTATGCATAACTGCCCTCAACTTTTAAGTCTCTTGAATTATCAATTGTGCATTTGCGTAAATTTACTTGCTTTGGTGAAATTATCTGATATTCAATTTTATTATAATCAGACAACCTTTCTTGCAAGTAATTATTAATATCAATTTTTGCATTGCTGCCAATTAATATCAAAGAGAACAATATGTTTAATAGATAAGTAATCATTTATCTTTTAAGATTATTAGCAATCGACATCATTTCTTCAACAGTTTTTACCGTTTTGGAATTAATTTCATAAGCCCTTTGAGCAGAAATCATTGAGATCATTTCTTCAACTACGTCCACGTTTGATGATTCAAGGAAACCTTGCTGGATTTCACCAAATCCTTCTAAACCTGGCTGACCTAAAATTGGGATTCCGGAGGATTCAGTTTCTGCATAAAGATTGTCACCAAGCGCTTTAAGACCACCCGGATTAACAAATTTAGCCAACTCAATAGTTCCGAGTTCAATAGTTTCACCACCAACTTCTTGCGCAGATACAATACCATCTTTTGTAAATGTGAGACTTAATACTTGCTCATTAATTGATAAACCAGGTTCAATCACATAACCATCTGAAGTAACAAGCGATCCCTCGGAAGAAATTTTCAGAGAACCATCCCTTGTATAAGCAAAAGTACCGTCCGCTTTTCTTACTTGAAGAAAACCATCACCTGATATTGCGATATCCATTTGGTGACCCGTCTGCTGTAAATCACCCTGCTGGAATACTTTCTGTGTTGAAGATGTCTTAACACCACTGCCTATTTGAACTTTAGGATTTGTTTGTTCAACAGTTCCAGGAATACTTTCTTGCGAAGGGTTAGCAGAAATTTGCTGATAAATCAAATCTTTAAATTCTGCTCTGCTCTTCTTAAAACTTGTAGTATTCATATTGGCAATATTGTTAGATATTACTTGTATATTGAGCTGCTGGGCATACATACCGGTTGCGGCAGTTCTTAATGCTCTTGTAGACATTTGTTTATCTCCTTTATACTTTTCCTAAATCTGATTCTTGACTCAATATTGTATCAAGCGATGTAATCACTTTTTGAGCAGCTTCATAATCTTTCTGAAGCTGTATCATTGCCTGCATTTCTAATATAGCATTTGTGTTTGATGATTCTAAATACCCGTGATGAATTTCATATTCATTTTCTATTGCTACTATATACTCTTTATCCTCATTAAAAAATCGCTGACCTTCAGCTTTAGTTAAAGTTTGTTCATCTGCTACAGTCATCATCTTTAATTTCGAAACTATTTTATCACCAGACCTTATTTCACCGTTCTTTGTTATACTTATATTAGTTTTTGAGTCAATTAATTCCTCCTGTAAATTAATTTCTCCATTTTCTCCCATTACTCTAAAACCTTCTCTGGTCGCAAGAAAACCTTGAGTATCAATTACAAAATCTCCATTTCGCGTAAGATGATCTCCTTCTGGAGTTTTTACTGTAAAATAAGCCTTGCCTGAAATTGCTGCATTCAAAGGATTTCCGGTTTCTTCAAAAACACCTTCAGAAAAATCTGTTAACTTTCTTTGCAACGTGTTTTGTTCTTCATCAAGGACATCTGAAAAAGCTAAACCACGCTTAAATGCAGTGCTATTCAAGTTTGCCAAGTTGTTTGCAACTATTTGAATATTTAAAACTTTATTGCGCATTGCTGTTGCTGCATTTTCTAAAGACGGTTCCATCTTATCTTATCCTTTTAATTCAGTTTGTTTACAACAATTTTGGTTTTTGTATATTATCAAATCAATTGCAAACTCAGTTATTTCTTTTGACAATATTTTAATCAATCTATCTTCCTTGGCGCTTGTTTCTAATGACCTATTTAAAATTCTATTTTTACCATTAGTTATTTTATTTTTTACTGCATATTCAATAATTGATTTCATGATAAAACTAATTGACTAACAAAACTCATGATATTAATTTGTTTAATTCAGCATTAAGTTTTGATGCCTTAAAAATATTTTTGACTTTGCTATTTACCTTAACTTCAGAATTAATTTCCCAATTTCCTCTCAATCTATCTTCAATTGAGATAATTTCTTCTTTCTCAACTAAATTCTCAGGCACATCTATCTCACCAGCAAAAAAGTTATTTCTTATAATGCCTTTTAATTCAAAAGGAAGTGAATCACTGCTAAAAATTACTTTGTATGAAAGATTATCATTTGTGTTAAATAATTTCTTAACGCTATAGTGGATAATTTCTAATTCACTATCTTTTTTCACGAGAACAAAATCTGGAAAGTAATCGTATTCCTTAAGAACTGATTTCTGAAGAATGTACTTTGTAGAATAAAAGATGTAATCTGAAATAACTGAATTATCTAGACTGATATTCGATTTTTGATAATCATTTAGTAGTTTTATAATCTCATATAGTTCTTTTGATTTATCAACCAATGATTTAATGTTTTCATTCTTTTTATCGTAAATTAATTTTTCACTAATTTGATGAATTATAAACTGGGGCAGATTAGAAAACAGAAGTTCATTAATTGCCTTATATAAACACTCACTCACTTCTTTAAATGTTTCATTAAAAAGATCACTATACAGTTCATCAATAAATTGCTTATGCTTATCATTATTATTCCAAACAAGATTGATCAGTAAGGATAGCTCAAGTCCGTTAACCTTTATATAGCGCAGTAATTCTGTAAGCTGCAAATATTTCGATTTGATTAGAATATTTCCTTCCTCAATTACCTTTAAAATTAATTTGCGATTAAACGCAGAATTCTTCATTTCAAATTTTTTAATTATTTGATCAAGTAAGATGGTGTTGTCCTTGCTTAACTCAGAGTTTAAATTTAGAGAAAGTGTAAACGGGTTTGCACTCTGAACAATTGAAATAATTTCCTCTTTAATAGGGATTTTCCCTTCAATAAAGGCAATGTACAATTTGCCATCAATCAAAGCTTTAACACCTTTTTCTAAAAACTCAATTGGAATAATTTTCACAATAGAGTTTTTTGAAGGCATGTTTGAAGAAATGCTCATAGAGCTTCTAAGCTTTGTGATATCTTCGAGATTGATGATATTTCTAATTTCATTTTTCATCTTGTTTGATTTTGTAGTTGTTGAATTTTTGCTGCTAAAAACAATTCACCTTTAGAAATTGATAACTTTTTAGCTGTTGATGTAATTGATCTAGCTGTTAATTTCTTTTTCTCTATTAATTTTGGCATAGCTTTTCTTTTGGAGCTATTTTTGTTTAGGACAGTCGGCTTTATTCTTTCATCTCTAATTGCTCTAATGTTTTTTTTATATCTGTTTACATTTGATTCTTTATAGTCAGTTCTTGTTTTTTTCCAATAAACCAATACTAAAACAAGAATTGCTAATTCACCAAAAACTACACTCGTAGTAATTATCCTTTCGGAAGCATTACTTCCAAAGATTGAACCGGTTTGTTCATTTATTGCAGTAATTTCATCACTATTGCCCATATCATAAGGTTTGCTTTGTGCTGAAAGTGTCATTGTGAATAGAATTATTATTAAGAATAATACTTTTTTCATTTTCTTATTTTTCGTTTTAATGGAAATAAAAGAACTAGTGCAGCCCCACTGTTATCAAATGAACCAACTTCAAATTGGCCTTCATGTTTCTTCATTAAATTTTTAATTATGCTTACTGATAAATTTTGTTGAACATTATTTTTTTCCGACTTATCAGATGTATCAACTTTATTAGTAGAAATTACTCTGATTATAATATTATCATCTTTGAATCTGGTTTGAATAATAACTCCACCTTTCTTTGACTTACTGCTTTTTATCAAAGAAAATATATTTGTTAAAAGTTGATAAATATAATTTGGGTGACTTAATATAGACGGCAGATCCTTTTCAAAATCAAGTATATATTCAAGGTTTGCATTATCTAGAGTTGATTTTACTAAAAAGAAATAATCATTTAGAATACTGTTTACATTGCAAGGCTGAATTTTTATATCTTTCTGATTTACATTGGCAAACTTGACTAATCTTCCAACTACATTGTTTATTTTTTTTATCTGAGATTTTATTTGAGTCAGTTCAATTTGTCTTTCTAAATCATTTTTAAGTATATCTACATTGCTTGAAATTACTTGTAAGGGCGTAACAATATCCTCTACTATACCTTCAGTCATTTCGCCAATAGCAGATAACCTGAAATCATTTGATAATTTTGCTTGATAGGTTTGTAGCTCCTCATAAGTTTCATTTAGTTTTTCTGTCAGTTTTAATTTTTCCAATTTCCCTAATAACATATTCAGGAAAATATTTATACTCTTTTTCTCTAATTCAGATATATTATTTTGGTCCAAAGATGTAAGCAGAGCTAGTATTCCATAATTCTTTTTATCATCATAAACCGGGAATATTAAGTAAAACAATTTTGATCCATTACCATTGTAGCTTTCTAAATCAGGAACCGTTATAGTTTTCCTATCTTCAAATACTTCACTGAAAATACCCTCTTTGTTAAAATGATTCATCTGCTGAACAATTTTCAAATCATCCTCTTCATCTAGCGGAACAAGCTCTCTATTAAAATCATCATAGAATAAAAGTTCTAATCCTTTAACCGGAATAATTCCTTTAACGTATCTTAAGAATCTTGATGTAAGAATTTTGACATTTGTATCGTGCTTAATTTCTTGCTCAAATGCCATCAGGTTTTGGATGAAGTACGAATACTTTTCAAGCATCTTCAAATCATTTGAATCTGATATTGAATGAACCTTTTCTCTGCTATTATAGAGTGACAAATCACTAATAGATTTATATAGAGGTTCAGCCCTTAAGGTATTTTCTTTGTGTAGTATCATTATGAGAATAAGTCCGAGTTAATTTCTTCACTAAATAGTTCTCTATAGCTTTCAACAAATGTTTCTAATTCGTCTTCATTACCAATGCCTAGTATTTCTAAAACAGATGTATCCAATTCCATACCTCTATCCATATAGTATCCGCCAATTTCAAGTTTTTGAGTCATAAAATCGACTAAATGTACAATTGAGGTGAGTACATCGTTTTCCGGAGCATCACTTGGTTTGTGATGATATAAAATTGCTGTTGCTAAATGATCAGGCAAACTCCATTTCTGAGATAAAAAATTTCCAATCTCTTGATGATCCATGCCTAAATATTTTTTCTCAACATCAAGTACCGATTGATCGCCTGCATTAAATTCATCAACAATTTCTTGAAACTCATTCTTAAAGAATTTATGCATTACAGGTATTCCCAAATCGTGAAGTAGTCCGGCAACAAAAGCTTCACTGCCAATTCTAAATCCTAAATCTTCTGCAACTCTTTTACACGCTGTACCGGCTAACATTGAGTGCATCCAAAATGAGTTTTGATCAAGATATTTATCAGACTTATTTCTGAAAGAATCTACCATTGTTAATGCAACCACAATATTTTTAATATCTTGATAGCCAATAATTAAAATTGCAAAATCTATTGTAGATACTTTTCTTGTCAACCCATATAAAGGGGAGTTTGCAATAGATAAAATTTTTGTTGATAGACCTTGATCCTTTCCAATTATCTTGCTTAATGCCGATGTGTTGGTTGAGGGATCATCAAGTAATTTTGATACTTCCAGCATTGTTGTTGACATTGCTGGCAAATTGTAGACATTAGACAAAGCATTTTCCGATTTTTGTCTTTTCTCTTGGTTGATTTGTTGTTCCATGTTTATACTATCCTTATGATATGAAATTAAATATTAATTGCTTCAAGTTGATCTTCAAATAATTCTTTGTAACTGAAAATGAAATTTTCCAAGTATTCTTCGTCCCCTAACCTCAGAATTTCAATAACCTCTTTATCGAGTTCACCGCCATCATCCCAATTAAATTCACCTATTTTAAGCTGTTTTGTCATGAAGTCTGCAAGATGAACCAAGGCAATAAGTTCTCTGTTATTTTCTGCTAAAGATGGATTGTGATGAAAAGAAATGACGTCTGCAATTGAAACCGGTAAATTCCATCTATCAACTAAAAATCTGCCAATATCTTGATGTGTAATTCCTAAATATTTTTCTTCAGCTTCTAAATAGGTCATATTACTATTATTTACTGCATCTGTAATTTCTTTGTATTCTTTGTTAAAGTATTTGTAAATAATGGGAATTCCAAGGTCGTGAAGCAGACCAGCAGTAAAAACTTCTCCACTTGTTTGGTAACCCAAATCATCGGCTATACGTTTAGCTGCAGCTGCTGTTAAGATTGAGTGAACCCAATACTTTGTCTGATCGAATTTTTTATTACCTAATACTTTTAGTGTTTCCATCATACTTAACGCAACAACTATATTTTTAACTTGATTGAATCCAAGAACTACTATTGCAAAATCAATTGTTGCTACTCTCCTTGGTATTCCATGCAAAGGCGAATTAGCAATTGTTAGAATTTTTGTAACTAAACCCTGATCATTACTGATCATTCTACCAAGAATTGATGCACTGGTTTTAGGATCTTCAATTAGATTCGAGACCTCTAATATAATCTGAGGAACAGTTGGGACATTGTATACAGAGGAAAGTATACGTTCAACTCTTTTCATATTTGGGTTAATATTTTCTTGTTCACTATTAATCATATTGTTTTTCAATTTGCTTTTTAAGTTCTCTCATAATTTTAGAATGCAGCTGAGAGACTCTTGAAACTGTTATATCTAAAATTTTAGATATCTCTTTGTAATTCATATGTTCATAATAGTAGAGTGTAATTATCAGTCTGTCTCGTTCATTTAAATCCTTAATTGCTTGAACTAATAATTCTTTTCTTTCTAATGAATGGTATTCATCATCGGGAAGTTCATATTCAGATGGGATTATATCTGAGAGGCTAAAACCGTCTTCTGAATCAAAAGGTTGATCGATCGAAACATTTCTGTATACAACCTTATTTGGGTCCTGATTTTGATAATTGGCTCTCGGTTTAATCTGAAGTTTTCTTAACTCATCAATGATTTTCCCTCTAATCCTCTGAATTGCGTAAGTTTCAAACTTGGTGCCGAAATCAGGGTCAAATCTATCGATTGCTTCACTTAATCCCTCTACCCCAAACTGAAAGAAATCTTTTTCCTCAACTACGTTTAAGTTCATAAACTTAGAGTTATGTATAACGTAGTGAACAAGATTTGTGTAATTAACCATTATTTGCTTTTTTAATCCACTTGATGGTTCTGTTTTGTACTCTGTCCAAAGTGTGGCATTATTCATATTAATTTCTTCCTAATTGGTTAACTGTAATAATTTTTGTGCTTTTCAATTGATGTTTTATTTATTGCCCTTATAAATGAGAGAGCTAGAATAGTTAGCATGAGGGTAGCGACAAAAAATATAATGAAGGATTTGAGCAATATATCCTCAACGAGCATACCCTGTTGACTAAAAATTATAATTGAGATAAAAAATATTAACAAGCCCACATTTAGTATAATTTTATTCATATTAATCTCCTGGCAATAGTAATTTCAAAGAATATACCAAAGGTTTTTAGAAAAAATTGTTGCTTTTCAGCTTGTAATTGAGGTTTTCGTTTTTAAGGAATGGTTATTATTAACCACTTGTCGGTATTCTCAACTTGTTGATTATTGATGTGAATTGACGTGAAATTTTTAATGAATTCTTAGTGTCAACAATTGGATTTTGAGCTTGAATTGACTTAACAATCTCTTCGGAAAAGGACAGTTCGCCAAGATAATTAATGTCTGTTTTTAAGAAGTGATTTGTAGCTTTTTCCAGATTTCCAAAAGCTTCTTCAGCTTCGCCATCTTTAAAACATTTATTTATCACAACATTTTTAATAACCCGGGAACCGTTACTTTTTAATAGCTTAAAAATAACGTATGCATCCATAACAGAGGTTGGTTCAGGTGTAGTAACAAGTATTAATTCATCAGAATTAATAAGGAGCTGTATTGTTCCTTGATCAGCTCCAGAAGCAGTATCAAGTATAATCACGTCGTAATTTTCTGAAAGAATCCTCAATTCTTCGATTAGAATATTTGCACGTTCTTCATTAAACTTAGGATGATCAATTTTTCCCGATTCACCCAGAACCAAATGTAAATTTTGTGAATATTCGTAAATTAAATCTTCTAAATTCTGATTATAAGTTAAGTAGTGATAGAGTGTCTTTTTTGATGAAGCATTAAACATTACGTTGAGATTAGCAAAGTTCAAATCTAAATCCAATAATAAAACTTTTGATCCGGTATTTGACAATTCAGCTGCCAGATTACTTGCCAAAAATGATTTTCCAGTTCCGCCTTTTCCTGATGTAATTGAAATTATTTTACATCCCTCAGTTTGTAAAACGTTTTCTTTAAACAAACCATTTAGTTGGTATAATCTTTCAGCTTGACCAAGCATTAGTTTAATTTCCCGCTGTAAACCATATTTGCAATAAATTCACTATCAGCTGCTATTATGTCATCTGGTATTACTTGTCCATTTGTTAAATATTTTATTGGAGTATCTACCTCATTTACAAGATTTACAATATTACCGTATGATATAGCTTCATCCAGTTTTGAAAATACTAAAGCGTCGTAATTAAGTACCTTAAACTTTTGAGCAACATCCAGCATTACTTTATAATCACTCGTACTGTTAAGAACCAAATAGGTTTCATCAACTTTAACTTTTGTTAGAAAATCATTTATTGAATTTAATAGTTTAGTATTATTCTGACTTCTACCAACAGTATCAATAAATACAATATCTTTATTCTTAAATTTTTTCATAAATTTTTGAATATCTGAAGGTTCGTAGGCAACTAGAAAATCAATATTGCTTATCTCGGAGAAAATCTTAAGCTGGTCTAAAGCCCCTAATCTATAGGTATCAATTGAGATGAGCCCTATATCCAAATTGTGAAGAATTTTGGATATTACTGCTAGTTTTGCAATACAAGTTGTTTTTCCAACGCCTGTAGGACCAACAAGTGAAATTACTTTTGGTCTACTTTGCTTGCTTAATTCAAAATCACTAGTTGGAATAAAAGAGCCCAAAGTAGAAACTAAATATTCATCTCTATTGGCTTCGTCAACAAATGGTTCATATTGGCTTACTTTGTTAATAATACTGTCGATAATTTCAATGTTAAGATCTTTATCTAATAAATACTGCTTAATTTCTTCAAAGTTATTTGAGCTTTGCTTTTTATTGGGAATTCTTTGGGATTTTGAGGATTTTGATTCTGCTGAAACACCGTAAATTTTTTCCGTTAATTTTTTCATTTCGGTTTGAAAATCCTGAACCTTGGCAACTTCCCTTGCAGTATCTTTAACATCAAATGATTCTTCTTCATCAATACTGGCAGTTATTTCAAAGAGTTTTTGCTCAACCCCATTTGTGAAATTATCTATTACCTTTGTACTTAAGACAATGGCCTCATCACCAAATTCATTTTTCATTTCGACAATTGCTTCTTTAAGCGTTCTAGCTTTGAATTTCTTAATCTGCATTCTAGACCTCTATTTTTCCAATAAATTCAATTTCAATATTAGCAGGTAACTCGGTAAACGAAAGGATTGCAACATCCGGAAATGTTGTGTGAATTAATCTAAATAAATAAGGACGAATTGTCGCCGAAGTTATCAAAATTGGCATGTATCCCAAATTTCTAAATCCCTCAAGCTGTTTGTTAATAGCTCCATTTAAGTTTTGCAGCATTTCCGGTGTTAGACCGAGTGTCTGTGTTGCATCACCTTGTTGAGCAAGTGAATTTGTAATATACTCTTCTAAGTTCTCACCAATAGCTGCAGCATGGATTACATTATTTGAATCTTTATATAATGAGGAAATTGTCTCCCCTAGCGAATGTCTTACATACTCTGTTAATACTTCAATGTTCTTTGTCACTTTAGAATAATCAATCAATGATTCTAGTATTTGTACTAAATCTTTTATTGGGATTAATTCCTTTAATAAACTTTGTAATACTTTTTGAATTGTTCCTAATGGTAAATTATCAGGACTAATATCTTCTATCACTGCAGGATAATCTTCTTTAAGATTTTCTAACAGTTGCTTAACACTTTGTCTTGATAATATTTTATCAAAATGTTTCTTAATAGTTTCTTGCAAATGTGTGGAGAGCACTGAAACAGCATCCACAACAGTATAGCCCACTAACTCGGCTTTATCTTTTTCTTGATCGGAGACCCAATAACCATCCAATCCAAATGCGGGATCTTTTGTTGGTATTCCACTTAATTTTTCAGTTATATTCCCGGAGTTCATTGCTAAGAATCTATCTGCATAAATTTCATAATGGGCAACTACATTTCCCTTAATTTTAATAATGTATTCATTTGGACGCAATTGTAAATTATCACGAACTCTAACCGGTGGAACAAGAACACCAAATTCCACTGCTACAAATTTCCTTGTGGATGAAATTTTTTGGAATAAATCTCCACCTTGACTATCATCCACTAATGATATTAGTCCGTAGCCAATTTCTACTTCAACCGGATCAACTTGTAAATAACCTTCAACTTTATCTTCTTTATCTTCCGTTTCAACTGGTTCTTCCAAACCTTCTTTAATAGCTAAAGCATTTATATTTTTATTTACTAGAAAAGTCACAGTTGCTAGCCCACCGCCCAAAACCATAAAGGGTATTGTAGGCATACCTGGGACTAAAGAGAAGAGAAATACTGTTCCGGCCACAGTTCCCAGTACCCTGGGATTAGAAAACAATTGTGTTTTCATTTGGCTATCCATTGAACTACCAGAGCTACTTTTAGTAACCACCATACCGGCTGCAGTGGCAATTAGTAAAGCAGGTACTTGAGAGACAAGACCATCACCAATTGTTAAAATAGTATAACTCTGCAATGCATCCGTAACTGTAAGTCCCTTTTGAACAACCCCAATTATAATACCACCTAAAATATTAATTGCATTAATAATAAGACCAGCAATCGCATCTCCCTTTACAAATTTCGATGCACCATCCATTGATCCGAAAAATTCTGCTTCACGTGATATATTGTCCCTTCTGTTTCTTGCTTCTGCTTCGTTGATAAGTCCGCTATTAAGGTCAGCATCAATTGCCATTTGCTTTCCTGGCATTGCATCTAATGTAAAACGTGCAGCTACTTCTGATATTCTGCCGGAACCCTTAACAATTACCATAAACTGAATTATAATAAGTATCAGGAATACAATAAATCCTACAACATAACTACCGCCAACAACAAAGGAACCAAAAGTTTCAATTACTTGGCCTGCATATCCATCGATTAGAATTAATCTTGTTGAACTTATATTAAGAGAAAGACGAAAAATTGTTAAGACAAGCAATAATCCAGGAAATGCTGAGATCTCCAATGGAGAATTGATATATAAAGAGGATATTAAAATTAATATCGCTAAAGAAATATTAATAGCAAGAAAGAAATCCAGTAAAAATGGGGATAATGGAATAATCATTAATCCGAGGATGAATATTATTCCAAAGGCAAAAAGTATATCGGTATTTTTTAAAATCCTATCAATCATTATATTATACTTCTTCTTTTTCTTTCTTCTTTTAGTTTAAATATATATGCTAATATCTGTGCAACTGCCTTAAATAAATTCTCGGGTATTTCTTGGCCAACTTCACAAGCTTTATATAAAGCTCTTGCCAATTGTACATCTTCGTGCATAGGTATTTTATTTTCTTTAGCAATAGATTTAATTTTCTGCGCTAATAAATCTTGTCCTTTTGCAACAACTTTTGGAGCAGAAGCTTTATCCATATCATATTTTAATGCAACAGCAAAGTGAGTTGGGTTTGTGATTACAACATCTGCGGTCGGCACATCATGAAGCATTCTTTTACGTGCCATCTCCATTTGCTTACCTTTTATTTGAGACTTAACTTGTGGATCACCCTCTGTTTGCTTAGTTTCTTCTTTTACTTCCTGCTTGGTCATTTTTTGATCTTTTCTGAATTTAAATCTTTGGTACGAAAAATCGATAAATGCAATAACTACATACACAAGCGATACTCTCCACAGAAACGCAACCGAGTTATCCATCATATATTCAACAATTTCTGCGATTGTAAAATTTACTAGCCCAATCGATTCAATTACCATGTCTTCTAAAATAAAATAGGAGAAAATTCCAATTGCTCCCAGTTTTGCAACAGACTTTAATAACTCCACAAGCGGTCTAGAGGATAAAAATGAATTTTTAAACCCTGTAATTGGATTAAGTTTATTTGCTTTGGGCTGAAGTGCCTTTGGTGTTACCTTAAATCCAACTTGGCCATAACCAACCGCAAGCGACACTATCACAATTCCTAATAAAATGGGAAAAACTGTTGCAATAAAAAATAATACAGCTTTTAATCCGTACATACTTAGTACATTAACACTTAGCTCAATTTTATCCAATGAGGAAAAGATATACGTGGACATACTCCAAAGCTTTGCACCTAGGTAATCTTTGGTGAAATATAGAACTAACAAACCTGTGGTAAAAACCGCCAAAGAATTAAGCTCCTGCGATCTGGCAACTTGTCCTTTTTCTCGCGAGTCAGTAAGTTTCTTACTCGTCGCTTGTTCGGTTTTTTCTTGTCCGTCTTTCTCAGCCATAATTAATTACTAAGCACCTTAACAATTTCTAATAATTTATCTTCATACTGATATATTAAATCTCTAAAAAGGTAAATGTAGAGGGGCATTACCAATACAATTAGGAATAGTCCTAATCCAATTTTTAATGGAAGTAAAACAAAGAAAACTTGAAATGATGGACTAACTCTTGCAATTATCCCACTTGCAATATGAACTAAAAAGTAAGCAACAATTACTGGTGAGGCAATTTTAACTGCTAGTATAAAAATGCTTCCTGAATATGAGATAATTAATTTATACGCGCTCTCTGTTACTGCAAAACCACCAATTGGAATAACTTTAAATGAGTAAGAAAGTGATTGTACAACAAAATGATGCCCATCGATAAGAATAAAAACAATTACTGCGGCCATTGATAATAACGTTGCAACTATATTTCCATCATCTCCCGAAACAGGATCGAACATTGAAGACATTGCTAGTCCCATATCTCTACCCACTAATAACCCTGCAAATGATATTCCCAGAAAAACAATATTTAATGTAAAGCCCATAACAATACCTACAAAAACTTCTTTAATTCCATAAAGGATTAAAAATACCACACTATCATTTTCATTGAACGGATACGGTTCTACATTAAAAAAAATTATGTAAGTAAGCACCAATGCCAATGCCATTCTTACTAAGACTGGGACCGAATCACTATTATATAAAGGTGCAAATGAAAACATTGCGCCAATCCTAATAAATATCATTAGGCCGGTTAAAAAATCGGAAATTAATAGTTCAGTCATTTTACAACAGTTATTATTAGATTAAAAATCTTATGGGTGAATGAAATCATCTTATCAGCAATAAATGGCAATGCTATAATAATTGCTATAGCTGTAATTACAATTTTGGGGACAAAGGTTAAAGTTGTTTCTTGTATTGATGTAGCTGCTTGAAAAATAGATATTACCACTCCAACAACTAAACCCGCTCCTAGTATTGGAAGAAGAATTAATAAAACATTAAAAAAAGCTTCACTTAATATTTCTATTACTAAATCAATATTCATTTACATTATACTCCTTACCACCGATCCTATTACAAGATTCCATCCATCGACTAAGACAAAAAGTAATATTTTAAATGGCATTGATATCATCATTGGCGGTAGCATCATCATTCCCATTGACATTAAAATACTTGATACAATCATATCAACCATTACAAAGGGAATAAATAAGAAGAATCCAATTATAAATCCGGCTCTTAGTTCACTAAGGACAAATGATGGAATTAAAACATGTATTGGTAAATCGGCATGTGAATTAGGTCTTTCCATATTTGCTAATTCTAAAAAGAACTTTAATTCTTCTGGTCGCGTATTTTTAAGCATAAAATCACGCAAGGGTTCAATTCCTTTATCATAGGCTTCATCAATATTTATTTCTTTATCTAAATATGGCTGTAATGCATTTTTATTAAATTCATTCCAAGTCGGAGTCATAATAAAAAAAGTGATAAATAGAGCTACACCAGCAAGAAGTTGATTTGGCGGCATCTGCTGAGTACCTAATGCTGTCTTCAAAAAATGAAATACAATAATTATTCTAAGATAAGATGTTGTCATTATCAATATTGAAGGAGCTAAAGATAAAATCGTTAATAGCAATAAAAGCTGAAGCGTTACCGCTAAATCTTCAGGTTTGTCTGATGTTCCAAGATTAATACCTAAATTTGGTAATGGCACGGTTTGAGACTGCTGTGCAAATAAGTTTGAATCTGTAAATATAAATAACAATAAAATAGAGGATATGAGGAATAAACGTTTCATTTTATTCCCATATTGCTTTTAAGTAATTTTAAGAAGTTTTGTTTTTCTTCACCGGATTCCGCTTTTTCAGTTTTTTCTAAATACGATGAATCAACTTTATCTATTAAACTAACTGATTGATCTGCAACACCCAGCATATATACAGCATCATTAAATTTAATTATAGAAATATACTTTTTCGGTAAAATCGCTTGAGTTGAAAGAACCTGAACTCTTGAATCTGCACCTCCTTTTTTTTCAAAGGAATACAAATATTTTTTTACCAAGAACAACATGCCATACATAATCCCAGCCATTGCTCCAAGTATTAAAAATATTTGAATGATATCCCAAGTACTCACGATTTAATTCCTTGAAGTCTTTCACTAGCTTCCAACAGGTTGGTAATTCTGATACCAAAATGTTTATCAATTACAACAACTTCGCCTTCAGCTATCTTTTTATTGTTCACAAAAACATCAACCGGCTCACTGGCTAATTTTTCAAGTTCAATTACGTAACCACGTTCAAGTTCCAAAATATCTTTGATCTGCATTTTTGTTCTGCCGAGTTCTATATAAACATTTAATTGTAAATCCTTAAGAAACTCTAATTTGTCGTCCTCAAAAAAGCCTTTCTTTTTCGATTCATCAAACTGAGGGAAATCAGCAACAGCAGCTTTAGCGCTTTGTTTAGATTGCTCAACTTCTAATGCTGCCAACATTTGAGCTTCGGCTTCTTCCTCACTTACATCAACATGAGTTTCGTCATTTGACTCAATGTTTTGGTCAGGATTTTTTTCTTTGTTCTCTGCCATTTTAGTTATTCCTTTTATCTACTCTTCTAGTAATTTTTACAGCTTTATGGTTATTTACAATACCGGATACTCCATTGTACATATGTTTATTTTCTACACTTATTTTTATTTCATCACCAATTCTATTGGCAAGTGTAATTACATCTCCTTTTTTTAGTTTTAGCAGCTGACTAAAAGTAATTGCCGATGTACCAAATTCAGCAGTGAGATTAAGCTCTGTTTTTTTAAGATGGTTTGTTAAAATATTTTGAGCGGTTGTACCTTGGTATTTTATTGGTCTTATTGATGATAAATTCTGACTTGTAAGCTTTGAAAGAATTGTATCGAATGCATAGGTAGCAAAACATAAATTCATCATGTAAGTTTCTTCGCCAATGTGAACTTCAAAAGTTACAAGAAGTACACTTTCACTTTGCGAAGTAATTTGAACAAAGTCTATATCCGGTTCAAATTTATCAATTTGAAAATCATAATCACCGATTATCTGCCATGCTTTGCCCAGATCTTGAAGTATTTTTCTAATTACTACTTCAAGCACTTTTTGTTCAATTGGTGTAATTACTTGTGCGCTTTTAGTCCCTTTTCCGTTACCGCCAAGTAATCTATCAACCATGGTTAAAGCAAACTCAGAACTAAATTCCAAAATTCCTTTAATATCTGTGTGGTTAATATCAAAAGTAAAGAGACAAGCAGGATTTGAGACAGAAAGTACATATTCTGAATAATAAATTTGATCTACCGATGTAACATTGCAAGTTACAATTGATTGTAATTTTGTCATCAAATAAGAACTGAACATTTCTGCAAAGTTTTCATTGATGTTATGAATTGTTCTCAATTGATTCTTAGATATTCTGTTAGGAAGCCTAAAATCAAATGGAATTACTTCTTTATCAAGTGAATGAGAAACATCTTCCTTTTTATCGGAATCTGAATCCCTGTTCTTGAGAAGCGCATCAATTTCTTGTTGTGATAGTACTTCTGCCATTTTAATTTATCAGATATTTACTGAAATAAACATTTTTTACTTTCGCTTTTGGATAAGTCTCATTGATCTTATTTGCTAGTTCAACTTTCAATGAATCTTTTAATTCAATTTTACTTAACATACCAAGACTTTTTTGTGAAACTGTATTTATCACCATATCCTTTATTATTACTTCATTATTTTGAAGTAAGGTCAATTCTTCGTCTCCACCAACGCCAAATCCAACTGAAAGAAGTAAAAGTCTCTGTCCACTTGTTCCTGCAGGATTGATAATCAAATCTTCTATATTAAAAATTTTCTGTGGAGTATGTTCAGCTCCGTCATCACTAACTTCTTCAGTTGCCTCAGCGTCACTTTTTTCACCGTTTTCAGTAGAAATCGGTGTACTTTTTACTAAAAATGTTGCTGTTATAAAGTAAACTAATACTAATTGAACGATAAAAAGGGGTAAACCAATGAAGATTACTTTTAGGTTTAATCCTTTTTTTTCTTTTTTTTCTTCTTGATTAACTTCTTCTTCCGGCATACTTTACTTTCTCCAATTTTAATATTTTTATTCAATTGGTATGCCATTAGAAATAGCAGGATTTATTGCAGAAAATGGATAAAATGGGGTGTTTTTAAGCTTTTGAAATACTTATTAATGTATAATATTAACCATTTGCCTATTTATGACGGACTGCTTAGGCAATATGAATATAATTTATGATTTGATTTATGCCAGAGATGTCATTTCCGAATGCTTTTATCGAAAATCCGTTGTTTATAATTCTTGAATTCCCAGTTAAGCTTGCCTGCTGTAAGTAAGCTGAGAATGACGAAAAATTCTAATTAGGCAAAATCTCTCTTCTGAATCATAGTTTCCTTAATATTTACTCTAACCAAAGGCAGAATAATGAAATATTTAGGACAAAAATTAGAAAAACAATCAAAAATATGGGGATCATTTAACTGATCCCCATTTATATTTGTTACTATCTAACTAAGTTTGTTATTTCCTGAAGTAATGTATCTGAGACAGTAATTACTCTTGAGTTTGCTTGGAAACCTCTCTGAGATACAATCATTCTGGTAAATTCTTCAGATAAATCAACATTTGACTGTTCTAAAGCACCGGATTGAATTGTAGTATTACTTGTTTCGCCAGGTTCACTAATGTAAGGTTCGCCCGCATTAGCAGATAATGTAAACATATTCTCGCCAACACTAGTCAAAGCATTTCTGTTTGGAAATGTTGAAATCAATATTTGAGCTAATTGTCTTGACTTACCGTTGGTAAATACACCTTCAATGTAACCATATTGATCGATACTGATATTAGCAAGAGAAGCAGCAGCAGAACCATTCTGTGATAAAGCTGAAACTACTGAACTATTTGCACTTTGTGATATTCCGCCAAAATCCTCACCAAAATCTAAAACAATATTTTGTTGAGAAGCTCCGCCCTCGGGTAAAAATGTAACTACAGGAGGGTTTGGTGAAATTGATGCTATAGAACCATCAGCATTGAAAGAAATAGTACCTGAATTACCACTTAAAGTTCCACTTTCAGCAGGAACTTCAGTTGTCCAAGTCCAGTTATTATCAGCAATTTTAGTGTATTTTAAAGTTAAGGTATGTGCATTTCCTAAAGAATCAAACATTGAAACTGTACCTGTTACCATAGTTGAATCTCTATTGTTGTCAACAGATGAACTTAAAGTTTCAGTAGTTCTTTGTTCAACTGAGGTTGGATTAAAATTAAAATCAATTCCCAAAGAAATATCAGATATTAATAGTTCAGCAGGAGGATTACCATCTAATGATAACATTGCTCCACCATTTGCCACAGTATCAAAGACCGCTTCAACTGTCGTTGCAGGCATTACACTATTTTCGTCTGAATCAAATAATTCATAAGTAAGATTATATGTATTATCTGCAGTTTTTTCGTATGTTGTTTTAAAATTATAAGCATTTCCAAGCTCATCGTAAACAGTATTATTTTCTTCTACGGTTGAACCAACTGACATATCAGCATCAATATTACCTGATTGTACATATTCTTCAGATCTGGTTAAAGGAGAAGTACTGTCTAGGTTACCGCCCCAAGATATATCAGTCGTAGCAACTGCAGGCAATCTAAGGTTAGAATCAATTCGTATATTTTCTAAGATTATTTCCTGGAGGAATCGTTCCATCAGCGGTAGCAACTTTACCTTGAACAATTGCACCATTTTGAGGATTAACAAGCTGACCATTTGCATCAAAAATAAAAGCTCCTGCTCGTGAATAAAATGTTTCACCATTTTTCTTAAGAACAAAAAGTCCATCACCCTGCAATGCCAAATCAGTTGTTATACCTGTTCTTTCAAATGTGCCCTGGTTCCAGTTTCTGTCGACTGAGTTTAATTTCATTCCAAGACCAACTTGAAAAGTGTTTGTACCACCGGCTGTATCTGTTGGATTTGTTCCGTAACGTACAAATTGATTAAATGTGTCACTAAAGGTAACTCTGCTGCCTTTATAACCAATTGAGTTAACATTGGCAATATTATTACCGATAACGTCTAACATTGATTGATGATTTCTGATACCGGAGACTCCGGCGAATAGAGAATTAATAAGAGACATAATGCCCTCCTAAGGTTTTGTTAAGTTAGATTCAACATCAGTCGGTCAGTTGAATCCGGGGCGTCCTTTGAAGGTCCCGCCCAGTTAATTAGTTAATTCTTGTTACGTTGTAAATACTACACTATCAATATTGGTGAATATGTTTTCGTTACTTTTATCAACATCCAGAGCAGTAATAACTGTTTTATTTGGAATATTGACAATAAAAGCACGGTTATTCATCATCACCAGGGAATCCTTTGCTCCTTTTGCTTCAGCCCTTGTTACTGCATCTTGAAGCTTGTTCATATCTGTACTGGACAATTGAAGGTCACGTGATTCAAGCCGTTTAGATGCATGATTTGAAAACTTTATGCTTTCAAACTCTTTTCTAAAGATCGAATCGAAACTGCCTTTCCCTTCAACTACCTTATCAACTGGATGCTCGGGCTTAACTACCGGAACAAAAGGTACTTTTATTCCGTTAATCATTTGCGACATTTTACTTACCTATAGTTTATTACTAAAAATATCGTCATCTCTCAGTCGAATAGGAGGATCTTTATAAGTTATTTCTTCCTTCTCTTCTGATTCGGTTTCTTCATCCGTTGTAGTTTCTTCTGTAATCATTAGAAGATTGACCACCCTGAACAACTTCAAATACGTCCGAGATTGCATATTCAAGATCATTAACAACCAATGATGTACCATTAGGTGAAAATCTTACCCCGTCGATTATTCCAACAAAGTATTGTGCTACTTTCATTTCAGTAAGACCTCAGGTTCTTTGCTTTAACCTCAACCCTGTAATCACCTACATTTACTTTATTTCCATTATTATCGGTGAAATCCCAATTAAGTTTATATTGGCCTGCTTCTAAATCAAGATCATCAAATGTTTTTATTTTAACATTATTAGAATCATAGATATTTATTTCCAATTCGGAAGCAGGGGCAATTAGATCATACCCGATAATTGTGTTGTCCTGTCCCTCAAACTTGACTGTATCTCCGGCAATTTTAACTTCTTTGCCGATCAATCCTGCTGTCATTGTATTATTTATGGATTGAGTTAAGAGGTAGTTAGCATCAAGGCTCATGTTGAGACTATCATTAATGTTCTGCAATTGCTCCAATGAACTAAATTGAGCAAGTTGGGCAGAATAATCGGAACCGTCCATAGGTTCCAACGGATCTTGATTCTGAAGCTGCGCAATCATTAATTTGAGGAATGCATCTTTATCAAGATCACTTTTACTATTGGTAGCATATGCTACGCTATTATTCGATGTAGCGGAAACTCCATCAATCATTTATTTCTCCTATGCTATATATTCATAAGTGTTATAGCCTAATTGTTTTTTACCTTTTTCTTCTTCGGCCTCTCCCACCTGACCCAAGCTTTCTGATTCGTTTTCTGTTTTGTTATTTAATTTTTTCCCATCTCTTTGTTGTTTTGAATAACTTAAAGAAATATTAAGGGAATTTAATTGTAATCCATTATTACTTAACTGCTGCTGAAGTTTATCGATATTTTTTTCAACAAGATGTTTGGCCTGCTCGGTTTCTACTTCAATATTAGCTTTTAACATTTTATCAACTGTATCTAACGTGATTTTCATTTTTCCAAGATGTTCCGGTCTAATATCAAAAGACAAGCTTCCTTTTGTTTGTTTGGAAATAAACTCAGATATTTCTTTTATTACTTCTACTGATTTTATAATCTGGGGTGAAACTTTTGGTTCAACAAATGTTGTTTTGTTATCTCCAAAATTAAGCTGACCAATTTCACTTTTGTTCAATGTATGCTGAAAATTTGTTTCAGCATGCTGTTTCATTTCAAATTGGTTATTTGGTAAAGATGAATTTTGAGTTTGCTTAGATTCGTTGTTCTCTGATTTACCGCCTTCACTATTTGACGCATTACTATTTGAAGGTTTGTCTTCTATCGAATTTTGAATTGATTCATTTTTATCACTGACTGATTTAATTCCGCCTTTTACTTTAACAGAAAACTTGCTATTGTCTTTTGCCTCAGTGTTCTCAAAATTTTGATTTACTATATTTTGTGATGCCGCTTTTACTTCTTGATTCTCTTTTTGAACATGAGAATTATCTTTCTCCTGAGTTTTTTTCGCTTGATCCGCGGTTAAGTTTTTTTCTTGATCGGCAGTATTATTCTTCAGCTCAGTTTTTGAATCAGAATTTGGTTTAGATTCATATACAGATTGATCAACCGATACTGATTTATTATTTACTGAACCATCTACTTTAATTGTTTGTATTTTATTTTCTGTTGTCGCTGTCTTTAAATTAGCATTCAATTTTTCAAATTGTAATTCTTTTATATTCGGCTTTACAGATTCTACTTTAACTTCAAGCTTAGTCTCTTTGATTTTAGAATCTGATGTTTTGTCAGTTTCAACATCAGCCTTAGATACTGTTTTATCTGTTTCTTTTGAAACGTCAGTTTTTAATTCTAATTTATTTGCTTTATTTGTTGCCAACTTTAAATCTGCTTCTTTGACTATACCTTTACTACTAGTACGCTCAGATAAATTTATATCAACGTTTTTATCAATTTTAGCAGTTAAGTTCTCAGGTTTTATTTTATCAATATAGGCTGAGGGATTTTGAGTGTTCTTTATTAAATGCAGTCCTGCTTTTTGGGATTCGATGTTTTTGTTAAAATCAATTCTTCTTAACGCTGATTCAAATTCGTTAGGACTAAGTTCAACCTTACTTTTAATTGAATTTAGTAAACTACCTTCATCTTGTTTTTTAACGATTGTAATTTTACTGACACTGTAATCACTTTCCTTTTTCACTTCATGGTTTTTCACTAATTTTAAGTCAGCATTTGCTTTACTTGCAGAGATATTGGTTTTCAAGTCATCTGCATTTACTGTTCTATTTTTAAACTCACTTGGGATGAAACTAATTTTTTCCAGATGACTTTTAGCGGCAGTTAAATTAGAATTTTCACTATTGTTTTTTAACAAATCCAAATTGGATTTGAATGTTTCATTTGATCTTATATTTTTTGTTAAAGACTCAAACTGATTTCCATCTCGCGAAAAAGAATAAACACTTAAAGTTGGTTTAATTATTTCAGACTGTCCGTTTGTTAGCTTAAGTTCGCTACTGCTTGTAAACAATTGGTCTGCGGAATTTTTGGAAGTTCTAAATAATATTTCATTATTGTTGCCATTCCCAAGTATTGATAGAAGTCTTGATTTTTCTGGGACAACTAAAGTTTGAACAATAATCTTATCACTTTTAGATTTCCCACTACTATTTTCAACTAATTCAATATTTATAGCAGATTTTTTATCCTCCAGATTTAATAATAAACCAGACTTTTGACTAATATTTTGTTCAATAATTTCAGCACCAATTAAGTCATGTAAAAAATTCTGCAGCTCACCTTTTAGGGTTTCTTTACTTATATAAGAAATAGCTCTTTCATTTATCGCAACAGATTCCTCATTTATTAAAAGTTGTGCTATATCGGCAGGCAAAATATCAGCTAGTTCTGACTTAACTTGTTCACTATGTTCATCGGTCAATAATCGGTACTTTAATTGAACCAATTTTTGTTCACTATCGAGACCAAGTTTAAGATTATTATTTACTCCATCTAATCTTAATGATGACTTTCTATTCCCTGTTGTTGCAGGGCTCATAACAACTTTTACGATATCAGAAAATAGATATTTATTATTAGCAAGTTTTCCCGATTTGGGGATCAAACTCTGCGTTGAACCATTTTCACCAATAAAGAGCGGATTAAAAATCATTTTCGTGACCTCGTTAGCCTTTTTATAGTTTCAGTATCTAAGCCGGATAGAATTTCTGCTGCTTTTTTGTTTTTCATGGAATAAATAATTTCTCGTGCTTCATTCTCCGGTAATTTAGAAAGCAGATCTGCGGCTTTATTTGTCTCCATTGCCTCATATAGCTTTATTGTCGATTTAAGCCATTCCTCATATTCGGCAACTTTTTCTTGTTCCAACTGATTTTTAAGTTGTTCAATTTTTTTTTCTTTCTGACTTAATTCTTGCTCAGCTTTCGTTAATTCACTTTTTGTCACATTTAATTTTTTTTCAAGATTTTCTTTTTCTTCTTCAAATACGTTTTCTGCCAACAGCAGACTATCTCCCATAATAGTATTTGTTGAATCAACTACAACCAAACTATCGGCCAATATTTTTTCAACAGTTCCTGCATCTCTAAAATCAAAAGTGAAGATGTTCACAAATTTATTGTTCAAAGTATAGATTACTGCTGTAGTACCAATAAAAGCCAAAATAAATGTGGTTACATATACAATTGTGTTTTTCAATTTATTTTTCCTTAATAAATTCTTTTACTGCAAATTCATCCATTTCTTTCTGTTCAAGTTTCTCTTGTGTTTTTATAAAATCCGCAAAATGCTTCTCTTCAAGTTTTTCAAATGTTTTCGTCTCTTTTGATTTTTTAATTAACTCTTGCAATTTTTTATTTCTCTCAATCTTCTTTTTAGCTATATATTTTCTAATTAACTCAATTTGCTCAACCAAATAACTTTCATACTTTTCATCAAAATGGTATTCTTTTATCGTCTTACTTTTTTTATCTAATTTCTTTTTCTTTTGTTCCTTTAATAGTTTCGCTAATTCAAATATTTTATTATTATTATTTGCAATATCCACATCAATAACAGCAAGCTCTTTCTGTGCTTTCTTTTCGAGTTGTTGTTTTATTTCCTTTATTATATCAAATTTATATTTGAACTTTGCCAATTATTAAACCAAAGGTGTTTCAATTAATTTTTCTAATCGAGAAATAGTCTCGCTATACTCGGTTCCTTCATTTATATCTTGTTTCATAAATTTTCTTAATGATTGAATTTTATTCAGTGCATGATCGATTTGTGGATTACTCCCCTTTACATAAGCACCAATATTTATAAGGTCTTCTGCTTCATTATAAGCCGAAAGTATTTCATTAAATTCCATCGCTCTCTTTCTATGATCGGGTGGAACGATATCAGGCATAACACGACTAATACTTTGCAACGGATCAATTGCAGGAAATTGCCCTTTGTTTGCGAGCTTTCTACTTAGTACAAAGTGACCATCCAATATTGAACGGACGCTATCAGCAATTGGGTCACTCATATCGTCACCATCAACTAATACTGTGTAAAAACCGGTAATACTTCCAGTTGAGGAAGTACCTGCTCTTTCTAAAAGTTTAGGTAAAATAGAAAATACGGAGGGTGTATAACCTTTAGTAGTTGGTGGTTCCCCAATTGTTATTCCAATCTCTCTTTGTGCATGAGCAAATCGTGTTACTGAATCCATCATTAATACAACATCTTTACCTAGATCCCTGAAATATTCAGCAATTGTTGTTCCAATAAATGCTGCTTTAATTCTTGCTAAAGATGGCTTATCGCTTGTTGCAACAACTATTATGGATTTCTTCAAGCCCTCTTCACCTAAATCTTTTTCAATAAATTCTTTAACTTCTCTACCACGTTCTCCAACTAGCACTATTACACTAACATCTGCATTTGTGTTTCTAGCTATCATTCCGAGCATTACACTTTTTCCAACACCACTGCCCGCAAAAATACCTACACGCTGACCTTTGCCAACAGTTAGTAATCCATCAATTGCTCGAACACCAGTTTGAAGAGGTGTACTTATTCTTTTCCTACTCAATGGATTTGGGGGTTCCCTATAGGAATTACGAATTGAAGCAAATTCAATTTCTCCTTTTCCATCTATAGGATTGCCGAATCCATCAATAACTCTGCCGAGTAATTGTTCTCCCACACCAATAGAAAAACTTCTGCCCGATGCAACTATTTGACATGAAGGTGCAATATTTTGTATTTCTCCTAATGCAATGGAAAGTACTTTCCCTTCTTTAAATCCTACAACTTCAGTCTGACAAATCTCTTTACCAGAACGGTCGATGATTGTACAAATTTCACCAAGAGACACATTGGGACCAACAGAGACAATTATAGCTCCAATAACATCGGTTACTTTTCCGTTAAGTTTTATTGGACTAGTAAATTCGATTACTCTATTATATTGGTTTAATATTTCTTCGGTATATTCTGTCATTCTGATTCTATTTTTGTAAAACTATTTTCTAAGTTTTTAACAATTTCATTTAATTGAGATTCTACTCGTGCATCAAGATTACCAATTTCTGATTCAATTAAACATCCACCAATTTGAATATTTTCATTAGATTCAAATATTATTTTTGAACCGCCGGATGAAGCCAAATATTCTTTACTGCTTTTCTGAATAAGCTTATAATCATTTGGATTAAGTTTTATTATTATATCATTAGCTCCAATAATTTTTCTTAAATTCTGATCAAGTATTTTTTCAATAATAGAATTTTCTTTTAGTTCCATTTGAACTATTTTTTCAGCTATTTTAGCAGAAACTTTTATTACTAGAGAATGAAAATCATTTTCAAATATTTTGAACTTTTCTTCAAATGTTGAGACTATGTTGTAAAAATCTTTTGACTGATTAAGCAGTTCCTCTGAATGTTTCTTTTCCAATTCTTCGGAAACAATTTTTTCAGCATCTACATATCCTCTTTTATATTCTTCTTCCATCTCATTCTTATGCGCCTGTTCAATTTTCTCTTTTTCGACTATATGTGGCAATTCGGTATAATTGCTAGAATTATCACTATAATCGGGTATAAACGCCTTAATTTTCTTCGATTTCATATTTAGCTTAATCGTATCAGACATAAACTTCCTCAGCACCGCCACCCCTGAAACTAATTGTTACTTCATCTTGCTCTTCAAGTCGTTTGATCTGATCAACAACTCTGCCTTGTGCTGCTTCAACTTCTTTAAGTTTTACAGGACCCATAAATTGAAGTTCTTCTTTTAATAAATCAGCAGCTCTTTCAGACATATTAGAAAAGATTTTTTCCTGAACTCTGTCATCAACAACCTTTAATGATAAAGCAAGGTCTTTACGATCAATTTCTTTTAATATTCTTTGAACATCTCTATCTTGAAGATGAATTATGTCATCGAATAAGAACATCAACCTTTTTATTTCTAAACCAACATCTTCATCTTTATCTTCAATTGATGATATAATTTCTTTATTCATAGATATATTAATTCTGTTCAGAATATTTGCGACACTCTTGGTTCCACCAAGCTGACCCATTGTTTGATTGATTGAGAATCCTGCAAGCTCATCAACAACTTTTTCTATTTGGGTTAGTGTTTGCGGAGAAATTTTACCAAGCGTTGCAATTCTATAAACTACCTCTGTTCGTAATTCTTCTGATAATTCAACAAGTGCTTCTGCTGTTTGATCAGGATTTAGATGAGATAAAATCAAGGCAATCGTTTGTGGATGTTCTTTACTTAAAAAATTAACCAGCTGAGTTGAATCAGCTTTTTTAAGAACATCAAATCCATGGAGAGTAGTAAGGTTCTTAACTTTACCAATAACTTCCATCGCTTTTGAAAGACCAAAAGATTTTTCTAATACTTGCTGGGCAAAATCAATTCCGCCTTCCAGAACATATTCCCTTGCCGTCACAAGATCATGATAATCATCAATAACTTGTTCAACAACTTGAGAAGGAATATTTTTTACCTTAGAAATTTCAGCTGAAATTGATTCAACGTCGCTTGCCTCTAAATATTTAAAGACTTGTGAAGCCGTTTCCACATTTAGCGCAATTAGCAATAAAGCTGATTTTTGTGTTCCATTTAAATCGCTTTTGGAAATAGTCTTATTTTTTATTTTCTCACTCGTACTCATCTTCCTTCAACCATGAATTTATTAATTTAGCTGCTTCTGCAGGATTTTTACTTACGTAGTTAGCTATTTTATCTTGTTTCATTTTTTTCATTGCGGCTTCATCTGTTATTTCATCCTCTATATCACCCATCTCAAACAAGGGTCTTTTATTCTTCTTACTCTTGTGTCTGCTTGTGCCTGGATCCCAAACAGGAGCATCTGCAAGAGCATCGAATGTTTGATCTGAATAACCACCAGCCCCAACTGTGCCAATCATTATTTTTTCATCCTTTAATTTCTTAAGCAATCCCTTTAGTACAAACAGTGCGCCACCGATTGCCAAGAATAGTAAAATATAGTTTATATAAGGATCAATACTGTTAACTGATGTACCATTTCCATCAAATTGATTTTGATATTGGTTTGTTTCAAAAGGTATACTAACTATTGAAATTTCATCATTACGGGTTTCATCAATTCCAACAGATTGACGTAATAATAATTCAAGCTGCTGTAATTGTTCTTCTGATCTCGGCTCGTTTACTAATTCAGTAGATTCTCCGTTCTGCACTTCTCTGGTAACACCATTAATTACTGCAGCTACTGTAATCCTTTGAATATTTCCGCTTCCCTCTATCATGTGTTCAATTGTCTTACTAAGTTCATAGTTGGTTGTTGTAGATTCAGTAAACACAGCATTAGAATCACTCAAACTTTTCCCACTGCTGCTGTTTTTAGATGTTTGCTCACTTATTGCGATCTGAGATTCGGGATCAATAGTTTCTAAAGTTTTTTCAATTTGTTTAAAGTCAAGGTCAACATTTACCTTAACATCAGAATTATCATATCCAACTATTTTATCAAGTATTGTCTGCGCCTTATTTGCAAGATATTTTTCAATACTACTTTTAATCTCGTATTGTTTGCCGCTATTTATTGCCAATTCACTATCTTCAGGTTTTTTAGAAAGTAGTCTTCCTTTATTATCAATAATTGTAACGCGAGTTGGATCTAATCCTTCGACACTTGAGCCCACTAAATTAGTAATGGCCATAATACTGGCTTGAGGTAATAAATAGCCGGATCGTAATTTAACAACTACCGATGCTGTAGCCTCACGTTGTTCATTTTTAAATACTGCTTTTTCCGGAGTTACTATGTGAACACGAGCGTTCTCAATACCATCTTGCTGAATAATGGTCCTTGAAATTTCTCCCTCGAGTGCACGTTTAAAATTTATTTTCTGCATAAACTCCGACATACCAATTGTATTCTTGTCGAATATTTCATAACCGATCATACCTGAAGAAGGAATGCCCTTGCCAGCAAGAGCTAAACGTACTTCGTAAACATCAATCTTAGAAACACTGATTGAGTTTCCCCCATTTTCAAGTTTATAAGGAATACTTTGACTGGTCAAATAGTTCACAACTTCCGATGCTTCTTCTTGAGCTAGGTTGTTGTAAAGAGTTGTGTAAGTCGGTTCATTAAATGCAAAAAGTATAAATATCAATAAGACAACTGCAACAACAGAAATTCCACCCAGCATCAACCTTTGCTGAACAGACAACTTATTGAAAATACTTATTAAAGCTGTGTAGGTATCTTTTGCTTTATCCACTTTTATGACATCCTAGTTAATTCTTTATACATATCTACTGTTTTATTTCTAATTTGCATAAGTAATTCAAGACTGGTTTTAGCTTTTTGTCCAGCAATCATTACCTCGTGCAATTCAACGTCTTTTCCCTCAATATAATCTGTAGTAATTTTTCTTGATTCAAATTGATCTGTATTTACACCTTTTACAAAATCACCAAGCATATCATTGAACTCAGAATTATTAGTTTGCTTTGGTTTTTCATTCTGAGTTGGAAGCTTTGGTACAAAATTTCCTAATCCTGATATTTTCATTTTATCCTCTCTTATCAAATAATGAACCTAAAGAAACACCTTTTTTATCACCATCTTTATTGTAAAAATGATAACCATTAATCTGCTCTTCATTATCTGGATACATTTTTGTAAAAAACTTTTTTTCTTCATTTGTAACTTTTAGTGAATCTTCATTATTCTTTATTTCTACTTTATTAACATTAGCATTTTGATTTGCTCTAATAGGATTATAATTTCCAAATGAGTTCGTAGAAATCTTCATTTATATCTCCAATGAATCTTTTGCAATTTGTTTTGCTGCATTAAAAGCTGTTAAGTTTGCTTCATAACTTCTCGAAGCCGAGATCATATCCACCATTTCTGTAATAACATTAACATTGGGCATTTGAACATAGCCTTCTTCATTTGCATCGGGATGATCTGGCATATAAACTAATTCACCTTCGCTATTGTCAACATTTTCGACTGAATTAAAATTAATATTTTCAGGATCTGAGACAGCCTTTTGAGGAATACCGGAAAAATGATTTTTATTAACTGCCTTAAATCCTATATCGGGCAGTTTGAAGAAATTATTATTCTGAAAACTATTCTTTTCAAATTCTACACTTACATATTTTCTCTTGTAAGGTGTGCCATCTTCGGTTTTCGTCGTACTAGTATTTGCGATATTTTCTGTAACAAGATCCATTTTTTGCTTTTGGATGCTCATCCCCTTACTGCTTATTTGAAAAGAGGAAAAATTTGGATTTATCTTCATTATTTACCTCCTCTTATAACCCCTTGCAGAGTTTGATAATAACCGTTAATTTTTTTTGATGCAAACTTAAACATGATGGAGTTTTTTGCTAAATCTGCCATTTCCTTGTTAACATCAACACTATTGCCATTTGCAATAATTTCACTTTGTTCATCTATTTTCACTGAAAATTCAGAATTACTATTTTGCGATTTTGATATACTTTTCATACCATCATTAAGTAATTCCTTAAATTCAACATCTCTGCGCTGATAATTTTTAGTATTTGCGTTGGCAATATTTTGACCAATAACTTTGTGCTTGAGTGCGGTATAGTTTAAAAGTCTTTCTAAGTTCTTATTTGAAGGAATTGGCATTTTTTATCCATCTTTTTTAATGGATTACTCAAAACTAGTGCCAGTTTTATATTTAGTTTTATGTAGATTTTGAGGTGATCTTAGATATGAATTGGCTAAAATTAGTCAGTTGACAACTATTCTTCACTATAATCTAGCAAAACCGACTTAGTTTCTCCGCATGAGCAGACAAATTTTATCTCTTTAATATTATCGTCAGCATCTTTATTTAAGATGATTTTTACACCTTCATGGCTTTCTTCTTCAATGGTAATTTTACTTGTTCCAATAATTTCAATTTCATCTGAGGTGATTACATTACCATTTATTGATGAACCTTTAAATGATATTTCTCTGAATACTTCTTCATTAAAATTGTCCATAATTAAACCGCCCTATTAATAATATTTGGAATTTCCTCCAGTGAGGCAACAATGTCAGCTAATCCATTTTCAATAATTGCTCTAGGCATGCCATATACAACGCAAGAGTCTTCATCTTGTGCGATGCAGTGTCCACCAGCAGCTTTAAGTTTTTTGATACCCTCTAAACCATCTTTCCCCATACCTGTCATTATCAAACCTAGGACAGTCTTGCCGTATATTTCTTGTAATGATTGAATCATCACATCTACAGATGGCCTATGGAGAGTGTTATCCGGTTTATCGGAAATCTTTATTTTTATATTGTTCAACTCATCTTTTTCTAATTTAAGATGAAAACCACCAGGAGCAATATATACAACTCTGCTTCTTACTATTTCATTATCTTCTGCTTCTTTTACATGCAAAGAACTTAAGCTATTAAGTCTTTCCGCAAGTGAGGCCGTAAACTTTGGTGGCATGTGTTGAACTATAAATATTGGGATATTAATTTTCTCAGATAATAATGGTATAACTTTTTGCAATGTAATCGGTCCGCCCGTTGAAATACCAATAGCTAATGCACTATAACGCATTTTTGGTAAATGTGGAAATGTAGGCTTCTGATTTTTTGCCACTAATTTTTCTTGTAAATAATTTGAGTTAATTCTTTTAGCAACAGATTTGCTTTTGTGAATAGCCTTGACTTTACTTATTAATTCTTCTTTTATACCAGTTATTGCAACACTAACAAAAGACATTTCTTTGGGGATAAAATCAATAGCACCTAAATCTAAAGCCTTAAGAGTAATATCAGCACCTTCAATGGTAAGCGAACTAACCATTAATACAGGTGTCGGACATTCTTTCATTATAATTTTTAGTGCTGAAATACCATCCATGTTTGGCATTTCTACGTCTAATGTAACAATATCTGGACGAATTTTTTTTATTTTTTCAATAGCAATAATTCCGTCACTTGCGGTATCAATTACTTTTATTTGTGGATCTGATTCAAGAAGCATTGTTAATGATTTACGCATAAAAGCAGAATCATCAACCACAAGTATTTTAATCTGTTCAGACATTTTTTCCAATTAATTTATTTATTATTTCCCCAATATCGGCAATCATAACAACAGCTCCATCACCCATAATTGTTGAACCAGCAACACCTTCAATGTTGCCTAAATATTTACCCAGTGATTTAATTACAATTTCTTTTTGACCTATAAGATCATCAACTTTTATTCCATATTTTTTCTCCGCCAATCCAACCACAACAACAAACTGATTTTCTGATTTATTTTGCAGAGTATCGGTATGGTAAAGCAGATTATCTATATTAATTATCGGCAAAACTCTATCTCTTAACTTTATACATGCAGTTTTGTTAACAGTGTAAATTTGTTCTTTTTTAATCTTTACAACTTCTACAACTGAGCTTAAAGGCAAAATAATTGTTTCTCCGGCAACTTTGACAAGTAAACCTTGAATTATTGCTAAGGTTAATGGCAATTTAATATCTATTTTCGTGCCTTTTCCAACTTCTGAATCAATTTCAATTATTCCACGAAGACGTGTAACATTTGTTTTTACAACATCCATGCCTACACCTCTGCCGGAAACATTAGTGACTTTTTCTGCAGTCGAAAAACCTGGTGCAAATATTAAATTAAATATTTCTTGTTTTGATAATTCCTCGGCTTTTTCTTTTGTAATAATACCTTTAGAAATAGATTTTCTAATGATTACTTCAGGGTCAATTCCTTTACCGTCATCAGTAATTGAAATAATTATATGATTACCTTCATGTTCGGCTGAGAGAGTAATTGTACCGGTTTTATCTTTACCATTTTTTTCTCTTTCGTCGGGAGATTCAATCCCATGATCAACTGAATTTCTTATAAGGTGAACTAAAGGATCATTAATCTCTTCAATTAAAGTTTTATCAAGCTCTGTTTTTTCTCCCTTGATCACCAAATTAATATTTTTACCCGTTTCTTTACTTAAGTCTCTTACTAATCTTGGAAATTTATTAAAAACCTTTCCAATCTTAATCATTCTAGTCTTCATTACAGCAAGCTGTAATTCGGTAGTCAGCAAGTCAATTTGCCTAGCAGTATCTCCAAGATTTTTGGCAATCTCTGTGCCCTCATAATTTAGTGCAATATCAGTATTTAGTTGAGCAAGTCTATTCCTCCCAAGGACTAACTCAGAAACTAAATTTAGCAGCTCATCTAGTCTTTCAACATCAACTCTAATTGTCTGTTCAACTGCTTGGTTAGGTGCAGAATTATTTGTACTAGCAACTGTTTTGCTATTTATTGGCTTAGATTTTACATCTGCCTCTTTTACTTTTTGTGAAATCTTTTTTTCACCAAGATTAAGTTCAACCTCTACCGGAGCATCATTAACTAAATTCTTTATCCCTTTATTTGGTTTCTCGATTTCGGTTATCATTTCTGCAGTGATAGCTAATCCTTTAGAATTTTCTGCCATCATCTTCTTATTATTTTCAATAAAAGCTTTTTGAATTTGTTCCTCATCAAAATCGTCAAGAAAAAACTGCTCTTCCTCAATTAATATTTTATCTTCATTTATACATTCTTCTTCATCTTTTTGTTGAACTATCTTTATTTCCTCTTCAAAGTTTCCACCTTCCATCCTATCGAGAATGCTCTGTAGATTTTTTATTATTTGTTCGGTATCAAAGTCTTCATTTTTATTATTTTCAACTACTTGCAAAAGTTCACGGAGCGCATCATATCCTTCTAAAATACCATCCATTATATTAGAATTAAGTTTAGCTTCTTCTTTTCGCAGTTTGTTTAAAATATCTTCAAGCCTATGAGTTAATGCTTGCATTTTAACTAGACCTAAAAAACCGGAAGTTCCCTTTACTGTATGAAATGATCTAAAAACCTTATTAAGTAATTCTGCATCTTCTGGTGAACCTTCCAACTTCATTAGATCAATATCTAACTGCTCAAGGGTTTCATTGGTTTCCACAACAAAACTCTCAAATATTTCCGCCATATCCGGGTCAACAAGAAGTGAATAATCAGCCATTGTTTTGCTTTCTTTTATGAAAATAATTTATCAATTTCTTCTTGCGATGCTTTTTCATTATTAATTATTGAATCTACATCACTTTGTTGATTGCTTTTGGGATTATAATCTGCTTTTGCGTCAAAATGTACATTTGGAAGTTTATCCATTTTAATATTATCATTTGTTCCCAAACCTGATGAATCAACTGTATTTAGCAAGGTGTTTAATTTGTGCTGAACAGATATAATTAAGTGATTAACGGCAGCCAACTGCTGAGCTGTTATATCTTGAACTTGCAGCGACATTGTAATTTGATCGGTACTTGCTGTTACTTCTCCAATTTTATTTTTCACAAGTTCTAAGGTTAACCCAGTATCAACATTTTCTGCAATTTTATCAAGTAATTCATTAGCCTCGTCCGAACCATTAAGATGCATTCGCAAACTTTCGACAAGTTCTGAAGTTACAACCTTACGCTCAATAAGCTCATCCATACATTCATTAATACTTAAAAGTTGATCGCTTATTTCATCAATTTTATCAAGTACTTCTGTCATTGCCAATTCCGTAGCATTTGTAACTTTGTTAAGCTGATTTGAAGCTTCCGGAATTTTTAAACGAGTTTCTTCAATTGAACCGCTTATTTGTTCAACAAATGGTAAGAAGTCACCAATAAAGGAAACAAATCCTTCAACCACAGGAATCATTTTTTCCCCAAACTTAAAGACACTATCAACTTCTTTAAGTTTAACTAACATTTCATTTAGATTTTTTACTGATTCACTCATTTTAATTACCTTCTAATTAGATAAAATTAAATCGATTTTGTTTTTTAGAATTTGAGGTGTAAAAGGTTTTACTACATAATTTGAAACTCTTGCCTGCAATGCTTCAACAATATCTTCTTTTACTCCTCGGGTGGTTACCATTAGAATTGGTAATGTCTTAACCTTCTCATTATTACGTATAGCTTTTGTAAGCTCTAACCCAGACATAACAGGCATATTCCAATCAGTGATAACGAAATTTATCTCACCATCGGAATCAAGCTTTTCTAAAGCATCTCTCCCATGCTCAGCTTCAACGTATTCGCTATATCCTAATGCTTTCAGCGTGTTAACAACAATTCTTCTCATTGTAACTGAATCGTCAACAACCAAAAATTTTCTGTTCATTTTATATCCTGTTAATTTTTATTAGTTAATGTACTTTGAGACTTCATATTGAATTCTTTTGGGATCGAATGGTTTTACCATATAAGAATTAGCACCCACCTTCAACCCTCGCTCAATTTCTTCACTTCCTTTTAGTGAAGATAGAATAATTATTGGGATATCTTTATTATTCTCATTTTCTCTGACTGCTTTAATCAATTCAAATCCATCCATATTCGGCATATTTAAATCTGTTATTATCAAATCAACATTTGAATTTGGCAATAACTCAACAGCTTCCATGCCATCGCAAGCAGCAATTACTTCAAAACCGTGCGCCTTTAAAGAGAACGAAACAAATTTTCTAATTGTTGGCGAATCATCGGCAATCAATATTACCTTTTTCATTTAATTACCCTTTTTATAACCTATTGTTTTAGGAAAACTTACTAATTTAAAAGCTTTGGATATTCCGTGAAGTGTTTCTGAATATCCAATAAATAAATAGCCATTTGGATTTAAATTATTGTAAAGATTACTTACAACTTTAGTCTTAGATTGTTGATCGAAATATATTAGAACATTCGCACAAAAAATTATATCTGACTTACCCATAATTTTAAGATCGTTATCATCATATAAGTTAGATACTTTAAATGAAACCATTTTTTTAATGTTCGGATCAATTATATAAGTATTATCAACTTTTTCGAAATATTTTTTAAGATAAATCGGTGGAGTGTTCCGAATTGAGTATTCTTTAAATATCCCACTTTGGGCTGTATTTATTACTGCGTAGTTAATGTCCGTACCAATTATTTCAACTTTTAAATGTGGATATTTAGGAATAATTAACTCATTCAAGATCATTGCAATTGAATAGGCTTCTTCACCAGAGGAAGATGCTGCACTCCAAATTCTCAGTTTTTTTAGTCCTCCCGGTTTACTGTCTAAAATTTCTGGAATTATAGTTGTTACCAGTGCATCCAACTGAGGTTGATTCCTAAAAAAGAATGTCTCATTAATTGTTATTGCTTCATATAGCTGTTTCTTTTCTTCTTCTTTATTGTAATTGGTTTTTAAGTAAACAAAATACTTTTCAAAATTTTCGATATTTAAGTGTTTTATTCTTTTTTGTAATCGGCTTTCGAGTAGATATTTTTTATTGTCTTGAAAATATATTCCGCACAAATCATATATCAGTTTACGCCACTCAACAAATTCTTGCTGCGTAAGTTTTTGTTCCTGCCCAGTACCAAAAGTAAAACTTAACTTTCCCAATCCTCGAGAAGTCATTGCTGCATTAGAATTCAACATCTATTGGTCCTCTAATTGTAAATTACTAATTCCCCTTTCATTCAAAATTAATTGGGCATTCTCTCTAACCATTTCATCGTTATCTTTAGCAAGTTTTTTTAAAATCTCAGTTATTTGGGGATGTTCGCCATTTTTAATTATTTCAAGTAATTTTAGTCTATTCCAAGAGACAGTATCTTCTAACATTGAATCACTAAACATTAAGGCTGTTTCAGCATCTAAAAAGAAAAGCAATTCCATCGAAGTAGCTCTTACTTCTTCATCCGAGTTGGTCAATTGAACAGTAAGTTGTTCCTCTAACGATCTTAACTCTAGCTCATTTAACGATTGTAAACTATCACCACCATCCAATTGAATCATTTCGACTATCAATTTTGTAATCTGGTTAATGTTCTGTGGTTTTTGCATTAGATATTGTGATATCTTCCTGAAGAAAGGAATTTTATTATTTGCAAAATACTCACTCAATTTTTGATCGATCTCTTCATCAATACCATAAATATTTAATACCTTTTCCAAAAGACTTTCATCGTTAAAAGAACAAACTAGACGAACAGCAGATTTTTTATATTGTATATCAGCAGTTTCAAGAGTTTCTATCAGGGAGTTTTTTAAATCAATACCCTGAGGTAAAGTTAAGTTTAACTTTTCTTGCAGTTTGCCAATTGTTTCTATAGCAACCCATTTGAATGCTCCATTAAGATATTGAACATCATTAATTAGCATCTCAAAAGATTCTTTGTTACCAATATTCCCTAAACTTTCAATTAACGAATATTTTGTTAACTCATCTGCCCCATAGTAATTTTGGTTAATAAAGCTTATACTTTCAGTTGTTCCTATTTTACCGAGAGCTTCAATAACAGTAGGGCGAAATAATTCATTCTGCTCATAAATTGCAATCATTTCATTAATGCCAATATCAGTTTTCAAATTACCTAAAGCTTCAACACAAGCTAAAATCACATTATCATCTTTTGTGTATTTCAATACACGAACAATTTCTTTAGCCGGCTCAGGATCACCGATTAGTCCGAGAATATCGATAACAAATTTCTGGTCATCATCATTGGCTTCCGGCAAATAATTTAACATTGCCTCAATAGATTCATTTTTTCTTTTTAGCAAGATTTCTCCAGCTAAGTTTCTTGCAGCAATATCTTCTGATGAGATATAAGGAACTAAATATTTGGGAATATTTCTATTTTTATTATGAGATAGGATTCTAGTTATTGTATCTTTTATACCATTGTCTTTTGAAAGAAGTTTTGCAGTAACAAACTCAACGATTTCATCAGGCATTTCTACCAGCTGAAAATTTTCCACAGTTGTTCGAATTTTTTCTGATTCATCTGTATCTAATAATTGTTTTATTAAATTGAAATTATTACTCATTATTCCCTCTTCATTGCGGGTAAATATTTATTGACATAAATCACAATTCTATATTAAACTATCGTATATTCTTTTAAATTATTTATTATTTATAGTAGATGAGGGATATAAAACTATTCTAGACTTTTCATTGGTATAATGGTGGCGCGAAGAATACGACAAAAAGGTTAAATAGTATTGAAATTTAAAATTAATTGACTATAAGAGAATTGGCGTGCTGAATAGTTGAGCTATACAGACTTAAGAACTAATATAGGAAAAAAGTTCTGCTTTTATCTATGTGTGACTACTCGGTAAAAACTATGATCGGTAATAATTATTGTATTGATTTAGTCACTTCAATTCCAAGCTGTTCCATCCTATATCTTAATTTTGAGCGTGATAAACCCAAAACTTTGGCTGCCTTAACTTGATTTCCTTTAGTAATATTAAGTGTCTTCAGAATTAAGTCTTTAAGCACGACCTCAATTTTAACACCTTCTGGAGGCACTTTTAATTCAAACGAAGTTGAAATACTTTCATCAGTTTGCTTGCCGGATGATAAGAAATTAAAATGCTGCTCTTTTATTTCATCCCCATCCATCATTAGCACTGCACGTTCCATTGCGTTTCTTAACTCTCTAACATTCCCTTTCCATCGATATGCCTGGAGAAGGGAAATTGCTTCATCATCAATTCCTTTAACACTCTGATCAAACTTTTGTGCAAACTCTTTTACAAAAGAATATGCAAGTACTGGTATATCTTCTTTACGTTCCCTTAAGGAGGGAATTTTAATATTAGCAACGTTCAGACGGTAAAATAAATCTTCTCTGAATTTTCCCTTTTTAACTTCTTCTTCTAAGCTTTTATTTGTTGCAGCCAAAACTCTAACATTAACGCTAACTTCTCTTTCACCGCCAACTCTATAAAATTTCCTTTCTTGCAGGACTCTTAATAACTTTACTTGAATATCCAATCCAAGTTCGCCAATTTCATCGAGTAAAATTGTCCCTCCGTTTGCAAGTTCAAATTTTCCTAACTTTGTTTTGTGAGAAGCTCCGGTAAAAGCACCTTTTTCATGTCCGAACAATTCGCTTTCTGCTAAATCTTTTGGAATAGAGCCACAGTTAATAGGAATAAATACACTATTTTTGCGCGGGCTTGATTGATGTATATATTTAGCAAATACTTCTTTTCCGGTTCCGCTTTCACCTTCTAATAAGATTGTTGTATCATCACTCTTTGCTAATTTCTCAACAATGTTTAAAATCCTTTGTATTGATCTACTCTTGCCGAAAAATTCTCTTGTTAATTTATCAGTATTCAGAATTTCGTGTAATCCGTCAACTTCTAATTTTAAACGTAAGTGACGAACACATTTTTCAAGCACAATTGCAAGCTGATCTATCTCAATTGGTTTTAATAAAAAGTCGAATGCTCCCAATTTCATTGCCTCTACAGCAATTTTCACATCTGCATAAGCTGTGATCATTATTACTGGAATATGAAAAAACTTCTTTTGAAGATCTTTTAGGATTTCCAAACCATTGTGTGTTGTCAAGTAAATATCCAACAAAATAATATCAGGAGAATGGAAGCTGACAGACTCTTCAACTTTCCCCCCCTCCATGCATATGTCAACATCATAGCCAAGCTTGATTAATACTTTCTTTAATGAAATTACAACTAAATTATCATCATCCACTAACAAAACTTTTGGTTTCATTCTTCCCCATTTGATTTAAATTCAATTCTAAATCTTGTACCCTTTTCGGGATTATTGTTAAGACTAAAAATTGCTTCGTGTTCATTAAGAATAGTTTTGCAAACACTTAATCCAAGTCCGGTACCGCCCTCTTTTTGAGTGTAAAATTCATCAAAAACTTTTGTACGATCCTCTTCAGTTATACCTGAACCTTCATCAATAATATCCACACAAACTTTATTATTTTCTGAAAATGAATTTATCATAATTTTAGAATCATTATTGCTTGCTTCCAACCCATTGGATATTATATTTACAAGAACTTGAAGTATGTTAGTTTCGTTAACTACTATACTGTCAAGAGTTTCAGACATATTAACTTGGAATGAAATATTACGCTTATTTGCATTACCTTTTGTAATATTAATAGCTTTGTTAATAATTTCATTAATATTGCACTCCTCAAAACCTTCCTTATTCTTTCGAGAAAATTCAAGGGTGTTATGGATAAGTTGGTTAATAATATCAGCAGCTTCAAGAGATGCATCTATACATTCATTTGTTTCATTGTCAAATTTCTCACTACTCATCTTCAAGTAATCTAAATTTAACTTTAAAACTGAAAGCGGATTTTTAATTTCGTGCGAAAGACTGGCGGCTAACTTGCCAAGTATTTTTAACTTATTGTCGTGTACGCTATCTGTCAAGTCAAACCTATAATTAAGTTTTAATATTCTTAAATGATAAATTTAACTTATTTTATAAAAAAAAGATATAGAATAGAAAAGAATGGCCGGTAAAAATAAAAAAGGTTGTCCTAAAGAACTAAGGTTTATCTTTAAATATTTTCTTTTAACAAATAATTTTTAATTGAGAAAATTTTATAGAAAATATTTTTAGATAATTGCCTAAATCAGAGACAACCAATTAAACTTAATTTTCTTGATTAAAAACTTTTATAATCTCATCTGCTACTTTGTTGATTACTTCATCAGAATTGTAGTAACCACTTTCAACTTTCATTTTAACATCAGCTATTACTTTTGGATCAATTCCTTCAGCTTTCAATTTTTTTGCCGCATCAGATAGTTCAAGCTTATCGGTTTTCTGCTGAGCTTGCCGACTCGTAGCTTCTTCCTGCTTTTTATAAAGCTCTGTGTAACGATTTAGATTATTTCCCACTCCCTTAATGTTCACGACTTAACCTCTTATACTTAATTAATTTTTTCTCGTTAGCTATTTTATTTAATTCTGAAACTATTAAACTTTCGTTTTCTTTTTTAGCTTCAATTATATCATCGAACTTCGTTTTTATTTGTTTAACAGTCGTGTTAGCTGCATCACAATTGTCTTTAAGGCTTTTTAGGCTAAAATTATTGAGTAAAGAAATTTTTCTTTCCTCAATTTCCTTTATTAGAAAATTAATATTTGTAACAGCGTTATCAAAATTATCGTCATTAATATTTTCTAGATTATGTAAAACTAATGATAAATAATTATTTAATTCGTCAATTCCTTGATTTAATTGAGTCATAATTAGAAAATACCTGCCATATTAAAATAAGACTGCATTTCACTTAAAGCCGCTAGCTGTAACTGTAATTTTTCGTATTGTCCTCTCAAAACAGAGGCACTTTTATCAATTCTCTCTTCCTGATAAGTTATTTTATCTTTATAGTAAGTTACAGATTTATCGTATGCATTGACCATATTTTTTATTACACCAGAATCGCCGACATAATTTTCAACAAGACTATGCAATTTATTTGCTATCCCATTTTCCGAGTTGAATATAGAAGCAACCTGACTAGGACTGGAACTTAATGCTGCTTCTAAATCATCACTATCAGTAATACTTAATCCTTTGGATGGGTCAAATTTTATTCCTATTTCACTTAGATAAGATAAATTTCCTTCTTCAATTCCTTCTACTTTATTAGAAACTAAGCTGCCTAAATTTTGCATTAAACTGATTGCGCTTGTATTCCCTACAAAAACACCTCGTTTTCCATCTTCACTTGTGCTGTAATTGTTTTTTATCTGCAGATATGCTTCATTGAATTTATTAATGAAATCTTCAATATCTGTTTTTGTGGCTTCAACATTATTTTTAACAGTTATATTAACCGTCGGAACGCCAACCTCCATTTCCTTTTTTAATGATAATGTAATTCCATTAATTAAATCATTGATAGTATTTGAGTCTCTTACAATATCAACACCATTTAATGACAATTTAGAATTCAATTCATCGGCAGTATATGAATAACCTCCGCTATTTCCGTTGCTTAATGTCCTACTTGTTAAATCTAAACCAATATTACTTAGTAAAGATCCTGAGACATCCTGAATTGTAATTGCATTTGAAGCTCCTGATTCAGCGGCAACAATGGATAATTTAGATTCTTGACTTGTCGGAGAAAAAACTGAGGCACTTACTTCACCATCTGATGCATTATTTATTGCATCGGCAACCAATTCCATCATCTCTTCCAAATTTTCTGTGCCGGTAATATCAATGCTGATATTCTGATCAAAATCACCGCTGGCAACTCTAAATGTGTAAGTACCGGCAGTCAATCCTGACAAATCGGAAGAAGCAACTGTATCCGACATTACTAAATCATTTTTAGCAAGCTGATTTACTCTAATATCATAAGAGCTTAATGATGCCGCAGTAGTAGCTGATGCGCTAAAGTATTCATCATTAGTAAGTTCTACAGTCTTTGTTCCAAAAATAGTTTTTGATTCACTATCTTTAAAATTAGAAAGAATAGACTGTAAGGAATTTAGTTTCCCACTAAGACTATTCCATTGAGAAGATAAATTTGAGAATTTCGTTTTTTTTACTTCCAGCGGATCAATTCTTTTATATCTCTCAGAATATCTATAATTAGTAATAAGATTATTGATACCTGACGTACTTAGAATATCCATTTTATTAATCCTTAGCTTTAACTTTTAAATGCACTAAGCCATGTTTCTCTTAATTCAGATAGTATTTTTTCTACAATATCATACTCTCTCTTTCGCATCTTGTCTTGGCAAAATTCGTAAAGATTTCTTAAACTCGTTGAAATTTCCACAGAATTTTCATCATCAAATCGTAGTGCTGTTTGTAAAGTCATTAAAGCTTTATTAGTTTTTTCAATATTTTTATTCTTGCATTGAGCTAAAGCAAAATCATAAATTTTAATTAACAATTTTTGTGGAGATGCATCTAAAATTTCATTAGCTAAATATGCATTTGCTCTATTGTTTACATCATTTATTTTTAATGCGGCTGAAGAATTATACATTATTTCCCCGAATTACTAGAATTTAATTAGCTCTTCCAATTGCTTGGAAGAGCTATAAGTTAAAAGATAATTATTAACCAAATAATTGAAGCACTTGTTGCGGAGCAAAGTTCAATTGTGAGAACATTGCTGAAGCAGCTTGTGATCCAATTTGTGCTTTTGTTGCATTCAACGATTCAAGAGCGACATCGGCATCAAACAATCTAGAATAAGCTGATTGTGAATTTAAGATTGCTGATGACAAGAACTCTTGTTTAGCATTTAATCGTTGTGAGTAGTTACCAATTGCGCCAAGTGAAGCATCAACTGCATCATCAAATGCATCAACATCTAATGAAGCAATACCATCGGCATCAACCCCTTTAAGTGCATCTAAAGCAGTAGCTACATCGGATGAAAGACCGCTTAACATCGGTTGTGAAAGGCTGTAGTATCAGTTGTACCAACATTCATCACCACTTACATTACCGTAGTTAATATTAATTGAATCACTTGAAGTAACTCCAGTTTGGAATGTAAATCCGGATCCAGCTCCACCTGAAACTGACTGCAGTAAGCTTGTTTCGTTAAATTTGGTTGACCCAAAAGCAGATGCTAATTCATCAGCAATTGCTTGAATATCTTTTGCAATAGCATTTTTATCAGCTGTTGGATTACTTGCATCAGCTATTTTTCCTCTGATTTGAGTAATCATATCTTTAACACTGATTAACTGGCTTTCTGCTGTTGCAAGCATATCTTGAGCAGAACCAACGTTTCGTTGTGCTGATTGCATTATAGTAACTTTTGAATCCAATGATTTACCTACGTTGAAACCAGATGTATCATCAGCTACATTGTTAATTCTCTTTTGAGAAGCCAAACGCAATTGAGCTGTTTGTGATTGCTGATTAAGCTTAGCAAGCGCGTTATAAGCTCTTAGAGCACCAACGTTTGTGTTAATTCTAAATGATTGTGACATGTAAACCTCCATGTTTGGTTATTATTATGCAGGCATCCTTGCCTACACTTGTTATTAAATATAACCGGTATTTACCGGTTGATTCGTTAGTTAATAATTAACTTACCAACATTATCGTCATGCCATTTTAAAAGTTTATAGTTGTGTGCTAAGAAAAACGAATTGGGCTATGTGATTATTAGCTGAGCGAATTACTCAATAATGGCATAAGTTTTTCTTTTAATAGATTTAAGTTCTTTTCAATTTGTGGATTTGATTGAGCGGCTAATTCCGCTATTTCTAATAAAACAATAAGTTTTTCAAATTGATTGGTTTTAACATACAATGATGACAAGTAAAATATTATCGCAGGATCATAATTTTCTAACTCAATTGCTGTTTCTAAGATTTCTTGAGCTAAATCAATTTTATTTTGTGTTATAAGAAAGGAACCATAGTAAGAAAGGAATTTTGAATTTTTATAAAATTCATTATGGATCTTTTTTAGATATTCTGTTTTTTCTTTTTCATGTTGGTAATTCTCAAGAAGTCTTAGTATTAATTCCAGATTATCTTTATTCGTTTGACTAACTAAATTAACAAGCTCACTATTATTTAATCTTTCTTGGTTCAACAATTTTTGTAAAATTTTAGAAAGATTATTGTTTTTTATTATTAAAGCATTTAAAAAATATCTGAAGGTTTCTTCCTCATTTGAAATTACAGAAATGAGAATTCCATGATAAATTATTTTTAATTCATCAATTTTTATTAACTGATTAGTATTCTTAGAAGCTTTAAAGGATTTTTCATTGTTCAATAAATACGCATTTTTGCAAAACTGAAGTGCTGTTTTGTACTCTTGAAGTTTTACATAAACCTGAGAGCCAACTAAATTAAGAAGTGTATGATTCTGATTTTCCTGAAGTCCTTTATCAACATATTTTTTTGCTTTTTCTAAACTTTCAAGCTTCATTTCTCTTTCTGCCAAATTTAGAAAACATATAGATCTAAGTTCTTTCCCTAAAGTATTGTTTTCTAAAGCTTCGGCATAGTAAATATTTTTTTTGTTCTCTTCCCCCAAAGCAGAATACGAGTTTGCAATCTGGTAAGCCAGATATGGAGTTTTTTGTATCGAATAATCTTCCAATAGGAGAGCTAAATTTCTTTTTGCCTTCTCTCTTAACACCTCTTCCGATACATCATAACCCAAATGAATAATTTCTATATTAGAATCAATAATATTATAGTTATACCTTAGAAGTGATTCTTCTATCTGCTCATGAGCTTTGCCGCAAAATTTTATATTAGAATCATTTTTAAACAATCTAATATATTTCATCATTTGGGAATTTTTATTTCTTGAATCTTTACTATTTACTAAACACTTTATTCCCGTTTTCTTTGAACCATCAATTAATCTCCTCAACTCACTCAGTGATTCTTGTGAAAGTCTTTCATCTGCATCAAGATAGAGAATCCAATCACCGGTTGATTTTGACAAAGCATAATTTCTTGCTGCTGAAAAATCATTTATCCAATTAAAATGATATACCTCTGAATTATATTCTTCTGCAATTTCTAATGTCTTATCTGTCGAACCGGTATCCACAATTATAATCTCATCTGCAATATCTTTAATGGATTCTAAACATTCGCGAAGATAGTTCTCTTCGTTTTTTACAATCATACTTAAAGATAATTTAGGCATTGTTCTCTGCTCCAACTTTTTCTTGTTCAAGAAGAGAATTATGATCTTCAGGTAAATTTAATTTTTGATTTACTTCACCCAATCTAATTTTTGCGTTAGAGTTATCTTCATCATTTATAATCGCCCATTCCAACATTGTTTTCGATTCTTGATACATTTCTGCACTATTGAATACTTCTCCTAAGCCAAAACAAGCATTCGAAGAATTTGGATTTACTTCTAACTGTTTTTCGAAAAGTGTTTTTGCTTCTTCTAATTCATTTTTTGTTAATGCTAAATTACCAGCCATATTTAATAAATCTTCTTGTGTAATTTTTTCATACCCTTTACGGGCTGAGCTTTTAAAATTTGCTAAAGCGTGCTTTAAGTTTTCCAACGCGAAATCATATTCTTCATCATCAATATTAATAAATGCGCGCTCTAAGCTTTGAACATATAAATCCTTATTTATTGGAAATTTAATTTCTCGTTCTTTCATATTTTCTGACCTTTTAGCCAAACGCCTTCTGGATTACTTCCCCACTTTTCAATAAATTTTTGCTCATTTATTTTTAATCTTTTACCATACTCATTTTCACCATTTTGCTTAAAACTTACAGAGCCGTAATGATGAATAAAAATATCTTTTGCAATTACAGTTTTGTAACCGGCAAGTTGCGCTCTCAAGCAAAAATCATCATCCTCAAAATTTCCTGGTGAAAATCTTTCATCAAGTCCGCCAATTTTTTCTATAACTTCCTTTTTAATTAAAGTGCATAAGAATGCAACTCGGGGAAATTGTTCAACTAACCCTTTATTACTAGCAGAAACTGATTTTGCATATTTATGCATTTCTTCAATTGAGTTGTATTTTGCATTTTTATCAAGCTGAACTCCACTTACGGAGTTGCTTATTGGACCAACAATTCCAATTTCGGAATCTGATTCAGCTTTTTGAATCATTTTTTCTAACCAATTTTCAGTTACAACAATATCGTTATTAGCGATTATTATATTTTCAGTTTTAGCTTCTAAAATTCCTTGATTTATTCCGGCTGGAAAACCTTTATTTTCCTTGTTGAAAATTACTTTTAAATTTTTCTTTTGTGTTTGTAGTTCTTCCAGATATTTCTTTGTTTCATCTGTTGAATTATTATCAATTAGAATTAACTCATAATTAACTTTTGTGTTTTTGTAAATGCTCTCAATACATTCTTGTGTATATTTTTTTTGGTTATGGGTTAGAATAATTATTGAACTACTTAAAGATGAATTTGAATATATATCGTTAATACCCGAACTCTGAGTTGAGTTTAGTTTTTTATTTGTTATTTCTTTAGTTAAACTATTTTTTCTACTCAGAATTTGATTGAAAGTGATCAACCAACTTTCATATTGTTTCTTAATAGTTCTATTTTTCTTAACATAATTAAATGCATTTGCTTTTATCCTATCAATTTCTTTTGGGTTTTCAATCAAATAGGAAATCCTTTCAAACCAATTCTGGCTTTTTTCTTCCTTTACCAGTAACCCAATTTCATTATCAGATATAGATTGAGCATAAGGACCAAAATTTGAGAAAATACCAGCAATTCCATTTACAGCATATTCAAGGAATTTTATATCACTTTTAGCCAAATTAAATTTGTTAGAAACTAAGGGGGCAAGTCCTATATCGAGCTTTGCTTCTTTAAGAATTTTGGCAAAATCAATTAATGACGCAGTTCCGGGGATGAATTCAACAGAATTGTCTTTTACAAATGAATCCGGCATCATGTTAATAAAAACCAACTTAATTCTATCTTTATAGTGTAATTTCAATTTTTGTAATGCTTCTTCAACCTGAGCAAAATCCTCACGGTGAGTTGTAGTCCCGGCAAAACCAATTCTGATATTATCAGTGTTGGTTGCTGAAACTTTAAGATTTGAAAAGATTTCTTCATCAATTTGATTTGGAACAACTGTAATATTTTTATTGAATTGTAAATAGTAATTTTTTAGTTCTTCAGTTGAGACAGTTATATGATCAGCAAGCCAAATATATTCTAGTAATCCTCTTCTCTGATTTGCGTCTGAATATAACTTATGAGCAGGATTTTTTTCTGGTATTTCAAGTAAATTGTCATCCAATTCAAAAATTATTTTTGCTCCTTTTGATTTTAGTAATTGCATAAAACTTATATAACTAATATGACTCAGTCGTTGTAGTATCACAATATCTGGAACATAACTAATTGGATTGTCTTCATCTTTGGATAAATCAACAACTTTGTATTCGATAAATCCTTTAATTTTTAAATATTCTAAAGGACTAATTATCCTTACTTGAGCAACTGCACCAAGATTTCCAACGATTGCTAATATTTTTATTTTATTTTTTCCCATATAGGCCTTTTTAATACTCTGATTTTGGAATAATAGCATTTGAATCAAGATGAGTAACTAATTCCTCTTTTTTATCCTTAAGTATATTCTGTAGATAATGGAGGTTACTCAATGCTATTTCGTCATTAGGATTTTTTTGTAAAATATTATGAATAATTTCAAGTGCATCCGGAAATTTTTCCTCGATAATTGCAATGACCGCTAAATTATTTTGAACATCCAAATTTGATTCATCGTGTATGTTTTTCAATATTTCTTGTGCTTTTATTAAATCACCAATCTCAATTAGGTACTCTGCATGTTCAAGCCGGCTATTTGTTAATTCCTTTAAAGATATAATATTCTGATAATGAGACATTTCTTTATTTGAACTAATAATTTGTTCAAGGATTTCGTATGCTTTATCGTTACAGTAGTTGTCTAATTTTTCCAATATTACACTGTTATATATAGCAATAATTTGTTTATAGGAGTTAATGTGGAATAATTCATAGGATAGATCTTTAAGCAACTTTCCATTCTTAAATTCATATTTTGCAATTTCATTAACCAGTTCATCTACTGTAAACTTTTTATTATATGTCCTCCCTGAAAAATTTTTTTTCATTAAGTGCAAGATATTGTGAGGTGTTACAATTCCATCCCCTCCATTAGTATCGAACACTATTGGAATTCTTCCGCACATCATTGTTTCAATGACTCCTCTACCCAGTGTAAAAACGATGTCAGCCCAATTGATTTTTTTCGCTACTTGTTTAGGTGAAATATTCTGAAATCTTTTACCAATAAATTCAAGATTAATGTTTAATCTGAAACATGCTTCTCTAATAACTTCCTCAGTATGAACATCTATTTTATTACTAATTACAAGAGCATTCGTTGGAAAATCATTAATTGGTTTTACTTCTACAAAATCATTCGGATCTATTTTATTGCGAAAAATTTCAATTCGGGATGAATCAATGCCTTTTGTGATCAAATTTTCTTTTACTTCTTCACTAACAGCTAGATATTTAGAAATTCCTATATCTAATACTGGCGGTTGTTCTAAAAAGGGAATTATTCCGTGAGACAGGAAAATAATTGGAAGCTTTGGAAAGTAGTATCGTACATCGAGAGCAAGTATGTTATGATGCACGTGAGCTACATCAAATTGTTCATCTTTAATAGCCATTAGATCTGTAACAACTTGAACTCCTATTCTTTCAAAAACTTGTCTAAAATCTTCAATATATTTTGTATAAACAACTACATTATGCCCTTGCGAAGTTAAATATTGAGCTAGATTGAGAGTGAATAGTTCAGAACCTCGAAAGTCTAGCAAGTGATGATTAGTTACTAAAATTTTAAGGTTTTTATTTTGATTCTTTAGTTTTCGTTGTTCCTCTAATTTATAAAGATCGATTCCTTTTTCTCCTTTTTCACCCCATTTAATAAGTTCATTACCAAAATCTGAGTATCCATTGTGTACAGCCTTACCTTTTCTCTTTTTCCATTTTTCAGCGTACATTGGAAAATGATTTGAATAATAGTCACAAGTTTTTTCCCATTCCTCTACAGATATCGCTTTCCCATAGTGTTTAACATATCCTTCATTTAATACTTTCCCTTCCGCCCCTAGAATTACTTCTCGTTGATCTAAGTATTTATATTCTAATGTTGGAAGATTCCTGAAAGCAATTAAAATATCTCTAAACTCAGGTCCAATATATTTCCTAGTGTAGTATTTATCATTTACATCTTCAGGCGTTATATAGAAATCATATAATCTCATTTTTATGCCAATTACATCATGGGATAACTTATATAATTTTGACCAATCATATTCTACCCTTTCATCTGCATCTAAATATACAAACCAGTCATCTTTTGTAGCAAATTTCTTTGCTTCGCTCAAAATCTGGGCTCGATTTTCGATATTCAGCTTTAGCTCTATCTGAATCCCATTCTTGACCTCTAACTATTTTTAGGACTGATTTATGACTTTCACAAATCGATGCAGTGGCATCAGTTGAACAATCATCATAAACAAATATTCCCCCAGTACAGAATTGCTGCATATGATTCAGAGTCTCAATAATTATATGCTCTTCATTTCTGACTCTTATTAGTCCATAAATTTTAATATCATTATTAGGATATATCATTCAACCAAGGATTTTATATTTTACATTCACAATCAGAATTATTGGCAACAATTATTCTGGTCTAAATACTGATTTAGATTTACATTGTTCCCAAAATCATTCCAAAGTAAAATGTTTTGATTTTAGCTTATTTTATAAGTATTTTGTGTGGAATTACAGATTACTGGCTAATATTAACCAGCGCTTTCAAGGTCGGTAAGCAACTTCTTAAGTGGCGATGTATAGCTTTCTATCTCTTTTCTGGCTGAATTAAATTTAATATTATAACTATTGTCTCTTTCTGATATAAAATCATTAATAATTTTTTCTTGTGTTTTTAATCGGTCTTTAAACTTATGTTCGTAAATTTTTGCTTTTCGCTCGCTGTCGTCATGAATATTTTCTCGCTCTTCAGCTTCGGCATCCTTTACCTTATTTAACTGACTAACTAAATTTTTCTTTTCACTCGCTTTTTCCCAAAAGGATGAAAGGGTTGTAAAAACACTTATAAAAACTCCTACGCCAAATGTTATTCCTCCCCATTGTAATCCAGTTTTTAATGCTAGTTTTGTTGAGGCAGCTTCTTCTCCAAAACCGACGAAAGATGTGATTACTCCTACAACAAGAATAATCACTAATGAAATAAAGACTGTAAACACCATGGAACTATAAAATATTTGCGAAGGATTATATTTGGGATCTTTATCGATTCTTTTAATTTTTTCTTCTAAATATTTGGATTTTTCCGTTAAATGCTCTTCTAAATACTCTGCGGCTTCTTCTAAATTTCTCTGAATTTTTTTCTGCGCATCTTCCATCTCATGCTTAATTCTTGTAAGCTGTCGTTTATTCTGCTCAATCTGTTTATCAAAAACATTAATTTCTTCTCTTATTTTATCATAATAATGACTTTCAATTAGATTGATAATGTATTTTATAAGCGAAACTAATTTATCTCTAAAAATTTGCTCAACAATACGTATCAGTCCAGTTTTCTTCTTCTTATAATGATCTAAAGCATTCTTTAAAAATTTAATTTCGTAAATCACTGAATCATCAAAAAATTCTTTTATTCTCAGATTATCCATATTAATAAGTTTACTATAAGTTTTTTCCATAGAGTTTTGTTCATCGGAATAGAGCGATCTGATAAGAAAATCAATATCCGGTAATAGTTGGGCAAAACCATTTTCAGTAAATACTTGATAAAAAACAGTATTTTCATAGAAGAAATTGAATAATGCAAGATGGTTATAATTTATTGCATACTTAAATCTTGTTTTATCAAATTCGATTATTTCTCTTAAGTAATCAAATGATAAATCAAAATCATCGATATATCTGGCACTTAGTGCTGAATAAAAAAACGCAGTTACTCCATTAGGATTGTAAACCAATGCCTTTTTGAAAGTTTCAAGTGAATGTAAGTACTCATACTCTTTAATAAATGCAAACCCTTTGTAAAGATTCAAGATGTAAAGAATATCATTTTTTATTTCTTCTTCAATATCACAATTTTCAACAATTCCCTCGGCTTTACTAAATAATTCAACTGCCTTTTTAGAATTACCGGAAATGGGATCGTAGGTTAAAATAACTCCATAAATCATTAAATTATAAAAACTCTGGAGATCATAATTTCTTTCTACTGTATTAATTATTGAAGTTGCAAAATAATTCTTTTCTTTTGGAGTATTTTTTAACAACCATTTTTTATAGTAATTTTTAATCTCTCTGTAATTTGAAATATAATTGAACTCGTTCTTTTTTACGAGTAAAAGCTGCTCAATTGATTGAAGAATTGGTGAGCTAGACATGATAAAATAAGGCGCAGTATCAAATCTTAAAAAATAATCAGATATTTCTCTTGGAAGGTTTATGGAAAAGAATTTATCGGAATTTCTTAAAAACTCTTCGAAACTAATATTATGGCATACCAGATCGGAAAACTTTTCTCTGCCGTAATTTCTGAATTTGGCAATTTCAAGTTCCCTTGTAAGGTTCCCTTCATCTATATTTTCTAAGACATCATTCCCTTTAAGGAGCATTCTTCATCCGTGAAGATTTTTAAATTGAAAATCCTTTTTCAAATAATAATCGTATCTATAAACCGTTAGTTTAATAGAAATGAAGAATAATGGTTATAAATATTAAAACAGTTCCTTTATTCGTTCCACTGGTCTGCCCAAAACTGCCTTTTCACCTTTTTCAACAATTGGTCTTTGTATTAAATTGTGGTCCAAAATCATAAAATCCAGGATTTGTGCTTGTGTATAATTATTGTTTTTTACATCCAATTCTTTGTAAGCTTTTTCATTCTTTCTCAAAAGCTCACTTGGTTGCATTCCCATTTTTTTAAGAAGAGTCCTAAGTTTGTTTTTTGTAAACGGTTTTATGTAGTAATTTACTTTGTCAAAATCTATACCCATTTCATTTAACATCTTGACAGTTTTTCGGCAGGTCGTGCATGTTGGTTTTTCGTAGACTGTTATTTTTTGCATAGTGAATTCCTCAATTATTTTTAACTTGTTAATTTTATTTTTAATTTAATTTATAAGCAATAATATAAAAAGTAAGATTTACTTTTCCCTAGTAGATTTTATCATAGAGTTTATTTTATGAATTGAGGTTTCTATGAAATACAAAATTACATTTAAAACCGGAAATGAGTCTGGTGCCGGCACTGATGCCGATGTTTCAATCCAGTTATTTGGTAAAAACGCTAAGACCGATGAATTAACTCTTGAATCTAAGCTAAATCAATTTGAAAAAGGTGACATTGATTCTTTCTATTTTGAAACTGGTGATATTGGCGAGATTGAAAGAATTAAAGTCAGGCAAAATGGCAAAGGTTTTGGCTCAGATTGGTTTTTAGATTATGTAACAATAGAAACGCCATCAAATAAATTATGGTATTTTCCAGTTTATAAATGGATTAGAGAAAATGAACAATTAACGGTTAATTCAGTAAAGCATGCCGTCTATACTTTTGAAATAATAACTGGTCCTTTACCCGGAAGCGGAACTAATGAAAAAATAAAAGTTTCTCTTGTTGGGGATAAAACTTACACTCCGTTTGTAGAAGTAAATTCTCACTTGAAAGAAAATGAATTTATTACTGGCCATACTGAAATAATCAATTTAATGTTAGAAGACGTTGGAAAAATTGAAGAAATAAAAATTAAATCATCCGGTTCTGCTTTAAATACAAATTGGTTTTTAAGCAAAATAAAAGTGAAGAAAGAAACAGATAGAAGGTTTGTTAAATTTCCGTTTCACTGTTGGATTAAACCTAATGGAGTTTATTCTTCGACAAAAGATTTAGAGGAATACACAATTAAGTTTTACACCGGAGATGTTGTATACGGAGGCACAGATGCAAATGTTTCAATGATAATTTATGGCTCAAGAGGTGAAACTCCTACAATCCGATTGAATGAATTAATTTCCCGCAATGCATTTGAAGCGGGCAATATTGATTATATAAAGATTGCAAATAAAGATCTTGGAACAATTAAAAAAATTCTAATCTGGCACGATGAAAAGTGGCTGGGTGATGGATGGTTTCTAAATAAAATATCCGTCACAAAAGATGATACTGGTTTTGAAGCTGAATTTCCCTACTATTCTTGGCTGGATAAATCGGAAAATCCTAAAAGTACAAAGGTTGAAATTAATAGAATGCCCGTTCAACCCCGACCTTTCTATGTTATTTCACACATGCTCAATACTCCGGCTTATGTTGAAGAAGCTTTAGACCTCGGAACAAACGCATTCGAGTTTGATGTGATGCCTAAACTAAGTGATGATGGTACATTTCACTTTGATGCATTTCATGGTTTTCGTCCCGATTTTGATCCGGATAAAATAAACTTAATGGAGCGAAGTATTGCGCGCACTGATTTAAAGTTATTCCTCGAAAGATTACAGGAATTTGAACAAAGATTTGAAAGGCTTTCACTTGTAATTTTTGATTGTAAAGTTAAAGGTGTAAAGAAAAATAAATTGAAAGAGTGCGGTGCAGAGTTAGCAAGAACAGTAATGGAGAATTTTTATTCGGATGAAGATGATGATAGAATTTATACAATAATTTCTATACCTAATAAAAGATCAGTAACATTTTTAGATGGATTTTTTGCGGAAATTCCAAAAAAGTTTAAGAAGTATATTGGTACTGATTTGAGCGAAGAGAACTTTCAAACAACGGAAAAAGTATTTGAAAAAAGGACAGAAGGAAATTTTTGGTGGGGCAGCGGGATTGCATCCACAGTACCAAAGCCTCTAAAACATTTTATACCTAACTTTTTGATTGCTGCCAAAAAGAGAACCGAACGAAAAATAATTAAAAAGATCTACTACTGGACACTCGATGATCCTGATTCAATGGCAAGAATGCTTGTAACAAAATTGGATGGAATTGTAGTGAATGATCCTCTGAAATTGTTAAAAGTACTCGAGAAGGAAGAATTTAAAAATACTTACAGATTAGCTACAAGAGAAGATGATCCGTTTTTGGTTATTTAACTGAAGTTACGCAAAACTGTCATTCTGAACGGAGTGAAGAATCTTAATATTGTTTACATCATTTTAAGATATTTCGCTTTGCTCAATATGACAAAATTATTCAGCTGCGTAATCTCAGTTATTTAATTTTTTCTTTGTGCCTTTTTGTGATCTTTGTGGTTAATTTTTTTTAGAAAATTTTAATATTAACTTTACTCTCCAAATTATTACTGTTACACAAATCTAACTAAGGATTTATTCATGGATATTACTACTCAAATTGCGAAAAAACTAAATATAAAATCAAATCAGATAAATGAAGTTCTAAAACTTTTCTGCAGAAGAAGCAACCATTCCTTTTATCGCAAGATATAGAAAAGAGAATACCGGAGGATTAGACGAAGATCAGCTGCGTGAAATTGAAAATCTTAATAATTATCTTAATCTGCTTAAAGATAGAAAAGAGACGGTGCTAAAAAGTATTGAAGAACAGGGAAAGCTTACAGATGAACTCAAAGCAAAAATTGAAGCTGCTGATAAACTTCAGGAAGTTGAAGACCTCTATCTTCCCTACAAACCGAAAAGAAAAACACGCGGAACAGTGGCAAAAGCGAAAGGACTAGAACCGCTCGCAAATTTTATCATCAATAATCCAAATTTTAATGGTAATCTTGAAGCAATTTTAAGCGAATACATAAATAAAGAACTAGAAGTATTAACCACGGAAGATGCATTAAGTGGAGCAAAAGATATTATAGCTGAAATGATAAGTGAAAATGCCGAGGTAAGAAAACTTGTGAGAGAAAGTCTGCTAACCGACGCTAATGTCTGCTCTACAAGAGTAACTAAAAAAGCAGATGACAAAAACTCCAAGAAAAAAGATGTATACGATATTTATCATGATTTTAAAATTGAAATAACACGATTAAAACCTTACCAAACCTTAGCAATTAACCGCGGTGAGAGAGAGGGATTCTTAAAAGTAAGTTTTCAGTTCGATAGAGATGAATTGCTCGGTAAAATTTATGATGAACATTTTGACTTCAAAAAATCAGTTTTTCAAGATATGCTTGAAGAAGTTGTCACTGATTCATTCTTACGATTGATACAGCCTTCGATTGAAAGAGAAGTTAGAAATCACTTAACGGAATTAGCCGATGAGCATGCCGTTGAAATCTTTGCTTCAAACCTAAGGCAGCTTTTATTGCAGCCGCCAATTATGGACAAAATAATTATGGGAATCGACCCGGGATTTGTTTCCGGCAGCAAAGTTGCAGTAATTGATGAAACCGGAAAGTATTTGGAAGGGAATACGATTTATCCACACCCACCGCAGAATAAAAAGGAAGCCGCAAAAAAAGTAATTTTAGATTTCATTAAGAAATATAAAGTTGAACTAATTGCAATTGGTAATGGTACTGCAAGCCGTGAAACAGAGTTATTGGTTTCAGAATTGATAAAAGAGAACAATATAAACTGTTATTACTTAATTGTAAACGAAGCCGGAGCTTCGGTTTATTCTGCATCTCCCGTTGCTAAACAAGAATTTCCCGATCTTGAAGCAAGTCAAAGAGGAAATATTTCTATTGCCCGAAGAGTTTTAGATCCGCTGGCAGAGCTTGTAAAAATTGATTCAAAATCAATTGGAGTAGGACTTTATCAGCATGATGTCGATCAAAAACTACTTAATAAAAATTTGGATGACGTTGTAGTCAGCTGCGTTAACTATGTCGGCGTTGATCTTAATACTGCATCCTCTTCACTTTTGACTTACGTCTCCGGTTTAAGCAAGAGAATAGCAAATAATATTGTAAAATACCGTGATGGAAAAGGAAGGTTTAATGATCGAAGTGAATTAAAAGAAGTAAGCGGAATTGGTGATAAATCATTTGAGCAAGCAGCGGGTTTTCTTAAAATTTCTAATGGTGTAAATCCTCTCGACTCAACTTTTATCCATCCTGAATCCTATGAAGCAGCTGAAAAATTACTGGAGATGTGTCAAATTTCCAATACCGCAATAAATGATAAAGGGCTGCTTGTTAAACAATTCGTCGAAAAAAATGGTATAGAAAAAATTGCAAATGAGCTAAACGTTGGAGTGCCGACTCTCGAAGATATAGTTGAAAATATTGTTAAACCGGGAAGAGATCCCCGTGAAGATATGCCGAAACCAATTCTTAGAAGTGATATTTTAAAAATTGAAGATTTAGAAATTGGCATGACACTGAAAGGAACTGTAAGAAACGTTGTTGATTTTGGGGCTTTTGTTGATATTGGAGTTAAACAAGACGGTCTGCTTCATATTTCTGAAATGGCAAACAAATTTGTAAAACATCCGCAAGAAATTGTCAGTGTTGGTGATATTGTTGATGTGACCATAAAATCAGTTGATATTGAAAAAAGCAGAATTGCATTAAGCATGAAATAAAAATGAGAATTAAAACAAACTTTATTATTTTGAAACCAAAATATTTCCTATTTATTTGAATAAATGAAAATTTATAATTTCATAGAAAAAGTAATTCAAGAAAAAGGCGCTGCTTATTTTGTCTTAATTGATCCGGATAAACTTTCAATAGAAAAAACTGAATCTTTTGTAACTTATTGTGAAAAGTCAGGCGTTGATGGTTTTTTGATGGGTGGAAGTTTAATGGTACATGGCGATTTAGATGAATCCATTAAAGAAGTTAAAAAACATTGCAGCCTTCCTACAATTATTTTTCCGGGAAGTGTCAATCAAGTTTCAAAATATGCCGATGCAATTTTGTTCATTTCACTTATAAGCGGAAGAAACGCCGAGCATTTAATCGGTAAGCACGTTCAAGCATCACCACTGATAAAAAAATATAACCTTGAACCAATATCAACCGGATATATGCTGATTGAATCGGGTAAAACAACTACCGCTGAGTATATTAGTGAAAGCAAGCCAATTCCTCGCCATAAACCGGAAATAGCAACTGCGACCGCATTAGCCGGTGAGTATCTTGGAATGAAGTTAATTTATCTTGAAGGCGGCTCAGGAGCTGATAATTCTGTCCCTAATGAAATGATTAAAATGGTTACTCAAAATCTCAACATTCCCGTAATTGTAGGTGGCGGAATCCGATCACCTGAAACTGCACGTGAAAAAGTAAATGCCGGAGCAAAAATAATTATTACCGGAAACTTTTTCGAGGATGAGAAAAATAGGGATTTAATTCCTCAATTCGCAAATGCAATTCATACTAAACTCCCTCTAAAAGTTTAGTTTTACTTAACACAGACACTCCTGTCAGTGATTATTTTTCCCTTTTAGTTTTATTGAATTTAAACAATTTGATTTTTTTGTCATATTGAGCGGAGCGAAATATCTTAAAATTCAGTAAATTTATTAATTGAATAAAAACCTATGAGGAGATAAAAATATGACTGCTAATTTAGATATGATAGAAAAAGTTTATTCTGAAATGAAAAATAAGCAAGATGCAGCAAAGGCAATATTAAACCGACCGATGACATATACCGAGAAAGTTTTATATTCACATTTATGGGAATCAACTTCCAGTCCGTACGTAAGAGGTAAAGATTATGTTGAATTAGCTCCTGATAGAGTTGCAATGCAAGATGCAACAGCTCAAATGGCTTTGCTTCAATTTATGCATGCCGGAAAAGAAACAACAGCCGTTCCTACTACAACCCATTGCGACCATTTAATTCAAGCACAAGTTGGTGCAAAAGATGATCTATTCCGAGCAAAAGATGAAAATAAAGAAGTGTTTGATTTTTTAGAAAGTGTATCTAAAAAATATGGAATTGGTTTTTGGAAACCAGGTGCAGGAATTATTCACCAAGTTGTTCTAGAAAATTATGCCTTTCCAGGTGGAATGATGATAGGAACAGATTCTCACACTCCAAATGCAGGCGGATTGGGAATGATCGCCATTGGTGTTGGCGGCGCTGATGCAGTTGATGTAATGGCAGGGATGCCCTGGGAATTGAAATGGCCCAAATTAATTGGAGTAAAATTAACTGGAAAACTTTCCGGATGGACCTCACCTAAAGATGTAATTCTTAAAGTTGCCGGAATCTTAACTGTTAAAGGCGGAACCGGTGCTATTGTTGAATATTTTGGTGAAGGCGCTAACTCAATTTCTTGTACCGGAAAAGGAACAATTTGTAATATGGGAGCTGAAATTGGAGCTACAACTTCTGTATTTGCTTTCGATGAAAAAATGGCTTTATATCTTGAAAAAACCGGAAGAAAAGATGTTGCAGATTTAGCAAGAAAGCATAGTGAATTATTAAGGGCTGATGATGAAGTTTTTGAAACTCCCGATAAATACTATGACCAAGTGATTGAAATAAACTTAAGTGAATTAGAACCTCACTTGAATGGCCCTTTTACACCGGATAAGGCTTGGCCGGTTTCTAAATTAAAAGAAGCAGTAAAGGAAAATGATTACCCCGATAATATTTCCGTTGCGCTAATTGGAAGCTGTACAAATTCCAGTTATGAGGATATTGATAGAGCTGCCAGTATTGCCAAACAAGCTTTGGATAAAGGACTGAAAGCTAAATCTCAGTTTACAATTACACCAGGCTCTGAGCAAGTTAGAGCAACAATTGAAAGAGATGGTCAACTTAAAACTCTTAACAGATTTTGGCGGAGTTGTTTTAGCTAATGCATGCGGACCTTGTATTGGCATGTGGAATAGAATGGATAATGAATCTGGTGAAAAGAATACAATTGTAACTTCATTTAATAGAAACTTTGCAAAACGTAATGACGGAAATCCTAACACATTGGCATTTGTTGCAAGTCCAGAAATGACTACTGCTCTTGCAATTTCAGGCAGTCTTTCTTTTGATCCTGAAAATGATGAACTTAGAAAATGATAAAGGAGAAAAAATTAAACTCGATCCGCCATTCGGTGATGAATTACCCGAAAATGGATTTATCCCAGATGAAGAAGGATTTATTGCCCCTTCATCAGAATTTAAATCAGACAGATATAGCTGTAAGTCCTGAAAGCAAACGTCTTCAGCTTTTAGAAAAATTTAAAGCATGGGATGGTAATGATTATGTTGATCTTCCCGTATTACTTAAAGCAAAAGGTAAATGTACAACTGACCATATTTCAATGGCTGGACCTTGGTTAAGATTTAGAGGACATTTAGATAATATTTCTGATAATCTCTTTTTAGGCGCAATTAATTATTACACAGAGAAACCGGGAGAAGTAAAAAATATATTTACCGGTGAATATAAAAATGTTAGTAAAGTTGCTCGTGAATATAAAAAAGATGGAATCGGCTGGGTTGTTGTCGGCGATGAAAATTATGGTGAAGGTTCAAGTCGAGAACACGCTGCGATGGAACCAAGACACCTTGGTGGTAAAGCAATAATAGTAAAGAGCTTTGCCCGGATTCATGAAACCAACTTAAAGAAACAAGGAATGCTGCCTCTAACTTTTGATAAACCGAGTGATTATGATAAAATACAAGAAGATGATAAAATTAGCTTAGTTGGATTAAAAGATTTAGCTCCCGGTTCTCAAGTTAAGATGATTATGAAGCATTCTGATGGAACTACCGATGAAGTATTGCTGAACCATACATTTAATGCCGGACAAATTAAATGGTTCAAAGCCGGCAGTGCTTTAAACTTAATTGCTGCACAAAATAGTTAATTATTAAGTTAGTCATTCCGGTTCCGACTTCAGTCGGATACCGGAATCTATTATTACTATTAGAATAGTACAATTTGCTCTTTTGCCATTTTAAATTTATCTAACATTTCAACATCTACATCTAAGAATATAACTTCTATTAACTACTATGCATATTATTCGTTTAAACGAACAAAATGCATAGTGGATTTTTTAAATACCTCAAAAACCACTTAAAAATACAACATTTCTTTTGGCACTCCATTTGAATATTTAGTCAATAACATTAATTCATTGGAGGCAAAATGAAACGGGTATTTACAACTTTATTAACAATCATATTAATTTCTTACAGTTCACTATTTGCACAAGAAAGCTTAAGGGTTATCGATCCACAATCTTGGTGGTCAGATGATTGGGGCACAATTGAAGAGGCTACACTTTCTATTCGCCCTCATGGAATTTATATGGAATACGGACTCTACCTCACCTTTTCTGCAAAAGATACATATTTCAATGATAATGATGTTTTGGAAGTTGAGTTTTTATTTGATCTTCCGCCCGGAACAATTGTAAATGATCTTTGGCTATGGATTGGTGATGATATAATGAAAGCACAAATAATGGATCAATGGACAGCTTCTTCAATCTACGAAGAAATTGTTAATCGTAGAAAAGACCCGGCGCTCCTCATAAAACGGGGCAAGCAAAATTACGAGTTAAGAATTTATCCAATGCTTGGTAATGAAACCAGAAAAGTAAAGATAAATTACTTAGTTCCAACTCAATGGTATCCAAACTCTGTAGCTTCATCATTACCTATGAATTTATTGAATGCTTCCAGAAATAAATTAGAAAAACTCGATGTTATCTATTTCCCAAAAGAAGAATTTGGCGAACCAAAAATTAATGAGTTAAGTAATCTAAAATTTGGCTTGCACCAAGATTCTACTTTCACGGACTACTGCGGAGCAGAGATTAAAGGTGATGATATTATGAACACACTAACCTTTAGTGTAAAATCGCCAATGAAAAACGGTTTTTATGTGAATAAAATCTCTAATGATGAAGATGGAATTTATCAATTAGCCTATTTGCCTTCATCACATATTGAAGATAATTCCATCAAAGAAAGTCGCATTTATGATTGATTATGATCAGAATAAGAGCAGTATTTCTCTGCAAGATTTAATGCTAAATATTAGATCTTTACTTAAGGAACAGTTTACAAAACTAGATTCATTCAATATTTTTTACTCTAAGCTGGAAGTAAAGCAGGTCTCTGAAAATTGGCTTGCGGCTGATTCATCAATCATTGAAAATGTACTTTTATCAATTCTCACCGATTCAATTTCATTCTATTCAAATTTGCCCTCGCTTCTAAACAGCGGAATTAATTTTGTTAAAGAAAACGGTAATGATGCAAATATTATGCTTATTGCTAACTCCGACCAAGTTGGGGAAGCTGAAATTGCTAATCAATTATTGAAAGATATACAAACTTTAATGGATCCGGTTCTGCCTATTCACATTGCTGATTTTAATAATATTAACCAAAGATACCACTGGATTGGTGGCAGAGATTTTATTGGTAACGGTTATTTTTATATGAATTTGTCAAGAATAACTCATAGTAATTATCAAAAACTGGAGTACAACAATTCAATTTCTTCTATCCTAACTTCTTTAGTTCAGTCATTAAGCGGATTGATAACTTCATTTGATTTGCACACAAGTCTTGAAAATGGTTTTTGCTTCGGAAGATTTAACACAAACTTAAATGAGTCTATTTACTTGAACACGCCAATTTTGCAGATCGGTAAATTTATGGGAAGTTTTCCGCTTGAAGTTGAAGTTTCGGGAGTTTACAATAAAGAAGTATTTACAAAATCTATTTCTATTCCGGAGGAAGATATTTATCAAGCTGATTCTGTAAGCAATACTATTTGGAATGGTAATTATATTTCCTCTTTGGAAACCGGATACGAAGGAAATGAGGAAATAAATAACATAATAAACTATAGTTTGGAAAATAGAATTCTTTCATTGTACACTGCATTTTTAGCAATTGAACCGGGTGATTCAAGTGAATTTTGCTATGATTGCCAAGATGATAGTGACCTTGTAATTTCTGTTGATGAAACTGATGATGCAGAAATTGCTGACAGTTTATTCATTCAAGCTTATCCAAATCCATTTAATCCAACTACTACTCTAAATGTTAATTTGCCTAAAAATGTTGAGTTGAGTGAATTGAATATGAAAATCTATAATCTACTTGGTGAAGAAGTAATGAGCTTTGATCCTATGCAATATGCAGACAGCAGAAACTTTAAACTTACTTGGAACGGTCAAAATAATTATGGCGCGAATGTTTCAACCGGAATTTACTTTTTCGTTCTTTCAAATAAGGAAATTAAGCAGACTGTTAAATTAATGTTAATGAAGTAGGATGGTTAGATAAAAGTATCAAGACAATTAGCCTACGATTTAAAGTCGTAGGCTTTCTGGATTCCCAATAAAATCATTTAGAAATGACACTTTCACATCATAAAACAAAATCTTTTGTAATAGTTATACCTTCATTATCAAATCTTTATAAGATTTTCTTATTTGATTATCCACATCCAATTCCAAAAACTTCACTACTTTTTCAAATTCTTCAATAGCTTCTTCTTTTGTAATATTTTTTACAACAGTTTCCAATTCTAAGAATTTACCCAAATCTTTTACAGAATCTAAGTGTATTCTTGTATTTTCATAAATGTAAAGCTTACGTTCTTTCTCAACAACTGTTTCTTTGTAAAAAGGTCATTTAAGTATTCCTCAACATTTTCACCTTTTAAGAAAAGTAAGGAATAATCACTCCAGCGTTCACCCTCTTTTTCGTTCCGTTTATATTTTACTAATTCAAATTTACCATTTTGTTCACGGAATTTTAACAGATCCTTTATCAAATTTGTAGTAGGTGTCCTTTTGTATTAAGGTACTAATACATTTTCCGCCGTTTTCATTAATTCTTTTTATCATGTCATCATGAGAAGAAACTTTAATTTTTAGTTCAAGATTTAGTGCCATTTTACCTCTGAAACATTTTAAATTTAATAGGGTATAATTTTATGTCATTGACATTTAAAGAATAATAACTATTTTAAAGGTAAAAGAAAATTGAGACGTATGATGAAAAAATTTATTCTGCTAGCTATTTTGGTTCCACTTTTAAATATAAATGCACAAAAAATAGGTGAAATGGCTGAAGAAAAAAAGCCGATGAAGCTGCCTGATAATGCAGCAGGTATAGATTTGATGATTGGTGAAGGCGGTTTTGGATTAGGCGGTTTCTACAGACATCAGCTATCTACAACTCTAACCGGATTTATTGATTTTTCAATCTCTGAATCGAAACATTCAAAAGAGATTGAACGATTCGATATTTTTGGCTATCCTCTTCCTATCTATGGAAAGAAAAATAGAGTTTTTGTGCTTCCACTTAACTTTGGGGTTCAATATAGATTATTCAGCAATAGTTTAACAGATAATTTACGTCCATATCTTTCCGCTGGAGTTGGTCCTTCTATGTTTGTTACAACCCCGGCGCAGCAAGAATTCTTCAAATCATTTGGTGATGCAAAAGCGCGATTTGGTGTAGGAGGATATGTCGGATTTGGTGCAAATTTTGGTGCTAATTCTAATAATCTTACCGGTATAAATATTAGATATTATTATTTAAGCTTATTAAATGATGGTATTGAACAATATTTTGGTGAATTTGAAAAAAATCTTCAACATGTTGCATTAACAATTAATATTGGGATAATGTATTAGTATTCACTTGTAATTATCAAATTGAAATTCATTTCACATTCCAATATTATTTGGAGTAACAATTTTTAAAAGTGCTCTTTGTTGAAAAATCTTTCTCTTAGTTTATGTAACGAATTTCTCCATTCATTCAAAATGACCGCCCTTTATAAATCCCATTAATAATATTTCTATTATTTGGTTTCAGATATTCCATAGTCCTAATTTCAATTTCTTCCAATTATTACTTAAACTCACACTTGTATTTATCGATTATAATGAGACAATGATGTCACCTGCAATTGTTTTATATCACAAATTTTCAAATTTCCTTCAATACATTACAAGTAAGAACTTTAGGAAAATTTTTAGGAGAGACAAAAATGAACCAAAATTTATTTGAAAGAAAAAATTTTTTGGAAAACAATTGGATGACACCAAATATATCTAATAATTTTTCATTCGATAAAAAGAATGATAACATGGTCGTAAAAGTAAATTTCTTGAGAGCCACTGCTTCCGAAGCTGACTCAATGAAAAAATATTTATTGAGAGTTAGTAAAGAAAATGATCAGCCAATAATCATAGACTTGAGCAGCTGTAATTTTGTAGATTCAACTTTTTTAAGTAGTATAATTTCGTTTAATAAATCATCCGACACAAAGATTAAGCTTGTAGTTGCTGATAAAAGACAATTAGCAATTTTCAAAATTACTAAGCTTGATTCTCTTTTTAATATTTACGACAGTTTAGAAGGAGCTCTTGTTTCTTAACTAATCAAAGACTGGAACTGAATTCCTTCTTATAATTTCTTCAGCTAAACTTTTATATGCAAGCGAAGATTTTGCTTCCGGATTATAATGCAATATTGCTTTATTGTGGAAAGTAGATTCAGAGACTTCAACATTTTTAGGTATCACAATATTAAATAACTGGTTTGGAAATTCCTTCATTAAAATCTTTTTTGTGTAAAAAGCTGCTCTCGTTCTCGCTTCGTACATTGTAAGTAAAATTCCCTCAACCTTTAGTTTACTATTATGTTCATTCTTAATTACCTGCATATGTTTAAGAATTCTTACAACTTCGTTCAAAGAATACCTTGAAGCTTTAACGGGAATAATTGCTGAATCGGCAGTCATTAATATGCTGGTAGTGGTGCCAATTAAAGATGGAGGACAATCAACAATCACATAATTGTATGAAAATATTTCATCGCTCAATATTTCTTTTATCTTAAATTCATCAGACATAAACTTCGATAATTTTATTTCATTAGCATAGTCCAGCCGCCGCATTGGAATAAAATCTAAATTATTATCAGCTGTTTTATGAATGACAGTTTTAAATGATTTCTTAAAACTCAAGACATCGAGCAGATCTCCGGTAATTGATTTTGAATGTAAGCCTAAGGAAGAAGCACATTGTCCCGCCGGATCAAGATCTAGGAGCAGCACTCTTTTCTTATTTTCCGCAAGTGCAATTGCCAAATTCACAGCTGTTGTTGTTTTCCCTACTCCCCCTTTAGGAGTTGCTATTGCGATTATTCTACCCATTCAATTACAATTATTATTAAAATAATACATTACTTAAAATAGATATTTTCTCTGAAATATAATCATTTTTGTATAACTTTCGATGACTTATATCATAATTCTTCAAACAATTTTTTTAAATTTGGGCTTATTTTCTAAGGAAATAGTTTTATGAAATCAGCTATATCTTTAATATTTTTAATTACAATTTTTAGTGGGAGTACTTTGCCTCAAAATTTCAACTCACAAGATATTTATAATGCATACTCCGAATATAAAGAAACTGATATCCGCAGTAAACGAATTAAACATTCTGAACTCACAAAAAAAATAAATAAGATTAAGGAAAGCAATATTTTTAATGTTGAAGACGCCGGAAAATCTTTAGAAGGAAGAACTATAAGTTTACTTTCAATTGGAAAAGGAAAAACTAAAGTACTAATTTGGACTCAAATGCACGGCGATGAATCTACTGCAACCATGGCGCTTATTGATCTTTTTAACTTTTTTGAGGCAGATGATGAGTTTAATGAACTTAGAAAAGAATTATTGAAAAAACTGAAAATTTATTTTATACCTATGCTAAATCCTGACGGTGCTGAAGAATTTACAAGAAGGAACAGATTGGGTGTTGATTTAAATAGGGATGCACTTCGTTTAGAATTTCCTGAATCAAAAATCTTAAAAACCGTTAGGGATACGCTTAAGCCTAAATTTGCTTTTAACTTACACGATCAGAATACTCGTTATACCTCGGGGAATAGTTATCACTCGGCAACACTTTCTTTTTTAGCCCCTGCTTTTAATTATGAAAAGGAAATTAATGATGTCCGCGGTAACACGATGAAACTAATTGTAAATCTTTATGACGAATTGAATAAATATATTCCGGGTCACATTGCAAAATATAAAGATGATTTCGAACCTCGTGCTTTTGGAGATAATTTTATTAAATGGGGAACAAGCTCTGTATTGATTGAATCCGGCGGTTGGAAAAATGATGATGAAAAGCAATTTATCAGAAAACTTAATTTTATTGCAATACTTACCGGGTTAAATTCAATTGCAAACAAATTGTACACAAAAGCAGATATTGATGTTTACCATAGTATTCCTTTCAATGACAATTTACTCTTCGATCTGCTGTTAAGAAATTTATCATTTAAATATAAGAATAATTCATATACTGTCGATATTGGGATAAATCGTGAAGAAAAAGTTACAAAAGACCAGACACAAGATTATTATGCCGGCGTAATTGAAGATTGGGGTGACCTTTCAATTTTTTACGGTTATGATGAGTTAGATTTATCCGGTTACGAAATAAAAGAATCAAAAATATTTGATTTACCAATACAAAATATTAATGAGTTAGATCTGGATAGATTATTGAAAGAAGGTTTTGGTTTTGTTAAAATTGATTCAGCAAGTATAAAAAGAGAATTCTCAAGTATTCCCTTCAATTTAATTTTTGATAATTCTCAAATAAATTTAGAACCCCGTTTTAATGGACATGCAAATTTTACAATTTGGAAAAATAATAAATTGCGCTACAATGTTATTAATGGTTTCATTTATGATGTTAATTCTGATCTTGAACTGAAAAATAATGGGCTAATATTTTAGTAACTCTTTTAAATCAGCGTAGTTATTGATTTATTGATTAATAATTCCTATTTTGATAATCACATTTTTTTAATAAAACTAAACCAACTCAAGGCAGGTGAAAAAATTGGTAGGCATTAATATTTCAGAAAATGAAAATATTGATAGAGCTCTAAAGAGATTTAAGAAGAAATACGAAAGATCAGGTATACTTAAAGAATACAAAAAGAGAACATTCTTTACAAAACCATCTATTGAAAAACGTATGGAAAGAATTAAAGCGAAGAGAAGAGCTTATAAAGAAAATTTAAGAAACAGAGTTTAATAAAAAGTCCGGTACAAACCGGACTTTTTTTTATTTAACACTTAAATAATGTTCTTCAAAATAACTTACTATTTTGTTAAACATTTGATCAACATCAGAGCAAAAATCAAATAATTTTAGGTCTTCTTCACTTATCATTCCGTTATCAATAAGCGGCTGAAAATTAATAATACTTTTCCAGTATTCTTCATCATAAACAATCACTTTTAAATCTTTCTTAATTTTGCCCGTTTGCATTAGAGTCAAAATTTCCATTAATTCATCTAATGTACCAAATCCACCCGGAAACACGATAAGAGCCTTAGCTAAGTATGCGAACCAAAATTTTCTCATAAAGAAATAATGAAACTCAAATGCTAATTCTTTCTTCACGTATTTATTGACAAACTGTTCAAATGGAATGCTAATATTTAAGCCAATTGAATAACCGCCGGCTTTTTTAGCTCCTTTATTAGCTGCTTCCATAATTCCGGGACCGCCTCCGCTGCAAACTATAAATCTTTTTTTATTGGTCGGCAACTGCATTGACCACTTAGTTAACTTTTCAGAAAGTTCAACTGCATCTTCATAATATCTAGACATTCTAACAAGAACTTCAATTTTCTTCAGTTTTTCAGCATAATCTCTTTTTTTTGAATTATAATTTTTCTTAAAATCGAGCAATAATTTATTTGCATCTCTCTTGGATATTAGTCTTGCAGAACCAAAAAACACTATCGTGTCAACAATATTGTGTTCTTTAAATCTAGATTGAGGTTCCAAAAACTCGGATAGTATTCTTATTATTCTTGCGTCTTTAGAAGTTAAAAAATCAATATTTCTGTAAGCTTTTTCTGGTAAATTACTTTCTTTCATTCTACATTAAACTCCATTTTTCAAAATAAAAAAACCGACTTTTAAGATACATTTAAGTTTTCAATTATCATAAAAATGAGTCGGATAATTTGTGATTTTATTTTGTACATAATTTGTCTCTATTTTTATTTATGTTTTCACTCAATAAAAATTAAAACTCTCTATGATTATTTATATCTCTCTGTTCTTCTTAGTTTTAACTCAAATAATTACTGCTTCCGATCTTGAAAATAGAATTAGTAATGTGATAAAAACTCTTCCAAGCTCCACTAAAGCTTCAGTCTATATAATTGATGCAACAACCGGAGATGAAATTTTTGAAAAGAATATTGATAAGTCGATGATCCCAGCAAGTAATACGAAACTTTTTACAACTGCGGCTGCGCTATATTTAATGGGACCAAAATATGAATTTGAAACAAAAATATTAACAAATAACCCCAAAGTTAATGAAGGTGTACTTGAGGGAGATCTTTTTATTAAAGGTTTTGGACATTCAACTTTTGATTTCAAAGATTTTGATTCTTTAGTATCTCTAATAGCTGCAACCGGAATTAAATCCATTAAGGGCAACATTATTGCTGATGATTCTTATTTTGACAACCTATACACAAGGGATGATTGGATTATTGATGAGCGGGCAAATGTTAAACTTCCTCCTGTTTCAGCATTGGTTGTTAATAGAAATCAGCTTGTCATCTCCTTGACAGCTAAAGAGGGTTACGGCAGTAAGTTAAAATATTCAATTAATCCAGAGTGCAGTTTTATTGATGTTGAGATGAATGCTAAAATTACAAGAAATAGATCTTATCCCAGAATAAGTTCAACTTTTATGGAAAATGGAATTAAAATTCGAGTTGATGGTGGGTTAAGAAAGCTTAGAACAGTAAGGAGATATGTTGTTAACATTGATAATCCCCCAAAGTTTTTTGCATTGTACTTAAAAGAGCAATTACAAAAAAATGGGATTAGAGTATTAGGAAATACTGAAGTTGGGATTTCACCCGAATCAGTTACAGAAATTGCTTCTATAGGGGTTTCATTAGATTCGCTGATTGCAATTATTAATAAGAACAGTAATAATTATTTAGCAGAATGTTTATTTAAATCATTAGGAGCATTTTACAGCGGTGAAGAGGGAAATTCATTTTACGCTACTCAGGCAGTACTTTCAGCCTTTGAAGATGAATTTGTAATAGATGATGAAACGGCAGTGGTGGATGGTTCGGGTATATCAAGATTCAATACAATAACTACTGGCTCTGTGGGAAGATTACTATTAAAGATTTTCAAACATAACTTATTGTATGAGGATTTTTACAGATCGCTTGCAATAAGCGGTATTGATGGAACACTAAAAGACAGAAGAATAAATAATTTTATTAATGGCAATTTTCACGGGAAAACCGGTACTTTAAACGGAGTTACTGCTCTTTCCGGATACTTAACCGGGAGAAATAATCATACATATATTGTAAGTATAATAATGGAATACAAGTCAAAAGGTTCAAATTTTCATAAAGATATTGAAGATAGAATTCTTTTAGAAATTACAAAATAAAAAAAGGGAGCTAACCTAGTTCCCTTTTATGCAAAACCTAATAATAATAAATTACTAATTTTCTTCAACCGGTTGAGTTTGTCCTTCACTTGTAGTTGCAGGAGGTAAAGTTGTAGCAGGAGGAACAGTTGGTTGTCCCGAACTCTGAATAATACTTTCTCTTTCACTTCTTGTACTTTGGCCAGGTAAGAAAAATAAGTTAATAACGATTGATAAAACTAAAAGTGAACCGCCTAACCACCAGGTCGCTTTACTTAAAAAGTCTGCTGTCCTTCTTGCCCCAAACACGGTTCCAAATCCTCCGGCTCCGCCGCCAATTGTGCCGGAAAGTCCATCGCCTTTACTAGCTTGCAATAAAATAATTATAACAAGTAAAATTGCAATTATCATCGATAAAGTAATAAGTAGTGTGTACATTTTAATTTCCCAAATAATTTTGTAGCGAGGGAGGGATTCGAACCCCCGACACGTGGATTATGATTCCACTGCTCTAACCAACTGAGCTACCTCGCCAACATGTATTAAAACAGAACTTTAAATATAATTAGAGTTAGATGAAAGTTCAACAATAAATTTGAAAGCTTGACTTATCCGCTTATAAATGTATCAAAACAACTAATTCATTGTAAATCTAGTGCGAAGTAAATAAACAAAAACCGGGGCTCCAATTAGCGCAGTAATTGCTCCAACCGGCAGCTCAGCAGGAGAAATTATTATCCGGGCTATTGTATCTGCAACGGTAAGATAAATTGCCCCTACAAAAAACGATGTTGGAATAATTATTCTATTGTCTACTCCCCAAATTAATCTGCAGACGTGCGGAACTATTAAACCGACAAAACCAATAATTCCACTAACAGATACGAGTACTCCGACTAGTAAACTAGCTGCAAAGTAAGTTGAATTTTTAAGAAAAGTTGAATTCACACCTAGAGTTTTAGCTGTTTCGTTACCTAAAGCCAATATATTATACTTATGCGAGTTTATAACTAGATAAAGAGAAATGCTAATAGTAATAATTGAGACGAAAATTAAATTGTCCGATTTAACAAAAGTTAAGCTCCCAATCATCCAATAGACTGCAGTTCTAAGCGAATCATTTAGAAAAATAATTAATAGCAAAATGGAAGCAGAAAAGAATGCGCCAACCATCACTCCTGAAAGAAGTAATGTATTTGGTTCAAGATCCCCATATCTTTTCCCCAAGAAAAAAACCAGAAGCATTACCAAAAATGCCCCGCCAAACGCAAGGAGCTGAGTCCCCAAAAAAGTTAAGCCAAGCACCATTGATAATACTGCACCAAAAGTTCCACCGCTGGAAATACCCAAAATATAAGGTTCTGCAAGAGGATTCATTAAAATTGCTTGAAACACTGCACCCGCAATTGATAAACCTCCTCCAATAAATACCGCATAAAGTATTCGGGGTAATCTGATCTTTAAAATAATTTGTGAAATTTGGGGATTCTCTGAATTACCAAAAAAAACACTTAATACTTCAGAAATATTTATGTTAACCGAACCAAGTAATAAGCTTATTATAATAACAACTAATGTAAGAGAAAAGAGTAAAACTAATTTAGTTATTAGGCTGCTCAGTTTTAAGGATTCAGATTTTTCCATAACATATCAATTAGTTGTTGAATGTTTAATCCCGAAACTGCAGAGAAGAGAATAACTTCTTCATTAAACATTTTGTCTAATTTTGTTTTTAATTTCTTGACATCGTTAGAAGAGAGCAAATCAGTCTTTGAGATTCCAATAATTTTTTTCTTTTTTGAAAGATAATTACTATAACTATTCAATTCACGCAAAAGAACTTCGTAATCCTTCTTTATATTTTCAGAAGTAGAATCAATCATAACTAAAAGAAGTTCTGTGCGCTCAATATGTTTAAGAAATTCGTGACCCAATCCTTTCCCTAGATGAGCTCCTTCAATAATACCAGGAATATCTGCAATTGTAAAGCTGTTGAAATCTCTATACTGAACAATACCAAGATTGGGCTTTAAAGTAGTGAAGGGATAATCGGCAATTTTAGGTCTTGCGGCAGAAACTTTGGAAATTAATGTGGATTTACCGGCATTTGGAAATCCGACCAACCCAACATCAGCAATAAGCTTAAGTTCAAGTTTTATGTATAATTCTTCACCGGCTCTTCCACTTTCAGCATAGCGTGGTGTTTGATTTGTTGAAGTGGCAAAATTACTATTTCCCTTTCCTCCTTTCCCACCTTTAGCAACAATAAATACAGAATCATCCTCATCAAGATCAATAATTGCTTTCCCGCTTTGCTTATCAATAATTAGAGTTCCTTTTGGCACCTTGATGATAAGATCGGCTCCGCTTTTCCCATCTTTTAAAGCTTTCGCTCCATTTTTACCATTCTCTGCAATATATTTTTTTTTGTATCTAAAATCTAGAAGCGTATGCAGATTTGCATCAACTTTAATTATTACATCGCCGCCTTTGCCGCCGTTTCCTCCCCAAGGACCGCCTTTGGGTATATATTTTTCACGGCGGAACGCGACTGAACCGTTTCCTCCGTTTCCGGCTTTTACAAATATTTCTGCAGTATCAATAAACATCAAGAGTAAGCTTTAGCAAAATATTCAGATATGAAGGATTTAAATTCTAATACTTCATTTGATGTTGTTTCGATGTGATTTATTCTAAAATATTCTTCGGCGAATTCAATTGCCTGAGTTTCATTAGCGGCACCAGAAATACTATTTATCATAGAGTGATAATCTTCCATATCATAATCAAATATTGATTCAATAATTCTGGTCATATCTTTAGAAACGAGTATGTCGGAAAATTTTTGATATTTTTCTATTTCATTTTCACTATCCAAATCATTAACCAACGGTTGTATTTCTTCTGATTCTTCTTGAACATTTTCTTCTTCATTGATTCCAAGATCAATTTCAGCAACTTCTTTTTGGTCAAGATAAGTTAAATCGCTAAACACTTCAGTTACTTCTTCTCCATCTTCTTCGTTTAAAGCGAGCGACTTCTCATCAATTAAATTTTCCATACTTTGGATTTCATCATTGTCCGCATCAACAATTTCAATATCTACTATTTCTTCTTTAAATTCTTTCTCACTTAAATCATCAGCAACGATTTCATCGATACTTTCGTTAATATCCTTTATCTCAGAGTTTAACTCATCCATTTTTTCTTCAGAAAATATTTCTTCTTTGGTCAATTCATGACTTAACGAAATCTTGGTTATCTCTTTTTCCTCTTCGATAATATCAGGAGACATATAATAACTATCAATAGTTTCTTTAACAGTTTCTCTTGGATTTTCAATTTCCTCGGCAAGCGTGGAAAGATCGATTTGATAGTTTGTCGCTCTAGAAATCATTGAGGATATTTCGGATAGCTCCAATTCTTCTGGTTTGTCAGCAGTAAAAGGTTTTGGAAATTTAATGAATGAATCATAAAGCCTATCGAGGTTAATAAGCTTACGCAATAATGCTTTTACTTCAGGCTTTTTTTTTCTTCTTTTATTTTGGTAGAATCATTAATATCATTCTTCTCATCAACTTCTTCAAATTCAATGTCATTTTCTTTATCCTCTAGAGGATCATTTAAGTCGGTTTCTAGTTCTTCTTGAACATTCTCTACCTCAAGAAATTCATCGTCATTTCTGTCTTCTTCGATTAAAATATCTTCGCTAGGTATTTCAGTTTCATCATCAACTAATTCAGTTGGTTCAGAATTTTCAATCTCGGTTGGTTCTTCTTTTATTTCTTGAATTTCCTCAATATTATTCTGCTCAAATACATCTTCCGAAACTGGACTATTTGCCGATTTATCTTCAACAAGTTCATCTTCTACTTGTTTTGTTTCTTCAACTAAAATTTCAGATTCTGGTGTAACTGATAAAACAATGCCTGCCACATCGCCAACCAAAACCAATGAATTATTATCTAAACCAAATTTCTCCTCTAATTTCGTAATAAATTCGGGGAGCCTTTTCTCTTGCAGATAAAATTTAATTGCCGGCAACGGAAGTTTTTCTGAACCTCGGGCACTTGTATCAAAAAAGTTAGCCATTGAGTTTATTGCAGTTATTAATGTATCTTCAAGGTGAGTCTCTTTACTAATTTGATCGATTCTGTTGAGTAAAGAAGCAAATTCATCTCTTCTCATTAGAACAGTTTTTTTCTTCTCAAAATATGTAAATAATATTTTCTGAAGATACCTGTAGTAGTAAGCATGCGAAACATTAATAATTATTTCATCAATTGCTTTAACTTCGTGTACACCAAAAACAAAATTTATTAATGTTCTATTTGGTTTTGAAAGATAGTTGACGTTGAATACAACTGCATTCTGTAAAATTTGCTTAATAAACTTTAGATCAAAATTTTGTGTCCGCTTGATCTCTTCACTTATTAGACTAAAATAATTATTTATCCTATCGCCACTGTAATCAAATACTGTATTAACTTCTATTTTCTTTCTGTCTAGGAAGATTTCTTTATCAATTGCCGAATTAATGTATTTTATTAAAGCTGGATGTAGTTTACTCTGATTTATGTCCTTGATTGATAGACGTTCGCCTAAAACTTGAAGTTTGTTAAGATTTAAATCAGAAATGAAACTTATTTCTTTTTTAAACATACCTGATAACCAACAAATAATTATTTAGGGTTTATTGAAGCGGTTAATATTCTGAACCTTAATATATGATTAAATTGAAAATAGAACAAATTTTTTATAAAATGAAATTATATTGAATTGATAGTCGAGGTAAAAAATCGAGGATCGGACAAAATGATCTTTAGGAGAGAGCATTTTTTAGCTTTGCCCGATCCGAATATTAAGAATTTCTAACTAGCTTTTGTTGTATTAACAGCTTCAAAAAGATTAGGATAAACTTCAAATATTTTCTCAAAACTACTTATTGATAAGAGTTCAGGTTTACTATTGTAATCAACAATAAGTTTAATATAACCACCCATTTTTGTTACTTGTTTTAATAGTTTTATAAGTGTCCCAAAGAAAACTGAATCCACAAAGTAAATACTTTCCATGTCAAGAATAATTCTGCTTTCATTCTTTTCAATTAGTTTTGAAATATATTCATAAAAGTCTTTTGATTCGCATGCGGTGGCTCTTTCCATATTTAACATAACAACGGTGTTATTAGATCCGGCATCATATAATCTGCCATATTTATTAAATTTATTTAACTTCAAACTTCCCACAATGAATGATTTATTGCCTTTTTCTTTATTAAATATTTTGCTTTCCATTTTACTCTCTCCCTATTAAGAATTTATACGAAATTTTTAATTAATCATTCAACAATTGATGCAAAGGAACTATTCGGGACATCCTTCTCGACTTTTTTATCATCTTCATCTTTTTCAAATCTTCTTTGAAATACTCTATCCTTTTTAATCAAATTCCAAATTTTCCCATCTTCAATATTTATAACTTCGCCCCCGATTGTTACATATTTAACTTCAGCAAAAAGCTTTACATCGTTTACAACCGTTGGTGTGTCTTGTATATAAAAATGAATCGTTTTTCTCACTTCATTAGGTAATTCTTCATACAGGCCAGCTGTTACGATACTACTGTCAATTGTCATTGTCATTAAGAGTGCATCCATATTATTATGTGATGCTTTGTAACCCGTTTCATAACTTGCATAAGCTAATACTCCAATACCAATAATTATCAGAACTAGTACAATATTTAGATTAGCATTTTTCACAATACCTCCAGATTTACAAGTGTTTGTTTTCTTTTGATACTAATTAACGGGTAATTTTTGCCGATGTTGTGTTCCAAGTCATATAATTAAAGGAATTGTAGGACTTAGAATAATCTTAGTAATCTTAAAATAGATTGAATAGAGCTTTAAAATTATTAACTACTCTATAAAAAATTAATTTTGGTTTGAAAAGGAAATTGAAAATATTGGGGCGAAATTTGGTTTGATAAAAAAAGGGTAAGATTAACCTTACCCTTTTTAATGTTAGTTGTTACTGGCTACAATTTTGTAGCTCTTCGTGTCTTTCTGCGCATTACAAAACTCCAAATAAAAGTTCGAAGGACTTTCATCTCCTTTTTTTTCTACAACTTGCGCTGAAAAACCTTGAGCAATATGACGATCGATTAACAACTTAAAATACTTTGAGGCAATCTTGTTAGCCTCATCAAGATTGATCTTAGTCATAGCTCTCCTATTTTAGTATGTTAGAGAACAATCGGTTTTTTACTATCGGATTGTTCAGAAAATAATTTAATAAGTTATGAAACTGCAATTTAATTTTCATAGTAGTTCTGATAACGTAACTGCTTTTTATTTTAATTGAACAATAGTCTGCACCTATCAGCAAGCAGTTAAAATTAAATTATAATAGATAAAAGAATTGTCAATATTTTAACCAACCACTCTTAGTCTTGGTAAAAAACATTTTCTATATAAGTTTTAAGTTTTATCTGATGTTCCACATTCGGATATCTTCTCTCAATAATTTTGTTACACCGCATCAAGATCCGTTTGAAATTGCCGTTTCTCCGACTCTCTTCTGGTGTTTCTTTAATATTTAGTTCTTTCGTCACTTCTTGCACAAGAATGTAAGCAGAAAGTGAAGTTTCGTAAAAAAGCTCCATTATAAATACTCCTCTAATTTTTAATGAAACGCAGCATGTGCAAATATTAGAAATCTTAAATTTTGTTTCTAGTTATTCCTCCAACTTCTATACCAAAGATATTTAAATTTGTATAAGTAATTTAGAACTACATCAGAATATAAATATTGCCTTTTTACTTCCTAAACTAAATTTAACTTGTGAAGCAATTGGGAATGTAGAAACTTTAAACGTTTTCTAAATTGTAAATTTTGAGATTTTGTCTAAGAATGTGTCAAATGAATCTGATGTTTTAATTGAATATTTTGAATTCATTTAAACTTTTTCAATGAGTAGTCTAACGTTCTTCTTTAGAAATTGCAATTTCTAATAAGGAAACAGGAATGTAATGTTTTTCAATCGAAGGTAATTTAGATAATAATATTTTTTTAATCATTTCATTATCAGTTGTTTGTTCAATAAGTCTTTCTCTTAAATTGGGAGGAGTTTTAACTAAGAGAGAAAGTGTCAAGGTTACAAAATCTATTAACATCTCATGTTCCTCTGTTAAATTATTATCATGAGATTTTAATTTAGTTTTATATTCATTCTTAATTGCCTTTAAATGTTCTTCTGCAAAAATTTCTTTTTCAGAATTGTTTAGTTGATTCAACTCTTTAACATTATGTTCATTAAAAATCTCAACATACTTTTCAATTGATTCCAAAAATAAATCGTTTTTTTCTGAGAACAATTTAAGCTTAACAGAATTTCTCTTTTGCTCATAAAATAGATAAGCAATAATAGCCGTAGAAATAAACCAAAGAATAAGTAATAATAGATATGAAGTTTCCATAATTATCTCTTTTAAAAAGTATTTCTAAAATAATACAATATTTGCAAAAATCACTGCTTTTATGTGTGCTAAAACACAATATTTAAGTTGGTCTTCTATTATTTGCAGTCAGAGACTAAAGCAATAAACAAAGGAGGATAAAATGTATTTCACCTTTAGAGCTTTACTCAGTACACTTATATTCGGCAGTTTTGGTTATTTAATAACTTTAATTTTTTTACTGTTAAACAATTATATTAGTTATTCTTTAACGCACCAGAACAACCCTGAAAATTTGAGCTTTTTTGGAATGCTGATTTATGTTTTTAAAAATATGCTCACTCATGAAGATTTTATGTTATGTTTTTATGGATTAGTATTTATGATGTTTGTTGGCTTATTGAAAAATTTTGAAAGAAGAACAAGAATTTATTAATTTTTTGCGGAGTACACAATGTTTAATGTACTATTAGTTGAAGATAATAGCGGAACACAAATTTTATTAAAAAATATTTTAAAGAGAAAATTTTACTGTAATGTATACACTGCTACAGATGGAATTGAGGCTTTAAAATTGGTTCCGATAAGTAAACCGGATTTTATACTTCTCGATTACATGATGCCTAATATGGATGGTTATGATTTTTTAAAAGAATTAAGAATGAGGAAAATTCATAGAAATATTCCGGTAATTGTAATCTCTTCGGTAAATGATAAATCAGCACTTAAAAAAATATTGGCTCTAGGTGTAAAAGATTATATCTTAAAACCGTTTAATATTGAAAATACACTTGAAAAAATTGCAAAAGTGATGAATGATAGAAATAAAGATATGTCTTCAAGCCTAAAGAATTTAGAATCAAGAGTAACTCTATTGGAAAGGCAAAATAAAACTTTAAAGAAACTTAATACTGAAACATCACTAATTGATAGAAGAATTTTTCTAAATTAATTTCTACTGATCGCGAAAAAGCAAAAGATTAGGGGAAGTTTTAATACTTCCCCATTCAAAATATTATGCTTGAATAGATGCCTTTAAAAAATCTCTGTTCATTCTAGCAATATTTGATACAGAAATACCTTTTGGACATTCAGCTTCACAAGCATATGTATTTGTACAGCTTCCAAATCCTTCTTCATCCATAACTTTCACCATGTTTTCAACTCGCTGGTATCTTTCAGGCTGTCCTTGTGGAAGAAGAGCAAATTGAGAAACTTTAGCACCAACAAATAACATTGCAGATGAATTTTTACAAGCTGCAACACATGCACCGCATCCGATACATTCTGCAGCATCTAGGGCAAGTGAAGCAATATCTTTTGCAATTGGAATTGCATTTGCATCTGGTGCACTTCCGGTATTGAATGAAATATATCCGCCCGCCTGCTGAATTTTATCAAATCCGCTTCTATCAACAACCAGGTCTTTAATTATTTTAAATGCTTTTGCTCTAAATGGTTCAATAAAAATAGTGTCACCATCATTGAAAATCCTCATGTGAAGCTGGCATGTTGCAATTTTAGGGATTGGTCCATGTGGATGGCCATTAACAACCAAACCGCAAGTTCCACAAATACCTTCGCGACAATCACTTTCAAATGCTACGGGAATTTTACCTTCTTTCTCTAAACCATTATTCAATTCATCGAGCATTTCCAAAATTGATGAGTCAGGTGAAACTGAAACTTTAAATTCTTCAAAGCGACCTTTATTATTGCTTGATTCTTGTCGCCAGATGTTTAATGTTAAATTAATTCGTTTAGCACTCATTATTTGTAACTCCTTGTAGCTAATTTAACATATTCAAATTCAAGATCTTCTTTATGAAGCTTCCACTTGCCAGGTCCTTCATATTCCCAAGCAGCAACATATGCGTATTCTTCGTCATTTCTAACTGCTTCACCATCTGGAGTTTGATACTCCTCTCTGAAGTGAGCACCGCATGATTCATTTCTATCAAGTGAATCAATGGCCATTAATTCACCAAGTTCTAAATAATCTGCCACCCTTCCGGCTCTTTCAAGCGTCTGATTAAATTCTTCATTTTTTCCTACTACTTTTACATCTTGCCAAAATTCATCTCTAAGATCTCTTATTTTTTCTATTACTTTTTCTAGTTTCTCTTTTTCTCTAGACATACCAACATCAGCAATGAGTAATTCCCCTAACTTCCTATGAATATCGTCAACTGTCTGTTTTCCATTTACATTTAGAAGTTTATTAATTCCGTCTTTAACTTCTGTTTCGACCTCTTTAAATTCACTTCTATCTGTTGAGACTTTTTCAGGCTTCACATCACCAAAATAATTACCAATCGTATAAGGAATTACAAAATATCCATCAGCTAATCCTTGCATCAATGCACTTGCACCAAGTCGGTTAGCCCCATGATCGGAAAAGTTTGCTTCACCAATAACAAACAATCCTTCAATTGTACTCATTAAGTTGTAGTCTACCCATGTTCCACCCATCGTGTAATGAGGAGCAGGATAAATTTTCATTGGAACTTTATATGGATTATCGCCGGTAATAGTCTCATATATTTCAAATAAATTTCCATATTTTTCTTTTACGGCTTCTTGTCCAATTCTCTTAATAGCATCTGCAAAATCAAGATAAACAGCCCTTCCTCCACCAACACCTTTTCCTTCATCACATGCGTATTTAGCACTTCTTGAAGAAATATCTCTAGGAGCTAAATTTCCAAAGGATGGGTATCTTCTTTCCAAGTAATAATCTCGCTCATCTTCGGGAATTTCATTTGGCCCCCTAGTTTCTCCAACAATGTTCGGGACCCAAATTCTACCGTCATTTCGTAAACTTTCACTCATTAAAGTAAGTTTCGATTGTCCTTCTCCGTGCAAAGGAAGTGCTGTAGGGTGAATTTGTGTAAAGCAAGGATTTGCAATAACAGCTCCCTTTCTATGTGCTCTCCAAATTGCAGTAGCATTACAATTCATTGCGCTTGTAGAAAGAAAGAATACGTTTGAGTATCCTCCTGTTGCCAATATAACAGCTTGTGCGGAGAAACTTTCAATTTCGCCGGTGAGTAAATCTCTTGTTACAATTCCCTTAGCCTGACCTTCCACTATTACAATATCCAACATCTCTTTTCGATGAAAAATTTCGACATTGCCATCATGTATTTGACGGTTTAATGAGCTATAAGCTCCCAGTAGCAATTGCTGACCCGTCTCACCTCTTGCATAAAAAGTTCTAGACACTTGAGCACCACCGAATGATCGGTTAGCTAAAGTTCCGCCATATTCTCTAGCAAACGGAACTCCTTGTGCAACACACTGGTCAATTATATTATTACTAACTTCGGCTAACCGATGAACATTTGCTTCTCTCGATCTAAAATCCCCGCCTTTAACTGTGTCGTAAAATAATCTGAAAACTGAGTCCCCATCATTTTGGTAATCCTTTGCAGCATTGATCCCACCTTGAGCAGCAATTGAATGTGCTCTTCTTGAAGAATCGTGATAAGTAAATGCCTTAACCTTATATCCTAATTCACCCATTGTAGCAGCAGCGCCTGCTCCTGCTAAACCGGTACCAACGACAATCACATCAAATTTTCTTTTATTGGCAGGATTTACAAGTTTCATATTAAACTTATGATTTATCCACTTTTCCGAGATGTTCCCTTCCGGAATTTTTGAGTCTAATTTTATCATTAGTTACCTCCCATTGAAGCTAAATAAAAGAATACAGGAATAGATCCAAAACCTACTGTCATAATAATCGCAATTAAAGTTCCAAATTTCTCAACAAACGGAGTATACTTTTTACTCGTCCATCCTAAGGTTTGAAACGCACTTTGGAAAGCATGGTTTAGGTGTAATCCTAAAGCAATCATAGCTAAGATATAAAATATTGAGATTAAAGGGTTAGCAAATGCATCTTGAATAATTGCATAGAAAGGATAGCCTGCTTCTTCAGGATGATCAACAAAATTATAGGATCGCCAGAAAGTACTTAAATGAAAAACTAAAAAAACAAAAATAAAAGAACCACTCACATTCATAAACCGTGAGTAAAAAGTACTGTTCTTTGAACTTATATTAATTTTATATTTGTTTGGATTCGCTTTCTTATTTTCAAAATATAGCTTTATTGCATTGAAAATATGAAAGATAAAGATTGATGCAAGAATAACCTCAATAACTCTTACCAGTGGTTTAACCGCTTCCAATCTTGCAACATTTTCATTGAAGATTTCGGGACCTAAGAACAGGAGTAGATTGTTAAGCAGATGAACTACCAAAAAAAGTATCAGCAATATTCCGGTAACTGCCATAATTATTTTTTTGCCGATTGATGAGTTCAACCGATCATATAACCAGCCCATTAATTACCTCCTAGAATAGAGAATGAATTGTAAAATTTTTGGTCGAAAATAGTAACTTGATTTAAGATGTGTATCAAAGCAGACCTAAAAGTATATTTTATGTACTAAAGATATATTAAAGTCAAATTAAATTCAAAAAAAATGAATGAAGAATATCTAAACGAAGCAAATTTATTTACGATAATTTTATATGAATTAATACCTATTCAAGGACTTTGCTGTATTGTTTTGGAGATTCGGGAATAACTAAGACGAGTCAATTATAAAAATGCTAAAATTAAAACTATTAGTAATTCAAAAAGCATGATTTCTATTCAGAAATATAACAAAAGGATATAAAAATGGATAACGTTGAAAACACTACAATAATTACTGAAGAACTACTTCAGTTGGTTAGTTTTAAAGTAGGTGACGCTGAATTTGGTGTGGATATTTTGCGGGTTCAGGAGATTAATAAAATGATGGAACTCACAGTGGTTCCAAATACGCCGCCTTTTGTTGAAGGTGTTGTTAACCTGCGAGGTAGAATTATTCCTGTTATTAATCTTCGTTCAAGACTAGGTCTGGATGATAAAGAATATGATACCGAAACAAGAATTATTGTCGTTGATCTCCATGATAAAACAATTGGATTTATTGTGGATGAAGTAAAAGAAGTTTTAAGGATTCCTAAAAGTATTACTGAACCGCCTCCTGAAATAGTTTCCGGGGTTGATTCTGAATATATAACGGCTATTGGTAAACTGGAGGATAGACTGCTAATCTTATTGGACTTAACAAAAGTTTTATCAAATAAAGAACATGATCAGTTAACATAATAATCTATGTTTTCCGACACTTTAAATAATCTAAAATCAATAACAGTTTTAACTAACGAAAAAGATTTAGTATCAATTAAATCGATACTAAAATTTTTAAAAGAGAGATATTCAGAATTATTGATTGTAAAATTTAGAGCCGGATTGATTGGTGATAATACCATTATTTCATTCAAAGTAAACAGTGAATATTATCCAATCGTTTTAGAAAAATTAGCATTTAATGATATCCAGATTATTATGAAGGACAAAGAAGAAGCTAATTTTATAGAAAACAAAAAAGAACAAAAACGAAGAAAGCTAAGAGCACAAGGCTGGTCAGAAATTTCCTCTAACAAAAAACAAATTACAATAGAAGAATTAAAAAGATTTTCTGACGAAGGAAAAATAAAAGAAATTATTCTTGAAGCTAAAGGTGGAATAAGATCAAGTCTAGAAATAACAGAAAAAGCAAGAAAATTACTATCGGCAACGGTAAAAATTGCTATTAAAAATCTCATAAATTATGCCGAAGAAAAACTTGGCAAAAGACCTGATGCAATAGATCAACTAATTCTTATTGCAACTGATAAAGACCTGAAGTTATTACACAAAATCGATGAAACCAACGAAGCAGGTCTTGCAGCTATTCAAATATCACTTACTCATCAAAATTATTATGAATACTTGATTAAAATAGCTAATAATACAAAGCTAAATAACTTTATGAATATCAAAGCAGCAAATTCACTAGCTGAGTTGTATTTGAGCAATTCTGATGAAGAGATTCAATTGCCTGATGTTATAAAAGATATTAATACTCGATGGTTAAGGATTGCTTTTGAATCTGCAAAAAAAAATCTTTCATACGAAGAAATAGAAAAATTTGAACATTTTGTTGAGTTTATTGAAGAAAGCAGAAGAGCTGCATAATTTTAAAACATTAATCCTATTTAAGTAAAAAAATGCCCAACCTTAAATTATATCTAAATTAAAAGTTGGGCTCGAAATTATAAACAAATAATTATATTGTCTCTACTTTCTCATTAAACTTAATTCCCAAAGTCTCCAATTCATTTAGAACGAGGGGGAAAATCTCCGGATGTGTTGGAATATGGCAGCCGGATAGTTTAAGGTCTCCTTTTAAAATCAGTTTTACTGCAATTGCAGCAGGAGCACCAACAGTTTTAGCTATTGCAGTAAACTTTGCATTTGGATTACCATATTCAACTAAAGTAGAAGTAATTTTTTCCTTTGGTTTACTATCTCCATAATCGGCTACAATTTCATGATGAAGAATTACCATATCTCTTTGACCTTCAGGTAAGGGCATTTTACGTTTTATAAGTTCGGTCATTAAATCCATTGGAGTTTTGTAGTTTACTCCAATTTTTTCTTCACTGAAGAGCCCAAGCCAAGTAAGATGTTTCATAATTGTCCCGGTCGGACTAATACCCAAATAATTGGCTACCCTAGATTCTACTTTTGGACCAGATACATGAAGAGGAATAAACATCTCTGTAAATTCCTTGTAAGTTCTATCTGCTATTTCAGGTAAAGTAAGTGTATTTAAATACATACCCAATTTCACTACTTGGTACCAAGTTTCACTCCACCCAGGATAACGTAAAGTACCTCTGATCATAGTATCGACTTTTTTCAGCTTAAATATTTTCTGATACAGAAGAGAATCTCTATTCGGATAAGCCTCTAAAGTGCCAACTCCATCAATATTAACATTCCAAGTTCTTCTAAAAACCTCATGGTGTGGAAGAAGTTTAATTTTACCTTCTTCTAAATATTGTGCGCCTGCATCACCCGCAGTAACAACATTAGATGGATTCCATGTAATACAGTAATTCAATGGATTTGATTTAACTTCAGGTGCCGGAATACCGCTTCCATAAGAAATAAAACTGCTTATTGTTCCACCTTTTGATCTTACTCCTGTAATAATTTCCATAGCCGACATATGGTCAATGCCTGGATCGAGACCCATTTCATTAAGGACTAAAACTCCAGCATTTTCTGCATCTTTATTCAATTCAGCAACTCTTCTATTTTCATAAGAAGCGGTCACAACATGTTTCCCAAACCTTATACAATCAAGTGCAATTAAGTATTGAAATTTTGGTGTCAAAAAATTTACGACAATTTCGCTTTTTTCAATTAAAGCGTGCCTTTTCTCAGAGTCATTAACGTCAAATTCAATGCTGCTTCCGTGCGAGTGTCCATTCACCGCAGCCCTGGCAATATTTACATCCATATCTGCAACGGTTACAAACCAATTATTTTTTTGCGCTTCATCTAAAAGATAAGAAATCATGAATGGTGCACTCTGTCCGGCACCTAAAACAAGAATATTTTTCATATTTAACCTTAGTAGTAAACTGATTATATGGTGAATTAAAAGTGTAAAAAATCAATTTTAAAACGAATTAACCTATGTAATTAAGAATTTAGAACAAATAAACTATTGTAAAAATTTTGATAAGTATTCAAAATTAGGTGTAAGTTTTCCCTTGTGGGCAATTACTGCATTCTTAAATTCTTTTGGTAAATCTAAATTTTCAAAATCTTCTGAGTAATCAGCTTTAGCTAAATCTTTCACAAATGGAAGCAAAGCATCTCCAAAAGTCTTTGATGCTTGTCTCGGTAATTCTGCCGGTAATTTATCGACAGCTAAAATAACGGGTCCATTACCTTCAATTCCATCTTTTATTTCTCCGGTTAAAGGTTCATACACATAAGCTGGCTTTTTTGATGAGGTCGCTTTTACAGTCATTTCAACCGAACCTTCAATGTCACAAGTTATATCACCTATGACTTTCAGTTTTTGAACACTTTTTTCTTCATAATATTGTTTAATTAACTTTTTCGTTACATGCTTTGGAAATTTTTCTTCCCAATAAATTCCATTAACCAGCATTGTAAGATGAGGTAAATATTTGTTCATCAAGCTGCTATATTCTTCCGGATGATTTACAAAATGATTAAAAGTAAACTCTTTTTCAGTCGGGTGAGAATACATATCTTCCTCTTTGAATTCAACTTTGTAAACAACTTTGTTCGAGAACTTACCATTTTGTATGAAGTCATCTAGTTCGTTGGGTCTAATTTCAACACATGGTAAAAGATCATACAATTGTTGGGCACCTTTCGATACATTTCCGTATCCGGTAAATCCAGTAATTAAAGGAACAACTTCATCCGGCAAACCTTTTTCTTTAATTTCATCTCCAACTTGTTTAATTGCTTCTTCAGCATCATCCAGCATATCGTATTCGGTTGCCTGCATAATTTTATTTATAGGAGTTTCAATTCCTTCATAATTTAATCTTTTACCAAGCAACCAAAGTGAATCAATAACTCCGGCATAACCGGCAAACTTACCAAAGAAAATTATTCTTAAACCATCTTCTCCTTTAACTAATTCGTAGTCCATTAAAGTTATTTTTTTTTCTAAAATTGCCTGAAGCAAAGGCATATTGTAGCTTTGCCCTTTTATTGTATGGGAGAAAAATACAAATGGCTTATTCTGAATAAGGTCTTCTATGGGAACTTCTTTTACTCCAAAAATCACATCACAATCTTCCAACATTTCAGAAATTTTTGCCCCAGAGCCAATATATTCTTTAGAAGTAAAAATACGCTGTTCTGCCGATTCAACAATAACTTCAATCCCTTGATTAACAATTTTTTTTACGTGTTCAGGCGTTAGAGCTGCCCTTCTTTCAGAGGGATATTGTGTTTCTTTTCTAATTCCAATTTTCATAAAAAATCCTCATCGACAAAAGTTGACAAATTTATCTTCTAAAACTATATAAAAGAAATATGATTAAAAAATGTGACGATAATTATTATTATTTACATCAAGAAAGGATTAGTAGATATGAGATAATGGTTGTTTTTTAGCAAAAATCAAAAATAACTCAAGTAATAAACTGCTTATATCTTTTGTATCTTTGAATAATACTTTTCACATAAGCTATTGTTTCTTTTCCATTAGAGTAACCATTGCGGACTACTTCGTCATTGTAATATTTCGGTTTAGATTTTTTTAGTAGGAATTCAGCTACATTTTTATTCCAAATGTTTGGATTTGCTCCATGTTTCTCAGCCAATCTTCTGGCATCTTCTATATGACCAAAACCAATGTTATAAGAAGCTAGAACAAACTTTATTCTTTCCTCTTTATTTTCAATATACTTAATCCAATACTTATCCAACCATTTTATATAATCAACCCCGGCTTTAAGATTTTGTTTGGGATCATAAATGTCATTTGCGCCATGAGCTTCAGCAGTTTCAGGAAGTAGTTGCATCAGTCCAACTGCTCCGGCCCATGATTGAACATCCGGTTTAAATTTAGATTCTTGAAATATAAGGGAAGCTAATAATCTCCAATCCCAACCGATTGTATCAGCATATTGCTTTATCAAATCATCATATTTAGAAATGCCGCCGTTCTCGCTTAAAAAATATTTACTGCTTCTCCTGGCTTTGTAATAAGACCGGTATTTATAATAACGATCATAAATAACATAATAATCTAATTTTTGACTAAAATCTTCAATCCAATTATTCAACTCTTCCAGAAAATCAGTTGATCCTTTTTTGACAGCCCAAGCTATTCTTTGTGGGAATGATATATGCGTATCAATGTCCAAGTTTGTGTAGTAGGCTTTATTCAGTTGAGCAATATTTTCGTCAGATATTGTGTAATCAATTTCTCCGATTGCCACTTTTTCAATTAAATCTTCAATGGATAAGCTATCAGCAGCGTCAACAATATCAATGTGCCCACCAATCTCATTGGAGAGATTTTCTAATCTTTCTTTATACACGCTTCCTTTTCTTACATGAACAGTTTTATATTCTAGATCTAAAGGATTTTTAATCAATTCTCTATTAATCTGATCCAAAGTTAATCTTCTCCAGTTATCAGGTTTCCTCTGAACCAAAACTTGATGTGTGGTATTAAGTGGAATTGTAAAATCTGCCTTCTCTCTTCTGCTTCCAGTAACGGTCAAGTTAAAGGCTATTAAGTCACCCTCACCGTTCTCAAGCATTTTAAACATTTCGTCAATATCTTTAGAGATTTTAATTTCAACATCAACCCCTAAAGTTTCGGCAAATCTTTGAAGCAATTCATACTCATAGCCCATTGTTCTACCTTTGTAGATAAAATAGCTGTAAGCATTAAATCCAGTGATGGCAACAATTTTGCCTCTTTTTTTTATTTTTTCGATTGATATATGTTCAGCGGGATTTTCTATGTTCGACTTGCAACTGAGAACTAAGAAAACAATTGGCAATAGAACAAACGCTAGTGTGATGTATAAATTTTTGTTCTTAAGATTCACAGTTTAGACTAAAAATAAAATTTAATGATAAAATTTTCTACTAAGCTACTAATTTAGAAAGATTTTTCAAACGAAATTTTTATTCCAATTGTATCTTTTATAAAAAAATACTTATTTGCCGATACTCACTTTAATTTTTTGATTTTCCTCATAATCATGAATCCATTCAACACCAATATCTCTTAAAAATTCATCTATTTCAAAAGCTTTATTCATCATTATCTTTTGATGTGAACTGGTAGGCTTATTTTCTCTCGCTAATCTAGCCCATTCAATCAATTCTTCTTTAACATTTATTAAATTTTTAATCAGTTTATAAGTTAATAGAATATTGTTCAAAACTTTTTCCTTATATTTCTCATAGATTTTTTATTATCGCTAAACAATTCCTCTTATAAAACAGCAATTAAGCAATATCACAAGTGGTTTTAAGATTTGTATCATTTTAATCCATCAATATGATAATGGACTTTATTAATTCTTTGAAAGTGACTCTCTAATAGTTATTCATCATAACAAAAGGATACATTGTAGTTGGATAAAATTCTCCATTATTTCAGCAATTATGAAAGTAAAATCATTTATGAAATATTCTACAAGCTATAATTTATCGGGTTAATTTTTTATTTTATAATAATAAATATTTTTTATTACCTAAAACTGTGGAGTTAAATATGTCGGAAGAAATTCCAACAGAAAAATTTGAATTAGAACCCAAATTAAATCTTAAGTCGGAGTTTACACCACCAACTTTTGAAGAGTGGAAAGAACAAGTTGAAAAAGACTTAAAAGGGGCTTCTTACGAAAAAAAACTAATTACAAAAACCTATGAAGGAATTAACTTAAATCCTATTTACTCAAAAAAGGATATAACAAATTCACCCTTTATTGATTCTTTGCCAAGCGGAGATAATTTTGTTCGAGGAAGTTCTTCAAGTGGCTATCATGGAAAATCTTGGGATGTTAATCAAGAAATTTTAACCGCAGATGTAGAAGATTTTAACAAAATTGTTTTGGATGCTTTATGCAAAGGACAAAATTGTATAAATCTTAAATTAGATACTGCTACAAAATTGGGTTTAGATGCAGATTATGCTGATACAGAGATGGTCGGAGATACTGGTTTATCAATATCTGCAATTAACTCTTTAAAAAGAGCTTTGAAGAATATAGATTTTGGTTCCGTTCCTCTTTACATCGATGCCGGTTATAATGTAATACCTTTTCTTTCTCTGATAAATGCTTACTTTGAAGAGAGTAATCTTGATATCTCTAAATTAAGCGGTTCAATAATCGCAGATCCGATTGCACACTTGACCCATTATAATGAATTACCGGTAGACCTGGAATTTGTTTTTGATATGATGAAGAATTCTGTTGAGTGGGGAAATAAATTTGCAGGAAATATCAAAACTATAGGGATTAATACTATTCCATATTTGAATGCAGGGGCAAATGCCGTTCAGGAATTAGCTTACGCCATGTCTACTCTTGTTTATTACTTAAACGAGCTAATTGAAAGAGGTCTTGAACATGAAAATGTGTTTTCAAAAATTCATTTTTCCTTTGGGGTCAGCACAAATTACTTCATGGAAATTGCAAAGTTCCGTGCAGTAAACGTTTTACTTAAAGCAATTGCGTCTGAATTTCGCATTGATAATAAAGATCTTAAACTAAATATTGGAGCGAAATCGTCTGAGTTTAATCAAACAGTATTGGATCCTTACGTAAATATGCTCAGAACAACATCTCAAACATTCAGTGCTATTCTTGGGGGAGTAAATTATATAACTACAAGTCCTTTTGATGAAACTTTAAGAAGACCGGATAATTTTTCAAGAAGAATTGCAAGAAATACACAAACTATTTTAAGAGAAGAATCCCATCTCGATCAAGTTATTGATCCTGCTGGTGGTTCATACTATATTGAATCTCTTACAGAAGAAATTGCAAAAAAATCTTGGGAATTATTCAAAGAAGTTGAGAGTAATGGCGGAATTATAGAGTCACTCAAAACAGGTTTTATTCAAAAATCAATTAATGAAATTTTTGAACAGAGACAAAATGATATTAACAAGAGAAAATCTGTTATTGTAGGAACAAACATGTTTGCCGATGTTCACGAAAAAGAACTTGAAATAAGAAAATTTGATCAAAAGGCTTTCCAGAAGAAACGCTCCGAGTATTTAAAGAAATTCAGAGTTAATGGAAGTACGGAGAAACATCAAGCAATTCTTGATAAATTAAATTTGATCCCTAATTCAAATTCAATGGAAATAATTGAAACAATAACAGAAGCTTTCCGTATCGGCTCAACTATAGGAGAAGTTACAAGTTCATTATACTCCTCTCACAAAGTGGAACTTAAAATAAATAAACTCGTTAAGCAAAGAGCTTCTGAAGGATTTGAGAAATTACGCCATTTATCACAAAACTATAAAGATAAGAACGGACATTTACCAAAAGTATTCTTAGCAAACTACGGCTCAATTAGTGAATATAAAGCTCGTGCAGATTTCTCAAAAGGATTTTTTGAAGTCGGCGGTTTTGATGTAATTGATCCTAAAGGATTTAGAGACGACAGAAGAAGTCGTAAATGCATCATTGGAGTCAGGAGCTACAGTTATTGTTATTTGTTCAACAGATGATAATTATCCGGAAATTGTTCCTAAAGTTGTAAGCGGATTAAAATCACAACATAGAAATTTGCAGATAATACTTGCTGGTTATCCTAATGATCAAGTTGATGAGCATAAAAAATCCGGTATTGATGATTTTATCTTTCTTGGAGCTAATGTGATGGAAAAACTCACAAATCTCTTCAATAAAATTGGAGGGGTAAAATAATGAATAAACCTAATTTTAAAAATGTAGAACTAAAATTCAATAAAGAAAATAAAACTTATTCTGAATGGAAATCTGAATTTGAAAAATCTGTGGGCAAATCTCCAGAAGAATCAATTTTTGAAACGATGGAAAAAATTCCGGTTGCTCCACTATATACAAAAGATGATATTAAGGATTTTGAACATCTGGAATATATGTCGGGAATACCACCATTTTTACGCGGACCTTACAGTACTATGTATGTTTCTCGTCCCTGGACAGTTCGTCAATATGCAGGGTTTTCAACCGCTGAAGAAAGCAATGCATTTTACCGCAGAAATTTAGCAATGGGTCAAAAAGGTCTTTCCGTTGCATTTGATCTTGCAACTCACCGTGGTTATGACTCAGATCATAAAAGAGTTGTTGGCGATGTTGGCAAAGCGGGTGTGGCTATTGACTCTGTTGAGGACATGAAAATTTTATTTGACTCCATTCCACTTGATAAAATGTCTGTATCAATGACCATGAATGGAGCAGTGCTTCCTATTATGGCATTCTATATTGTTGCGGCGGAAGAGCAAGGTGTAAAACCGGAATTCTTAACCGGAACAATTCAGAATGATATTCTCAAAGAGTATATGGTTCGTAATACTTATATTTATCCACCTGAACAATCAATAAAAATCATTGCTGATATCTTCGAATTTGCTTCTCGAAATATGCCAAAATTTAATAGTATAAGTATTTCCGGCTATCATATGCAGGAAGCGGGCGCAACAGCAGATCTTGAAATGGCTTACACTCTTGCAGATGGTTTAGAATACGTAAAAACCGGAATTAAAGCAGGACTTGATGTTGATCAATTCGCTCCTCGACTCTCATTCTTTTGGGCACTTGGAATGAACTACTTTATGGAAATTGCAAAGATGAGAGCTGCAAGAATTCTTTGGGCAAAACTTATTAAGCAGTTTAATCCTAAAAATCCAAAGTCTATGTCATTAAGGACTCACTCGCAAACTTCAGGATGGAGTTTAACCGAGCAAGATCCTTTCAATAATGTCGTAAGAACTTGTGTTGAAGCAATGGCTGCAGCACTGGGTCATACTCAATCGCTACATACAAATTCTTTGGATGAAGCAATTGCTCTTCCAACTGATTTTTCAGCACGAATTGCTAGAAATACTCAACTTTATCTTCAGTATGAATCTGGTATTACTAATGTAATTGATCCTTGGGGCGGTTCTTATCTTGTTGAGTATTTAACAGATTCATTAATTAAAAAAGGCTGGGAGCATATTCTAGAAATTGAATTGTTAGGCGGAATGACAAAAGCAATTGAAGCGGGAATTCCTAAAATGCGAATTGAAGAGGCTGCTGCAAGAAGACAAGCTAGAATTGATTCTGGTTTGGAGACTATTGTGGGAAATAATAAATATAGACTTGATAAAGAAGATCCAATTGAAATTTTAGAGGTTGACAACACCGCAGTAAGATTATCTCAAATTAAACGATTAAATGAAATTAAGAGAACCAGAAACAATAGGGAAGTACAACAAGCCTTATCAGCAATTACAAAATGTGCTGAAACCAAGGAAGGTAATCTTCTTGATTTAGCGGTTAATGCTGCGAAAAAGCGCGCAACTCTTGGAGAAATTTCCGATGCTATTGAAAAAGTTAGCGGAAGATACAAAGCTACAACTAGAACAATATCAGGAGTTTACAGCAGTGAATATAAAGGAAGTGAAAACCAAATGTTAAACAAAGCAAGAGAATTAACAAACCAATTTGCAGAAAATGAAGGCAGAAGACCAAGGATATTAATCGCAAAGATTGGGCAAGATGGACACGACCGCGGGGCTAAAGTAGTAGCAACTGCGTATGCCGATATGGGCTTTGACGTTGACGTTGGTCCACTTTTCCAAACTCCTGAAGAGACCGCAAAACAAGCAGTTGAAAATGACGTTCACGTTGTTGGAATGAGTTCACTTGCAGCGGGACATAAAACTTTACTCCCACAGTTAATTGATGAATTGAAAAAATTGGGAAGAGAAGATATTATTGTAATAATTGGCGGAGTAATTCCTTCGCAGGATTATGAATATTTGTATGAAAAAGGAGCAGCGGCAATTTTTGGACCTGGCACCAAAATACCCGAAGCAGGTATTCAGGTTATGAAAATTGTCAATGAGAGATTTGGGAGTTAGATTATTTATAAATCTGTTTAAGGAAAAACCGCATCACAAATGTGTTGCGGTTGTTTTAAAAATTTGCATTTATAAATGGTAGTACTCTAAATGGTACCGGATTACTCTCTGCTATATTTATCAATCCTATTTGAATACCATGCAATATTTCTGCAAAATTTACAAGACCGATAGTTAATCCATTCTGTGCATAAATTTGATTATATCCAGCGAAAGAAAATCCATTCAACTCCTCTATCTCAGTCCAACCAATTGAAATATTACTTCCTGTTAATTCTAAACTCTCTGTTTTGTATCCGCCAAAACTAATACCCGCAATTTCGCCTTCACTAACTAGTGTTCCCACAGCTAAATTCAACCCGATTATTCCGGCTTGACTAACAATTGCTAAACCACCAATATTTATTCCAGTAATTTCGTCTTCAGAAACTAGTGCTAGTCCACCTATATTCACCCCGGTAATTTCTTCTTGAGAAACTAATGCTAATCCGCCCAAATTTGCTCCATAAATTCCACCTTCTGAGACTAAGGCGAGTCCCCCGATATTTATACCGTTAATACCTGCTTGAGAAACCTGAGCCAATCCGCCAAAGTTCAATCCTGATATTTCCCCTTCCGAAACTAATGCGAGTCCACCAAAATTAATTCCAGTAATTCCACCTTGTGATACTTGCGCCAATCCGCCAAAACTAACCCCGGTAATATCACCTTCAGCAACTAATGCCAAACTACCATAATTTAACCCGAACATTTCTCCACCGCTCACTGAAGCGAGCATTCCTAAATTTACTCCAACAATATCTTCTTCCGTAAGATTACCCATACCAATCGCAACACCATTAATATTGCCCGCAGAAGGTGCCAAACCAAATGCAATTCCATTTATCTCAGAGCCATCTACATATTCTGGTTGCCAAAAAGTAATATTTATCCCATTGATTTCTTCAATGTTATCATCACTTATATTAAATCTAATTCCATTCCAGACTTTAGAATTACCAAAACTGAGTCCGGAACTTGCAAAGCCAATATCTAAACTGGAATTTGTTGATTCATAATCTTGCGCAAAGAAGGCATTTGAAACAAATAGAATAGAAATCAAAATTCTAGTTATAACTTTCATTAGTCTGATTACTCCTAATTATTTATATTATTTTAGACTTATTAGAAGCGAAAATGTTACATACAAGTTTCATATATTTAGAAATAAGTAGAATATTTTTAGTTAGTAAAGGATTGAATATGATCAAAAAATTTGTTGTTTATCATATTTTATTTTTTCTTGTCACATCAAATTTATTACTCTCAGAAAAAGGCTTTTACTATTGAGGACTTGTACAAAATAAAAAGTGTTGGTTCTGCTGTAATATCGAACGATGGAAAGCAATTTTTATTCACTGTTACAAATTATGATTTACCTAAAAGTAATTCAAACACTGAAGTTTATCTATCCAATATCGATGGTTCAAATCAAAGAAAAATAACTAACAACAAAGCGGCAGATTTTAGTCCAATTTGGGACAAAGATAGTAAAGGATTTTATTTTGTTTCATACAGAACCGGTTCCGCCCAACTTTTTTATCTACCACTAAACGGAGGTGAAGCAAGACAAATTACTGATTTCTATATGGGTATAAATTCTCCAAAAATTTCTCCAGACGGGACAAAAATAATTTTTTCAACCAAAGTATTTCCAGAAATTGGGATTGATGAAAAAACCACAAAGGATTTAATTGAAAAAATTAACAACGGCCCAGTACAGGCTAACATTGCTGATAGTCTGTTTGTCCGTCATTGGACAGAATATAATGATGGCCAATATTCGCATATAATCTTGTATGATTTAGAAAATAAAACTTTTACAGATTTAACCCCAGGCTATTTTAATTCACCAACTTTTTCTCCAGGTGGAAATGATGATTATAACTTTTCGCCAGATTCAAAAAAAATTGTTTTTTCATCTAAAAGAGTTAAAGATCCTGAAGCTTCAACAAATTCTGATTTGTGGCTTGTAAATATTAATGGAACCGGACTGACAAATTTGACAGCCAAAAATGAAGCTTACGATGGTCATGGTAAATTTTCACCCAATGGTAAAAAAATTGCTTATCTCACTCAATTAATTCCGGGTTATGAATCGGATAAGTGGCGAATTGCAGTTTATGATTTGGAGAAAAATACAAGTGAAATAATTACTGAAGCAATTGATAATAACGTAAATGATTTTGAGTGGACTTCAGATTCAAAATCAATTTACTTTCACATTGATGAAAAAGGTTATAATCCAATTTTAAAAATTGATTTTGCTGATAAAAAAATAACAAGAATTTTAGAACAGAAAAGTCTTGACGGTTTTTCACTATCACCTAATGATGATTTTATGATTTTCTCCTATTCTTTTGTACACAAACCAACTGAGTTAGCAAAACTTGATTTGAACGATAATGAAATAATCGACCTAACTAATATTAATGGAGATTTTACGGAACAAGTTGACGTCCGGCCTGCAGAACAAATATGGATTGAAGGCAGCAATGGAAAACAAATTCAAGTATTTTTAGTTAAGCCCCATAATTTTGATTCAAATAAAAAATATCCATTTGTAATTAATGTTCATGGCGGACCTCAAATGCAGTGGCGTGACTCTTTCAGGGGCGATTGGCAAGTTTATCCGGGATCCGGATACGTTTTAGCCTTTCCAAATCCACATGGCTCAACTGGATTTGGAGCTGAATTTACACGAGATATTTCTCTTGGTTGGGATGGAAATGTTTATAATGATATAATGAATGTTATGGACAGTTTAGAAAATCTCTCTTATGTTGACAAAGAAAGAATGGGCGCGATGGGATGGTCATACGGCGGTTACTTTATGAATCTGCTACAAGCAAAAGGAAATAGATTTAAATGTTTAGCCTCCATGATGGGAATTTATGATCTTGAACAGTTTTATTTGGAAACAGAAGAATTATGGTTTCCAAATTTTGATTTAGGAGGTAATCCTTGGAAACAAAAAGAACTCTATAATCAACAATCGCCAAGTAAATATGTTGATAATTTTGAAACACCAACTTTAATTATAACAGGGGAAAAAGATTATAGAATTTCTTATACTCATAGTCTCAGATATTTCACAGCTTTACAGCTTAAAGGAATTGATTCCCGACTAATTATTTTCGATAATGATGGACATTGGCCAAATTATTTAAAATCAATGCCGCTTTATTATAATTCGCATTTGGAATGGTTCAATAAATATTTAGGCGGAGATCCGGCACCTTGGGATTCAAAAAAAATGGTGAGAAATCAAATATTTGAATAACTATTTCCCTTTGCGAGCTTAGCATTTTAGTCTTTGCATACTTTGTGAGAAATTCTTTTCTAAAGCAAAAGAACGCTAAGACTATGCGCAAAGAATCTAAATACTTATTATTATGAAAAAAGACAATACATACAAACCAGATTGGGCTCCGAAAAACGCAGGCAAAGAATTCGCAGTTAATGTAGTTAAAGGTGTTGATCCAACAAAAGCCAGATCAAAGGTAGTAAATAAAATGAACCAGCCAAGTGTAAATGAGCTTGTTGAAGGAGTTTTGAAAGATGATAGAAATCTTTTAGCAAGAGCGATTACTTTAATTGAGAGTAATTCTGCTAAGCATCATGAAAAATCAGCACAGGTTTTAGATGAACTTTTACCACATTCTGGGAATTCAATTCGTATAGGTATTTCAGGTGTTCCCGGTGCTGGCAAGAGCACACTTATTGAAGCGCTTGGTCTTTATCTTCTAAAACAAAAACATAAAGTAGCTGTTTTAACTGTTGATCCAAGCAGCTCAGTTTCTAAAGGTAGTATCCTTGGAGACAAAACCAGAATGGAAAATCTATCACGCGAGAAAAATTGTTTTATTCGTCCCTCTCCTTCCGGCGGAAATTTAGGAGGAGTTACTAGAAAAACCCGCGAAACAATCACTGCATGTGAAGCTGCTGGATTTGATATTATCTTAATTGAAACAGTTGGCGTTGGTCAAAGTGAAATTTCTGTGAGATCAATGGTTGATTTTTTTCTGCTAGTAATGATTGCAGGCGCTGGAGATGAACTTCAAGGAATTAAAAAAGGTATAATTGAGATTTCAGATGCATTAGTTTTTAATAAAGCAGATGGGACCAACAAACAAAAAGCTGAAATTGCCAGAGCAGAGTTTGCAAATGCAATTCATTATCTAAAGTCTTACACTGAAAACTGGCAGCCACAAGTATTAACTGCTTCTGCGTTAGAAGGAATTGGTATTGACCAAATATGGGGAATGATACTTGAATTTGTTGAGCTCACAAAAACGAGTGGAACTTTTGAAAAACAAAGAAACGAACAAGCATTGGAATGGATGCATTCTTTAATAAAAGAAAGTTTAATAAATGATTTTTATAAGAATCCGGAAGTGTCTAAGGAAATGAAAAGTTTAGAAAAAAAATTACTCGACGGAAAAGCAAGAGCTACTTCCGCAGCTGAGTTTCTGATGAAAAAGTTTAATAGGTGATTTAATAATATTTATTGGATGTTGGTTTATCTATTAAATATGTAATCCCAAAAACTCTTCTTTCGCTTTTTCTCTTTCCAATAATTTCGATATTCTTCCTGTGTAGTTATACCAATTGGTCCTTGATAAATTCCACCATCGCGGAAACCATCATAAACACGGACTGCAATTACGTTTTCTTCATCAAATCGCAAAAGATTTTCCGGAATATAATAGCCACGCAATTCCAAATATTCATTATTAAAATTATTCGTTTCTGGTAAACTAACAAAATCTCCGGTACTTCCAATCATTTTACCATTAAGATAACATTGATCAATATCATCTATTTTTCCTAAAAGAAGTACAAGCTTTTCCCCTTCCCACATAATGTCAGCATCGAACTTTTTTCTATACCAAGCGAAACCGTCATAATCCATATATCCATTAACCTTCCAGAGTGATGGAACAGGCATAGAAGCCCATTCTTTATCATCAAAATTTGGATTTTTCCAATTAAGATCATCTCCAATTTTAAATTTCCAGAAACCATCGAGGCTAGTTTGCATATCAAGTGTTTCTAATACCATAATGGAAATATCACCTGAAACAATACCTCCGATTAATTGTGAATCATATACTTTTACAGCAATAGTATTCTCTTTACCAATATTAAAGAGATCAGCCGAAACCGGATACTTTCTAAATGCGTTATACGCCGTTCTGAAATTTGGTGGAAATGTTCCGGTAGACCCAATCAATCGTCCATTTAAATAAACTTCATCTACATCGTCTATATGCCCAAGAGAGATATAAACATTTTTTTTATTGATTGTTGAAGGGACTTCGAAATTTTTCCTATACCAGGCATATCCGTTATAACCATTATAACCTTGATCTTCCCATGAAGATGGAACCCTAATTAGATCCCAGTTCTTATCGTTAAAATTAGGTTCTGACCAGCTTTTATCATCACCAATATTAAATTTCCAGTCCCCTCTTAAATCAATTAGTTCTCTCCACTCTTCGCCATGTAAGCTTAAAAAATTTGTAAAAAATAATAATATGAATAGATAGAGTAAATTGAGATTTAATTTTATTGTATTCATATAATTAACTTAATTATTAACTTCAGCTAAGTGTATTGATCTTTCTGATTTCATTACATCATAAATTGATGCTGCCATTTGTCTCACAGCAATACTTTTGTCGTTTAATGCTAACTGATAAATTTCATCCATATATTCATAATTGCCTATTATATATAAAACTCTGATAATTAATACTCTTAAGCTTGGATCTTCTTCTTTCTTCAATTGATGCAACAATGTTTCTGATACTTCATCTACAACATATTTGCCAACAAAGTAAATTCCACTTTTTCTCAATCCGGGATTATCAGATTGAATTGCATTTTTTAAGTTACCAACTGATTGATCATTTAAACTAACAATAACGTTTTTTGTTTCCTGTGCGAATACACTAACATTAAATAAAAAAAGAACCATTAAAAATGTTGATGCAAATACTAAACTAGATTTTTTTCTGTGTAACATGACTACCTCCTATTATTTTGAATTCTCTACCTAAATAGACGGAGAAACATTTTTTAAGTTGTCATGCTTTAGTAAACGATTGTAAAAGAATGTCACAGATTTTTTTATAATACTAATTTGTAGCCAATACCGTAAATAGTAAGTATAATTTTAGGATGATTAACGTTGCTTTCAATTTTTTGTCTTAATCTTAGAATAAAATTATCAACAGTTCTGGTTGTAATTTTTGCTTGATGTCCCCAAACATTTTTAAGAAGATCGTCTCTTGGGACAGTCATATTTTTATGCTCTATCAAATATTTAAGAATTTCAAACTCGCGGTGTGAAAGGCTTACATCTTTTCCGTTTGATATTGCATTATAAGACGAGAAATCTACTTCAAGCTTCCCAATTTGGTAAATTTCCTTTTTTTCAACTGTTCCTTCAGTTCTTCTCAATATTGCTTTAACCCTTGCCAGCAGCTCTCTTAAGCTGAAAGGTTTTGTAATATAATCATCAGCACCTAATTCAAGTCCTAAAACTTTATCAATTTCTTCTCCTTTGGCGGTGAGTAATATTATCGGTGTAGAATTACCCATAGACCGGACTCTTTTACAGACATCAAAACCAGACATTCCCGGCATCATTACATCCAAAAGTATTAGATCGAAATTATTATTCTTAATTTTTTCCAATCCCGTTAAACCGTCTTCTGCTTCATCGACTTCATAATTTTCAATTTCAAGATTATCTCTCAAACCGTTTCTCATTGCTTCTTCATCTTCGACAATCAAAATTTTTTTCATTTTTATTTACCTATCTCATATTTAAACAGAATTAGAGTTAAACTGTAACCGAAAAGTACTACCGTTTCCTAATTCACTTTTTACTGTTATATTTCCGCTATGCGCTTCCATGATTTGCTTTACCAAAGAAAGTCCTAAGCCTGTACCTTTAGTCTTATGAACCAAACCGGTTGAAACTCGATAAAATTTATCAAATATTTTATTTTGATCTTCATAGCTAATTCCAATTCCAAAATCTTTTATTTCCCAATATGGACCAATTTCATTCTGACCAATAATAATTTCAAAATGCTTCTGCTCTGAGCTGTATTTTAGTGCGTTTTCAATTAAGTTAATTATAGATTCTGAGACAGCATCTTTATCAATTTTTATATCTTCAATATTATCTTCAATTTTGGTTTCATAATAAAAACCTTTAGACTTAATATGGTAATCATATGTTGCTAGTATTTCAGCATTTACATCAATTAAATTATGACTCTCAAAATTATATCTTCTAGTTCCAGCTTCCATTTTAGAAAAGTTGAGTATTGAGTTAACAATTTTACTTAGCCTGTTTGTTTCATTATTAATAACAGAATAATACTCTCTCTTTTTATTTTCATCTTTTATTCTATCCAACACTAAAGTTTCAGAATACATACTTATAAGAGATAATGGTGTTCTAAGTTCATGCGAAACATTTGAAACAAAATCAGCTTTCAATTGAGTAAGCCTAAGTTCTTTCCTAAGATTATAATATATAAGCAGCACGCCAATCAATAGAATCAACAACAATGATCCAAGAATTGTTAAGTTTGTAAAATATCTTTGTTTAACAAATTCTTCAATTCCTCCGTTTTTCATTTTTATTCCAAGTGACAGTCCAGGCAGAAGCCAAAGTTCTTTATTGACTAAAATTTCACTTGAAGTTATTTTATCGCAAGAATAAACTATATTATTATTTTTATCAACTATAGCTAAAACAAATTCATTTCCACAAGCTTGAGAGATTTTACTGGCAAGATTTAGATCGATAAAATCATTTGGATTAAAAAATATTCCCCCAATCTGATTCTGAAAACTACCGTAATTCAAAGGGAATAAGCATAAATATAAACCGGTGTCATTGAATTTGCCAATTGTCTCAATTTTTTGATATCCTACATCCAAAAAATTTTTTAGTCTTTCAATAACTTGCTTATTCTGATCTAAGAAACTAATCAGCGAGTCTTTTGAAATATTTACTGAGTTAATAAAACTATAAAAAGTTAGAGAGCTATTATAGTTTTCAGCATCAGCAACAAAAATATTTTTAATTGATATATTATCCTTTAGAAATAAATTGAACTTATCTTTATCATCCAATTGACCGGACTTTAGAAATCGATCAATATCATTTACCCAACTACTTACAACATCTTCTGAATATTGATTTACAGAATAAATAATTGCTTCAAGCTGCTGGATATAAATTTTATTTATTTCACTTTCACTCTCATTAAGAGTAGCAAATTGATAAATAAAAAATGCAGTAATCGGTAAAACCAATATTAACAGTAAAATTAAAACTATTCTCTTAAAAGTATTGTTCAATGTTTATTCGCAAGTTTAAATTTGAGATTAAAACTATATAAAAATGGATTAAATTTCTTCAGTAATTAATAACCAATCATCAAGGAATAATTGTTGGACGGAGAAAAATAAAAAAAGTTTGATTCTCATTAGGTTTGTTGGCAGAAGAGAATCAAACTTAAAATAAAGCTAAAATTTAATTTAACATTTATACGACTTTTGCAATTTCCAATTGAGGTTGAAGCAAATCGCTAACGGCTTTTTCAAATGCTTCCAATTCAACAAGGAAATCTTCTTTAACATCTTCAAACTTATGCTTAACTTCTTCAAATAGGTTTTTGTAATAGTCAATTCCATCATTCATATTATTGACAAATTTATTGAAGTAAGCAATTTGTTTTTCAGAAAGGGGAGCTTCAATTTCCTCAATTCTATTTTTGAGGTAATCATAATAAAGACCAAGCTCTTTTATAAATAAATTTGGTCTGTCTTTTCTCTTCATTACGTTTATTCTTCCGTAAATATGGTCTACCATTTCTTTTAGAGAATGAACTTCAGAAAAGTAAGCAAGATTTGGACCTGGACAGACTGAGACACCTTCACTTTTTATTTTATTATCAATACCATGCAAAGGTCGTGTTGAATTAGCAAGTCCAATACATAAACATTCCTTTTCAATAATCTTACTTCTTTTTTGGTTGTGCTCTTCGATAGGCAATTCTTTGGTATCAAGTTCTTGGAGTTTAAGGTTTTGATATTGTCTTGAAGCTGTGCAGATTACATTTTCTGTAAATTCAGTGTTAAATGTTAGGAACTTTTTAGGACAAGAACTTCCGGGTCTTCCCTTATCATCTAACTCAAGTTTATCGATTTCTTGTGTATTTCCTCTCACAGCATTAAATGGTACGCCAAGAGGAGAAATTCCACTTAGATAGAGATCGTCCTCTTTTGCTCCGCTTAATAATTTCAGAGTTTTTTCATCAACATTGGTAACCTCCGGGACTAAAAGAAAAGGAGTTCCCCAGCCAATCGAATCTAGATTATAATGTTTCATTAAAAAATCGTGTTCTGTTGAAGTTCCCACCCCACCTTGGGCAGTTATAAGCTGAGGTAAGGGTAAATTAGGAATGTTTTTATTTTTGTTCTTAAGACCCTCAATAAATATTTTATGTACAGTCTCTACAAGTTCGGTTCTCTTATTTTTGAACTCTTCCAAAATTGGACCCATTAAGTATCCATCTGTCGCAAAAGCATGTCCGCCGCAATTTAAACCCGATTCAATTCTATACTCTGAAACCCAAATACCTTTTTTTGCAAGAAATTTCCCTTGAATTAATGCTGAACGATAATCACTAACTTTAATAACTATTTTCTTTTTGATATATCCATTGTCATTTGGAAAAAAATCTTCAAACTTTTCAAGATAGCTGTATAAACGAGGATTCATTCCTGCAGAAAGGATTAAGGATGATTCTAAATTACTATTTGCGAATCCCCTTAACGAAGCATGTGCATCATTGAATTCAGCGGGTAAAACTTCTTTTTTATTAAAATTAGCTTTATCCAATTTTGTCATTATATTTACATCAATTGAACCGGGATGTATGTGCTCATCAAGCCAAGTCTGTATTTTTTTCAAGTAAGTATTATTTTCAATAAGTTTATTAAATTCCGCTTTTAATGAAGTTGCATCAGGTAACATGTCCAAGTAGCAATGGATTTCTTCTAAATTTTTATGGTATGATTTTTTTAGATCATTAAACTTTTCTTTGACAATATCATCCATAAGATTTAGGTATTCTGTAAATCTTTTAGCTCTAAAATCATCTATTTTCTCTGAAATAGATTTAAATGGAAGATCCATTTTTTTTGAATAATACTCTCTCATATTCTCAACCAGAATATCATCAACGAGTGAGACAACCGACGAGATTCCATATTTGGCGACCTTAATTGGAGTGTCAATTGTAAAACCAGTTCCCATTACTGGGATGTGAAATGTATGTTTATTTTTAATTTTATTCATTTTTAACTTTCATCTAATTTTTTATTATTGTCTCTCGAACGCAAATTAATGCAGATTAACTAATAATATACAAATAATTATTTAATAATAAGAGGTAATTAAGCAATATGTTGGTTAGGTGATAGCTTAAAATCATTACATAATTTGAAAGGGGGAGAAATAAAAAAGCCCAAGAAAAAATCTTGAGCTTTGCTCCGCGAGTAAGACTCGAACTTACAACCCTTCGGTTAACAGCCGAATGCTCTACCATTGAGCTATCGCGGAATAAAATTGAATACTAAAAATATGCTTAATTATTTTTTTTGTCAAGATAATTTTTACTTCTTGTAAAATTAATTCCTAGTAGTAAAACAATTCTTCTAACATATGAGAATATCGTAATCTCATCTATGTCTAAGTTTTATAAAAATAAAATAATTATGTGACTTATACGCTTATTATAAGTATTTTTTATCCTCCCCTTTCATTCTTATGCGGCACGTTAATTGATAGTGAAAAATATTGAATATAAAAGGATATAAAATGGAACTAACACATATTGAACATATTGGTATAGCAGTTAAAAATTTGGATGAAGCGATTAAATATTATGAAGATATTCTTGGTTTAAAGTGTTATTCAGTTGAAGAAGTAACTGACCAAAAAGTAAAAACAGCTTTCTTTAAAGTAGGACAAACTAAAATTGAACTTCTAGAATCAACTGATCCGGAAGGACCCATTGGAAAATTTATAGAAAAAAAAGGTGAAGGTATTCATCATTTAGCATTTAATGTTAACAGTCTGCAACTAGCACTAAATGAAGCCAAAGATAAAGGTGTAAAATTAATTGATGAGCAACCGCGGAAAGGTGCAGAAGGTCTGGATATTGCATTTCTGCATCCAAAGTCAACTTATGGCGTTCTTACTGAATTATGTGAAGATTGCAACAAAAATTAAATTATTATTTATAGATAAAACTTGATTTCATTAAGGAGAAAAAATGGCAATTCAAGATAAAATTAAAGAGTTGATGGCGATGCGAGATAAAGCTCGTTTAGGGGGTGGAGAAAAACGAATTGAATCGCAGCATAGCAAAGGTAAATATACAGCTAGAGAAAGAATTGATATGCTCTTAGATGATGGATCTTTTGAAGAATTTGATATGTTTGTCTCTCATAGAACAGTTGATTTTGGACTTGACAAGCAATCTTATCTTTCGGATGGTGTCGTTACTGGTTATGGAACTATTGATGGCCGATTAGTCTACGTATTCTCTCAAGATTTTACTGTGTTTGGTGGTTCACTTTCAGAAATGTATGCCCAAAAAATCTGTAAAGTAATGGATAAAGCTATGAAGGTCGGAGCCCCTGTTATCGGCATAAATGATAGTGGTGGTGCGAGAATCCAAGAAGGAGTTAAAAGTCTTGGTGGGTATGCAGATATTTTTCAAAGAAATATTATGGCATCGGGCGTAGTTCCTCAAATTTCTGCAATTTTTGGACCATGTGCCGGTGGGGCAGTTTATTCACCCGCTTTAACCGATTTTACAATTATGAGCAAAGGTACAAGCTATATGTTTGTTACCGGACCAAAAGTAGTAAAAACTGTAACTAATGAAATTGTTACGGATGAAGAACTTGGCGGGGCTTCGGTTCATACTTCTAAATCCGGTGTGGCTCATTTTGCGGCTGAAAATGAGGAAGAAGGAATTCAGATAATTAGAAAACTTTTAAGTTATCTTCCTCAAAACAACATGGAAGATCCTCCAAAGACTGTTTGTGATGATCCGATTGACAGATTAGAAGATGCCCTAAATGAAATAATTCCAGACAGTGCAAATAAACCTTATGATGTTAAAGATGTGATTTTTTCAGTTGTTGATAATGCTGAATTTTTGGAAGTTCAGAGACATTATGCGCCAAATATTGTTACCGGATATGGTAAGTTTAACGGAACTCCAGTTGGAATTGTAGCTAATCAGCCGAATTACCTAGCCGGTGTTTTGGATATAAATGCATCAAGAAAAGCCGCAAGATTTGTTAGATTTTGCGATGCATTTAATATTCCAATAGTTACATTTGTCGATGTTCCTGGTTTCTTGCCGGGAACTGCTCAGGAATATGGCGGGATAATCATTCACGGTGCGAAACTGCTTTATGCATATGGAGAAGCAACTGTACCAAAAATAACGATTATTTTGCGCAAAGCTTACGGTGGAGCTTACGATGTAATGAGTTCGAAACATTTAAGAGGAGATATAAATTATGCTTGGCCGGGTGCTGAAATAGCTGTAATGGGCCCAAAAGGGGCAATTGAAGTACTCCATGCAAGAGAAGCAAAATCAATTGAAGATCCAGAAGCAAAAGCTAACTTCTTAAAAGAGAAGGAAGAAGAGTATAAAGAAAAATTTGCTAATCCATATGTAGCAGCAAAATATGGCTACATTGATGATGTTATTGAACCAAGAAATACTCGTTTTAGAGTTATCAGAGCATTACAAATGTTAGCAACGAAAAAAGACCTCAATCCGCCAAAGAAACACTCAAATTTACCATTATAATTTGGATATAAAATGATTTTTCAAAACATAAATTCAGACTCTCTTAAAGTTGCTAAAGATTCATTGGCAGCCGCAGTGCAACAAGATGAAGTAATGAATAAAGTTAGTTTCAATATCTCTAACCTTAGTAGCGCAGATGTTATTCTAACAGTGCTCGGTTATTCAATTGTTTTCTTAGCATTATTACTGTTGTTTGTTACACTCATTAATGTAAGTAAACTGCTAAAACTTAATCTAAGAAAAAGACTAATGAAAGCAGGAAAACATTCAGCTGAGCATGAAGAATTAAGCATATCCGGAGAAACAATTGCCGCAATATCTACAGGTATTCTTTTACATTTTCAAGAAGCACATGACTTTGAAAATACTGTTATTACAATTAAGAAAGTTCAGAGTGTCTATTCACCATGGAATTCAAAACTTTATGGTTTAAGACAAACCCCAAAGTATTAAGGAATAATTAAAATGAAAAAATTTAGTTTTACAATTAGAGGCAATAAATACGATGTTGAACTTCATAATATAGAAGAAAATATTGCCGAAGTTGAAGTGAATGGAAGTAGATATGAAGTCGAAATACATAAAGAGATTAAGACTTCAAAGACTCCGAAATTAGTTAGGGCAAGAGCAGAACATTCTCAAGAATCTGCTACACCTCAATCAACTAGAAAAGCAACAGCACCATCAGTAGGTGGAATTAGAGCTCCATTACCGGGAACAATTTTAGAAGTGAAAGTAAAAGTCGGTGATGAAATAAGAGTTGGTGACACACTTCTTATAATGGAAGCTATGAAAATGGAGAATAATATAAAAGCTGATAAAGCCGGCAAGATATCCCTTCTAAATGTTAATGTGGGAGATTCTGTTTTAGAAGGTGATCTTTTAGTTGAAATCGGGAGTTAATTAAATGGAATTTATTGATCAATTTTTAAAAGATTTTACTCTGTTTTTTCAATATACTGGATTTGCAAACGTAACTATTGGACACCTGGTAATGCTGCTTGTTGGTTTATTTTTCATTTATCTTGGAATCGCAAAAGAATATGAACCATTATTATTAGTGCCAATCGGATTTGGAATTTTAGTCGGTAATATCCCTTTTTTTGAAGGAGTTGGTCTCCAATTAGGGATTTATGAAGATGGAAGTGTATTAAATATTCTTTATTATGGTGTACTAAAAGGAATTTACCCTCCTCTAATCTTTTTAGGAATTGGAGCTATGACTGATTTCTCAGCATTAATCTCTAATCCCAAATTGGTTTTACTTGGAGCTGCTGCTCAAGTTGGTATTTTCTTAACTTACATTGCTGCTATTACACTTGGTTTTTCTGCTCAGCAAGCTGCGGCAATTGGTATTATTGGTGGGGCAGATGGTCCAACAGCAATATTCTTATCATCAAAATTAGCTCCGCAGTTATTAGGAGCAATTGCAATTGCAGCATATTCATATATGGCATTAGTTCCAGTTATTCAACCCCCAATTATTAAGTTGTTAACAAGCGAGAAGGAAAGAAAAATAAAAATGAAACCGCCAAGATCGGTTTCTAGGACAGAAAAAATAATTTTTCCAATAGTAGGTTTATTACTGACTACATTTATTTCTCCAGGCGGATTGCCACTTTTAGGAATGTTGTTTTTTGGTAACCTGCTTAAAGAATCCGGCGTTACCAAGAGATTAGCAGATACCGCAAGTAAACCATTGATTGATATTGTCACTATTTTACTTGGATTAACAGTTGGGGCATCCACACAAGCAACTACATTTTTAACACCTGCTTCTATTCTAATATTTGTACTTGGCGCAATCTCATTTATGATTGCAACTGCCGGTGGTGTTTTATTTGCTAAAGTGATGAATTTATTCCTAAAAGAAGGAAATAAATTAAATCCAATGATTGGTGCAGCGGGTGTTTCTGCCGTACCCGATAGTGCAAGAGTTGTACAACATTTAGGTATTAAAGAAGATCCTTCAAATTACTTGTTAATGCATGCTATGGCACCAAACGTTGCAGGAGTAATTGGTTCTGCTGTTGCAGCCGGTATTTTGCTTAGCTTACTTCTGTAATAAAAGATAATTGTTTAAATTACTGTCCCCAATATCTATAATTTATTTTGGGGATTTTTTTTGTCCTTTATTTACAGTTAAATACATTTAAAATTGTCTTTAGAATTATTAGTCATTGGAATTTTATGAACCGTTTATTTTTATTCATTTTTCTGATTATTGTCTCTAAAAATTTTGCTCAAACCAAAGATCATTTATGCGCTTCATCAAAGATTATGCATTTTGCTAAATTGCAAAAAGCTGCAGAAATAAATTATCCTGGTGATAGTCGAATTGATGTAACCTTTTATATGCTTGATCTTACTTTATCTTTTAATAAGAGGACTATCTCCGGAGTTGTAACAATAAAAGCTAAAAGTTTGGAAGAAAACTTAACAACTGCATTTTTTGATCTTGAGGATTATTTTAATATCAGTTCTATTAAATCAAATGGAAATTCTCTTGCTTTTACATTCCTAAATGATAAAATCAACATAACTTTGGATAAAGCATATAATATTGGAGAGGAATTTTCAGTAGATATTGCTTACACCGGAACTCCGGGAAACTCCGGATTGGGCAGTTTTGAGTTCAGTATTGAAGAAGGCAATCCGGCAATTTGGACTTTAAGTGAACCTTACGGATCAAGTGATTGGTGGCCATCAAAAAATACTCCTGCTGATAAAGCCGATTCTTCAGAGGTTTGGATTACCAGCGATGAATTTTTTGTATCAGTTTCAAATGGAATTTTAATTGATGAAATAAATAATGGAAATGGAACTAAAACCTACAAGTGGAAAAATGATTATCCAATTGCACACTATTTAATTTCATTGGCAATGTCCAATTACCAAATTTATACAAATTATTTTGAGTATGAACCGGGGAAAAGTATGCCTGTTGTTAATTATAATTATCCCAGCAAATGGAATGACACTAGAAAAAATCAGCTTGATCAGTCAATAGATATGCTTTCTTATTTTTCCGAAATTTATGGACTTTATCCCTTTCATTGACCAAAAATACGGCCATGCCGAATTTGGTTGGGGAGGAGCAATGGAGCATCAAACCGTTTCATCAATGGGAGCTTATTATGAATCAATTGTTGCTCACGAACTTGCTCATCAATGGTTTGGAGATAAAATTACTTGCAAAGATTGGCATCACATCTGGTTAAATGAGGGTTTCGCTACATATTCTGAAGCACTTTATCGTGAATCAAGATACGGCAGAGAAAATTATGATGAGTATATTAACGATGAAATGGATAATGCAAAAACAGCCAAAGGATCTTTATGGGTGCAAAACATTAACTCTATAGGTGAAATTTTTAGCGGCAACAGAAGCTATTCAAAAGGTTCATCAGTACTGCACATGTTGAGGGGTGTTGTTGGAGATGAAAACTTTTTTAACATTCTCAAAGCTTATTCAAGCGATCCTGAAGCTAGCATATGATGTTGCTGAAACTTCGGATTTTCAAAGGGTCTGTGAATCTATTTCCGGAATGAAATTAGATAAATTTTTTGACGCTTGGATTTATGGTGAAAATTATCCAAAATACACTTATACATGGGGATTTAGTGAATAATGAGGATGGTACATATTCAGTAAATTTAAATCTATCACAAATAAAGAACAGTAATCCAAAGTTTTTTATAATGCCTATTGATATAAAAATTTACTATCAAAATGGGGACTCAACTTTCACAGTTTTCAATAATTTGAATATTCAGGAATTTTCTTTCCTGCTAAATAGTCGACCTCATAATTTAGAATTTGACCCAAATAATAAAATTTTAAAAGAAATTATTAGTTTTTCAACCTCTGTAAAAAATGAGTATTTTATAAATGAATTCAAGCTAGGTCAAAATTATCCAAATCCTTTCAATCCGGTAACAAAAATAAACTATTCTGTTCCTCAAGGAATAAATTACGAATTATCATCTCAAAATGTAATTCTAAAAGTTTATGATGTTTTGGGTCGTGAAATTACAACACTTGTGAATGAAGCAAAACAACCCGGTAATTATGAAGTAATATTTAATGCAACTAATTTATCAACTGGAATTTATTATTATAAAATATTAAGTTCGGGAAATTTTGCAGAAACAAAAAAAATGGTAGTTTTGAAGTAATTTTTTAAAAGTTTTATTACAGACACATATTTTAATGTTGATATTTTTTTAATTTAACAACAAACAAATCGATAATAAAATGAAAATACGATTACAATATGTTGCTCTTTTAATACTTATTCTATTTGTTAACAAAATAAATTTAGAGGGTTCGCTTTTGTTTATAACCGAAAATAAGAATGTTGAAACCGGAACGGTAATTTATAATAAATATTCAGAAAAAGATCTCAATTCATTTTACTCAAATAAACAACTAGGTTCAGTAGTTGAGAATGATACTACTTACTTCCGGCTTTTTGCTCCAAATCCTATTAAAGTTGAATTGGTAATATTTGATAAAGTTGATGACAATGAGGGTGAAATTTATTTAATGGAAAGAGACTCTCAAGCTGTTTGGGAGTTTTCAATTCCAAATGATTTATCAGGTAAATATTATGCATACCTCGTTTATCACAAAGAGCATATTGAAAAAGATATTAAACCTAGTTTTGCAGTTGATCCGTATGCTAAAGCTGTTGCAACTTACACTGATTATTTTAATCCAAGAAAATCAATTGTTTATAACAAAGCTTACAATTGGGAAAATGATGAATGGATAAAAAGAGATTGGCGTGATCTCATTATTTACGAAATGCACATTCGTGATTTAACAGCACATCCATCTGCAAATTCAAGTTCCCCTGGAACATACCAAGGACTTGTTGAAAAAAATAAAACAGGAGGATTAAATTATATAAAATCTCTTGGTGTAAATACAGTTGAACTTTTACCGGCACAAGAGTACGGTTATGTTGAAATTCCTTATAAAGATTCTTTGAACGGAAAATACAATACTTGGAATCCTTATGAGAGAAATCATTGGGGTTACATGACATCTAACTATTTTGCACCTGCCGCTTATTATGCGGAAAATGACGGTAAATTAGTAAGAAACACATGGATTGGTAAGAGCGGAGATCAAGTAAATCAATTTAAAGATATGGTTAAAGAATTTCATAAAGAAGGTATTGCAGTAATTATGGATGTTGTTTACAATCATCTTTCCGAATATGAAATTGGCAACTTAAAAGAAATTGATAAAGAGTATTATTTCCGTTTAGATGAAGATGGAAATTATATTGCACAAAGTTACTGCGGTAATGATCTGAAAACCGAAAGACCAATGATGCGAAAATTGATAATCGATAGCATTCTTTACTGGATGAAAGAATATCATATTGATGGATTTAGATTTGATCTGGGGAAACTTATTGATTGGCAAACAATTGAAGCAATTATTCGTGAAGCTAGAAAAATTAACCCGCAAGCTGTATTTGTCTGCGAACCTTGGGGCGGAGGCTATGATCCTAAGGGCTTTTCACTAAGGGAATGGGGAAGCTGGAATGATCAAATCAGAAATGGGATTAAAGGTGAAAATCCCTATAATGGATTAGGATGGATATTTGGGAAATGGCAGGGAAATAACAGTAAGAATAGAGTACAAAGTTATGTACGCGGTACTTTAATTAATGAAGAGTACGGATTATTCCAAGAATCGAAACATTCAGTAAATTATTTAGAATCTCACGACGGATATACCCTGGGTGATTTTATTAGAATTGGACTTGGCAAAGTTAAAGGGGAAGAAACCATAAGTGACTTGGATGCAAATAGTGCTCTAGATTCAACTGAACTAAAATTACATAAACTTGCTGCACTATTCTTATTTACCTCTCAAGGTATTACAATGATTAACTCAGGACAAGAGTATGCAAGATCAAAAGTAATTGCAAAAGAAGAAAATATTGAAGATAAAGAATCTGGAACACTGGATCATAATTCATATAACAAAGATAATGAAACGAATTATTTGAATTTTAAACACGCTGAAATTAATAAGGAATTACTGAATTACTATAAAGGATTGATAAAACTTAGAAAAAGTCACGATGCTTTTAGAAAGGCAAATTATGATAGTTACAAATTCCTGCCAATTAAAGGCAAAGAATTTGCTTTAATTTATGAATTAGAACACAAAAATAGAAATTATATTGTTGCCTTTAATGCTGATCCTAAATCAAATTTAACTCTTGATTTACCAGAAGGTTGGTGGGAAGTTCTTGCAGATCAGGATGAAGTTATGAGAGAAAACACTAAAGCTATAAAAGGCAATGCTGTTTTAAATCCTTCAACCGGACTTGTGTTAAAATTGAAAAAATAATTTAGTTTACTCGGACTTACCGACCAACTTATCAAGCCGGTCTTTAAATTCTTGCAAATTAAAAGGTTTGCTAAAAACAAAATCTACACCAAGATTTCTATACATTTTTTTAAGCTCTTCCGAATATTCTTTTGTCAAAATCATTAAAGATGGCTTGTAAGGTAAGTTTGAACTTCCCAGAATTTCAACAAATTCACTACCTTTAATTTCTGGAAGATTATGTTCAAAAATTATCAACATTGGCATTTTTTCTTTTGCAAATTTTAAACCTTCTTCTGTATTACTTGCCTGAATAATCTCTACCGATTTCGTAATACTCTTCAAGAGCCTTGTATACAAAATTCTTTCGGAATCAATTCCATCAATAATTAAAATTGAAGGTGTTGAAATTGGAAGTGTAAAGATAAATCTGCTTCCTTTATTAATTTCACTTTCTACTGATATATTTCCATTATGTTTAACAATAATTTCATTGACTAAACTTAAACCCAAACCGGTTCCTTTTTCTCCATCAGTACCAAGAGTAGTAAATTTTTTATCAATTACAAAGAGTTTATCCAAATCTTCCTTCTCAATTCCAATACCTGTATCTTCAACCGTAAATTCAATTTTTTGCTGTCCCTGAATTTCTCGGGCATTAATATTAATGCTTCCGCCTTTTGGAGTAAACTTAATAGAATTAGCAACCAAGTTGTTAAACACCTGAAATATTAAATTTTCATCCGCATTGATATAAAATGATTTATCAATATCTGCCTTGAGCGAAATCCCTTTCTGCATTGCTAATCCGGAAAGTATTTCTACAGTTTTATTGGTCACATAATTAGCATTAATAACTTTCGGCTCAATCTCAATTCTGCCGGTTTGGAGCTTGGTTAAATCCAACAAACTGTTTAATAAATCCACTGTATGCAATGATGCATCTTTGATATGACCAACGTATTGAATAATTTCTTCCTTATTTAATTCAGAGTCAGTCAAGATCAATTCACTGAATCCAACAATTGAGGTAAACGGAGATTTTAAGTCATGTGAAATTATTGATATGAACTTTTCCTTTGCGCTATTTAATTTTTCAAGTTCAGTAATTTTATTTTTAAGTTTTTCTTCCTCCAAACTGATTTCGGTAATATCTGTAATTGACCCATAGACTTTAATAGATTCATCGTTTTTTATTCTCTTCGATTTTATTTTATTATTTATCCAAATTGTATCACCATCTTGATTAATTATTCTGACTTTTAATTCCTCTATATTTTCTTCTTTTAGGTTTGCTAGATTTTCAAAAAAAGAATTAAATTTTTCAGTATCGTTTGGATGTAATAATTCTGTCCATAAATTTTTATTGTAAATTACCTGTTTTTCTTTAAAACCAATATGTCTTAAAAATTTCTCACAAATATAGGTAATGGTTAATAATCCATTCTTGTATTCGCCTGACCAGAAAAAAGGTCCGCAGCATTCAAGTTCAGATTCTATTTTCTCATTTATATCAGAATAGTTATTATTTTGGTTTTGTTCAATTGGTATGATTACCAAAACTGAGTATGAAGTTTCTTTTGTGCAGCATATTTTAATTAAATTCGCTTCGAATCTTGTTGAATCTTTTTTTATAAAACCAACTGTGTTATCTATTTTGTAATTTGGACCACTATTCAAAACTAAATCAATCATGTCCAAAGATTTGGGATCTACAATTTCAGATATATTTTTTTCAAAATAGTCACTTTCAAATTCTGCCCCAAATAACTCACAAAATTTTGGATTTACCTTTAATATACTATTTTCACTTACTATCAAGATTGCTTCTGAAAACTTATAAAGTAGTGAATGAGCAGTTTCTAAAAATATTCGATCTTGTCTATTAAATTCCCGAAGATAAATTGTGAAATATTTAAGCTCAGTATTTGTTGTAGAAATATTAACATTTGGAGTTACTTCAAATATTTCACCTGTTTTTGTTTTAAGAGGAAGTATTTCAAAATCGCTGTTATTGATTAGTAATTCAAATTCGGTGATTTTATTTTCTTCAATAAATTCAGTGGGAATCATTTCTAGAATATGTAAGCCTCTAATTTCATCAAGTTCATAGCTAAACTTTCTGCAAAAAATTTCATTGGCAAAAAGTATTGTTCCTGCAGGGTTGGCTTGGAGAATCATTTCATCTGATTTAATAACTGCATCTTTAAAGAAAAGTTTTTCTTCCTCTTTAGCTAAAATTACCTTTTGTTGTTTTTCATCAACCAAATTGCAAAAAACGAAAAAATCTGTGGTCTGATATTGCTGTTTAGCAACTATTTTAATCTTAATTATATCTTGCCTTTCATCAGCATATTTAGGGAAATAACCAATCCAAGTTCCTTCTGTTAATAATTTTTTTCTAATTACCTCAAAATATTGCTGACTTATTTCAGGGAAAAGCTCTTCTATAAATTTTGAATGAATACTTTTTTCTGAAATAGAAAACAATTTCGCTGCACTATCAGTCCAGTAGGTTATATTACCATGTAAATTAATTTTAAATAATCCATCCGAATCAGCATTCGCAAAAGATTCAAACTCGCTTAATTTTCTTGAATTGCTCAAATAACTAATTGTGTCTTCATCTTTACTATTTGCCTCTCTCAACAAGACTAAAACAAAACTTATTTCATCATTTTGAATTTTAATTGGTAAAAAGACAGAATTGAAATTAATTTTTTCGTTTTCAGCAAAATAATACATTTGAACAAATTCTTGATTATTTGAATTTAAAACCCCTCTTAGAATTGATTTAATTGAAGAATTCGCTTCTGTATGAAAAACTTCGGAAATATTCTGCCTCTCTGAATTACTAAATAATAAACATCTTGATTCCTTAACTTCAGAAGCAAATTGTATTGTTCCATTTGTATCTATAACTAGAAAACACTTACATATTTTTGCTAAAATATTGATTAACAGATTTGATGATGAAAAGTCAGTTGAATTACTATTTAAGTGATTGCTGTAGTCATCTAAAATTATAATTCCACCTTTAAAAACATCCTCCAGAAAAATTGGAGAACCTTTGGCTACAAGATTTATCTCTTTTCCGGTTTTACCAATAAATGTAATTTCTCTTTCAAATTGTTTATTGTTTTTGAGTTCTAGAATAGATTTTAATGGAAGTTTTTCTGAAAGTATATTTTTAGAGAATAAATTTACGCCTTCTAAGTTAGCATTGCCCCATTCAGAGTTTATTAAATCTTTAAAACGATTGTTTAAAGTTTTCACTTTCCATTTTTCGTCAAAAACTATAACATTCGCTGGTAAAATTTCAATAAAATTACTTAGAGATAAGTTTAATTGACTAAAAAAGGATTCTATTTCTGAATTATTTTCCATGAATTTGAAGCTATTTTATAACAAATGTAAGAAATATTTTATTGTTTATATAATTAATAGGTGTGGATAATATTTATTGTGACAAAAGACACATATATTCTAGATTTAGAGTCGCAAATAAAAATAGTGAAATTGTTATAAGAATAAATGATTCAGCGCAAAATTTGGCAAACAAATTACATTTTGTATTTAATTTTCTTCAACTTTTAAAAATTTATAAAGAAATACTATTATAAAATACGACTAAAAATTCTGATTGAGAAAAAGTATATTTATGATTACTTTTGAGATCAATTTAATTTCTGATCGTCAATAATTTTTACCGTGGTAAAATTCCATCCAATTTGCTGATTTATTTTAATTTAATACATAATACAAGGAGAAAAATCCAATGAGTAACTTAGATTTAACTAAGTATGGAATCATGAGAACACCTGAAATATTTCATAATCTTTCATATAATGAACTTTTTGAACATGAAATGAAAGAGGGATTAGAAGGGTATGAGAAAGCTCAATTAACGGAGTTGGGAGCTGTAAATGTTATGACTGGTGTTTTTACTGGACGTTCCCCTAAAGATAAATATATAGTGATGGATGACAGTACTAGAGATACAATGTGGTGGACGTCGGAACATGCTGCTAATGATAATAAACCAATTTCTCCTGAAATATGGAAAGATCTAAAAGAAACTGTTGTAACTCAACTTTCTGGGAATCCTCTATATGTTGTTGATGCCTTTTGTGGAGCAAATGAAGATTCTCGACTTAAAGTCAGATTTATTATGGAAGTTGCTTGGCAAGCTCACTTTGTTACAAACATGTTCATACGCCCAACGAAAGAAGAATTAGATAATTATGGTGATCCAGATTTCGTGATTATGAATGGTTCCAAAACATCCAATACTAAATGGCAAGAACATGGACTTAATTCTGAAGTGTTTACTGTATTTAACTTAACCGAAAAAATGCAAGTTATTGGTGGTTCATGGTATGGCGGAGAAATGAAAAAAGGTATATTCGCCATGATGAACTATTACTTACCTTTGAAAGGTATTGCGGCCATGCATTGTTCTGCTAATGTTGGTAATAATGGTGATGTAGCAATATTCTTTGGTTTATCAGGAACCGGAAAAACAACCCTATCAACTGATCCAAAAAGAAAATTAATTGGTGATGATGAACATGGATGGGATGATGATGGTGTTTTTAACTTTGAAGGCGGCTGTTATGCAAAAACAATTAACCTCGATAAAGAATCAGAACCAGATATTTACGCTGCTATTAAAAGAGATGCTTTATTAGAAAATGTTACTGTTGATGAAAATGGTAAAATAGACTTTGATGACGATTCAGTTACTAAAAACACTCGTGTTTCTTATCCAATTTATCATATTGAAAATATTGTAAAACCGGTTTCGAAAGCTGGGCATGCCAGTAAAGTTATATTTTTGACAGCGGATGCTTTTGGTGTTATGCCTCCCGTATCTAAGCTAACTCCGGAACAAACTAAATATCATTTTCTTTCTGGATTCACTGCAAAATTAGCGGGAACAGAAAGAGGCGTTACTTCTCCTCAACCAACTTTTTCAGCATGTTTTGGCAAAGCTTTTTTAAGTTTACACCCAACAAAATATGGTGAAGAATTAGTAAAGAAGATGGAAGCCAATAATTCAACAGCCTATTTAGTAAATACTGGATGGAATGGTACAGGGAAAAGAATTTCGATAAAAGCCACAAGAGCCATAATTGATGCGATATTGGATGGTTCAATTGAAAAAGCAAAAACTAAAAATATTCCTATATTTAATTTAGAAGTTCCCACTTCTTTACATGACGTTGATTCTTCAATTTTAGATCCAAGAGATACTTATGAAGATTCAGCTGAATGGAATAAAAAAGCTAATGAGCTTGCTGAATTATTTATTAAGAATTTTGAACAGTATGCTGATAATGATGAGGGGAAATCTTTAGTTGCTGCTGGGCCTCAATTATAATTTTGTTTCTTAAAAAACATTTTAAGGTGAGTCTATGACTCACCTTTTTTATTAATCCTTCCAAACTCATAAAGAATTTTCTCTGTTGCTCCAATATTATTCTGAACATACTTATGAGAAATTTCACCAATTTCTTTACGTTTTTCTTCGTCAGATAATAATCTTCTAAAATTACGATAGGCTTCATTTTTTGTTTTAATTTCAATTCCACAACCAAGTGTAATCATTTTTAATGCTTCCTGGCTGTTCTTATTCCTTGGTCCAAAAATCACAGGGATTCCATAAACTGCTGGTTCTAATACATTATGGACTCCAACTTTAAAACTGCCTCCAACATATGCTACATCTGCATAGTAATAAAGGGTAAGTAATATTCCTATCGAATCAACAAGAATTATTTTTTCATCTTTGTAATCGTTTTTAAAAGAAAATCTAATATTGCTTATATCTCTTAGTGCATATTCTAATTCCTCTAATCTTTTAGTTGTTGGCTCATGTGGGGCAATAATAACTAGAACATCATTGGTATAATTAAACATTTTTCTAATTGCCGGTAAAATTATTTCGTCATCTGCTTCCCATGTACTTCCTAGAACTAGAATTTTCTTATGCCTTACTATTTCTTCTCTAAATAGGCTTTTCTTTTTAGCCTCAATACTTTTTTGATGGACTCTATCAAATCTTGTATCACCAACAACCGCCAGTTTCTCATCTGGAATACCAAAATCTTTAAAATTTAGTCTGTCTTTTTCTGAAATTGTAAGGATCTTAATAAAGTTATTGAATAAAGCTGAATGAAATTGCTTAGCAATAAACCATTTCCTTTTAGATTTCTTTTTCATTGTTGCATCAACAATAAAAGAAGGAATTTTATACATACTTAACGCCCAAATAAAATTTGGCCAAAAATCGTAACGCATAAATAATACAGCAGATGGTCTAACTAAACTAATAAAACGTTTTGCATTTCTTACGCTATCATAAGGAAGATAAGAAATAATATCAGCATGAGGATATTTAAGTGAATTATTATAACCAGAAGGAGAAAAAAAAGTTATAACAATATTTACATCTATATTTTGTTTAATCTTTTCAATTATTGGTTTTGCCTGTTCAAATTCACCCATTGATGAAGAATGAAACCAGATAGTTTTTTTATTTCTATCTAAATCAGCCTGATTGATTATTAAGTTCTCAAATAACTTTCTTCTACCCTTAATACCCTCTCTTATTTTTCTATTGAATATACTTAGAATATAAAAAATAATTTTTAGTATTGGTAAAGCAACTATATTATAGAAATAAAACCAAAGTTTATTCATAGAGTATTTACAAAATTTAATGTTTCCTTCAGTACAAAGTTTGGATCAATATCTTTTAAACATTTCAAGTGTTTTTTCGGACACTCATCTAATCCAATATGACTGCATGGTCTGCAAGATAATGAATTATTTTCTAAAACTAAATTTTTTCCTTTGTATGGAGCAAATCCAAACTCCTTAACTGTCGATCCAAATAATCCAATAGTCGGCACACCAACTGCCAAGGCAGTATGCATTAATCCGGAGTCGTTACAAACTACAGCTTTACACTTCTTCATCTCTTCTGCAAGTTTCAGTAAGTTATTATTATTGGAAAGATCCATTGAGTTTTCAATTTGATCAGAGATTACCGTACAAATGCTTCGATCATCTTTACCACCCAAAAGAATAACCTTAAAGTTATTTTTGTTTAACTCTTTCCCTAATTTTATAAAATATTCAGTCGGCCACATTTTAGTTTTATGACGAGAACCCGGACATAGACCAATAAAATTATCATTTTCATTCAATTCAGTATTCCCAATTGGAGACAAAAACAATTCTAAACCATCATTATCTAGATTAAAATTTGGAATAGCACTAGCATACCTAACCGGAATAGGATCAATCTCATTAAATTTATTTATTTTGAATTTTACTAAAAGCATTCTCTTCAGATAGGGTTTTTTATACCTAACAATTTTAGTGGATGTATTTCTAGTTAAAGATCTACTTCTAAAATTGTTTTGTAAATCAATAATTAGATCATAGTTAGTATTTTTAATTTTTTTGTTTATTTCTTTTGGATTATAACTACGGTTGATTGTTATAATATTATTTATATGAGGGTTAAGCCTAATTGTATCTTGGTATTCTTCTCGAATAATAAAATCAATATTAAGCTGAGGATACAAATTTTTCAATGTTCTAATTAAAGGAGTTGTAAGAAGAATATCCCCCAAAGAACTAAGACGAATAATAAGTACTTTTTTAAATTTGGTTAAATTCACAAAGAGATAATTTTAGTCTGATCAAATTTAATGATTTAGCGTTTTGGTTGCTAATGTATTATTGAGTTAATGTTTATTTATGTATATTTTTCAGAACAAAATTAAGAAATAATGGGATTTATATGAGTACCTTGCCTCCTTCTAACGTAAAACAATTTCCAGAAGATTCCCTTGAAAAACTAGTTTATACTATGGTAGATTCACTTGAAGAAAATATTCCGCTAATGAACGATAGGAATAGATTAGCGTTTGCATTGCTTAATTTTTTAAGAGGTCAGGGCGATCCTCCAAATATTACTGTGAGAAATAATAAACTTACACTTAACAATATCACAAAAGAAAAATTATCAGTACTACTTGATTCAAAACTTGCTGAAATTAAAAAGTAATTTTCAATTGCTACAATAATTACTTATTTCTATCTAAGTGAGAAGGTATATTTTTATCATCACTTATTTCTTTAGCCTTTAATGTTGCTTTCTTATGTCTTTCTCGATTAGTCTCCAGAAATATTCTTGCAATATTTGTAGCATTCGAACTTATTCTTTTTAAGAGATCAATCAATTCTAGGTGAATCTGGCTTGTCTCAATTGTTTCCGGCACTTTGTCTCTTAATCTATCAAAATGTGTACGTCTTAATTCGAGCTCCATTAATCGGTATTTTTTATACTTCTTTTCCATTCGTTTAGCATCTTGCAAATTGACATCTTTCAAAACTTCAATTGCCCTGCTTATCTGTTTCATAGAGCGCAAGTGATAATCTTCTATTTCCAATTTACCTTCTGCAGAAAAAGACAGATTTAAGTCCATCCTTTTATTAGCTAAAGGAACGAGTCTTTTAGAAACCACATCACCAATTTGCTCAAGTTCGGTTAAACAATGCATCATCTGAAAGACTTCATCTGCTCGCTCTTCTTGCAAACTTTTCTGGCTGATCTCTGTTAAATACTGAATAGTTTTTATATTTAAATAATTAACTTCAGCTTCTTCTTCTAATATTCTATCAATAACTTCTCTATCATTATTCAAAAATGGAACTAAAACTTGTTCAACCATTTTTTGAACTTTATTAGCAACTCTAATAATTTCTGCTTTTGCTAAATTTAGTGCTAAAGCAGGGGTGGAAATTAAAGATTCTTCTAAATATTTAGTTTTATAAATACTATCTTTTTCTACTTCAGGAACATCAGGTAATACCCATTCAATAAATGTTGCAGCTAATTTAGTAAATGGCAATAACGTAAAAGTAAGCACAACGTTGAACACTGTATGTGCGTTTGCAATTTGACGTGGAACAACATCAGCTAAATAAGATAATCCGGTTAAATTTTCATCACCGACCGGGGAAATGGATCGAACCAATTCAGCAAAATATGGAATCCACCATATAAAAATTAAAACCCCGGTAAGTTTGAAAAAAGTATGCGCTATGGCAACTCTTTTAGCTTCTCTTTTAGCATTTATACTAGCCAAAAATGCCGTAATAGACGTGCCAATATTTGAACCAAGGATTAATGGAATTGCTGCTTCTAAAGTAATCAGACCTTGAGTGCCTAAGACAATTAATATACCAGTAAATGCACTACTACTCTGGATGAGTGCTGTAAAAATAGTCCCAACAACAATTCCTAAAAATAAATTCTCAAGATTTAATAGTAGATCAATAAATGGCTGATATGTACGTAGTGGGTACATTGAGTCTGACATAATATACATTCCAAAAAATAAAATGCCGAATCCAAGAATACCCTCACCAATATTTTTTAACTTTTTCGATTTACTTAAAAATAATACTAAAAACCCAATGCCAATTACCAAAAGTGAGTAATCAGTTAATTTGAATGCAATCAACTGTGCAGTTATAGTTGTGCCTATACCTGACCCTAGAATAATTCCTAATGTTTGAGTAAAAGACATTAGTTGAGCTTGCACAAAACTTACCAACATTACAGTAGTAGCACTGCTGCTTTGAATTATCATTGTAACAAATGTTCCGACTGCAACTGCTATTAACCTATTGTTGGTAAGAGTCTCAAGAACTACCCTAAGTTTACCACCTGCAGTTTTCTTCATTCCTTCGCTCATCATTTCCATACCAAAGAGAAATAGAGCAAGACCTCCCAATAAGCCAGTTATTAGAAAGAAAACCCAATTAGATTTTCTTGCAAAGGCTTTAAAGTAAACTATATCATTCTTATTTGTTTTAAGTTTAATTCTTGCTGAAAACTCATAATCGCCATCGACTGAACCAAGAAACACGTAATTTTCTGCATAACCATTTTTATCAGTAAAAACAGTATCCGTCTTAAAAGAAGTGTTTTGGGATTTTGATGGAATAGAAACTATTCCAAAAACAACAGGGAAATTCTCAACAGGCTTTTGACTGTCGTATAATACTCTTACTTTTAACGGTTTAGCAACTTTTTCATTAACGGTAGCATAAAACACTGCTGTTGAAAATTCTTCATTATCATTTTGATAAACATTTTGGATTGATATTTTTGAAGAGTCAATTGTTGCAGTTTTTGTTGAATCTATCTCTTTAGCAAAGAGTGAAGATGTTTTAACAAACAAAAAGAGAATAATTATTGTCGTAAAACTAAAAAATATGTAATTTTTAATTTTCATTGTACAGAACCAAAATACAAAATGACTCTAGTAATTAATAATCACAAATGAATATAGACCATTTCGGCAAAATCATTTATAATAAAATTAAGTTTGCTGAAGTTCATCCTCTTTTAGATATTGCTCAACTTTATCAATTGCATCTTTACTTCCAATATAAATTGGAACTCTTTGATGCAAATCTGTTGGTACAATTTCCAGAATTCTTTTCGAACCATCAATTGCCCTACCGCCAGCTTGTTCAACAATATATGCCATTGGATTGCATTCATACATTAGTCTTAGTTTACCATTGGGGTTTCGTTTATCAGCTGGATAAATAAAAATGCCTCCGTAAAGAATATTTCTATGTATGTCTGCCACCATTGAACCAATGTATCTTGAGGAATAGGGTTCGCGCCCTCTATTATCAGCATCTTGAATATACTTTATATATTTTTTCAATCCATTCCGCCAGTACTTATAGTTTCCTTCATTTATACTATAAATTGCTGCCTTTGTTGGAACTTGAATTTTATCATGTGAAAGAAGAAATTCTCCAAATGCGGGATCAAGGGTAAAACCATATACTCCATCACCAGCAGTGTAAACAAAAATAGTACTGGAACCATATACAATGTATCCTGCAGCAACTTGTTTAGTCCCTGGCTGAAGACAATCCTCTAATGTTCCGGGAGAACCATCATCAGGGGTTATTCTTTTATATATCGAAAATATCGTCCCAATACTTACATTTGCATCAATATTCGATGAACCGTCTAAAGGATCGAATAACAGAACATATTTCCCTTTTCTATGATGCTCGGGTATGTGAATTATATCTTCCTCTTCTTCAGATGCCATGGCACATAAATGTCCCCCATGATCCATAGCTTTAAAAAGCATATCATGCGCAAATAAATCTAATTTCTTAACTTTTTCACCGTGAACATTATTATCCCCTGTAAAGCCAATAATATCAGCAAGACCGGCTTTATTAACTTCTAAAGAAATTACTTTGGCCGCTAGAGACAACTCATGCAGTAATGCTGATAATTCACCTGTTGCCCCAGGGTGTTTTCTTTCACCTTCATCAATGTGACGTGTTAAGGTCATAAAATTAATAGCCATCAATTACTCCTAATTTATTGAATTTCAGAAAATTCTTGTTCCTTGTACTGCAATTGATATAATCTATAATATATACCCCGTTTAGCAAGTAAATCCTGATGTTTACCAACTTCTCTTATTTCGCCTTTATGCATCACAATTATTTTATCTGCATTTTGAATTGTAGATAATCTATGAGCAATAACTATGGATGTTCTACCAACTAATAATTTTTCAATTGCCCGCTTAATTAAAATTTCTGTTTCAGTATCGACGCTGGAAGTTGCTTCATCCAAAATTAATATTTGAGGATCAAATGCTAATGCTCTAGCAAAAGAAATAAGTTGTTTCTGACCAACACTTAAAGTTGCACCTTTTTCTTTAACTTCTTCATTATATTTTTTAGGTAATTTTTGAATAAATTGATCTGCACCTACAATTTTTGCCGCTTCAATTAATTTATGTTCAGAAATATATTCGGAATTTAATCCTATATTAGATTTTATATCACCTGAAAATAAATATACATCTTGCAACACAACAGATATTTTTTTTCGCAACTCATGTTTATCTAAATCTTTGATGTTTATACCATCAACTCGGATTTCCCCTTTCTGAATATCATAGAATCTGGTTAAGAGGCTGATAATACTAGTCTTTCCAGCACCGGTTGCTCCTACAATTGCTACAGTTTCTCCTGGATTTATACTGAACGAAACATTCTTAAGTACAAACTCATCATCATTATACGCAAAAGATACATCTTTAAAATCAACTTGTCCCTTCAATCTGCCAATCGTAGTAATTTCCGCTTGATTTTCAATAATTGTTTTATCATCAAGAACGTCAAATATTCTTTCGGATGCTGCCATTGCAGTCTGCATTATATTATATTTTTCAGAAAGGTCTCTAATAGGACGGAAAAACATTTCGGTATATTGAATAAAAGCAAACAAAACCCCAATGGTCATTGTCTCTTGAATTACGCTCCCTCCCCCGTACCAAATAATTAAAGCAATTGATATTGAACTTAGTATTTCTACTACCGGATAAAAAATTGCATAATAAAAAACAGACCTAATAAGCGCATTACGGTAATCTGAATTTATGCCTAAAAATTTCTTGAACTCTTCTCTTCTCTTTTCCAAAAATTTGTACTATGTTAATACCGGTAATATGTTCCTGCATATAGGAATTTAACCTCGATAAAAACTTACGTTCTTTTCGGTATGCATCCCTTACTTTTTTTCTGAATAAAAAAGTAGCATAAAACAATACAGGCAACACGGATAGTGTAATTAAGGCTAATTCCCAAGACATAAAGAACATAAAACCAAAAATCCATAGAATGATGAATATATCACTAAATACCATTACAATACCGGAGGAGAACAACTCATTCAAAGCTTCAACATCATTTGTAACTCTTGTTACAATTTTGCCGATCGGTGTCTTATCAAAATATTTAAGAGATAACTTCTGAATGTGAGAAAATATTTTTACTCTAAGATCGTAAATTATCTTCTGTCCCATTAATTGAGTGAAATAGGTAAGTGCATATTGTATTAATGCCTGAAATATTAAAGTAGCAACAAGTATAAGGGAAATAGTAAGTAGTGAATCATAATCTTTATTAGCAATGGAATCATCAACAGCAACCTTAGTTAAATATGGACGCAGAGGTCCAAGTCCCGCAACAATTACATTGAGAAGTATTCCAAGGATCACATAATTTTTGTAAGGTTTAACATAACCCAACAAACGCTTCATCAGCTTTGAGTCGTAAGCTTTTCCTTTAATATCATCTGTATTTACTGTGCTTCCTCTCATTTATAATTCTTTTAATTCTTCTTCTAGCAGTTGTTTTTGATGTAGGTCGGAATAAATCCCGCCAATTTCAACAAGTTTATTATGAGTGCCTTGTTCAACTATTTCACCATTATCAAGTACAATAATTTTATCGGCATTTTTTACGGTGGATATTCTATGACTAATAATTATACTTGTTCTATCCTTCATAAATTCTTTTAATTTTGTAAGAATCACTTCTTCAGTATTAGTGTCAACTGCAGAGAAGGAATCATCCAATATTAGAATTTTAGGATTTATTGCTAATGCTCTAGCCAAACTAGTACGCTGTTTTTGTCCGCCGGAAAGTGTAATACCTCTTTCACCCAGAATTGTTTCATAACCAGCGGAAAAATCTTCAATATCTTTTTTGAGATTAGAAATGTCCGATACATTATTTATAATTTCATTATCTACTTCATTTAAGCCATAGGCGATATTATTTGTTAATGTATCTGAAAATAAAAATGTCTCTTGGCCTACTAGTCCAACACTTTTTCTAAGAACTGATTTTGGAATTTCTTTTACATTTTTTCCATCAACTAATATTTCACCATCGGTAACATCAAATAATCGAGGAATTAAATTTATAAGACTTGTCTTTCCGCTACCGGTTCGACCAATAATGGCAAGGGTTTCGCCACTTTTAATCTTAAACGAAATATTTTTTAGTACATCAATCGAATCCGCCCCATAGCGGAATGAAACATTTTTAAATTCAAGTTCACCTTTAATTTCATCAATCTGCATATCGGTTTTCTCAGAATCTTCTACATCATCAACTTCTGCAAAAATCTTAAGAAGTCTTTTCATACTTGCTGAGGCTTGCTGTATAATATTTAATATCCATCCAAGAGCAATAACCGGCCAAATCAGTATTCCCAAATATGCAGTAAAGGCAAGAACCTCGCCAAGTGTCATTACCTCTTCAATTACCATTGAACCACCAACCCAAACAACGATAATTATTGAGACACCCGTTATTAAAAACAGCATTGGAGCAAAGAATGCCTGAAGTCTTACTTTATCCATTGTCCGATCAAGATATTCCTTGCTTAAACTTGTAAAATGTTTTATCTCATTATCTTCTCTAACGTAAGACTTTACAACGCGTATTCCCGAAAAACTTTCTTGAGCCTTAGAAGTTAACTCCGAGAACTTTTCTTGAATCTTTGTAAATTTTGTATGGATTTTTTTGCTGAGCTTATAGACAAAGAATGAAAGAATAGGCAATGGAAGTAAAGTATATAAAGTTAACAATGGATTAATAGAAAGCATTAAAATTATTACAATAATAAATTTAGATGTTACATCAACCGAATACATAACTGCCGGACCAATATACATTCGTACTGCACTTATATCATTTGTTGCGTGCGCCATTAAATTTCCGGTGCTGTTGTTCTGAAAAAATCTTGTAGGTAATTGCTGAATATGGCTCCAAAAATTACTTCGTAGATCATACTCAATTTTTCTGGATGTAACTATTATAGTTACACGAATTAAAAATCTGAAGAACCCTCCGATTACTGCCACTAAAACAATTAATGCAGCATACTCAAACATTTGCTGATAAGAAATGTTTTTTTGCAGTGCGTCAATACTATCTTTAAGTATTAAGGGAATGTAAACCTGCGCGGCATTGGAACACAGAATAAAAATAAATCCAAGAAGTAATTTAAATTTATACCGTAAAAAGTATTTATTTAGTTTTAGTAAAGATTTCATAAAAGATAATAGTCAGATATGAAAATTACGAATTTTAATTCAGGATAAAAAATAAAGAGATGTTAGGTTTTATTATTTTCTGGACTTCTATATAACTCCATTCAGTAACTACTCATGAGTAAAACAGAGCGACGCTCTAACCGGTTTTCATAGATTTTAATGATTGAATTTAGCTCTGATAAAGGCTTCATAGATAAAAATTACAAATAAGAATTGTTGTTGATGAAAAGGAATAAATCTAGTTATCGACTCGATTAGCTTTTGCCCAAAATACGAAGGTCAAAAGCCAATCTAGGTAATTGCCTTTTGATAAATCACCATTAAAAAATTGTTCGGTTATTATTTGATTATCATGTGAACTAAGATAACTATTATTGATAACTTCTCGGCTATTTAGTATATCTAAAATAAATTCTTTGTTTTTCTGAAGAATCGAATAACGCTGATAGTTTTCTTTCTTTAAATACTTGCGATATAGATACAACCTTACAAGTGTAATTTTATTACTTAAATAAAAAGGGTTTTCAAGGTTGTCTTTAACCAGATTGATTTGGGAAAGTCTCAGATTTACAGATTTTACATGATCTTTAATAAATCTGCTATACATTTTTTCTTTTGGAGAAATATTTAATCCGGCATTTATGGTATCTTTTTGAGCCATTGGCATTATTGTGGTTGTAAAATTATCGAGAATTGTTTGTCCTGCACCATATACATTAGAAAGTTTAAATCTAAGAGTCGTCAGATCCAAAATATCAGAAAATTCCTCATCAGTTTTTGGGGTAGCAAAAAGAGAAACCAAGTCCGACATATAAATATGAACTTGACTCATTAGCTTAAGGTGAAAATCATTATTAAATATATTTGGCTTTGGAGATAAAAAGAAATTGGTGAGCAGAGAAATATTTTCTGATTTAAAGATTTCAAAGCCTTTTAGAAATAGTCTGTTGTATAATTGTCTTCTATAAAATTCTCCGTAACCTCCATCAATTATGAATTTATTATTTAAATACTCCTTGCCAAACATACACAAAATCCAATAGTTGAGTAAATGGTATTACAGGTGGAATTGATTTGTAATAACTCAAAACATCTTCTTCAATATCAGCAATATTTAATGACTCCCTATTTATTAATTTTTGCTCAATACCAAAGTCTTTACAAATCTTTTTCGATATTTTAAGATCTTTATCTTCCTCGTTTATGTATGTGTGACAACTTAAATCAAGATTAATTTTTAACAAGTGGGATAAGAGTAATCTGCAATCGATACCTTCAGATAATGCTAGTGAAATTTTATCATTTGTTTCAATAATCAAATTTTGTGATAATATTTCTTCAAAGGATTCTTTAGCATGATCTATTTGGGATTTTTCGAATTGCTCATTGGAAACTGATAATTTATTATTCTTAAAAGTAATTTTACCTGCGGGTCCTAATCTCTTAATTTCATTAAAAATTGATTTTGTTGATAGTTGAAATTGTGTTAACCATAGCGAACTGAATTCTCTTGTATTTAAGCTTAGCCCAACTGTGTATAAATGGATCAAATCAATTCGTGTAGAAAAAATAAATTGCTCTTCTGTTTCTAAGTAGAATAAATCTCTTAATCCGAAAATATCATTACAGAGTTCTAACTTATTTCCTGAGTAATTTATGCTAACAAAGTGTCCGAATAATTCTTTTGAATTGATTGAGTGAAGATTGACAAAAGATTCTTCATTAAGAACTTCTTTCCTACCTTTTTTTTTAATTATTGGGACGCCAACAATTGCTCTAAAATTATTTGGTGTAGATTGACTGAATAATGAATTGTGTCCTTTATTAGCAGCAAAAAATAGATTTTTAGTTCTAAATAAGTAACAATCTTTATCTACGTCCAGTTCTGAATAAAAACCACACTTTTTGTGTAGAATACCAAAAAGCCAAGACATTATAATGTCCTTCTACTAGTCAATTATGCTAAAGCCTGTGTATTTTTGCAGCACTTTTGGAACAATTACTTTCCCTTCCGGTGTTTGATAATTTTCAAGTATTGAAACCATTAGTCTGCTTGTGGCAAGCCCAGAACCATTAAGAGTGTGAGCTATTTCAGGCTTTTTTGAATCCTTGCCTTTAAATCTAATGTTAGCTCTTCTAGCTTGAAAGTCTTCAAAGTTGCTGCATGATGATGCTTCCAGCCATTTATTTTCAGCTGGTGACCAAGTTTCAATATCATAACACTTAGCTGCGGCAAAGCTTAAATCGCCAGAACAGAGCAATAATATTTTATACGGGATTTTTAATTCTTTAAGAATGTCTTCAGCATCAGAAACTATTTTTTCTAATTCATCATAAGAAGTTTCCGGTTTAACAATTTTAACCATCTCAACTTTATTAAATTGATGAACTCTAAGAAATCCTTTTGATTCTTTTCCATATGAACCGGCTTCTCTTCTGAAGCAAGCTGAATATGCTACATAGTTGATGGGCAATTCTTCTTCACTTAATATTTCATTTCTATGAAGATTTGTAATGGGAACCTCTGCCGTTGGAATTAAGTAAAGCTCATCTTTTTCAATATGATACATATCTTCACTCATTTTAGGCAGTTGTCCTGTACCAAACATCGAATCCGGATTAACAACAAATGGTGGAAAAGCTTCTTTATAACCGTGATGCTCAATATGATAGTCGAGCATAAAATTAATTAAAGCTCTCTCTAAAGTTGCCCCTTTACCAACATAGACAGGGAAACCGGAACCGGATATTTTTGCACCCCTTTCAAAATCAAGTATGCCTAGTTTTTTACCAAGTTCCACATGATCAAGCGGTTGAAAATCCATCTCGAAAGAAAAATCTTCTGGCAGCCATTTTCTGGATTCAACATTATCTTCAGCAGACTTGCCAATCGGTGTACTTGAATGAGGAAGATTTGGAAGCCATTGAAGCAAGGTTTGGAATTTATCATTAATCTCTTTTAATTCATCATCAAGCTTTTTAATATCATCAGATACTTGCTTCATCTCGGCCATTATAGAATCAGTGCTTTCACCGGCTTTCTTGAGTTTACCAATTTCTTGAGAGGCTGAGTTACGTTTAGCTTTTAGCTCTTCAACTAGCTGCAGTTTTTCTCTTCTTTCTAAATCTATTGCCAGTATTTCATCCACATTGCTTTTATCATTCTTATTGGCGATCCCTTGTTTTACTATGTCTGGATTTTCTCTAATGAGTTTAATGTCTATCATATTTCTCTTCTAGTTTATCTAACAACAATATTATAAATTTTATTTTTTATGTAAATTTCTTTTACAACAGTTTTCCCATGTACATGGGTTTTTACATTTTCATCTGCCCATGCATTTTCCTTAACTAAGGTTTCTTCACTATTATTAGGCAGATTTAATTTAGCTCTTATTTTGCCATTTACTTGAACAACTATTGTTACTTCATCAACAACAAGTGCATCTTTATCAACTTCATAGATATGAGCCGACTTAAATATTGATTCACTGCCACCTAACATTTGCCAGCATTCTTCACCCAAATGAGGAGCAAGCGGAGCCAGCATATACGCAAATCTTTCTAAAGCAAAAGTTATCATGCTATTTGAACAATTCTTAAATGATCTACTCAATTCATTTAACAGTTCCATTAATGACGCTAGAGCAGTATTAAACCTAAAGTTTTCAAGTTCAACATCAAATTTTTCTAAAGTTTGATTAACTTTCCAATAAACTTCTTTTTCGCCATCACTAAGATCATTTATTAAATATTTTTGATTTGAAGGGAAATCATTTAGATAATCCTTGTAATTAGTGAATAGTGTATAGCTTCTCTGAACAAATCTATCAACGCCAACTATTCCTTTGTCACTCCAATCACCTCCTAAATCGTAAGGACCCATAAACATTAAATACATTCTAAAAACATCAGCACCATACTGATCAATAAATATACCGGGATCAACAACATTACCTTTCGATTTACTCATTTTTGCACCTTGATTGGTAATAGTGCCTTGATGAATCAATCTTTTAAATGGTTCATCGGAGTTAACTAAACCTAAATCTCTTAAAAATTTATGAATGAATCTTGCATAAAGTAAATGCATAGTTGCATGTTCGGCACCACCTACATAAGTATCTACTGGTGTCCATTTATTAGCTAATTTATTATCAAACATATCATTTGATTTTGGATTTAAGTAACGCAAATAATACCAAGATGAATCAACAAACGTATCCATTGTGTCAACTTCTCTTTTGGCAGGAGCACTACAATTTGGACAAAAAGTATTCACAAAATCTGAATTGCTTGCAAGCGGAGAACCGCCATCGTGCTTGAACTCCACCTCGTATGGTAACTCAACCGGCAAATCAGATTCAGGCACCGGAACTTCGCCGCACTTTTCGCAATGAATAATTGGAATCGGTGTTCCCCAATATCGTTGTCTGGAAATTAACCAATCTCTTAACCTAAAATTGATTTTTGCAGTTCCAATTTTTTTTGATTCAAGCCATTCAATTATCTTTATCTTAGCTTCAGCAATTTGTAAACCATTTAGAAAATCACTGTTGATAGCAGGACCCTCACCAGTATAAGCTTTACCCTCATAATCTTTTGGAGGTTCAACAGTGCGAACTATAGGTAGCTCAAATTTTTCTGCAAACTCCCAATCTCTTTCATCTTGTCCTGGTACTGCCATTATTGCTCCGGTTCCATAGGTTACCAAAACATAATCAGCAATCCAAATAGGGATTTTCTTTTCTGTTGCAGGGTTTACTGCATAAGCTCCGGTAAATATTCCGGTTTTCTCTTTAACAGTTGAGGTTCTATCAATTTCTGATAGTGATTTAACTTTATTTTTGTAATCATCAACGACACCTTTTTGTTCAGTGGTTGTAATCTCATCCACTAATGGATGTTCAGGAGAAAGAACCATATATGTAGCACCAAAGAGCGTGTCTGGTCTGGTTGTAAAAACTGTGAATTTTTCATTTGAGTCAGCTATTGTAAATTCTATTTCAGCACCATAACTTTTACCAATCCAGTTGCGCTGCATCAGCTTAGTCTTTTCAGGCCAATCAATGGTATCTAATCCGGATAAAAGTTCTTCGGCAAAATCAGTAATTTTAAAAAACCACTGAGTTAAGTTTTTTTGTTCGACCATGGTCGAGCACCGCTCACAAGTTCCGTCATTTTGGACTTGTTCGTTTGCTAAAACTGTCTGGCATGAAGGGCACCAATTTACCGGTGCGTTTTTTCTGTATGCTAATTCCTTTTCATACAACTTCAGAAACAGCCATTGATTCCATCTGTAATATTCAGGAACACACGTCATTAGCTCAGCATCCCAATCATACATACAGCCCATTGTCTTGAGTTGTTCTTTTATATCTTTAATATTCTGCAAAGTGCTATCTTGCGGATGAACTCCAGTTTTTATTGCATAATTCTCAGCAGGCAATCCAAATGCATCATAACCCATGGGTTCAAAAACATTATAACCTTTCAACTTTCTAAATCTTGCCCAAGAATCTGTTGGGGCATAATTATACCAATGCCCAATATGTGTTTTGGAACCGGATGGATAGATGAACATTACTAATGTGTAAAGCTTCTTTTCAGTTTCTGAAAGATCAGTTGTGTTGATTTTATTTCCATCCCAAAAAGCTTGCCACTTTTTTTCAATTTCTAAATAAGGGTATTTCATTTGGACTCGTATATGAATAAATAAAAGAATGTTAAAATTATCAAAATCAATATGGTTAATCAAGATTGTTAAATAATCTTCTGATACTAAAACGAAGATTTTTTATATCTTTGGAATTACAAATAATCATTGAAAAAGGTAATTATGCAGCTTTTCGAATCCAGTTATTTCTCCTATAAAAATAATTCACTGCATTGTGAGAATTATAATTTAGAAAAAATTGCGTCTCAAGTTGAAACTCCTGTTTATGTTTACAGTAAGAATTTTATGAAAGATCGTTTTCAAGAATTTGAAAGTGCTTTTAAAGGAATTAATCATAAAATATTTTATGCGTGTAAAGCAAACTACAACTTAAGTATTATTAAATTATTTAATGATCTTGGTGCTGGTATTGATGTAAATTCCGCCGGTGAATTTTATAGGGCACAAAAAGCTGGTGTTAATCCGCAAAATATGATTATGTCAGGAGTTGGAAAAACAAAGGATGAGATTGAATTAGCATTAAATAATGATATCCATTTGATTAAGGCTGAATCAATCGGTGAAATTGAACTAATAAATGAAGTTGCCCAAAGTAATGGGAAGACTGCACCAATAGCAATTCGAGTCAATCCAAATGTCGACCCATCAACTCATCCATATATCTCAACTGGTTTAGCAGAAAATAAGTTTGGCATTGATGAAACGGTTTCATTAGATATTTTCAAAAAAACAAGTGAGCTGAAAAATATTAAGCTCGTGGGCATAGATATGCATATTGGTTCTCAAATTGTTAAGGTTGAACCCTACATTGAGGCAGTCACTAAACTTGTCGATTTAGTAAAAAAGCTTACTCTTGATGGCATAGAACTAACCCATATTGATATCGGCGGAGGAATGGGAATTAAGTATTTTGATGAACAGCCGTTTACGCCACAACAGCTTGCTGATGCAATTCTCCCAATACTTACTGAAGTCGATTGTGAAATATTTTTTGAACCGGGCCGGTCCCTTACTGCAAATGGCGGCTGCTTGGTTAGTAAAGTTTTATACTCAAAAAATAATTTAGATAAAAACTTTTTGGTGATTGATGCCGCAATGAACGATATGCTAAGACCGAGTATTTACAAAGCTTATCACCATATCCAGCCAGTGAATATTTCCCAAGCCGAGGATTTTGTTGCAGATATTGTTGGTCCGGTTTGTGAAAGCGGTGATTTTTTAGGTAAGAACAGACAAATCGAAAAATGCAAAAGTGGTGATTTAATAGCGGTTATGTCCGCGGGAGCTTATGGAATGGTAATGTCTTCAAATTATAATGCCCGTAGAAGACCAGCAGAAGTTTTGGTTGATGATGAGAACTATACTGTAATAAGAAAACGAGAAACATTTGAACAACTCATGCAAAATGAAACGATACAAATTTAATAAATGATCTAATTTTGTTATTTTGCACAACTAACAATTAAAATAAAAAGAGATGATAATGAAAAAACTAATTTCACTATTGATAATTCTTATTTTTGTTACAGCAAATTTTGCTCAGGAGAAAAGAGCAATAACTGTTGATGATCTTTGGAATATGAAAAGGATAGGTTCATTTGATGTATCTTCGGATGCATCGAAAATTATTTTTGATCTTACAACTTATGATATGGAAAGTAACAAAGGTCAAACTGATATCTATTTAATAAATAGTGATGGAACTAACCTGAAAAAGATTGTTGAGTCAGCGTCTTCCCCTCAATTTTTTGATGGAGGCTCAAAAATATTCTATTCTAAAAAGAGTCAACTACTTACAAATGATCTAACTGGAAATAGTGAAGCTAAGCTGACAGACATTTACACAGGGGTTTCCGGAGCTGAGTTTTCAATTGATGAATCAATGCTTCTCTTCTCCTCTTCTGTTTATCCCGAATGTAAAACACAAGAATGTAATGAGAAAAAAGATAAAGAAAGAGATGAAAGCAAAGTAAAAGCTGAAATATTTACAGAACTGATGTACCGTCATTGGAATGATTGGCGCGGACCAAAAATTAGCCACTTATTTCTATTTGATATTGAAAAAAATAAGTATACTGACCTTACATTAAACAGTAAGTTTGATACTCCACCATTGGCTTTGGGAAGTGCAAATGATTATTCTTTTTCCCCAACTGCTGATGAAATTGCTTTTGTTATGAATGATTCTGATTTTCTTGCATCAAGCACTAACAATGATGTCTATATATTGAAACTATCGGATGTTAAAGAAAATTATGCAACTCCATTCAAAAAAATCTCTATTAGTGAAGGAAATGATACTCAGCCGGTTTATTCTCCGGATGGTAAATATATTGCCTACACTTCAATGGAAAGAGCTGGATTTGAAGCAGACAAGCAAAGGATTACACTTTATAACAGATTGAATGGCAACACAATTGATTTATCAGGCAAATATGATTTTTCAGCTGGCGAGCTCGTATGGTCAACAGATTCTAAAACAATATACTTTACTGCAGCGAATAAAATATATAATTCAATATATGCAATAGACGTAAATACAAAACTTACCTCAACTTTAGTTGAATCTGTTGTTGCTTCATCACTTCAGCTTTCTGCTGACGGTAAAACTCTATTCTTTAAGAATCAAAGATCCACTTTGCCAAATGAAATTTTTGCTATAAATACTGATAAATCTAATTTCAGAAAAATCACAAGCATAAATGCCGAATTGCTTAGTCAGCTTGATATGAATGAAGTTGAAACTTTCTGGGCAATTGGGGCAGAAGATGAAAAAGTTCAATCAATTTTAGTTAAACCGCCTTTTTTCGATTCAAGCAAAAAATATCCGATGATGTTCTTAATTCATGGTGGTCCTCAAGGTCATTGGGAAGATGATTTTCACTACCGATGGAATTTACAAATGTTTGCGTCTCAAGGTTATGTTGTAGTTGCTCCTAATCCAAGAGGGAGTACTGGTTACGGACAACAATTTACAGACGAAATTTCCCGTGATTGGGGTGGAAAAGCTTATGTAGATTTGATGAATTCATATGATTATGCTGTAAACAATTTTAGTTTTATTGATAAAGAAAATACATTTGCAGCAGGCGCATCTTACGGCGGATATATGATCAATTGGCTTGCTACTCAGACGGATAGATTTAATGCTTTAGTTTCTCATGCCGGGGTTTTTAACCTTGAGAGCATGTATGGAACAACTGAAGAACTATGGTTTCCGGAATGGGAAAACGGAGGAACTCCATGGGAGAATAGAGAGCTTTATCAGAAATGGTCTCCTCATATGTATGTTAAAAATGTAAAAACCCCTATATTGGTAGTGCACGGCGCTTATGATTTCAGAGTTCCATTTGGTCAGGCAATGGAACTATTTACATCACTGCAAAGATTGAATGTTGAAAGTAAATTATTGTATTTCCCTGATGAAACACATTTTGTTACTAAACCTCAAAATGCTAAATTATGGTGGAATACAATTTATAATTGGTTAGATCAGCACAAAAAAAAATAAGTTTTTATTAGGATTATTTATTTTATCAAAATTTATTAGGTATGAAAATGGATGAATTAAATAAGAATGTAGATATAAGTGAAATTGAAGAACATGATTACATGGAAAATACTTTGCAAGATTTAAGTTCTGATTACGAAACGCACGATAAGTATAATGAAGGTAAAGAATATATTGAAGAAAATTTTTGGTCAAAAATAGAAAGAGTTGGCAGCAAACTTTCTTTTGCTAAAGATATTAAAGCACTTTACAATTATTTTATTGACCCATCAATATCCTGGTACAGAAAATCGATTGTTGTTGGTGCCTTAGTTTATTTTATTTTTCCAATTGATACTATCCCCGATTTAGCTCCACTAATTGGATACCTGGATGATCTCGGTGTAATAACAGCCACAATTAAATTTTTGGGTAGTGAGTTAACTCAGTTTTACGATTAGAAAAGTAACAATTTGGAAAATTGATATAACTTTTAACATTTGTCATGCCGGTATCTTCTTTTTAGTATACCGGCATCTATTTTTTAAGGAAACCAAATGAACTTTAAAATTAAAGAGTCAAACATAATTTTTAACGGTCATGTATTTGATATTAAAGTTGATCAGATAGAATACCATTCGGGAAATGAAGGAGTCAGAGAAGTAATTCTTCACAATGGCGGAGCTGTTGTGCTTCCCTTAACAGATGAGGGAAAAATTGTTTTTGTTAAACAGTACCGTTACCCATTTAATGAATGGATGTTTGAACTGCCCGCCGGTAAATTAGAGAAAAATGAAGAGCCTTTAACTTGTGCAACTCGAGAGCTGACAGAAGAAACCGGATATACTTCAGATAAAATTTCTTACCTTGGTAAGATTTACACATCTCCCGGATTTTGTGATGAGATTCTTTACATCTATCTTGCAGAGTACTTAACCCCGGGAAATCACTCGAGAGAAGAAGGTGAACATGGAATGGAAGTTTTTGAATTTACAATTGATGAAGTTAATAAAATGATTACTGAAGGAAAAATTGTTGATGGTAAATCGATAAGTGGGATTTTTATGTTTAAAAATAGAACTAAGTAATTTTTCCAATCATAATTTAGCTACTACTACTTATTTATGTGCTTCCAAATCAACCTTTTTGACATGATTTACTTCTCTTCCTAAAAATCTTTCTGCAATTTCTTTAAATTTTGTAGGGACATCACTAACATAGTATTCGTGGCAACCCAGCAAATTCGAGTTGTTTTTTAATCCTCTCCCTATTAAATGCTGCTCAACCTCAATTGAAGCAGCCGAACCTGAATCAATAAGATTAACTCTCTCTCCTATTGCCTCTTGAATTACATTCCTCAAAATTGGATAATGAGTGCATCCTAAAACTAAAGTATCAATATTTTGTTTTTTTAATTCATTAAGATATTCTTCAGCTATCAACTTTGTTGCTTTATGATCAGTCCAACCTTCTTCGGCTAAAGGGACAAAAAGCGGACATGCCTTTTCATAAACATTTAATTTATTGTCTAATTTCAAAAGTTCTTTTGAATAAGCTTTATTTGTAATTGTAGCGTTTGTACCTATTACACCTATCTTACCATTTTGTGTTGAATTAATTGCTGCCTTAGCTCCAGGTTCAATCATTCCAATCACCGGAATATCAAACTTTTCCCTAAGTGCACCAAGTGCAACCGATGAAGCGGTGTTACATGCAACTACTATTAATTTTACATTCTTACTTAACAAAAAATTTGCATCTTGTATCGAATATTCAATGACTGTTTCATTTGATTTTGATCCGTAAGGAACCCGAGCAGTATCACCAAAATAAATAATACTTTCGCTGGCCAAAGTAGAGTCCAAACTCTTAACAACCGTTAAGCCTCCAATACCAGAATCAAATATTCCGATTGGATTTGAATAATTCATAAAGTTCATAATGGCTACAATATTTTTTTAATTTCGATTATAAGTTCTGAACTTATAAACCCATATTCACTTTTTCTAAGTTTAAGTCCATTATTTTTTTGAATGTAAAAAGCATTAATCAGATGATCACCTTTTGATGAAATTTTTGCAAAAGCAACAGTTAAACCAAGCTCTGTCATCTTATTAGTAATTGTATACAGAAGACCAATTCTATCGGGGCAAAAAATATCAATTATGGAAAATTTATCATGTTCTTCAAACTCAATCTCTACTTCCTTATTAACGCGGGTAGAGTTATTTAAGGATTTTTTCCATTTGGTCATTATTTTTTGAAATTCTTTCTCAATATTTAACTCACCGTTAATTGCTTTAGATATTGCCTTTTTTATATTATCGTATTTATCTTCTGTTAAATTTCCATTTGTTTTAATATTAGACACATTAAAACTGTCAATTACAATTCCATCTTTTCTGGTAAAGATTTTTGCATCATGAATATTGAGATCGTTAATTGCCAGAACACCACATAATTTTGCCAATAACTTTGAAGCATCTTTTGTAATTACAGCAATATTCGTAAAAGGATCATTATCCTTAAAGATGACTGAAACTTTAGCACCCTTCTCAATCTCATGTATATGCTCCAGAATTTCCTTTCGAGAAAAATTGAAGACATAAGTAATATCACCTATTTGTTCCAAATGTTCAGTAAATTTTGAATTATCCAAATAATCATTTTCATTTACATTTTCATCAGAGTTTGAGATATTTACTTCCTCGCCAGAGATTTCCTCTTGAAGCATTGATTTAGCTTTTGTATAAAGTTCATATAACAAATCGGCTTTCCACTGTGTCCATACTTGCGGATTAACTGCAGATAAATCAGCATAGCTTAATAAATATAGATGATCAAGTGCCTTTATTGATGGAAATATAGAAATGAAATTATCCAGAGTAACAGGATCTTTTAGGTCTCTCCTAAAAGCGGTCTGTTCCATTAAAAGATGGTTTCTCACTAAAAACTGAACAAGTAAAATTTCACTTTGTCCGTAACCCAGACTTTGCATAATACTTGCAGCTATTTCAGCACCAATAATTTCATGCCCGGAAATACTAATTGGTTTACCAATATCATGAAGAATAACTGCCAAGTAAAGCAAGTCATGAGAAGGTAGCGACTTAAACAGTTTTGCAATATTGTTATCCTGCATAGTTAAGTTTTCGAGATTCTGAACAGCAATTAAAGAGTGTTCATCCGCTGTATAACAATGATAAAGACCTGGTTGAAAAAACCCATTCAAATCTCGGAATTCAGGAAGCAAAAGGTCCAAGAAGCCAAATCCGTTCATAGAACTTAATGTTTTTCCAACATTCTTGGGAAGTTTGAGCAATTCTCTAAAAAAAACAGACGATGTTGCTTCTAAAGGATTAGTTTCTTCAATGAGATGAATACTTTCTATTACCAGTGATCTAAAATTCTGCTCAAAATTTGCGTCATTAATGCATTTATAATAAAAAGCACGCATTATATCAGAAATCGAAAGTATTCTATCATTTTTAAATCTTAATATGTCACTTTTAATTTCAAAATCATCATCAAGATCGATTGATAAATAATCGGAAAGCTTAGTAGAAAATTCTTGCTTGTACCTTTTCATCATGGTTTTAGAAAATCTGTTAAGCACAGTAGAAGCGCGGAAATAGTCGTGCATAAACTCTTTCCAAAGGGCTTTTGAATAACCTAACATATTTGCAATTATTTCTTGCTGTTCAAATTCCAGCCTGTCATTTTTACTTCCTTCAACTAAATGAAGTAGATTTCTTGCCCTTAAGATAGTTTTATAACTTTCATATAGCCTTTTATAAGCTTTTCTGTTTATTATTCCCTTTTCTAAGATTTCCTTTAAGAATATTTCAGTTTGTGTAATTTCATCTTGAATTGAAAGTAATTTTTGATTTTTGATTGAATACATCCACTCAACGGAATGAATATCTCTTAAGCCACCCCCTGTAAATTTTACATTAGGCTCTAATACTTTTGGTGAACTTCCAAATTTTGAATATCTGGCTTCAACATCGGCAAAAAGTTCATAGATTAATTTCTCTTTATTAGATTTTTCAATAGTCTGAAAAAGTTGGGTGTTCCACTGATCGTATAAATTTTTACTGCCTAGTAAAAATCTGGTTTCAAAGAATTGTGTAAAAGCATGCAGATCTTCTTTTAAAAACTTTTCAATATCAGAAAAAGTTCGGATTGAGTATGAAACTTTTATCCCTATATCTGAGAGAGTGGTAATGCAATATTCTATTTCGGACTGATGGTATTCAGGTTCAGGTAAAATAAACATCAAATCAACATCAGAATAGGGAGAAAGTTCTCTTCTACTGAATCCGCCGACTGCAGCCATAACGCAGCCAAAATTTTGAGGTTTGATAACTGTAAATATTAGTTCTTCTACTAAAAGACAATGTTTAATGCAAAATTGAAAAGAATCATGATAGAGTTCCTCATTTTTAAATAACTTATCACGTTCCCGTAAAAATTGAGCTTTTATACTTGAAGAAGAGTCCATGTTCTTAATATCATTTAATAATATTTAAATTCCCGCAGACTAAATAATTTTGGTTTGCAGGAACTTAAATTTATACTATGTTTTTGCTTAATGCTATATTATATTTTTTTAAATCTGGCTTGGAAGAACCTTAAATACTTTGGTTCGTAAACCATCTTTAGCCCTGTTATCGATTTTTTATTTTGATAAACATTTGCAATCGATTCTACTGTAACATCAATATGAGCTTGAGTATAAACCCTTCTGGGGAATGTACATCTTACTAACTCAAGCTTTGGATAATTATGCTTGCCGGTTTCTTTATTACGTCCTGCAGATACAATTCCTCTTTCCATAGTTCGGACACCGGAATCTAAATAAATTTCTGTAGCTAATGACTGTGCTGGAAACTGATCTTGTTTTATATGAGATAAAATTCTTTTTGCATCCAAGAAAATTGCATGACCACCAATTGGTCTTACAAATGGAACACCATATTTTTCAAGCTCTTCACCAAAATATCTAACCTGTCCAATTCTTGCATGCATGTTATTATAATCTAACATTTCTTCAATTCCTCTGGCCATTGCTTCCATATCTCTTCCAGCTAATCCGCCGTATGTATGAAGCCCTTCATAAATAACGACCATATTTCTGGATTCTTCGTAAACTTTCTTATTTTTAGTTGCAATAATGCCGCCAATATTTACCATCAAGTCTTTTTTGGCACTAACCCAAACACCTTCAAAATAAGAACACATTTCTAAAAAAATAGTTTCTAAAGATTTTGTTTTGTATCCCTTTTCTCTTTCTTTGATAAAATAAGCATTTTCAGCTGCTCTTGTTGCATCGAACCAAAGTTGTATTCCATTATCATCACATACTTTCTTTACTTCCTTTAAGTTTTTCATTGAGAAAGGCTGACCGCCTGCCATGTTTACAGGGCCTGCCATACTAACATAGGGAATTTTTTTAGCTCCGACTTTTTTTATTAGATCTTCCAACTTTTGGATATCAATATTCCCTTTAAACGGATGTTCATTCTTGGGATCATGGGCTTCATCGATAATCACATCAATAAAAGTGGCTCCAGCTAATTCTTGATGAAGCTTTGTAGTTGTAAAATACATGTTACCTGGAATATAATCTCCAGGCTTTATTAATATTTGAGAAATCATATGTTCTGCAGCTCTACCTTGATGAGTAGGCACAAAATATGGAAAGCCGTAATATTTTTTAATATTATCCCATAAATAATAGAAATTTTTACTGCCAGCGTATGCTTCATCACCAATCATCATTCCAGCCCATTGATAATCACTCATCGCATTTGTACCACTGTCAGTAAGCAAATCAATATAAACATCTTCAGATTTTAATAAAAAAGTATTATAACCTGCTTGTTTTGCAGCTTTCTCACGGTCTGCACGATTAGTCATTTTTAGGGGTTCAACTACCTTAATCTTATAGGGTTCTGCCCAGCTTCTTTTCGTTATTTTTCTTTTTATCATTTTAGTTTCCTCTTCATTACATAGTTATTTAATTAGCAATAGATTGATAAAAAGAATAAGTTACAGCATTGCCATATATTTATATAAAAGTAATTTTCTAAATTTTACAAATGATAAATATGCAATTGGTGCAGTTATTTTAATGATACTAAGATCCATTTTATATCTAATACAGATTGCACTAAATTTATAAGTTCTGTTTATAGTCATCTTTTAGTTTAAAGTATTAATTTCCTCATCTTTTACGTATTCTACTTCAACAACAGAGGTTATACCTCCACGAGCATTAAAGTCAGCTGTAATTTTCATATATCTCGGTTTACATACTGCAACAAGATCATCAAGAATTTTATTGGTAACACTTTCATAAAAAATTCCATCATTTCTGAAGGAGTTTAAATAAATCTTATATGATTTAAGCTCAATGCATAATTTATTAGGTATATACTCAAGAATAATTGTTGCAAAATCTGGCTGACCGGTTTTAGGACAAACAGAAGTAAATTCAGGAGCTGTATGTTCAATAACATAATCCCTGTCTTTGTATTCATTCTCAAAAGTTTCAAGTAATTTTCTTTTCTCTTCCATTATTAGCCTTTCTTTTTATTCTTTATAGTTTGGTATTTCTTTATATGTTATTGGATCAACTATTCCAAGACTTTGGAATCCGCGCAATCTAAGTGCACAGCTATCACAAACACCACAAGCCTCATCTTCATTACTGTAGCAACTCCACGTAAGTTCAAGGGGAGCATTTAATTCTTTACCCAACTTAATGATTTCTTGTTTAGTTAAATTTATTATTGGTGTTTTAATTTTAATATTTGTTTCTGGTTTAGTTCCTAAATTTACTGTCTCTTCAAAAGACTTAAAAAACTCTGGTCTGCAGTCAGGATAACCTGAAGAATCTTCATGTACAGCCCCAATAAATATTACTGATGCTTTTATTATTTCTGCCCAACTTACACATGCAGATAAAATATTAGCATTTCTGAATGGTACATATGAAGTAGGTACCTTTGTATTTGTCAAATCAGCTTTACTAATTACAATAGATTTGTCAGTTAAAGAAGAACCGCCAATTTTTTGAAAATGGGTAAAATCAATAACTAATTTTTTCTCTACTTTGTAGTAATCAGCTATCTTATGGAAAGATTCCAATTCTTTAGATTCAGTTTTTTGTCCGTAATTTATATGCACCAATGCAAGATTATATTCTTCATTGGCAATAGCAGTGGTAATGCAACTATCTAGACCCCCACTAACTGCAACTACTGCAAGTTCTTTAATCATAAATTTTATTCCAAATTAATAAATCATATTTTTTAACAGATAAATATAACCTTTTATGTAATTTTCTGATGATACAGATCAAAAATAATTGTGATTCTTTATTGGTATATTAATTTTATTTTTATTAGTTACAGACTCAGATTTATTGTTATTAAGCTTATCAGTTGAAAGAAGGAAACTAAAATGGAATATTACGAATTACATCCTGAAAATCCACAGCAAAGATACTTGAATAAAGCCGTTGAAGTACTTAAAAATGGCGGAGTAATTATTTATCCAACTGATACTGTTTATGGTCTGGGCTGCGATATTTTTAATAGAGAAGCTGTTGAACGAATTTATATGATAAAAAATGACACGGGAACAAAATTGTTTAGTTTTCTATGTGCCGATCTAAAAGATATTTCAAAATATGCCAAAGTTTCTAATTTTGCATATAGATCTATGAAAAAACTTATACCGGGCCCTTATACATTTGTACTTCCCGCAGCTAAAGAAGTACCCAAAATATTATGGACAAAAAGAAAAACTGTTGGAATCAGAGTTCCGGATAATACGATTGCAAGAACACTTGCAGATGAACTTGGGAATCCAATAATCAGTACAAGTGCAACAACTAGAAAAGGTGAACTGCTTTACGACCCTCTTGAAATTCGTACAGTTTTTAATAACAGTGTTGATCTTATGCTTTCAATGGGTGCTTTAAGCGGAGTTCCTTCAAGCATTGTTGATTTAAGTGGAAGTGAAGCAGAAATCATCAGAGAAGGCTCGGGAGATCTATCAATATTTTATTAGTTTCTTATTACTCTTTTCTATGAAAAATCAGTGCACTTGCCTGTTGAGTCGGCATCATAATTATCTCTGCAATATTAGCATGTGGAGGACGAGTTGCACAAAAGACTACGGCCTCTGCTACATCTTGAGCAACTAAGGGAATTAACCCTTTATACATACTTTTTGCTTTTTCTTTATCACCCAAAAATCTAACATTGCTAAAATTTGTTTCAACAGCGCCCGGATCAACAGTACTTACTCTTATATTTTTATCAATAACATCAATACGTAAGCTTTTTGTTATAGCATTAACCGCATGTTTTGTGGCGCAATAAACATGCCCTTTGGGATATGCTTCGTGACCTGCAGTTGATCCAATATTAATAATATGACCACTTTCTCTCTGAACCATCCCGGGTACAATTGCTCGGGTAACATATAGAAGACCTTTAACATTGGTATCTATCATTTCTTCCCAATTTTCAATATCATCCTCATAAATTTTATTTAATCCCTTGGCCAGACCTGCATTATTAAGCAGTATATCAATATTTTTCCATTCATCCGGAAGCGAGTTTATCGCCCATTCTACTTCTTGTTTATTTTTAACATCTAATTTTATTATAAAAACTTTCACTCCATATTTTGTTTTTATTGCAGTTTTCAATTTTTCCAGAATGTTACTTCTTCTTGCAGTAATTATTAGATTTGCTCCCTGTTCAGCCAAAGCATATGCCGATGCTTCGCCAATACCAGAAGTTGCACCCGTTATAAAAACAATTTTACCTTCTAATTTTTTCATTATTCTCTCATTTTTATTGAATAAGATTCTTTTTAGAAAAATATGTAATAATTATATAAATTGTTAAAAACTATAAATTGAAAAAGTTACTAACAATTTAACAGTTGAGTCATAAATTATTAATAACTATTTTAAAGAGTATCGGTTCTTAACAAGCAAATAAGTTTTACTTTAAAATAGATTTCTTTTTCTTGATTTGTTAAGAGTATAAAAAATATAAACTGTCATAAGGATAACTCTAATGGATCCTATAACCCGTCTTGCAAAAAGTTTATTAATTTTACTGGCTTCTGTAGTTCTAATAACATCTTTAAGCTGCTCAGATGATCCTTCATCACCCAAAAAGGAAGATGATGATCCTATACCTCAAGATGCTGTAACAATTGGGGTCGAAGGTGGAACTGTTGAAAAGGATGATCTTACAATTACAATTCCCGCAGGTGCTTTTGACGGTAATTATGATATTTCTGTAAGTAAAGTTGAGGATGATGGTGCTTTTGGTACAAATATAATATCCTCAACATTTCACATCAAAGGTTTGCCTTCTGATTACAATAAAACAATAAAACTAGCCACTAAATACACAGGTGAATTGTCTGGGGAAAGTTATCTTGCTGTTGGCAAAAAAGTTTATAATGTTTTTGTTGAGGACACCTCAATTGTATATGATTTATTTACTGCAAAAGATTCGTCAGATTACTTGGTTGCAGAAATACCTTATTTTAGTTACAGTTTAGAAAAAACTGTAAACAAGAGTACATTATCAGATAATGATAATTTATCTGTAAAAGCAATTTCTTCTTTAAATTCGACTGAGACACAGCACTTTACTATTATGATATCAGAATTTTACAAACAATATACTTCTACGGTTGCAGAAATCTTTGAAGATGCATACAAAGTCATTTATGAAGTTCTTGAATTACCTTTTTTGGAGGGTGAAAGATTTGTTTACATTGACTTTGATGAAGAAAGCGACCCAGTAACTACCAATAGAATTTTAGAGGAACACCGAAATTATAATATTAATAAAATGTTCTTTACAGTAAATGGAATTTATTTAGAAAATAATCAATACAACAAAATACTTGTTGGAGCTGTTCAAAAATTATTTATTAATGATAGATTGAACGACTATTATTGGACTAATAGAGCTATCTACTATTGGTTAGAAGATTTGGTGACCGATGATCCTAATTATAAATATCCATATGATTTTCTAAATAATGCAATGGCTCCATTTAATGGCATTGAAATAAACAATACAGATAAATTCTCACATGTTAACCATGCAAGAGGTATGACTTCAATATTTAAATACTTACAACAAATTCCTAGTTTCGATTTAACAAGTATAGGTCATATGTTTAACAGTAGTGGAGTCCGTAAGATAACGGGTCTGCTTAATGCAGTTGGAACCCCAGTAGTAAATTGGTACCCAAAGTTTTTTGAAGATTATATAAATGGAAAAATTTATGATATTCCGATAGACTATTTTCTAGAAAAAACACAACATGAATGGAATATTGATAATGAGAATGATAAGTTAAAAATATTTGAATCGAGTGATTTTTTAATTAAAAATTATCCTGATCTCTCTGCAAAACTTTTTAAAATAAACTTGAATTATACTGATATAGGTGCCTCCCAGAATATGCTGTTTAGTATGAAAGGCCCGGTAACTGAATTTGGATTATCTCTTGTAATTTTTGGTGTTCAAAATGGAGATGCTGTTCACCTTGGAACAGTGGATGCTCAAGATTTCGAAATAGAAAACTTAAAAGACTATTATGACAACAATATGCGTCAATTTCTTGTCTGCCTTGTTAACAGTACCATCACTTCTGAAGATTACTTAGGTCAATCTGATATTGATTTAACGATTGAGATTACTCCAAAAACAACCATTAGTGATTTTGATTTAACATACACCAAATGTATTGCAACAATAGCAATTAATGCTAATTTAGAGGTTGAAACTGAAGGCTCTACTGAAAATAAAACTGAATTACTAATTTTTAGTTCTGAAACTACAATTGGGTCTTTTGAGGGAAACACTTATACCGGATCTTATTATACTCCTGCTTTTGGAGGTGGTTACTTTTCTGGAGAAATAATCCTTACACTTAATGAGACACTAGATACTATAAAAACAGCTACTTTTACCGGATTAGATGAAAATCCTGACTGGGGAATTAGGTGGGAAAAAGGTTTTACTGCAACAAATATTCCTATTCACCAATGGGAGAATAATGTTTTTACGTTTCCATATGAAGACACAAATGTTTGTGGTTCTATTGAAAGTGTACATTATATTTATAAACAAAATAGCGGAACTACCACTTATATAAATCATACCTGTGATGAGTTTTCAAATATAAGTTTTAGGTTCTCAAAAGAATAGATTTATGAAATAATTATCAACTAAATTAAGATTATTCAAATTTTTCCACAATACAAATTGAAAATCAAATCATGATAAAATATATCTCCCTACTCCGCGGCATCAATGTAAGCGGACAGAAAAAGATTAAAATGACTGAACTTAAGGAATTGTACGAGTCACTTAAATTTTCAAATGTGAACACTTATATTCAGAGTGGAAATGTTGTTTTCTGTTCTAATGAAAAGGATGTTAAAAAAATTCAAAAACAAATTGAGCAAAAAATTGATGCAGTTTATAATTTTTCTGTTCCCATTATTATTTTAACAGCAAACAAACTCAAAAAGATAATTTCAGATCTTCCTCTTAAATCAACCAATATTGACTTATCCAAACTAGCTGTAACTTTCTTAGATTCAACACCAGATAAAACATTGGTTAAAAATCTTGATATATTTAAGGGGGATCAAGAAAAATTCATACTTTCAGGAGATGTTCTTTATCTCTATTGTCCAGATGGATTTGGAAGGACCAAATTGACCAATAATTTGTTTGAGAACAAATTAAAAGTTACTGCTACAAGCAGAAATTGGAAAACAACTATTAAACTTTTTGAAATGATTAATGAGTTAGATTGTGGAAACAACCCAAACTGAAAACATAAAAATTCGTCCGTATCGACCTTCTGATTTAGAAAGTTTATATAAAATTTGTCTCCTTACTGGTGATAGCGGGAAAGATGCTAGTGATATTTACGAAGATCCTAAATTATTAGGTCATTTTTATGCAGCTCCCTATGCAGTTTTAGAGCCGGAATTAACTTTTATTGTTACTCTAAATAAACAACCAAGCGGATATATTTTAGGGACTAGAAACTCTGAAGGATTTCGAAAAAGAAGTGAGAGTGAGTGGTTCCCTAATCTAAGGCAACAATATCCTTTGCCAAAAGAGGATGATATTTCTGCAGATGCAAATATTATTAGACTAATTTATAAAGGGTATATTTTAAAGAAAGAGTTAGCCGATTACCCTGCTCATCTTCATGTTGATCTTTTACCAAACATACAAGGTAAAGGTCTTGGCAAAAAAGTAATGCTGACTTTTATTGATAATCTAAGACAATTAAAAGTATCTGCTTTACATTTAGAAGTTGGGAAGAAAAACTTAGGAGCAATAGGTTTTTATAAAAAAATGGGGTTTCATAAAATTATTGAATATGAACATTCTATTGCATTTGGAATTATATTGAATAGTTAAATAATAACCTCCGAGGTTTCAAAAACCTCGGAGGTTTTAGAAGAGTAATAATAAATTTGAGACAACCAAAATGGATAATGATTCAAAAAAAATTTTAATACATTTAATTGAGTATTCAAAAATTGCTTCACTAGGAACAAGCAGCAATAATCAACCTTTCATTTCAATGGTGGCATACTCAGTTAATGAAAAATTTAGTGAGTTTTATATTCTGATTAGTCAGCTTGCAAAACACTCTAAAAATATTACAGATAATAAAAAAATTAGCTTAATGATATGCCAGCCTGAAACTGAAGCAGACAACCCGCAAACGTTGGCAAGAGTTTCTGTTACTGGAATAGCTCAATTAATTGAAAGAAATTCTGAGGAATATAATTCTGCTAAGAATAGTTATCTTATTAAAAATACAAATGCAGAAATGTATTTTAGATTGGGTGATTTTCAGCTTTATAAACTTAGAATTAATAAGGCGAAGTTTGTAGCAGGTTTTGCAAAGACTTTTAATCTCTCAAAAGAATCTTTACAAAACCTTAAAAAGTAATAAATATTAGAGACCCTTTTTATTATTGAATCTCTTCCTCTCATTTGGATCAAGGTATAATTTTCTCATTCTTATTGATTTTGGAGTAACCTCAACAAGCTCATCATCTTTAATGTACTCTAAACATTCTTCCAAAGTAAATTTGATTGCTGGGGCAATCTTTGCAGCTTTATCAGCGCCTGAAGCTCTCATATTTGTCAACTTTTTCCCTCTATTAACATGAACTTCAATATCATTGTCTTTGTTGTATTCACCAACTATTTGTCCTTGATAAACTACATCGCCCGGCTCAATAAAAAATTTACCTCTGTCTTGTAAAGAATCAATAGCATATGCTGTTGCTTGTCCTTCATGCATAGAAATTAATACACCAGATTGTCTTTGAGTAATTGATCCTTTAAAAAATTCATATTGATAAAAACGATGGTGTATAATCCCTTCACCAGCAGTAACAGTTAACACTTTATTTCTTAATCCCATTAAACCTCTGGATGGGATGTGAAATTCAAGTTTGGTTAAACTACCTTTCTGTTCCATTTTAACGAGCTCACCTTTTTTCTGACCAACCAATTCAATCACTTTTCCAGAGGATTCAGTCGGGACATCAACCACTAGAGTTTCAATCGGTTCTGCTTTTTTTCCATCAATTTCTTTATAAATAACTTTTGGAGCTCCAATAGCTAATTCGTATCCTTCTCTTCGCATATTTTCAATAAGAATTGAAAGGTGCAAGATTCCTCGACCAGAGACTTTTAAAGTATCGGGTGAACCGGTTTCCTGAACTTGCAAAGCAACATTCTGCTGAAGTTCTTTTTGCAATCGTTCGTGCAAATGACGAGAGGTTACATATTTTCCTTCTTTACCATAAAATGGTGAGGTATTAACTGTAAAGTTCATGCTTATCGTAGGCTCATCAATAGCAATTATAGGCAATGGTTCAGGATTTTCACTGTCGGCAATTGTATCACCAATATCAATATCTTCAACTCCGACAAGAGCGCAAATATCTCCTGCATACACTATTTCAGTTTCTTTTCTCTCAATCCCCTCAAAAACAAATAATTGTTTTAAAGAAATTTTATTAATTGTACCGTTTCTTTTAATTATACTAAGTGAATCGTTTTTCTTTAGAGTGCCTCTAAAAACTCTACCGATTCCAATTCTCCCAACGTAATCATTATAATCTAAGGTTGTAACTTGCATTTGCACAGTACCATCTTCAAAAACCGGTTGTGGAATATTTTCGATAATTGAATCGAGAAGCGGCACTAAGTCATTTCTTTCATCACTTAAATTATTAACTCCCCAACCACTTCTACCGCTTGCATAAATTACTGGGAAATCTAATTGATGTTCTTCGGCATCAAGATCAATAAACAAATCATAAATTTCATCGAGCACTTCTTCAGGCCTATTATCCGGTCTATCAATTTTATTAATAACAACAATTGGTTTTAAATGAAGGTGCAGCGCTTTCTCTAGAACAAACCTTGTTTGCGGCATTGGACCTTCAAATGAATCAACCAAAAGTAAAACTCCGTCAGCCATTTTTAATACACGTTCTACTTCTCCGCCAAAATCGGAGTGTCCTGGGGTATCAATTAAATTTATCTTGACATCTTTGAAAGGGATGCTAATATTTTTAGATAAAATAGTAATCCCTCTTTCCCTCTCCAGATCATTCGAGTCTAAAAACTGATCTTGCACAACTTGGTTTTTTCTAAATATATTGCTCTGCTTTAATAACTGATCAATTAAGGTTGTCTTACCATGATCAACATGAGCAATAATTGCAATGTTTCTAATTTGTTTCAAAAATTCACCTTCTCATTGAATAAAAAAAATGCCTTCAATCTGTCGATAAAAGGCAATATCACTTAAATATCGGCTGCAAGTGTAAGCAAAATAAACAATTTATCCAAATATTTCTAATTTCTATTTTTTTATTCATTACCTTTATTAGTTGTATATTAAAAAAGAATCATAAAAGAGTAGTCTATGAAATCATTTAGTGACTTGGGCGTTGAAAATAATATTGTTAGAGCTGTTGAAGAATTGGGCTTTGCAAATCCTATGCCGATACAAGAGGAAGTAATTCCATACTTATTAGAAGAGAAACCAAAAGATATTATCGGTCTTGCACAAACTGGAACAGGAAAAACAGCAGCTTTTGGAATTCCTCTTATACAAAAATCCAAAGGAAAAGCCGGTAAAGTAAAGCACTTAATTTTGAGTCCAACCAGAGAATTGTGTTTACAAATCGCTGATGATTTAATGGATTATTCAACTTACAATGACCATATAAAAGTTACTGCAGTATTTGGCGGTTCAAGTATTGATAAACAAATAGCTACTCTAAAAAAAGGTGTTCATATTGTTTCTGCAACACCGGGCAGATTAGTTGATCTGATAAACAGAAATAAAATTGATATCTCCCAAGTTGAAACGGTGGTTTTAGATGAAGCCGATGAAATGTTAAATATGGGATTTAGAGATGAACTTGATGCAATAATTGAACAAACTCCCAAAGAAAGAAATACGCTGCTTTTTTCCGCCACAATGCCTAAAGAAGTATTAGTTATCTCAAAAAAATATTTGAACAAACCGATTGAAATTACCGTTGGTAAGAGAAATACTGGAGCTGAAAATATAACGCACCAAGTTTATTTTGTGCATGCAAGAGATAGATATTTGGCTCTAAAAAGAATTGTGGATTTTCACCCCGATATATATGGAATTGTATTTTGCCGGACTAGAAGAGAAACACAAGAAATTGCAGAAAAATTAATAAAAGATGAGTACAATGCCGATTCTCTTCATGGTGATTTATCACAAGCTCAACGCGATACTGTGATGAATAAATTCCGGATTAAACATCTAAAACTTTTAGTTGCAACCGATGTTGCCGCAAGAGGATTAGATGTTGATGATCTAACCCATATTATTAATTACAATTTACCCGATGAATTAGAAATTTATACTCATCGAAGCGGCAGAACAGGAAGAGCTGGTAAATTCGGCAGTTCTATTGTTATTTCCAATTTAAAGGAAAAGCATAAAATTAAACAGATTGAAAAACAATTAGGCAAATCCTTTAATGAATTAATTGTTCCTTCTGGTAAAGAAGTTTGTGAGAAACAACTTTTTCATCTTATTGATAGAATGGAAAAAGTATCTGTAGATCATACACAAATAGATTCTTTTCTTCCACAAATAATGAAAAAACTTGAATGGCTCGATCGTGAAGAATTAATTAAAAAATTTGTCTCTGTTGAGTTTAATAGATTTTTGGACTACTATAAAAATTTACCGGATTTGAATAAACCCGATTCAAAAAGGGGCACTGAAAGATCTGGGCGCACATCAGAGAACATGACCCGCTTTTTTATCAATCTGGGTAAAACAGATGAACTTAAACCAACAAGTGTAATTGGATTAATAAAAGATTATTCCGGCTCAAAAGAAATCGAAATTGGCGATATTGATATAAAACAAAACTTTGCCTTCTTCGAAACTGAATCTGAATATGCCGATGAATTGTTAAAAAATCTAAACGGCAAGGATTTTAGTGGTCGTAAAATAGTTTTAGAAATTGCTTCTGCTAAAAAAGATGATGTCAGAAAACCACGAGATGGGAAAAAGTCATTCAGAAGTAGAAAACCACGAAGAGACTTTGATAGAAAGTCCCCCGGTTCTTCCCGTAAAAAGTTTAAAAGAAAAAGGTAATAAATCAATTTACACAAATTGTGTTAGTCGATTTGATAGTAAAAACAAATATTTTAATAAATTACTTTTTCTTCTTCTTGGGTTTGTAACCAATTCTATGAAATGGATTAACGATACTTGAAGCAACATTTCTTAAGTGGGAATTAATTCTTTTAAGTTGTCTTACATAAAGTGAAAATGCAACAGCGCTCCCATTTGTTATATCTTTATCCTCACCTTGCATTAACGAAAGTAATATTTCATCACTTACTTTACTAATCCATTTATAATCTTCGATAATCTTGACTGCTAATTCTTCGTTAGAATTTTTAAAGGCTTCAATAGTTTTGTTAAAATTTTCAGCAACAGCTTCTTCTATCTTAATAATATTTTCATCATATAGTTTTGATGTCAGTCTCTCTGGATGCCCTTGAGCGACTTCAACTATATTTTTGCAATAATCCCCTATTCTTTCAAGATCAATCACGATGTTAACAAGAACTAACGCTGAAGATAAAGAATCTGTTCCAGCCATTATAAGATAATTAAATACATCCTTTCGGACTTCCCTTTGAAATTTATTCACCTTTATGTCTTCATCGTTTATATCTATATCAATTTTGTTGGAATCCGTATTTCTTAAGACATCCTTAGATTCTAAAAACATTTTATGTGTTAGATCTAACATTTCAAAAGATCTTTGGAAAGCTCTGTCTAATAAACTATCACTTTTAAATACGGAAATTAATTCTTTTAACATTTTTATCCTCAGCTAAATAAATAAACAAATATAACGGGTATAATAAAAAATGTAACAATAATATATGCAACAGGAATTATTTTGCTTTTTGTTGAATATTCAGCGAATAACTCAGCCATTTTTATTGGTACAAACTTAAATGGAAACCAAACTATAATTCCACTAATATTAAAAAGCAAGTGCGAAAAAGCAATTGTTACAGCTGCAATATTGCCTGTTACTAAAGCAGCCAAAATTGCTGTTACAGTTGTACCAATATTTGAACCTATAGTATAAGGAAATATTTGGATAAGTGTTAATAATCCGGCACCGGCCATAGGTACAACTAGTGAAGTTGTTATTGAGCTGCTCTGAACTAATATTGTTAGAATAATCCCAACCATAAAAGCTCTGATTGAATTTTTGAATAAATAATTATCAAACCAGGCTTTAGCTTTATCAATTACAAGAGATTTTAAGGAATCTACCATAAACTTAAGAGCAGTAAATAAAAATACGAGTGACATTATTACTATCAACCAAGCAACTACTGTATTGCTTTGAGAAAAAAGGGCTAATCCATCTTCAACAAGAGTTGCAATCGGTTTAGTAATTAATTTAACTGGACTTAGAAATTTAAGTCCTCCAAAACCTTGAAAAATTTCTGCTAATTTCCCGGAAAGAATTCCCAAAAAATTTGTTGCAAGCTGTAATGGAAAAATAACAATTACAGAGAGTATATTAAAAAAATCATGGACAGTTGCGGCTGCAAATGCTCTTTTAAATTCATTATCTCTTTTTATTTGAGGAAGTGAAGCAATTGTATTTGTAATTGAAGTACCAATATTTGCACCCATTATTATGGGAATTGCCAATGTAATTGATTGTGTAGGATCAGTTCCAAATGCACCACCAGCCATCATTGCAACAACAAGAGAGGTTGTTGAAGAAGAACTCTGCATAAGTGATGTTGCAAGTATTCCAATAAATAAACCAATAAAAGGATTACTTGTTGTTTCAATTAAAGTCTTAGAAAAACCTTTACCAAACATCTTCATTCCATCGCCCATCATCTGCAGGCTAAGGAAAAATAAATACAAAAAGAAGATCAGTTTAATAACTGAAAAAAGATTCGATTCAAAAAATGAGTTTACAGATTTATTTCTCATGCAATTTTTAGTTTTATATAGTTTATAGCCCTTTTAAATCTAAAAATTTATTACTTATTTTACCTATTCTTTTCTTATCATATTTAAATAAAAATATTTATTTTACATAGCAAAATAATACCACCAATACTATTATATTCAGTTTGAGAAAGGAATTAAGTATAGATATAGCCGAGAAGCTTATTTGTTATCATTGCGGGGAAGAATGCAGTAATGATCAAATAAGAATTGCGGATAAGCTCTTTTGCTGCAATGGCTGCAAGACAGTTTATGAGTTATTGGATGCTAATGATCTTTGTACATATTATAATTTAGATGAAAATCCCGGCTTAAGTAAAAAAAATGATGTTAAAAAGAATTTTGACTTTCTTGACGATGAAGATCTAAAAGAAAGGTTAATTGATTTTACTGACGGAAAAATTACTACTGTTACCTTCAGTATTCCTCAAACACATTGCTCTTCCTGTATTTGGATTCTAGAAAATCTTTATAAGATGGATGAAGGAATAATTCATTCTGAAGCTAATTTTCTAAAAAAAATAGTTTCAATTAAGTTTAATGAAGAGAAAACTTCCCTTAAGAAAATCGTTATCCTATTAGATTCAATAGGTTACGAGCCCGATTTGAACCTTGCCGAAAAAGAAGTAGAAAAATCAGCAATAATAAATAAAAAACTTTGGTACAAAATTGGAGTTGCTGGTTTTGCTGCAGGTAATATTATGCTTTTTAGTTTCCCTGAATATTTATCTCTAAGTGATACAACAACAGATAATATTCGACCCGTATTCAGCTATCTAAACATATTGTTTTCACTTCCAGTGTTTTTTTATAGTGCAAGCGATTATTTTATTTCTGCTTATAAAGGTTTAAAGAAAAAAATTGTTAATGTTGACGTTCCAATTTCACTTGGAATTATTGTATTATTTTTAAGAAGCTTATATGAAATTTTTTCACAAACTGGTGCCGGTTATCTTGATTCAATGACTGCTTTAGTTTTCTTTTTGATTGTTGGTAAAATGTTTCAAAGTAAAACCTATGCCGCCTTAAATTTTGAAAGGAACTATAAGTCGTACTTCCCTATTGCGGTTACAATAGTTAAAAACAAAGTTGAGACCACTAAGCCTGTTGAGAAATTAAATGTCGGCGATAGAATTGTAATAAAGAATGGTGAGCTGATTCCTGCTGATGCCGTTCTGATTAATGGTTCCGCATTTATAGATTACAGTTTTGTAACAGGTGAATCAAATCCTGTGGAAAAAATAAATGGTGATCTTATTTATGCTGGCGGCAGACAAGTTGGCGGTGCAATTGAAGTTGAAACTATTAAAGAGGTATCTCAAAGTTATCTTACACGCCTATGGAATAATAAAGTTTTTAATAAAGAAGATGAGAGCAAAATTGATGCCTTTGTAAATGTTGTTAGTAAATACTTTACTTTTATTGTACTTTCAATTGCTGGTTTTGCTGCACTTATATTGGTTTCCAATTAATAAAGACCTAGCTTTTAATGCATTTACTGCAGTTTTAATAATTGCATGTCCATGTGCTTTGGCGCTTTCAACACCATTTACATTGGGCAGTAGTATGAGAATTTTTGGAAGAAATAAATTTTATCTAAAAAGTACACACATTATTGAAAAGCTGTCTAAGATCACTTCAATTGTTTTAGATAAAACAGGAACAATAACTGAGACTAAAAATGCAAACGTTACTTTTGTTGGTGATTCATTAAGCGAATATGAAAATAGGCTGGTCAAATCTCTAGTTAGAAATTCTTCTCATCCCTTAAGTAAGAATATTTTCAATATCTTCAATGGTCAAGATACCTTTGAAATTGAAAATTATACTGAAATTCCCGGTAAAGGAATTTCTGCAAAAATTGATGGTAATCAAGTCCAAATTGGTTCACAAATGTACGTTACAGAAGAATCAAATAAGGTGGAAAACAACATTAGTACAAAAGTTTTTCTTTCCATAAATGACAAAGTAAAAGGCTTCTTTTCAATTGGTAATTCGTACAGACCAAAACTAAAAGAAGTAATTACTTCTCTAAAAAATGATTATACGCTTTCTATACTATCCGGTGATACCGATGGAGAAAAAGAACAACTATTAAATTATTTTGATGAAAATACAGAAATGCATTTTAGGCAAACACCATTTGACAAGCTTAAATACATAGAAAAACTCCAAAATATGAAGAAACAAGTATTGATGATTGGTGACGGCTTGAATGACGCCGGCGCACTTAAAAAAAGTAATGTTGGCATTTCTGTTGCAGAAGATATTAATAATTTTTCTCCTGCATGTGATGGAATTTTAGATGCAACTTCATTTGAAAAGTTAAATACATTTATTCAATTTTCCAAAACGAGTAAAAATATTATTATCTTAAGCTTTATTATTTCCTTTATTTACAACATAATAGGTTTAAGTTTTGCTGTTCAGGGAACATTATCTCCGGTAATTTCTGCAATTTTAATGCCCCTTAGTTCAATTTCCGTAGTGGTTTTTGCAACATTAACAACTAATATAATAGCTAAAAGAAGAGGTTTATTATAATGTCGGTAATTTTTGTTTTAATAGCTTTTAGTTCATTTGTTGCAATAATGTTCTTGGCAGCTTATATCTGGTCGGTTAAATCTGGACAATATGATGATAACTATACACCATCAGTCCGAATATTGTTTGATAATGAGGTCAAGAAAGACAAACCTAAAGATAAATCATAGAATAGTATTGATATACATAAAAACCATATAAGGAGCTCCATTTATGAATGTTGAAAAGTTCAGTTATGACAACCAGATCGTTAAGCTATTCTTAATAGCAACGATTGTTTGGGGTATTGTTGGACTATTAGTCGGAGTAATTATCGCACTTCAACTATATATTCCTGAACTTAACCTAGGTTTATCCTATACAACCTTTGGAAGATTAAGACCTTTGCATACAAATGCTGTTATTTTTGCTTTTGTTGGTAATGCAATTTTTACGGGTGTTTATTATTCTTTACAAAGAATCTCAAAAGCAAGAATGTTTAGTGATGTTCTGAGTAAAATAAACTTTTGGGGATGGCAATTAATTATAGTTCTTGCAGCTGTTACTTTAGTTAGCGGTATCACAACCTCAAAAGAATATGCTGAACTTGAATGGCCTATCGATATTCTGATTGCAGTTGTCTGGGTCGTCTTTGGCATTAACATGATCGGGACACTAATTAAAAGAAGAGAAAAACATATTTATGTTGCAGCTTGGTTTTATATTTCAACATTTGTTACTGTAGCTGTTCTTCATATCGGTAATTCAATAGAGCTTCCTGTAACTTTGTTAAAAAGTTATCCGGTTTATGCAGGCATTCAGGATGCACTTGTTCAGTGGTGGTATGGACATAATGCTGTAGCATTTTTCTTAACTACACCATTTTTAGGTTTGATGTATTATTATCTGCCGAAAGCAGCAAACAGACCAATTTTTTCTTACAAATTATCTATTCTACATTTTTGGACTTTAATATTCATTTATATTTGGGCGGGTCCTCATCATCTTTTATACTCTGCAGTTCCAAACTGGGCTCAATCGCTTGGAACAGTCTTCTCAATTATGCTCTGGATGCCTTCCTGGGGCGGAATGCTTAATGGACTCCTTACTTTACGAGGTGCTTGGGACAGAGTAAGAGATAATCCGGTATTGAAGTTTTTTGTAGTAGGTGTGACCGCATATGGAATGTCAACATTTGAAGGTCCAATGCTTTCATTAAAGAGTGTAAATGCACTTGCACACTTTACAGATTGGATTCCTGCACATGTTCATGTTGGTACATTGGGCTGGAACGGATTTATGACTTTTGGCATGCTATACTGGCTTGTCCCCAAAATGTGGAAAACAGAATTATATTCAAAGAAGCTGGCTAACCTACACTTCTGGATTGGTACTTTAGGTATCGTTGTTTGGGTTATTCCAATGTGGTGGTCAGGCATTACTCAATCATTAATGTGGAAAGAATTTACTCCACTTGGATTACTTAAATATCCAAACTTTTTAGAAACTGTATTGCAAATTGTACCAATGTATATTATGAGATCTCTAGGAGGTACATTATATTTAATTGGAATATTGATAGCAACTTATAACATTTTCAAAACAATGGGTATGGGCTCTTTTGTTGCTAATGAGGACGCCGAAGCTGCTCCAAGAGGACCTATTACCGATAAATTAAAATATGGTATGATTCATAGATATCTTGAATCAAAAACTTTATTATTTACTGGACTAGCATTTGTTGCAATAATGATTGGCGGTGTTGTTGAAATTGTACCAACTTATTTAATTAGCTCCAATGTTCCAACAATTGCTTCTGTTAAACCTTATACTCCATTAGAACTAGAGGGTAGAGACATTTATATAAAAGAAGCTTGTAATAGCTGTCACTCTCAAATGGTTCGACCTTTTAGGTCAGAAGTTGAAAGATATGGAGAATATTCCAAAGCAGGCGAATTTGTTTATGATCATCCTCACTTGTGGGGCTCGAAAAGAACAGGCCCTGATCTCCATAGATTAGGTGGGAAATATTCGAATATGTGGCATTACCTTCATATGGAGAATCCAAGATCAATGTCTCCTGGATCTTTAATGCCCCCATATCCATGGCTTCTAGAAAATGATCTAGATTATTCTGATATTAAAGCAAAAATATCAGCAATGAGAACTTTGGGTGTTCCTTACGAAGAGGGTTATGAAGAATCAGCTGAAGCTGAGCTATTGCTTCAAGCCGATAAAATATCCGAAGATCTCTTGGAAAATGGAATTCCAACTGAATCAAATAAAGAAATTATCGCTTTAATAGCTTATTTACAAAGACTTGGAACTGATATTAAAGCTCAAACTGAAGTTGCAGACAATAACTAGGGACAATATGAAATTTTCTAATTATTTATCATCAATTGAAAATGTTTCAATCTATCCGGTGATTACACTTATTATCTTTTTAACCGTTTTTATCGGCGCAGTAATTTGGATTTTAACAAGAGATAAGGAATATATTTCAGAATTAGAAAATATCCCACTAGAAAATAGTACTTTCAATAAAAATTCAGAGAATGAAAATGAGAAGAATTAAAAATCTTAAACTAATTGCTGTAACATTACTTTTCTTTATTCTAAGCTCTCCCCTCTCTGCAGAGACTGCTGCAGATTCAGGTGCTGGTTTAGAATCGGTGATAAAAATTATGGTTGCGGTTACTGCTTTTTTGGTTGCAATAATAATGTGGATGATTCTTGTTTATTCGGAGAAAAGCGAGGAAGCACAGCAAGAAGGGATTAGTAAATTATTTAAAGCCATTAACCAAAGACCATCTATAGATGAAGAACAAAAATTATTGCTTGATCATGATTTTGATGGGATTAAAGAATTAAATAATAAAATTCCGCCATGGTTCATTACCATTTTTTATGCATCAATAATTTGGGCAGTAATATACATGGTAAATTTCCACATTTTGGGTAGCGGAAACGTTCAAGAAGAGGAGTATCAACAAGAAGTTCAAATGGCATCCTTAGAAAGAGAAATACTCAATAAAACGGGAGCTTTAATTGATGAAGAAACCGTTACACTCCTTGATGATGTAGGTGCTCTTTCAAATGGAAAAGACATATTTATTAAAAGTTGTGCTGCTTGCCATGGTCAAGGTGGAGAAGGTCTAGTTGGACCTAATCTGACTGATGATTATTGGATTCACGGTAATAGTATAAAAGACCTATTTAAGGTTGTAAAATATGGAGTGCCGCAGAAAGGTATGATAAGTTGGCAAGGACAATTAGATCCAACTCAAATGCAGGAAGTATCAAGTTATATTTTAACTTTGAGGGGAACTAATCCACCAAACCAAAAAGCTCCCGAAGGTGAACTTTATACTTACGAGTAATAACTTACTTAGGATTTGAAACTTATTCCCCGGTAAACAAAATTTGTGTATCGGGGTTTTTTATTCCTAAATATTATTTAGTAATTTTTGATTAGTAGAAATATTTTATACTCTAAAAAATCATGACTCTTATGAATGAAAATACCCCTAACCCCCAAAACGAAGAGTTTCGAGATCATCTTGCAACAGTTACAGAAGAAGGGAAAAGAATTTGGATTTATCCCAAAAAGCCCGGCGGTAAATTTCATCGTCTGAGAGTTATTGTTGCTGTGTTTTTATTAGCTGTTTTATTCCTTGTTCCTTTAATTAAAGTTAATGGTCATCCATTTATGCTGCTGGATATTTTAGGAAGAAGATTTATACTTTTTGGTGTTGCTTTTGGTCCGCACGATTTTCATTTATTTGTGCTTACAATTATCGGATTAATTATCTCTATATTTTTATTTACTGTGGTCTGGGGGAGGCTATTCTGCGGTTGGATTTGTCCTCAAACAATATTTATGGAAATGCTTTTCAGAAAAGTTGAATATTGGATTGAAGGAAATGCAAATCAGCAAAAAGCCTTAAATAAAAGACCATGGGATGGCGAGAAAATATTAAAAAAAATTTCAAAGCATGTAGTATTTGCTATTATGGCCGTTGCCATTGGGAATGCATTACTAGCTTGGGTTATTGGATTTGATAGTTTGGTAGAGCTGGTAAAAAAACCTATTCCGGAAGTGTTCGGTAAGTTCATGGCAATGGTAATTTTTTCCGGAGTTATTTATTTCTTCTACGCTTATTTTAGAGAGCAGGTTTGTACCTTGATTTGTCCTTATGGAAGACTGCAAGGTGTCATGTTAGATCCGGATTCTATTGTTATCCATTATGATCACGTTCGAGGTGAGCCCAGAGGAAAAATCAGAAAAGGTGTTGAGCAGAATAATGGCGATTGTATTGATTGCCATTTATGCGTCGATGTTTGTCCAACAGGTATTGATATAAGAAATGGTACTCAGCTTGAATGTGTTAATTGCACAGCATGCATTGACGCATGCGATGAAGTAATGGTAAAAGTTAACCGCCCAACAGGATTAATTCGTTATGCTTCTAAAAATGAAGTGGAAACAGGAGTTCGAAAAATATTTACACCAAAAGCAATTGGTTATACAATAGTTTTATTTATTCTGTTTAGCATAATTACATTCTTACTGGCAACCAGATCAGATTTCGAATTATCCATTGTTAGAACACCAGGACTGATGGCTCAGGAACAGCCAGATAATAAATTAAGCAATTTATATGACGTAAAAATTATCAATAAAACCTTTGATACAATTCCAGCAGAACTTGAACTTAAAAATGTGGAAGGTGAAATCAAACTGCTTTCAGGCGATTTAACCTTGCAGCCTCAAGGAGTTGCAGAAGGTAAATTTTTTGTTATCCTCCCTGAAAAGAATATTACAAAACTCAATACGCCAATAGAAATTGCTGTTAAATCAAATGATAAAGTTATTGATGTTATTAGAACCTCATTTTTAGGTAAAGTTATAGGAAGGAAGTAAAATAATGAAATGGAATTGGGGTGTTGGTATCACTGTCACTATTATTGTTTTTACAATTATCTCTCTATTGTTTATTTACTTTGCATTTAATCAAGATATAAATTTAGTTAGAGATGATTACTACGAGGCTGAAGTTCAATTTAATGAAAAACTGGAAACTATTAAGCGAACTAAAAAACTATCAGAAGAATTAAAAATTAAACTTATTCCCAATTATATTTCAATTCAGTTCCCAAATGAAATTGAAGAGGAAGAAATTACCGGAACAATTTTTCTATATAGACCATCTGATGGAAAACTTGATTTTGATCTACCTATTGAAATCGATACTTTAAAAAAACAGCTTATTCCGACTAACAAAATGATTGCCGGGCAATGGAAAATTCAAATTGAGTGGAGTGCAGATACAAATAAATATTTCAATAATAAAATTTTAATGGTGCAGTAAAATGGATGTTAGTATTTGGGGTGGTTTTGTAATTGGTTTTTTAGGAAGTTTTCATTGTGTTGGAATGTGCGGACCAATTGCACTGGCTCTGCCTATTGGCAAATCATCAAATTTCCAACTTGTTGTTAGCCGCATTCTATATAATTTAGGCAGGGTTTTAACCTACACTTTTTTTGGTGCTATATTCGGTTTATTTGGGAAAGGGATTGCCTTTGCTGGCCTGCAGCGTTATGCTTCTATTGCTTTGGGAGTTTCAATACTTGGTTATTATTTAATGCCCAGTAGATTTAAAGGAAAGCTCTCTCAGACAGCACCTTATCTATTCTTTAGTAATTTTGTAAAGAGAGCGTTTACAAGACTAACAAAATCTGGGTCTTCTCAATCACTTTTTTTATTTGGAATTATTAATGGTTTTTTACCATGCGGATTTGTTTATGTTGCACTTGCCGGTGCAATGACGACCGGAGATTTTATTTCCGGAGCTGCATTCATGGCTTTATTCGGATTGGGAACAACTCCAATAATGCTTGCTACATCATTAGTCGGTAAATTTATTAAGGGTGGTTTGCGTTCAAGAATGAACAAACTGATTCCGGTATTTGCAATTGTTTTAGCAATAATATTTATACTTAGAGGCTTGAGTTTGGGAATTCCATTTTTAAGTCCGCCTGAGAAAAAACTGCATGTCCCGGCAACTGTTGAAAATGCTGAAGAAAATTGTTGTTCAGAACCAACTATTTGATACTTAATGTCTAGCGAGGATTCCAATAGTACTTTTAGGGTCAGAAGAAATAAGATAATCTTAGATCACTCTCATAAAATTTAATTATAATTTCGGAACTATTAAAAGAATTTTGTAAGTATAATTTGTATTCAATAAGATTAAATCTTAACTCATCACTGATCAATGCCTCACATCCATCACCGTTTGAATTGTGCGATAAGAAAAAGGTAGTCTGCGGCGGATTAGATTTTTCAATTCCCTCCGGAATAATTAGTTTGAAAAAATGATCTTTGCAGCCTCCACCATATTGAACTTTTATTGATAATATATCATCCTCTAAACTTGCGGAAATAATGTCTACTGGATCATTAGCCCATTCATCAATATTGATATTTTCAACAAGTTTTACATTTTCATAGTAAATAATTTTGGGCTCAGTGGAATCACAGCTCCAAAAAAAGATAATACTTAAAGAAAATAATATTGAAATATTTTTTTTAGTCATTCTTACTGAAACTTTTTAAGTTCATAAATGATTTCCAATAATTTTTCATCAGAAATGTAATCCGGAGATTTATCAATAGCAATCCATTTACGTTCTCTGAAATCTTCTTCATAAACATTTAAAATATTATCAACTTCAAGTCCATAAACCTTAACTGTGCATTTGCCACCCCATTTCTTATAAGAATATTTTCCTATTTTTTTTTGCATCAGTTTTCCCTTTACGCCTGCTTCTTCCAAACCTTCTTTCTCAGCAGAAGTTTTTGCAGTATATCCATTTTCAATAATTCCTTTTGGAAAGATCCACTTCTTATTTTTTCTTGTCTTGATGAGCAATATTTCAATCTCAGCATTTATAATTCTAAATGGAATCACTGCTGACTGGTTATACCAATAATCCGGTTTTTTTTTCATTAATTTTTCTCGCTTATTATTGTTTGAGATTTTGAAATCACCATATCTTTAATCCAAATTTCTTATTTTAACAATAATCAGAATTATATTAAATTATTTCTTATCTCCTTTGGAAATTTAGAATTAATTATTCACATTATTTTAAGCAATATGAACAAAAACTATTTGCAAATAGTTGAACAATTTGTACTTGGTTATTATGATAAAAATACACCTGTTGAAAATGTGTATCATAATATTGAGCATGTCAAAAATGTTGTATCACTTGTTGAAGAAATTGGGGAAAATTCAGGCGTATCTAATGAAGAAATTGAAATACTAAAAATTGCAGCTTGGTTTCATGATATTGGGCACTTGGAAATTTGGGAAGGACACGAAGAGAAAAGTGCTGCATTTGCGAGAGAATATCTATTAGCTGAAAATTATCCGGTTGAAAAAATTAATAAAATTACTGGATGTATTTTAGCAACAACTGTGCCGCATAAGCCAAAAAATAAACTGGAAAAAATAATTTGTGACGCAGATATCGCTCATGTCGGATCTGAGTCTTTTTTCGCTCAGAGTGATCTGCTTAAATTAGAACTAGCGAAGAGGAAAAAGAAATCAATTTCTGATATTGATTGGCTCAATAAGAATATTAGTTTTGTTGAAAGAAATAATTTTTATACATCATATGCTAATAATAAGTATAAAGATATACGCAATAAAAATTTACTGTTACTTAAAGAAAAACTTAAGAGCTTGAAATAGAAAGCTAGCAAGTGGTTATTTTGATTATCCGTGGGGAGGATTAAATTTGAAATCTATTTATTTTAATAGGCACGCTAAATCTAGCTGGAGCAATCCTGAACTTGCTGATTTCGACCGTCCTCTTAATAATCGCGGGAAAAATGATCTGCAATTTATGGGCAAAATATTATCTGAGAAAGTGAAACCTCCCCAGGTAATTTATTCAAGTCCTGCGAACAGAGCAATAACAACTGCTCAAGCAATAGGTAAATATTTTGGATACGATAAAAAAAATATAATCTCAGATATGATCATATATGATGCAGTTGTCTCGGATTTAATGAAAATCATCAATAACACATCGGATGAGTATGATACAATAATGTTTTTTGGTCATAACCCAACTTTCACAATGATATCAAATTATTTATCTGATACAAAAATACTAAACATACCTACTTGCGGATTTGTTCAAATTGATTTTGATGTAAAATCATGGAATTATATTGAAGGAAATACCGGAAAATTAATTTTATTTGAGTATCCTAAAAAGTACCAAAAATGAAAAAGCCATTATTCAAAAATAGAGATTTAAGCTGGCTGTCATTCAACTATCGCGTATTACAAGAGGCGAAAGACCCTAGAGTTCCACTTTATGAGAGAATTAAATTTTTAGCAATATATTCTTCTAATCTTGACGAATTTTTTAGAGTTAGAGTCGCCGGGATAAGAAGCCTTATTAAGATTAGTAAAAGCACACAAAAAGAATTGGAATATGATCCAACCGAATTATTGAAGAAAATTTCTAAAGAAATTAACAAGCAACAAGTTGAATATGGAAATATTTTTAGGGAAATGTTAATTCCTGAATTAAAACAAAATAATATTTGTTTGATCAATGAGACTCAGACTAATGAAAAGCAACAGCAATTTATTACAAAATATTTTGAAGAAAGAGTGATTCCTCAAATTCAACCTATACTTTTAGTTAAAAATAAAATTGTGCCCTTTTTAAGAAATAGACGACTATATTTTGCTGTAATACTTAGACCAAAAAATATGTCTAAATTAAAAAAAGAAGAGACCACAACTAGAAATAGATATGCTATTGTTGAAATACCAAGTAATCACTTACCAAGATTTATTGAGTTGCCAAGTGAAGATGAAAACACCTATATAATTTTTCTTGATGATATTATAAGACATAAATTAAGCTCTCTCTTTTTAGGTTATCATATAATTGGAGCGTATTCAATTAAACTAACACGTGATGCAGAACTTTATATTGATGATGAATTCAGCGGGAACTTATTCGATAAAATTAAAAAAAGTTTGCTTAAAAGAAATATCGGTGCCCCTTCTCGGTTTTTATATGACGAAAAAATGCCGAAAAACTTATTACGACTTCTAAAGGAAATGTTCAAAGTTAATAATGATGATTTAGTACCCGGTGCTAAATATCATAACTTTAGTGATTTTTTCTCATTCCCAAATCCAGCAAGAAATAATCTGCTTAATGAGCCTTTGCCGACATTAAGACATACTGAATTGGACAAATATCCAAATATTTTTGACGCACTTGCAAATAGTGATTTTAGTCTACATTTCCCTTATCAAACTTATGACTATGTTTTACAGTTTTTAGATCAAGCGGCTGATGATCCCAATGTTACTTCTATATATATAACACAATATCGGGTAGCTAAAGGTTCAGAAGTGGTAAATGCTCTGTTAAAAGCAGCAAGACGTGGCAAAAAAGTTATGGTCTTTGTAGAACTTAAAGCACGTTTTGATGAGGAGTCTAATATACATTGGGCAGAAGAAATGAAGTCCAAGGGAATAAATGTACTTTATAGCTTCCCAGGAATTAAGGTACATTCAAAACTAGCGTTAATAAAACGAACCGAAGGTAAGAAAGATAAATATTATTGTTATTTGGCTACTGGTAACTTTAATGAGAAAACTGCTCAGCTCTATTGTGATACAGGGCTTTTCACTTCAGATACAAGATTAACAAAAGAAGTGAAAATGGTATTTAATCATTTAGGAGATACAAAGATTAAACCCAAATTTAATCATCTATTAGTTGCTCAGTTCAATATGCGTAAAACATTTATTAAGCTTATAGATAATGAAATTGCTTTGGCGAAAGAAGGAAAGAAGGCAAGAATAATTCTAAAGATGAATAGTCTTGAAGATAAAAAGATGATTCAAAAGCTTTACGATGCAAGTAATGCAGGAGTAAAGATAAACTTAATCATTAGAGGTATTTGCTGTCTTATACCAGGTGTTACAGGTTTAAGTAAGAACATTAAGGTAATTAGTATTGTTGATAGGTACTTGGAGCATTCGAGAATATTTATTTTCCATAATAATGGTGATACAAAAATTTATGCGGGTTCTGCAGACTGGATGAAAAGAAACTTGAGTAGAAGGATTGAGGTTATATTCCCAGTTTACAATGAAAAAATAAAAAGAGAGATTCTCGATATAATAAATATTCAGTTAGAGGATAATGTAAAGGCCAGGGTAATTGACAGATACGATAAAAACCATTATAAAAAGGATAGAATTATATTACTGAATCAATCACAAGTAGCAACACATAGGTATTTGAAAAATAAGTCTGAATAAGAGAGATAGACTTAACCAAGCAAAAAGTATCTACATTACATATTTTTTTTTGCTTTTATATAAAAGTTTGTCCTCAATGGATGCGGTAATTTATCTGGGTTTATAATTTTTACTAAGAATAGTCCAAAGTTACCTAAGAAACTTTTAATTTTAAACTTGAAGAAATCTGTTACAATTGGAATATCATAAAATTCTACATCGAAGTTGTGTTTTTTGAATCTTTTTTGAATCTGCCAATAATTATGCAATGAACAGTGATCCTCACGCCACTTAGTAAAACTTTTCCATCTTATAGTTTCGAAAATTGTATTGGTCCATTTATTTGGGGTTTGAAGTAAATAAATCCCTCCATTTTTGAGAACTCGATTAACTTCTTTTAGGTGTTTATCTGTGTCTGGAATATGCTCAAATACATCAAAACTTATTACACAGTCAAAACTAGAATCTTCAAAATTCATTTTATCGCCGGACATCTGTTCGACTGGTAATTTTCCATATAATTCAAAGCTTCGGTCAATATATTCCTGCCTTAATTCAATTCCTTTAATATTATAACCATCCTTAACCAAATTTGAAATTAGTCTGCCTTTCCCACTTCCTATTTCTAAAATTTCAATGCTTTTTGAAAACTCATTGATGCTCTTTAAAAAATCAAAATTACTATCAAAATTGCCAAAATCATCTCTTTTTCTAAATGCTTTTTCCTTCGCCATTTTTGCCTCTTAGAAAAGTATTATTTAATTATTAGGAAAATCACAATAAATTTATAAATTATCGATAATTTTATATACTATTTGTTATATCACTTCTTTTTATATTTCTTCCATTTTAGCAGTATATTGTCGAATTAAAAGTTTCATTTTAAAACAATATTTTATTATTTGTGATATAGATCACCCGTAAAAATATAAAGTTATGTTAAAATGCCTTGTTATTTATTAATATGTTTCATTAATTTGAATTGTTCATTAAAATAATTTTTATGTTAATTATTTGAATGTATTTGAGTTTATTTTAGTAATAGTTTTATTGTTTCATACTCCATTCTATACATCTCATTTCACCATTTAAATTAACAATATTTTTTCATTAATATATCAAAAGGGGTATTATGAGTACAAACCATTTTTTTAGGCTACTATTATTTCTGATTTGGGGATCTTCTACAATATTTTCCCAAACGCTTGTTTTATCGGATCCACTGACAGGTTCAACAAAAGGACAAAGGTACGGTGGAACATTAACCTCATCAGGATATCAACCTGGTACTGGGGAAAATCATATTCTTTACAAACTTAACCAGATTCCAAACGGATATGTTGAATTTGAAGTAACTGGATTTAAATCTTCTTCTCTCCCTGAAGGAGCAGATCATGGCTTTATGGCAATGTATGATGGCAGAGGAATAAATGAACCTGCGAGTTATTTTGGGAATTTTAAATTTAACTTTTTTAGATGGAATCTTCACTGGAGACAAAACCGATCAGCATTCAAAAGTGTGGTTAATTTAGCATCTCCCTCAACTAGTAATAATTCGAATATTGGATACTGGGTTCAAGTTGGCAGTGAAGATCCAAGGGACTATGATACTGAACCAACTGGGACAGGTTTTAATTGGAATTCTTCAGCATGGACCAAAATAAAAGTTGAATGGAGAAACAAACAGTTTAAAGTATATGCTAATGGGCAACTCGTGTGGAATTCATCAGGCCCATATGATTATGCTCCTAAAGATTTCAGAATTTGGCTTGGAAGTGGGCCTGGAAAATACGATAGTGATGTTTCTGGTCAGACTTTTAGAAATTTTAAAGTATATACTTATGGTGGCGGAGTAACACCAGTAGACGAATTGTCTATAAGTCCTTCAAGTCAAAATGTTAGCTCATCTTCTGGTAACACAAATATTTCAGTTTCATCTAATGTAAGTTGGAATGCAAGTGACAATGCATCATGGTTAACATTGTCTCCTTCATCCGGTAGTAACAATAGCAGTATTTCTGCAACTTTTCAAGAAAACACAAGCACAAGTTCAAGAACTGCTACCATAACTGTTTCCGGTGGTGGAATTACTAGAACTGCTACAATAACTCAAAGTGGGAAATCCTCTTCAGGTAACTCTTTAAGTTTGAGTCCATCAAGTCAAAATGTTGGTTCAGCTTCTGGGAATACAAATATTTCAGTTTCATCTAATGTAAGTTGGAGTGCTGTTGATAACGCATCATGGTTAACATTGTCTCCTTCTTCAGGCAGCAACAATCAAAATTTAACAGCTAGTTTCTCTGAAAATTCCGCTACAAGTGCCAGAACTGCTACTATAACGGTCACTGGAGGTGGAATATCCAGAACTGCTACCATAACTCAGAATGGAACTAATCCTCCTCCATCTAGCGACAAATTAGTGGTAACATCTCCATCATCCGGACAAACTTTAGTTCCCGGAAGTTCACATCAGATTACGTGGTCTGGACCTTCTAGTGTAGCTAATGTCGGACTTTATTTCAGTTCAAATGGCGGTGAAGATTGGACTACAATTGTTGGTTCAACAGTAAATGACGGTAATTTCACTTGGACTGTTCCTAATGTAATTTCTAATAGCTGTATCGTTAGAGCTAAAGATACTAGAGATTGGAGCAATTATGACAGAAGCGATATCTTTAGAATTGCTAAAGATGGAGATCCACCACCTCCTCCGCCAACCGGTGATAAATTAATGGTAACATCTCCATCATCCGGACAAACTTTAGTTCCCGGAAGTTCACATCAAATTATGTGGTCTGGACCTTCTAGTGTAGCTAATGTCGGACTTTATTTCAGTTCAAATGGCGGTGAAGATTGGACTACAATTGTTGGTTCAACAGTAAATGACGGTAATTTCACTTGGACTGTTCCTAATGTAATTTCTAATAGCTGTATCGTTAGAGCTAAAGATACTAGAGATTGGAGCACATTATGACAGAAGCGATATCTTTAGAATTGCTAAAGATGGAGATCCACCACCTCCTCCGCCAACCGGTGATAAATTAATGGTAACATCTCCATCATCCGGACAAACTTTAGTTCCCGGAAGTTCACATCAAATTATGTGGTCTGGACCTTCTAGTGTAGCTAATGTCGGACTTTATTTTAGTTCAAATGGCGGTGAAGATTGGAGTCAAATCATCAGTTCTACAACAAATGACGGTAATTTCACTTGGACTGTTCCTAGTGCAATTTCTAATAATTGTATCGTACGAATCAAAGATATTAAAGATTGGAAACATTATGACAGAAGCGACATCTTCAAAATAGTTGGTTCTTCAGGCCTTGCAAAAGGTTCTACTAATGAAAATACTTTTGAATCAAATCTCCCTGAAGAATTTGCATTGTTACAAAATTATCCAAATCCATTTAATCCAACAACAAATATTCAGTTTTCATTACCTGAGAGCGGATATACTGAGTTGGTCATATATAATTCATTGGGACAAGAGGTTCAAAAACTTGTTTCTGAATTTAAGTCACAGGGTACATATTCTGTTAATTTTAATGCTTCTAACCTGTCATCTGGTATTTATTTTTATTCTTTGAAATCTGGTAATTTTTTCCAGACCAGTAAAATGTTATTATTAGAATAAAATAAATTCGATGTATTTTACAAAAAGCCTGCTTTTGCAGGCTTTTTTTTAATATCTTAATTTCTAATCATATTTTCTTCCGAAAAAATTATTTTTTGCGACAAATCCAAAGATTGTATGAAATATGAATAACTTTAATTAGAATAAATTACTTTTTATTGAGTGATTTAAATCAATATTCTATATAGATTTTTATATTATTTGCTTTAAATTTCGAAAATAGTAGTAAAAAAATTTGTTTAATTTCAAGAAAGTTAGAAAGGGTTAGAATGCGAGAAAGGTTTATTATCAATAATTCAATTACAATTATTTTCTTGATGTTATTGACCTCCTTCTTAAAGGCTCAAGTAGTCATAACAGATATCACTACAACAAATCTAAATGGTGATTCCTTCAATGATGGCAAATATGGGGGTCATGGTATTATGTTTGCTGATGTTGATGGTGATAATGATCCGGACATGTATATTACTATGAATAACAGCACTCCAATGGCTGATCAGTTTTTTGAAAATAACGGTTCCGGTGTTTTTACTGAAAAAGGTGTGCAAAGAGGTATTGATAACTTTGATTCAAAAGGTAGTCATGGATGGGTTTGGGCTGATTTAGATAATGACGGTGATTTTGATGGGTGGAATGGTTCTTATACCCAAAACATTCCATATATGAACAAAAATGATCAACCCGGTTATTTTGAAAATAAATTCTCAACAAGTGGAATTGATAATATAGAATTGGGAACAAGGGGCGTTGCTGCATTTGATTTTGATAATGATGGTGACTTAGATTTATTTGGCAAATAACTGGTATGCACGAAATACATTAGAACAAAATGAGTTTTACAGAAACAATGGTGATTTTACATTTACAAGAATTGATAATGGCTTAACTAATGCTAAGGGTGATCAAGGTGTCTGTGATGGAGATTTTGATAATGATGGGGATATTGATCTTTTACTTTCTGTTTTTGAGGGCAATGTGGATGGAAGATGTGTACAGATAATGGAAAATATTGATGGTCAATTTGTTAATTTGGAAAATAGTGGGCTAACCTTATGTAATGGAAGCTATGATGGAGTAACATTTTGGGATATGAATAATGATGGTTGGTTGGATGTTGTCAGTGGGGAGAAAATATTCATCAATAATGGTAATAAAACATTTAGTGAATTATTAAATGTCCCGGCTGGCATGAGAATTATGAGAGGCATTGCTGATCTTAATAATGATGGATTTTGGGATTTAATCACACCGGGAAGCAACACTATTTATATGAACAACGGTGATCTCACATTTAGTACAGTTACATATAGCCCTGGGGCGATAAATGATCCAAGATGTGTATCTTTTGCTGATATTGATGGGGATGGGGATGTAGACTTTGCCTTAGGACAGAAAGCTGCGTTTAACAGACTTTACAGAAATGATTATAATGGAGTAAATAAATCATTATTCATAAAACTAAAGTCTGCTGATAATCAAATTGGGGCATTTGGAGCTAAAGTATTTATTTACTCAGAAAATGGTGATACATTACTCAATTACAGACAAGCGCATAGTAATCAAGGTTATTTATCACAAGATGATCCTACTCTTCATTTTGGTTGTGGTCTCAGAGACAATGTCCTTGTCAAGGTTATTTTCTTAAATGGTCAGTCTAGAGAATTTGTAACAAACACTAACAAAACTATTGCAATTTATGATTTTTATCCTGATACAACAGCTCCTAATCCTCCATCATTAATTTCAACACAAAGTAATGGAAATAGAATCAAACTTACTTGGTTACAGAACACAGAACCAGATTTTAATAATTATTTAATTTATAGATCCTTGGACTCTTCAATCACCAGTGAAAATTTTCTCAATTCGACTAATGACACTACTTTCATTGATTCTCTTGTTTCTTATGGTCAAAAATATTATTATTCTATTACAGCTACTGATACTAATGGAAATGAAAGTGATTATAGTAATATAATCTCTGGCAAAATACTAGATAATATTTCTCCTTCTACTCCTTTAAACTTTAGTGCTAATATTGAAGATAATAAAGTAATACTAAATTGGAGAAAGAATACAGAATCTGATTTAGATTTCTACGCTATTTATAAATCAAATGATCCAAATTTTAATCCTGATACCATAAAAACGTTTACATATAGCACAATTGATACATTTTTTGTTGATCAAGATCTAAACATTGGGAATTACTACTATAGAATATCTGCTTTTGATACGCATGAAAATGAAAGTAACTATAGCGATGTACTTGAAGTAATAATTACAAATATTACAAGTCAAACAACTTTGCCTAAGTTAAATCAATTATATCAAAATTATCCAAATCCATTTAATCCCTCAACTAATATTAGTTTCGATTTAGCTAGTCCCTCAAATGTAAATTTAACAATTTACAATATACTAGGTGAAACTGTAGCTGAGATATTAAATCAAAAATTTCATGCAGGCTCCCATTCAGTTATTTACAATGTTGATAATTTCAAGAGCGGTGTGTATTTTTATCAAATAACAACAGATAATTTTACTAGTATAAAGAAAATGATATATCTAAAATAGATTTACAATTTATTTAAAAGGATTGAAATGAAATTTAACAGTTTTTTAATAATTATTCTTACATTGTATACGATTGAGTTTAGCAATGCTCAAATAATAAATGATCCCCTCCAGAATTCTACAATTGGGACTCAAAGTGGTGGAATTTTTACATCAGATGGTTATCAACCTGGACTTGGGGAAAATCATATTTATTATAACTTGCCTGCGAAAATAATCAATGGCTACGTTGAATTTGAAGTTAAAGGATTTAATCCGGATGCTCTCCCGGTAGATGAAGATCATGCATTTATTGTACTTTATGATAAACGAGGCATTACAGAACCTTTAAATTATTTTACAGAATTCAAATTTAATTTTTTTAGATGGAATTTTCATTGGCGACAAAATAGAGCTGCGTTTAAAGGCGTAATGAATTGTGCTGCACCGACTGATGAGAATATTAATTCCCCTATTGGCTATTGGATACAAGAGGGTGAAGATGATCCTAGAGATTGGAATTCTGAACCAACGGGTACTGGAATTACTTGGAATCAATCGACTTGGTATAAAATTAAAATCGAATGGAATAATAGGCAATTTAAGGCATATGTGAATAACAGTGAAGTGTGGAGTACTTCAGGACCTTATGATTATGCTCCTGAAGAATTAGGTATATGGTTAGGAAGCGGACCTTATAAATACGATGCAGATGTCAGTAATGTTACTTATAGAAACTTTAAATTATATGATTTAGGGGGTACAGTTTCAGATTATTTAGGGATTTCACCTTCATCACAAACCGTCTCTTCTTCTGCAGGATCAACAAATTTGTCAGTTGCATCTAATGTAAGCTGGTCAATCAATGATAATGTTTCTTGGCTGACTCTTTCCCCAACATCAGGAACAAGCAATAGAACTATAACAGCATCTTACTCTCAAAATAATACTACTTCAAGCAGAACAGCAACAATAACTGCAACTGGAAGCGGTATAACACGGACGGCAACAATAACGCAAAGTGGAGCAACATCAACTAATTATTTAGCCGTATCACCAGATTCCCTGTTAGTTCCCTTTGATTCTGATTCGACAACATTTAACATTTCATCAAATGTAAGTTGGTCCATCACTGAAAACGAGGACTGGTTAAGTCTTAGTCCCTCAAGCGGTTCAAATAATGCAACAATTACAGCATATTTTGATATAAATAATTCTAATACTATTAGAGAAGCGGAAATTATAATTTCTGGCGGTGGATTTACTAGAAATATTTTTGTTGTACAGAATGGTCTAATTGAATTTATTGAGGTATTTCCAGATAGTCAAAAAGTAATCTCGAGTAGTGGAGAAATAACCTTTCAAATTAATTCTAATGTAAATTGGAATATTGAAACGGATGTCGATTGGTTAAATTTTTCTACTACTGATAGTAGTGGAAATGTCTTATTAACTGTATCCTACTTGCAAAATGTTACTGACTTTGAAAGATCAGCTAACATATTTGTAAAAAATGATAGTTTAAGCACAAATGTAACAATAACACAAGAAGCATCAAATCTATATCTAAGGGTTAATCCTGAGATGTGGTCTGTATCGAGATCTGCCGGATCTGTTACATTCGTAGTTGAATCAAATCTTTCATGGGAAATTGAAAATAAAAATGATTGGATAAATACATCATTTCAGGATTCGATTAATAATGCTTCTTTTACTGCTTTTTTTACATCTAATACTGATACAAGTCATCGAACAGGAAAAATTTATATAAAAGGAAGTGGGCTAATTGATTCAGTCATGATTGATCAATCCGGTTCAACTCCATATGAAATAAGCTCAATTAGTGTACCTATTACAGGTGGTTTTGTTGTGGGTGAAGGTATTTACGGACAAGGCAGCAGTGTTACATTAAGAGCCATTCCAATAGATGGTTGGAAGTTTGACAATTGGATGGAAGATTCAACTATAATTTCTGTAGATTCAATTTTAACAATTACCGTAGATACGGCAAGAACTTTTATTGCTAATTTTAGCCTACTTACAAATGTTACCAGTGGATTGGGAGAAATACCTAAAGATTATCAGTTATCCCAAAATTACCCTAATCCCTTCAATCCTTCAACAATTATTAGTTTTGCTTTACCGAAAAGGTCAGAGGTAAAAATAGTTGTTTATGATTTACTAGGAAACATAATAAATGTCCTCGCGGATGGCAATTTTGAAGGCGGATATCATAATCTATCTTTTTCTTCAGATAATTTGCCAAGTGGAATATATTTTTATACAATTAATGCTGGAAGTTTTGTTGAGACTAAAAAGATGATCCTTTTAAAATAAGGATCATCTTCTTTTGTTATTATCAACAATATGCGGATTTACTGAAAAATATCAAATAACGTAAAGAATAAATTTAGGTACCTACTTATCTATTCTTCTTTAGACTCCTAATGAATCTATAAATTCATACTTTAATTATTGTTTTAGATAAAATGTTTTACACTCCTAAAACATTCAATTAGTTGGAAATTATATCTTAAATTCAAGAAAGTTAGAAAGGGTTAGAATGCGAGAAAGGTTTATTATCAATAATTCAATTACAATTATTTTCTTGATGTTATTGACCACCTTCTTAAAGGCTCAAGTAGTCATAACAGATATCACTACAACAAATCTAAATGGTGATTCCTTCAATGATGGCAAATATGGGGGTCATGGTATTATGTTTGCTGATGTTGATGGTGATAATGATCCAGACATGTATATTACTATGAATAACAGCACTCCAATGGCTGATCAGTTTTTTGAAAATAACGGTTCCGGTGTTTTTACTGAAAAAGGTGTGCAAAGAGGTATTGATAACTTTGATTCAAAAGGTAGTCATGGATGGGTTTGGGCTGATTTAGATAATGACGGTGATTTTGATGGGTGGAATGGTTCTTATACCCAAAACATTCCATATATGAACAAAAATGATCAACCCGGTTATTTTGAAAATAAATTCTCAACAAGTGGAATTGATAATATAGAATTGGGAACAAGGGGCGTTGCTGCATTTGACTATGATAATGATGGTGACTTAGATTTATTTGCAAATAACTGGTATGCACGAAATACATTAGAACAAAATGAGTTTTACAGAAACAATGGTGATTTTACATTTACAAGAATTGATAATGGCTTAACTAATGCTAAGGGTGATCAAGGTGTCTGTGATGGAGATTTTGATAATGATGGAGATATCGACCTTTTACTTTCTGTTTTTGAGGGTAATGTGGATGGAAGATGTGTACAGATAATGGAAAATGTTGATGGTCAATTTGTTAATTTGGAAAATAGTGGGCTAACGTTATGTAATGGAAGCTATGATGGAGTAACATTTTGGGATATGAATAATGATGGTTGGTTGGATGTTGTCAGTGGAGAGAAAATATTCATCAATAATGGTAATAAAACATTTAGTGAATTATTAAATGTCCCGGCTGGCATGAGAATTATGAGAGGCATTGCTGATCTTAATAATGATGGATTTTGGGATTTAATCACACCGGGAAGCAACACTATTTATATGAACAACGGTAATCTCACATTTAGTACAGTTACATATAGCCCTGGAACGATAAATGATCCAAGATGTGTATCTTTTGCTGATATTGATGGGGATGGGGATGTAGACTTTGCCTTAGGACAGAAAGCTGCGTTTAACAGACTTTACAGAAATGATTATAATGGAGTAAATAAATCATTATTCATAAAACTAAAGTCTGCTGATAATCAAATTGGGGCATTTGGAGCTAAAGTATTTATTTACTCAGAAAATGGTGATACATTACTCAATTACAGACAAGCGCATAGTAATCAAGGTTATTTATCACAAGATGATCCTACTCTTCATTTTGGTTGTGGTCTCAGAGACAATGTCCTTGTCAAGGTTATTTTCTTAAACGGTCAGTCTAGAGAATTTGTAACAAACACTAACAAAACTATTGCAATTCCTCCAGCTTCAATTAGCATTAAATTATTTTTGGAAGGGAATTATTCCAATAACAGTTTAAAAGCATATAAAGGAAATAACTTACCCTTAACTCAACCATATAATGTAAGTCCATGGAATTATTTGGGAAAGGAATCTATTGATAATAGTATTTTATCTAATTTTGAAATTATTGATTGGGTATTATTAGAATTAAGAAAAGAGAATACTTCAGTAAGCAACATATTGGCAAGAAAGTCAGCACTACTAACAAGTAACGGAATGGTACTAAGTATTGATGGCTCGCCAATTATTAATTTTTGGGGTACACCACCAGGTATGTATTATTTAATAATACACCATAGAAATCATCTGCCTATAATGAGTTCTGTGCCAATTAATTTTTGATAATTCAATATTATGTTCTTTTTTAAAATTATAAAAAAAATGCCCGACATATTTTGCCGGGCATTATTATTTAAGTTATTAAAATTAGATTATTTAAGGAGAACTAATTTCTTGCTGTCTTTAAAATGCTTGCCACTTACTCCTTCAACAATGAGTGAATAAACATATATTCCTGAGGTTAATTCGCTAGCATCAAATGTAATACTGTGTCTGCCTGCATTATAATCATTTTGCACCAAAGTCAAGATATCTTGTCCAAGTAAATTAAACACTTTTAATTTAACCTTAGCTGGTTCAACCAAATTAAATGAAATAGTTGTAGAAGGGTTAAATGGATTTGGATAATTTTGTAACAAAGCAAACTCCTTAGGAATTTCATTCTCTTTTTCAACACTCACTAGAACATCTGTACTAGCTTCATTACTGGCTGTTGATAAAGTTTCATCATTATATCCAAATATTCTATAAGTATAAGTACCAACGGCACCTATTGTTGAGTCAGTATATGTTGTGACATCCATTGCAACTGTATCTATAGTCATAAACTCAGAGCCACCAGTGTCATATTTTCTTTCGATTATAAAACCATATTCATTAAACGCGTTGTCAATCCAATTTAATACTGGGTAAATATTCTCCGTATCTAATTCTGCCGTTAAATTAGAGGGAGCATTAATAAATGAAGCTTTACTCCTAATAACAAGCACATTTGAGTATCCAGAATTACTGTTTGCATTATAGGCAAAAACACGATAATTATAAAGCACTCCTTCATCGACTGAATCATCAACGTAAACTAAGACGTTTGAGGCAACTGAATCAATTAATGAGAACACAACTGGATCTCCAGTCCCACGTTCTATTTTAAAGCCAGGAGCCAGTGCAGAACTATCAGTCCAAATTAATGTAACTTTACCTAATTCATTTGCTTGACCAACTAACGAAGAGGGTGCTTTTAATAAAGCAGCAACAGTATCTATATTACTGTAATCAGAATATACATCAGCAACAGAATTATAAGCTCTGCATCTGTAGTAATAAATATTTCCTTCCTCAACATCGACATCAGTATAGTTTACGACATTACTTCCAAGTGTTGCTATTTCCTGCCATAAAACCGGGTTTCCTTCCCCTTTTTCAACCAAATAAGTATCCTCTTTGCTAGTATTATCATCCCAAGTTAACTCAATTTCACCAAAATTTTGGGCAGTTGCAGATAGATTTGTTGGATTAGGAATATCTGTAATTCCAAAAGGACCAAACTCATAATTGTAAACAATTTCTTCTTCATAAAGCCGTCTATCAAAAATTGCAATATAATTTAGAGTACCCAACCATGGAGAAGAACCATCAAGTTCAGTTCCTAATCCAAGCTGGAAGGCATCTGACCAATTAGAAAAATCACCGCCCATTGCAACTCTTTTTTGTTCTATTCCATTTACATAGAGTATTCCAATGGCATCAGATCTGAATACAAAAACTACATGCTGCAATTCATTTTTCAAAGCATCAGTGCTTGTCAATACTTGTATACCGTCATTGCCATTTGTTGAAGTTCGGAACTTACCTTGATATTCATCACCGATTTGAGCAAGACTGAAATTTACTGATGAGGAATTTTCTGAATAAGTAAGAATTCTTGCCGGACCAGTTTGACTAGTATTTGCAGGTTTAATCCATGCTTCAATTGTAATTTGATTTGTTGCTGTAACAGCTGAGTGAATTTTTTCTGCAGTCCCATTTGAAATTATTTGAGCTGGAGAGTTGATTTCTAAGCCACTGGGACCCCAACTTATGGCCTCTGTATTGTTAATTACAAGATTTAGCGGAGTGCCGGCACCAGAAATATCATAAACTAAACTTCCTCCCTCTTCTTGAAATGTATAGCTTGCAACTATTCCAGTAATAATCCTATTGGTTGGAATTAGTACTGTTAAAGTTACAGTATTAGTTTCAACGGAACCGTCAGGAGTAGTTACAACACAACTATATTGTGAACCATCATCTTTTGTTCTAGCATCAAAAGTAAGTGTTGAACTGGTTTCACCACCAATATTCACGCCATCTTTCTTCCATTGATATGAAATTGGCCCTCTCCCAATAGCTTCGACAGAATACGTAACTGGCTTGCCAATATATGCAGACTTATTTGTCGGTTGCTTTATAATATAGGGGAAATTATCAGCATCTGCACCAAATGAATAATTTTGAGAAACTTCCGCACTGGATAAAGATCTGCTATAAATAGCTGTCAAGTAGTATGTTCCTTCCCAAAAAAGATTATTTTGAACCTCGCTTGCTAGATATAAATAATAATTATTAGCCCAATTTGCAAATGTTCCATTTACTTGTCCACTTTTTACATTTACGCCATTAATATAAATTTTAACATTGCCATTTATATCCCTTGTGTAAACAAAATGCGTAAGTTGTTGAGAATTACCGGATGTCTCGACAGGAGGATTACCATTTAACGTAGTGGAATCGGTTCTCAATTGTGTATAATAACTATTACCATACTGCATTAATGCAATATTTCTTTCATGAATATCTGCATTCGAAATAGTTAGAATACGTGCATAAACACTTCTTTGGGTCATATTGCTTGGCAATAACCAAGCTTCCAAAGTTATTTCATTTGAAGCAATACACGCACTAGAAATTTTAGAAGCAACTTCAGCTGATTTAATCCTCACCTCAGATTTAACATTAAGACCTTTTGAAGTCCAAGCTACGCTTGAAGGATTATTGATTGTCAAATCTAGCGGAGTGCCTACGCCTGAAACATCACTTACCGTTGTACCGCTTCCTTCTTTAAAGTCATACAATACTTGCAATGAGTTTGTGACTCTTTCATTGGGTACGGAAACATTTAAAATTGCTTCATCGCTGTCCACTGTACCGGTAGCATTAGTAACTTTACAAAGGAATGTTGTCCCATCAGCGTCAATGTCATCAATAACCGGAGTAACATAAGTAGATTGTGTAGCTCCTGGAATTGAAACGTTATTCGCAAACCATTGATAAGTTAGTCCAACACTACTTGTAGCAGAAATAGAAAAGGTTGCAGATTCCCCTAAGTTAATGGATTGGTTCGACGGCTGAGAAGTAATTACAGGTAGTCCTGGATTTACGGTTAAAATGGCATAGTCAGATGTTACGGATCCGGAATCATTACTGACTATACATCGATACCAGTAGTTATTCATCGAATATTCTACTGAACCAATAATCAAAGATGAATTATTCTCCCCAGCAATATTTAAAAAATCATTCACATTTTGTGTAATTGAACGCTGCCATTGAAAGCTATAAGGTTCAGTACCCGAAGTAACCGATACAGAAAATGTTGCTGTATTGCCTTCTGTAACAGTTTGGTTGGCGGGGTCTGTAATAATAGGTGCTTGGGCCAAAGCATTATTAAAAACTGACCAAGCTAACAATAAGACTAAAATAAAATATTTGTTTTTCACTTAACTCTCTCCTAAGATTTGATTTTGAATTATTTTAATTATCAACTTTATATAATAATATATTTATAAAATGGAATTTGCTAACAAATTAAGACAAAAATCTTACATTTAATTTTTTTCCAGGTTTTAATATGGAAATATTTTCAAATTTAATCATTGTATAAATTTATCTACTTGTTTTAATTCATTTTTATAATCGAAATAACTTGGAATCGTTTAAACTGTTTTAAATGGTAAATTCATCTTTATTTCATTAGAATCAGTTTATTAACCTTCCTAAATGATACTTTATTATGAATCCCAAGTCCTTCGAGTACACAAAAATATACTCCAGAATTTAAATTTGAGCCATTAAAATTAATTTTATAATAGCCAGACGTTTGCTTTTCATTTACCAATGAGACAACTTTTTCACCAATAGAATTAAAAATCGTTAATTTGACTTCGGAAAATTGCGGAAGTTCATACTCAATTGTTGTTTTGGGATTGAACGGGTTTGGATAATTTTGACTAAGCAAGTAATCATTTGGTACAACATTCTTAACTTCTTCACTACTAACAACATTTAAGCTGAATTCGTTGCTAAAGTTAGAAGTAGTATCAATAGTAAAAGCAAAAACTCTATATTTGAATGGAGTAAAATATTTAGGAGAAGTATCCAAATAATTTTGTATATCAGTACTTACAGATGATAGAAACCTATAATTAGAATCTGGATGATCTGGTTTACCTTGTATTATATATCCTGATTCATTCTGTGATACATCTGTCCAGTTAAGCTCAACATAACCATCACCATTCACCGTGCCATTTAAATCAACAGGGTTAGGTAAACTTGTGGTCTTATTAGTAATATTAGAAATAAAACTTTCACCAGATGAACTAAACGCTGAGACAACATATGAATACTTTTTCCCCTCTAAAAGGGTGTTATCAGTGAAGCTTTTTACGTTTTCATCCAATAAACTTATGATTAAAAATTTTGAATCACTTCCATTTTTTCTTCTTAAAATAAATCCATCTTCATTATCAGAATTATCATTCCAAGATAATTCTATATTTTTATCACCGGTTATGTTTGAAATTAAACTATCAGGTGGTTCTACGTCAAATGTCAAGCCATCAACTCGTTTAGAATAATTATGAACTATTTCATTTTTGCTTAATTCTCTGTTGTATATACCTACCAAATAATATCGTCCAATCCAACTCTGATCCAAATTTAATTCATTACCAATTCCAAATAAATAAGTTGAATCCCAATTAGCAAAGGTTCCTTCAATATTTTTCATGGTATCCAATATCCCATTAAAATACATTTTTACAGAACTGTTAGATACAGTAAATGTTAAGTGAATCAATTCTTTTGATAAAGCTTTAGTTTTTGAAAAAAGTGATGGTTCTCCATAGTCATTAGTCTCTGTTGTCCTAACCCTAATCTCATAATTATCTGAATTTTGAAGTAAGGAAAAGTTATTTCCCGTGTTATTAGAAAATGTAATGATTTTCGATTCGGAAGTATCACTTATATATTTTGTATTTATCCAAGCCTCAATAGTAAACTCATTATTGTCAATAATTGAATTGTATAATCTTGATGGAGGGATTTCAGAATTAATTAGGGAGCTATCTTTAATTTCTAAAGCTTTTGGAGTCCATATTATTTTATTTGATTTATAAATCTTTAAATTCTGAGGTTCACCATTTCCTGACTGATCAAAAATTACACTCCCTGATCCTTCATTAAAATTATACAACACTTGAAGACCATTTGTAACTCGACTGTTTATTCCAGTAACAAATAAGTCTGCACTTTCAGACTCAACCATCCCCGCATAATTTGATACTTCACAACTATAAACCGTTCCATTCTCTGTAGGACTAACATTTTCAACTACCAAAACTGAATCTGTTGCCCCTTCAATTTCTTGATTATTCTTTTTCCATTGAAAACTTAATGGCAATGTGCCAGAAACAGAAATTGAATATCTTGCAGTATCTCCTTCAATTAATGACAAAGTTTCTGGCTGATTAGTGATAATTGGCGGATCACCCAAAAAAGATTTTAGTGAATCAAACCAAACTTGTGCCATTTTACTATATCCTTTATCATTCGGATGAACTTCGTCATTCATATCTCCTGGGGAACCATTCGGATCAGGACTAATTGAATAACTGAAACCGGGAATGTTTTCCATATCAACTATTACTATTTTATCAGGATATGCACTATTCAAAGGATTTGTTACTCTATCTAAAGCCATGCTTACGACATTATCATTAAAATCATTTACATATGTTCTATTAGGAACGCGATTTATTATGCGAGCAAGAAAGACTGTTACTTCTCTACTTTGAGTATTTTCAAATTTATCGATCTCATCTAAAATATTTTTTACATCATCTGCACTTGTCCCCCCGGACAAATCATTTCCATTTGTACCTATATGTAACAAAATAATATCCGGCTGATATGTATTTAAATAAGCCCCTTCGGTAATGGTATCATTTATACCATAAAATGGCTGTATACGAATACCAGTTGATAAAAGAGTAAACAACTGATCATCACGTATCCCAGGAAATCCTGCATTTGCATCATACTCAACTTCAGGTGAGAAGAAATTACTACCTGCATGCTCACTTCCAATAAACTCAAAGTTATACCCATTCTGTTTCAATAGATTATATAACGGGTATCGATAACCAATTTTATCTTCTACGACTCGAAAATCATTTCTTCTATTATCAAAAGTAATCGAATTACCTAAGGGCAAAATTTTAAAATTATTTCCCTCAAGATTCTGTTGAGAATAGTTTTTATTTAAAGAGAATGAAATTGAAGAATAATTATCCGAAATATCATAAATATTTGGATCAAAACTTGATTCTATTTTAATCTTTAGAGTATTTGTTGATGTACTAGGACTTCTCCAGCTATAACTGCCTAATTGACTATCGATATTTTCTACTATTTTTATCCAATCATTGTTTGGAGAAATACTGTAAAAAATAGATACTCTTTCTAAATTTACAGCATTCCAACTTATTGAATATTGTAAATTTTGTTTTAGAACTTCCCCTCCGTTTGGAGAAATTACCTGTATTTGTTTATTTTGCGCAAATACAGCCACTGTAAAAGCAAAAATATTTAGTAATATTTTAAATTTCATAATAATTTTTTATTTCAATAAAATTGAATTTTGGAATCTGGCTTTACTGTACATTATCAAACTTTATTTCTTGGACTAAGGATCTATCTTTGTCTAAGAATGCAAAAAGCATGCCACCAATTAGGGCGTCAATAATTCCTTTTGCTCTAATTAATAATGCAGTTGAAATTGCCAATGATGGAGAGATCCCAAATAGAGATAATGTATAAACATATCCAAATTCCATTAAACCAATTCCCCCAATTGAAAATGGAATATTTGTGATAAACATAATCACCGGTACAGCCACCAAACAAGTTATAAAATCTAGTTCATCACTGAATGCTTTAGCTGAAACCCAAACGTTTATAACTGCTAAAATTTGGAATATAATTGAGAAAAAGATTGCCCAGTACATTGCTTTACTATTAGATTTAAATTCAACAAGTGTCTTGCGAATTTTTTCTATTTTTAAGAATATTTTGGCAATTAGTTTGAATTTAGAAAATGTTTTATCAAAGAAAATAAAGACACGTGAGTCAACGACAATCCAAATCACCAGCCCTAGAGCAAAAGAGGCAATTATCAAGGCAATGGATAACCATATTTGATTAAATATCTTTAAGTTTACAACAACTGCAACTATTGTAAAAAGTAATAGAACTAGTAATCCAGTAAACCTTTCAATAATAACAGAAGCCGCAGCTGAGTGTTTTTTACCTGTGTATTTGCCAAGCTTAAAAACACGAACAACATCTCCACCCATACTTGTCGGCAAAATAAGTGAGAAAAACTTTCCAATATTGTAGTACGCATAAATTCGCCAAATCTTGACAATTATTTTTCTTGAAGAAAGTAACATATTCCACTTAAGGGAACTAACAAAATTTAGTACAAACATTAAGCCAAAAGAAAGGATAACATATCCCCACCTAATATTTGTCATCAAATTTAAAAACTTTTCACGCCCTGCTTCGTTTAATAAATCAGCTTTATAGGAAGCAAAACTAATAAGCATAATCGTTACAATTATTCTAATAAGAAAATTTATTTTTTTCTTCATATTTGTTAATTTCTATTTTCTTGATTTAACTACTTTTGCCGGAGAGCCAAAAGCAATAGAATATTCTGGTATATCTTTAGTCACTAAAGAACTAGCTCCAATAATAGAACCCTTCCCAATTGTTACACCATCTGCAATTACACAATTTGCTCCTATCCAAACATCATCACCAATATTCACTCCACCTTTACTTTCGAAACCTTGGTGTGCAATAGGAATATCTGTTCGATCAGATTTATGATTTCCTCCACCTATATAACAATAGGCCGCCATAAAAACATATTCACCAATATTCACAATTCCATCTGTTGTAGCTATTCTACAACTACTTCCAATGCTAGAATTTGGGGCAATATTTATTTGTCCATTTCTTAGTTTGAGTTCCGTTGATCTACCGACAAAAACTTTATCGTGTATATTAATACTGCTCGAATCGTCTCCCCTAGCACTAATATGCACAAAATCATCAATAATACAGTTTTTCCCAATATTAACTTTTTTCGGTTGTTTCAGTGAAACTCCTATTCCTATTGTAGTTCCTCTTCCAAGACCTTTAAATAAAGTTTTATAAGTTTTTTGCCTCAAAAATAATCCAGGAAGAGAAGGCATATTCATAAAAAGGAATGTAAACAACTCATAATAAAATAAATTAGATAGTTTTCTATTTCCAATTATTAAATCTTGATACTTCTTTAAGGGTGAAGATTTATCATCAGAAAATTGATGAAAACTTAGATTTTGATTTTCTTTTTGATTTTCCATTTTAGATTTCTCAATTTAAGAAGAAATTATAAGCCTAATAATTCTCCAACAAGATTAACTACATCTTTTGCTTTTTGCTGTTCACTTTTGACTTGAGGAATCATTTTTTCTTTTGTCTCTACTCGTTTTTCCCAACCGGATTTAATCATTTTCATCAGGTTCTCTAAATTCATATCTTCAAAATCAATTATCCAATCACCCTGTCCTATTGTTCTTACATATCCTCCAGATTTTGGATATGCGTTTATTGTGATCATTGGTGTGAATGCAGCTGATGATAGAATTAATGAATGAGTTCTCATTCCGACATGCAATCCGCATTTGCTTAACAAACTTGTAATTTCTTGATAGGTGTATTTTGCGTTTGCAATAACAGTTATTTTTTCTCTGTTATTAACTTTTGCTAGCACTTCATTTGTTATAGTAATATCCATAACCTGTGTTACAGTAAACATAATATCAACATTCAAATCCTCAATAATTGTATCTAAAGTCTTAGCAATGAGTTCAACAAATTTTTCACGTCCAAACCCCTCTCCCCCTTCCATTAGTTTTTGCCATGAATCTATATAGGCATTAATGTTAAAACTCAGAGTACCATTTGGATTATTAAAGAGACCTTCATCCCTTTGCAATCTGATCAATTCTACTGTCATCAATTATCTTTGTATTTATTGCACAATCAGCTCCATCGATAATTTTTTTATATTTTAGCTTATTATTATCCAACATATCTTTTGATTGCTGATCTCTTACACTCAGATAAGGACTAGCATCTAAGATTTTTTGCATCGCAATCCGACCTCTATCAGTTGTGATTGGACCTAAACTTGCATTGTATGGAAGAATTGGAATGTTCCTTTTCTTAGACATTGGAGCAAACAAAGCAATAGTGGAGAGATAATTGAATAAAGGATTAAAATATTTTCTATCGAAGAGAATATTATCGGTAATTAAAATTAGATCAGTATCAATCATTGATTTATAAGTAGGATATCCCAAAATTTTGAACGCCATATTCCAAGGTTTCAATCCCATTGCTTTAATATCATGATGGCCAAAATGTTTATTTACAAAACCAACACTCCAAGTAGGAATTAAAAACTTAATATTGGAATATTTTTCTGTGATATCATCCAGCAAATTTCCTAAGATTGCATTATCCCCGGCATTTCTACCGGAAAAATTTCCTAAAACTGTTACTCTTTTCATCAGTTCAGTTACTCCATTGTTATTCTAAAAATTTTATAAAAGATTATTCTCTTTATACCACTCTGCTGTTCTTTTTAATCCTTCATCAAGATCAACTTTAGGATTATAATTTAGCATCGTTCTTGCTTTTGTTATATCGAACGCTCTGTCTTTGACAAAGAATTCTATTCTTCTTCTAAAAATTGGAGGAGATATACCTAATGGTTTGCAAATCAATTCGCAAAGAGCTCCTGCAGTCCAAACCGGCCAAACCGGTATTTTAATTTTTGAGACTGATTTATCCAATATTTTCGCGATTTTAGCCACTAGTTCATTAAGAGTTAAATACCCGTCTCCGCCAATGGTGAATATTTCATTATTTGCTTTTTCACTTTCTCCGGCTAAAACAAACCCCTCCACTAAGTCTTCAACATACGTTAAATGGTAAAGGACTTCTCCATTACCAATCATTTTGAATTTACCATTATTAATCATCTTGAAAAGTTTCAAAAATCTTGTATCCCCTGGTCCGTAAATTCCTACCGGTCTTACAACTGTTCCACTTAATTCTTCTTCTTTGAAAAACTTCAATGCTAATTTTTCACCGTCTAATTTTGATTCTTGGTAATAGTCGCCAGGATTATCTGGGTGAGTTTCCTTTGCCGGAGGATTTTTGATTTCGCCTTGTACACCTACCGTGCTGCAGTGTACAAATTTTTTAACTTTGGCTTTCTTTGCTGCAACTAATAATTTCCTCGTTCCTTCAACATTAACATCCCAAAAATATTTTTGAGGGACACCTTCTGTTCTGTAAGCTGCACCAACATGATATACAACATCGATATCATTCATAATATCATCCGAGATTTCATCTATAGCTAAATCAACATAAGCCAATTCAATTTCCAAATCTTTTAGTAATTCTAATTTGCTTGATTTTCTAACAAGACCTTTAACTGAGTATCCCTTGTTCAAAAGATTTCTAACTAAATAACTACTTGTAAAACCGTTGGCTCCAGTTACTAATGCCTTCATTAAACTTCCACTCCTTCATTTTCTTTAACAACCAAACCTCGTTTTACATAGTAATTTTTTAATCTTTCAACTTCAATTTTAATTTTGTTGCTGTCCCAATTGAATAAACCGGATATTTCTTCAGCATACTTAAGTGCATTTAATGGATTATCACCTAAAGTTGTGCGTCTTAAAATTAAGTCGTCCAAGTGAACAACTGATTCGCTCTCAATTTTTAGTCTTATTGTTTTCTTAATTTCCTCATCTTTTATATCCCAATTATAAGGGAAAATACCAAGTTCACAATTTGATTTCTTGTCAAATTCAAGTTCATTTTTAGTAATGTTATTATCTAATATGTTATTTAATACTTTATCAGCAACAAGTCTAGAGGTGGTTAGTTTAACTCCCGATAGACTATACAATCCTCGGGGGCCACCATACTCAGCATGCTCAATAATGATTTCACGTACAGCTATTTCATTACTGCCTTGCTCTTTTGCAGGCAGCAATCCGGAATAAATTTGCAATATCTTATCTTTTGTTAAATTTAGATTTGGTATTGATAAATTTAGATCATCAATAAAATTATTAATTGATTCATCTGTTGGAATTGGAATATCCTCTACACCATTCCAAGGCTCATGAGTAGTACCGGCAAATAATTTCCCCTTCCATGGTCTTAGAAAATAAGCTTTCGCATTATCTTTTGGGGGAGTAATAGCAAGTGCATGATCTGATAAAGCATCAGTATCAAATAGAATATTCCAAGCTATTGAATACTTAAATAAATCATCAAAATCTTTATCAATTTTTTTCGCTAATTCTCTACTCCAAGGACCGGTTGAATTGATAACTAAAGGTGATTTAAAGTGAATTGTTTGTTCGGTTTCTTTATCATAGGCAATTACACCATTAACTTTATTCTCAGAAACCAGAATATCTTTTACTTCAACATAGTTGATTGGAGTACAACCATTTGCTGCTGCTGTTTTAAGAATTTCCATTATTACAATTTGCGAATCATCCATAGTACCATCATTCCAAATTGCACCGCCTTTTAGTTCATTAGTATCAACTTGGGGGAATATTTCTTGCACCTTTTTCTTAGAGATAACTTTTCCATTAAGCAAATTATTTTCTTCACTCACCCTTTTATTGCGAGTCAATGAGAGCAAGTCATTAAGATTTAGTGCAGCCCACATTATTGAGTTTCTTTGTAAGCCTTTGTTGTAAAGAGGCATAAGGCATGATATCGGCCGAGTTAGATTCGGAAAGTGCTTTAGGAACCATTTTCTTTCCCCAACAGATTCCTTAAATCTATGAAGATCCAATGATTGTAAATATCTTAAGCCCCCGTGCACAATTCTTAAACTGTTAAAACTCGTTGCTGAACCAAAATCATTTTTTTCTAATAATAAAGTCTGTAAACCTCTGCATGATGATTCGTATGCTAACATAACACCGTAAAATCCGCCGCCAATAATTATAATATCGTAATCTTGATCTAGTGCTTTTTTAATATCTCTTTTCATTTCTCTATCTAAATTAAATTTATTTTAATTTTAAACCAACCATCTATTTTTCCAATCATGAAATACAATAAGAGCCCATAAAATATGACTGTGATTAGCAGTTCCGGAGTGATGTTCATCCTTTAAGTTTTTAATCATTGTTGGATTAAAAATTCCTTCAGATTTAATTTTTTGTTCATCAAGTAAATCACTCATTAGCGGTTTAAATTCATTATTCAGCCAATTTTTTATAGGAATTGAAAATCCTTCTTTTGGACGATAAATACATTCATTTGGAACGTGTTTAGCCGCAACTTTCTTTAGAATAATTTTTGTTGTGTTCGAATTCGTCTTCAAGCTTTCCGGCACTTGAAACGCTAGATCTACAACATCCGGATCTAAATAAGGAACTCTTGCTTCCAATGAAACTGCCATAGACATTCTATCAACTTTGGTTAGAATATTATCAACCAAATAACTTTTCACATCAACATATAGACTTCTATTTAATTCGCCTCTATCACCGGCTTTGTTAAATAATTTAATAATATGATCAGCTGAATTTATTTTAATATTGCTGAAAGCATCTTGTGAAAATAAATTTTGTTTTACTGCATCTCCAATAAATAATCTCCAACGCGCATGAGAAAGTTCATTTTCATATTGAAATCCTTCAATGAATCTTTTTGACTTATTTATCAGACCTTTTTTCTTTGCTGTAGGATTTATTGAATTTATAACTGGTTCAATCATTCCTTTTCTTAAGAAAGAAGGAATTTTTTGAAATTGATTTGCTTTATGATTTGCAAGATAAGTTTCATAACCGCCGAATAATTCATCGCCACCATCACCGCTTAAACTTACTGTAACGTGTTTTCTTGCTAACCTGGAAACTAAATATGTTGGAAAAATTGAAAAATCCCCAATTGGGTCATCCATAAATTGCATAAGGTGATTAAATAAATCTAAAACATCCGGCTTGATAATTTCATCTTTATGATCAACTCCTAAATGATCTGCAACTTTTCGTGCCCAGCCTAATTCATTATATGTCGGATCATCAAAACCAATACTGAATGTTTTCACACTTCCCATTGAAGCTGCAATAAGTGAGGAATCAACTCCCCCTGAAAGGAATGCACCGAGAGGCACATCACTTATCATTTGCATTTTAGTAGATTTCTGAATTTGCCAATCTATTTTTTCAATCCATTCTGCTTCAGATAAATTGCTTGACGAATTAGTGTAAAAGGGAACATCCCAATATTCTTGCGGGTTACATTTTGGATTTGAAATATCAATTTCTAGAAATTTACCCGGCTCTAATTTATTAATTGATCTTATTAAGGTTGATTCTCCAGGTATATATTCCCATGAAAGAAATTCTCCTAAAGCGTCCATGTTTAGTTCTTTCTCAACTAAATTGCTTTCTAAGATTGCCTTAATCTCTGAACCAAAAACAATTCTTTTGTTTGAAAATGAATAATAAACCGGCTTAATTCCAATATGATCTCTAACTAAAAAAAATTTGTTTCTATTTTGATCATGCAGGGCAATTGCAAACATCCCATTAAGGTGTTTCGGAAAATCATTCCCCCATTCTTCATAACCATGGACAATTACTTCTGTATCTGAATTAGTCTTAAAGATGTGACCTTTGTCGGTCAGTTCCTTTTTAAGATCCGGAAAATTATAGATTTCACCATTGAAAACAGTCCAGATTGATTTATCTTCGTTATAAATCGGCTGACTTCCCCCGCTTAAATCAATTATTGAAAGTCTTCTCATACCCAAAGCAGCATTTCCATGAATAGCCATGCCAGCTTCATCAGGCCCCCTATGGTAAAGAGTATCTACCATTGCTTTCAGTTTATCATTAGAGATTGTTGGATTATTTTGGAAAGAAACAACACCGGCAATTCCGCACATCTATAATGTCTCCAATAATCTTTTAAGCTTAGAGGTATAGACTGTTCTTGAATATTCATTTTCGTAAAGATTCATCGCACTTTCAACTTTCTGTTTAACTAATTCTTTTTCATTTAATGATAAAATTATTCCTTTTGCCATATCTTTTGGAGTTGGATCAACTAAGAATGCTACATCTTCAGTTAGAACTTGAGTGTGTGAATAGATTCTTGTTGCTACCAATGGTTTGCCAGAAGCTAATTGTTCGTAAATTTTTAATGGTGTATTAGTTCCATCGCTTCTTGGTGAAAGTAAAATATCTGCTTTAGCCGTAAATTCTTTTGCAAACTGCTGTGGAACTCGACCAGTAAATTTAATATAACTTTCAATACCTAAATTTTTCGATAACTTACTGTATTCATTAACTTGTTCTTGTGTACCACCCGCAATTAATAATTTTACCTTATTATTTTCTTCTGTAACATACTTCATGGAATTTACTAAAATATCAATTCCTTGGTATTTCTCTAAGGTTCCTGCATAAACTAAAAGCTGTTCGTCATCTTTCACAAACTCATCAATATTAAAATCTATTTTATCGTCAATATTATTTTTCACAGTGTTCTTCTTTTTTACCGGATCAAAAATAGAATTCTCAATTAAGAAGTGTTTTTCTTTATTAGTAATTATAGTATTAACATAATCTCTTAAATCCGGACAAATAGTAATAACTGCTTCAGCTGAATGCAGGCAATTATCTTCCAGTTTTTTAAAGGTATTAATTATCAACTTACTTGTGGTAAATTGAAAATTTGTTAATTGCTGGGTAAGGCTTGAATGCATATCATAAATTAACTTATACTTAAAAATTGGCTTAAGAAAATATGCCATAAAAACAGCTTCTTCATGAGCATGTACAACATCATATTTATTTTTAATAAGAAGCCAAAACATCTTTGTGAATATGAAAATATCTAAAAATAATTTTAAAGGGGATGGACCAATTTTTACATTACCCAAGAATTTAAATCTAGGAATTCTTATAAAGTTCACATTTGGAATATCAACTTCTTCACCTTCACCATAAGTTAGAAAATCCATTTTTACGCCGAGTTCAGAGCTTATCATAGTTCTATAATATACACTAAACGGTGTGCCTCTTGGAGAGAAGAAAGGTTGTGGAGCGATTACTAGAGTTTTCATATTATTTTCTATTTCTTTTTACAATCTGCATTGAAGCTTGATTCCTTAAAAAATTGAATAACGATTCTAGCCTACCGTAAGTTGCAAATTGTTCTTTAGTAGAAGAAATTTTTTCATATAAACTATCGAAAGGTTTTTCAATATCTAAAATTCCATCTAAAATAAAACCAAAACTACCTGGTTTATTAACACCATTATCAAATGGCAATGGATCACTGCCTGGAATATTGAGTATTTCTTTTTTCGATGCTGACCTTAAAAATTTTAGGTTTATTCCAGAAAAAAGGACGATTTCCATTATCTCCCAAATAGATAGGAAATTTATTATTCTGTACTAAATTTTCAACAATTTTTTTTCTATTACCAAACCATTTACCAACTCCCCAAGGGATTACTGGGATTGAATTTTTATCTATAACAAATTGAATCGCTTCATCAATTGGCTTTCCATCTTCCTGATCCTCAATAAGGCCAAGACCTAAAACTTCTAGTTTTTCCTTCGTTACAATTTGTCTGCCCGCAATTAGGAAAAGTTGATAATTATTCTCGTCAGTAAGACACAGTGTATTTTTATTTAGGGTCAAGCTGATTTCCCACGAACCAATTTTCTCTTTTTTCTGACACTTTTGTTTTAATTTTTTAAAAAAATCTACTTTATGAGATTCTGTTAAACAAAGCACTGATTGGGATGAATTAACTCCTAATTTTTGAGATTGACTTAAAAAATTGGATTTAGCGGAATTGAAAAAAGTAACTAAATCAAAAGATCCATGTATATGAATATGAGCGTCAATTAAAAAAAACTTGGGGGCAATTAATTGGTTCATAGAATTAAATTATTGTAAGAATAAGGGTTGGATTACGAGTAACAAATCTAAAAATAATTAAATGAAAGTTATCAAAATATACATTTATAAAGGCTTTTCAATAATACTCAAATATCGTTCTTTCATAACATCCGATGATATTTTCAAATAACTATTGTATGCTTTTTTAACTCTAATTTTTCTTTCTTCTGGATTTTCACATAAAAATACTATTTTTTCAGCTAACTCTTCAGCATTATTCGGTTTTACATAGAAGATACTATCTTCTGGGAATATTAACTGGGCTGGCCTCAAACGCGAAGTTACAACTGGTATACCAGATAGAACATATTCAAATAATTTTGTTGAAAATGCTAATTGCATAAAAAAATCATCCTTATATGGCACTATACCTATATCTGCATTTTTTATAAGTTTATAGATATTTTCAAGACTTTCTCGATTGTTTAAAATCACTGAATTTTCTAACCCATATTTTTTTATTTTTTTTTGGAGAAATTTTTTATACTCTTCATCATAGAAACCATAAATGTTAAATTTGGAGTTTGGAATATTGCTAATAACTTTACTCCAAGCTTCAATAGCAATCGCGATACCAAACCTTTCAGCAATTGAACCATGATAAATAATATTCAATCCCGATTTTATTTTTTCAAATTTTCTTTCATTATCAAAATGAAATGTTGAATTGTCTGCCGAATTATAAATTATTGTTATTTTATCCTCCGGAATATTTCTTTCCAATAATTTTTCCTTAAATCCAGGACTGGCAACAATTATTTTATCTGCAAATCGACATGATATATTTGAAAGAATTATTATTATTTTTCTTAAAATATTCCAATTACCGTTTTTCCACTTTGAATCAAAAAGCTCTACCGATGTATCTCGTACATCAAGTATAAGTTTTGTGCCGAAAAGTTTTTGAAAAAAGGCAATAAAAACCATTAATTCTGGCAAAGTATGAACAATAATAATGTCAAATTTCTTTAAAAAGCTAAGTTTTTGCAATTTAACAAAAGCTGGAACGATAAATTTTATAGTATTCCAAATATATTTTAGTAAACTGTCTTTATCTCCTAAATTAGAAACTCCATGTATTGTTACTTTTTCATTAAATTTAATATCTTTCTCATTTTCTAGATAACAGATTACATTAACATCGAAATCATTCTCTACTAAAATTGTTACTTGCTGCTGAAGTCGAGTATCATTATCAAAAATAAATTTAGATATTAAACAAGCCTTTTTATTTTTCATAGTCTGTTGACTGAATATAATTTTTATTGCCTATTCTGCTTCAAATGATTTAAATATTTCCCTGTATTTTTTTTCATTTTCAAACCATTCAAATTTATTATTTATTCTTAAGATTGATTTTTTTTTGTCTAAGTAAGACTCTGAATCTTTTTTAAAATCCACAATATTATTCAAATCTTCAATATTTTTTATAAAATATCCAATATTATAATTATTTATTAATTCTTCAGATTCGCCGGGAACATTCGTAATTAGTGGTATGTCATGCGAAAGAGCTAAATAAAGAGTATTAGGAGCTGTGTATTCAAAATATTTACGTTTATCATTTAAGTAATAGATAATCAAGTCAATATCCATTAAGTATTGCCTAATATTTTTTTGCCATCCTAAGTAATAGACTCTATCATTTTTTACTGCAATATCTGCAATTGTCTTATCATGTTTACCTACGCCGGCAATAAAAAAATGAACATTTTCAAGGTCTATTAACTTATCGATAATTTTATTAATTGGTCGTTCATCAAAATTAATTACGCCAAAGTAACTTAATAATACATGATCATTCGGAATGTTATACATTTCTCTCAGACTTACATTCTCACCTTTATACGGGTCATACCAATTACCAATAATCTGTATTTCATTTTTAGTATAATAATCTGAATAGAATTCTTGTCTTTTTTTATTAACAACAATTAACTGATCAATATGTTTAAGTAACCTTTTTTCTATCAAAAAAATAAATTCCCTAAGAAAAGATGGATATTTTTCCCATTCCATTAAATGGTAAATTTCATGAGCATCGTAAATCAAGGGTGCTTTATATTTTTTCTTAAAATATAAAGCTAAAGGTAACATTAGCAAATCATGAGCATAAATAAAATTGTAGTTCAGATGATTTTTTTTAACTTTATAAATAGAAGCTTTCATAAACTGTAAAAGATCAAAAATTTTTCTTAACCCTTTTTGTTTTTCTGAGAGAACTCTTATTCTTTTAATAGAAAAATCATCATAATCTTCTTCTTCTTTAAGCAAGCCCTCTTGATCCCAACAGTACAAATTAATACTAAAACCTAATTTAATTATTGAATTTATCTCCTTCTGTACCCGTAAATCAGGATTATAGGCATTATCAAGAAGCATTAATATATTAGGTTTGTTGCTCATTTGGTTAATTTTCCAATATGCTATTGTAAAGTTCTCTATATTTAATTAATACATTATCTGATGATAAATGTGAAATACTACTCCTAATTTTTTCTCTTTGCCAATTCTCTTTTAAACCTAATAATAATCTTTCAGAGAGATCAATCGAAGAATTGGGGTTAACTAAATAACCATTCACACCCTCAATAACTATAGACGGTATTCCGCCAACTTTAGAAGCGACAACTGGGGTGCCACAAAACATTGCTTCAACTATTACATTTGGCAGCCCTTCACTTTTACTTGGTAAACATAAAATGTCTGAAGCATTATAATATGCGATTATCTTCTCACTATTTAATACGCCAACAAATTGAACCTTGTTTTGTATGTTCAATTCTTCTACCAATCTTTTAAGAATTCCTTCTTCTGATCCAGAGCCCGCAATAATAAGATTAGCATTGGAAAGTTGCTGGCTAATTTTAAAGAAAGCTTCGATCAAAATATCTACATTTTTGACTGGGACTAAACCACCTGCAAATAAAATATATTTTTTACTATTTTCTAAGCCAAGTAAATTTCTAATTTGTGCACGATCTTTAATAACAAACTTATCTGTCTCGTAAATATTATCAATTAAGATTTTATTATTGTTTCCAATATTTATATCTAAACTCTTACAATGCTCGAATAAATCATCAGTCACTGCCGCAACTTTATTCGCATCAAGCAATAATTTTTTTGCAAATTTCCAAAATGTAGTTCCTTTTTCCAACCTTTTTACATCACTACCCATTAGGGATATCAAATAAGGCACATTATATTTTTTAGAAATAATCCTCGCCAAAGTTCCAGCAGGAAATATCCAATTAGCATGAATAATTGTTTTTGGGTCAATAAGATTATTAATTATTTTTTTTGCTTGAAAATATGCGAACCACCCTTCTACATGATGAAACTTACCTCTAGGCAATCTAAAATATCTTAGATAGAATATTTGTAGATTTTCGAATTCGGCAAATTGTAAACCATTATTAGAATAATTTAACTTCCAGTTTTGATAAATCTTTTTTCTATCCTTCCAATACTTCATCATTTCTATAATTGGAGGTGCTGCCGGATATAGACTTAAAACAGTAATATTATAATGTTTTGATAACTCCTTTACTGTTCTGTATAAATAGATACCTTTAGTATCATTTTCATCACTTGGAAATTCTGGAGTGAGCCAAATGATTTTTGCTTTATTTTTATTCAAGGGTAAGAGATTATTATGTGTTTAGTCTGACAAATTATAGTAGTATTGATTAAATCCATTTTACTAAGTTTCTTCAATGTCGTTGTAGCCAAGATTTAGATTGGACTAAAAGCCCCCCAAATGCCAAATACATAAATCTACTTGTTAACTCAGAGTTTTGACCAAATGAGTAAATTGCAACCATAAGAATAAGATAAAGTACTGGCATTTTTATTGGAATTTGTGAATGAAACTTTAGCATATTTTAAACTTAAACTAGCTAATATTATTAAATAAAGAATTAGTCCAAAATATCCCCTTTCAAACATTATTATTAAGTAGCCATTATGTGTTGCCAATTGATATCGAACGTTTCCTGAAGTACGATAAACTTTTTCTGAAATTTTTGAGTATCCTCCTGGACCTAAACCCAAGAATTTGAGTAGACATATCTTTATTAAAAAATTTATCTAGATCTTTAGCCCATTTTTCAGAACGGAATTTTACACTACCTCCTAGTCTTTCACCGGTATATGGATTAAAACCGGCTTCTTCAGCTACCAAAAGCTTCAAGCGGTTCTTCTAAAGTCTATAATAAAATTTTCCGGAAAAATGTTTGTAATTCTTTAGATAAAATCCCGAATTCATAAATCATAAAAAGTCCAACAATTAAAGAAATAATGCGAATCCTGATAAAAATGATTATTCTGAAATCTAGTGCGTAAATCTTTTTCAACAAAATTCAATAGTATAAAAATTAGAAATATTGCTAGACAAGTACTTCGGGAAGTTGATAAAAGGATTCCCGCGGATAAAATCAATCGCAACTAGTACAAGAACAAACCGATTAAACTTATATGCCTCCCAAAGTATAAACATAAACTAAAGCAGACACCTGCTAAAAAGCCAGGATAATTATGATTAAGAATTACTTGATTCCCGCTTAATAAATCTAGTATACTGACAATATCAAGATCTCTAAAAAAAGTGAAGGTAAAAAAAATATCAAAAGAACTTAAAATTCCAGCCGATAATATTCCAAATAAGAAAGCCATTCTTCCTTGCTCATTACTTAATGTAATAAAACCTAATATTAAAACGACAATTGAAAGAATGATTTCTTTTAAAGTACCAAAAATCTTTCCGCTGGTAGCAATAGGTACTAATAATTCTGCAAATAAAAATATCAATATTAACCAAAAAAACATATTTAAGAACAACTTATTAAAGACTAGTTCAAGATTATCTTTATCAAATAAGCAAAGTCTTAAAAATAAAATTAGAATTAAGATACCTCTTACATCTATAGGAAGTGGCGTTTCAATATTAAAAACATAAAAAGTTAAAAAAACAAGAATTGCTACAATATAGTATGGTCGCTCAACTATTAAGAAAAGAGTAGCTAACGATACTAAGCTAATCATTATATATAATAAAATTTCCACTTATTTATCTGTTTTAATTTGATGTTTATTTTATTCTATGCCATGAATATTATTTACTTGATAATATTCTTGAATTCTGGTTGTCGTAGTTTTAATTGAGAATTTTGATTTTATTTTTGATCTGGCACCTAAAGAGATCTTTTTTCTTAAAGTAGATTGAGTTATTAACATTTCAAGAACTTTAATTAATTCAACAACATCATTTGGAGGGATTAAAACTCCATCTTCTCTATCATTTATAATTTCTAATGGACCTCCAATTTTTGTCGCAATTACAGGCAAGCCACAAGACATTGCTTCAATTATAACTCTACCAAAAGGTTCTGGTTCAATTGAAGTATGAACAAAAATATCTGCCTTTTGTAAATATTCATTAGTGTTACTGACAGGCCCGATAATTTTCACTTCATCAGATATTTCAAACGAAGCGATTTGGGATTCAAGATTACCTCTCTCAGATCCATCTCCAATCAACCAAAATTCCAAATTCCCATATTTTTCTAACAATGCTGCAGCTGCTTTAATGAAAATCTCCTGCCCTTTCCATTTTTCAAAACGACCAATAGAAACTATTAATAATTTATCATTACCTATGTTCTTCAACGGTTTGAAACTATCGGTATCAACGCCATTAGAAATTACTATACATTTCTTTTCTTGAATTCCTTTCTCAGTATATTCTCTTTTAACAAAATCAGATATGCAAATTATTTTCTCAACAAATCTTGAAATGAATATATCAATTTTTAAAAGGTTTGATAGACCTCTATTATGCACAATGATAGGAATTCTTGATAAAATACCCGCTATAACTGCTCCTCTGCTGGCTGATAAATTAAAATTTGTATGAAGAATATCTATTTTATATTGGTGAATCAGTTTAATTACAAATATTATTTCTGGAATTGCTTTCCAGATAGCTTTAATTTCTCTTCCAAACCGAATTTTTAAATAATTGATAAATCCTATTTTATCTTTATTAGAAAAAGTATCGCTATTTGCTGATTCTTTCTTTTTAATTTTATTCTTTTTTACTTTTGGAACACTCTTAATAAGAATTTGAATCCCTAAATTTTTCAATTTCTCTGAATGAAAGCTTCCTTGAGTAAAAATTACGATAGGCTCGAATAGAGAACGATCTAAATTAATTAAATGGTTATAAAGGCTATTATCTGAACCACCGGTTGGAATGCCCAACATGTAATGGAATAAAATTCGTTTTGGATTTATAGTATTTTTCAAAAATTATATTGATTGAATTATGAATACATGTGATTTTTATTTTTTATAGAATTCTATGTACCAACGTACAAATTGCTTTAATCCTTCCTCAATACTTGTTGAGGGTTGAAAACCGGTAGAGTGGTTCAATGAGCTTATATCTGCATATGTTGAATAAACATCACCCTCTTGCATTGGCACATATTCTTTAATGGCTTCTTTTCCGATACATTTTTCTAAAACGTTTATAAAATCCAGCAATTTAATGGGTTTATTATTACCAATATTAAAAATTTCATAAGGAGCAAAACTTGTGGCTGGATTTGCTTTTAATCTATCCCACTCGGAGTTTTCTTGTGGAGGTTTATTAATCAACTTAACAATTCCATCAATAATATCATCGATATAGGTGAAATCTCGTTCAAGATTGCCATTGTTAAAGATTTTAATTGGTTTATTTTCGAATATATTTTTAGTAAATGAAAAATAAGCCATATCCGGTCTTCCCCATGGACCATAGACTGTAAAGAATCTTAACCCAGTTGTTGGGATTTTATAGAGACTTGAATAGGTATGGGCCATTAACTCATTACTCTTTTTAGTAGCGGCATAAAGTGATACCGGATGGTCTACATTATCTTCTTCAGAAAATGGCTGTTTTACGTTAGAACCATAAACCGAACTTGACGAGGCATATATCAAATGTTTAACCGGAAAATTTCTACATGCTTCAAGAATGTTAATGAATCCAACAATATTACTATCAATATATGTATAAGGATTTTCAATTGAATATCTGACCCCCGCTTGTGCTGCCAAATGGATTACATAATCGAATTTTTCCTTTTCGAATAGGTTGAATATTTTGTTTCTCTCTGTTAAATCAATCTTTTCAAAAACAAATTTCTTCTTTTTCAAGTTTTTTAATCTTGCATTCTTCAAATTAACATCATAATAATTATTTAAGTTATCTAATCCTATAATACTATAGTCAATACCACAAAGTATTTGAGAAATATGATAACCAACAAAACCTGCCGCACCTGTTACTAATACTTTTAACATTATTAAACTACTCTTTAATTATGATATAAAGCTTCGCCATAATATCCACATTTAAATAGACTTTATTTACTAACCCAAATTTCCTAGAATTAGAAATAGTTATAAATTGCGAATAATTTCAAATAATTATTTTAAGTGTATCAAATTATAAAAAAGTCTGTATTAATTTGGAATAACTTACTAAAAATTGATTCATAATAGAACTATCGTATCAAATTGAAATATTTTGAGAATAGAAAAAGAAAATGAAATAATTAAATTAAATATGATTCTTTGTAAAATTTTATCAAAGTATTTCGACAGTACCAATTTATGGTAATAAATTATATCTATATTATTTTCTCAAATTAATAAGCAAATTAATTTATGCATTCTTGCCTATTTTTATATTATTAAATCCTAAGGATCAGTGATGTCTATCAATATTGATATTTTAGAAGGCTCTAAAGCTATTCAAGCATTAAATAGTTCTGAGAATATTAATAATTGGAAAAATTTCTACTTTGAGTGTGAATGTAAAACTTTTTTCCAATCACCAAATTTTGTAATTAATTGGTATTCAACTTATGCTAGTGAATATGAACCTTTAATTATTATTGGTAAATCTGATTCGGAACTCATTGGACTTATCTTTTTAGCAAATTCAAAAAAAAATAATTCAATTGTTCACGCTGGAGCTCATCAAGCTGAATATCATGGTTGGATTGCAAGAAAAAATTTTGAGAGTGCTTTTTTTATTGCATTTCTTAAAAATGTACGTAATTATATTAAACACAAAACCTGGACATGGCGTTGGCTTCCTCCAGAGTTTAAAAGTGAATGGTTTGATCCAGAAGAATTAAGAACTCATAGAATATTTACAAAACAAGTTCATGATCGTTCACCATATGTGAATCTAGATAGTTTAGATCGTTTAAATAAAATTAAAAAGAATTCTGCTGTTAAAACCAAATTAAAAAGATACAATAAAATTGGTGAACTTACCCTCGAACATATAACATCCAAAGAAAGGGCAAAAAAATTATTTCCAGAACTTATGTTACAATATGATTTTAGACAAGCTTTGAAAAATGGGATTTTCCCTTTTGATCAAGATAAATGTAAAAAAGAATTCTATTTAAATAAAATGACATTTCCTGAAAATGTCCATTTTACTGCACTTTTACTAAATAATGAACCGATTGCTTTTCATATTGGTGATTCTGATGATAAAACAGTTTTCTATAGTGTACCCACATTTAACACGTTAGAAACTAAAAATTCACCGGGGACCTTACTTTTATTAAAACTTCTTGAGAAACTAGTAGAAGAAAATTATAAATATCTAGACTTGACACCTGGTTTAGACCCAAACAAGGAAAAATTTGCCAATGCCTACAAGGATATTTATCAACTAACAATTTATTTTAGCTTCACTAAATATATTTATAGTAAAATAATTTTTCTTATTAAAAATTTTACTAAATATTTTGTAAAAAAAATACACGTTGATATAGATTTAGTAAAGAAAAAAGTTGATTGGTTTAAGATGAAACTAAAAAATATTTCAAAGATTGAGTTTCATGAAATTCCTTCTAAAATCTTTTCATGGCTATACCAAAGTAACCATATTTACTTATACAGGTATAATTTAGAAAATTATGACAAAATTCGAAACTTTGAGACAAATAATGTAAGAGTTCAGCAGTACTTTGATTTATTATTTTATACAGAATCTATACCTTGGCTATCAAAGACAGATTTGGTAAGATTAGCCCAAAGTAGATTTGAAAACAATTCGTTTTTATTTACTATTATTCAGGATAGTAAACTTGCCCATTTTAGTTGGGCTGTTAAGAATAAAATTTCTCATCATTTCAAAGAAGTTGGAGTTACGTATACCGCTCCCAAATCAAATGTTTTTCTTTACGATGCATATACCGATCCTATATTCAGAAATAAGGGCTACCATTTAGAATCATTGAACTATCGAATCAAAAAATTTGTTGAAGAAGGTATTGATAATATTTATATAACTGTATCAGAGAATAATGCAAAATCGAAAAGAAATCTTGAAAGGACTGGTTTTACTATTGAGAAAGAATTCAGACAAAAAGTTTATTTAAAGCATTTTTCACTTAAAAACTTTTAGAATAATTATTTTGTAATTTTTCAAATAAGGAAGGGGAAATTTCTCCAAAAAAATAGATTTTGAATAAAATTTGGAGCTAATTTAATTTTTCTATAAAATCTTTCGCAGAAGTAATAGGGTTATGGTTATTTACAACATAATCATAACAACTTTTGGCCAGATGCTCATAATCATTCTGATCCAATTTAATTATATCATTCAATACTGCTGGAAGAGTTTCGAAGTTTTCTGCAACTAGACCAACTTTATATCTCGAGATAATTTTATCAGGATTTACTTTTTGAGTTGTAACAATAGGAGTACCAACAGACCATGATTCCAAAAATGTGTTAGAGAAACCTTCTAGGAATGAAGTGTTTAACAAACATATAGCTTTTGCCAAAAAAAACCTTATCTCTGAGTTATTCACATAACCAACAAATTCAACATTCATTAATTTTTTCATTTCTTCAATAGCCGATCCTGTACTTTCATCAATATCATCGTATGCAATACCTGCAATTTTAAATTTGGTTTTGGGAAATTTTAGACAAATTTCCAATAGTGTATTTAGGTTTTTAATTTTCCTGAAATGACCAACCCAGGCAATGTAATTTCTTCCTGCTCTCGATTCAATTTTAATGTTTTCAATAATATTTATTGTATTATAAATCTTAAATATTTTTTTATTTGGAAATTCATTTTTCAACATTTTTAGCTGATATTCATTTTGAACACTAAAAATGTCAACAAGCGATCTACTTCTTTTATAGAAAAATAATTCAAACCCTCTAATAAAAGAATTTGTTCTATCATCAACATCTGCATCACTAGCAATTCGGTGAATAAATTTTTTGTTCGCGATTCTACTACTAACACCAATTATTGCAGTATGTAAATTTGCACCCCCTTGAATAATAAAATCAGGATTGTATTTATTAATATTTTTAATGACAGATGGAATTTGTAAATATATTGTCCTAAGTTTTGGAATCCCTTTATTCCTATCATAACATTCAATAATTTCAATATTTTCATCAATAGTAATTATTTCTTTTGCACCTTTCCAGGTTAATAATGCAACTTCATGATTCAACTTTTTAAATGCTCTTATCCAATTTAAGAATTCTACAGCAATCCCCCCTTCAAACTCAGCTTTACCAGAGAGCAAATAGGGTAAAGAAAAGTTGAAAAAAAGTATTTTCATTAAATCCTCACTTATTTCTTTTGATATTAAAAGATTTTTCTTCTTTTTTTAAGGACATCGATTATTGTAAACTCATTTTTATAATTCAAAGTATGTGTCCCTAAATATCTCTTCCCCCAACTAGGCTCAATATTGAGAATCTCTGTTTCAGCGTATTCATTCTCATTCAATTTAACAATTTCATTTAATTTTAAACCATAGCCATATCGTTTAGAACAATTTTGACTTGGCCTGTAGATATTATTGTTATAAATAAAAATATGTCCTGCTGGTCTAGCAGATTTAACGTCTGAAATTATAGGATTCATTGGATGTGGCACCCAATGCCCAGATTTAAAATTGTCGGTATAAAACAAAAATAATTCGTCATATATTGATACACCTTCAATTTCTTTAATATTTGTAAAAAGCCACCACTTATTGTTGTAATAGAAAAGATTAGTATCGACAGCTATTATATTTTCCATCAAAGTTTTTTCAAGTTTCCATTTATCTGGAAAATGTAGGCACTTGTATAGTTCAATAGTCTTATTTTCAGAAGTTTCTGGAATCATATATAAATTTTCGTTAATATTAAATAAATAGGGAAAAGACATATGATATTTGTTTTCAATTACAATTTTAGAATTAGAATATTGACCGTTTTTCTCTAGTTCAATATAACTTATATGAGCTTTTTTGTTTTTATAAATATATTCCTCAAAAAATAAATAGTATTTGCCATCTTTTTTTACAAAATCAGGATCAGCCCAAAATCTATCTTTGGGTGGAATTATTTTACTTAAATCATTCAAATTGTTAGCTAATTTATTCTCAAAATTTATTAAATAATGTAATTCCCATTGTTCATTATACAATAAGTCACTCAATTTATTTTTAACATACTTATATAAAAATATAATTATCAATAAAGACATTTGGAAGTTGCTAGGGATATTATAGATTTTATTCGAATATATTTGAGGATGTTGGTTTTCTAAAAATAATTTTTCAAAAAATGAATCTTTTCCGCAATCATACAATTCTTTTATTTTTCTAGGAACTATTATTGATGCTTTCCAATATAAATTTGCTGCATTTCTTGAAACTGAATGAGGATCGGTTAGAGAAAATGAGCTATATAAATTATAAGTTTCATTATTTCCTTCACATTTTATGTTGAGCATTATTCCTGTTTGAGGTTCACTTTTTAAAACTTCCCAAAAGCCAGCAGGAGTGCTAATAAAACGGGAATGGTCACTATAAATAATTTCCCACATTCCATATTGGGGTACTTTTGGTATTGTAAATTCACTTTTATTAGAGCATAAATTTATAATAAGATCCAAATTATAGTCCTCAATTTTGTCAGAATTCTTTCCGTTCGACTGTTTGATCTTATCAGGATTAAGTGCAATTTTTAGGTTTGGAATATTTGTAAAAAACTTTAAGTCGGTTTTTTTGAAAGGATTATGAGTAACTTTAAATATTCTTTTTTCTAGATGAGAAAAGATCAAAAAAAATAATTTTTTAAATAAATCAGTAAGTTTTGATAAGTCTGATCTTATTTGATTTTGATCTAAAATAATAAATAATTTTACTTCTGCGTAATTTGTCTCATTTAATTTGTGAACCATCCTTTCAATCCAAACAGGCATACTTGTCGAGTCAATAAGAATACCGATGTTTATTTTTTTATACATTTGTCAATCTATTTTATTAGAAGAAATCAATTTAGAAACACCATACTTATATTTTAAATTATCTTTATAGGCATAATAAACCATATTGAACAAAATTTATATCAAATAAATCCTCCCACTAAAAAAACATGATAAAATAAATAGAAATAATTATTTTTTTTCTAATTACTAACAAATAAGAAAATTAAATAAACAAGTCAATATTCTTGCTCTAAATCAAACAGCAAAACCATTCATTTTTTATCTTTAGTACTATCAAAAAATGTTAGCCAATACAAAACTTCAACGCCAAGTACATCTGAAACTTTATATAGATCACTATTATATAGTCTGTCATTCTCATCCATGCATAAGTAAAGTCTGTCGTTATACAAATATTTGGCAATTCTATGAAGCATTTGTTTGGTAATTTCGTTTTTTACTTTTCCTTTTAATGCTAAAAGAGAGGTGATATTCGAGATAATATATTGATTATAATGCATAATTTCAGTCTCAAAAAGCCTATTACAACTATCGAACTGATTAATAAGAAATTCAATTGCTTTTTTATTCTTACTTATTAATTTACTTTTGATTTTTCCATCTAAATATTTTGAAGGCAAGCAGAATTCTAAAGTTAAAATTACTATTGGATGATATAATAATAAATAAGTACCCTGCCTTTTAAGATTGTAAGGATAATGACCATCATCGGCAAGTTTTTCAGTACATAATTTGATCGAGTCATTCATTGCTATATCAATTTCTTCTGAATAATGATATTCCAAAAGTAAACTACATGCATAAGCAAATGTTGAAGCTGAATTGAGACACCAAAAATAATCACCGGACGTATGAATTAGACTCGTTTCTTTAGTGTATAAATTTCTAAGCATAGCCTCCATTGTAGAAACTGCTACTTTTAAATAATTTTCGTCATTAGTAATTTCATAAGCTCTTATAATTGCTAACGTTGACCATACTGAAGCAATTCCTTCGTCTTGCAGATTCCAAGAGGCTTGATTAAACTTAAACAAACCATTATTATCTCTCATCGAAATTAGATAATTTGTTAATTGTTTAATCAAATAAGTATGATTAAAATTTCCAAGATTATCATTTCTTGTAATGGCAGAATTACTTAAGATTAGTATTACTCTAGCTTGGCTTAAAACCATTGGAGAATTCTTGTTTTTAACATCTGAATTAAAGTAATATCCATTTTCTGCCATCCTTAAATTTTTCAAAATATGTTTCCATAAAAAAATCTTTAGATCCTCAACATTAACCGTTTCAGATGATTCGACTCTCCTTTCAAATTTGTTGTGCAAAAAAATTCTTACCTTATCAAAAAGCAAGAAAACGTTATAAATGAATGTCCTAAAAATTTTCATAACTTGTTGATACTAATTCTAGAAATCTATTAATTGCATTTATGATAGTTGTATTTACACAGTAAATTTATTAAAAATAATAATGATATGAGACTTTATAAATATTATGGGAAATTTTGTACAAAAAACTCCAAATTTCTTTACATAATAATTTATCAAAACTATCTTTAATAAATATTTTTACTTCCGATAATGAAGTGGAATATTAGGAAAAAAAAGATGAATAAAATTATTGTAATAATTTTTTTATTAAATAATTTAATTTTTTCTCAAAAAAATTATTTTGTTACAAAAAGTGGTGATGGAAATTTCCGTACAATTTCTGAACTGAATAATTTTCAGTTCAATGCTGGAGATATTGTAAGCTTTAAGAGTGGAGAACAGTTTTCTGACGCAATCTTGAAATGCCAAACCGGAGTAACATATAATACATATGGCGGTAATGTAAAAGCTATTTTAGGTGATTATGACGGGAAAGGATTTTACAAGACTGTTAGCATTGATAATGGGGGTGTAACTTTAGAAAATCTTAAATTTTACAGTAATGGTGAAATTAGGGATCCTAATTCACCAAAATATACTATGATTATTGAATATACAGTTGGCGGCTGGACTTTAAGAAATTGTGAGCTTATTGGCGGCTCTTGGGGCCATAAGCCTTGGTTCGTGGGTATACATAGTAAAACTGGGGGTATAAATAAACCAATTAATATTACTTACAATGAAATTCATGATATGAATATTGGGATCAAAGTAGTACAACCATATAATTTCAATATTAGCTTCAACAAAATGTATAATTTCTGGCGATACGATGCCTTTATGGATAGAGGCGGTTATGCAATAGGGACTGGGGGCACATTTGATGGTGATACTTGGGATGCAGATTATACACTTCATATTCACCATAATGAAATATTTAATTTTGAGTATGTCGCTCTTGGTGTGGGTAACTCAAGAATGTTAATCGAATATAATAATATCCATAGTAATTTGGATGAACGAATTTATCGCGGTGGAGTAAAACATGGCTCAATAGGTAAAATATTTGATAATACTGGTGTAAGTTTAGGGGGTCTGGGGACTGTTTTCAGATATAACTACATTCATAACTTAGTAAGGCGTGGTGAAACAAATCACACTTATGGAAAACAAACTAATGAAATGATAGATGCTCAAACTTTTACTGTAAAAAGTACTAATAATGGCAATGAGAGAGCTATATATGAATATTCAGTTTATGAAAATGCTAATGATTTCGGAGATCATTTTGGTGATGAACCAGGAGAAAGCCCAGATGCCATAATTAGTGGACTAGGTTATTCAAATATTTGGATACACAATAATATATTTGAGAATTGCAGCAACAAATTGTTCTCAAGAAGTGCGATTGTAAAAAATGGTTATGGTCCAAATAATTATCGAATTGATCTACCAACATACCTGGTAAACAATACAATTCTTAATTGTGGATATTTGGACTATATAACTGGAGATAACGGTTTTATTACAACCGAGTGGACAATGGCATCTGACCATTTTCAAATAAATAATATTATTGATTATACTAATACTAATGCAAGATATGCTGTTTATTTGAAGGGAAATAATTCTTCTGATGAAGGTAAAATATTTTTTGATTATAATATTTATACAAAACAGAGCGGATTTGTAACAAAAGCTCCAATCCCTGGAGAAAATAAAGCGGTTTTTGACAGAGACGGTAAAGGAAATAAATTAACCGGTGCAAATGAACAATACTTAAAGAATCCTAATTGGAATAATGTTTCTGCAACATTTTTTGCTCCTAATATTGGTATAAATGGAACTGATATACCAGATGTAAGAATTATTGAAGGGGGCAGCGCACATAATAAAGGCATGCCTTACAATCAAATTGGAGATAATTTTACAGTTAAAGGACAAAAACACCAAAAAGGAAAAGATCCGACTGGAAGAAATTTTGCTTTTGATATTTTAGGAAATTTAAGATCGACAAATGATATTGGTGCTGTTGGAGCAATTACTGGTATTACCATTGACAATCCTCAATCATCTTCCATGATACCAAAAATAATAGTCCAACCCGGCAATATATCTGCAATAACTGGTAATGATATCACATTAACTCTTACTGCCACTTGCGATGAACCTATTGGCTATCAATGGTGGAGGTCCCCATTTGTAAATGTGATTGAGAGTAAGATAACAAACAATGAAAAATATTCAGGTGCTACAACAAATACTTTAACAATTAGAAATATATCGGCTTCCGATGCTGAAGTTAATTATGTTTGTGAAGTTTATAATATCAATGATCATGCAAATCTATGGGTAAACTCAAATCCGATTTCTCTAGTTATTTCACAAAGTTCAGGATCTACTGAAGGCAACACTCTAAAAATTTATTTAGAAGCAGCTTATAAGAATGGGCAAATGGAAACAACACTTAATTCAGCAAAATTATTTCCTGTAGTGCAGCCTTATAATAGCGCTCCTTGGAATTTGCACAATAACGTTGAGATTACCGAAATTAAATCAAATTATGTCGATTGGATCATTGTAGAACTAAGAAAAGAATTATCTCAGGCGACTTATAGTAAACCAGCAATATTAACAAGTGAAGGAAAAGTTTTAAACCCAAACGGCACAAATTTTTCGTTCGAAAATATTGAAAATGATCAATACTATATTTCCATATTTCATCGAAATCATCTCAATGTGATCAGCAGTGAAAAAGTAGATATTCGAAAAGACGAACCATTAAACTATAACTTTACCGATTCATCCTCAAAAGCATTAGGAGTAAATTCATTAACGGATATTGGGGATGGAATATTTGGTATGTATGCCGGAGATGCGGATGCAAATGGTGTAATAAATAATCTGGATTTTGGAAATGTGGCAAATCATATACTAAATAAAGGATATCTTAACAATGATTTGGATATGAACGGTATTATCAACGTTCTTGATTATAATAAAATAAATAAAAATATTCTGAAAAAAGCTTACTATGAGAAGTAGGAAATCTGACAATGAAACCATTTTTGTTGGAATTTAATTATAATGATAGACCCCATTTATACCAAATATATACAGGTCTATCAAAATTAGCAGAAAAAAATGTGGTTGAGCTTAAGGTCCATACCAAAATTAATACTAGACCAAAACATTCGATCCTAGAAATTAAAGTAAATAAAACAAAAAACATTGTTTTTGATACGTTAGATGGATTTAATTGGATTGACGGTACCATAGAAGAAAATTTAGAATATTTTCAAAAAACATTTTTCAATGTGGATTATTATTTCAAACGAAGCTATAATGATTTGCTTAAAAAGTATTCACCTGAAAATTGTCAAGTCCTTCCATTAGGACTTAATTATTTAGTTTATCCTTCCATACCTATTGTAGATTCCGATCTAAAAGAAAAAGCAAAACATTATATTAAAAACAATAAGATCTCAAAGAAATTTTTATCTTTTAAAACTGATGAGTATAAAAGCGAGATCTTTGAATTTTATCCAATTATTGGTCAATCAATAAAGATATTATTTTTAACTCGCCTCTGGAATCCTGATGATGTAAAATCTGATAGCTTAAAATATGACCGAGATAAAATAAACAAATGCAGGGTGCGATACATTAATATTTGTAGAGAGGAATTTGGAGACATATTTACAGGCGGGATTACAGATGATGAATTTTCAAGAAGTTATGCTCCAGAATTTCTGATTCCGCAGAATATCAGTAAAAAAACTAATTTTTTGAATCTGCTCAAGGATCATCAAATTTGTATTGCGACAACTGGTCTACATAATTCCATTGGATGGAAATTTGGCGAATATGTTGCAGCCTCAAGAGGAATAATAAGCGAACCTTTACATTACACAATCCCTGGCAATTTTAGAAAACCTTCCAATTATCTTGAATTTTCTAATGATATGAACCTTATCAATAATATTTATTATCTCTTGCAGAATAAAGAACATCTTCAACAAATGATGCTGAATAATTTACATTACTACAACAATTTTCTAAAACCTGAAAACTTAATTTTCAATTCTTTAATGGAAATTAATTCATCAAAGCAAAATTCAAATAATTTTATAAAAAGCAAAGTTAGTTGATTATTTAAATTTTTGCTAATGTTTCAATAAAAACAATTATTAATTTATTTAGATTTTATTTCATCTGATAATTGCTTGAGTATAAATTATTTGCTGAAAATCATCATTGACTATAAAGTACTTCCCGAGTTTCCCTTGGAGTAAAAATTAAAATATTTGTTTCACAATTTTAAAACATACCAATTTTTGGACTATTAGGATATATAGATTTAAATATCTGTTTAAATCTTATATTTATTATCAATTGCTTAAAATTAAATGAACAATTTTTAAGGTAAATAAATATGAAAAAATTATTTTTTTTATTATTTACTTTAATGCTCACATTAAAAGCGCAAACATCAATTGTAATAAATGAAATAGTATCCTCAAATTCTTTCTATTTTGATGAAGATAATGAAACACCAGATTGGATTGAGATATTTAATGCTTCTGAAATAACTGTCAACCTATTAAACTACTCATTATCGGATAATGAAGATAACCCAAGAAAATGGCTATTTCCTGATATTACAATAGGACCTGATGAGTATTTAGTCGTTTTTGCATCAGGAAAAGAAAGATATGGTCCGGAACTACATACGGATTTCAGTATTAAAGCCGATGGAGAAATTTTAATTTTAACTAATTCTGATGAACAGATAATTGATCAAGTTGAACCTACTGAAATTATTTCTGATTATTCTTTAGGTAGAAGTTTGACTAATATCTCCGAATGGTTATTCTTTCCCATTCCAACACCAGGAGCAGCAAATGATACAGAAGGTTATAATGCAATTTCTGAAAGTCCAATTTTTTCAGTAAATGGTGGATTTTATACAAATAGTGTTTCACTTGAATTATCAACATTTTCTGGTAGTGGTGCTGTTTACTATACAATTGATGGTTCCGAACCTACAGTAAATTCCACACAATATTTATCTTCCATTACTCTGAGCAGCACAGCTGTTCTACGAGCAAGAACATTTTCAAATAATTTGCTCCCTAGTAAAATAATTACAAATTCATATTTCATAAATGAAAATGTAAGCTTACCTGTCGTGTCTTTATCAACAAATCCTGATAACTTTTTTGACGATGAAATTGGAATTTATGTAGTCGGAAATAATGGAATCGTTGGGGAATGTGGTGGTGATCCAGCTAATTATAACCAAGAATGGGAACGACCTGTACATATTGAGTTTTATGAAAACGACGAAAAAATTAGCATTTAGTATTGATGCTGGAATAGCAATACATGGTGGATGTACGCGGCGTTTACCTCAAAAATCTTTAAAAATAATTGCACGAGGACAATACGGCTCAATAACAATTCCATACAAAATATTCCCGAATTTGCCATTTAATGAATATAAATCCATTCTGTTAAGAAGTTCTGGTAATGATAATGGTGTTACGATGATACGCGATGCTTTATTGCAAGGGATTGTAGAAAACCTTGATCTAGAAACACAAGCTTATAGACCGGCCATTGTATACTTAAATGGTGAATATTTTGGTATCCACAATATTAGAGAACGACACCATAAAGATTATATTATTCAACACCATAACCTAGAAAATGATTCAATTGACTTACTTTTTGGAAACAGCACAGTTATAGAGGGTGATAATAGCCATTATTTAGACCTAATTAATTATCTGGGAAATCACAATTTAAGTATTCAATCAAATTATGATGTTGTAGCAACGAAAATGGAAATAACTAATTACACTAATTATTTATTATCTGAAATGTATTTTGTTAATAGAGACTGGTATCCAAACAATACAAAATTTTGGCGTTCCAAAACACCCAATGGAAAGTGGAGATGGATATTATATGATACTGACTATAGTTTTGGCATATTTGATCTAGAAACTGTCTCAAGAAATATGATAGAATGGGTACTTCGTGAGGACAAATATCCTTCTGTTATTATAAGTGGTTTATTGCAAAACAATTATTTTAAAACCAAATTTATAAATACTTGGGCTGATTTATCTAATTCTGTTTTCAAACCAGAAACAGTTATTGCAAGGATTGATTCTTATTCAACAGTTATCAATGATGAAATACCAGCCCAGATAGAAAAATGGGGAACAATTGCCAGCTACTTCAATTGGCTAACAAATATTGATGAATTAAGGTATTTTGCAAATAATCGCATTCCTTTTATGAATCAACATTTCATCCGTGAATTTGATATAGGGCCTATAACAACTCTTAGTTTAGATGTAAATAATTCAGATTTTGGTGAAGTTAAACTAAATACTCTCAATCTTAATTCTTTCCCTTGGTCAGGTAATTATTTCCAAGGTGTTCCCATTACCTTAGAAGCAATTCCAAAACCAGGATATAAGTTTGTTGGCTGGAGCGGTTCTATTACTTCTTCTGATAGAATTATAACCTATACTCCTACTGAAAGCAATTATATAAGTGCCTTATTTGAGTTAGATGATCAAACATACCCAGTTGTAATAAATGAAATTAATTATCATTCTGCCGATGAAATAATAGGTGATCCGGCAAGACCCGATTGGGTTGAATTTTATAATAACTCTGATAATCCCATAGACCTTTCCGATTGGCAGTTTAAAGATGAAGGAAATACTTTTATTTTCCCAAACAATACAATATTAAATGGCAGAGAGTATTTAATCCTTGCAGACACAGTCAGTAATTTTCAGTACTATTACCCTGCTGTAACGAAGGTGTTGGGAGTGGGACTGGGTTTTAAATTTAACAATGGTGGAGAAGCCCTTGCAATATACAGTTTAAATGGTACATTGGTTGACACTGTCAGATATAATGACAAAGCTCCTTGGCCTATTGAGCCCGACGGTGACGGCCCAACTTTAGAGCTCGTGCATCCAGATTTAGATAATAATTTAGGAAATAGTTGGCGGAGCTCGAATCCAGAACATTTAGGAACTCCAGGCGCAATAAATGATTCCTATCGAAATATTTACGATCCTGTTGAAATGCTAAAAGTTGTTATTAATGAGATTAACTACAACTCTCCGGATATGATTCCAGCAAGACCTGATTGGATTGAGCTATACAACAACTCAGACCAAACAATAGACCTATCCGGTTGGAAGCTTAAGGATAAAGATCATACATTTTTAATTCCAATTGGGACCATTCTAGAAAGTAGAGGATATTTAGTGCTTACAGATACATTAATTAATTTTCAACTTTATTATCCTTTAGTAAACAATGTATTAAATGACGGATTTGGCTTTGGTTTATCAAGTGGTGGTGAAATACTTAGTTTGTATAATTCCTCCGAGATATTAATTGACATAGTTGAGTATGATGTTGTACCTCCTTGGCCCCCCGAACCTGATGATAATGGACCAACTCTTGAACTCATTCATCCCGATTTTGATAATGAATTATCAATAAACTGGAGTGCTTCGGCAAATAATTACGGAACACCAGGTCAAGAAAATAGTGTTTTACAAAACAAATTCTTGCTAAGCCTAGACATATTTTTAGAAGGGGCTTATCAAAGTTCAAATCTAATGCATAGTTCAGCAGTCCAGACGAATGATTTTCCAATGTCACAACCATTTAATAGAGAACCATGGAATTATAATGCTCATGAAACAATTACAGAAATATCAAATGATATAACTGACTGGGTTTTAGTTGAGCTTAGAGCTAATACAAGTATTGAAAGTAAGGTAGCTCAAAGAGCTGCACTAGTAAAAAATAACGGTCAAATAGTTGATTTGGACGGTCAGAGTAATTTAGCCTTCTATAATATTCAAAATGGTGAATACTATATAATTATTTATCATAGAAATCACCTATCAATAATGAGCAAAGAAAAAATTGTCTTGTAGAACAAATGAGATAGAGTTATTCAGGGAGAAAGGACGGTGAAATTTAAACCAATTAAGCATTTTTTAATAATAATTGTTTTAATAGTTACAAATACTATAATTAGTCAGTCAATTTCCAATTATATTACAAAGCAAGGAGGAATATGTTTTAGAACTGATGATAATCAACCTCTAACAAAATATACTGAATACGCAATGATATTCAACTCATATAAAAAAAATTTTACATGTGCAATAAATCTTGGGAATGATCTTATAACCCAAGATTACATTGCGATGTTACAAGATTTACAATCTCAGGGACATGAAATTATGGATCATACTCCCTGGCATAGAACAAACTATTTTACAACCACATTACCCACTATATTTTATCAGAATCATCCAGGAGTTTATAAAATTATAGGTAATAAAATTTTATTAAAACATGTTGATATAAATTTAAATTATGCACAAACATATTCAAAGAGGCATGGATATGTAAACATTAACAATAATATTATTACAAGTAATAGTGGTGAATTTACTTTTTTTTCAAAAACTGACTGTTATCTTTATTTTCCTACAATTAATAAACTCGTCTTCATTGATGATTGGATAAACAACAATACTGTGAAAGTAGACGATCTTTGGCGAAATTCTATTAATTTAGGAAATTATAATAATATTGAATTTTATAATTTTGACGTTAAGAACATTCACCTTACCTGCGAAGCAATCAAGGCTTTGGCTCAGGAATCTGCTCGTCTTGCAGATTATTATAACTTAACACCCCTGCAAACCTGGATACAACCTGGTGGATATTTCCCTCAAATTTATAGGAATGAAATAAGAGAAGCTTGTGAATCAGAACTTGGTTATTTAGCAGGAGGCGTATTTACAGATCCCAGTCTTAAAGTATTTAATGAATATGATCCCAATAATGATAAAAAATTTGGGATGAACTTTGGTGATTTTAGAGAAGATATTTGGACTTTAGATGAGTGTAAGGAATTTATTGCTAATGGAATTGCAAAACATAAAGTTTTGATGGGACATAGTCATTTTGCCTGGGGAGAATTGTTGGGTGGTTGGGAAGGATTGTTAGGAAGAACTGATAGTTTAATTCAATGGTGCATTGAAAATCAAATTCCTATCAGGACTTATTCAGAATGGGCAGATGTTCTTTATATCAAAACACCTGATCCATATCAAAATGTTTTCCCTAAATTAAACGTTGACAAAGATAACAACAATTATCCGGATGGTTACTCTAAAGAAATTAACGCTTCTGAAGGCAGGATTAATTTTGAAGGTGAATTAATAAATGATGATGGTGTTATGGAATTCGACAACCACTCATTTGTAATAAATAAAGTAGGAAATATTTGTTATGTTGGTCGTAATAATTGGTGGGAAATTGATGGTTTAGGTGGTTTAGAAAAAGGTGAGAATGATTTTTCTATTTATACCAAAGGAGCACCAGGAAACTTTATTGAAGTTGATTTCAAGATTGGTGAAAATCATGAGGTTTTCAAATTTCCGGCTGAAAATGATATATGGACTAAATATGATATAGAACAATCAATAAACGGAAATACTTCACTAATAATTCCTGAAAATATTTCCCTTATAGATATCTCAATTAAATGTTCGGACTATAATTTAGGATTAGTAAAAATCAGCGGAATGTCTCTTAAGAAAAAGATCATACTTAATGAGTTAAATTTAGATCTTACAATATTTCTTGAAGGAGCTTATCTAGGTTCAAACTTAATGAGAGGCTTTGCAGAGGCTTTCCCTTTATCTCAGCCATTTGATACTGACCCCTGGAATTATAATAACGATGAAACAATCCACGAAGTTCCAAATGAAGAAATAACCGATTGGGTATTAGTTGAACTTAGGAGTAATACTGATCCAGTCTCTTCAGTAGCACGAAGAGCTGCTCTCTTAAGAAGTAATGGCAATATAGTTGATTTAGACGGTCAGAGTAAATTGGCTTTTTATAATGTTGAAAATGGTGAATACTACATTATTATTCACCATAGAAATCATCTAGCAGTTATGTCTGCTCAAAAAGTTGAAATAAACTAGAGTGGAAAATCAAGTAATACTAGAAACTTGAATGAAAAGTTATAAATTATCTATGAATCATTTTACAAAAGTACTTTATTTTCTTTCATTATTTTTGATGCCAATTTTTTCTCAAACTAATAACAATATTTTAATTAATTACGGAGTTAATTGTGAGGTAATTATAACAGTTAATCCCCAAATGCATATTAATTATGGATTGTCTTATCCTATTACCTACGAATTTTCAATACCATCGAACTCTTGTTCATTAAAGGCCATGATAAAAAATAAGACTCATGATGAATGGGACGCAATGACAGAAAAAACCAATTCGGATTATTTTAATGGAATTCAAACTGTCAGATTTGATTATTCTTTTTCAAAAGCATATGTTTCAGTTGCCTTTTCATCTTCTTCTGATTCAATTTTTATTAAGTTAACTAATAGTAATAGAAACGTATGTTTTTCATTTTTAGGTGTTAGTGAATACTACGATAATAGAAAAGCTGTTGTTACAGCAACTGCAGATGATTGGTCAAAGTTTACAATAACTAAATTTAATAAAGCTATAAGAGAATTTAGATTTAGAAATCTTTGGTTTACAGGTGCAATTATTACCGGGCCCGATAGAATGGATGCTTATTCATGGAATGAAATACAAAAACAATTAGATTCCGGCTTTGTAGAAATTGTTTCACACAGTCGAACTCATCCGCATCATCCATATCCTGATTTAGAATCGGAGATCATTGGGTCTAAAGATGATATAATTAATTACTTAAATCTACCATCTCAATTTAAATATGGAAACATAGAATATGTTTATTCGTACATTTATCCCTATGGCAATTGGAGTAGTTCTATCGACCGAATCGCCGGGATTAATGGTTATTTAATTTGTAGAACAGTACGTACTGGAGAGTATAATTTAACTGAGTGGAATTCAGAACTGAATATCTTTAATCGAGTTGGGGCAGTTTATGAAGTAGGAGCTGTTTATAGTGGCGTATTCGGAATATCTGATATTAATGTTCTTAATAATAAATTCACAGATGTGGTGGATTCTGGGAAAATATATCATTTTACATTGCACCCGGCAGCTATTTATGACAGTGGTGGTTGGGAATTGCCATATTTGTATGATCATTTAGATTATATAAGCAATCATAAAAATATTTGGTATGTTGGTTTTGGGCAATTGTATTTATATCAATTTATTAAATCAAGCATTCGCCCACCGATTTGTCTAAGTCTTGATTTAAAAGTCTTCTTAGAAGGAACATACAATTTTAGTAATGAAATGACAACAAAATTAAATCAAAATATACCTACAGCCCAACCTTTTAACTGTTCACCATGCTATTATTCAGGCACTGAAATTAATAATAATGTTGAAAATTTAGATATTGTTGATTGGGTATTAGTATCATTATTTTCAGAAATTGATGATCAAGAACCGGAAGCAAGAAGAGCAGGCTTTTTGAGGAAGGATGGCAAAATAGTTGATATTGATGGATTAAGTCCATTAAAATTCAATGTCACCGGCACTGAGTACTTTGTCAAAATCGAACATCGTAATCATCTGCCTATAGTAAGCTCGCAAAAAGTATATTTAGAATAAATAATTAAAGGAAAACACTAACCTAAAATTTTCAATACCTAATTTAAAATACTAAACTCAAAATTCAATTTTCCGCTCATCGTCTCATTTTAATACCACATCTCTATCATACTTGTTTCATTTAAAGTCTCACAAAACAAGACAACTTTTACCCTCTCTTTGATATTCAGCATATTTTAGCACTTCTGTGATAAAGATCACATTGGCACTAATATTGGTTAACGAACCAATACTAAATAAAGCAGCATCAAAATAAAAAGGGCTAACAAGCGGCAACTTGTTAACCCTAAATGCATTAACAAAAGGAATGGGAGTATTTGTAATGCGGTACAAATTTACGAATTTTTGTCTCAATAAAAAAATATCTTTTTATTTATTTAAAGTTTTAATGATTTTTGTTTTCAATTTAAGTGTTTTTCCCTCGTCCCAATACCGAATGAGCATAGAAGAGATATCGGTATTAAGTTCAAGTAAAATACAAGCATCAGTATATATAGAGAATGTCGGAGATAATGTTATTCTAACGAGTTATCAATGTGCACTCAGCATCAATCAAACTCTTGATCTCTCAAGTCTTTCTCTTAAATATGTTGAAGAAAGTTCAGAACTGCTTAACGAACCAGACCTCTATGTTGGTATTGATAACATAGACGGTCCATCCGAACTGACCTTTGTCTCCTACATTGGCAGTGATATCATATCTAAGAAAACATTGGTCGGTAAATTTACTCTTGAAGGAAACATAGACATAAGCAACATTAACTTACTTGATATTCAGTGGGATTTTGAAGGAACAATAAGCACAATCATAACGGGAAAGGACTTCGAGAATATTACAGATCCGGCAGGTCACATAAGTATCTTTGGAGACCCGGAAGAACCGGCAGAAACAACAAGTCTAAATATCGTAAATGTTGCAGCAAGCTCTACAACTGATGAGAATACTTCCCCTCAAGGCGTTATCGATGGACTATGTTCTTGTGATGGAGATGAAAACGCAAGATGGGCAACACAAGGAATGCCAGCGTCATTGATGTTTGATTTAGGACAGATGAGTCAGATTAGTGGAACAAGGATTTCATTTTATAACTTTGCTGAGGGAAGGATATATCAATATAATATTAAAGTCTCAAGTGATAATGAGAATTGGACAACTGTTCTAGAGAATGTAAACTCAAAATCAGAAGAATGGAGTAATGAAGAGTTCAGCAGTATCGATGGAAGATATGTTGAGTTAGAAATACTTAGCTCAACCGGACCAAATACGGGTAATTGGGCAAATGTATGGGAAGTAGAGATATGGGGAATTGGGACACCAAAATCAGTAGAAGAGGAAGAAGAAGTATTAGCAGAAGAAACAATTCCGAGTGAGTATGGAATAAGTCAAAATTATCCAAATCCATTTAACCCAACAACAAATGTAAAAGTGATGATGAAAGAAAGTGGAAGTGCGGTATTAAATGTGTTTAACTTACTGGGAGAAAAAGTAGAATCAGTATTAGATGAAGAATTATCAGCCGGTGAACATGTGGTAAGTATTGACGGTTCTAGATTAGCAAGCGGTATGTATATCTACCAACTTATTGTTGATAATAAATTTACTCAAGTAAAGAGAATGAATTTGATTAAGTAATAACACAATCTCAAATAACAGAGTACATGAGCGAAGAAAACGAGAGAAGGAAAACGTAAGACGATAAACGAAAACAAATGACAAAAATCTTGTCATTTCCGAATGCTTGTTTCGGAAATCCACGGGAAATGAAAAAGAGACTAACGGTGGGATTAGTATGAAAACTAGATTCCCCACTCCTGCCAACCTCATGCAGGGTTGTGGGAATGACACCTTGTGGTAAAAAAATATTAATTTCAATAACTAAAATAACGGCTAAGAAGATTGTTCAGATCTGCCCACAAAAAAATTCACTAATAGTTAATCAAAATAAATGAAATAAATATTTCTTATAATTTCACGATAATACATATTAGTAATCTCAAATTAATATATATATAGTCAAAATTGTATGCTTTTGAAACGGATCAAGAAAGATTATGTATTTTTTTGAGTCAAATATTGCTATTTTTTTGCTGTAGTTTATTAAAATGATTTTAATCTAATTTTATAAAAATTCACACATGGACTTATCAATAGTTATTCCCTTTTACAATGAAGAGGATTCAATTCAGCCTCTTTACAATGCTGTAACCGATGCAATGGCTAAATTATCTTACTCCTATGAATTAATTTTAGTTGATGATGGGAGCAAAGATGACACTCTAAATAATATGGTTGAAATTGCCAAAACGGACAACAGATTGAAAGTAGTTAAACTTAAAAAGAATTACGGACAAACAACCGGTCTGCATGCTGGTTTTCAAAATGCAATTGGTAAATATATAGTTACAATGGATGGTGATTTGCAGAATGATCCATCCGATATAGGCAGAATGATGGAAAAATTGGGTGAAGGGAATGATATTTGTTTAGGTTGGCGAGATCAGCGACAGGATGCAAAATTTTCACGTTTACTTCCTTCCAAAATTGCAAATTCATTAGTAAGAAATGTAACCGGGATTCCTGTAAAAGATAACGGCTGTGCGATTAGGTCCTACAAAGCAGAAACTATAAATAAATTTCCTATGTATTCTGAGATGCATAGATTATTGCCTGTCATTAATGCATTAACCGGAGCTTCATTTACTCAAATTCCGGTTAAACACCATGCACGTAAGTTTGGTGAATCAAAGTATGGACTTTCAAGAATTTATAAAGTTATTTTGGACTTAGTCGCGTTAAAAACTGTTTTTTCATCATTTAATAAACCCCTTTTTGGTTTTGGATCGCTAACAATTATTTCTGGAATTCTATTTTTAATATCAGCTATTAGTACAGCATTAACATGGTTCTTAAGCCCGGGTTTTCCGCTTGTTGTTTTATTAGGATCAGCAGCATTGCTAGGTATTTTAACATTTACTTTAGCTTTTCTCGGAATTATTTGTCATCTAATATATAAAAGTGGTAATCTAAAAATTGAAAGAATGTATAAACTTAAAACAAGCCGAACATAGATATTTGGAGTAATAATGGAAAATAAAATTGACTTATCAGCGATAATTGTATATTACGAAAAATATGAATATGATGAAATTAAACCGTTGTTTAATGCCTATAAAGAGAATCTAGATAAGGTAAATTTATCTTATGAAGTCGTTTTTGTTATTGACGGAAACATGCCTGAAGTTCTAAGGGAAGTCCAAGAGATTGCTAATGAAAATAATAATTTAAAAATCATAAAGCTGGGTAGGTGGTTTGGCGATGCAACTTCTTTACAAGCAGGCTTTGATTCTTCGGAAGGCGAGCTTGTAATTACCCTTCCCTCTTTTCAGCAAGTTGAAGCTGAAGAAATTCCAAATATGTTTAAAAATTTACAAAACTGCGACATGGTTGTTGGCTGGCGATATCCACGAATTGATAGTTTTTTGAATAACCTTCAATCAAAGGTTTTCAATAATATTATTAAAACATTTGTAGGCACAAAATTTCATGATTTAAAATGTAATGTCAGACTTTTCAAGAGAGAAATTCTTGAAAATATTTATATGTATGGTGATCAAGATAGATTCCTGCCTTTGTGGGCTTGGAGATTAGGATATAAAGTTAAAGAGATTAAGGTAAAACAGTTCAAAGCAGATTACAGACAGAAACTTTATCCATTACAAAGTTATTTACAAAGAACCTTGGAATTGATTTCCTTATTTTTCTTAATAAAGTTTACTAAAAAACCAATAAGGTTTTTTGGTTCCTCCGGCCTAATAATTTTTAGCCTTGGGGTCTTGCTTGGTTTAGTCCTATTTATTCAGCGGTTCTTTTTCGAAATTGCACTAGCAGATAGACCAATTGTCTTAGTAAGCTTACTACTGATAGTGTTTGGAATTTTAGCATTTGCAATTGGATTAGTTGGTGAATTAATAATATTTACACATGCCAAGGATATAAAAGATTACGTTATTGAAGATGTTTATCAATTAGATGAAAAAAATTCCAACCATAAGGAAGTGATAAATCCTTAATAATAGTATGAAAAAAGTAATAGAAGATTTTTCACAAAATAGAAATTATTATATAATAATAATAATTTCTGTCTTTTTAGGTGCATTCGTACGTTTTAAAGGATTAGGGAAATGGCCTTTAGCACTTGATGAATATTATATAGTTAAATCAGCAGAGAACATATTAAAATATGGTTTACCTGAATTTTCTGAGGGTGGATATTATGACAGGGGAATTTTATTACAATATTTTATTTCTCTTCTACTTTCTCTGAGCATTAAAGCTGAATTAGCCGGAAGAATTTTGCCAGTATTTGCAAATCTTATTACCATACCAGCAGTATATCTTATTGCAAAACGACTTGGGAACCAACTGATAGCAACTATTGCTGTTTTTGTGTTCTGTTTTTCAATTTGGGAAATTGAATTAGCTCGGTTTGCAAGAATGTATACACCATTTCAGGCAATTTTTATATGGTATATTTACTTTGTAATTAAAATAGGACAAAATAATCTTAGGGATTTTAAGTGGTTAATTTTGTTATCCGGATTAAGCGTTTTTGTATATGAAGGCAGTATTTTTTTGGCCGTATTTAATTTTATTCCTTTAATTATTCATCGGCTATATAAAATAAAATATATACTTCCTAGTATTTTAATGTTTTTCACTTCATTCACTTTGAATTTTATCAATTTTAGATTTTTGAATGTAGAATCTCCCTTCCCAGCAGAATATGAATCCTTAGTTGTAGATAATGCTTTGAAATTACCTATTAAGATTCCAAAAATCTTGGCAGTTTTTGCTGTTGATTCGCCTCTCCATATAATAATAACGCTAACAATCATCCTTATATCTTTCACGCTATTGTGGAAAATAATTAGAGAAATTAAAGACAATAAGATTTTTTCTGTCCTAGCATTACTTCTATTTGGCACATTAACAGTACTAAATCAATTTTTATTTGCTCTTCTATTGCTTATACTATTTAACTTTTGGAATTTATTATCACCAAGTCTATTTAGCAAAAGAAATACTATTTTCTTACTAATAATATTTTTGATGAATTTGATGTTTTGGTTTGGCTTCGGAATATTTACTAAGGATTGGTTTATTTTATTTAATGATTTTTCTTCTTATAATTTTTGGGGCATTGCGAAAAAAATAGTCGTTGCTTTTGTAAATTATCCTGATAATTATTACACAGTTCTAAATTATTTTAGGACTTTGCCTATTTTAAGTTTATTTTCTGCAGTCAGTATTATTTATATCATTTCCCTCTCCTTCATTAAGAGAAACATTAATCAAAAAATATTGTACTTAACTGGAATATTAATATTCTTCGCCTTGCTTGCTACAATTCTTAATCTGCCTTACCAAGAAACGCGCTATACTTTTTTTCTGGTTCCTATCTTGATGATCTTAACAATCTATGCAAATTATCATTTTATTTTCAGTCTTAGAGTAAGTCAACAAACCAAAACACTTTTGACAATTTTTCTTATTCTAATAATTTTTATTTTTTCTAAAGATTTTAATTTTTATCATCTTGTAAATATTGATAAAGCTGAAATTAATTATAGAATGAATTATGATAATAAATACAAAGTTCATTTATATAGAAGGTGGGATGTGAAAACCCCAACAGATTATGTTAAAGAACACCTGAAAGAAAACGATTTAATTATGATCAATGAAAATAGTCATGAATATTACTTACCTAAAGTTGATTATTTCAATTTTGACATTAGTCATCGAATGTTTGTTAATTTTTCAGTGGATGGGGGCAAAAAGGAAAGATGGTCAGATGCAAGATTAATTTATAATAACGATGATTTAATTAATTTTATAGATAACCGAAAATCAACAATTTGGTTTACTGTTTATCCCGAAAATTGGCTGCTAAATATAGATTTTTATAATAAGTATAAAGACTATTTTGTATTTGAGGGAATTGATAAAATGATCAAAGTATACAAATTTCCTAAAAAAGACTAAATTATAAATGAAACCTCAAATATCAGTTGTAATTCCTTTCTATAACACAATTGAATATATTCAAGAAGCAGTTGATTCAATTATTCAACAAATAAATTATGTTCTTGAAATTATCTTAATAGATGATGGCTCCAATGATGGCTCCAGTGAACTAGTAGAAAAATTGTATTTAAAAAACATTAAAATTAAAATAATTCATAAACAAAATGAAGGTCAAGGTGTTGCAAGAAATATAGGCGTAGAAGTAGCTAAAGGTAATTTTATTTATTTCTTTGATTCTGATGATATTGTGTTACCAAATTTATTTAGTGAATTTATACAAAAGCTTCAAAATAATCCAAGCCTTGAGCTTTTTTGTTTTTCTGGAGAATCGTTTTTAGATCCCAAAACAAGTATTGAAGATGTATCAAAATCTTATCTTTCGGAAAAGTTATATAAAAGAAAAATTAGTTCTTGTTTCAACTCAGGTGAAGATGCGTTTAATTCATTAATAGAAAACAATTCATTCTTCGCAGGTCCTCCATTTTATATTATAAAAAAATCAGTCTTAATAATAAATGATCTCAGGTTTTTGAAAATCAAATTTGAAGATGAGGAGTTTACGCATAAACTTTTCATTCACGCTGGACTGACAATAGTTTCAGAGAAAGTTTATTTTAGAAGACGTGTAAGATCTGGTTCAACAATGCAAATTAAGAGAACCTTCAATGATTTATTGGGTTATATTAAGACCATAGAAACACTTGCGGAAATAAAAAAAAATAAAAATCTAAAGGATAGAACAAAACATATTATTGAACAGCGTATTAAAACTTTTATACGTTTAGTAATTGATATAAAGGTAGCTCACAGTATAAAGTTAACTTCAAAAGAGAAAAAAGAATTTCGTAGTAAACTTTCACCATATCTTAAGAATAATTCAACATTATTATTTCATTATTATTTTTATCCAATCGAATATAATCTAAGGATGTTAAAAAAGGATTTTTGGGATAATAGAATAAATGTCTAATTTAAGAAAGAATATCGGAAGTGGGATATTCTACACTGCGCTATCCAAATACAGCAATGTTTTTATAAGCATTTTTATTGGCGCAATACTAGCAAGACTTCTAACTCCAGAGGAATTTGGTGTTGTAGCTATTGTTACTGTTTTTATTTCCTTTTTTAATCTACTTAGCAACATTGGATTAGGACCCGCAGTAGTACAATTTAAGGAACTTACAAATAAAGATATAGAATCAATTTTTTCCTTTTCTCTAATATTTGGAGTAGTCCTATCAATAATTTTTTACTTTTCCGCACCAATAATTGCTAGCTTTTATGATAATAGTGAGCTAATTGATTTGTCAAGATTAATGGCCTTAGCAATTCTATTTCAAGCTTTAAGAATAGTGCCAAACGCACTTTTATTAAAAAAATTAAAATTTAAAGAAATTGGATTAATAACATTTATTGTTCGGTTTATTAGTGGTTCGATTGCTATCTTACTGGCATACTTAGGTTTTAGTTCTTACGCTTTAGTGCTTGAAAGTATTTTCTCTGGACTTCTGATATTTGGTATTTATTATTACTTAGCGCCAATTAAAATTACCTTTAAATTAGATATTAGCGTACTTAGAAAAATTGCAAAATATTCTGCTTTTCAATTCTTTTTTAATTTTATAAACTACTTTTCACGTAATGCTGACAATCTTTTAATTGGTAAATATTTCAATGCTTCTGCTCTTGGCTTTTATGATAAAGCTTACAAATTAATGATGATGCCGGTTCAAAATCTCACTCACGTAATAACACCGGTACTGCATCCGGTACTTTCGAACTACCAAAACAATAAAGATATTATTTACAGAACCTACTATAAGGTAGTTAAAATTTTAGCAAGTGTGGGATTACCATTGTCTGTATTTCTTTATTTCAGTGCTTCTGAAATAATAACAATTATTTATGGTCCGCAATGGTATGAAAGTATACCCGTTTTTCAGTTATTAGCTCTAACGGTTAGTGTACAAATAATTCTATCAAGTACTGGTTCCATTTTCCAAGCAACAAACAGAACTGATCTATTGTTTTATGCAGGCTTTATAGGAGCAGTACTTATGTTATCAGGCATAGGATACGGAATTTTTATTGGTGAAAGTTTAGTCTCTGTAGGCTACGGACTGATTATAGCATTTTTTATAAACTTATTTCAAGCTTTATTTTTGCTTATAAACAAATCGCTTGGAAAATCAATTTTAAAATTTTTACCCGTTTTTATTTATCCTTTTGTAAGTAGTATTATTTTAACTGTAATTTTATTCTTTACTCAGACTCTTGCTAGTGAAAATAAATTTATCTCGCTAATAATTAAATCAGTAATTGCTTTTTTTGTTTTCATAATTGTAACTGCGCTTTCAAAGGAAAATAGAGAATTATTCGACCAATATTTTTGGGAAAAAGTAAAAAACCGCAAAAAGAATAAACTTAAAAGTAATAATACATAATTAAGTTTTCCTTCAGTTAAACGGAAGAATACAATATATTAACATTATTAAATTCACAATTTTAAGTTTTTATGTATATTCTTGGTATTTCCGCCTTTTATCACGATTCAGCTGCTTGCTTACTTAAAGAAGGTGAGATAATTGCTGCTGCTCAAGAAGAAAGATTCACAAGAATTAAGCATGATCAAGATTTCCCTACTAATGCAATAAAATATTGTCTGAAAGAAGCCGATATTAAAATTGATGATATAGAGTTAATTTCTTTTTACGATAAACCTTTATTGAAGTTTAATAGAATTTTAGAAACTTACTTAGCTTATCCAGGAAGAGGCTTAAATTCATTTATTATGTCTGTTCCACTCTGGCTCAAGCAGAAATTATGGATACCCGATCTAATAAAAAAAGAACTGCATTATGATGGGAAAATTTTATTCCCTGAACATCACGAATCTCATGCTGCATCCGCATTCTTTCCATCCCCGTTTGACAGAGCTGCTTTTTTAACTGTTGATGGTGTTGGTGAATGGGCTACATCATCATTTGGCATTGGAATAGATAATAAGGTTACTATTCAATCTGAATTACATTTTCCCCATTCATTAGGTTTGCTGTATTCAGCGTTCACTTATTTTACCGGGTTCAAAGTCAATTCCGGTGAATATAAAGTAATGGGACTTGCACCATATGGTGAGCCTAAATATGTTCAAACAATTTATGATCACTTAATTGATTTGAGAGAAGATGGTTCTTTTTCAATGAATATGGATTATTTTGAATATCCAACCGGATTGAAAATGACCAATTCAAAATTTGCTGAACTTTTTGATGGTCCTGCAAGAAAACCGGAATCAAATTTAACACAAAGAGAAATGGATTTAGCACGTTCTGTGCAAGAAGTTACAGAAGAAATAATACTAAGAATGGCAAAAAATGTTAAAAAAGAAACCGGAGAAAAATACCTTTGCCTTGCTGGTGGTGTAGCGCTTAACTGTGTGGCAAATGGAAAATTATTACGTGAAAATATTTTTGATGATATTTGGATTCAGCCTGCGGCCGGAGATGCCGGAGGGGCATTGGGCTCAGCATATATTGCGTATCATCATTATAAAAACAAACCGATCACAAAGCATGCCGGTCAAAATAAAATTAAAGGATCATATCTTGGGCCATCATATTCCGATTCAGAAATAGAACGGTTTTTACATGACCATAATCTGCCACATAAGAAACATACGGAAGAAAACTTACTCGATCTTGTTAGCGATTTATTAATGGAAGAAAATGTTATTGGATGGTTTCAAGGGAAAATGGAATTTGGACCTAGAGCACTTGGGAACCGTTCTATTATTGGTGACGCTAGATCTTCATCAATGCAAAAGAAAATGAATTTAAAGATTAAATACCGTGAAAGTTTTCGTCCATTTGCTCCATCAGTACTTGAAGAAGAGATCAGCAACTGGTTTGAGATGGATAGAGAAAGTCCATATATGCTTCTTGTTGCAGATGTGAAGAAAGAAAAACAAAAGTCAATGAGCAAAGAAGATCAAAACTTATTTGGGATCGATAAACTAAATTTAATCCGTTCTGAAATTCCAGCAGTTACTCATATTGATTATTCTGCAAGAATTCAATCTGTTAACAAAGTTGATAATCCCAAATATCATGCACTTATTAAAAAATTCTTTGATAAAACCGGCTGCCCAGTTATTGTTAATACTTCATTTAATGTCCGAGGTGAACCCATAGTGGAATCGCCTCTTGATGCATACAAGTGTTTTATGAGAACTGAGATGGACTTTTTAGTTTTGAGTAATTTTGTGTTAGATAAAAATGAACAGCCAAAATTTAACGACAGCATTAATTGGAGAGAAAAATATGAGCTGGATTAATGATGTTAATTATGAACTACGTAAATTGGAATATTCTAAAAAGAATTTGCGCAAATTTGGAATTACTATCGGTTTAGTTCTTTTACTATTTGCGGTATGGCTTTTTTTTATTGGTAATTTATTTATTATTCCTTTAGTATCAGCATCAATTGGTTTGCTATTATTTAGTTTGGGCCTTTTTTCACCTTTTACTCTAAGAAAAATATTTCATTATTGGATGAAAGTAGCTTTTATTTTAGGATGGTTTGTTTCAAGATTTCTGTTAACAATTTTGTTTTTCTTCGTTTTAGCGCCGATAGCTTTTATTGCAAAATTGTTTAAGAAAGAATTTCTAAATTTAAGTTACAAAAGAGATCAGAAATCATATTGGATTAAAAAAAACGCCTCTAAAATAAATTATGAGAAAATGTATTGAATCATAATTGTCTGATCCCAATAAATTTTAATTAGTCAATCTAATTATTTTCTGATTCCATATGTTTTAAAATGAGTCATAATTTTAATTTGAGAATAAAATATTTTTACCCCTAATAATAATGGCAAATAATTTGATGACGGTCACAGATCTAATTGATACATATCAAAAAAGAATAAATATTTTGGGCATAAATTTTGCTCTGATATAATAATTGTAAAATTGTACGATAATATTATCATTTATAAAAATCTAATAAATTCATATATTTGTTAATTAAACCTAATATTTCTTAAAATGAATAAAGTTCCAAAATATAAATTATACTTTGCAGTTTTTGATTTATTTGTTTTATCTTCTGCATTTGTTCTATCTGCTTATTTCGTCAGATACAATAAAAATTTAGATATATTTAATTTTTTTAAGATTTCCTATCCAATTTTAATATTATTTTTAATTGCTGCTGCTTTTTTCATTTTTATTTTTCAAATAAATAATTTATATAAAATTAATGTTATCTTTAATCGTGCAGCGCACTTAACTGCGGTAATTAAGTCGCTCTATTATGGTACCCTCAATATTGTAGTCATTTCGCACCTTGTAAAATCTTCTGAAGTCTTAGATTCAAGATTAATAATATTTATGTTTGTTGTTATGGTTATTCCTATTCTATACCTTCTTAGGGTTGAAGTTGGTAGAAGAATACTTCTTCAATACAAACAGCAATTTAATACTAATGTACTAATTATTGGAGATGGAACTACCGGGAAATTATTGGCAACAAAACTTTTATTCGAAAACCCTGAGGGTATTAACATTCTTGGTTTTGTTGTTAAAAATGAAATTAAAGAGAAGAAATTAAATGGCATTGAAGTTTTAGGAACCCTAGATAATATAAAAGAAATTCATCGTCAATTTGAAGTTGATGAAATAATAATTGCAATTGATGATATTAAATATGAAAAGCTGTTGGAAATATTGGATATCTGTAACAACCTTAATGCAACTGTTAAACTCACTTCGGAATTATTTGAAATTGTAACTAAGAAAGTCTCAACTGAGAAATATGCCGGTATTCCGGTTCTTAATGTGTCTCCGCACTACAGTAATAATCTATCCTTCAGACTCAAGAGAATAGTGGATATTTTATTATCTTCTATTGGATTAATATTACTTTCACCAATATTTCTTATAGTAGGACTATTAGTCAAATTATCGTCTGAAGGACCCATCTTCTACAAGCAACTTCGAGTAGGAAAAAATGGAAAAGTCTTTAATTTTTATAAATTTAGATCAATGACAATTGATGAAAGTGGTGAGGAGTCTAGAAGACAGCAAATGATCGAGTTCATCAGAAATAATAACAATATTGATGAACATGACAACAAAATTGTAAATACAAATAGAATTACTTGGATTGGGAAAATTATTAGAAGACTATCAATTGACGAATTACCACAATTGATAAACGTAATTAGAGGAGAAATGAGTTTAGTTGGACCAAGACCTAGTCTACCCTATGAGTTTGATAATTTTGATACTTGGCAAAAAAGAAGAGTTAGTGTTTTACCCGGATGTACTGGTGTTTGGCAAGTTTGGGGCAGAAGTTCTGTTTCGTTTAGAGATTCTGTTGTTCTTGACCTTTATTATGTAAATAATATGTCACCATGGTTAGATATTCAGCTTATTTTAAAAACTATTCCTGTTATGTTATTCTCTAAAGGGGGCAAATAAATATCATCTATTTTGCTTCTATTCGGATTTTTTATATAATATTTTTTTATTTTTTTTCGATATTAACTTTATAAATTTGTTAATATCTACTTTTGACCCAATATGAGGAAGATATTTATCATGAAGAAAATACTTGCAATAGCTTTATTATTTTTAATAGCACATAGTTCGTTTGCACAAAGTAATGATGTTCAACTTGGAGCTCAATATACGGGTTTATTTCAGCGTCAAGGTGGCTTATTTGATTATTCTGACCCAGAAACGATAAATATGCGTGTATCAGTTTGGGGTTTTGTTAGGTACCCAGGCAGATATCAAGTACCAATTTATACGTCGGTTAGTGATCTTTTATCATATGCTGGTGGACCAACAGATGATTCGGATCTAGAGGATTTAAGACTATATAGAGTTATGGAAGATTCAACCCAACATTTGTTTTCATTCAATTTAAATGATTTATTATGGGAAGATAATTTAGAGGAACAAAATAGAAGAATTCCAAAGTTACAAGGTAGTGATTTACTAGTTGTCCCTGGTGAACCAAGATTATATTTTCAAAATTGGTTTAGAGTTGGATTATCAATATTCTCTGCACTAATATCATTAGCTTTGTTAATCATAAGATTAAGGTAAAAGGAGTATTATAGGTGGAAAAATCCAGAATTAACGGGTCTTCAAAAACAGAGAATAAAGCAACTATCAATTACCTAAATTTGATAAAAGCAAATTTGGGTATAATTTTAACTATTAGTCTTAGTTATATTCTCTATAATTCTTATTTATGCTTTAACCGCTAGTGATATTTATAAAACTAGTACTATTCTAAAAGTTTCAGAACCTCAAGGGAAAAGTGTTCTTGGTAATAATCCCATTGAATTTGCAATGGGTTCATCTAGTACAGATCGTTATATAGCAAATGAAATTGAGGTTATGCTAAATAGAACTATTAGAGAAGAAGTTGCAGAGTTGTAATTGATTCTGTAAAGAACAGAAGCTCAAACTCGATAATTTTGATTTAGTTTATTATCAAACAATAGTATATTTGGAGATGATGAACCCACTTTAAGAAATGACAAGTGGTTAGCAAGTGAGACTTTTGAATAATGTTGAAATAAAACAAAAAGATGGGCTTGATTTTATCGAAATTATTGTTGAATCTGCCTCTCCTGATGAAGCAGCTCATTAATTGCAAATAGTTATGCACAAGTTTATAAAGATTTTAATCTTGCTGATAGTAGAAAACAATTAACAAAAATGAAAGAATTTCTTGCAAGTCAACGTGATGAGAAACTTAATGAACTAATTGTTGCCGAAGATAATGTAAAGGTTTATCAGATCCAAGGAGGTGGAGTAGAATTAGGGCAGCAAGCATTGAACCTAATTCAGACAACTTCTCAGTTTGAAGCTGAAAAAAATAGAGTGCAAATTGAAATGCGTATGGCTAAAGAAAGTTTGACTCAACTTGAACAGGAATTAAGTAAAAGGGATGCCTCTGTTTCAAACTGGCTTGATTCTCAATCTAAACATCCTGAGATTAAGTTGTTAAGGGAAGAAATCGCGGCTAGAACAAATTCAAAAAACAAAAGCTCTCGCCTCGTCCAGCGGTACTGTTAATTCTGATGCATTAGTTCAAAAATATGATACAAAAATTGCAAATCTGAATACAAAACTTAATCAATTGATGGATGAGTATAGGTCAAGAATCTTAGCCTCCAGTCCCGATGAACTTAAAGCAGTTGACTCAAGATATTTTCCAAGCAGAGCTTAAATATGAGACTTTAAAGCACAATATAATCAGCTAAACCAAGTTGTTGCTTCTTATGATAGGCAATTCAATCAACTACCTACAAGAACTTTAGAACTTGCAAGACTTAGAGAGAGATAGACAGTCATTAGAAAAACTTTATACTGTTCTTGAGGCAAAATATCAGGAAGCCTTAATTAATGAACAGTCAACTCCTGGAAATGTAATTATAATGAGTGATGCACGTCCTCCTGGGGGACCTGCAAAACCAAATAGACCTTTGCTTGCAATAATGGGTTTAATTCTTGGTTTTGGTGTTGCATTTGGTTACGTTTTCTTCAAAGACTATTTTGATAAAACAGTAAAAACTCCCGAAGATATTGAAAAAGAATCTACAAATGTGCTTGCATGGATACCTAAATTTGAACACAAAATAGACAAATCGAAAAAATATTCTGAAATATTTGTTGGGGGCAATGCCGAAGCTGCAGCTGGTGAATCCTACAGAACTCTAAGAACTCGAATTCAATTTTCTAAAATTGCTGAAGGTGGAAAAAGTATACTTATAACTTCTTCTGCACCACAAGAAGGGAAAACAACAGTTGCCAGCAATTTAGCAGCTAGCTTTGCTCAAACTAATAAGAAAACTATACTTCTTGATTGTGATCTTCGTATACCAAGAGTAAATGAAGTTTTTGGAGGACTTAAATCTCCTGGTTTTACAAACTATTTATTTAAACAAGTTCCATTTGAAGATATTATAAGAAAAACAGATTTTGAAAACTTAAACTATATTGCTGCTGGAACAATACCCACAAATCCATCTGAGATTCTTGGCTCTGACCAAATGAGAGACTTTATTGATAAACTTAAAGGTGAATTTGATGTTGTTATCATTGATTCTCCTCCGGTAATGACAATCACAGATGCTGAGGTTCTTTCACATATTGTGGATATGAGCATTTTGGTAGTATTTGCTGAAAAAACTGAGGTTGATTGGTTAGTTGAAGCAACTAATCAATTAACAACTCATGGACAAAAATCATTCATCGGAACGGTACTGAATAATTTTGATTATAATAGTGGATATAGATCATATAATAAGTATAATCACAGCAAATATTATTCACGTGTTGATCAAACTAAACAAAAAGAATGGGTTCAATCCTAAGACTAAATTTTTATAAGCAAGATTAAATTTAAAGGGACAGAAAATTAGCTGTCCCTTTTTCATTTAAAGAGTTTTCAATTATTTTAGAAAAAAATCTCTTAAATCACAAAATTCCCAACCGTTTATAACTTAAACATATAAATAGATTCAGGCTTTTACATTATACTGAATACAACAGTTAATCCGCTCATAACAATTGCAACCATACTCATAAGTTTAATTAAGATATTTAAACTAGGCCCGGATGTATCTTTAAACGGATCACCAACTGTATCACCTATTACTGTTGCTTTATGGCTAGCTGAACCTTTTCCACCAAGATGGCCTTCTTCAACATATTTTTTCGCATTATCCCATGCCCCGCCAGAGTTCGCCATAAATACAGCTAACACAAATCCAGTACCTAAAGCTCCAACTAACAATCCCATTACTCCGGCAACCCCAAAAATAATTCCTATTAAAATTGGAATTAATATTGCAAGAATGGATGGAAGTAACATTTCAATTTGAGCACCCTTTGTTGATATTTCTACACATCTTGCATAATCAGGTTCTCCAGTTCCCTCAAGAATTCCTTTAATTTCTCTAAACTGTCTTCTAACCTCATCGACCATTTTTTGTGCCGCACGCCCTACAGCCTGCATTGTAAGCCCACAGAAAATAAAGGCCATCATCGATCCAATAAAGACTCCAATAAGAACTTTTGGATTCATCAGGTGTACTTCATAATAATTCATAAAATCGGTTAATGATGCTGTTGCTGTTTTAACTTCTACACCATCACTTAAAGTAATTACCTCTTGTCCAATTCTTATTAGTCCAATTTTCAATTCTTCAATATAAGAAGCTAATAAAGCTAGAGCAGTAAGTGCGGCGGATCCAATCGCAAAACCCTTACCAGTTGCCGCTGTAGTATTTCCAAGAGCGTCTAAAGCGTCTGTTCGTTTCCTAACATAGTCTCCCAGTCCGCTCATCTCAGCATTACCACCCGCATTGTCTGCTATTGGTCCGTAAGCATCCGTTGCAAGTGTAATTCCTAGTGTAGAAAGCATTCCAACGGCAGCTATGCCAATTCCGTATAATCCCATACCAATATTTGCTTGATCAAATTCAGCCGCAAAAAGGAAAGAGAAAATAATCCCTAAAACTACTGCAATAACAGGAATTGCAGTTGATATCATTCCAATTCCTAATCCGGAGATTATCACAGTTGCAGCTCCAGTTTTAGAGCTTTCTGCAATTTGCTGAGTGGGCTTGAAGGAGTGAGAAGTATAATATTCAGTAGCTTTGCCGATTACTGTTCCAGTTATTAATCCGGTTACTATTGCACCCCAAATCCCTATTGCATTTTCAAGCTTCAATAAATGAACAATGCCAAATGAAACGAAAACAATTAAGATGGAACTTATATTTATTCCCCTGGATAATGATTTTAATAAATCTTTCTGATCCGCATCTTCCTTAGTCCTTACAAGAAAAATTCCAATTATAGATAAAATAATACCAACAGCAGCAATCAACATTGGAGCAATTACAGCTTTAAATTGCATACTTGGGTTTAAATAAAAAGCCGATGCGCCCAAAGCGGCAGTTGCTAAAATTGAACCACAGTATGATTCATATAAATCAGCTCCCATACCTGCTACGTCTCCAACATTATCCCCAACATTATCTGCAATTGTTGCCGGATTCCTTGGATCGTCTTCCGGTATACCGGCTTCAACTTTTCCAACTAAATCAGCTCCAACATCTGCAGCTTTTGTAAAAATTCCACCGCCTACTCGAGCAAATAATGCTTGTGCAGATGCACCCATTCCAAAGGTTAACATAGTCGTAGTTATTACAACTAAATTATGCCCATCAGTAAGTGTAAACGGATAGAAAAAATTAAGGACATAAAACCAAATTGAAATATCAAGTAACCCTAATCCGACAACAACTAAACCCATTACGGAGCCGCTTCTAAAAGCAATCTTTAATCCCGCATTCAATGATTTTTCTGCCGCATTTGCAGTTCTGGCAGACGCATATGTTGCCGTCTTCATACCAAAGAAACCAGCTAATCCAGAGAAAAATCCGCCAGTTATAAATGCAAAGGGGACCCATGGATTCTGAACTTCCAAGACATAAGCCATAATTGAAAATATGATGGTAATTATAATGAAAAATATTATTACTACTTTATACTGCTGTTTTAAATAAGCCATTGCGCCTTCTCTAACGTAGGCTGCAATTTTTTTCATATGGTCATTTCCTTCTTCTTCCTTCATAACTTGTTTGAAGAAGAACCATGCAAATCCCAAAGCTATCACAGCACTAAGAGGAACAATCCAAAATAATTCACTTAACATATTAAATCTCCAAATTCTTTAATTCGTTTTTAGAAAACACATTTATTAACGGAATCCCAGTACTAATGCGGATCGCCACCATGTATAATATTCATTCTCCAACTTTTCTAGAGAAGGGAATTCATAAAATAGAAAATGGTCTTGATCGCCCACAAAAAATCCGTTTTTAATTGTGCGGTATAATAAATCTCCCTGCATAAAACGAATTACTGTTTTCGTTGGTTTATCATCAGATACTTTTAGTTCAGTTAAGCAATCTCTTAGATGCTGTATATTGGGGAACGGAAGATTTTCATCTGAGCCATTGACGGGATCAGTAGCTAAATTATTAAGTCCCAATTGAACAAACACAATTTTAGGTACTGATATTTTACTTGAGGGATTTGTAATAAATTTCACAAATTCTTCCGGCTTTAAAGAACTTGCAATTCTTGGATTAACCGGGCATAATTGCTGATACAGTCTTAATTTATTGTCATGCCTAATTCTATATTCACTTTGTTTTAATTCCAGTACTCTTCCGTCATCTGTAGCTAGATACAGATTTTTCAGCATTTCTATTGGAATGTGTTCAAGCACACGATAAATTGAAAAATATTTCGATCTTTTAGGTGATCCGTCATCATGTGGTTTGCAAAGTTTTTCAATATCTCCAAGTTTAAAGTAGTCACTTTTAAAATCCGGATTAACCTCAAAGAACATAGCTTGTCCACGGGTTCGCTTTTTAGTCCCAACCGCTAAGTAATTTCCAAACTGCTCCGGAGGGAGCATTGATGCAATTAGGGCTTCTGGCAATAAAGAAAGATAAAGGTATCGCTTCATATTATTTCCTCGTCCAATTATAGATAATTAATTTATATTCATTTTCACTTAGTAATAATTCTTAGTGAATAAGTTAGCGAAGCAATATATCGGTAGTACCCACGACAGGATTCGAACCTGTGACCTACAGTTTAGGAAACAGCAAGCGAAGTAATGAGTACCCACGACAGGATTCGAACCTGTGACCTACAGTTTAGGAAACTGACGCTCTATCCTACTGAGCTACGTGGGCATAAAGTTTAGATTACAATTTTAAAGTTACTCATATTCTCAATCTTTTCAAATTTACTTCACTTTAGCCACCTTCTAAATTGTATTTACACGTCTTTTTAGATACTTTTATAACTATAAAATTAATTATTATTATCACATTCAGGAGCATAAAATGACGACAATTATTGATATTCTAGGCAGAGAAATACTTGATTCAAGAGGCAATCCAACTGTTGAAGTTGAGGTTCTTCTTGAGTCTGGAATTATTGGTAGAGCAGCTGTTCCTAGCGGTGCATCTACAGGTGAACATGAAGCAGTGGAATTAAGAGACACAAAAAAGAAAAGATATTTGGGCAAAGGTGTTCAAAAAGCTGTAAGTAATGTAAATGATATTATTGCAGATCTATTAATTGATTTTGACGCAGCAGATCAAGTTGGCATCGATAACTTTTTAATTGAGCTAGATGGAACACCAAACAAATCTAAATTGGGTGCAAATGCAATTTTAGGCGTTTCTATTGGCATGCGCAAAAGCTGCAGCTGAAGCTTTAGAATTACCACTTTATAGATATATTGGTGGAACAAGTGCTAGAGTTTTACCTGTACCAATGATGAACATATTAAACGGCGGGTCTCATGCAGATAATACTGTTGATTTTCAAGAATTTATGGTTATGCCTCACGGAGCCCCTAATTTTGCAGAAGCTTTAAGAATGGGGACAGAAACTTTCCATGCACTAAAATCTGTCCTTAAGAAACAAGGTTACAGTACTTCCGTGGGTGATGAAGGCGGATTTGCACCTAATCTTAAATCAAACGAACAAACTTTAGATCTTATTCTTGAATCAATAACAAAAGCTGGCTACAAACCAGGAAAAGATATTAGCTTAGCCTTGGATGTAGCATCAAGTGAAATGTTTGATAAAAAGAAAAAGAAGTATGTATTCTTCAAGTCAGATAAATCTGCTAAATCATCTGATGAAATGATTAAGATCTATGAAAAATTAGTAAAAGATTATCCTATTATTTCAATTGAGGACGGGCTTGATGAAAATGACTGGCAAGGTTGGAAAAATTTAACTGATACTATTGGTCACAAAGTTCAGCTTGTTGGCGATGATCTTTTTGTTACCAATACTGAAAGACTGGGCAAAGGAATTGAAAAAGGAATTGCAAACTCAATCTTAATTAAAGTAAACCAGATTGGCACTTTAACCGAAACTCTAGATGCAATTGAGATGGCAAAAAGAGCTGGTTATACAAATGTAATTAGTCATCGTTCAGGTGAAACTGAAGATACAACAATTGCCGATATTGCTGTTGCAACAAACGCAGGTCAAATTAAAACCGGTTCAGCAAGTAGGAGCGACAGAATTGCAAAGTATAATCAATTATTAAGAATTGAAGAAGAGCTGGATACTATTGCAATTTATCCCGGCTTAAATGCAATAAATATAAAATAATTTAATTAACTTCTATAAAAGCGTTCAATAATAATTGAACGCTTTTTTTGTTTACAGATGATTGCGGAGTTCATTATGAATGAAAATAATATTCAGAAAGTTTACACACTAATAAAGAAAAATAAAATTGAGTTTATTGATCTAAAAGCAATTGATTTAGTGGGAAGACTACACCATATTTCCCTTCCTATTAATAAAGGAATTATTGAAAGACTAGTAAATGAGGGTGTTGGATTCGACGGTTCGAGTTACGGCTTTAGAAAAGTTGAAAACAGTGACATGATTTTAATTCCAGATTTATCCACTGCTGTAATGGACCCTTTCAGAGAAGCTCCTACATTAAGTTTTTACTGCAATATACATCTTACAGATGATGAAAGGTCTACATTTACTCAAGATGGCAGACTAATTGCAGACAGAGCTGAAAAGTTACTAAAAGAAATAACAGGTGCTGATAAGGCAATGTGGGGACCTGAATTTGAGTTCTACATTTTTTCCGATGTTGAATATGATACAAGAACCGCATCTTCTTACTACAGAGTTGAACATGCGGAAGAATTCCATAAAAGAGCTTATCACGCAGCCAATCCTTTTGATATTTATGACGACTTTAGAGATGAAGCTTCAAAACTTTTCCATCAACTAGGAATTGAAGTTAAGTATCATCACCATGAAGTAGGCGAACGAGGTCAACAGGAAATTGAGACTTATTTTGCCAGCACACTTAAAACAGGTGATAATATTGTTACTGCAAAGTATTTACTTTTTAATCTTGCAAGAGAGAGAAATCTATCAATAACTTTTATGCCTAAGCCTATGTACCATCAAGCCGGTAATGGAATGCATCTACATTTGTTCCTGACAAAAAATGGAAAAAATGCATTTTATAAAAAAGGTGAGTATGGAAATATTAATGAGCTAGGACAATATTTTATAGGCGGATTGCTTAAACATGGACCGGCACTTTCTGCATTCACAAATCCCAGCACCAATTCTTATAAAAGATTAGTCCCTGGATTTGAAGCTCCGGTAGCTTTAACATACGGACAAGGCAATAGAGCCTCTGCAATTAGAATCCCAAAATATATTTCAAATAATAATCAGACACGTTTTGAGTATAGGCCCCCGGATGCAACTGCAAACCCTTATTTAGCAACATCAGCTATGTTATTAGCCGGTATGGACGGTGTGGTCAATAAAATTGATCCAGTTAAAGAAGGATATGGCCCTAATGATAAAAACATTGATGAAAATAGTGTGGGGCAAATTCAATTTTTGCCAAAAAATTTAGGTGAAGCCTTAGATGCTTTGGAAGCTGATTTCGAATTTCTTAAGCGAGATAACATTTTTAGTGATGATCTACTGGAGCAATGGATAAAGATTAAGGATGAAGAGATAAAGGCGATTGCAACAATGCCTCATCCTTTTGAATACAAAATGTATTATACATTATAAAATTTATCAGTAATTACAAATAATTACTAGATCATTTTCTTAAATGAACTTTATCAAAATATTATTGCTTGCTTATTTTGTTGAGAGACCACACAACTTTCAACTGCATCATCAAGTGATGGAAAAACCTTTAGATACTTTCCAAAATTTGATACAACAGATAACAATGATAATTTACTTGAATCTATAACAACTTTAAGACTTTTGCTATTTTCAATGATTTTTCTGTAAATAAGAATTATCGAACCTAGAAATGTAGTGTCAAGGTAACTAGTGTAAGTGAAATCTATAATAAAATTTTCACATTCGGAATTCAATTTGTCAATAATATAATCTCTGAATAAAGATGCATATTCTAGATCAGCTTTTTCTAGGTTTACATTTATAACTATCGCAGAAATATCGTCCATTTTTGAGTAATTAAATTTATCAACTGTCATATCTTTAATGGCGTTCATATCTCTCTTTTTTCTAAATGGAATTATGTAAAAGTACTATCGAAAATAAATAACGTCTTTTAAGATTATTTCGAAAAAATCTAAATTTTTAAAGTTAGACTATGGTTATTATTATTTTAACTAAAATATGTATTTATTTATTGACTAATATTTAGTCCTGTCTGATTATATTTGTTTATAGAAATTTGAACAGACAATTTAATTAACTTTTCACTATGCCTTATATTGGAGAATTATCTGCACTTATTACAGCCGTTCTGTGGTCTGGAACAGCTATTGCATTTACTGAAGCCGGTAAAATTGTCGGCTCTTATGTTGTTAATATTTCACGCTTAGTATTAGCAACTGTTTACTTAATCATTACTATTCTAATTTTTAACCTTAATTTTCAAATATCGTGGGAACAAATTTATCTGCTGGGGTTGAGCGGTGTAATTGGTTTAGTATTTGGAGACGGATTTCTATTTAAGTCATTCCAATATATTGGGGCTAGATTAAGCATGCTGGTAATGACACTTTCTCCTCCCCTTGCTGCGCTTTCTGCTTATTTATATCTTGGTGAAGAACTTTCTTCTTGGGGCATTTTAGGAATTGCAATTACTATTTCAGGAGTATCAATTGTAGTATTTAAAAGATCTGAACAGCCAACAGATGATTATAAGAAAAATAATATTGGTTATCTTTTTGCATTTCTTGGTGCAGTTGGTCAAGCAATAAATCTAATTTTTGCAAAAGAGGCCTTTCAGCTCGGTGAAATCAATGGATTTGTAGCAACTTTTTACCGAATGATTCCCTCAATTCCATTTATGTATTTTCTTGGATTTCTTTATAGAAAAAGGAGAAACAGTATTTGGATTTTGAAAGAAAAAAAAGAAGCGTTAAAATATATTATCATTGGATCAATTATTGGGCCTTTTCTCGGAATAACATTTAGTCTAATTGCTGTAGCTAACACCTTTGTTGGAATTGCTTCAACATTAATGTCGACAGTGCCAATTGTAATGTTGCCAATTGTTATATTTTACTACAAAGAAAGACTCTCTACAATTTCGATTGTTGGAGCATTTGTTGCAGTTGTGGGAATAGCTATCTTATTTTTGAAATAGTGCAGGAAAATACTATTTATTTAAGATTCAGCTCATAATTGTAAATAGCCTTGCCAAGCTTTGCTAAAAATGGCAACCCAATTTCATCGTATTCATAATTATCATCATTATAAATTTGATTCTCATTTACATGGACTGTTGCAGATAGGAAAAACTCAATCCCATTTTGCTCATCTACTATATATGCATTATCAATTAAATAGCCATATGCCAGTCCGCTTTTACTGTATATTTTAATATTGCTAGGTATTTTTTCTTTTGTATCACCAAACATTAAAAATTTTACATAACCGTCGTAATATTTATCGTAAGAATATTTAGGACATTCACTTTCTTTTGGTAGCATTGACATATACTTTCGCAAAAAGATATAATCATCTTCGGTCAAGTTGAATCTTTCAAACTCATCAAATTGCTCAGGGTAAAATATTCGCATCAATAATTCTTGCTGATCTCTTAAACTAAAATAATTATTTAAGGAAAAATCCTTTGGCTCATTTATCAATTCACCATTGCTATAGTATCCAACTCCTTTCAAAGTGCCCTGCAAGTTTAACTCAACATCTGTGGATTCAATTCTTGCAGGCTGTTCATATAAAATATTTCCTGCTTCATTATAAAATTTAATTGGGTTTGTCTCCATATTCTGTCTTGGTGTTCTTGCAACGGATAATCGGTGAATAATTTTTGAATTATTAAAACCTTTTTTCCTCAATCTCTCATTTATTTCTTTCTGTCCTAAAAAGTCATAAAGTCTGTTGAAAGCTTCATTATCACTAACAATAAAAATTTGTTTTATATAATTAGCAATGCAAGGATAACCGCATTCATCCTGAAAGTCTCTATCAAAAAAAACATGTCCTTCATAAACACTATCAATAGATAAATGTGTAAACTTATTAACTCCTTTAATGTTAAGATCATTCAATTTTTCAAGCGCTAATATTGCAGCAGGAAATTTTACGGTACTGGCTGGATAAAAATATTTATCGGGTTTTTCATTATATGAATATGTCTTAAAACTAGTTTTACCATTATCTTCTCTATCAACCTTTGTGTATAGTATTTGAAGTTCGAACTTATCTTTATTTTCAAGAACAAAGTTTAGTTCATTATTCTTTTTTAATATCTCCATTAAAACATTATCATTTTGACAACTGTTAAAATTTAACATGGCAATTAACCCAAATAAAATTACAATAATTTTTTTCATTTTTGTTCCATTCTACTTTTTATATTATTAAAACTCTCATAATCATTATCACTAAATAATATAAAAATTATTTTTTCTAAGCATTTTGATCTTCCTATAAAATCCTTTGCTACATTGAGAGCAATTCTTGATGCTCGTTCGAAAGGGAAACCATAAACGCCAGTGCTTATTGCGGGAAAGGCAATAGACTTTAAACTGTTTTCTTCAGCAATTTCTAGCGAATTCTTATAACAACTTTTAAGTAAACTATCTTCATCATAGCTGCCTCCACGCCAAATAGGTCCTACCGTATGAATAACAAAGCTGGATTTAAGGTTATAGCCACTTGTAATTTTTGCATATCCTGTTGCACAGCCATTTAATTTTTTACATTCTTCCAAAAGTTTCGGACCAGCCGCTCTATGAATTGCACCATCAACGCCTCCTCCGCCTAGTAATGATTCATTCGCCGCATTGACAATTGCATCAACATCTAGTCTAGTTATGTCACCTTTCAATATTTCTATTTTTGTCATGTTTTTAAAACTTAGCAAAAAATATTTGTTCTTTTATTTTTAATTTAAAATCTCAATAACAGCTCTGTGAATATTTGGTGTTGATGCAACCACACTTTCTCCTTTTGCCGGATCTCCCCCATAATAATCAGTAATAATTCCTCCGGAACCTTTTATTATTGGTATCAAAGCCATTGTATCCCAGAAGGACATTATCGGATCAATCATTATTTGAGCAAAACCAGTGGCAACCAAATAATACCCATAACAATCACCCCATTGACGGTAAAGCTTTACCTTTCTCATTAAGTTTTCAAATTTTGATAAATTTTGATATTCTTCAAAAGCTAAATGGTCTGTTGTTAACAGTACTGCTTGATCAATTGAGTCTGAATCACTTATCTTTACTTTTACATCATTGAGATAAGTATTTTCATTATCTCCGACCAAAAATTCATTAAGAATTGGTTGATGGAAAACACCTAAGATTGGTTCCCCATTTTTCAAAAGTGCAATTAATGTTCCAAATGTTACTGTACCACAGATAAAACTTTTTGTCCCATCTATTGGATCAAGAACCCATTGATATTCCGACTTTTCATTGTGCGAACCAAACTCTTCTCCAAGAATTCCATGGTCAGGATATTCTTTCATAATAATTTCACGTAACTTTTCTTCAGTAGATTTATCCGCAATAGTAACGGGACTATCATCACTTTTTGTTTCAATACTAAAATTATTCCGAAAATATTTTTTAATGTTTACACCACTTACTTTAGTAAGTGATTTACAAAATTTTTTATATTCATTAAGATCATTATTCATAATTATTATACTTATTTATTTCAATTGATAAATTTCTATTGGCTGTTTTTTCTCTTAACTATGTTTGAAGTCTTAATTCATTCAGGGAAGTACTAATTTTTAGAAATCAACCGAATACCATTTTTTTCTAAAATGATATGCTTTCTTTTATATAAAGCCCCAATGGCTTTTTTATAAGTTTTTTTACTAACGCCAAACATTTTAGAAATAAGTTCTGGTGAAGATTTATCTGTTATTTCTATAAATCCATCATTTTCATTCAACTTATCTAATACTGCTTGAGATACAGAATCAATTTTTTGCGGGCCTGGCTTATCTAAACATAAATCTAACTTACCATCTGTTCTAACTTTTTTAATGTACCCTTTTATTTGCTGTGCATAATTTAATTTTTGGAAAATTTCATTTCTGTACAGAACTCCCCAATATTTTCGATCAACAATTGCTTTAAATCCAAGCTCTGTTTCTGTTCCAATAATCAAATCAACTTTTTGCTCATTGATATAATCGTGATGTTTAATCTCATAAAACTTATCAATCTTTGATGAAGCGGCAATTCGATTACTTTTTTCATCATAATATGCATGAACTAAATACTCCTGACCTTCTTGCATTAGATCCTTTTGCTCATTAAAAGAAACAAATAAATCCTTGGGCAATCCCCAATCAAGAAAAGCTCCAATTGTAGTTACTGAAACAACTTTTAAAACAGCAAACTCTCCGACACTAATTTTTGGTGTTTTTGTAGTGGCAATAATTCTATCTTCGGAATCAAAGTAGACAAACACTTCAACCTTATCACCTATATTAAATCTATCAGGTGTATCAGTCCTTGGAAGAAGTATTTCTCCAAAGTCGCCTCCGTCAAGATAAAATCCAAATTCTTGTTCTCTTTTTACAATTAGCTTATTTAACTTTCCAACTTCTGCCATAATATCATTATTATTTTTTACCTATCTCAATTTAATGATTATTCAAATAAGAAAATAAAGTGAGATTAATATGTCAGCCAACATTAAATTAGAAAAATATTATTTGACTATATTTGTCACAAAAATAAATATCTGATTATGGAAATACTAAAATCCAATAGTGAGAATATTCAGAGAGCAGTAAATGAGCTAAGAGCAGGATCCCTAGTAGCATTCCCAACAGAGACTGTTTATGGTTTAGGTGCTGATGGTTTCAATAAAATTGCTGTTGCAAAAATATTTGAGGCTAAAGAAAGACCTAGCTTCAATCCTCTGATTTTGCACGTTTCATCAACCGAAATGCTAAGCACCATTGCAGAGTATTCAAATTTTAAAATTAATTTATTGATTGAAAAATTTTGGCCGGGACCGCTTACATTAGTTTTAAAGAAAAAAAAAGTAGTCCCCTATTTAGTTACATCGGGCTTGGAGACAGTTGCTGTGAGAATGCCAAATAATAGGGTTGCACTTGAACTCATTAATAAGCTTGGTAAACCAATTGCAGCTCCAAGTGCAAATACTTTTAGTCAGTTAAGTCCAACCAAAGCAGAGCATGTAGCAAAACAGTTGGGCAAAAAAGTTAATATAATTTTAGATGGGGGCAGCTGCGATGTTGGTGTTGAATCAACTATTATTGAATTAACCGGTAAGTCACAGTTTTTACTTCGACCTGGTGGAATTACTAAGGAAGAGATAGAAAGTGTAATTGGCAAATTACAGACTAAAAGTGGTGAAGTTAATCTACCAAATTCCCCAGGTCAACTGCATATTCATTATGCCCCAAATATTCCATTACAGTTTTATGATGAAGAAAAAGTTAGTTTGGGTAAGAATAAAAAGCTTGGGGGAATATTTTTTAGTAAAATTAAGAATAAGGAAAATTTTACAGTGACAAAAGTTCTATCCCCAAATGGAGATTTTAGAGAAGCCGCTTCAAATTTATTTGCTTATCTGCATGAATTTGAAAACTTAGGCTTGGATATGATTTTTGTTGAACCAATTGATAAAAAAGGATTAGGTATTGCAATTATGGATAGATTAACCAAGGCTGTAAATAAGTATCTATGAGAAAATAATTGCTGAGATATATGGCAACTAAAATTTTTATTTTTGCTTAAGAACTGTAATGTGCGATGTCTGAGGTTGATTCTTAATTTCTCTAATTATCTCCATGTCTGCTTTTGATGCCAGATAATGTAAGCCCCCATTTTTTACATAATTTTTAAAATTCTCATAATGGTCTTTCCCTGCTAAATACTCAACTATCACATTCATCCCACCCCAAAAAGATTTAGGAGTAGGAGTTAAATAATCACCAATTATTATTTTATTAGCTTTAGTTTTTAATTTAGATAATAGCTGATCACGCTCCAATTCTGGCATTTCGTGAATAACATAAGTAAGTATTGCATAATCATATTTCAAATCTTCATTAAATGATATGCCGTTGCTATGAACAAATGAGAGATTTGGATGATTCATTTTGCTAAGTTTGGATTTAGCAATTTCAATATTTTTCGAAGATAAATCAACCCCAACTATTTTTTTACAATGTCCTGCTAATTGGAAAGAAAGCCTTCCGGTTCCACATCCAATGTCTAGTACAGTACTTTCTTTATCAAGCATTTTTTTTATTATGCTAAACATTCTATCTTGATTTGGGGCAATAAACTTATCATAAATTTTTCCATCATACCAATGCTTTTTATCATTCATTTATTAGAATCCACCTAATAACTTGACAGACATGATAATAATTGCTACAATTAAAAATCCTTTGATTACATTCTCACCTTTTTTTACCGCAACTTTTGCCGACCACCAAGCGCCAATTGCAGTCCCAGCAGCAAGGCTTAAGCCATAAAACCAATTTACATTTCCTGTAATCGTAAAAACAATTAGTGCAGGTATTGTATAGATTAGTACAATAAAAACTTTATGAAGATTCACATATAGTAAACTTAATTTGAGTATTCTATGAAGAGAGATCATTAATAAGAACCCAATGCCAACTTGAATAAAGCCGCCATAAAATCCAAGCGCAAACATTACAGGATAAATAGCCCAAGGCATTTTTGTGCTTATTATTTCATTAACGTGTTTTTTAGAGTTGGGAACAAGCATTGTTATAACAATACCAATCATAACAACACCTAATATTTTTTGAAATAAAGCGTCATCGATTTTGGTGGCATAAATGGCCCCTATTATTGCACCAGGCAAAGTAAATAAACTTAGTTTAACACTTAATTTAAGCTGACTAACATTTTCTTTTTTGAATGAAAGAATGCCAAAAAGATTTTGAGAAAGTAAGCCAATGCGATTAGTTCCATTTGCTAATGAACTATCTAAACCTAAGAAGATGAGTACAGGAAGTGTTATTGTTGAGCCACCCCCAGCCATCACGTTGATAAACCCTGTAATATTTCCAACTGCAAATAATAAGAGTGCTTCTAAAATTTCATTCATTATAATTTTTTATAATATGAACTAAATAAGATAAAAATCCCGAAATATTAATACTCATTTCGGGGATGACATAATTTATCTAACTATTAAGTTACCTTGCATTGTTACATAATGACCAGGGAAACTGCAAATATATTTGTATGTACCTTTAGCTGGAGCTGTAAATTCAATGGATATTTTTTCTCCAGGTCCAAGTAATTTTGAATGGATAATAATATTATCAACTTCATCCGCTGGAATATATTCATTCTCTTTAGCTTGAATTGCTTTTGCCGCAAATGCTGCTACATCCACATTTTGTTTTAGAAGAACAAAGTTATGTCCCATTGTTTCCTTTGGCATTTTACCAATATTTTCAAAATTAACAACAACTTTATCTCCTTCTTTAACAACCATTTGCTTTAGATTAAACATCATTTGATCGTTACCTGTTAGATTAAACTCAACAGTTTTCTGCGATTCAGCATCGTCAGTTTTTCCACCGCAAGCAGTTAGTAATATTATCAAAAATAAAGTTGTGAATAATTTCATTCTTGTTAACATATTTATAACCTTTCTCATATATTAAAAATTTGATAGTCAAAAATACAAATATCTACTTTATTTTATTATATACATAATAAGTAGAAGATATTTATGTAACTTTGAATCCTTTAAAAAGACTAGCTTGATAAATTATGAATCACATAGAAATTATTGGATACACCGGTTCTGCTTTAATTGCAGTTTCTTTAATGATGAAAAATATCTATTATTTAAGAAGAATTAACTTGATCGGAGCTTCCACTTTTGCCATTTATGGTTTGCTTACCGGTACAATCCCAGTTTTTATACTTAACAGTTTTATCTCAATAGTTGATATTTATTACATTTTAGAAGCAAAAAGAAAAAATGAATATTTTACTCTTTTGGCAATTGAGCAAAAGGATGGACCGTTATTAAAAAAGTTTTTAAGTTTTTACAAAGATGATATTGAAAAATTCTTTCCTAATTTTAGTCCTTTAAAAATTGAAGAGGATAAAAGTTTCTTTATTCTCCGAAACCTAATTCCCGTTGGTTTGTTTGCATATAAAGAAATCTCATCGACAGAAATCTTAATAGAGTTGGATTATGCAATTCCTGATTACAGAGACTTAAAAAATGCTAGATTCATTTATTTTGCCCAATCAAATCACTTTAGTAAAAAGGGATATAAAACATTAAAAACAGAATCGAACGTAAAACAACATCAAAAATATTTAAGAAAAATAGGTTTTATAGCAAACGCTGAGCAACCAGACTTATTTGTAAAAAATATTTGAGAAAATTATTAAACCAAAACAATCATCTTAGGATTAGAAAAGCATTTAAGTTACTTTAAAAGATTCTTCTTCAACTGATCTCAAATTTAAAATAGCATTTTTGAGAAAATTAGGTATCACGGTATTTCTTGTCAGAGTAATATTTTCCGGATTTTCAAGATGCTCTAACATATCATCAAGCTTTTTTTGCCCATATTCATCAATAACTTGTTTTTGTCTTTCAGGCTGCACAAAGTGATGCCTCATACTAGCAATATCAGCTTCAGGGTGAAACTGCGTACCTATTATCTCATCTGAAATTCTCACACCCATCATTGCCCTAGGTAAATCAATATGTGGTCTTAGCTTTTCAATAGATATTAATTTAGCACCTAGTTCACTGAAAACCTTTTTATTGGGGTTTACAACCTGATATGATCTAAAATCAGCTCCATAAAATATATTTGGTAAACCCTCAAGAATATTGTCCAATCTTCCAATTTCAGTTTTATGTATAGGAACAATTCCAAATGATTTAGATCGTCTGGCAATTACATCCCCCAAACTAAAATAACGCGCCATAATCTGAAATGAATGACAAATAAAGAAAATATACTTTTTCTTCCTTGAATTTTTTTGGTTATGCGCCCATATTTTATCTAATAGTTTGAAGTATTTCTTCTCCCACTTAGTGCCTTTTCCATCGAATGGATCACCGGGACCACCTGACGAAATATAAATATCATAATTTGTATTGGGTACTTCCTCTTTAAATCTTGAATCGTAAATTTTATACTCTAATCCACCATACATTGTATACTTTTTATCTGCTTCAATGAGAATATCCTGAATACATCGCATGCCCTGGTTTTCTTCGTTATTGTATAAATCAATAATTGCTGCTTTAACTTTCACTGTTTCCCTAAAATAATTTTTTGAAAATAAGGGCTAAATATAATTATTCTATATTTATTCTACTAAATCAGATTTCAATTGATTATTTTTGTTCTTATTTATTATTCGATCGAAATGGAAAATAAGTGCAGATGCGGATTCGGAATTGAAAACGATAAAGTTATTCATGAAACTGAATATACTAAATGGGGTTGGTTTCTTTTCACAGTTTTGGGATTAAGCGCAAAACCATCGAACGTTAAGTTTATTTGTTCTATATGCGGTGAAACAATTGTTGAAACAAGAGATCCTGCAATTCTATCAAAATATGTTGGTAGATGATTTAGCTAAACAGAATTTTATTTAAATATAAATGGGGTTTGTAAATGAACAATGAAATGATATTTGAAAAACAAAAACAAGCAGTTGAAATTTTACTTGAAAAAGATATTGATATGTGGATGACATTCGTTAGGGAAACCGGGAATATCAAAGATCCAATGATGGATATGATAGTAGGCACTGGAGCTACTTGGCATTCAGCGTTTATATTAACTAAAGATGGAGAAACAACGGCAGTTATTGGCTCATTGGAAGAAGCAAATATGAAAACGGTTGGTACGTTTAAAAATATTGTACCTTATCTAAAATCAGTGAAAGAAGATTTGATAAAAGTATTAGATAAACATAATCCAAATAAGATTGCAATTAATTTTTCTCGAAATTCTAGTTTGGCAGATGGCTTAACACACGGAGTATATCTAGAATTAGTTGATTTATTAAAGGACACACCTTACCCTGATAGATTTGTTTCCTCTGAAGATATTGTTGCAGCATTACGCGGAAGAAAATCTCAAACGGAAGTTGATTTAATAAAAGAAGCAATAAGAGAAACATTAATAATTTTTAATGAAGTGACTGATTTTATTGAGGTTGGTAAAAGTGAAAAAGATATTGCAAATTTTGTAAAGGGAAAAGTTGCTGAACGAGGCTTTGAGATGGCTTGGGATGAAGAGCACTGTCCAGCAGTATTTACAGGACCCGATACGGCCGGTGCGCATTCAGGACCTACAGATAAAAAGATTGAGAAGGGTCATGTGATAAATATGGATTTTGGTATTAAGTATAAAGGTTACTGCTCAGATCTGCAAAGAACTTGGTATGTGTTGAAAGATGGTGAAACAGAAGCACCCGCAGAAGTAATAAAAGGCTTCAATGTTATTAAAGAAGCAATAAAAATGTCCGGTGAAGCCATGAAACCTGGAAAACTTGCTTGGGAAATTGATAATGTAGCAAGGAGCTATATAGTTGAAAATGGTTATGAAGAATATCCTCATGGACTCGGGCACCAAGTAGGAAGAGTTGCACACGACGGCGGAGCAATGATGGGACCAAAATGGGAACGCTACGGCAATTTACCTTACATGCCTCTTGAAGTTGGGAATGTTTTTACCATTGAGCCACGCTTAACCATAAAGGGTTATGGAATAGCAACAATGGAAGAAATTGTTTGGGTAAGAGAAGATGGAGTTGAATATTTATCTGATCCGCAGACAGAGATTTATTTAGTAAAGTGAATTTTTTCTTGAGATACCGGCATTACTTAAAAAATAAGCCGGTATGTCAATTCTAATAAATTTTACTTCAACAAATACATTTCCCAATCCATTTGAGAAACTTTTGCTGTAATATTACGATTACTTGCGCTTAATTCAGCCTCAGTTTTTAAATTTACTGCTTTACTAAGGCTAAAGTGTTCAGGCAAATTTAGTTTGATATTTTTATCGGTTAAACCTTTATTTAGCACAACTAAAATTCTCTCATTCATATCTGATCTTAAATATGCATAAATATTATCATCGGCTTGTATTGTGTAAAAATCTCCATGTCGTAAAGCTGAGTGATTTTTTCTTAGGTTTATAATTTTACCAACTTCTTCTAGAACATTCTTTTCATATTCGTTTAATTGATCTCCAAATCTCATCATTCTTCTATTATCGGGATCAGAAGCGCCGCTCATTCCAAATTCACTTCCGTAATAAATCACTGGTAAACCGGGAATGGAATTCATATAAGCCATATATAAAATTAGTTTCTTATAACTTTCCGGATTATCAACAGTCGGCGGGTTATTCCATCCAACTTCAATTGCGCTCCATTCGCTTGCATCCAAATCACCATCTGCAAATGCCATAAATCGATTTTTATCATGACTATCCATAACATTTCCCATAACATGATTTACACCGTAAACAGAAAATGTTTTCTGCATCTCTTTGTCAAGTCCGCTGAAAGAGGCTTCATCTCTAATAAATGTAGGTAGAGCAACATCGTATAAATTAAAATTAAACTGTGAGCTAAGTTGACCATTATTAACATAAGAACTTATTAGCTCGTAGCTTCCGAAGGTTTCTCCAATTTGATATACCGGCAATTCTCTTTTAGAAGCAACCTGCTCTTTAATTTTTTCATTCAGGCGTCGCCAAAATTTATTTGGCACGTGCTTAACAGCATCGTGCCGGTAACCATCGGCACCGGTTTCATTCAACCACCAAACTGCAACATCGGTCATTTCTTCCAATGCTGCTTCTGAACCCAAATAATCAAATGAAGGCAAGTATGGTTCAAACCAAGTTGTCAAACGAAATTCATCCCAAAATCTTAAATTTAATCTGCCGTCCGGCAATTCAAGCTGACCAAACCAATCCCTGTTATTTTTAAAGTAAGGATGTTCTTTATGAACATGATTTGACACAAAATCTAATAAAATTTTAATACCTTTAGAATGTGCTGTTTTGACAATTTCTTTCACATCGTCCAATGTTCCAAAATGTTCTTCTACATTTTTTGAGCTAATGGGCCAATAACCGTGATAACCCGAATAATATCTGTGAGGAGCTGGATACTCTTTGTATGCTTCATTGGGATTATCATAAACCGGCGAAATCCAAATTACATTTATACCTAATGAATCGAAGTATCCTGAATTTAATTTATCCATTATTCCAACTAAATCACCGCCCATATAGTTTGCCTTAGGTGACAATGAATCGTGCTGAACGGGATTATTATTACTCCGGTCGCCATCGTTAAATCTATCAATCATAAGTGAGTAAATAATTGCATCATTCCAAGTGAAAGTATCATTATCTAACGGTTTGCTATCTTGAAGCCTTATTGTTTGAATATTTGATACTCTTCCGTTTTTTGTAGCAGCAACTCTTAGAATTTGATCTTCCAGCTCATCATAATTAAAATTAATACTTATAAAGTTTCCATCAAGAGAAATTTTATCTTCAGCGACTTTTGAATTATCTAAGAGAGACAAAAATATTTTTAGTTGTTAGTTCCCCGGCTAATTCATCTTCTAAATAAAATGAAAAAGTGGATTTCGGATTCTTGGAATAATATTCATCAATGTGCAAATAAAATTTCGCGGAATTGGGGTCATCGATTGAACGGATAGAATTAAAACTTCCCATTCCGTTTGAAATTTTTTCCGGATTTAACGGATCAACAATTTCTTCTCCATCTCCAAAAAATTTATATTGATAAATGCCGGGATCGAGAGCAACTGAAGTTTCAAAAACTCCATTACCATCTTCATCGGTCATTGGCAAATTAGTCCTGTCCCATCCGTTAAAACTACCGAATAGAGTAATCTTATCATATTCTTTGTCGGGCTTAAATGAAAACTTATAATATTTTTCTTTATTGGAAATAACAGGGATGTGATAAATATTCATATCTGCTTCAAACTCTAAAAGTGTCATACCTTCAAAAGATGAATCGGGCTGTAAATAAATTATATTATCTTTCCTTTCAATATTCACATTTTCGCTTTCTTTAATAGCAATATTATAATTATCAGCATAATACAAGTCGTTAACCACAACCGAATCTTTATTCCCAGCTGTTAATTTTAACGGTTCAATTAAATCTTCAATTCTCTGTTTTTCTTGACATGCATTAATAATGATTAAAAGCGCGAGTGAAATAGAAATGACATTAATTTTTCTCATTAGATAATCCTAATATTCATTTGATTGATTTCAAAAATAGTAAGGTGATCTAGAAAAACCAAGATTATAAATAAAGCAATTTACTTAGTTAATACTAAAAAATTGAGCAAGAAACATACATTTATTATTTTATATTTTAAATTCTAAAACCTTTTCTGCTATGAATGCAAAATCAATACTAAATAATACTTTCGGCTATGATGAATTTAGACCGCTTCAAGAGAGAATAATTGAAACAATTCTGGCAAAACAAGACTCGCTGGTTGTAATGCCAACAGGCGGCGGAAAATCGCTTTGTTACCAAATACCTGCATTACTGTTTAATGGACTTACAATTGTCATCTCTCCGTTAATTTCATTAATGAAAGACCAGGTAGAACAATTGACAGAACTTGGTGTAAATGCTGTTTTCTTAAATAGTTCACTTTCGCCGGAAGATTACAAAATAAATGAAGAGCAAATAAGAACCGGTAAAGCAAAATTATTATACGTTGCACCTGAAACTCTTTCGATGGAAAAAACTCTATCTCTGCTTGCCAAGGTTATAGTTGATTGCATCACAATTGATGAAGCGCATTGCATTTCTGAATGGGGACACGATTTTCGTCCCGATTACAGACAGATAGCGGATATAAGCAAAAGATTTAACTCCGCTGTTACTGTGGCTTTTACCGCAACGGCAACTCCAAGAGTGCAAGACGATATAATTAAGAGTTTAAAACTAAAAAATGCTGAAAAGTTTGTTGCAAGTTTTAACAGAAAAAATCTTTTTTTACAAATTGTTCCTAAATCAGATCCATTTTCTCAAACAGTTCAATTTCTGAATAAATATCCTGATCAATCGGGAATTATCTATTGTTTTTCCCGCAAGCAAGTTGATGAATTAGCCGATGATTTACATGATCTGAATTTTTCTGTTCGTCCTTATCATGCGGGACTTTCTGATGAAGATAGAAAAAAGCACCAAGAAGAATTCATAAGAGATGATGTGCAAATAATTGTTGCAACAATTGCTTTTGGTATGGGAATAAATAAGCCAAATGTAAGGTTTGTAATTCATTATGATCTGCCCAAAAATATTGAATCTTATTATCAAGAAATTGGAAGAGCAGGCAGGGATGGATTAAGGGCTCATTGCCTCTTAATTTTTGGTTACGGAGACATAAGTAAGATAAATTATTTTATTGACCAAAAGGAAGATAAAGAAAGACGTATTGCAAAGATGCACTTAAGTGCATTGATCACCTTTGCAGAATCTTACGATTGTAGACGAATACCTTTGCTTACCTACTTTGGTGAAAATCATACCGCACAAAACTGTGAAATGTGTGATAACTGCATTAAAGAAACTAAAGGAATGAGTGATGTAACAATAGAGGCGCAAAAATTCTTGTCATGTGTAAAACGTACCGGCGAAATATTCGGCGCCATATATATAGTTGATGTGCTTCGTGGCTCTAAGGCACAAAAGGTAATCAATAACAATCATCATAATTTATCTACTTACGGAATTGGGAAGGACCTTTCTAAAGAACAATGGCTTAACCTTTCTCGTCAGTTTGTGCAAAAGAATTTATTGCTAAAAGATTTTGAATATGGGAGTTTGAAAATCACAGATACCGGAAGTGAATTGCTGAGTGGTAATTTGAAAGTAAGTGGAAAATTAATGGAGGATGTGTTAAAAATTACTCCTCAATCAAAAGCTGAATTGGATTATGATAAACAATTATTTGAATTACTTAGAAGCAAGAGAAAATCAATTGCCGATAAAGCAAATGTGCCACCCTATGTAATTTTTCCCGATAAAACATTAATTGAAATGGCCACATATTTCCCTCAATCAGAAACCAACTTAAGGAAAATACATGGGGTTGGCGAACTTAAGTTTAAGAGATATTCGAAACAATTTTTACCGATTATTATAGAATATTGCAGTTCAAACAAACTAAAAGAGAAAGCCAATACTAAAAGGAGTTCGAGAGTATCACAAGTAAAAATCGCTCGAATGCGTTATCAAGAAATTGGTGAAATGTATAAACAATGTAAAACATTTGATGAAATTCTAAGTAAGTTAAATATTAAGCAAAACACAGTAATTGATCACTTGGTAAAATATGTTCAAGAAGGAAACATAATTAATACAGAGCCATTAACAGAATTATTAAATCTTAAAAATGATAAGAAGATTAAAGTATTTAAAGCATTTGAAAAGGTTGGTTCAAATTATTTAAAACCGGTTTTTGATGAACTTAATGGAACAGTAGACTATGAAGATTTAAGAATTTTACAAATTTGTTATATTATGGAAAAAAATTAGGTGTCTATGAAAAAACAAACTCAAATTACTTGCCCCAGTTGCGGAACCGAAATAGATGTACAAGATATCATTTCACATCAATTGGAAGAAGATCTTAAGAAAGAATACAATGCTAAATTTGCAGATGAAAAGAAAAGGTTTGAAACTCAAGAAGCTTTATTGAAAAAAGAAAAGGTAGAGTTTGAAAACCAGAAAGCCAAAGAATCCGAAATTTTCAATAAACGTTTAGCTGAGAAGATTAAAGAAGAAAAGGAAAAATACTCTGCTGAAATTAAGAAAAAATTAGTAGAGGAACAATCTGACCAGTTGGCAGAACTCCAAAAAGAATTGAATGAGAAATCTGAACAGATTAGAGAACTAAACAAAAGCAAAGCCGAAATTGAGCGACTGAAAAGAGAAAAAGAAGAATTAAAAGAAAGTATAGAAGCTGAAACACAAAAAGTATTGAATGAAAAACTTACCGAAGAAAAGCAAAAAATAAGAAAAATTGAAGCAGATAAGGTTGAATTGAAATTAAGAGAATATGAAAAGCAGATAGAAGACCAAAAGAAACTTGTTGAAGAAATGAAGCGAAAGCAAGAGCAAGGTTCAATGCAAATGCAGGGAGAAATTCAAGAATTAGCAATTGAAGAATGGTTATCAAATAATTTCCCTTTAGATAAAATTGATGAAATTAAGAAAGGTGCGCGTGGTGCTGATTGTCTGCAAATAGTAAATACCAGAACCAGACAAAACTGTGGAACTATTTATTATGAAAGCAAGAGAACAAAGGAATTCCAGAAGGGCTGGTTAGAAAAATTTAAAGCCGATCTTGGTGAAAAAGGGGCTGATCTTGGTGTTCTTGTAACCGATGCAATGCCATCCGAAATGGAAAGGATGGGACTGAAAGAAGGTATTTGGATTTGCACTTTTGAAGAATTTAAGGGACTTTGTTTTGTTTTAAGAGAATCTTTAATTCAACTAAAAGAGGCTATATCTTCTCAGGAAAACAAAGGGGATAAAATGAGTATGCTTTACGATTTTCTTACAAGCAATGAATTTAAATTCGAGATTGAAGCAATTGTTGAAGGTTTTACTCAAATGAAGGAAGATCTTGAGAGTGAAAAAAGATCCATGCAACGAATTTGGAAAACAAGAGAAAAGCAAATAGAAAAAGTTGTAACCAATACAGTAAATATGTACGGTTCTATAAAAGGCATTGCTGGTAAAGCAATTGGATCAGTTAAAGCTCTGGAATTGCCTGAAGGCGATAACTAAGATTCTATAATTCTTCTAGATATTCAGTATCAGCAAAACTTTGTATTTGTTCACCCCCAACAGAAATATTTCGCTCCATTAGTTCCTCCGCCAATTGTCTATAAGCAATAGAGGATTTAGCATGGGGTTCTACAATTATAACAGGATCTTTTCTAAAAGAAGCTTCTTCTGCAGCAACATTTTTAGGAATTGCTGTTGTTAACATTAAGTTAGGATATAATCTATATAATTCTTTCTTCGCCGAAAATGAAGCTCTAGTATTAATTTCATGCATTGTAAGAAAAATGCCTTCAACTTTTAAATTTGGATTGTTGTTTTGTGAGACAGACTCAATTCTTTTTAGAAATTTTTCAATCGGGGCTATAGAAAACATACTGCTCTTTACCGGAATTAAAACTGAATCGGCAATATTTAATACCTTAGCTGTCATTCCAACTAATGTTGGTGGAGAATCAATTAAAACGAAATCATAACCTGAAATAAATGGCTTGATTTGGTGTTCAAATAACTGAGTATCATTATTGAATTCATTAAGCAATAGTTCTTCTTCGTATGAAATACTTTTAAAGGGAAGAATATCAAAGTAGGGATTTTCAGTAGTATTTATTGCCTCCTCGCAATTTCTTGTATAACTCATAACATCATATAAAGTACCTATCTCAGGATCATCAGGAAGACCAAATGCAATTGCACATTGGTTCGAAGGATCAGCATCAATAAGTAATACTCTCTTTTGTTTTTCGGCTAAGGCAATAGCTAGGTTTACGGCAGAAGTGGTTTTTGCAACACCGCCTTTTGGCATTGCAAGAGCAATTATTTTTCCCATAATAGTTCAGTTTCGTTATTAGTTTTTAGATAAATTAGTTTGCAAACTTAATAAAAATAATTTTAAAAATTTGTGATATATATATCATTAGAGTTTTCTTGCAACCACTACAACTTCCTTAACAACCTCAACAATATTATTATTGCTGTTTATGGCTTCGAGTAGAATGATATAAATACCAATTCTCAGGGGGTTTTTGTCTCTATCCAGTCCATCAAATATTATTGTGCCTTTTGAGCCAGTTGGCCGATTATTAACTAATGAACGTATAAACCTTCCTTTACTGTCATAAATTCTAACTCTAATTTGTGAAACGGGTTGAGTAAGGTTGTAGTTAATGTGCGTAAAATCCTCAAAACCATCATTATCCGGCGAAAACGGATTGGGGACAATTTCAAGTTTAGCTTTTGTCGTAAGATTTTCTACATTTATTGAATTCTGTAACCCTGGGGAAGCTCCAAATTCATTAACCGAACTGCTCCAATTACTTCCATTATTTCTGCTTAGATTATGATTAATTATTTCAAGTGAAATATTTTTTGTTTCGGTTAATGCTGAATTATGCCAAGTTTCCGAATACTCTAGTGAATCAATAATATTATTTCTTATATCTTTCAAATATAACTTTTTGCCGGCATTAGTTAAATTCAGTGAGCTTAAATTCAATATTGTAATATTTTCATTCTCACCTAGCCAAGTATAATTTTCTAATATTGAGGAATCGGCAGCTATTACAAAATAGTTATTTGGTTTAAATGAGAAGCTATTATTTGAAATATAATAATACTCCCCTTTTGTATCCTCAATTTTCCAACCACCTATTTCAATTAATTTTTCTGAGCGATTAAATATTTCAAGAAATTCTGAATTTGTCTCTGAAGGATTAAACATTATTTCAGTAAAAACGACATCATCAAAATAGTATTCTGGAATGTTTAAAAATGAATTTTCCTCACCGGGCGTACTTTTAGTTGGTGATAATGAGAAAGTCCAATTTGATAAATCAACAGAGGGTTGATTAAGACTTACTCGCTCTAAAGAGGTTGAAATATTAAAACTACTTGAGACTTCATAAGCAACACTGTCAATTACTGCATCCCTGAAATCGTATATGATAACAGCATCTTTTATATTGCTCAAATTTGGGAAATTAGTTTGCAAAACTTTTACATCATCATCAAAAATATTACTTGCATAATAATCACTGATGATAATATATTCCTCTGGTAATAACATTGTTGGAGATTCAGTAATAATCGAACTATTGGTTAAATCGCCAACCGACCAATTTTTTAGATCGATAGTGCTATCAGAATTATTTACAATTTCTATCCATTCAGGATTCCCAGCGGAAGGTTTGAACATAATTTCATTGATCAAAACTGTATTTTCATTAAATCCAGGAACAATTATTTTTTCAATATAATTGTTGATTTTGTCTTCATCAGATTCAAAAGTTATTTTGGCCAAAATTGTTAATGTATCAGTAAGAAATATTCTTCTATTTGCTTCAATTGTTATGGAATCATTTGATGCCAATGATAAATTATAAAAAGTATCCAAAACATAATTTCTAAATTTATCTCTGTAACTAAATTCAATACTAAAGTTATCAGCATTGAAATTACCAAAATTATTAACTTTAGCAATAATACTAATGCTATCTCCAGCAACAGGATATTTTGGGTCAGTAAGAATTGAACAAATTGAAAGATCATACTTTTTTGGTGTAACACTATTTATTCTTCCCGGTGTACTTCCCTCTAAATCTATTGAGGTTTTCCAATTGTTTTTGTTTGTTGAAACAAAATCAAGATTAATTCTCTCGAGTGATCTGCCTCCAGTTCCACCCCAATCATTTGTATATTGAATAGAATCAATTATTCTATTATTTATATCTCTAATAATTATCCCATCTTCATCATTGTTCAAATTAGCAAAAGGAAGTTCAATTATCGCTGAGTTAATATTTTTATGAAAATCGTATATTGACCTGCTTTTAGTGATTACCAAATAACTTTGTTTTGGAAATATATATTGAGCTTCAATTTTTTTATAGACAGGATTTGTCAATACATCTCCAATAGCCCACTTATTAATATCTATATCGAAAGCTGAATTATTATAAAGTTCTATCCACTCCGGCTCAAAATTAATAGGTGAATACATTATCTCGTTAACTAATATTGAGGATTTAGGATAAGAAGGCTGAAGTTGAAAAAGGTATTGGTTATTTGTTGTGTCATCATCTTTGACATTTAACTTAAAAATATAATTTACAGTTAAATTTGTCACAAAATAATCATTAAGTAAGCTTATTATTATTGAATCATTATTTGCTAAAGAAAATATATCCGTGGTCTCTAAAGAATTATTTGCAATACTATCGGCATCCGGATCATCAAATAGCGTAATATTAAAATTGACTGTTTCCTTGCCAATATTTTTAACCTTTACCAAAAATTTTGTTTTTGTATCAATCAATGGATTTTCCGGACTGGTAAAAACTGAATCTATAGTTAAATCATAATCCTTCTGAGTAACACTATTGATTAGGCCTGGAGTAGGGAAAATACTTTCCATCCAACTATTTTTATCTGTGCTTGGTAAAGTTGGATCAATCCGTTCAAGTGAATTGCCATTATTCCCACCCCAGTCAGGAACATAAGCTAATGAATCAATAACACGATTTAGTGAATCTAGTACTATAATTTTATCACCTGAATTATTAAGAGCTGGTAAATTTGTTACTACTAAGTTTTCAATTGTGGGATAAAAATTAATAATTGTGCTATCATCAGAAAATACGATATAATGTTTTGGTTTTAATATAAATCTGCTATTTCGTACTCTCAGTGTATCAGAGTTATCTGCAATTTGATACTTGTTTAAATCAATTTCTTTTTCACTCTTATTATAAATCTCAACCCATTCCGGTTCATCATTTTTCGGTGCATACATTATTTCGTTAATCAGCAAGTCCCCAGGCAATTCGTTTATACTAATAGCCATTATTGTTATTTGTGCGAAGTTATTTAAAATAAATTCATCTTGTGGATATTCAACCTCTGCAATAAATTTATTTTCACCTGCGTTCAATTCAGTAAAAATAATTTTTTTATCAAGCGAGTCCCCCGGACTGATGTGAGGAACAAAAGCATTAAAAATAACTTCTTCATTTTCACCTTTATTATTCTGGTTTTCATCATAGTACACTTTTATATAGAATTCTTTTACCTCGTCACTGCCAATGTTCTTTAATTGAACTCCAAGATTGACAGATTCGCCTAATATTACAAATGACTTATTGGCATAGAAATTACTTATCGATATGTCAAATTGAGTTTTAGAAACAGAATTTTTCTTACCGGGAGTTCCATTTATAATTTTTGAGTTCGACCATAATGAATCACTAAAATCAATTCTTTCATCAGAAAAATCTTTATCATTGTCCGCTGAATAAATGTAAGTGTCCAGAGTATCTTCAATTGAATTTATAAGATAAATTTTACGATTACTTGTATTAGCCATTCCACTGCTTCCAAACGCGTTATCATCCAGCTTGAATATTAAAGCATCCCCGGGTATTAAATTTTTATAAATACCATTTTCAAAATCATAATCACCCTCAAAAATTATTGCATATTGATGTGGATATAATAAATAGTTTGATGTTTGAGAAATTATTTCATCCGGCGAGATTGTATAATACTTAATTTTAAAATTTTGAAGGTCTATCGGTGATTCAGAGTAATTATAAATTTCAATAAACTCACTATTGGCCTCAGAAGTATTGAACATAACCTCTGTTAAAATTACTGATTGCGCTTGAGATATATTCAGCATTATAGAAAAAAGGGAAAGGAATACAAATACAAATCGATAATTCGCATGACAAGGGGGAAGTGATAACATCATTAATCTATATTTTTATTAGTAATTTCTAGATAAAATCAAATAGAATTACAAACAAATATTTGATAGAATTTAAAGCATCCTAAATTGTATAGTATAAATTTATGGAATACCTGAGATTTTTTCCACATTAGAAATTTTTGGATCATTAAATTTTTCTGCTCGCTTTTTCGTGCATTTATCATATATTTAAGAAATAAAACTCACCACAGTATATGAATATAAATTTTATATTAATAAAGCATTTTTATCTATAGAGGATATCAAATGAACATTGCGAAATTTTCTGTTAAAAATTCTGTTCTTGTTAATCTTTTAATGATAGGATTATTTATTTTTGGCTGGATATCACTTAATAACATGCCGACTGAGTTGAATCCTCCTGTTGAGTTCAATTGGGTTTTTATTACCGTAACTTACCCTGGTGCTTCACCTATCGAAACAGAAAATTTAATTGTAGATCCCTTGGAATCGGAAATTAAAGACGTTGATGATATTGATGAAATTCAGTCAACTGCAGGCGAAGGTTACGGATTTGTTTTAGTAAAATTTAAAGATATTTCACTAGATGATTTTAGACAAAGATATAATGAATTGAAGTCTGAACTTGATAAAGTTGATTTTCCCGAAGATGCTGAAGATCCTTTAGTGGATGATTTTAGCAGTAGTGATTTTCTTCCACTTATTAACGTAAATATGTCCTTTTCAATTCCTGAGGCAAATGCTCAAATTATTGCGGAAGAGATTCAAGAAGACATGGATGATTTACCAGGCGTTGCTAAAGTTCAAGTGTCCGGTTTAGCAGAAAGAGAAATTTGGATTGAAGCTGATCCTGAGAGAATGAATAATCGAGGTGTTACTTTTGATGATGTTGTTTTTTCACTTAAAAGTAGAAACTTAAACGTTCCTGGTGGAAATATCTCAGTAGGTAAAACTGAATATCTTATAAGATCAATAGGAGAATACGAAAATGTCGATCAAATTGATAACACAATAATTAAAACTGCTCCTAACGGTGAATTTGTAAGAATTCGGGATATAGCAAAAGTTAGCGATACAAGAGAAGAATTAACTATACTTTCCAGATTAAACGGTGAAAAATCCATTAGTTTTTCTGTTTCCAAAAATGCTGATGCTAGTTCAATAGAAGTAATTGATGGAGTAAAAAAAATTGTAGAAAATTATAGAGGAACTGTTCCTGCCGGAGTTAATTTTAGTTATTCGAATGACAATGCGGTTTGGATAAATAGAATAATAGATGTATTAAAGAACAATGCAATAACAGGAATGCTTTTAATTGTCCTTATACTCTATTTTTTCTTAGGTAAAGGAAATGCATTATTAGCATCTTTAGGTATTCCAATTTCATTTTTCATTACTTTTATTTTGATGGACCTTTTTGGTTATTCGCTTAACGGTAATACACTCTTTGCCTTGGTAATGGTACTGGGAATAATTGTGGATGATGCAATAATTGTAGTTGAAAACTGTCACCGTTACCGGCTGTTAGGTTATAATTCTTATGATTCAGCAATAATGGGAACAAGGGAAGTAGTGAGACCAATTCTATCATCAATTGGGACTAATATCGCCGCATTCCTACCACTAATCTTACTACCTGGTATAATGGGTAAGTTTATGAGAATAATTCCAATTGTATTTTCATTAGCTTTAATAGCTTCACTATTTGAAGCCTTTTTTCTTCTTCCGTCACATTATGCTGACTGGACAAAAAAATCTAAAGCTCATGCAAAAGGTGAAAAGAAATTTTTTAAAGTCCTTCGTAGTTATTATACAAAAATTTTAATTAAGGTTTTAAGGTGGCGTTATTGGGTAACAGCCAGTTTAGTAGTTTTACTCTTTTCTTCATTTGCAATTATTCCGCTTGTCGGTGTTGAACTATTTGGAGAAGAGGATTGGGATGTAATTCGTGTCTTTGTTAAGTTTCCGGAAGGTACTAGTTTAGAAGAAACAAATAGAATCGTTAAAAAATATGAAGAAGAAGCTTATAATTTGTCTAAAGAAAATGTTGAGGCTGTAGTAACAAATGTGGGCTTGCTTCAAAGTGATGAAGATTGGCTGGTGAAGAAAAATGTTGCTCAAATTATTATACAGCTAAAACCAATTGAGGAAAGAAGTCGATCTACTGATGACCTAATCTCTGAACTTCGAAGAAATTGTTCTGATATTAGTGGTGCAATATCCCAAGAATACTTAAAAATTTCTGGTGGTCCCCCGGTTGGCAAGCCAATTTCAATTAAAGTTCAAGGCAAATATTTGGATGATATTAAGGCTGCATCGTTAGTTCTGCAAGATTCTATCAAAAAAATAGTAGGGGCATTTGACGTTTCTGATAATTTCCCGCCGGGGAAAAAGGAAATACAAATAAATATTGATGAGGATAAAGCAGCAATGTTTGGTTTTTCTATCCAGACAATTGCAATGTATGTGCGCTATGCTTTTGATGGCATTGTGGCAACAGAATTTAGAGACGCTGATGATGAAATTGATGTCGTGGTGAAATATAATGAAAAATATAGATCGTCAATAGATGATGTGCTTAACTTGAAAATTTCCAATGCGCAAGGTAATACGGTATCTTTAAGAGACTTGGTAACTTTTAATATTACTACGGGTCCAACAGAAATTAGAAGAATTGACCAGGAAAGAACAATTTTTATAACGGGCGATATTAATGATGAAGTGATTACCTTAGATAAAATTAGCGCTAAAATAGAAGACCTCTTTCCAAAAGTCGAAAGTCAGTTTGCGGGGGTTAAATTCACATTTGGTGGACAATATGATGAATTTAGCCAAACATTTGATAATATTCTTTCTCTCTTTATGCTCAGCTTAATATTAATATTTTTGATTTTGGGAACACAATTTAACTCTTATGCCCAGCCGCTAGTAATTTTAACAACCGTTCCTTTTGCAATAATTGGATCAATGCTTGGTTTATTAATCTCTAATAACCCCTTCAGTATTGTTTCAATGTTTGGATTTATTGCTCTGGCAGGAATTGTTGTAAACGATGCAATTATTTTGATAACTTTTATAAACAATCGAAGAGAAGATGAGTATCTATCCTCTTATCAACTTTGGAAAAGTGTTGTAGAAGCTGGAAGGTTAAGGTTAAGACCAATAATCTTAACATCATTTACTACCATTTCCGGTTTAGTCCCTTTAGCATTTGGGATTGGTGGTCAATCAGAAATGTGGGCACCTTTGGCAAATGTAATTGTGTTTGGTTTGTTAGTATCAACTGTGTTGACTCTTTTTATAATTCCAAGCTTTGTGACTATTATTGATGATATTAAAGGGAGTAGAAGAAAATCTAGCTAATTAAATTCTTCTCCAGACTACGTTATTTGGATGGATTGTATTTGTTAGATTGTTTAAGGAGAAATATTTGAGATCAAAACTTCTTATAATCATAACCGTAGTTATTACGATAAACGGATTGTGTTTAGCTCAAAATAATGAAAGTGAAGATTATATAACTATTAAAGCGGGAGCAGAATACAAAGCCGGGTGGTTTCACAATTTGTTTTTTGGTGAACATTGGCGAAAGGTTTGGACAACTCCTGTAAAAGTTAAAGTTCTAGATATCAAAAATTTTGCTGGCGGCTTAACTCCTACTAAAAAAGGTGGCGGATTTCAAACTAAGTCATTAAGATTTAAAGGTAATGATGGACATTATTGGAAATTCCGTTCAATCGAAAAAGACCCTTCCAAAACTTTGCCGGAGGAATTGCGAGGATCCATTGCTGATGATATTTTGCAAGACCAAATAAGCTCATCGCATCCATACGCTGCTTTTGCTGTAGCACCAATTTTAGACTCTTTAAATATTTTACAGGCAAAACCATATCTGTATTATTTACCAGACACTGAAGAATTGGGAGAATTTAGGAATGAATTTGGCAATATGCTCGGAATTTTAGAAATTCATCCGGATGTTGAGGAAGATGAAAATATTTATTTTGAAGATGCAGATAAAGTTGAAGGAACTCTAGATTTATTCGAAAGACTTGAAAAGAAAGAAGATGAATGGGTTAGTTCAAATGAATATTTAAAAGCCAGACTGATTGATATTTTTTTAGGTGATTGGGATCGACACGCTGACCAATGGAAATGGGCAAAATATAATTCCAGCAAAAACAAAGAAATTTGGAGGCCTATTCCTAGAGATAGAGATCAAGTTTTTGCAAAATTCGACGGAATTTTTCCGCGTATTGCTGAATACTTAGTACCGCAATTTAACAGTTTTGATAATTCTTTCAATGATATTGAATACCTAACATGGAATGGGAGATTTGTTGATCAGCATTTCTTGATTCAACTAACAAAAGCAGAGTGGGATTCAATCACAAATTCAGTTTATAACAAGCTAACTAACGAACTTATTTATTCATCAGTTAGTAATCTTCCTCCTGAGGTCTATTCTGTTTCTTCAAATGAAATTAAGTCCACACTGATTAAACGAAGAGATAATCTAAAGGAAATTTCAGATGACTATTATCACTATATAAATACTATTGTTGATATTTATTGTGGCAAAGATGAAGATTATGTTGAAGTTGAGCGTGTTGACAATGAGAGAACAACAGTAAAGGTATATAAGGATATTAAAAAAAATGAGAGGACCAAAACGATTCCTTATTTCTATAAAACTTTTGACAATAATGTTACAGATGAAATACGTATTTATCTTCTTGATAATGACGATCTTGTAAAATTGACAGGTACTGTTGATGATGGAATTTTAATAAGAATAATTGGAGGAGATGGAGCGGATAAAATTATCGATAACTCAAAAGTTAACGGATATTTGCTTTCTGTAACTCCAATCCCTGATGCTGAGAATAAAACAATTGTTTATGATTCAGGGAAAAAAACCAAAATCGAATTTGGAGCAGGCACACTTTACGACGATGAAAAAATTACTGAGCCGGAGAATCAAGAAGAAAAATATAGACCTTCGCAAAGAGATAGATCTAACAGATCTTTATTGTTTCCAACAGTTGGCTACTCAAGCAGCAATGGATATATTTTTGGCGTCTCACAAAATTTTACAAAATATGGATTCAGGGCCATTCCTTATAAAACCAATATTTCCATTGATGCAGAGTATGCTTCGGAACCCAATTCTGGTTCAATTACTTTTGAATCAGAAGTTATCTCGATATTTAAGAATGTTGATTTAAACTTTGCTCTAAGTGCTGATGGTTTAAAATTTACGGAATATTATGGTTATGGCAATGAGACCAAGTATAATGAAAAACTTGATGAAGAAAATTATTACAGGGTAAAACAAAAACTTTTTACCGTTACTACATCACTTGATTATTCTATATTGAAAAATTTAGAAGTTAACTTAGGCTTAGAATATACTTATTCGGATTTAACTCTAAACAATAACTTACTAATAAATGATTTCCCTCGTAATAGTTATGGTCTTGGAAAATTTGCATCAGTAAAAGGGAATTTAGATATTAGACTAGACTCAAGAGATAATAAGGTTTTTACAAACAACGGTTACTATGTATTTTTTTCAAATTCCATTTACCCAAAATTATTAGATAACATTTATGACTATTACCGTACCCTATTAGATATTAGGACATTTATAACAACCTCAATTTTATCCCAAACAACTTTTGCTTTTAGAATATATGGCGAAAAAGTATGGGGAGATTATCCTTTGTTGTCATCTGCTTTTCTCGGGGGAAAAGATAACTTATTAGGATTTACCAGAGAGCGATTTTCTGGTGATGCTTCTCTTTACGGGACATTGCAAACTCGAATGCACTTAACAAAATTAAAACTTATAATAAACGGTAATCTGGGTTTTCATGCATTTGCAGAAACTGGGAGAGTATTTGCTGAGAATGATAATTCTAAAATTTGGCATCCAAGTTTTGGCGGGGGTTTTTGGTTGTCCTATTTAGATAGAGAATTCAATATTATTACAACGTTTGCTAAATCAAAAGAAACATATCAATTATATTTCGGACTGGGATTTAATATTTAATAATTGTCAATTTTCCAAATATTTAGTGAAAAAGTTTCAATCAATTATTAAGCCTATCTCCGTTGCACCGGGATGCAAAACCACTGCAACAGCAAAAGCAAAAATAGAAACAATTATTCCTATCATAAAAACATTGTAGCAAATATTTAGATTTTTATATTTAACGCCAAGTACCTGACCTAAGAAATAAAAGTCCTTAATCATGCTTCCATAAAGATATTCTTTATCATTCATCATCTCTTGCATTCCCCAAGTAAATTTGTCTAATTTCATTTTATAGAAATTTCCAAAAAACAGAAGGTTGGCTTTTTTCTTTTTTATATCTTCCTCAGTAAAAAGACCGCTGGTAATTTTGGGGCGAGTAACCAAAATAGCATATACCAAAGTTGTTAAACTTACAAGTGTTAAAATAATCGTGGGAATTACTAAATGCTGATTATTATCAAGCTTTCTGGAAAGGATCGCAACAATGGCTGTCAAAATTAAAGTGTTCACACTTATCATAATATTAGCTTTACTATCTGCCATACTGCTGAATTCAACATGAGTTCGGATAACATTACGGAACATAGTCTCAATGCCCCTGTCAGCTTTACCTGAATTTGCTTTTTTCTCTTTTAGCTTTTCTTTTTCAAAGATTAATTTTTCTTCTTTTAGTCTGTCTGTCTTCTCGCTCAGTTCAGTTTTCTTAATTCTTTTCTGAAGTTTTACAATATTTTCCCTTTTTCTTTCACTATATTTTTCTTTGGCGTAATGTGTGAAGAAATTATGATTGCTTATAAAATTAAGCGAGTTATTAAACCAATCTATTTCAGAAATTAGATTACCAGTAACCTTCTCCTCTTCTACTTTAAGCCATTCGCTTCTTTCTATAAAGTTTTTCTTAGCCAAATGCTGCAAATCAGCATCACAAAGAACTTCCTCTACATTGTTTTTAGGATTTTGCGGTAGCTTTGTAGAAAGAATACATGATTTAACTTTTTCAATTTTTGTTGGAGGATAATTATTCATATTCAAATAGGAAGATGCAATTTCTGCACTTGCAGACTCATGATCTTCTCTGTCAATAGTATATCCTGTATCATGAAACCATGCGGAGATTAAAAGTATTTCCATTTCTTCACTGTTCAAATTTGTGCCAAGCCCAATTTTTTCAGCAGCTTTAACTACATCAGTTGTATGAAGAATATCATGATAAACTAAATCTTTAGTCTTATTTTTATCAAAATACTCATAAATAAATTTTTCAACATCATGCACTAAATTACTATTCATTGTCTACCCCGGAATATTATTTCCAAGTTATTTAATTCTAAACTTGTTAGCAAAACTACCAAAAAAAATTAGTTTTATTATATCTCTTAAAAGAAATATAAAGTAGTTTTATATACCCAGATAGTAATAGATTTACTTTTGGTAATTTATGTAAATAGTTATTTTTTAAAAATTAAAATCTAGCAATGATCAAAAATTCTATTCTTGAAAAACTTGATAGAACATACTCTCTTATCTACAATGAAGAAGATGCAAGGATTTGTAAAGACATTCCAGATGAAGCATGTAAATATATACCCGCGAATTTTTTCTTAATAATCATCAGCAATATTTTCACAAAGCTCGGAGATGCTCTCAGTAATCCCAAGACAGTCTTGGCTTGGCTAATGAGCTATGTTAATGCCCCTCTTTATCTAATTAGTTTTCTAGTTCCTTTAAGGGAATCTGGCTCAATGCTGCCTCAAATATTTATTGCAAGCTACATAAGAAAAAAGCCAATTCGCAAATGGGTTTGGGTAATAGGTTCTATTTTACAATTTGGAACTATTTTTAGTATAGGTATTGTTTCTCTCTTCTTTGATGGAGCAACTGCCGGATGGCTTATTATTGTATTACTTATTCTTTTCAGTCTATCAAGAGGCTTAAGTTCAATTTCATCTAAGGACGTAATTGGTAAAACCATTCCCAAAACAAGAAGAGGCAGACTCAATGGATATAGCACAGCAATTTCAGGACTTTTGGTTTTGGCAATTGGTACGTTTATGATTATTAAATCAAAATATAATCAAGGTATTGAATTTTACAGTTATATTATTTTCTTTGCTGCTTCTTTATGGCTTATTGGAGCTCTGGTTTATTCAAATATTAAGGAATTTCCTGGTGAAACAACCGGAGGAAGAAATGCATTTAAGGAGTCGCTTAAAAGACTTAGTCTTCTTAAAAGTGATAAACCATTTAGAAATTTTGTAATTTCAAGATCTCTTCTACTTTGCTCTGCACTTACAGCTCCATTCTATGTAGTATTAGCTCAAAACTATTTAGGGAATGATTCAGCTATTCTTGGTCTATTTGTTGTTTCAGGCGGGGTAGCATCTAGCATTAGCGCACCAACATGGGGCAGGATGGCGGATAAATCTAGTAAAAATGTTATGGTCAGCGGAGCTTTAATAACTTCTCTCCTTGGAATTTTAATGTTTATTTTTATAATGTGGATACCGGTCTTGAGAGAAAAGTCATGGCTTTATCCCACGGCATTTTTTATTCTTGGTGTAGCTCACAGTGGCGTCAGACTTGGTAGAAAGACCTATATTATCGATATGGCGGGCGGAAATAAAAGAACCGATTATGTCGCTGTAAGTAACACTATTATTGGGGGAATTCTTTTAATGACCGGTGGAATAAGTGCTCTTGCGTCATTTATTTCAATTGAAGGAATAATATTGGTTTTATCTTTAATGGGATTGCTTGGGGCTTTTACAAGCTTTAGGTTGCCTGAAACTAAACATAACTAGTTATGAAATTTGATTACTCTACAAGAGCAAGAAGAATTGCACTACGTCATCCACTACTGTCTGATATTTTAACTCAAATAGCATTTTGGATTTTAGCTTATCTGTTATTTTTTGTTTTAGTTAATTTTATTTCAAAAGCAGTTGCAAGTCTATTTAATCCCAAAGCAGTAGTTCATATATCTGAAAACATCTTAATCGGAATAATTGCAGCTGTTATTCTTGGTACTTTCTTTGGATTAATTGATCATTTCGTCGGAAAATGGTACAACAAAAAATCTTTAGGAATAGAAATATTTATTAAATCAATATTGTATTTAATAGTTTGGTTTTCAGTTGTTAATATTACACGAGCTATTGGTCTTGCTTTAGAAGCAAAGTTTATTGATAATACCACCATTGGATATTCCCAAAATTTCTTCTCGAATATTGGCACTTCGTCAACTATCTATACAATTGTTATGATTTTGATTATAAGCTTCATTAAACAAATGAATAATAAATTTGGACCAGGCGTTCTTTTACCAATGTTATTGGGAAAATATAGAAAACCAAGAGTTGAGGAAAGAATTTTTATGTTTATGGATTTAAAGAGCTCAACAACCTATGCAGAGAAACTGGGTCACATAAAGTACAGTGAAATGATACAGACTTGTTTTTTAGATTTGAATAAAGTAATTCCAAAATATTATGCTGAGGTTTATCAATATGTTGGGGATGAAGTTGTCCTAACTTGGACTAAGGATCAGGGCCTCGAGAAATTTAATTGCTTCAAGCTTTACTTTGCATTCAAGGAAGAATTAGAAAAAAATAAGGAGTATTATATCAAAAACTTTGGTCTTCTTCCCGAATTTAAAGCAAGCGTTAATATTGGCGAAATTACGGTTGCAGAGGTAGGTGATATTAAGAGAGAAATTGCCTACCATGGAGATACTATCAATACTGCTGCTCGAATTCAGGAGATGTGCAATATGTACAAATCCAGCTTTCTAATATCTGAAGCACTAAATGAGTATGTGAAAAAAAGTGAATTATTCTCAACCACATTTCTTGATGAGAGATTATTAAAAGGAAAAACCAAATTAGTAAAGCTGTTTTCAGTAACTAAATCAAGTACTCTTCAGAACTAGCTGTCTTGTTGGGCGGAAAAAGTCAAATACAGAATGGAATCAATTTATAATTAAATCTGCAATTTGTTCAGCATAGTTTTTCGCATCATAATCCCTTACATTCATCAAAACAATAATTGTTAAATTTTGCTCAGGCAATTTCATGTAAATATTAGAAAATCCGCATGTGCTTCCAGTATGGTAAATCCTTTTAAGGTTTTTATAAGGATCTAATCTCCAGCCAAAACCATAATCAAAGCTTTCACCCTTAGCATCAATTCCCTTTTCAAAAGACTTGCTAAATTTTTCTTTTGGAATTAATGTCGGCGAATCAACTTCTTTATCCCATTTCCTCAAATCCACTGTTGAAGAATAAATTCCGCCATCCCCCAAAACAGCGCTTGTTAAACTTTGGTCGGAATAGACAAATCCGGAATTTGTTTTTGCATAGCCAAAAGATCTATTTGTAATAGAATTAACTCCGTTTACAAATGCAACAGTCGTACCCATCTTCAAAGGTTTGAAAATTTTCTCCCCCAAAAAATTAGGGAAATTTAAGCCAGTAAGTCTTTCAACTAACATTGAAAGGACTGCATAGCCCGAATTACTATATCTATGCTCAGACCCTGGCTTAAAATATGTTGAGTCCTGATTTATTAATATTTCAAGAACATTTTCATCTGTTAACTGAACCGTATCACTCTCATTAACAAAATCCTCATAATCCAGTAATCCGGATGTGTGTTGAAGAATATTTTTGATTGTAATATTATTGGCATATTTTGGAAATTCCGGAAAATGCTTTGTCAAAGAATCATTAAGACTAAGGATTCCCTCGTTTTCCAGAATTAGAATTGATAAAGCCGTAAACTGTTTTGTAATTGACGCTAATCTAAAATTTGTTTTGGGTTCAATTTCTAATCTCTTTTCTAGATTTGCATAGCCAAAGGCTTTTTCATAAACTATTGCCCCAGATTTTATAACTGCTACCGAAACTCCGGGACTTGGGCTATTCTCAAATTCAGCAAAAATCAAATCAATTTTTTCTTCCATATTTGCCTTTTCGGTACATGAAATTATTGAAAATATTAACAATAAAATTAAGATATGAATACTTGTTTTCATACTTTTACCATTTATTTTGTTCAAAACTATTGCAACTATCTGCTGATATAATTTATTAACATATCTTTTCTGAAATTTAAAAATTTTAATAATTGTTTTAAAACTAGAAAACTAAATTAGATTTCAAAAGTTATCTTTATATGTTAAAGAGATTTAGTTCGTTGATTAGTCATTTTATAAGTATTATTTTTAGGTCTATTATAAATTAAATTATATTCCCAATTATGAAAGAACCACATGTTAATGTAGCAATAATGTCTAGTAATGAAGTTGAATTTATTCTTTACGGCGATTATAAATCGCCCGAATTTACGAAATCTTTTAATGGCAAGATGAGCGCTGAAATATCTGATGGAATGATTATTCTTAAATCAAATGGTAAAGAGTATCCTCCTCAAACAGAAGTAATCTTTTCGCCAGTAGATGATATTTCTGAATCTTTTCTCTTAAAGGATGTAATAATTGGTCTTCAATTTCATTGGGAACAGAAACAAGATCAAAGATTTACGGGAGCATTAAAGTTTATTATTGAGGATGAAAAATTAACTGTAATTAATGTTGTTCCAGTTGAACAATATTTGACAAGTGTTATTTCCTCTGAAATGAGTGCTACTAGTTCAATTGAATTGTTAAAGGCACACTCAATTATTTCAAGAAGCTGGTTGCTTGCTCAGATGGGTAAAAGAAAATCTTTAGAAGAACAAGGAAATTATGTTTCTGAAATAATTACCCAAGATGAAATTATTAGATGGTACGATCGTGAAGATCACATATTATATGATGTTTGTGCAGATGATCATTGTCAAAGGTATCAAGGAGTGACTAAAACACATGCTCATAACGCAGAAAAAGCGGTTAAGGAAACAAGAGGCTATGTTCTATTGTTTAATGATAAAATTTGCGATGCACGATATTCAAAATCTTGCGGTGGTGTTTCGGAAACTTTTGAAAACGTTTGGGAAGAAATTGAACATCCATATTTACAGAGAATTACTGATTATAAATTTGATCCTGATGGATTTAACACTGACTTAGTAAATGAAGAAGATGCCATAAAATGGATTGCAAATTCACCCCCTGCTTTCTGTAATACAAAAGATGAAAAGATATTGGATCAAGTTTTAAATAATTATGATAGAAAAACTAAAGATTTTTACAGATGGAAAGTTATTTACACACAAGATGAAATTAAAAGACTAATTGAGTCAAAGCTTGAAATGGAGTTTGGTGATATTATTGATCTTGTACCTGTCAAACGCGGTCATTCTGGAAGATTAATCAAATTAAAAATTATAGGTACAAAGAAAACATTAATAATTGGCAAAGAATTAGAAATTAGAAAAGTACTTTCAGATTCACATCTATATAGTTCTGCATTTATTGTTCATAGAGAGGAATTCATTGAAAATGTGCCGCAAACATTTATTTTACAAGGTTCGGGCTGGGGACACGGAGTTGGTTTTTGTCAGATTGGTGCCGCAGTTATGGGAGAAAAAGGTTACTACTTTGATGAAATTCTCTTACACTATTTTAAAGGGGCAAACATTAAAAAGGTATATGACTAAAAGTTATTCAAGTCATTTCTGTTTTTAAGTAAAGGCTTATATGGTATTTCTTAATCCATCAATTTTATTGGGGTTATTGGCTGCTGCAATTCCAATTTTAATTCACATTTTAAATTTTAGGAAGCTGCAAAAGGTTGAATTCAGTACACTATCATTTTTAAAGGAACTTCAAAAATCGAAAATAAAAAAAATAAAGTTAAAGCAGTGGCTATTGCTGTTATTAAGAACTTTAATAATCATTTTTATCATACTTGCTTTTGCTAGACCTACTTTAGAAAATGTTAATATTGCAGGCAGCACATCAGCTGCTAAGTCCAGCACCCTTTTTATTTTAGATAATTCGTTCAGCATGAGTTACGTTGGAGACGATGGATCATACTTCAATAAAGGTAAAAAAATAATTAAAGATATTATCTCAAAGATGGAAGAAGGAGATGATATATTTATTCTTAAATCAACTGATTCATTGTTTTCGTCAAGTAATAAAGAAACTGCTTTAAAGATAATTGATGAACTTAAGATAGCATTAGTTACCGAAACAATAAATTCAAAACTTAAAAAAGCTATTGATATTCTTAATTCATCAAATAATATTAACAAAGAAATATTTCTTTTATCAGATCTGCAAAAGTCGACATTTATAAATGAAATCAGTAATGATTCACTTATTACCCAAATTACTGATAACAAAATTAAATTGTATTCCTTTGATCTCTCACTAGACAAAAGCAAAAATTATGCTGTTTCAAACTTATCTCTGCAAAACTCAATTATTGAGCTAAACAAGCCTATCACCTTTTCAGCAACATTGAGTAATTATTCTGATCTTACAAATAATAATATTAATGTATCCTTATTTATAAATAATAAAAGAGTAGCACAGCAAAATGTGAGTTTAAATGAAAATTCTGATAAGATTATTTACTTTGAAACATCAATAAATTCTGCCGGACTAATTGAAGCAAGGGTTGAAGCTGAGGAAGATAATATTGTCCAGGACAACTTCTCATATTTAAGTTTTATTGTTCCGGAAAAAATTAAAATTTTAATGTTGTATGATGATATTTCAGATTTAAAATTCATTGAGTCAGCTGTTTCCTCAATTTCTAATCAGATTGAAATAACAAAACAAAACATTTTAGGTGTGTTAAATAATCGAATAGCAAATTTTGATTTGATCTTTTATATGGGCACAAGTGTGAATAAATCTTTGGAAATTGAGAATTATTTGGAGCAGGGAGGTAAACTTATATTTATATCTCCAAAATCAGTAAATGAGAATTCTTTGGTTGAACTAAGTAAAATAATTAAACTGCCAAAGGTTAAGAGTATAATTAATTCAAAGCCCAACCAAGGCAGTTATGCAGAATTCGGAGATATAGATTTTGAGCATCCAATTTTCCAAAATCTTTTTGAAAGAGAAACAAAAAGGCAAATTGAATCAGCCTATTTTTATAAATATATAAAATTTGAAAATCCAATCTATGTCAGACCAATAATCCAGTTAATCGATAAAAGTACATTTTTAGGTGAGTATAAATTTGATAAGGGCAAAGTACTTTATTTAAATTCATCAGTAAATTTGGAATGGAACACTCTTGCAATAAAAGGGATTTTTGCTCCACTAATTTCCAGGATGGTTTTTTATTTAACTTCTTCAAATGAAAATTTACGTACGTATACAACTGGAGAAATACTACCTATTCAGGTAGGTAATTTAACTTTTCCTCTTTTGGAAGTTGTTTCCCCGATGGGAGAAGAAAAGATAAACTTACAAAATAATTCAAATGATATATTAAACTTTAGATTTACAGATTTACCAGGAATTTACAAATTTTACAATAACGGAAATCTGCTCTCTGCCATTTCAGTTAATGTATCTAAAAAGGAATCCGATCTGACCAAAATTGATAATTCTCTTTTGGAAGCATACTTTCAAAATTTGTTTCCAAATAATTATTCAACTTTTCAACCGGATGAAAATTATTTTGAAAAAATATCACAAGCTCGTTTTGGTACAGAACTATGGAAATATTTTATAATAATTGTTCTTATTCTTGCTATCATTGAAATGTATATTGCAAGAAGTTCTAAAAAAGACTTAATGAGTTTAGAAAATTAAAGGAATTAATGATAGAAATAAATCAAAGTGTTGTTGATAAAGCTATTCTTGTAGCGGTCAAAACCCGGGATATTTCTCAAGAAAGAGTTGAAGAACATCTTCAGGAATTAGAAATGTTAGCTGATACAGCGGGAGCTGAAACTATAATAAAAATTGTGCAGGAACGCGATAGATATGATTCGGCTTTTTTTATTGGGAAAGGCAAAGCAGAAGAAATTGCGGAGTTAGCAGAACTGAATGAAGTTACAATTGTGATTTTCGACGAGGATTTGAACCCAACACAAGTTAGAAATTTAGAGAAACTGATTGATAAAAAAATAATTGACAGATCAGGATTAATTTTAGATATCTTCGCTTCGCATGCAAAAACTAATCAAGCTAAAACCCAGGTAGAGCTTGCTCAATTGCAGTATATGCTTCCTCGCTTAACACGGGCTTGGACTCACTTATCAAAGCAATATGGCGGTATTGGAACTAAAGGTCCGGGTGAGACCCAAATTGAAACCGATAGAAGAATCATCAGAACCAGAATTGCAAAATTAAAAGAAAAACTTAAAAAAATTGAATCGCAACAAATTACTAAAAGTATTGGAAGAGAAGACTACATTAAGGCAACTTTAGTTGGTTATACCAATGCCGGCAAATCAACTTTATTAAATTTGCTTACAGAAGCCAAAGTGTTGGCCGAAGATAAACTCTTTGCTACGCTGGATTCAACAACACGTGCATTTAATCTTTCCCTGAAAAAGAAAATTCTAATAACTGACACAGTAGGTTTTATCCGTAAACTCCCCCACCATTTAGTTGCTTCATTTAAGTCCACCCTTAATGTTGTAAGCGATGCAGATTTGATCATACACGTAATTGATATTACTAATTCATACTTTGAAGACCACATTAAAGTAGTGGAAGAGACATTAGAAAGTTTGGGCTGTGCAAAGAAGCCTCAGATAAAAATATTCAATAAAATTGATGCTTTAGATGATAAGAGCAGAGTTAATTATGTAAAAAATGTTTATCCCAAAAGTATAATAATTTCTGCCGAAAGAGGGATTAACATAAATAAACTAAAAGATTTATTTATTGATTACTACGAGCAGAATTTTGTGGAAAATAAGATTCGGACTGATCACACTAAATCACACTTAGTTGCTAAGGTTCATTCCCTGGTAGATGATCTTGAAACATCTTACGATGATTTTGGAATTACACTAAAATACAAAACAACTAAACTAATTCATGAACAAATTTTAAGATTATTCAATGGCAAGAAGAAAACTGTTAATTGATGGGAATAGCCTGAATCTTGATAAAATTAAATTTTTTGTTGAATCCAATCAAGAAATAGGATTAACAAGGGATTCAAAAGTAAAAATTACGAAAGCAGGAAAACTTATTGAAGAATGGGTGAATAATGATAAAGTAATTTATGGTGTTACAACCGGATTTGGAGAATTTTCAAATGTTAAAATTTCAAAAAATAAAATAGAAGAATTACAAAGAAACTTAATAGTAAGTCACTCAACCGGAGTTGGGGAATTACTTCCCCCGTTTATTATAAAACTTATGATGCTCTTAAGAATAAATGCTTTGGCAAAAGGGAATTCCGGCATTCGTTTGGAAACACTTGAACTATTGATAAAGCTAGTAAATAATAATATTATCCCTGCTATCCCTTCGCAAGGTTCTGTAGGCTCAAGCGGTGATTTAGCTCCACTGGCTCATCTAGTTTTGGCCCTTCTTGGTAAAGGTAAGGTTCAAATATTTAGTGATGTTAGCAGCAAAACCGAAACATTCACAAAATTAATTTCTGCTAAATCTGCATTAAAGAAATTTGGTTTGTCTCCTATTAATCTTAAAGCTAAAGAAGGACTGGCCCTAATAAACGGCACTCAAATGATGACTGCCTTTGCTTCATTTATCTGCGTAAAGGCAAAAGAACTTGCAAAACTTTCTGATATTAGCGGCTCACTTTCACACGAAGCTTTGAGAGGTACGGATAAAGCCTATGATTTAAGACTGCATAATTTACGGCCATATTCTGGACAGATTAAATCTGCTAAGAATATGCTGTCCCTGATAAAGGAAAGTGAAATTCGTAAATCGCATTTGGAGAATGATGAAAGAGTTCAAGATTCATACTCGTTGAGATGCATTCCGCAAATTCATGGGGCGTCCAAAGACACAATTGATTATGTTTGTTCAATTGTAGAAGTTGAACTAAATTCAGTTACCGACAACCCATTAATTTTCCCAGATGATAAAGATTATATAGAAGGTGGAAACTTTCACGGGCAACCTATAGCTTTAGTAATGGATTTTATGGGAATTGCGCTCTCAGAGATTGCAAATGTGAGCGAAAGAAGAATCGAGAGATTAGTTAATGGTCAACTCAGCAACTTACCCAGATTTTTAACAAAGCAAGGTGGATTAAATTCTGGCTTAATGATTGCACAGTACACAGCAGCATCTTTAGTTTCAGAAAATAAAACATTAGCACATCCAGCTAGTGTAGATTCAATACCAACTTCTGCTAATCAAGAAGATCATAATTCAATGGGATCAATAGCAGCAAGGAAGTGTCACCAGATACTTAAGAATGTTCAGACAGTTATTGCAATTGAGCTAATGTGTGCTGCACAAGGCGTTGAATTCTTAAAACCACTCAAATGCGGAATTGGAACAACAGCAGCATACAATAAGATTAGGCAAGTTATAAAACCATTAAATCATGATAGAGAATTGCATTTAGATATACAAAAGGTTTTAACAATAGTTAAAGATAATAGCTTGTTAAATTTTATTGAGCAAAAAGTTCATTTAGATTAATACTTTCACGTTGGCAATCCTTCTAATTGCATTATTTTTAATGCATTCGTTGTTGGACAAGGACCTAGCATTAATTTATAGTCGAATGACATTTTGCTATCTTGAATTATTTCTTTGAAATGGAAGTTTTTTACATTAGCTATTTGTTCTGCTATTTTAACTAATTCCACATCATGAGTGGAAACAATATTGTAAATATTTTGTTTCGAAAAATATTTGACTAATGCTCTACTCCCAATTAGTCTTTCGACATTATTTGTTCCCTTGTAAATTTCATCAATTAAAACAAGTGAATGACCATCATTAGTTTTTATGTTCTCTATTATTTCCTTTAGTCGCTTTACTTCAGAGTAAAAGTATGATATCCCATCAACTACTGAATCACTAACCTTTATACAAGTGAAAAGATTTATTCTTGAAATAACAAATTTTTGAGCATTAACAACTGACCCTGCATAAGCAAGTAAGATATTAATTCCAATCGTTCTTAAAAACGTACTTTTACCCGACATATTTGAACCAGTTATAATATTTGTAGTTGCTGATTCAGAAATGAGGAAATCGTTTGTAATTTTTTGATCTGATTTAATTAAAGGATGGCCTATATTTTTGCCATTTAATAAATCTGAACTTTCTATGATCTCCGGAAAATAATAATCAGGATTTAGATAGGCAAATTCCGCCAAAGATGAATAAGCTTCTAATTTATGCCATGTGTTAACCCAAATTGGGAAATCAGTTTTGATTGATTTTTTGAATCTTTCAACATTGATTGATAACAAATAATCAAGTGGAACTATGCAAATTAAAAAAAACCAAACAAAAGGGTTCTTCCCTAAATACAATATTTCTATTGTTAAATTTATTTTCTTTAATTCTTTTGAAGGTGAAGATTCAGTATTCAAAAATGGCTGCAGCAAACTCTTAATGGAATTGTTTTGGGCATAATTATATTTTTCTATAAAGTTAAATATAGGAGAGTATTTGCGGACCTCCTCATATAGAAACTCCGAAACATCCTTTATATCCTTCACATAATTATATCCGGCAAAGTAGAAAAATATGTAAAACAACAAAAATTGATAATAATAAGAATTAAAGAATCCTACAATCCAACCAACTAGAAAAAAGAGATTCAGAAAAGCAGAAAGACTAAGAAAAAGAGTATAGATTTTTAAGCCTCTTTTTGTTGTAGTGCTTTTTATCCATTCTACTAATTCAACCTTGGCAATGTTTGTTATTATTGACAATTTGGTTATTAAAAGCAGTTTAACTCTAAATCGTCTTAAATCTTTTAGTTCGCGCACTATTTTTTGTCTGGCAACAATATTGTAAATATTAGTATTTTTACCACTCAACCAATCTCTTAAAATAGTTATACTTTCAAATGATACGCCGGTGCTAATCAATTGCAGCAAACCATGCTTTTCTGTTATATTTAAATCTTGTTCAATATCGGAGGGATTATTAACAAACCCATTATCCAAAGTGGGAATGTTTACCCAATCTAACTCTAATCTAGCTAACTCTTCTTTCTTTATTTGTATGTAATATTTGAATCGCTTAATTGATTTTTCTATTTTGCTATGATTTTGCATTAGTACTAGAAAAACTATTCCCAATATTGATCCAATTACGGTCGCTAAAATTTTATAGTTATATATGTAAAAACCAAAAAAGAATATTAGAATTGAAATGAAAACAAATAATCTTATCAATGAATAATTCTTACTAAGACTTATCAAATCTTCAAGCTTACTTTCAAACTTTAGAATTTCTTTCTTAATGATAGATTTTAATTTTTCTTTTGAATTCATCATTTATTAATTCAATATTTGAGTGAAATTTAGGTGTCTTGTAATGACAATCTAATTATCTAAAATACTTAACATAATCGCTTATTACTTCTTCAGCTCTTTTAGCAATATAATCTTCAGCATTTTCGATTGAATCCTTTTCTGATATTAGATTTGTTTTGATTTGTTTTACTACGATATTATTATTTTTAATTTCTGTTTGCGTCAACGTTGAAACACCACAAATAATTCCTAATGGCTTAATATTTTTGTTACATATATCCATTATTCCCTTCACAAGCTTTCCTTCTAGTGTCTGTTGATCAAACTTCCCTTCTCCTGTAATAACAATATCACTTTGCTTAATTTTACTCTCTACATCTAACATTTCTAAAATAGCGTTTGTGCCGCTTTTAATTTTTGCATTTAAAAATACAATCGAACCGCCTCCAACGCCACCAGCAGCTCCGCTTCCGGGTATATTGGATATATCAATATTGAAAGTTAAATTAATTACCTCAGCAATATTTTTCAATCCATTATTTAATTCATCTATTTCTTCTTTATTCGCTCCTTTTTGCTTGGCGTAAATAAAAGCAGCTCCAGTTTTACCATATAAAGTATTGTTAACATCAGAAAGAACTTCAATCTGAATATTTGATAAATCAATTACTTCGGTTTTATCAATAAATTTTACTTTGCTTAAATTTTTACCAATTGGCTCTAATTCAATATTCTGTTTGTCATAAAATTTATAGCCAAGTGCAACAGCAAGACCTATACCGGCATCATTAGTTGAACTTCCGCCAATAAACAAAATAATTTTCTTTGCACCTTTATTAATTGCATCTAGAATAATTTCGCCGGTTCCATAACTTGTTGTCCGCATTGGATTTTGCTCATCTTTTGTTAATAATTGCAAACCGGAAGCAGAAGCCATCTCAATGTAAGCAGTATCATTGAACAAACCGTAAAATATTTTAGTCTTTCTGAAAAGTGGGTCATTTACTTCTAAATAAATTCGTTCAAACTTTAAAGTATCTTCTAATACTGTTAAAGACCCTTCCCCGCCATCGGCTAAAGGAATTTTAGTCGTTAAAATCGTTGGGTCGAAATTGTGAATCCCCTTTTCAATAGCATCACAAACATCAATTGCTGAAAGAGAACCTTTAAATTTGTCCGGAATGATTAATACTTTCATAGTAATTAACAAAAATGAAAGACTGGTAGAGGTTTATTTCATTAAATTGAAATTAACTTTGATAGATTTAGTTTGATTTGAAAACTCATCCTTAACATTAAAAAGTAAGACATAGATTCCTTCAGAAAAAGTTGAGTCAATTTCAATTTGTGCTTCTAAAGCTATATCAACTATTTCTTCATCATTTATTTCTTCAATAACATCATTAAAAATTGAATTTAGTGAATCTGATTCAGGCGTAACTAAATCAACAGAATAGGAAAGTTTCATTCGAAAAATATCTTCAAATTCTTTTTGTAAAAATCCTTTAGCGTTAACAGTCGCATTTACTTCCCAGCTATCTCCAATATCATAAGCAAAAGCTTCGGGATTAAATAATTCTAAATTAGGCTCAGGTTTTGAACAGGCAAAGAGACTTAAAAATATAATTGATATAATTATTAGTTTTTTCATTATCCCTCAATTAATCAAATTCCGGTTTCCCCTCAACAATAAGGAAACCGGCATGACCAATAAATTTAATTTTTGTTTTTGAAGTCCTTCATAAATTCTACTAAATCTTCAACTCCTTTTTTAGGAAAAGCATTGTATATAGAAGCTCTTAAACCACCAACAGATCTATGTCCTTTTAGTCCAGAGAAACCATTTGCACCTGCTTCAGAAATTAATTTCTTCTCAAGATCTTCATTTGGTAAACGGAAAGTAACATTCATTAATGATCTGTCTTCTTTAACCGCAGTTCCTTTATAGTAATCTTCACTATTGTCTATAAAGTCATAAAGGATATTAGCTTTCTCTAAATTTCTCTTATACATTTCATCTAATCCGCCCATATTTAAAAGCCATTTATAAACTAAACCCACCAAATAAACTGAATATGTGGGGGGTGTATTGTATAAACTTTCTCCTTTAGCATGTACGGAATAATTTAAATAAGTATGTAATTCATCGGTTGATCTTTCGAGTAAGTCCTTTCTAATTATTACGAGTGTTACACCAGATGGACCCATATTTTTTTGAGCACCTGCGTAAATAAGTCCGTATTTGTTCGTATCAATTTTTTTATGCAAAATATCAGATGATGCGTCACAAACAAGAGGAACATTCCCGACTTCTGGTTCCTTCTTAAATTGAGTCCCAAAAATAGTGTTGTTAGAAGTAAAATGAACATAAGACGCTTCAGAATCTAACTTTAGTTCTCCTTGCTTAGGAATTCTATTAAAGTTGACATCCTCGGATGAACCTGCGACATTTACAGTTCCTACTCTTTTAGCTTCCTTAATAGCTTTTTTTGACCATGCTCCAGTATTCAGATAGTCAGCTTTATTATTAGGAGGCATTAAGTTTAATGGAACCATTGAAAACTGGAGAGTTGCACCGCCTTGTAGAAATAATACTTCATAATTATCATTAATGTCTAAAAGTTTTCTAAGATCATTTTGAGCCCCTTTAAAGATTGTATCATAATCTTTTGATCGGTGACTCATTTCCATCACGTTCATACCAGTATCTTTGTATGAGTAAAAATCCTCTTGAGCTTCAAGAAGAACTTCTTCCGGAACTACTGCCGGACCAGCACTAAAGTTATAAATTCTTTTTTTCATTTTTGATTTTTCCTTGTAGTATTCTATTTAAAAAGATTTCTCATTACACTGTTTGTTAGTATGAAATATATTTATTAAATCTTATGAACTACTAAACCATCTCTTAATTTTGGTTCAAACCAGGTTGATTTGGGTGGCATTGTTTCTCCTGCATCAGAGATATTTATTAAATCATTAACTGAAACAGGATACATTGAAAATGCCAATTGAGCTTTCCCACTATCTACCAATTTCTCCAACTCTTGTGTCCCTCTAATTCCACCAATAAAATCTACATTAGTATCAGTTCTTATATCTTCAACTCCTAAAATCGGCTGCAGTATATAGTTTTGAAGAATGCTTACATCTAAATTTCCTCCAACATCATCTGCTTTTTTTACATTTTCATTTGGTTCAAGTAAATACCATTTCCCAGTAAGATACATGCAAATTTCTTTCTCTTTACTTGGGGAAGGTGATTCAGTATTTTCAATGGTAAAGTTTGATTTTATTTTATTTATAAATTCTTCTTCACTCATTTTTAGATCAAAAACCACCCGGTTATAAGGAAGAATTTTTAATTGTTCAGCAGGGAATAATACAGCAAGGAAATAATTATATTCTTCATCTCCTGTATGGTTAGGATTAGCATCCATTTTTACCTTTCTTGCCCTTGCCGCACTCGCAGCTCTATGATGACCATCAGCAATATACAAATAATCAGATTTACGAACTTCATTTACAACAGTTGTAACATCTTCCTTAGGCATTGCCCACATTTTATGTATAATTCCGTCTTCAGTAGTAAAATTATAAATTGGTTCAGTTTCATTCATTGTTTTATCAACAATTTTATTTACTGCCTCAATTCCTCTGTAGGTTAAAAACACTGCTCCTGTTTGCGCTTCAGTTGTAATTATATGGTTTGTTCTATCATCTTCTTTAACTTTTCTTGTCTTTTCATGTTTTTTAATTATGTCATTGTCGTAATCCTCAACTGAGAATGTCGCTGCAATACCTGCTTGTTTCTGCTCGCCCATAGTTAGGTGATATACATAAAGATTAGGGTCATCCTCTTGTACCATTGGAGCTTCTTTAATAAGCTTATGAAAATTTTCCTTTGCTTTTTCATAAACAGATTTGTCGTATGGATTTACATCTTGAGGAAGTTCAATTTCCGATCTAGTTGTTCTAAGAAAATTGATTGGATTTCCTTCTACAAGTGCAGCCGCTTCTGCACGATTTACAACATCGTACGGAACGCTAGCTACTTTGTGAACTACTTCTTTACTTGGTCGGATTGCCTTAAAAGGTCTGATAACTGCCATTAAAAACTCCGTATTTCAAATAAAAAAAATATCTTTTATAAAAATAATATTTTACGACTATTTTTTCAGACAAATAAATCGGTTTTGGGGTTTTTATTGAATCATAGAAACCATCAATTGTAGTTCTTCAACTAATTTATCCGGGTTTCCTTCATAGCCAACACTTTCAAATCGTATATTTTGATTTTTATCAATAATAAATTTTGTTGGGATTCCCCGTACATTATATTTTGCAACAACTTCATTTTGATCATCCATTAAAACATGAAATGGATAATTATTTTCTTTAATGAAATTTTGTGCGTTTTCCAGTTTATTATCAACTCGTTCCCAAGTATTAGCAAATAGAAATTTCACATTATTATTTCCTTCAAAACTTTCAATTGCTTTTTGCATTGCTGGAAATGATTGTAAACAGGGACCACACCAAGTTGCCCAGAAATCTAGAATTACCGTTTTACCTTTAAAGTCGGATAGCTTAACACTTTTTCCATTAATATCAACTAACTCAAAGTCGGGAGCAGGTTCATTTTTAATTTTTTCTTTTAATTCCTCAACCATTTCATTTCTGGCCATTTCTTCAAATTTTCCAATATAACCTTTAAAGTCTTTTTCATTGCCATCTAGTTTTAAAAAGATCTCCTTTAATGTTGATTTCATATTGGGAGTTGCATTACCTGTACTAATAAATTTTTCTAAATATGATTTTGCCTTTTCATAGTTTTCATTTTCTACTAATGTTTTAATATAATTATCATTTACTTCACCAAATTCATTATTGGTTAATTCAACAGCTTCTTGAAATGCAGATAAAGCATTTTCTCTATTACCCAATTCTTTTTCAATACTTGCGTAAGTGTCTAAAATAAATCCAAGCGATTGTTTTTTTGAATTTTTCCATTCTTCTTCAGTTAAGTTCTCGGGCTTATCATTTTTAGGATTTTCTAAATCTTTCCTCGCTAGTTCTACCCCACTTAAGGAAAGGTCTTTAGCCAAATCTAAATTCTCTTTAGATTCAAGTATGCGCCAAGCTAAAGAATTAAATAAATTTGGAGATGCAATAGACTTATTCTCGTTTAGATAATCAGCAGCTTCTTTGTAATTTTTTTCTTTTGAATAGTCACCAATGATGTTTGAAAGAAATCTACTAAGAAGTTTATCGTCAGGATTTGTTTCTTTGAACTCTTCAAATATTGCAATTTTACTTTCTAGTGATTCAGCATTCTGGAAATTAGAAGAAACTGTTTCTGGATCCTGGGGCTCTTTTTTTGCGCAGGAAATTAAAAATAAAGTTGCAAATAATAGGGTGATTATTCTAAAGTTTTTCATTCGTTCCTCTTTATTAAATTATTTTATTCTTATTATAAAATATAATGAGAACTAAAGTCAACCTAAACAGGTATTTTCTAAATGTTCGCAAAGTAATTGCCTTGCGTAAATGAAGTATTTATCATTATTATTAGCAGTAAAAATTAAAACTATTATGCAAAGCAATAAAATAAAATATTTTACACCGGACGAAGCAAATAAAACATTGCCCTTAGTTAGAAAAATTGTAAAAGATATTCTCAATTACAGTTTTGAACTAAAAACTATCTCGGATTCGACTGCTGGCGAAATTGAAGAAAATAGAGAAGCTCAACATTTAATTTCTGAAATTAAAGGCTTTATGAAAGAGTTAGAAGAAATTGGCTGTTTTTATAAAGATTGGAACTTTTCAATTGGACTGGTTGATTTTCCCGCTATAATTGATGGCGAAGATGTTTTCCTTTGTTGGAAAAGTGATGAAGAGAATATTATTTTTTATCATGGAATGAATGATGGATTCCGTGGTAGAAAATTAATTCCTGAATATTATTTTGATGTTGCAGAAATTTAGCTTTCAGTTATATTTATTTTAATCCCCCGTTTTCGCAACTCCTCAATTATTATTTTCCCAGACATAGCCTGACTAACAGAAACAGCTCCCTTTTTCACTTTATCTTGAGCCGCTAAAATTGCCATTACCGAAGCATGCCAGCCGGTTAATCTTTGCATTGCAGTAAAGCCGGTTAAATCATCGAAATAATCAATTAACTCTATCGTAGTGTTTATTTCTTTTCCTTCTTTTTCTCCCGAAGCAAAAATTTTAATTATTCCTAAATCTCTTAATTCATTAACTGTAATTTTTGGCTCAAGTAATGTATGAAAAAGATTTCTTGGAATGATTTCATTTCCATCAACCGTAATTGGCTTTTCTTCAAAAAGTCCAAGATCAGAATAACCTTTAAATCTTTCCCAGTGACCTAAATAACGGAGTGTTTTATTCTCTAAAGTTTGCACCTTTCCTTCAAGCTCAATGGGCAAGGTTGAAAGTCCACCTGAAGTTACAGCCGCTTCTAGTTTCCCAAGAGGTTCGGGAAAGACTAAAATTTCATATCCCGTTAAGCAAGGAACTTCAGCAACTTTTCCATCTCTTAAAAATAAAGCACTTCCATAATATTCATTTGTAAGACCATTTATGTGAAATGTTAGTCCGTAATTCCATGGTGGTTTTGGATTTTGAAGAAGTCCGGCTCCATAAGATTTTACTGTATGAAGTTTATCATAATCTTCAACCAGATACTGGATAAAAGAAATATTCATCCCCGGATCCATTCCGCAATCAGGAATAATTGATATATTCTTTTTCAAAGCATTATCATTTAATTTGAGCTGTGATTTTACTACATCTGTATTTCCACCAAAATCACAGAAGTTTGCTCCAACTTCAATAGCAATTTTTGTTAACTGAAGATTATAATAGTACGGCACACCACTAATAATTGAATCAACTTCTGTCAACTTTTTCCTTAATTCATCTAAATCTTGTACATCAGCTTGAACTGGAGTACAAACATTTGTGCTGGTAATTTTATTTAAGAGATCAGCAGATTTTTGAGCTGCTTCCAAATGATTATCGATCAGTATTACCTTTTTTGCCTCTCCAAATTTTATTAAATCATAAGCTGATGCTGTCCCTTGTTTTCCGGAACCAATTATTGCATAATTAAACATTTTGTATTTCCAAAGTTTTCATTTAGTTATTTACAAGATCCAGTTCTTCCAGAATCGCCTTCAAAAAAGATCTGACACTATACTCCGTTGGGAAAGTAACTATTGAAACTGCAAACATTGCAATCATTGGCGCTATTGCTGAAAAAAAATAACTATTCGAATAAATTGCGCCATTTGTAATTCCAAGTACAATAATTACTAACCCGAAAAAAGCAGGAGCTTCATATAGAGCTAGTTTAATAATCTGATATGTTGTAAATGCACTTAGTAAACTTACATTTTCATTATTTAAATTTTGCTTGAGAACTTTGTTTGGAATAAAAGAAGCTAACCCATAAGCTAAAGAAGAAAATAAAAAGAGAATCCCAAGTAAAATATCCAGAAAAGCTGTGTCATCTGATCTTATTTCAGTAGTTAAATACAACACCAAACAAACAATTGCAAAAATCAGTATACCCAAATTCAATGCAAGTGTAATAATTTTTATCAGCTTTAGTTTTTCGGTAGTTATTTCTTGATAAATTTGATTTTTTGCTAACATAACATTTAAAGGGATGATAAAAATAAGACGGAATTTAATGAAATTTAAGGAAAGAAGATATGTGACGCAAAAAAAATCTCCCTCTCATTATTTGAGGGAGAATGATTCGAAATAAGCAGCTTTTATTTTTCTTCTTTAATAGTAAAAGAGTGGGTGATGTCAATTGATTTTTCCAACATGGCAGTAACACCGCAATAAGTTTTTTGCGAAAGTTCAATCGCTCGTTCTAAATCTTTCTCTTTTAATTCTTTACCATAAAAGACAAATTCAAGATGTATTTTCGTATAAACTTTGGGGTGTGTCTCGGTAGATTCAGCAGAAATTTGAATTTCGAAACTGTCAAGATTTACTCTTTTTTTCTGTAAAATTGCAGAAACATCAGCACCGGTACATCCTGCCAAACTTAATAACAAAAGTTCCTTAGGTCTAATCCCGGCATTACTCCCGCCAAAATTTTCAGGACCATCCATTGTAATCCAATGATTTGAATCCGTTTTCCCTACAAAAGTTATACCTTCTAATTGTTTAACTACTGCTTTGTGTTCAGCCATTTTATTCTCCATTCAATTAAATAAATATATCAATATATTGTTAATATGATTCGAAAAGCAGAATAACGATTCACTAAAGAATTGCATATTTATTATATTATCAAATTAAATATAAAACAATAATTAAGATAACACACATGACTTCAGCCGAAATAAGACAGCAGTTTTTAGATTTTTTTAAATCAAAAGATCATACAATTGTAACTAGCGCACCAGTGGTTCCATTTGATGATCCAACTCTCCTTTTTACAAACGCCGGAATGAACCAATTTAAGGATGTTTTTTTAGGAAAAGGGACAAGAGATTATAACAGAGCAGCAGACACACAGAAATGCATTCGTGTAAGCGGCAAGCATAATGACCTAGAAGAAGTTGGGCACGATACATATCATCACACATTTTTTGAGATGCTGGGTAACTGGTCGTTCGGTGACTATTATAAAGAAGAGGCGATTGTCTGGGCTTGGGAATTGCTGACTGAAGTCTGGCAACTACCAAAAGAAAGGTTGTGGGCGACAGTTTTCGAAACTGATGATGAAGCTTTAGAATTGTGGAAAACTAAAACAGATATTAATCCACAGCACGTATTGAAGTTTGGATCAAAAGATAATTTTTGGGAAATGGGCGATACCGGTCCTTGCGGTCCCTGCTCAGAGATTCATATAAATATTGGTGATGATTATGATAACCCAAAATGGGTAAATGCCGGAGTGCCGGAATGTATTGAAATTTGGAACTTAGTATTTATTCAAAACAATAGAGATCTAAATGGAACCTTACATGAGCTTCCCGCTAAACATGTTGATACCGGAATGGGCTTCGAAAGAGTTTGTGCTGTTCTTCAAAATAAAAAATCAAATTATGATACTGATGTTTTTCAGCCGATTATAGAGAAAATTTCTGAAATATCGGCCATTCCGTATGATAAAGAAGAAAACCAAATTTCAATGAGGGTTATTGCGGATCATATACGCACCTTAACTTTTGCAATTGGAGATGGAGCTGTTCCTGGAAACGAAGGAAGAAGTTATGTATTAAGAAGAATTTTAAGAAGAGCAGCTAGATATGGAAGAAAGTTAAACTTAAATGAACCATTTATGTTTAAACTGGTTGATGTATTAGTTAATACCATGGGCGAGGTATTTCCCGAGATTAAATCTAATCAAAGTAATATTGAAAAAATAATTAAAGCTGAGGAAGAAAGTTTTAACGCCACTTTGGATAGGGGCATTGAATTGTTTGAAGAAATTTCAAATAATGTTATCTCCGAAAAAAAGAAAATAATTCCGGGTGAAGAAGTATTTAGGTTGTATGATACTTATGGCTTTCCAATGGATTTAACAAATGTGATGGCAAATGAAAAAGGTTTGAGTATTGATGAAAGTCAATTTAATAAACTAATGGATGAGCAGAAAGATAGAGCAAGAAGAGCTACTAAAAATAAACTATCCTCAGTAAATGTACTAGAATCATTATCTGATAATTCTGATTTGGAAGATTCTATTTTTGAAGGATATGAAAAGTTAGAAACAAAATCTAAAATTCTACGGATTGCCAATAATTTTCTAATTCTTGATATAACACCATTTTATGCTGAGTCGGGAGGACAAATTGGTGACACCGGCATTTTAGAAGGGAAGAACAAAATCAGAATTCTAAACACCGTTAAACACAACAATATTTTTGCTCATGAATATGAAGGAACTGCTTCAGATGATTTTAGTGAAGAAGTAATAGCCAAAGTAGATACAAGGCGCAGGTGGGAGATAATGAGAAATCATACTGCCACTCATTTTCTTCATTCTGCTCTTAGGCAAATATTGGGAACTCATGTTAAGCAAGCAGGCTCTTATGTTGGTCCGGATAGACTCCGCTTTGACTTTGCTCATTTCCAAAAAGTAACAAAGGAAGAATTGCAAGAGATTGAATCTTTAGTAAACTTTAAGTTGCACGAAAACATCGAACTTCAGCATCATAGAAATATCCCATTTGAAGACGCAAAGAAAATGGGTGCTCTTATGTTTTTTGGTGATAAATATGGCGATAAAGTTAATGTTGTTCAATTCAGTGATTTCTCGTTAGAATTCTGCGGCGGCACTCATGTAAAAAACAGTTCACAAATCGGATTGTTTAAGATTATTAGTGAATCTTCTATTGCCAGCGGAGTGAGAAGAATTGAAGCTGTAACAGGTTTAGGGGTTGAAAAATATATTCAAAATCAACTGCATGAATTGAGAAATGCAGATGAAAAAATTGCCCGTTTGAATGACGAAAAGAAAAAGATTGAGAAGGAACTTGCTGAATTTAAACTTAAAGAAAAATTAGGTGGAATTGGTTCAATTGTAAGTAACCCAACTGAAGCAAAAGGTATACACATCTTTAAGGGGAAAGTTGATGTTAACAATATGGATGAGCTTAAATCCATGGGCGATGAATTAAGAGAAAAAATCAAGAATGGTGTTGGAGTTTTAATTTCTGAAATTGAAGGGAAAGTGGGCATTGTTTGTGTTGTAACAGATGATCTAATTCAGAACAAAAAAATTCTTGCAGGTAAAATAGTTGGAGAGATTGCAAAAATTGTTGGTGGCGGAGGAGGAGGTAGACCTCACTTAGCAACAGCTGGCGGAAAAGATGTTGAGAAAATTGAAGAAGCTTTGATAAAAGTTGAAGAAATTATCACAATACTTGTTAAATGAAAGATATAATTTCTTTAAAGAGTAAGCTGTTCTCTTTGTGCGAAGACTATGTGAATCAGAAAATTGAAACTGCACAAGAAGCAATTGATAATGTTCAAATCTCTGCAAATGAAGAAACAAAAAGTAGCTCGGGTGATAAGTATGAAACCGGCCGCTCGATGATGCAGTTGGAGATTGAAAAGTATTCTTCACAACTTGAAGAGGGGCTCAAATTAAAGAAAACTTTAAATCAGATAAGTCTAGAAAAACAATCCAAATCAGTTGTTCCAGGTAGTTTGGTTATAACGAATAACGGAAATTATTTTATTTCGATAAGTGCTGGTAAGTTAGTCTTTGAAGGTGTTGATTACTTCTCAATTTCTAGCGCATCCCCTTTAGGACAATCGCTTAATCGCAGGTCTGTAAAAGATGAAATTAATTTCAGAGATAAGGTTTATAAGATTGAAGCAATTTATTAGATAATAATATAAGATCAAAACAAACCTTTAAAGTCAGATTAGTTCTCAATAACATACAATTTTCCATTCTGAATATTCATATCTATTTCACCCCTAAATCCTTTCTTCTTTATCTCCTCGTAAAACATTCTAAGAAAATAACCATGTGAAACTATTAGAATATTTTCATATCCCGAATCTTTAATTAAATTATAGAATTTGTATGTTCGCTCTTTAGTAGCATCTTTATTTTCTATTTGCGATTTATATTTTTTATACCAAGCAATTCGTGCCCCAATATGCCAGAACGTTACCGGAAGTTTAATATTTTTTTGTGTAAAAGGTGAGATAGGAACTTCAACGAGTAAATTTGTTTTAATAATTTCCTTATCATAAATTTTCTCGGCAGTTGTAATCGCTCTTGGCAAAGTACTGCAGTAACAAATGTCCCATTCATCAGAATTTATTTCCAGCCCATTTTCAATTACTGGTGCAATGTCATAATTAGTCATTGCCTCTGCAAACTCCTTTGGAGATAGAAAAGTGTTTTCATTTGTTTTTACTTTGAAGTGACGAACTAGTCCAAGTTTCATAGCCTAAGAATTTGATTGAGAACTTATAAGTTTATTTTAAATTGATGTAAATATTTTTATATACTTATTATTGTACTTATAAATCAATATATAAAATTAAGAAAAGTAAATAATGAAAAATACAATAATTGAAAAAGTATTCAATAAAGAAGTTAAAAATAAATTTAATGTTTACAATAGCTTATTCTTAAATCTCCCATATCCGAAAGTAAGTAATATTGGAATGTTGATCCCCTTACTTTATGAAGTATGTAAAAGTGGATTAGAGACAGGTAAGGAACCAATTGAAATTCTAAATTCATTTTTCAGTTCTCACACTCAATTAAAAACGGAAGAAGAAAAAATTGATTTTATGTTTAGGGTAATTCAGTATGTAGAAAGACAAGTTGTACTCTACGATAGCGTTGAAGATTCAGCTTTTTCGCAATTAATAAGACAGGAAAATAATTTATCTCTTTCAGATTATATTCATTTAATTAACAGTAAAAGTAATAAAAATGAGCTTCTTCAAAAACTATCGACTTTTAGTACGCGAATAGTTTTTACTGCCCACCCGACTCAGTTTTACTCCCCATCAGTTTTAGACATAATAAGTCGACTAAGAATATTTATAGCTAAAAACGATATTAATGAAATAGACATTTTACTTCAGCAACTGGGACTTACTTCTTTAATAAACTCTAAAAAACCAACCCCATTCGATGAAGCGAAGAATATCATTTATTTTTTACGTGATGTTTATTACGATGCGGTAATTGAGCTCTATTCAGAGATAAAGAAAAACTTGCAAGATATTTCTTTTGATAATTCAAATATTATTCAATTTGGGTTTTGGCCCGGAGGCGATAGGGACGGAAATCCTTTTGTAACTGCAGACATCACAAATAAAGTTGCTGATGAGCTACGAATGACATTAATGAAATGTTATTATAGTGATTTGAAAAAGTTAGAACAGAAGCTTTCATTTAGAGGTGTTGAAGAGGAAATCAAAATTCTTAGAGATCGAATATATTTATTAATGTTCGATTCAACAAAGTCAATTCGTTATTCTGAAATACTAACTTCACTAGATAAAATTAGGAAATCGCTTGTCAATGATTATAACAGTCTCTATTTAGAAGAACTAGAAAGTTTAATTGATAAAGTGAAAATCTTTAAGACACATTTTGCTTCACTTGATATTCGACAAAATCATTCAATACATAAACAAGTAATATTAGAAATATTTAAACAAGCAAGATTAATTAGAAATAGCTTAGAGGAATTAAGTAAGAATGAGTTGATAGACATCCTTATAAATAAAGAAATTAAAATAAGAATAGATGAAATAGAAAACGAATTAGTAAAAGATACTATTAAAAATATTGCTCAGCTAAAATTTATACAAAATAAAAATGGTGAAGAGGGCTGCAATAGATATATAATCAGTAATTCGGAAGATATTTATTCTGTTCTATTTGTCTTTGCATTGTTAAGATGGTTTGGTTGGAAAACTGAAACTATTCCCATGCATATTATCCCATTATTTGAATCAATTAAAGGTATGGCTAACTCGGGAGCCATAATGGACGAACTCTTTAAAATTCCAGAATATAGAGAACATATATCTCAGCATGATAATTTTCAAACAATTATGCTCGGGTTTTCTGATGGGACAAAAGATGGTGGATATCTTCAAGCTAATTGGTCAATATTTAAAACAAAGGAAAACTTAACCTCGGTTTGTAAACAGAATAATATAAAAGCTATCTTTTTTGATGGTCGAGGCGGACCGCCTGCAAGAGGGGGTGGCAAAACTCATAGATTTTATGCTTCGCAAAGTGATAGAATTGCAAATAACGCAATTCAAATTACAATTCAAGGTCAGACGATAACCAGTAAATTCGGGACTAAAGAACACTTTAAACATAATAGTGAACAGCTGCTTACTGCTGGTTTATCACACAGTTTATTTGAAAAAGAAAATAGTATTTCTGATGCATCCAGAACAATAATTGATGAATTAGCAAATATAAGTTATCATAAATATACTGATCTCAAAAATCATAATATGTTTATCCCTTACTTGGAGAATAGGAGTACGCTTAAATATTATGGTGACACTAATATTGGTAGTCGACCAACTAAGAGAGGAGATAGTAAAAAATTAGAATTAAAAGATTTAAGAGCAATACCTTTTGTCGGTTCATGGAGTCAGTTAAAACAAAATGTTCCAGGGTATTTTGGGTTAGGAACAGCCTTAAAAAAATTAGTTGATGACGGTAAGTTAAGTGAATTGCAAAAATTATTTAAAGAAGTACAATTCTTCCGAGCTTTAATTCTTAACAGTATGATGTCTTTGAACAAATGTAATTTCAATTTAACTGGCTATATTGCCAAAGATGATGACTTTAAAGAGTTATGGGAAATACTATTTAACGAATACGAACTTTCAAAAAAAATGGTGTTGCTTATTTCACAATATAATATCTTGATGGAAGAAGAACCAATATCAAGAAGCTCAATTGAAATAAGGGAAAAAATTGTTTTACCTCTGCTTGTTATTCAACAATCCGCATTGCAGAAAATTGAAGACGAATCAAAATACAAGAATAGTTATGAGAAAATTGTTAAACGGTCACTTTACGGTAATATAAATGCAAGCAGAAATTCAGCATAATTAGTCGAGTTTCCGTAAAATAAGAATTGCTTGTCATTCCCAGCTCGTCTGGGAATCCAGTGAAACTAAAACAATGAATTTCCGATAAGAGCATTCGGAAATGACATCTCTGGGATAAAAAATATCCTTATTCGTATTTTCTCTAATATAAATTTATAAGTTTATTTTGCAGAAACTCTAATTTATGTTAATTCCTCATACTTAAAACAGTCAGTTGTGTGATCATTCACCATTCCAACTGCCTGCATAAATGCATAACATATTGTTGATCCAACAAATTTAAATCCTCGTTCTTTCAAATCATTACTCATAAAATCAGAGATTTCACTCTTAGCAGGTAATTCTTTCAAGATTTTAAATTTATTTACAATAGGTTCATAATTAACGAATTGCCAAATGTATTTATCAAAGCTACCAAACTCATCTTGAATTTTTAGGAAAGCTTTTGCGTTTGTTACTGCTGCATTTACTTTTAATCTATTTCTGATAATTCCAGGATTCGCAAGTAATTTCGCTACTTTCTTCTCCGAATATTTGGAAACTTTGACAACATCAAAATTATCAAATGCTTTTCTGTAATTTTTTCTTTTCTTTAAAACAGTAATCCAACTTAATCCAGCTTGAGCGCCTTCAAGAATGAGCATCTCAAATAATTTTCTGATCATCATGAACAGGAACACCCCATTCATCATCATGATATTTGATATAAAGAGGATCCGTTCCGCACCATTCACATCTAATTTTCATATCGATTCGGAGTATCACAATTTTCAGTAATAGTAAAAACAAAATCAAAATTTTCCTCGAATGTTCAAATTACAGTTTTTCATTTAGAACTTCCTCAGCATATAATCTTACTTCCCAATTTGCATCATCTAAAGCATTGGTTAAAGCAAAATTTATTTTTTCTGAATTAAATTCCCTAGAAGCAATAACTGCTGCTTGTCTAATCTTTTCATCACTATTATAAAAATATTTAACTAATATCTCTTCTGCTCTAGGGTCCGTTGAATTTCTAAGCGCAAGTATTAAATCTATATTTGGTTCAATAATGCCTTTTTCAGCAAATGGAATTATAGCATTAACCGCTTCCACATTTCCAATTCTAACAAGAGCACCCGCTGCTAAAGATGTCTGATTGGGATTGTTTTCATCAAGAAGGTTAATCAATGAGTTAACTGCCATTTTTGATTTATAGTTCCCTAAACTTCTCAATGCTGAATAAACGACTTTACGATTCTCATCTTTAAGGGAATTGATAAGTGCAATTAGTGCTTCATCTGATTTTAATATACCAAGTGCATCAACAGAGAATTCTCTAACTACTGGATCGTCATAATTTGTAAGATTCACAAAAGTCGGAATAGCCGAATCACCTTTTTCAATTAAGGCTTCAGATAAATAATATTTATTCCGTCTATTTGGTGTTTCAATAAATTCTTTTGATAAATCTGCTATGCTTCTTGTTTCTTCCATATCAAAAATCCATCTGCCGGGAGATTTCATTTCAGCTGTTAAGTTTAAGACCAAGGTAAGTAGAACAGTTAGAAAGAAATAGAATAACAAAACTATTGTAATTTCACTTTTCTTAGTGGGATGTGATTTATTAAAGAAGGTTTTAAATGGTGCGGAAATCACCCTGCAAAAATATTTAGGGATTGGAATCATAAAATAAGAATTTTTTCTATACTCCTCATATTTGTCCCCATGGAGTTTGCCCATCTTTATTTCCTCAACCATTGCAATGCCAATAATAATGAGAGTTGAAAGCAGCCATGGTAAACTATCAGAAATTGAATAGCTTTGCTTCATATTTTCACCCGGTAAAAAAAGAATTCCATAACTCCAAATTATCCATCCCAAATACTGAGGATGTCGTGAATATTTATATATCCAGTGATTAGCGATACCTTTATTCTGATAGTAGGTTCGTAACCAAATCAATGTAGCAAAACAGAATATTAGCAATCCAGATGCAATTAGTATATAAGGGAAAGTATTGCTCAAGTCTATTCCAATTAAATTAAATAAATCAATAGTAATTCTGTATGGAATAAAAACAGCATCCCCTAGATTCATAATGTTAAATGATATGTCTAGTCCAGGCAGCCAAATTAATCGAAGAAATCCTAGTCCACCAAGGAAAAACATTGTAGCCGCAAAGTGACCAAATACCGGGAGGAAAATTGCAAATGCACCTAATGTAGTTAGCCCTGTTTTTTCTGTTATAAAACCAACAATTATTAGAACAATTATAGCAATTAGAGAAACGTAACCAATCGTACGCAAATGATAATGTTTAATGAATAGTTCAGTTTTAATTTCCTGCAGATCCCCTCCACCAGTATAAACATTCACGAAATTTAAGTTTTCACCGATTTTGTTATCCGCTATTCTTGGTAATTCTATTGAGGCAAATGTTAATCCGATTGTAAAAATTATTGCAAGGGTTAACAGCAAAAACGAAGTTGTAAATTTAGATTTCATCTTAAACTCACTTATCTTAATAAGTAAAAAAGTAATCTATTTTTGAAAAACGCTTCTGCAGTTTTTTAAGAGCGGAAAAAAATAATTATTTCAATATTTTCTTTTAGGTTTATCCGTTTGCTCTTTCATGATTATTCTTTTTTCAGCTGGTATAGCAAATTGAAATTTCCTATTTAGAACACATCCTTTTCTACCTGGAACACAGTCTACATTAATTTTAATGCAAAATGTTTTTTCAATATCTAGATGTGGACAAGAAAATGAGCTCATGAAAATTTATACTTTTTGAATCAATTAAATACTAAAATATGAAATTTTGATGTAAATAAAAAAGGGGCGAAAAACACCCCCTTAATAATTAGTTAGTTATGAAAATACTTAATCGGTTGGACGACCAGCTTGTCTTCCTTTGCTTGTTTCAATTGATTGAAGTGCCAGATAGCTGTCTCCAAATTTTGCTAGATTATCAAGTTCAGAATCATACTGATCGAAATGGGTTTCTTCTTCAGACACTAAAGACTCAAATACTTGTTTTGTCATTGAATCAGCATTTGCAGAACATTCGTTAGCCCAAATATTATAATCCTTTGCGCTTTCTTCTTCCATTCTTGCCGCCATTTCTAACATTCCTTTCACATCTTGAATCTTACTGACATCATGCGCTGCTTTCATCTCAACTTCACCTTTTAAGAATAAAATTCTTTCAGCACATCTTTCAACATGAATCATTTCTTCAATTGCAGTTTTTTTGAATAATCCAGCTAAAAGATCATAACCTTGATCATCACAATGAAAATGAAAATACATATACTGATGAACTGCATGAAGTTCATCTGCTATTGCTTTGTTTAATAATTCAATACTCTTTTCGTGCATAAATTCCTCCATAAATTAAATACGATATATAAATCTAATATTAATTTTTGTAAGTAGAAAATTTGCTAATGCCAGCAATCATGCATTATTTTTTAGACAATTGCGAATATGAAACAAACTATTGTGCTGCGGATGATCTGATATTTTCATAACAGTCGGGTTTAGATAATCATTATTATTTAAAACAATATCAGATGCTCCTACTGGATTATGTTTGGTTAGGTACATTTCTTGTCCGGGAATGTATCTTTTTTTATATAGTTTAATCACATTTTCTTCTCCGCCAAAAAGATCATTATCCCTAATCAAAGCGCGTTGCAATGTATTTTCAAATGAAGCATAAATGTACAATTTATAATCCCAATAAGTAAAAAGGTGTTGATTAAATAGAAAAATTCCTTCAAAAATTAATATTGAGTTTTGAGTTGCGGTTTTAATCGTTACATTCGTTGGTTTATTAATTTTGAAGTTGTATACTGATTCTCTGTACTTTAAATCCCCATTGGGTCCAAGTGGATCGAGTAAATATCTTTTAAGAGCATTGTAATTGTAAGAATCTTCTAAATATCCTTGGGGGGAATACTTCCCTTGTCTTCGCCTTACGTCAGGAGAATTGTGAAACCCGTCAATAGTAGCTCTTATTACGGTTCTTCCTAATTTTTCCAGTGGTTCAACTAGTTCATCGGCTAAGGTAGTCTTACCTGCATTACCGGCTCCATCAATTCCTACTCTGACAGGATGAGGTAAATCTATCCTGTTAATAACTTCGGCAAGTTCATCAATAAGTTCTTTTCTGGTATTATTTTGTTGCATTCTATTTTTTATTAATCTTTGTGAAACTAAGGTAAAACCAAACTATACTTTCTTCAAATCATAAATATCTTTTCGCCTATCTCTTAAGTTCCTAACGCTTCCAAATTGATTCAATTGTCTTAGTAAATCTATATCTACATCTGCAATTAAAATCATTTCTGTGTTGGGTGTTGCTTCAGCTTTAATTCCATTTACAGGGAATGCAAAATCGCAAGGAGTGAAAACCATCGACTGTGCATACTGAATATCCATATTGTGAACTTTGGGTAAATTACCAACACTTCCAGCAATAGCTACATAACACTCATTTTCTATTGCTCTTGCTTGAGCACAATTTCTTACTCGTGAATATCCGTTTTGAGTATCGGTTAAAAAAGGAACAAATAGGATATCCATTCCTTCTTCCGCCAATAATCTACTAAGTTCAGGGAACTCAACATCATAACAAATCAGTATTCCAATTTTTCCGCAATCTGTCTCAAAAACCTTTAACTGATCACCTCTTTCCATTCCCCATACCTTTGCTTCATCAGGAGTAACGTGAAGTTTTTCATAACTTTCAATACTGCCATCCCGCTTGCATAAATACCCAATATTATAGAGTCGATCATTTTTTACTTCAGGCATACTTCCGGAGATAATATTTATATTGTAGGATATTGCAAGCTTTGAGAATTGTTGCACAATAGTTGGAGTATGCTTAGCGAGTTCCCTTAAAGCTTCTGGCTCGGTCAAATGATTATTTTCGGCCATTAATGGTGCATTGAAAAATTCCGGGAATAATGCAAAGTCAGAGCGATATCCGGATACAGCATCAACAAAATATTCAGCTTGATGCATGAGCTCATCGAAGTCTTTGTATGGCCGCATCTGCCACTGAATTAATCCAAGCCTTACAACTTTTTTTATTAAAGATGCTTTCTTAGATTTTTTTTCATAATAAATATTGTCCCACTCTAAAAGAACAGCGTAATCATTAGAATCTTCATCTCCTTCTAGATAATTTTTTAGAATTTTAGCTGGATGAAAATCATTTGAAACTTGGAAGTTTAAAACCGGATCATGAATTTCCCGTAGTCTTACTTTTTCAATATATTCTTTTGGGGAAAGGTCTTTAGAATATTTATGGTAATTTGGTATTCTTCCTCCAAAAGCGACACCTTTTAAATTCAACCTTTCACTCAATTCTTTTCTATAGTCATAAAGTCTTCTGCCCAAACGCAGACCTCGGAACTCCGGTTTGATAAAAATATCAACCCCGTAAAGTATGTCCCCTTCGGGTGAGTGAGTATTAAATGTATAATTTCCAGTAATATCCTTATATGTATGATTATCATCAAATTTTTCATAATCTACAATGATAGATAATGCACATCCTGCAATTTGGTTGTTAACTTTGATGACAACTTGTCCTTCAGGAAATTTGGTAATTAAAGTTTGAATTTGATGTTCTCTCCAATATGCATTTGGCATAGTTGTGTAAGACGCAATCATTGTTTCTTTAAGTTCTTGATAATCGTTAAGACTTAGATATGTAAGTTCAATATTTTCTATTTCTTTCATAAGTATGCTTGTTCCTAGATCAAAAAGTATATTATTTCATTCCTCAATTGTACTCAGGTCACCTTCTGGTAATCCTTGAGCTCTTGCTTTGAGCACACGTCTCATTATTTTACCGCTTCTTGTTTTTGGCAAAGAGTCAACAAAAGTAATTGTTTCCGGTTTAGCTATAGGACCCATTTCGTGTCCTACATGATCACTCAGACTCTTCTCAAGTGCAGTATCGCCTGTCAATCCAGCTTTAAGTATCACATATGCATGAATTGCGTTCCCTTTTAATTCGTGAGGTAAGGCAATTGCAGCTGCCTCAGCAACTTTGGGATGACTTACTAATGCGCTTTCAATTTCCGCAGTTCCCAAACGATATCCGCTCACCTTTATTACATCGTCAATTCTTCCAATTACCCAAACATATCCATCTTCATCAATTCTTGCTGAGTCACCTGCTTTATACCAGCCTTGTTTTTCATACTCTTTCCAATATGTTTCAAAATATCGATCGGGATCTCCCATAATTGTTCTTGCCATTCCGGGCCACGGATTTTTAATAATCAATTTTCCTTCTTCTCCGGCTTTAACTTCATTACCTTTATCATCAACAACCGCAACTTCGTTTCCAAAGAACGGCTTAGTGCCGGAACCAGGTTTAAGTGGAGTTATTGGTAACGGAGTTATCATGAAACCGCCGGTTTCTGTCTGCCACCAAGTATCCATTATCGGGCATTTCCCATCTCCAATTACAGAATGATACCATTTCCAAGCTTCAGGATTAATAGGTTCTCCAACCGAGCCAAGTAATCTTAAAGAACTTAAATCATGACGTTTCGGCCACTGATCACCAAAGCGCATCAATCCTCTAACGGCAGTTGGTGAAGTATATAAAATTGATATACCATATTTCTCAACCATTTGCCACCATCTATTTGGATAAGGATGATTAGGTGCTCCTTCATACAGCATTATTGTTGAGCCATTTATTAGCGGACCATAAACAATATAACTGTGCCCGGTTATCCATCCGGGATCAGCTGCACACCACCATCTATCTTCTTCTTTAATATCAAAAACCATTTTGTGTGTGGTGGATGTATAAACCGAGTAACCTCCATGTGTATGAACAAGTCCTTTTGGTTTGCCTGTTGTTCCGGATGTATAAAGAATAAACAGCATGTCTTCGGCATCCATTTCCTCAGTCTCACATTTAATATTTGAGATTGGAAGTGATGCTAAATCGTGATACCAGAAGTCACGGTCATTTTCCATAAAAACTTCGTGTCCGGTTCTTTTTATTGTAATACATGCTTCAATTGTGGGTGAGCGACTAATTGCTTCGTTCACAATTCCTTTAAGATCATTTACTTTCCCTCTTCTCCAACCGCCATCAGCTGTAACTAAAACTCTACTATTTGCGTCTGCAATTCTTTCGGCTAAAGCTTCAACACTAAAACCGCCATAAACTACACTGTGAGCAGCCCCTATTTTTGCACAAGCAAGCATAGCAAAAACCATTTCTGGAATTTGGGGCATATAGATTGTAACAATTTCTCCTTTTCTAACACCCATACTTTTTAGGATATTAGCAAATTTTGTTACCTCCCGATTAAGCGCATGGTAAGAGTAAACTTTTAAATCTCCCGGTTCACCTTCCCAGATAATTGCAATCTTATTTTTCCGCCAAGTTTTCAGATGACGGTCAATTGCATTTTGGACAATATTAGTTTTTGCACCGACGAACCATTTATAGAAAGGCTTTTCAGAATCATCTAAAACTTTATCCCATTTCTTATACCATTCAAGGTTATTTGCCTGCTCCTCCCAAAATCCTTCCCGGTCTTCAATGGATTGTTTATACATTTCATCATATTCTTTTACGTTTGCATTTTCAACAATAGAATCAATAGGATGATAAATTTCTATGTTATTATTCTTTTTGGTTTCATCTATTCCCATGATCTCTCCTTTTCTAAGTTAGGTTTGTAATATTGCAGGATTGTATAAAAAGTTGCTGTATTAAAATTTTAATTTACAGTATTGATTTAAATATTGCAATAAGAGAAGATGATAAATAAAAAATATTTTAAAATAAAAGCCTCGCAATAAAAATATGCAGAGGCTTTAACAAACGATTTAAAAAGAATTAATTTCCTAAAGTAGCAACCATAACTGCTTTAATTGTGTGAACTCTATTTTCAGCTTCATCAAAAACTATAGAGTGTTCGGATTCAAACACATCTTCGGTTACTTCCATACCGTCCAAACCAAACTTTTTGAAAATTTCTTCACCTACTTTAGTTTCTCTGTTATGGAATGCTGGTAGACAATGCATAAACTTTACTTTTGGATTCCCAGTTAATTTTACTGTTTTCATATTTACTTGATATGGTTTTAGCAGTTTAATTCTCTCTTCCCAAACTTCATCCGGTTCTCCCATCGAAACCCAGACATCTGAATAGAGAAAATCAACCCCTTTAACTCCCGCTTTTACATCACTTGTTAAAGTAATTTTTGCCCCGGATTTTTTAGCAATAGCTTTGCATTGATCCACCAACTTCTTATCAGGCAAATTCTGTTTTGGTGCACAAAGTCTCACATCCATTCCCATTATTGAACCGCCAACTAAAAGGGAATTACCCATATTGTTTCTTGCATCACCCAAATAGCAAAACGATATTTGTGAAAGTGGTTTATCACTGTGCTCTAGCATTGTCATAAAATCTGCAAGAATTTGTGTTGGGTGAAATTCATTAGTTAACCCATTCCATACCGGAACGCCCGCAAATTCAGCCAATTCTTCAACTATAGCTTGACCGTAACCTCTATACTCAATTCCATCATACATTCTGCCAAGAACGCGAGCTGTATCTTTCATAGATTCTTTGTGTCCTATTTGTGAACCGCTGGGTCCCAAGTAAGTTACATGTGCCCCTTGATCAAAAGCAGCAACTTCAAACGCACATCTGGTTCTAGTTGAACTTTTTTCAAAAATTAACGCTATATTTTTCCCTGTTAATGTCGGCTTCTCATATCCGCCGTATTTTGCATTTTTAAGATTTTTTGAGAGGTCTAATAAAAATTGAATTTCTTCCTGTGTAAAATCCAGCAACTTTAAAAAATTTCTGTTTCTTAAATTAAATGCCATAAAAACTCCTTTAACTTTTCTGCTTAATAAAATATTTTTTCTTATGTTAATATATCTAACATATTACAAATCACTAAATAAAAAAATATGAAATATAAAAAGACTATTAAGGCAATTTATTCTTCTCACGTTTTCGATTTATCTACTAATCCCCAATACTTTTATTTCACAAACAGGTCGGGCAGTAAAAGCAAAAAACGGAATGGTGGTTACTGCTTGTCCGATTGCTTCTGATGTAGGATCTAAAATTTTAAAGCAGGGCGGAAATGCAATAGATGCTTCCGTTGCTGTAGGATTTGCACTTGCCGTAACTTACCCTTATGCCGGGAATTTAGGGGGCGGCGGATTTATGGTCCTTCACTTTAATACGGGGGAAAGCACGACAATTGATTTTAGAGAAAAAGCACCTATTGCAGCTTATAGAGATATGTACTTAGATGAAGATGGAAATTATAACCCTAAATTAAGTCAGGATGGAATTACATCTGTCGGCGTACCAGGCAGTGTTGCCGGATTGATTTATGCACTTGAAAAATATGGCACATTAAGTCTAGAGCAAATTATTCAACCCGCAATAGAGTTAGCAGAGAAGGGATTTATTTTAACTGAGGACGATGCTAGCTCATTCAATTATTACTTTGATGAATTTAAAAAATATCCCTCCACATTTAAAATATTTTCTAAAGAAGGAGAAAATTTTAATGAGGGAGATTTATTTGTTCAAAAGGATCTTGCAAAAACTTTATATGCTATAAAGAAAAATGGAAGAGATGGATTTTATAAAGGAGAAATTGCTGACTTATTTATTGATCAAGTAGAAAAAATGCAAGGTTACATAACTTATGAAGATTTAGAAAATTACCAACCGGTGGAACGCGAACCGATAATTGGCTCATATAGAGATCATAAAATAATTTCAATGGGACCGCCTAGCTCTGGTGGAATTGCACTAGTCGAGATGCTGAATATTTTAGAAAATTTTTCTTTTAATAAATATGATTGGGGAAGCAGTTCTTACATAAACAAACTTGTTGAAACTATGAAATATGTTTATGCTGATAGAACTTATCATTTAGGTGATGAAGACTTCTATCCCGTTCCTAAACAAAAGTTAACTTCTAAAGAATATGCAAAAACTATTTTCGATAAACTTACACCTTATGCAAAAGCCTCTGAAGAAATAACAACACAAATTCCCACGGGAACAATTGAAAGTACAGAAACTACTCACTATTCTGTTTATGATGTAGAGGGTAATGCAGTAAGTGTCACAACCACAATTAACTCAGGTTTTGGTTCTAAAATTGTTGTTGATGGAGCAGGATTTTTATTAAATAATGAAATGGATGATTTTAGCGCTAAACCAGGTGAACCAAATCAATTTGGATTATTAGGTGCTGAGGCAAATTCAATTCAGCCTGGTAAAAGAATGTTGAGTGCTATGACCCCCACAATTGTCTTGAAAGATGGTCAGCCTTTTATAATTACCGGATCACCGGGCGGATCAACAATAATTACAGTGGTACTACAAGTTTTAATAAATGTAATTGATTTTAACATGAATATTCAAGAAGCTGTTAATTCTCCCAGAATCCATCATCAGTGGATGCCGGATATTATCTATCTTGAAGAATTTGCTGTAAGCAAAGATGTTAAATATAATCTTGAAGAAATGGGATATAAATTCGGAGATCGGAACCATGCTTTTAGGGTTTTAGGGTCAGCGCAATCTATCTTGATTGATAATGAAAATAGAAATATTTACGGCGCTCCCGATCCGCGCAGAGGGAAAGCTGCTGCTGTAGGTTATTAGAATCATATAAGGATATCAATGAAAAAGTACAGAAACAAAACACCAGAAGAAATAATTAAGCTTGTTACAATAGAAATTGTGGAACGAGCAATTAAACTTGGAAAAAAGAAAAATAGAATAATTTCGATAAGTAAAACTTCAGGCGGTAAAGGAACTGATGTAAATGAATTAAATCCAAAAACTAAGAAAGGGAGAGAAAGCCTTGAAAAGTATTTAACTCCTATAAGAAGACATTATACCTTTTCCGGATTAGGGTCAATAGAAGAAAAAAATTCAATAAATTGGAGAATTCTAAATTTACCCTTGGGTAGAAGGCTTCTTCTCGTTTTCCAGATTACTCTTTCATTTCTTTTGAAAGGTACTGCCATAAAAAATAAGTTATACAGATGGATGGGAGTTCAAGTAGGTCAGAATTGTGAAATTATGCAATTAGTTTGGTTAGATCACTTTCGACCGGAATTAATTTCAGTTGGTGATAATACCTTAATGGGAGCTTTTACAAGATTAACCGTTCACGCTTATGAAGGGAATGGTAAATTCCGTTATGGTCTTATAGAGATTGGGAAAAATTGCAAGATTGGAGCTGGAACAGGAATGGGACCAATTCAAATTGAAGATAATGTCAGGACTTTGCCAGGGGCAACCCTTTCTCCATATTTTTCGAAAATTAAATCAGGTTCTATTGTAGGTTGGAATCCTCCGAATGTAAAAGAACCTAAAACAGACCAATAAAATTTGTATACTTACAAAATGGTAATATATTTAACTTAAACTATATAATTTTTTTGTTATTATTAATAGATGAAAATTAGTAGAACTAGGTTATTGAATAATAATTTTTCCTTTTATTCAACTAGATAGGATTTTTGATTTCTAAATTTTTAAAAATAAAGGAGAGCTAAATATGAAGAAAAAAATGATTTTTATGGTGATGCTGCTATCACTGATTGCTGTTTGGAGTTGCGATTCTGCAAAAGAGAAAGTTGAAGAAGCTACTGACAAAGCAGGTGAAATGGTGAATGATGCCGCTGATAAAACAACTGAATTAGCCGACGAAGTTGCGAAAAAAGCGGGGGAAGCTGCTGATAAAGTAGAAAATATTGTTGAAAATAATTTTATGATTGGTACATGGAGTGGAAAATTTGACGGGAGAAAAACTGTACTTGTTATTACAAAACAAGATGGTAATAATGTTGAAGGTAAAATAACAATAAATTATCGGGATGTTATTAATCAAGAATTAAAAGGTTCCTTCAACCCGGAAACAAATAATTTAACCATGGAAGACCAACTTCATAGCCGGTTTGCAGGCAAATATAATGGAAAATTAAGCGAGAATAATTCAGTTTATTCCGGTCAGTTTACTATGAAATTAAATGGCACAAAATTTAATTTTAACTTAAAGAAAAACTAAGAGGGAAAAATGAAAAATTATAAACTAATATTGATTGCTGTCCTACTTGGACTTGTTTTTATATCGTGTGAAGACTCTACGACTGATCCTCTTCCAACTACTGGGACCATTTATATAGAATCTGAACCATCAGGGGCTGAAATTTGGCTGGATGATGTTAATACAGGGGTTGTTACTCCTGGAAGAGTAGATGCAGATCCCGGAGCACATATTGTTACTCTTAAACTTGAAGGATACGGTGAACTTTCAATTAACGTAAGTGTTACTGCAGGAGAAGAATTTATTCTTACTTCAGGAACCACTCTTTCACAATTAGGTTCTTTAGTAATTCAATCACAACCTGCTGGGGCTGCTATTTTTATTGATGGAGCTAATACCGGTGAGTTTACACCTAGTACTTTTTCTTTACCGGATGCAAATTATACTGTTTACCTTGAATTAACGGATTATGCTGATACAACTATAATTACCCAAATTTCTAATGGTGGTACTACAACAGAAACAATTGAATTAAGACCTGAGTTTTTATCTTCACTTTCTGCTACTATTTGGGAAACTATTGGTACTACATCCGAGCAGCCCAGTGGATTAGATTTATCTACAGGGGCAGCATCAAGTATTGCTTCAGGTGTTAATCAGAATGTTGATGTTTTTTATAGCTCAGATGGATTTGTGGTAATGAGTGCTAATGGAAGAAATGGAATGACTAGAGAAACATATTTTAAGATTGGGAACGGGACTAACCTGAATGATGGCGTTAATTCACCAATTAAAGATAATTCTTGGGTAACTAGCATTTTAGATACAGAAACTAATTATATTTTCTTATATGATGCTGATGGCAACTATTCAAAGTTTAGAATAGTTAACCAAACTGGCGGTACTCCCGGCAATCCATCCAGGTTAGATGTTGAATGGCTTTATAATCCCAAACAAAATGATATTAATTTCTAAAATATTTTTTAGGGACAAAAAAGGTGCGCATTTAGTGCACCTTTTTTATTTTCTGATGTGCAGTTTATTAAATTATAAAATTAATTAACAAAAAATTATATGGAAACTATATCTGAAATAATCCAACAATCCCTTGGTATCTCTCCAGCATTTCAAAGTAAACTTCTAAATTCTATCATTATAATTTTTGTTTGGTTGCTTTTTGATAGGATTCTCAAAAAAGTGGTTTTTGAAAAAATTGATGATCTAACATTAAGATACCAATGGCAAAAAGTTGTTAAGTATTTAACCGTAATCCTTGCTGTTATTTTACTCACTAAAGTATGGTTTGGGGCATTTGAATCTATTGGAACTTACTTTGGCTTGCTTTCTGCGGGACTGGCAATTGCATTGCAGGATTTACTAGTCAACTTTGCAGGTTGGATTTTTCTATTAATTAGAAAACCATTTAAAGTTGGTGATAGAATAGAAATCAATAAAATTATTGGAGATGTAATTGATGTTCGAATATTTCAATTCTCTGTTATTGAAATTGGAAATTGGGTTGACGCAGACCAAAGTACAGGCAGAATAATACACATACCAAATGGAACAGTCTTTAAAACAGCACAAGCGAATTACACTGCCGGATTCGAATATATCTGGAATGAGGTTCCCGTTCTTGTAACTTTTGAAAGTGATTGGAAAAAGGCAAAAGAAATTTTAACTGACGTTATTAATAAACATGCCGTCCATCTATCTAAAGATGCTGAGAAACAAGTAAAAGAAGCTGCAAAGAAATTTTTGATTTTTTACACCAAACTGACTCCAATTGTCTATACATCAGTTAAAGATAGTGGTGTAATGCTTACTATGAGATATATTTGTCACGTTAGAAAACGTAGAGCAACCGATGAAGCTATTTGGGAAGAAGTACTTGAACAATTCTCTAAACATGACAATATTGATTTTGCATATCCAACTCAAAGATTTTATAATAATTTAAGTGAAGGAAAAGGATACAGCGCTAATACTTAATTAGTATTTTTCAAGAATATTTTAGTTATCATGTGTAATTAACATGAATTCACTCATGCAGAATAATTTTCCATCGTAATTTTCTTTTTATTTGTTAAACAAATAATATTATAAATTTCTCAATTTCCTCACATAACATTTGAATTTATTTTTTTATTAAAATAGCAGCTGCTTAATAAGTTGAATAAAGATTAAACAATATCTTTAATTTCATGTGTTACTTTTGGATGTAATCAAAGTCTAATTCTATAAATAATAATTCTTAAATGATTTTAAATAACAAATACACTGATAAAGAGTTAATTGAAGTTTTTCTTTCAGATCCTGCAAATGCAAATAGGGCATTTGAAGCTCTTGTTGATAGATATAAAAATTATGTGTTTCAAATATGTTATTCAAAACTGCATAATTTGGAGGATGCGGAGGATTCAGCTCAAGAAGTTTTTGTTAGGGTTTACTTTGGTTTAGAAAAATTTAGGCAAGAATCTGAGTTCAAAACTTGGTTAACTCAAATAACAATAAATGTTACATTGACTTTAATTCTTTCAAATAAAAGAAAATTTTGGAAGGATTTTGTTTCTATAGATGGTGATATTGATATTGATACAATTTATAGATCAACTATTACTAAGGCAGATGAAGAAAAATTTTGGAATACAATTGGAAATGTATTGCGAAAAATGTTTCCGGGATACAGAAAAGTATTCATTTTTAAGTATTTCAAAAATTTTAACTTAAACATAATAAGTGAAAAGATAAGATCAACAATAAATGCCACTAAAATGAAATTGAAAAGAGCAAAAGACCAATTTTTAAAGATTTTAACGGGTGCTTAGTATGGATAATCAGCCAAAGCTTTCTAAGAACTTTAACAAAAAATTATATACGGAAGTAAGAAGAAAAATATTTTTTAGAAACTTGTTTTCAATTGTATCTACTGGCTTTTTTAAAGGAGTTCTTTCTTTCCTTGACATCTTTTTAAGTCTGATAAAAACTAAAAAAAAATAAGAATTTGTAAAAATAATTTTGGGGGAAACACCGATGCAAGAATTTGATACTTGGTTTGATGCCTTACTATATTCAGCACAAGATATACTTTTTCAATTTATTGGGTTTTTGCCCAAATTATTATCTGTAATTATATTATTAGTAATTGCTTGGATAATTGCAAAATTACTTGAAAAGTTAGCAAATAAATTATTTGTGGTTATTGGCATTGATAAGATTTCGGAAAAAGCCGGTATTGGTAGTTTTTTAATGTCCTCAGGTCTTCCAAGTAATTTATCCTATGTATTTGCCAGAATGATTTTTTGGACAATTATCGTGCTATTCATTCTTCCTATTTCTAATATTCTCGGCTTAAAGTTTTTTGCAAAAATAGTTGATGACATACTTAGTTATTTACCTAATCTATTTGTTGCAATATTTATTTTACTGATTGGCGCATGGGGTGCAAAAGTAATCAGCGCTATTGTTAGAGGTAGTGCTAATAAAATGGGTTTGGAAAACTCTGAGTTGATTGGAAATATCACCAATTTTTTTATTCTAATTCTTACGTTTATTATAGCACTGACACAATTAAAAATTGAAACAGAAATTCTAACAAATGTCTTACTTATTATTATGGCATCTATGGGTTTAGCAGTTGCTATTTCATTTGGATTAGGTTCGAAAGATATTTTTCGAAATATAATAGCTGGCGTTTACTTAAATAAATCAATAAGGGAGGGAGAAAAAATAAAAACATCACATATTAATGGTAAGATAATCCATATTGGAACAATTATGACTAAGATAGAAACTTCAGATAATGAAGAGCTATCCGTACCAAATAGTCAACTTGTAGAGACATCAATTAATTAAAAATAAAAGAAAAGGATCCAGAGGTTAATTATGAAAACAATTTATAAAATTTTTACCGTCGTTCTTTTAATGACAATGACAATCTTGGCACAAAATGTTCGAGTTGAAGATTACCAAGTCCCGGTAAGTACAGCTCAAATTTTAAGATTAACAGCAAATTATGATTGGTCACAAACGACTCAAAATGATATTACAAATGTTACTTCTAATAGAGGTAATGCAAACTTATTTTACAGATCATTTTATTCTTCACTGCCATATGCTTGGTTTTTAGATGTTGATGCAACAGGCGGAAAGAACTTTGACAGCTATAACCATGATATCCAAATATCACCCAGTATCAGAAAATACTTTTGGGATAGAAGGGATTGGTTTGGATTTGCATCTGCCGATATTAGACATGCAAATACTTTTAACCAGATCGAAACTTTTGGTACTGTAGGTGCTGGTTTTGGACGTTACATAAATGCAACAGCTCTTGCAAAAGCAGTAAGAATTGAAGAACACTTATTGAAAGAAAATGTTATAAAAGGCAATTTGCCCAAAGAGTCAATGATTGAGATTGCAAATATCATTGAAAGAGAAGATGAATATAGAGGTATATATGGGGCAACATATGAAACAAAATGGTATGATGATATTGAAAAAGTGATTAAAAAATCCGGATACCTTAATGGCGAAAGCATGGGTTCAATTGGTATTTTAAGAACCCAACAAGTACTAAAAGGAATTAATGAACGCGTTAATGACAGATACTTTGGCTGGGATTTAATTACTGGTGTCAGGTTCAATCTTACATCATGGAATAAGGATATTGATCCATTAAATCCTTCACTTACTATCGGTGGTAGATTCGCTTATCCATTAACTTGGAGAACTCAAATTAATGCTTATGCAAATGCTTATACACCAATGGATTCTACTTTCTTTGATGATGTAACAGTAGAAGCTGGTATAGACTACATTTATGAATTAAGTAACAAAATTAACTGGGTAAATGGTTACAGAATGGATTATATCGCTGGTTCTAACGCAGACGCTTTTATTGTTCATAACTTAACATCCTCATTCCTGTTTTATTTAGAGAATCAGATTTATTTAGGTATTAATGGATCATTAATGCATAATGGCATGGAACCAAATAGAACTGATTTAGGAACAAGTATTTCATTGCAGTATAATCTATTTTAATTAGTTGTCATGCATGGGGATGCTAAGTAAAATTAGCGTCCCCTAAATTATTAAAGGTTATAAATTAACCAAATAACAAAATAGTTCAGGAAATAAAATGAAAACGAAAATATTTTTCAAATTCAAAAAATTATTACCCTTAATTACCATGCTCTTCATTTTTGTGGCTTGCGGCGATGAGCCAATAAAAAATGAGCAGATAAGTAATGATAATGTATCAAAACTTAAATTACTTCAAGACACAGCCGAGCTGGAAAAGCAAGATATTGTTATTGACAACACAGAACGTTTAAATGAAATTAGAGACTCGATACTTTCGCTCGAGCAAACCAGTCAAATGCTCAATGATTCCCTTAATTTTTATACCGGCAAATTGACTGAATTAAGTATTACTATTGATGATTTAACAAAAAAGAAAAATTATGTTTCTGAAACTGATCAAAAAGCAAAATCGAAGATCACGGCAAATATTGCGGAATTAGAATCCTTAATTAACTCTCTAAAAACTTCAAAGGCTAATGAAGAGAAAAATTTGATTATGATCGGGAAAAGAAAAGAACTCATTTCAAAGAAAAATGAAGCATTGAAGTCTGAACTTGATTTTAATCAGATGGAGCTGAATGATCTATATACTAAAACAAATGCGCAAGATAAAATTGAAAAGGTTACATCAAAAATAAATGAAATCAATAACGAAATATTAAAGAACAAGAATTTAATACTTGATGAAGAAATAAATGAAAAACTTAGTACATCAAAGATCGTAAATTTAGATAACCAGATTACATCTAAGCAAAAGCAATTTAAAACTGAGTATGAAAAAAGTACCGGAATAAAAGATTATGTGGAATCTGAAGTAGAAGACTTAGTTTATAAAATTAACAATCTAGAAATTCAAAAGTCTGAGTTAAGTAATAAATGGAAAGTCTTTAGAACTGAAAATGATAATGTTAAATTAAAGCTGCAAAATCTTGAAGAAGTTAAAAATCAACTGCTAAGCCCAATTCAAGCTAAGGTATCTGTTGATACAACTAAAGCTGATAATAACTTAGTTGCTTTGGAGACTAAAAAAAAACAAAATGAAGAATTAAGTACTGCTCAGCAGCTGATCGATGAAAATGAAGAGTCTGATGAAGGTTCAAGCTCAATTTTTTATTGGTTAATTATAATAATCATTGTGGTAATAGTAAGCTTATATTATTTAGGTAAAAAAAATAAATCTAAAAATTCTAATAAAGATCTAGGTGAAGAAAATGAGTAAAGCAAAAGAATCAAAAACAAAGTCTGTAAAGCCAAAAAATACAAGTAAGAAAAAAAATGCTGCAGAATCAGCTGAAAAGAAAACAAAAGCTAAAAAAATAAGTAAGAAAAAACTGAAAAAATCTTTTTTAGCAGATTTACTTGAAAATGTGGAGCAGGGAGCAAAACTCGTAAGTGAAAAAACTTCAGAAACATACGAAAAAGTAAAAAAAGGAGCAGCAGAAGCTATCGATACTAGTTCTCATGTTGTAACAGAGTTATATTATTCAGCTTCTGAATATACCGATCAATTTAAAGATAAAATTGAGATGAAAAAACTTAATTCTGTTAAAGAAGAATTATTTGCTGACTTAGGTAAATATTTTTACAGGAAGTACAAGATTGAAAATATTACTTTCACAAAACTTTCTAGAACTAAAAAATTTACATCCTTGTTAAGAAGTATTCAACAATTGGATGAGGAAATAGTAACACTGGGTAATAACTTAAAAAAATAAATTATTTACTAACACTTAGTGAAAATGAAATGAATAAACCGACACTAATTTTAACAATTATTTACCTTATAATAATAGTTTACTTTGCAATTTTTAATTGGAATATCTTTGTTCTTAATTTGGATGTTAATTTAGGAATAAAGGTTGTTCAATTTCCTCTTATTGCCGGAATATTTTTCTTTGGATTTATATTATTTATTCTGCTATGGTTAAATAATTCGTTCTCAAGCATACTTTTGAGGAAAAAATTAAATAAAGTCAGAAAAGAATTAAACAAATTAAAAGTTACTGGAAGTCTTAATATTGATGATAAATTAGAGGAGTTGACAAAGAAACTTGATGAGTTGCTTGAAAGGTCTGAATTTCCCTCTCAAGAAACTCATATCACCGGCTGATATTAAAAATTGGTCTATTTATAAACCAAATTTAACTCAAAAATAAAATTCTTATTTTATGAGCAATAGATTTGTCCGTTGTGGTAAAGAATATACGAGACTTTGATATTTAATTAAATGTAGTTATTAAATATTTTATCATAATAAATATCGCAATCCTCTGAAATTATATTTTATTCAACTTTAAAACGACGAAGTTTTGAAAGTAGAATGATATCTGGCTTTTTCTCCCAAAATCAAGTGGAATAAGCTATAAAAAAGGTCTTGGTCCTTTCCCCTGCAAAAAATATTTATAAAACCTTACTTCAACAAACAAAGTGTTACTTCTTACATTTTTCTTAGTCTAATATCATATAAGTGTTAATAAATAATTTTTAATATCATATATTTCAACACAAATTTTTGTATTAAAAATTAAAAGAGAATAGCAGTATTATGAAGAAAAAAAAAATATTACATGGAACCCATTTAACAAGATTATTCATCAATACCAGTAAGATAATTTTAATAGTTTTGATAATGTTATACACTGGCTGTAATGAGGTAACATCCCCGCCAGATGACACGGCTCCGGAGACTCCTCAGAATTTTACTCTGTTAGGTGGCGGTGATGGTCAAGCCAGATTTAGGTGGACAAAATCTCCAGAACAAGATTTACAATTTTACAGATTATATAGATCTGTTAACAATGTCAGTACATTTAGCAACCATATTGAAACATCTCAAAATGAATACTTGGATCGTTTTTTAAGTTATGATTCTACATATTATTATTATCTCGTTGCAGTTGATTATGCTGAAAATGAAAGTGAACCAACATATATAATTGATGTTCAGCCATTAAATATTTCAGCTCCGCAACCACCTACTTTTTTAATAGTTAATGCTATTAATAATCCAATAGAAAACAGGAAATTTATTAATCTGAGTTGGTTGCCTCCAGATGCCGGTGACTTAAATTATTTTAAAATCTATCGAGGAACATTTCCAAAATTTGAGGTAAATAGTGCCTCTTTAATAGATTCAACATTTATTGGGACCTACTTTGACAATTTTGCTCAGATGAACAGCAGATATTATTATAAAATTACTGCTGTGGATCTTGGCAACAAAGAAAGTTTACCAAGTGTTGCAAATAGCGATTTAATTCTTAACAGCGCTCAACTGCAATCACCTTCAAACCTTAGCAAATTTACTGCCCCATTTAAATTTCAATGGACTGCGGTTGATAGCGCAGTTGCTTACAAAGTATTTGTTGGGAATTCACCTTTTGCTGATGTCATTTGGGAATCAGTTAAAGTACAATCCAATGAAACAACTTATAATGGTTCAACACTAACAACATCAAAAGTATACTATTGGTGGGTCGGATCTTACAGCCGAGAAAAAATAATTGTTGATAATGGAAACGAGATCGAGCCACAAATTAATTCTTACAGTATGATTGGAAGTTTTGTTGGTGAGTAGATATATAAATTATAAAGGAGTATAATAATAGCCATGCGTACCTTAGCAACCCTAATAGTAATTACAATTTTTGTTACAACTTTATCTGCTCAGACAGTCAATGTAGTGCTTAAAAACAGTAAAATTGTAGCCGGAGAAGTTGTTCAAGAAGAACCATTATTCCTAATTATTCAAAATGATACGGGTGAACTCAAAATATTAAGAAGTAACATTGAAAGTTTAACATATAAATCTTCTGAAATTAATAACCCAACTGAAAATCTATCCAATATCAATCTTAACATTAAAGATAAATCTATTTTTGAATACGAAAATGTTGTTCTTAATGATATTGTCGTTATTTATTTGAAGAATGATGACATAGTCTCTGGAAAATTGGTGGCCAAAAGTTTGGATATGATTTTATTACAAACTGAAGCGGGAAGTTTAACTATTCCTAAAAGAGAAATTCAAAAAATTGAATATGTGTCAAGTGAATATGCTGAACGTGGTGAAGTTGTAATTGCTTATCTTGCTAACGGAACACAATTTGAAGGGAATATCTATTTCGAAGATTATCAAAGTCTAATTCTTGATACCAAAATTGGCAGATTGACAATTGATAAAAAAAATCTGAGATCTATTGAATATACCGGTGAACAAGGTATAGGAAATGAAATGTTATCAACTCAATTTGCAACAGTAAGCAAAGAACAACCATTGGTTTCCAAAAGGCTTGATTTAATATCTCTTGGATACTCTCCTTCTTTCGGCCCAGATTATGGAACAGGAATTGGACTTGGGTATGCTAGTAAATTTTTATTGTCCCATATGGATGGATTTTATCTCAGCGCCGTTGGTGGTCTAAACCTTAACTACTTTAGTCTTAACAAAGATAATTTTTCAGGCGAAGTTCCTTCAGTTTCTGCGAGCGGAACTACCTTTTTAACAACACTGAGTGGTGGTGTGGCTTTCACATTGTATCAAAGTGCAGACTCACGATATGAATTTTATATCTCTCCCCAACTTGAAGCTAATATTATTTATAAAAGTTTAACTAGGGAATACCCGTCTTTCCCGTCATTTGATTCTAAAGAAACAAGTACTGAATTTGTTTTGGGATTAGGTAATAAAATTGGGATTGACCTACTATTTGATAATATGAAGGTTGGTATTTCATACGATTTACATTTCTTGTTCGGGGATGAAGATTATAATACTATTTCAATCAACTATACAGCTAACTTATTCTAAAAAATGAATAAAAAGTTTTTCATATTATTTTTAATATTTAATATCGGTTTAGTCGCTCAAACTGATTTAAATAATTTATCCGAATTACAAAAAATATATTTTGTCTCTGAGACAAATAGCTTAACAACTAATTTTGTTAATCCGGCAGCTTTAAGCATTAATAAAAATGATGATGGATTACTATTATCATATGATTTTTTTGAAAAACAAAATCAAGGGAATACACTTGCATCACTAAGCATGGGTAATCTAGGTTTTGTCTATCAAGACATATATAATATTAACAATTTAAGGCTTTCAACTTATTCTTTGAATTTATCAGTGGGCGGTAACTTTCTTTCAATTGGCTCAGCAAATAAAATCATCAATATCGATTATGGTGAATTTCAAAAATCAAAGTTCTTACTGGATGCAGGTGTTATTCTGCAGCCATTACCAATATTAAGTATTGGATTTATAGTTAAAAATATCGGGAATGTAAAAATTGATAGTGTTAAATATGATCAAGCCTACACTGTTGGAGGTAAGTTTACTTTAGTAAAAAATATTTTTCACCTTTTTATTCAAACTGATTTTAGAAACAGTGATGAGTTAAATACAAATGTTCAAGCCAGCGGCGGTTTTTCAGTTAGTCCTGTTAATTTTTTAGAATTTAGAACTTGGCTGCAAGGAAATAAAAATTTAATTAATGAAGGAATACTTTCCGGAATATTTAAAATTGAAAATGGTATCATCATAGCCGCATCAGCACATTTTAATAGCGATCGAGAGAGATCAAGATATAATGTGATGTTAGCTTTACCATTAAAAACAGTAAACTTTTAGTTAACTCTTAAACTAAAATAAAAAATATCCTTGAGTGTGAATAGAAATGAAAGCCACAAAAATTTTAATAACAGTCATTATCACAGCGATAATAATTATTCTTTTGCGCCATATAAGTGTGTTGACTTAATTTAAAAATCAAAACTGCAATTATTGTTCTTGAAGGGAAAATATGAAAAAACTTTTTTTGATAGTTTTTATCTCTCTTAATTCCTTTACTTATTCTCAGATATTAGATACTACACAAGTTAAGGAAATTAACAATTTCCAAACTGATATCGATTCACTCTCAAAAATAATATTCAAACTTGATAAAGAACTTCAGTTACTTAAAAAAGATTTGATTACAGGAAACAGGAATTCTGATGACATAATGGATCTGCTTTTGGTAGATGAAGAGGAATCGATGCCTGAAGATCAAAGATCAAAAAAGAAAAGAGTTGATGAATTATTGAGAGCATTAGAACAACGACCGGGAGTGCTAAGATTTCATGGTGGAGCTACAGCTAGTTTTCAGAATGGTCTCCAAAAAGAAAATAATTTTACTAATGGTGTTGGATCATTTGATATTTACGCTTTAACAAGTTTTGGACAAGGGACATTACTATTTTTTGATATTGAGGCGATTGGCGGTAACGGCATAAATGAATTGATACCAACATTTACCGGACTTAATGGTGATGCCGGCTCACAACAAAATAATGACGGAATTGATCAACTAAATTTATTGGAAGCTTGGGGTGAGTTTTCAATTTTTGATGAATTATTTACAATTACAGCTGGCAAAATTGATATTACAAATTATTTTGACAACAATGCTATAGCAAATGATGAGACTTTGCAATTCATAAGTAATTCATTTATCAACAGCAATGCATTAGTTGTTTCAAGTAATTCTCCTGGCATTCGCTTAAGAACTTCAATTCTAAATAGGTTTTATGTTCAGTTTGGCATTGTTAGTGCCGATAATTCGGGCACAAAACTTTTCCAAGATCTTTATAAAATTGGAGGTATCGGATTTAGAATGTTTCCGGAATCAGATTGGGAAGCAAATATCCGTTTATATGGATACCTGCATCCAAATTTTAACAATGAAACAGGTTTTGGAATTAGTTTTGATGAGACGATATTTGGTGAATACAAAATATTTGCTCGATATGGAAAAAACAGTGATGAGCTGGCAAATGATTTTGGAATTTCCTCTGCATGGAGCACCGGGTTAAGTTTTATTAGACAACTAGGAGATCAAGGAATAAATATCGGTATTGCATATGGAGTAACGGATCCATTCAATATTGATTTAGAGAATGAAAGGCAGCTTGAAATTTACGCTCGTTACCAGTTGAATAAATGGGTTTATGTCTCGCCCCATCTGCAATTTGTTTGGTCTGCTGCCGGATCGAGTGATAACTTATCGGCATTTGGAATTAGAACACATTTTAATTTTTAATAAAGTACAGGATAAATATGAAAAAATTCACTTATTATTTTTCAGTTTTCATTTTAATTATTTTTTCTAATCTGGCATCAGCCCAAAATGAGGAACCATTATTAGAAAATTTTGAGAAAACATTTAAACAAAAATATCTCCAATTAGGAATTTTGGTGCAAGTTGTTGGTGACTTTCAAATTGAAAGAACTATAAATACAAACGGATTTAATCTCGCAAATTTTAGGTTAAAGTTTTCTGGTGAGCTTGATGGTGGAGTTGGTTATATGGTGCAGAGTGCATTCACAAATTCACCTGCAATTCTTGATGCTAAAGTTTACTTTAAGATTAATGAGATGCTTAAATTTGATTTAGGACTGTTTAAGGCTCCTTTTAGTGCAGAGTACTTAATTAGCGCAGCAAATATTGATTTTGTAAATCGATCGCAAGCAGTATCTTCTTTAAGCGCTAACAGACAAATTGGAGTTATGGCGAGCGGTAATTTTGGAAATTCAAATATTGGTTATTCTTTAGGAATTTTTAATGGGAATAAGTTTTCTAAAAATGTAAATGATAATAATGACTTTATGTATGCGGGACGAATTTCATATAATCCATTTCTCAGCAGTAAAAAAACTGACTCAGAAAGACTTGAAATTGGAATAAGTGCTGCTCAAAGTAAAGATAAGAATGTAAGTATTCCTTCAGTAAGTTCCACTTTCAGCGGTGAGAGGATATTATTCGGAGGAGATACCCGGATAAACTTTAATAATTGGCTTTTGAGCGGTGAAATTATTTATGGTCAATTTAAACATTCGGATAATATAGAGACCGAACCATTTGGTTATCATGCAACTGTTGGCTATATGATAACTAATAATTTACAGACTTTATTGAGATGGGATAGTTTTAGACTTGATAAAAATCTTGATTCTAGTGATCAATTTATAGTCGGATTTAATTTTTGGCCGACCAGTGTTTCAGAATTTCAATTAAACTATATTATTCCAACTAACTCAATGATCAAGAATAATCAGATATTATTGAATGCGCAAGTTAGTTTATAGAAATGAAAGTCTTTAGAATATATTTAATAGAATGGCGAATGTTTTTGGGGGGAGTCAGAAAATATATCATATTCCAATTATGTTAAATAAATATTATCCATTAAAAACAGGAAGAATAAAATGGAAAAAGAAGAAAACAAAATTGAACAATTAGAAGAAATTACACATGAACAACTAGTACTGGAAATTCGCGAAAGAGCCAATCAAATCTTTCTTGAAAGAGGAGATAATCCCGGCAGTGAGTTAGATGACTGGCTACAAGCTGAAAAAGAAATTAAATCAAAATACAAAATGCCATAGATATTGATAAATCTCTCAGCTGGCGCTTTTAAATTTATTTCCTGGTAATCTAGAGAACTTGAATGAAACAAAAAGAATTATATAAAATACAATTAGAAAAGCAACTTACAGAATGGGAAAATAAGTTATTATTACTAAAAGCAAAATCTTTAGAAAATAATGTAAATAATAAAGTTAACTTGCGCCTTAATGACAAAATAGACCAACTTCAGCAAAATCTGACTAAGGGGGAAAAAAAACTATCCGTACTTCAACATACATCAGAAGAAAGTTTACAGATATTTAAAGATGGTGCAATAGCTACATGGGAGTTACTTAAATTGCGTATAAACAAAACAATTTTAGTGTTAATACATAAGTTAGGTCTATAAACATTAATTTTATCAGTCAATAGTAATTTCATTCCCGGAATCGTTTACAAACAAGTAGGAATATATGACCACTTCTGTAACATAATCAAGTTGTTAAAACAGTAACATCTTCAAATCTCACTATATTTTCACCACTCTTGGTATAGGAATAATTGGATTCCATTTCCTTGAGAATTTATCCTTTACAGATTATTTTTGAATGCTTCAATGATTTTAGGAGGTATGGGGCCTATAAATGAATTAAAAACCGAAGCATGAAAAAATATTTGCAGGTCTATATGCTTTATTTTCCGGATTAATCTTTTTAGTCGTTGTCGGATTAATAATTACTCCTCTTTTCCATCGTTTGTTACATCGTTTCCATTTTGAAGAGGATTGAATCTTCAATCATTTTTTACAGTTGATCTGAGATGTAAATCTCTTTGTGGAAATGGAATCTCAATATTGTTTTTTCTAAAAGCCCTTACAATCGCACAGTTTAGGTCAGATCTTACATAATAATGTTTTTTAGGATTATCAACCCACACTCGTAGTTTCATATTCCATGAAGATTCTCCAAATTCTCTGAAATGGACTTCTGGTTCTGGTTTATTGAGAACATCTTTGTTCTCAATAGCTGTATCTTTAAGGACTTTAATTACTAGATCTAAATCAGAGTTATATGAAACACCAATGTCTAAGTCTACTCTTAGTTTGGTATCACCGTGCGACCAATTAATGACCGTAGTAGAAATAAATTCTGAATTAGGAACAATGTAGGCAATATTATTTAAAGATCTAATGGTTGTTGAGCGAATCTTTATGTGGGTTACGTCTCCTTCTGTATCGCCCACAGTTACTCTATCTCCAATTTTAATAGGCCTTTCAAAAAGCAAAATAATCCCCGCAATAAAATTTGAAGTAACATTTTGCAAACCAAAACCAATACCGACGGATAAAAATCCAAGGACAACTGCTAAGCCAGTTAAGTCAATACCAATAAATTGAAGAGCAACAACTGCGCCAATAAAGACAATAATATACTGTGATATCTTAGTGAGAGTAAATTGTATTCCTTCTTCAATTTTAAATTTTGTAAGAATCTTTGATAATAATCTGGTTTTCAAAAGTCGGGCTGCTAGAACAAATCCAATTAGAATAAATCCAAATAAAAGAATAGAAATCAAACTAATTGGCGTTTGATTTATTGTAAACAGAGGGTAATAAAGTACATCCTTTATTTCATTCACTATTTTTTCTCACTACCTTAAACAGCAATTTCAAAAAAAACTTTTTTTTGTAACAATCCCATGACTCATCAATATACTGAAATGGGAGTTAACAAATCAAAATCAATTATTTTAAGCAACAGCACTTTCATTTCCTGAATCTTTTACGAACAAGCAGGACGACATGGCCATTTCTGTTACATTTCTTAAGTTATTTAAATCAATAACATCTCCAAGTCCAAATATATTTATGTCTGCTCTCGGTGCTTTTTTTACTGCCGTTTGAAAATCACCAATTATTACCTTAAACTCAGTTAGTGATGGCAGCCTGGTTTGTTCACTTATATTGTTTAAAAACTCATATAGTCTTTCTTCATCACTTTTACTGTTTGCCACAGTAACCAAATTAATTTTACCGCCCCAATTCAGTTGAAGCTGTAAGGAAATCAATACAGCTAAATGCCAGTTAGGGCTTTTATCTCTTAACCATAAGTTTACATCCTTTTGTAAACCAAAAGCAATCCTTGAATGTTGTCTCAATAATAAAGTTCCCAGATCATTTTCACCAGCATAAAGAATGAGATTTTTAACAATTTCATCATTATCTTCTCTATTTCCAACATTGAGAAAGATACAATTAGGTCTTAATGAACCTCCCCTCAAGGTTTGAATCACTAATTTAGCACCATGCAAAAAATTGCTATCTTCAATTATTGCGCTATTAACTAAAATATTTTCTGATTTTAATGGTGCAACAGCATATTCTAAATCTTTCCGAGCTTCTTCAATATTTTCATCTTTAACCGAAAACGAATATAAGCTACCCGATGGATAAGTGATACTTCTGATAAACAGCAATGATCCAACCGATGCTTTTGGATCCTCAATCGGAATAAGTAAATCGGGTTTCCAAGCAATTTGATGTCTTGGAAATCTTGCAGCAATTCTTGAAGCTACTTCGGCAAGTACTAAAAACATTCCCCCTCTTATATCTCCCCATTCCGCTTTAAGTCCTCTTTTAGAAAGCCATATGTAAAGATAAATTATCGTTGATATTGCTAGCAGACTAAAGATAGGACTAACCAAAATCATTACCAGGAAACAACCGATTGCACCAATAAAAGGGATCGCTCGTGAAATTTTAAATGTGGGTCTAAAACTTATTATCTTCATACTCTGCTGAATATAAACCACAAGATTTAAAGTTCCATAAGTGATCAAGAAAAATAAAGTTATGAGTGTAGCAAGTGCATCTAGATCGCCAAGTACAAGAGATACTAAAACTATAATAGCGGTAAATATTATTGCATTACGTGGTTCATGTTTGTCAGATAGTTTTTCAAAGATGTTGGAGTATGGAATTGTTTGCTGCTGAGCTAAGTGCCTGCAATATTCTTGGCGCACCTATCAAACTTCCAAGTGCTGAAGAAAATGTAGCTGCCAATATTCCAATAATTACCAATGGGCCCCAAAATGAGTAATCAACCATAAACATTTGATTTGTTCTAAGTTCATCACTAGTAATAAAGTTTGCTGAGAAAAATGCCATTAATAAGTATATTATCAATGTGAAGCCAATCGCAGCTAAAGTTCCTTTAGGTATTGATTTCCTGGGATTCTTTAAGTCACCAGATAAATTTGCACCAGCCATTATTCCAGTTACAGCAGGAAAGAATATTGCAAAGACTTCCCAAAAACCGGCATCCTCAAAGCTTCCAATTAAGGTAATTTTTTCAACCGGTTCAGCTTGAGTAAGGAAAAATGATAACACCGAAAGAATGATCAGAACAAATATTACATACTGCACTCTGATTGCATATTTTGCTCCGGTAAAGGAGATCACAAAAAGTACCACTGCAGTAATTAAAGATACTGCTAATTGACTATGACCTGGGAAAATCATTAGCCAGCCTTCTGCAAAACCAATTATATACAGAGCAGCTGATAAGGATTGAGACACATAAAATGGAATACCAATACTACCACCAGCTTCTAAACCTAGTGATTTTGAGATTATTGAATATGGCCCGCCGGCGCCAATTTTGATATTAGTTGTAATTGATGACATTGACATCCCGGTGCAGAGGGTAATTATCTTTGCTAATAAAATAATCACCACAGCGCCAAGGAGACCGGCATTTCCCACAACCCAACCAAGGCGGAGAAACATTATTACACCAAGTATGGTCAATACGTCGGGAGTAAAAACCCCTCCAAACGTTCCAAACTTGTGGTGCTTTTCTTCCTGTTCCTTCTTAAATAAATTCTGAATAATTTCTTGTAATTTACTCATATAACTAAAACCACTTTTTCCATTTCATGAGCGCAACAATACCAATACCGACAACAAACATCAATATTAAAGCAAAATAATAACCATGCTCCCATTGCAGCTCCGGCATATTTGTAAAGTTCATTCCATAAATACCGGCTATAAATGTTAAAGGAATAAAGATAGTAGCAATTATTGTTAATACTTTCATAACACGGTTGGTGTTATTGGCCATATTATTTTCATTAAGCGAAACTAGATTGTTAATCATTTCTGAAAATGAATTGTAATACTCAATCAGCTCGTTTATATGGTCCTTACTATCATTAAAGTATTTAAGGTTATCGTCTTCAATTAATTCAGATTCATCTGTCATAAGGTCATTAATTGCAATTTTAAGTGGAAATAAATTTTTTCTCACTGACGTCAATTTATTTTTAAGATCATAAATATCCTCAATATGGTTTTTGTGAGTCTCAATCAGCAAGTTATTATCTATCTTATTTATTTCCTCTCTTAAATTTTCGAAAAATGTATAATAACTGTCTAAGAAACTATCTATTAAAACAAAAAATAAATAGTCGCTTCCCTTTCTTCGCGCTCTTCCTTTCCCAACTTTAATTCGCTCAATTTTGGGAGGAATAATGCTGCTTGATTCTTCTTGGAATGATATTACTAATTTATCCTTCATCAATAGTGTAACGTGTGTATCTTTTATACTATATCCTTCTTGATTAAAATTTTTAAGAGAAAAGATCAAGTATTCTTCTCCCTCTTCATATTTTGGTATATGATCTGTATTTAAGGCGTCTTCAACCAAAAGATCATGAACTTCAAAAGTTCTACAGATAGAAGAAATCATTTCAAGATTAGAAAATCCCTCAATATCGATCCAGGTCACTTTACTATTTTCATGAATATCTTTTATCTGATCTTCTTGACTTAATATTCGTTCATCAAACTCATCATTGTTATATTGGATAACTCTAATGGTGGTTTCTTTTCTCTCTTCTTCTCCGTAGTAAGTGAATTCCCCGGGAGCCCTACCAACACTTTGATTTAACTTTTTTCTAAATATTTTCATTTTTCTTCACTACTATTTTTGTATACAATTGTTCGATGTGGGAATGGTATCTCAATATTATTTTTATCGAATTCATCCTTAATCGATTTATATAAATCACACCGCATAATAAATCCACTCAAAGAGTTGCTCGACCAAATATATGCCCGTAAGTTTATAGCTGATTCTCCATAGCCTAATACTCTTACAATTACAATTGGTTCATTATTTAATTTTTGTTCTTCATTACGTTCATCAAGACAGTTCGGATGCTTTATTGCTTGATCTTGAATAATACTTATTGCTTTGTCAATATTCGAATCATAACTAATACCAATTTCCACTAAGTTACAAATTTTTTCATCCTTAATGTGAGAATTAATAATAGTCTCATTACTTATCACTGAATTGGGAATTATAAGTCTTCTGTTTTCAACATTTCTAATTACTGTGTGTCGCAGGGTAATATCCTCTACAATTCCTCTCTGGTTTGTAATTTCAATTAAGTCCCCAACTCTAAAAGGTTTGAATATAACAATAAAAATTCCGCTAATAATATTTGCAAATGCCTCTTGGGCAGCTAAACCAAGAATTGCAGCAATCAACCCAGCACTTGCTAGAAGAGTTAACCCAAGTTCTCTTAAACTGGGGATTGTATAAAAAATTATTATTGTAGCTGCAATAATGATAAAAAAACTTATTGCATGTTTTAGAAAATTGTAGCTAGTTGCATCATTATCCAGTGTTTTTGTTTGTACATCAATATACCTGCCTAATATGTATTTTAATGTTCTTGAAAGGAAATAAGATACAATTAGAATGATTACAACAAATGAACCATACTTTAAAATAGAATTTAATTCAGTCATACTTCCCAAAAAAATTATTAAGATTAAAAAATAGCTTTTGACAAAATTTTGATAACAATTATTCTCAATAATACTAAAAGAAATCAGTTTTTTTAATTTTATTTTTTTGTAATATTTAAAGTTATTTTCAGAACAAATACTCTTAAATAAAATGACTGTAATATTTTCAAAGAAATGTGAGCTGGCAATTCAAGCAACTTTATTCCTCTCAATAAAAAGCGACCGTATTGTTTTTAACGCTACAGAGATCTCAAAAGAATTAAAAGTCCCTAAAGAGTTTGTTTCTAAAATGCTGCAAACCTTAACTGATAGTGGAATTATTGGATCTAAAAAAGGAAAGAACGGTGGATTTTTCTTAGCAAGAAAACCAAAAAATATTAAATTGATTGAAATAGTTAAAGCAATAGATGGTGACAAAGTATTTAAAAGTTGTGTGCTGGGGTTTCCAAATTGCGGAGATGATCATCCTTGTCCTGTGCATGATAAATGGGGAAAAATTAGAGATGAAGCATTTAAAATGCTCAGCGAAGAAACGCTTGAAGAGTTAAAAGAGAAAACATTGGAAAAAATTTCCAGTCTATAGTAAAGACACAAACTAAAAGTTATATAGTTTTCTTGGCAGAAATACCGCTCCTAAAATACAAAGTCACAAAATTTACAGATCTTCCATCAAAAATATTGTGATAAACAAACATAACAATTCTCATATACTGAGTATCAATTCCAACTATGTTTTTAATCTATTTTGGTTTTTATACTCAAAAAAAATCTATTAACTTAACGTATTAAGTAATTGGGAAAACTTTTGGAAAAATTTCATTTTAATCTTAACCTTTTGTTAAATGATCTTTGGGAGATGCTTGAAGAAGGAGCTGAAAAATCCAAATCCGATTTTCATTTAGCGACTTTTTGTACTATAAGCAAAGATAAACCTAAAAACCGAACTGTTGTACTAAGAAGAGTAATTAAAGAAAGAAACATATTGATTTTTCATACTGATAAAAGAAGTGGTAAGATTTATGAAATTAATTCAAATCCAAATATTTCCTGGTTATTCTACTCTCACTCCAATAAAGTACAGCTGCGTCTAGAAGGAGAAGCTGTTATATATAGTTCCGGAAAACTTTTTGAAGATCAATGGAATTCTACTGCATTAATGAGTAAGAAATGTTATCTAATAGATCATACTCCCAGCAGTATTCTAAAACATCCAGAGGTATATCTTAATAGTTATTCTCATTTCAATAATATTTCTATTGAAGATTCTCAAATTGGTAAAGAAAATTTCGCTGTGATTGAAACAAAAATTAATTCAATTGATTGGCTTTACTTAAAATCTTCCGGACATATTAGAGCAAAGTTTGATTTGGTGAATGAACTAATGCAAGGGAAGTGGTTGGTGCCTTAAATAAAAAAACGAAAGAAAAATTATGAAATTGAAAGTTGCCGATATGAGGGAATCGTATTACACGGATGGTTTAAATGAAAACACTATTGAAAGAAATCCAATAAAACTTTTTGAAATTTGGTTTAATTATGCAATAGAAAAAAAAGTTTTGGAACCAAACGCAATGACTCTTGCAACCGCCGATAAAAATGGAAAACCTTCGGCAAGAATTGTTTTATTAAAAGATTATAGTGAAGAAGGTTTTGTATTTTTTACGAATTATAACAGTATAAAAGGAATTCAGCTTGAAAAAAATCCAACTGCGGCCTTGGTCTTTTGGTGGGGAAATTTAGCAAGACAAATCCGCATAGAGGGAAGCGTTGAAAAAACTTCCACAAAGGAATCTGATGAATATTTCAATTCACGTCCTCGCGGTAACCAGCTTGGAGCAATAGTTTCTGATCAAAGTCAGCCGGTTCAAAGTTATTCTTATTTAGAAAGTGAGTTTGAAAAAATATCCAGAAAGTATAAAGAAAAAAAAGTGGTTCGACCAAATTATTGGGGCGGATACAGAGTTATACCGGATATGATTGAGTTTTGGCAAGGGCGAGAAAATCGTTTGCATGATAGATTGCGGTTTACAAAAACTGATATAAATCAATGGAGGCTTGAACGACTTTCGCCATAATCTATAAGCTTATTAAGCTCTTAAATTCTTTGCTTCTTATTTAAGCTTCTTTTTCCATGTTTAATTATCCATAACGTTTCTTTGGTGGGAGAGTCCGATTCCCATTCACCGATAATTTCGTTAGCCAAATTTGGTGCTTCTTTCATTAAATCATTTAAGTTGTTTCCAACACTCTTCTGAACAAATTTTTCTTTGTCATTTTTTAGATTAGTAAGTATTTTCTTAAACAATTCAAACTCATCTAATGCAACAGTAAGTTTTCTAGCCCAAGGTAATTTAATTCTTATACCTTCGCTCGCTAATCTGCGTACATGAACATTTTTATCCTTACTCCACTTCACCATTATTTTCATTGTCTTTTTCGGTTTAGCTTCCAGCAATGTTCTAATAGCAAACTCTCCAGTAAATCTCTTTGTAAGCTCATAGATAAAGTTTATTGAAGCATCATAATTTTTTAATCCATTTCTTTGAATATATCTGCCAACAGGCCATAGCCACCACCCATAAATAAACATTCCTTCGGTTGTCTGTAGTTCTGGACCTAATATATCCCCAAATATTTTTATATTTTCATAATAATCAGAAGTTAAATGCTTTTCAAAAGCATCTACAAAAATATCTTGTCTTTCAGAAAATTCTTTGTTGATTACATTTTTTTTTATAAATCTAACAAATTCACTTTTATCAAAATCTGGATAAGTTTCCAAGATTTTATCTGCAATTAGTTTTGCACAGTCAACATCATAGTAGTCCTTGAATTTCTTAGCCATAATCTATTTCTTTTATTTAATCAATAAACATCGGTGCTCCCGGCCCGACCGGAATACCTAATGCAAACCAAACTATAAACATTAGTGTCCAAATGATAAAAAATGAAACCGTATAAGGAAGCATTGTAGCTATCAATGTCCCTATTCCTGCCTCCTTATCATATTTACCTACAAATGCAATTATCAGTGCAAAGTAACTCATCATTGGCGAAACAATATTTGTAACACTATCACCAACTCTATATGCAACTTGTATTACTTCGGGCGAGTAGCTTAACAACATAAACATTGGTACAAATACAGGCGCCATTACTGCCCACTTTGCAGAAGCGCTTCCGATAAATAAATTTATAATTGCAGAAATAATTATGAATGCAATAAGCAAAGGTATTGGTCCAAGTCCGCTCGATTTTAATAGATTAGCACCTTCAACTGCTACAATCATTCCAAGATTTGTCCAATTAAAAAAAGCAACAAACTGTGCGGCAAAAAATACCAGGACAATGTATGAACCAAGGGTTTCCATTGATTTATCCATTCCCTTAATTATATCACTATCCTTTTTAATTGTGCCTGCACCAATACCGTAAGCAATTCCAAGTACAAGACCTCCAATGAAAATGAATGAAACAATTCCTTTAAGAAACGGGGATTTTAAGATACTGAAAGTTTCCTGATCACGTAAAAAGCCAGTTTCCGGGATAATTCCGAATAAAATAATTGCTAATAAAACAAAAGAAGCAATCATAGTATATAAAAGCCCCTTTTTCTCATTGCTTGATAAAGGTTTTATCTCCTCAGCTACAACATTACCTTTGTATGTCCCTAACCTGGGAATTACTACTTTTTCCGTTACCCATGTACCGGCAGCAGAGATAAAAAATGTTGAGACAAACATAAAATAATAATTTGCTGCAGGATTTACTTCGTAAGTTGAATCTATAATGTGAGCTGCTTCCTGCGTTAACCCGGCAAGCAAAGGATCAATAGTTCCTAGTAAAAGATTTGCGCTGTAGCCTCCTGAAACTCCTGCAAAAGCTGCGGCTAAACCAGCAATCGGATGTCTGCCAACCGCAAGAAAAATAATTGCAGAAAGCGGAACAAGAAGGACATAACCAATTTCACTTGCAGTATTAGATAATATGCCGGCGAATACAATCACAAAAGTTAAAAGTTTTTTGGGAGCTTTAAGCACAAGTAATCGGAGAACGGCACCAATAAGTCCGCTATGCTCTGCAACTGCAATTCCAAGTAAAGAAACAAGCACAGTTCCAAGCGGTGCAAAATTTGTAAAGTTAGTTATTAAGTTTAATATTATTCTATGCAGTCCCTCTATAGTCAAAAGACTCACCGGCTGAATTATTTCACCGGTTCCAGGATGAACAACTTGCAGATCAAACAAACTTACAAACCATGAAAGTATTATAACAGCAAAAGCAAACAATGCAAATAAAGCAGTCGGATGTGGCAGTTTATTGCCTACTGTTTCAACAATGCTTAAAAATTTATCTATTAGACTTTTACTATTCTTTTTGTCAGAACTCATCTATTTCCTTTTACAAAGTATTTTATAATTGAGTGTTGAATTTAGAAAAAAAATTTAAAACTTATCGGTGAATTAGAACTATCTTTTAACAAATGCTTAGGTTTTACACAAATGACATTTTATTGTTTAATGTAAAATTTTTTTCGAAAAAATCCTTTGATGTAATATCCTTAGGTGCTGCAAGAATTTTTAACAGCAATAATTTTTCCATTTAGTTCATTCAATTCGTCTTTAAATAAAGTTTGGATTTTCTGAAAAACTTCTCTTTCTTCTTGCCTAATGTGCTTTTCAAGTAGAATACCTAAATTATTGAGGACTGCTTCTTTGTCAGATGATTTATTTAACTTATCAAAAAGCTTTTTAATTTGTTTATGTTCTACTAAAATTTCATCAATCAGTTGATCGAGTTTAGCATCTTTTCCTCTTACAAAAGGAAAAAGAATTTTTTCTTCATTATTAAAGTGAACTTTTAATTCTTTTTCCCATGCTTCTTCTGCATATTTAACTTTTCCAATTATATCAGTTGGCAAACCTTTATACTCCGGAGCTCCTTTCTTTATTAATTGTGCAAGCATTAATCCATGATGATGATCATGAGATAAGGCAATAAGGCTTTCATGTCTTTTCATTGATACTCCAAACTAATTTTTATGCAGTCAGCTATAATTCAGCCACATATTACTTTAAGTTTTTTCCAACACAATAAGCGTTATCTCGGGTGGCATGCCAACTCTTCCCGGGAAACCAATAAATCCAATTCCGGTATTAACATGTAAATGCTGATCTACTTCACTGTAAAGCCCACCCCAGCGCTTATATCTCATATTCACAGGACTCCATCTCCAGCCTGGAATTTCAATACCAAATTGGGCACCGTGGGTATGTCCGGAAAGAGTTAAATCAATATTAGTAACTGGATAAACTTGCTCATCCCAATGAGTCGGATCATGAGACATCAGAATTTTAAACGAATTCTGATCAACATTACCCATTGCTTTTTTCAAATCACCATATTGCGGAAATGGTGGAAGACCCCAATTTTCAACACCAATTAGTTCAATTTTTTCATTTTCAATTTCTAATTTTCTACTGTCATTCAAAATTAAATCAAAGCCAATTTCCCCTTGGAGTTCTTTCAATCGGATTAAGTTATTTTCTTTTGCTTGCAAAGATTCCCAACGAACATATTCGCCATAATCATGGTTACCAAGAATAGAGAAATTGCCATATTTAGATTTCAGTTGATTTAATATTGGTATAAATTTATCCAACCTCTTCAGAGGTATTATTTACTAGATCACCCGTAAATAAAATTAGATCAGGGTTTAGTCCATTAACTCTTTCAACAACATCTTGTACAAATGGAAGATGATTGAGCAAACTGCCGAGATGAAAATCAGAAAGTTGAACGATTCTTAATCCATTAAAATTAGCAGGCAAATTCTTAAATCCAATTTTCAATTTTCTAACTGTTGTATCAAACCTTCCCCAAGCAATTCCATATGCCAACGCAAGAAATGGAACACCTGCGGTTATAATTCCAATTCTTGTCAAAAACTGACTACGCGTAATTTTTTTAGATTCGAATTCCTCTTTGTTTTCCTTTTTTCTTTTGGAAAATAAGTGAAGCGTTCCATGCAATAGATCATCAACAAAGTTAAAAACAATAAATATTAACTTTGGCACATAAAAAAGAATGAAAGTTCCTGATGTAAAATGAAAAAATATTAAATATTTCTCTGGTGAAATTATATCTCTCAGCTGCGAAATTAATATTAGTCCGATAATCAAACCAATTGGCACTATCCAGAATAATATTTTAATAATTCTCTTTGTGCTTTTTTTTAAGTCAATTATTAATTTCTTAACTCCACGATATGCATAAAAATCGATCAGCAATAAAACGACAACAAATATGGATATAAATATAAATGGATTATTTCTCATGACATTTAATTTTGTTCATTTATTTATGAAAAATAAGTAATTTGACTCATACTCAAAAATGATTGTAAAAGTTTCAAAATATAGTCTTTATTTTTATAGAGCATTTTTAAGATTTCATGGGTGCTGCAAGTGATTATATCTCTTATTATATTTTTTATTAGCGGAATCATTATTTCCGCATTAGCTATTCCATTAATTAGACGAAAAATTAAAATCAATAGTTGGTATGGTATAAGAATTCCACAAACAATGGAAAATGAAAAGATATGGTATGCAGTAAATGAGATAATGGGGAAATACATATTTGCTTGGGGTATAATAATTTCAATTTTATCTTTATATTTTTCACTAAACCCAACCGATCCTAAATTTTTAATGACTTATATTCTACTCACAATATTAATATTAGGTACTGTTTTATTGGTAATACTTTCTTATAAGATTGCAAATAAGTATGAAAACGAGCAATGAGTGTTTTATTCGAAATACATAGCGGAAATTTAAGAGAGGGCCCTGGGAGTTTTGATTCAACGAAAAAAGCTATTTCGTATTTAAATGAGTTGACTACAAATCCTAAAATTTTGGATGTGGGATGCGGACCGGGACAGCAATCAATTGACCTAGCAAAGCTTACCAAAGGCAATATCACTTCTATAGATAATCATCAACCATATTTGGATTCATTAAGTAGAAGAGTAATTAACCAAGGCTTGGAAGATAGAATAACTATTCTGAATAGAGATATGTCTAAATTAAATTTCGAACCAAATTCATTTGATTTGATTTGGTCTGAAGGAGCAATTTATAATATTGGATTTGAAAATGGTTTACGTTTATGGAAACCTTTGCTCAAATCCAACGGATATATTGCCGTAACTGAAATTTCTTGGTTGAAAGAAACTCCTCCTAAAGAACTTCAGGATTTTTGGCTTGAAGCTTATCCCAAGATTAAATACATTGAAAACAACTTAGAAATAATAAAAAAATGCGGCTACAAAAGTATTAATAATTTTACTTTGCCTGAAAGTGATTGGTGGAATTATTACACTCCAATTTTAGAAAAAATTAATTTACTGAAAGAGAAGTACAAAAGTAAGAAGCAGGTCTTGGAAACTATTGATTTGGAATTAAAAGAGATAGATATTTACAAAAGGTATTGTGAGTATTACGGCTATGAATTCTACATTATGCAAGTCAAATAGAATACTTTTGGGTAAAATTTTATACCTAAAAAGTGAATTGTTACATTTCTGATTCTCCCTCATTTTTACTAACTTTCCAGTCCTTAACAAATTCTAAAGAAAGCGAGAATTAAATATGATTAGAAGATTTTTCTTAGTTACATTCGTCATATATTTTTTAATTGGCGATAAAATAGATGCATGTACAAATCTTATTGTAACAAAAGGAGCGAGTAAAGATGGCTCTGTTATGATTACTTACTCAGCCGATTCTTACAATATGTATGGCGAGCTATATCACTTTAAACCAGCTATTTATCCCAAAGGGGCGACTTTGGAAATCTATGAATGGGATACGGGAAAATATCTTGGTACAATCCCTCAAGCTGAAGTTACTTATAATGTTGTCGGCAACATAAATGAACATCAAGTTGCAATTGGTGAAACAACATTTGGCGGAAGAAGTGAATTACGGGATAGAACCGGAATTATTGATTACGGCAGTTTGATGTATATTGCACTTCAAAGATCAAAGTCAGCAAGAGAAGCCATTAAAATTATGACCGATCTAGTTTCTGAATATGGTTATTACAGCTCAGGAGAATCATTTTCTATTGGCGATAAAAACGAAGCATGGATATTAGAAATAATTGGCAAAGGCGAAGGGAATACCGGAGTAGTTTGGGTTGCCAGAAAAATTCCCGATGGAAATATTTCGGGTCATGCAAACCAAGCTAGAATTACAACATTCCCATTAGATGATCCAGAAAATTGTCTCTACTCTGAAGATGTGATTTCATTTGCCCGTGAGAAAGGATATTTTAATGGCAAAGATGAAGAATTCGATTTTGCAGCAGCCTATAATCCGTTGGATTTTGGCGGAATTCGATTTTGCGATGCCCGAGTTTGGTCAATGTTTAGAAGGGCTAACTCCGATATGGATAAATATTTAAGTTATATTAAAGGCGAATCTTTAGAACGAATGCCGTTGTGGATAAAGCCGGAAGAAAAGCTAACAGTGCACGACGCAATGCAATTAATGCGTGATCATTATGAAGGAACTGAACTTGATATGACAAAAGGTATTGCCGCCGGTCCTTATGAAATGCCTTACAGATGCAGTCCGCTTACATTTGAAGTTGACGGAGAAAAATATTTCAACGAGCGGCCAATCTCAACTTATCAAACAGGTTTTTCATTTGTATCTCAATCACGCGCGCACTTGCCCAATGAAATTGGCGGCGTTCTTTGGTTTGGAGTTGACGATACCTATATGACAGTTTACACACCAATGTATTGTTCAATAAATTCAATACCATTTAATTTTCAAGAAAATATTGCTAGTCTCGGTCAGTTTAAGTGGGATGCGGTTTTTTGGGTATTTAATGCAGTTTCAAATTTTGTATATCCGCGCTACTCTTTAGCAATTGATGATCTTGTAAGAAAGCAGAATGAATTAGAAGGAGGTTACCTTATAAACCAAGAAACAGTTGAAGCTACTGCGCTTTCGCTGCTGAATAAATCAAAAGGAGAAGCAGTTAAATATTTAACTGATTACTCAAATACTTCCGGGTTAAATACTTACAATAAATGGAAAGAACTTTTTGAATTTCTTAACATGAAATATATGGATGGTGTGGTTAAAGATGAATATGCTAAACCAAAGCGAGTAGGCTATCCTGAAGAATTTCAAAGATTAATCGCCCAAGAAGGAGGCGATGCTATAAAGGTTAAAAAACTTCAACCTGATATTGATGCTTCTTATACTGATAATATGAAAAAAGGTGATGAATATCTTGAAAGCAAAGATTACCAAAAAGCTCTTACCCATTTCAATAACGCTTTGGAATTGAAACCTAGTGAAACTGAACCTATTAGAAAGATCGAAAAAATTAATTTAGTAATTAATTCAATTGACGAATTACATAAATCTCATTTTGGTAACTAAAGGGTTCTTAGATAATTTAAAGCCGCAGACCTCTGTCTGATCAGTTTTGTCTGCGGGCTTTTTGTTTTATGACACACATTACACTAAAAAATATTGAAGATGCAAACAGAAGAATAGAAAAATATATTCATAAGACACCAATCCTTTCATCAGAGACATTGAATAATTTTTTAGGTCATTATATTTTCTTTAAAGCTGAAAATATGCAAAAGATAGGAGCCTTTAAAATTAGAGGAGGTTTAAATTCTATTGCATGGTTAATCGAAAACCATCTAACTCCCAAACAAATTATTGCCAATAGTTCTGGTAATCATGCGCAGGCAATTGCACTTGCATCAAAAATATTTGGTATCCCTTCAACGATTTATATGCCGCAAAATGTTTCAAGCGTAAAAGCGCAGGCAACATTGGCTTATGGAGCTAAAATTGATTTTTCCGAAAATAGAGCAATAGCCGACCAAAAAGTTTTTGATGCATCAGATGAAAATGGGACATACTGGATTCCTCCTTTTAACCATCCTGAAGTAATTGCAGGGCAAGGGACTTCTGCTTATGAAGCTCTTACTGAATTACAAAATATCGATGCAGTTTTTGCCCCTTGCGGAGGAGGCGGTCTACTTTCTGGAACTCTAATTACTTCTAGGGGCCTATCGTCAAAAACAAAAGTAATAGGTGTAGAGCCAAAACTTGCTAATGATGCTATTCAATCGGTAAAGAATGGTGAAATTGTAAGGCTTGATTTCCCCCCTAATACAATTGCTGATGGAGCAAGAACTCTTTGCGTTGGAGATATCACTTTTCAATATTTAAAGCAGTTAGATGAATTTTACGAAGCTGAAGAAGATCAAATTATTTATTGGACACAATGGTTGACTCACCTCTTAAAAGTTCAGACAGAGCCAACAAGTGCTATGGCAATGGTAGGTGTTGCTGAGTGGTTGAAACATCAAAAAACTAAAAAGCAGGTGTTAGTAATTCTTTCGGGCGGTAATATTGACAAAGAAACAATGAATAAAATTTGGAGAAAAGATTATTTGTCAATTATTCCTACAGTCCATTAGTGGTCAACAATTTAGGTAGAGCGATTTAACCTATAAATAGTTAATTTAGAAACTTTTATTTTTATACACTGTACAAACCAGACATTTTATACAATTTAATTACTGACTAATGAAATTTACTATCATATTATTGATCTTATTATTCAACACTGTTTTTTTTGCCCAGGATGTTGAGAAATCCCATACATTAAGTGGTTTTATTTACGATGCAGAAAATGGTGAAACTATGATCGGAGCTAACATTTTCATTAAAGAATTGGGCACCGGTACAAGTTCAAATATTTATGGATTTTATTCAATTACATTACCGAATGGTGAGTACACAGTTGAAGTGAGCTTTATTGGATACAAAAAAGTAATTGATAAAATTGATTTTAATAAATCCAACAGACTGGACTTCAGAATAAGTCCCATATTTGTTGACCTAGAAGAAGTTGTGATTGTGGGGAAGAAAGCCGATGAAAATGTGAAATCGACAAATATGGGAACAACCGATATAGTACCAAAGGAAATTGATAAAGTACCTGTTTTATTTGGGGAAAAAGACATTCTAAAAACAATACAACTTTTGCCTGGCATTTCTTCTGCAGGTGAAGGTAACAGCGGATTTATTGTTAGAGGAGGATCCTCAGATCAAAATCTGGTAATTCTTGACGAAGCACCCGTTTACAATCCTTCGCATTTGCTTGGATTCTTTTCAGTTTTTAATTCCGATGCAATTAAAAATGCTAAAATTATTAAAGGAATTGCCGGACCAGAATATGGCGGAAGATTAAGCTCTGTGCTTGATATTTCGATGAAAGACGGCAGTAATAAGGATTATTCAATTTATGGCGGATTAGGATTAATCTCTTCTCGATTAACGGTTGAAGGGCCAATAGTTGAAGATAAAGGTTCATTCATAATTTCGGGTAGGAGAACTTATGCAGATCTATTTTTCCCTCTTTTTGGCGACGATCAGCTAAAAAATTCAACACTTTACTTTTATGATCTAAATGCAAAACTAAATTATTTAATAGGTGAAGATGATCGTATATTTTTCTCAGCCTATTCCGGAAGGGATATTTTCAGCTTTAATGATGAATTTGGATTTGATTGGGGAAACACAACTGCTACATTACGATTAAATCATGTTTTCAGCGACAAACTTTTTTCCAACACTACTTTAATGTACAGCGAATATAATTACGATATTAATATTGAAGATGTTGATCAGTCTACAACTGTTAGTTCAGGTATTGAAGATGTTCATTTTAAAAGCGATCTTCAATATTATTATAATTCAGATAATACATTAAAGTTTGGAATTAATGCAATATATCACACCTTTAATCCTGGCTCAATAAAGGCACGCGGCAACACAATTTTTAATTCTAAAAAAGTTGATAACTCTTATGCTATTGAGGGTCACCTCTATGTTGGTCATGAGTGGAGTCTCTCCCCCTTGTTTAGATTAAATTATGGATTGCGTTTTTCAAATTTTACTTTGCTTGGTCCCGCAAAGATATATACATTTAATGATGACGGCTTGGTTACGGATATTGATGTTTATGAAAGCGGGGATATTATTAAATCTTATAATCTTTTTGAGCCAAGACTATCAGCTAACTATCTGCTTACAGAAACAAGCTCTGTCAAATTTGGTTATGCAAGAAATACACAGAACATACATTTGCTTTCAACATCATCAACTTCAACACCTTTAGATATTTGGCAGCCAAGTACAGCTATTATTGAACCGCAAATCTCTGATTTATTTTCAATAGGATATTTTAGAAATTTTTATGATAACAAATATGCGGCATCATTAGAACTCTATTATAAGGATATGCAAAATTTAATAGAGTATAAAAACGGTGCTGATATTTTTCTAAACGAATTTATTGAATCCCAATTGGTCTTTGGTTATGGCTGGTCTTATGGAGCTGAATTATATATTGAACGGAAACTTGGGAGATTTACAGGTTGGTTAAGTTATACTCTTTCTACTACGGAACGTAAATTTGATGAAATAAATGACGGAAACCCTTTCCCGGCAAGACAAGATAGAGTTCATGATGTCTCAATAGTTGGAGTTTATAATCTTAACGAGAATTGGTCGCTTTCTGCAAATTGGGTTTATTATACTGGACTTGCGGTTACTTATCCAGCAGGCAAATATAATATTGATGGATTAACGGTAAATCTTTATACAGATAGAAATGCACAGCGAATGCCTGATTATCACAGACTTGATGTAGGAGCAACATATTATTTTACAAAAACTTCAAAACAAGAAATGAGCATTAATTTCTCTCTATATAATGCCTATGCAAGAGAAAATGCTTATAGAATTAGTTTTGAAGAAAGTGAGAATGATCCGAATGTTACACAAGCCGTTAAATTGGCTCTATTCTCAATTGTGCCTTCTATCTCATTTAATTTTAAGTTTTAACTGAAATATTTATTATGAAAAAAATAATTGTAATATTGGTTTTATTTATCTTCTTCATTGGTTGCGAAGAAGTAATTGAAGTTGAGTTAGACAACTCAGAACCACAAATTGTTATTGAAGCGGTGGTTTCGGATAATCCGCAAAATAATAGGGTTGTCATAACAAAGACTACTGATTTTTATAGCCCTGGTCAATATGAAAATATTAGCGGTGCTGAAATTATTGTGACCGAAAATAATGGCACAAGTTTTAACTTTGAAGAAACTTTCCCTGGTAATTATACGAATGAGATTCTTTCAGCCAAAATTGGTTCTCAATATCAAATCTCAGTAAATATTAATGGTAAAACTTATACTGCCACTTCATCTTTACCGCAGTTATTAGTCTTAGACAGCATCTCGGTAAAAGGAGAAAAAAGACCGTTTCAAGATGAGCTTGATTATGAATATCACGCCTATTTTCAAGACAATCCAGGTGTAGAAGATTATGCAAGATTTAAATTATATATAAATGGGATCGAAAGAGGTGGGATTTTTAGGTATGATGATAGATTGACAGATGGCCGATATATTGATTTCTGGAGATTCTTCTTTGAGCCTGAAGATGATGTAAAACCTGGTGATACAGTAACAATTGAACTAATAACAATTGACAAAAATTCTTTCGAGTATTTTGATACTTTGAGAAGAGTTCTAGCAACATCAACAGGCGGACCATTTGGATCCACGACTCCTTCAAATCCAATAACCAATTGGGATAATGGAGCTTTGGGATATTTTAGTGTTCAGAGTATTAATTCGAAATCTACAACTATTGAATAAAGTCATTTTATACTTTACCACAAACCAGTTATGCAATCAATGATTACTATTTGATAAGAAATAATCAAAAATGAATTTCGATTTACCTCACTCCTATAGTATTAAAGCAAATGCTCTTAAAGATGGACTCTATAAAGTCTCAGCAAAAAACTTACCCAATATTGAAACTGGTCCACCTAAAAACTTTGGAGGACCCGGAGATATTTGGTCACCTGAAGATTTATTTGTAGCGACAATAGCTGATTGCTTTTTGATGACCTTTAAAGCTGTATCTTCCCTATCAAAATTAGAATGGATTTCACTTGATGTTGATGCAGAAGGTACTTTAGATAAAGTTGACTCAAAGCTACAGTTTACAGATGTTATATTAAATGTAGTATTGAAAATTCCAAGTGATGGAAATAAAGAACGTGCAATTAGAATTTTGCATAAAGCTGAGAAGAATTGTTTGGTTACTAATTCAATAAGAACAAAAGTTCACTTATCGCCGTTTGTTAAATTTGAATAATAAAATTTATATCTATTATTTGTATTTATATTTATGAGTAATTTTGAGATGCAAAATAATTATAGTAAGCTTCTACGCCAGGTATGAAAAAATTATACTTCATTATTCTCCTTCTGTTTTTTCTGTTCACAACTATTTATTCACAGAATTTAAATCAACCCAAAGTTGGACTGGTTCTTTCAGGCGGCGGTGCTAAAGGCTTTGCCCATATTGGAGTTCTGGAAATATTAGAAAAAGAAGGAATACCAATAGATTATATTGTTGGTACCAGTATTGGAAGCATTATTGGCGGGCTTTATGCAATTGGATATAACTCCCAACAGCTGAAAGATTTTGCTACGAGTCAAAAATGGCTTGACCTTCTTTCAGACAAAATTTCAAGGGAATATATAAACATTTACGAAAAGTATGATCAGGATCGATACTTAGTTTCATTTAAGCTAAATGCAGATAAAGGAATTTCACTGCCGGCCGGAGTTGTTCAGGGCCATAACATAATGAATACTTTGTGCAGACTAACCGCTAAGTTCCACGATGTAAAAGATTTCGATAAATTCCCAATCCCCTTTGCATGTGTTGCTGCCGACTTGACAACCGGCAAGGAAGTAATAATTCGAGAGGGATTTTTGGCCGAAGCAATATTTGCAAGTATGTCACTACCGACAATATTTTCACCAACAGATATTGACAATAAACTTTTAGTTGATGGCGGAATAGTTAATAATTTTCCTGTCGATATAGCTAAAGAAATGGGGGCTGACTTAATTATTGGAGTTGATATTCAATCTAAACCTCTTGAAAAAGAAGAGATTGGCGATCTAATGGATATTTTAGGTCAGATGATCTCCTATATGGGATTTGATAAGTATAATAGTAATAAAGAACTTTGTGACATAATTATAGAACCCAATATTGATGGTTATGGAACTGCCAGTTTTTCAAATAATGCTGCAGACTCTTTAATAAGAAGGGGAAAAGAAGTTACGCTAACCAAAATTGATGAGATAAAAAAACTACTCTCACAAAACAATGTTCCATTGCAAAAAGTTGAAAAGGAATATTCATTTAATGATGAAATTATATTAAATAACTTTATGGTTGAGGGAATAAATGAAACAACTGTAGATTTTTTATTAGACAAAACCGGCTTTACTTTTCCGAACAAATATAATTTTTCATCAATTGATGAAGGTATAAAACGGTTATACGGATCAGAAAACTTCAACAAAGCTTACTTTCAATTTATAGATAGCAAGGATAAAGTTTTCAGGCTAGTTGTTGATGAAAAAATATCCAGTTCAATGAATGCCGGTTTCAATTTTAATTCAACAGACAAAGCTGCTATACTTCTTAATTTTACTTTAAAGAACTATTTCTTTAACGAAACAAGATTTTCATTTGATGCAAAGTTATCTAAAAGTACAGTTTTTGCTTCCTCATTATTGTTCAATAGTAAAACATTACCAGAAATTGATTTATCGTTCCTCTACAAAAATTTTAATATCGAGCTCTTCGACAGGACTGATAAAATTAGTGAAGCAGATGTGCGTTATTTCTCGGGATCACTCTCATTATTTGAAGTTTACGGCAGTAATTATCTTTTTAATTTAGGTTTAAGGGGAGAATACTTTAAATTCGAGCCATTTATTTCTGCAAGTTCGTTTAATAAAGTTTCCGAATCGGAGAACACAATACTTAGCGGATTTCTAAAAGTACGGTTCGATAATCTGGATGATAAGTATTATCCTAAAAACGGCTTTGATTTAAATGCTGAGTTTAGTTATGCCTCTAATGAAGTTGATGAAATAATAGAAAACACAACTACTCCAATTTTATCTTACAACTTAAAATCTGCAATTAGCTTAGGTACCGATGTTTGTTTGATCACTACATTTTATGGTCGACTTTTACTTAACGATAATAGTGAACTTTTTAGAGGTAATTTTCTTGGGGGTCCGGAGGTTACCAAACTTTTAGATTATCATTTACCATTTATTGGAGTACAGAGAAGTATACTATTAAGAGATAAAGCTCTTATAACTAGCTTTGAATTAAGGGGAAGATTGAATAATGAGAATTATCTCTCAGTGATTCTAAATGGAGCTTCTCACTTTAATAAATTTAGGGATTGGCAAACTAGAGAACTTATCGGTGGTTATGGTTTAAAATACTCCTACAATAGTTTTATTGGTCCGATCGATTTGCTTGTTTCTACCTCTGATTATACGGATGATTTAGAATTTTTCATAAATGTTGGAAGGTGGTTTTAAACAATAAAAATCCTCAAATAATAATTACCTTTTGTTTTGCTTCTCCTTTAATATTGATTTTACCATTTTACCAAACTCTTTGTCTCTCTTTCGCTTTTCAAGGTACGATCTCTCATAATAAGCAGATTCTTTTTTCAATTTAATGAAGTTATTATATCTTTCTATATCCAATTCTCCACTTTCCAAAGCTTCAAGAACTGCACATCCTTTTTCCACAGTATGGGTACAGTCAGAAAATTTGCAATCTTTAGTAAGTTCTGCAATTTCATCAAAAGTTATTTCAATCCCTTCGGAGAGTGAAATATTTGCCAGTTCACGCATACCCGGAGTGTCAATTATCATGGCTCCGTTTTCTAATACAGTTAATTGTCTGCTAGTTGTTGTATGCCGTCCTTTGCTGTCGTTTTCTCTCACTTCATTAATATTAAATTCATCTCTACCAAGTAAATTATTGAGCAATGTTGTTTTCCCAACTCCGGATGATCCAATAAGGCAATAGGTTTTTCTTGGTTCTAATATTTTTCTAATGTTTTCAATGTTACCTTTATCAAAATTACTGAAACTAATTACCTGGTAGTTTTTTAAACTTAGTTGAATATCTGCTAAAATTTTATCTTTTTGATCATCATTGATTAAATCAGCTTTACTGAATAAGATAATTGGTTCTATTTCAAACTCATTTGCCATTGCCAAGTAGCGTTCTAATCTTTTGGGATTAAAGTCTTGATCTAATGCTTGAATAATAATTGCAAAATCTACATTAGCTGCAATTAGCTGATATTCAACTTTTTTGCCGGCACTTTTTCTTTTTAATAATGATTTTCTAGGTAGCACTTTGTGAATAATTGCCAGAGAATCATCTTCAAAATTTTGAAATAGGACAAAATCACCAACAGTCGGAAAATCTTCCGGAGATTCAGCTGAGTATAACATATTCCCGGTTAACTTTGCAAAAAATTCTTTCTCCCCATTGTTAATAATGTAGCTTTCTTTATTAACAGTAATTACTCGCGCAGCGTTAAAGCCGTCCCCACTTTGTTCAAAAGTGTTGTCTGTTATTTTGTTAATTCCTAAATCTTCTAAATTCATCACAAGTTATAATTGTTATAGAAAATAATAATGATTTTTTCGAGAATCAGAAAGTTATTTTATTTGATTTTTCCATCTATCTCATTTATTACAATATTAAATGTATAAGTAAGATTAAGGATAATCGTATTGAAATACTTCAGCTAAACTGACTTTAAATACTTCAGCTATCCTAAAAGCCAGTTCGAGAGTCGGTGAATATTTCCCGGCCTCAATTGCATTGATTGTTTGCCGACTCACCCCCAATTTATCTGCCAATTCCTGCTGGGTCATTTCATCATTGTTAAATCTAAGCTTCCGTATATTATTAGTTATATTAACTTTGCCCATTTTATAATCCTCTTCTATGATAGAAAAGCTGTAAAGAAAATCCAACAATCTCTGAAATAATTAGAAACAAAATAAGTACATTAATTAAAATAAAAGCAGAGGATGTAATTAGAATTCCAAATGCAGTTGTCCATGCACCTGCTGAAAGTATAAAGTGAGAAATTCTAGTTGCCTTTGCTTCAATTAACTTATCCCTTTCATCACCATCAGCCTTTGCTTCTTTTCTGTTTACTATTGAAAGAGTTATAATAAGTGTAACTTGGATTACTGTTATAAAAATCACTACTCCAAGAAATAGACTAAGTAAAGATATATTTTCAATATCTGGATTGGTAAATACTTTGAAGGCTTGGATAAAATAGTAACCAAAAATTAATATTGTAGAAATTAATGATGCCCAAATGATCTTTTCTCGATATGATAAGTTCATGAAAGTTTTTCCTTTTAGTTAGTTTGTAAAAATTTACATACACAATGTAAAATAATATTTTACATTGTGTCAAGCAGATTAGTCATTTATCCCAATAATTATAAAATTGCATTGTACAAATAGTCTTATTTTTACTTTAAAGATTTCTGAGATTTGAATTTATTCTAACAACTTATGATTGATCTATTCTTAACTATTCTTTGCTCTACAGGTATTGCAATAATATTGAAAGTAAATAGTAATATTAGGGGAAATTCGATTCTGCTGCTTGCAGGTAATTATTTTTCTGCTTCTGTTATTGGGTTATTTTTATTTCTATCCGATCAAAGAGCCACTTCTTCCACTGAATTAATTCCACTAGGATTTTTTCTCTCAATATTATTTGTCGGTTCTATTTTTGCATTTTCAAAATCGGTTAATTTATCCGGGGCTGCTCTATCAACTGTAAGCTCAAGGCTTTCTGTGTTTGTTCCTACAATACTTTCAATGTTTTTTTACCTCGAGCTTCCAAATAATTATCAAATCCTAGGTTTAATTTTAACGTTAGTCACAATTTTGCTTTTCTATTTTTCCATTTCAAATAGCGATTTCAGAGACGGAAGCAAGAATAAATTTGTGTATTTGATAAGTGTTTTAATAGGTATTGGTATTGCTGATTTTTTTATGAAAGTTTTCCAAGAGAATTGGCTCTCAACTGATAAACCATTTTTTCTTTTTTGGATATTTTTCTTTTCATTCATTACTACATTTTTTATTACATTAAAGAAGAAAATTAAGGTTGAAAAGAAAACTATATTTCTCGGTTTGTTTATGGGTATTCCAAATATTTTCAGTTCTTATTTTTTAATAGAAGCATTAAAAACTTATGAAGCAGTATTTGTTTATCCATTTGTTAATATGAGCATAATAATAGCTACTGCAATTATTGTGAAAATATTCTGGAAAGAATACTGGAGCACCTATTCAAAGGTTGCTTTGCTTACTGGTTTAGCATCAATACTTTTACTAAGTCTTTAATGAACTATTTCAGGGTATCAACGTCTAAAAATTACGAAAAGACCTAATAATTGAAGGTATTCAGATTATGGAACAAAACAATAATGATACAGCGCCTCAATCATCAAATATTCCAAAGATTGCTAATAATCCCCTTTCTTATTACGGTTTTGCTTGGCGTAAAATGTGGAAGTACTTTTTAGAACTGCTGCTCGTTGCAATTGTCTCATTTCTAATTTTTATTCCAAGTGGTATTCTATTTGATAATGAAAGCCATTTTTTCCTACAGAACGCAGTAAAAATTGATTTAATCTTTATAAGTTTTGAAGGCACTGCCGCTTATTTTTTCTTTGCATTGGTATTCGTTCTTCTATTGCAATGGCCGCTAGAATACGGCATTTCTTATGTCCATTTGAAAGCTGCAAGGGATGAAAAGATCATAGTTAAAGATATGTTCGCTGTTTTTGATAATTACTGGAATTCTGTTTTTGCAAATTTATTGGTTGCTATAATTATTGGGTTTGGGATTGTTATTTTTTATTATTCCAGGGCTTGTTTTTGCTTGTAAGCTTGCCTTTGTTCCTTACTTAATTGTCGATAAAAAAATGGAAGCCGTTGAGGCTGTTAAAGAAAGCTGGAAAATGACAACTGGTTACGGAGGGGTTATTTTCCTAACAGGATTTCTAGTTATTTTTGTTGCCCTTCTTGGATTGCTATTTTTAGGGATTGGTATAATTATATCAATTATTTGGATTAAGTTAGCATTTGCGGCAATTTATTTTTCGGCTGAAAGCCAATATAGAACTAATGAAGCTTTAGTTCAGTAGGTGCAAGGTTACTATTTCACTTGCTAATTAATATGATTATGTTAAATTATATATTATAAATCTGACTTACTAAACAATATCCTCAGATTAATTTTGTTCAATAATGAAAGGAGGATGTCATGATAAAAGCACACCTAAAAATCAAACTCGAAAATTTTTCCATCATATATTTTGTCAGTTTTATTGTAGCTATTAGCCTCTCTGGTTGTTATTCATCAGAGCTCAAAGTGTCGGAGTTTGAATTTAATTATAATAACGAAAATTATATTATACGTTCCGCTTATTGTCCTAATAATCCAGAATCATGTAATCAGCTTATGGGTGCTGATTTTATTGCCGTTGACATGAATCAAGATAGAATTATTGACGATATTTTAAAGGGAGATATTACTCTTTCTGAAGCACAAGAAATTTATGATTACTCATTAGATATTCTTAGCAAACAAGGAAAAATAAACGAGATTAATAGGGAAAGTAAAAAATATTTGATTGAAGGGGATGATTATGATCTGGAAATAATTAGTTTTTTTCCAAGGTCAAAATCCCCTTTTAATGAGTTTAAAGTATTTGAACAAAGGAATCAAATCTTTAATATCCGTGAATATATTTTTGTAGATAATAATGCAGATGGTAAACTAGATGAGTTTTTAAAAGGGAGTATGAAGATTGAAGAAGCTCAAAAGCATTATTCAATACTAATTAAAAAAGGATTAGAAAATAATAATCTTATAAAAATGGATCAGTTTATTGTTGTAAAATGAGTCGGGTTATTAAAGATTATCATAATTTTTTATCTATTACCTCAAAAACGCACTAAAATAACTTTAAAAATATTTTATATTCAACAAGCAATTTTATTGTTATTTTTAATCTTAATTTCATAATAAATTTGTGTTACATATCTAATTTATACCAAGGATAAAAATGGTTTCTTCAAAATTTGTTTTTATCAGAGAGATTAAAAATATGTTTTTCCTCCTGCTTTATATGCTTGCGCTCTCGACTTTTTCAACTTCTAATGCCCAAGAAAAAGAAACATTGAAATATCTTACTATGGATAATGCTGTTTCCATGGCATTAAATAACAACAATATTATCAAATCAAACAGATACGGAATTAAGAAAGCAAGCTGGGATGTAAAACGTGCTTGGGCTCAATTGTTTCCCACAATAAGTTTTAATACGACTTATAGCTGGATTGATCAACAGACTTTTGCAGAAAGGGATTTTAGACAGTATCTTCCACCGGAATTATCAAGTCAAATTCCGCAAACTGTTTTTCAAGAATCTTATAGATCAACTTTCGATCTCTACTTTCCATTATTTAATGGTGTGCTTATTAATGGACTATCTATTGCATATGAACAAGAAAATCTTACAGAAAGCCAAACCCGATCGGTTGAGCACCAGACTGTTTATAATGTTATAGCAAGTTATTTAAGTGTTTTAAGAAATAAAGAGATTTACAGAATTCAAAATGAATTCCTTGAACTATCTAGATTGAATTACGAAAAAGCCCAAAGACTTTACGAAGCAAACAGATATTCACAAAACGAAGCTTTACGGTGGAAGATCGATTATCAGCAGCAAAAAAGTTTACTGTACAAATAGTACTGCAGAACTAAGAAGTTCAATACTTTCATTGAGCAGATTGATAAATGCTGAATTGGATAGCAGTATTATAATTGACCCCAAGGTATTAACTAATCTAGAAATAGAGAAAAATAAAATGTTAAATTTTGCTGATAAGGACATAATAAAATTAATTGACCTAAATAACGACGAGCTTATAAAAGCAAATGCTTCACTTGCAGCATTAAAATCGGGTGAAGAGATAAGCAGATTAACTCATAAAAATTCATACTCTTCCTTTATGCCAAATATTAATCTTAATTATTCTTATGGCTGGCGTGAAAATAATACAATTGATTTTGACGACTACTCACCTAAAACTTTAATGATTAATTTTAGTCTGCCTATTTTTTCTGGTTTTCAAAATTATTCAGCCTATAAATCAAGCCTTTATGAGTATAAAAAAAATCAAGAGGAATTTAAAGATCAGTTATTGAATACTAAAATTATTCTTAATAATGTAGCTAACAATATTATTAATATAAAAACTCAAATTGATCTTCTTAAAACCAATCTTGAAATTAACCAAAACAATTACTCAATTGTTGAACGACAAAGAGAACGAGGTTTGGTTTCTAATATTGATTACATTGATGCAAAATTGAATATGCAAAATGCCAATATAGATTACATTGGCAACAACTATAATTTTATGATCGCTATAGCAGAACTCTATTACCTAACAGGTAAAATTGAGAGCCTAATTTATTAAATGATTTTTACGAACTATTTTAATTGTTTGAATTCTATCGGAGAAAAAATGATGTCTAAAATTTTAGCAGTGATCTTTATTTTTTCATTCTTATTCACAGGCTGCGACTCAGAAAAATCTCAAATTGAGTCTGGTACAGAAGTAAACAAGACGACTTCTACAGAAGCAGTTCCAGTAGAAGCTATGTTAATTAAGGAAACTAAATTGGAGCAGAAGTTACCGCTTACAGGAGTTCTTCTACCAAATAATTCGGTAGATATTGTTGCTGAAGTCTCAGGTAAAGTAATTAGTGTTAATAAGGAATTGGGAGAATACATAAATGCAAACAGCACGCTTGCAATAATTGATTATACTGTTCCGGAAAGTCAATTTAAACAAGCAGAGGCTCAGGTTTTATCAACTGAAAATAACCTGAAAATAGTTAAATCAAATTTGAAAAGTGATAAAATTCTCTTTGAAAATGGCGACATCTCAGAATTAGAATATGAAAACTCTCAATTAACCGTAAATAATGCCGAAGCACAATATTTATCAGCATTAGCTGCATTAAGTGCGGCGAAAAAATCTTTTGAAGATACTAGAATCAAATCTCCAATTTCCGGGATTGTTTCTAGAAAAAATATTGAATTTGGAACAATGGTTGCAATGGGAACTACTGTTTATAGGGTAGTTGATTTATCTGTTCTCAAAATACGTGTTTCCATTCCTCAAGAGATGATCAACAGAGTAAAGATAAACGATAAAGCCATAGTTAAAATTTCAGCATTAGAGGGTAGAAGCTTTGATGGAATTGTAAAAAGAATTTCTCCCCAAGCAGATGAATCAACTGGCGGTTTTATGGTGGAAATTCATGTGGTGAACAAAGATAATGTTATTAAAGCTGGTATGACAGCTAAAATTGATTTGATTCTATCTAAGAATGAAAATACATTGGCAATACCTGAGTATGCACTGGTTAATAAGAATGATGAAAATTATGTATATCGAATTAACGGTGATTTTGCAGAGCTAACTAAAATTGATATTGGAGAATCATACGGTGAAAATATTGTTGTTAAAAATGGATTAAAAATAAATGATAAGATTGTTACTGTTGGGATGAAAAACTTAGGCACAAAAACAAAGGTCACTATTGAACAATTGAATTAATCTCTTTTAACGTGATAAAAAAACATTATTTATTAATGTTAATGTAAGTCTATCAAAACAAATTACTTTTTTAATATCCAACTTTTAATGAAATTATGGAAATAACGAAACCCTTAGTTGATTTTTTTCAGTCAACAATATCGCCATTAGTATTAATCTCAGGTGTTGGTTTAATTCTTCTTTCACTTACTAATAGATTGGCAAGAACTATTGATCGATCTAGAGGGTTAGTTGCTGAAATCAGAGATTCTTCTTCTAATGATATAAATAATAAAAAAACGCAGCTTAGAATTTTGGTAAGGCGAAGTTACATTTTAAAATATTCTATTACATCAATTTCGTTTAGTATTTTATCCAGCAGTTTAATTATACCTGTTTTACTGATAATGTATATTTTTCATTATGATCTTACATCACTTGGGAAATTATTATTTCTTCTTAGTATTATTGGCATTATTCTCTCTGCAATATTTTTATTTATTGATGTAAGTCTTACATTAAAAGCATTAGAGTTTGAAGTAAAAGACCACATTTAGTTATTAGGAAAAACCTTATGCAATTTGTAGTTATTGCCCATGATTATAAAGATAATAAAGCTATTGAAAGAAGGTTGGCTGTAAGGGAAGCACACCTGAAATATGCAGGCGAAATGTTCGGGCTAGGTAAATGGCTTTATGCTTCTGCTCTATTAGATAATGAGGGAAATATGAACGGCTCAATTATTTTTTGTGATTATGAAAATGAAGATCAACTTAGAAAAGAATGGCTTAATAATGAAGTATATGTTACCGGCAAAGTTTGGGAAAAAATAGAGGTAAGAAAAGCTAAAGTTGCAAAGCATTAGCATATGGTGTAATTTAGAATCAATTTATATATAGGCATCTTTAATGGATCAATTAGTTTTAATTAATCCGGATGAACACCCAAATGATGAAATAATATTTTCTCATATTGGCAGAACAAAATCTTATTGGAATTCTGTTTTTGACTTTTTTCACAGCGAGCACCCGGAATTTGATGAAGATTGGCGTTATTACAAAGACGGGAAAAGTTGGTTACTGAAAATCATTAATAAGAAAAATACTGTTTGCTGGATAAGTGTGCAGCGGAAAAAATTTAAAATGACATTCTACTTTACCGACCGAGCAGAACCAGCAATAAATGAAAGCACTATTTCCGATGAGCTGAAAGAGCAATTCAGAACTGCCAAGTATTATAATAAAATTAGACCACTCACAATTACATTCAGCAATAAGAGTGATGTTGAATACGCTAAATCGCTCGTAAAAATTAAGCTCAATGTAAAATAAATTTTAAATTACAAAGTCGAGTTTACATTACTTTTTAATCTCTACAATAAATGTCATTTTATATTAATTATATTGTAGAAAGTTTGAAATAAGCTGTTTTAGTTTTGCTTGATAGTCAAATTAAACAAAGAGTTTTTTAAGAATAATTTTTTTTGACCCCAGCGTCTATTAAAATAAAATTTAGAATTTAAAATTAATTCATAATTATTTCACTTTGAACTTATCTATTTTAGTATCGTCAAACTAAGTGACATTGAACAAAATATTAGGGTAATTTATGAGCAAAATATTTCAATTCGGAGAAAAGGTTGAAGGATATAAAATTGCGGTATTAAATGAACGAGAAATAAGAGCGGGTGCGGGCATATTATTTTTAATGATGTTCATTTCAATACTTCATGTAGTTTATAGAGGAGATTTTTTACTTTTAAAATATGCAGTTATAATATTTTTGACAGATATTCTGATACGCGTATTAATAAATCCAAAATTTGCTCCTTCATTAATTATCGGTAGATTATTTGTAAAAAATCAAGTACCGGAATATGTTGGTGCAGTGCAGAAAAAATTTGCATGGATAGTTGGAATTGCATTGGGGTCTAACAATGTTTGTACTCTTGGTGATTGTAAATTCTTTTAGTCCAATTACCGGATTAATCTGCTTTATCTGTTTAATATTTCTATTTTTCGAAGCGGCATTCGGTATTTGTCTGGGATGTTATACCTATAAATGGATTTACGGAGAAAAGGCACAATACTGTCCAGGTGAAATCTGTGAAATTTCTCAAAGACATGAAATTCAAAAAACTTCCAAGTGGCAGATTTTAATAGTTTTGGGATTTATTGCGTACATATTTTTTACAGTCCAGCTTTTCCACAAGGATTTGGTTAAACCACCCTATGATTTGTTCGGACTAGAAGAAAAAGTGAACTAAAGATCTAAGATTGAAAGATCACAATCTCAAAGAGGTAGAAAGAGCTCGGTATTAAGTATCACAAACGAAATTAAATAATTTTGTCAAAAAATATTTGTTAATGAGAAATCATGAAAGTTCTAGTTTTAGGTGCCAGCGGTGCAACGGGCAAATTGGTTGTACAAAATCTTCTAAAAAGGAAAATTAAAGTTCAGGCTGTAATAAGAGAATCTGCAAATATTCCCCAAAACATGATGGAAGATGAAAATCTTGAGATCATTAAGGGAAATATAAGTCAATTTGATAATTTAAAAATTCAAGCCATTCTAAAAGATTCTGATTCAGTTATCTGCTGTCTTGGTCATAATCTTTCTTTCAAAGGAATGTTTGGACCACCTTATAAATTAGTCTCCGGCACTATAAAAAAAGTAATTGATGCAATTCAATCACAAAGTGGAAATAAGAAGTTAATCCTCATGAGCACAACCGCTTATACCAATAAGAAAATAGGAGAAAAAAATACCTTAGGAGAAAAGATAATATTTGCACTGTTAAAAATCTTTTTACCACCGCACAATGATAATATGGTTGCCGCCAACTATCTTGTGAACAATATTGCTGAGAAGAGTAGTTTTAGTTGGGTAGCTGTCCGCCCCGATTCACTTATTGATGAGGAAAATGAAAGTGATTATGAAGTACATGATCAAAAAGTAAGAAGTCCAATTTTTGATCCCGGCAAAACAAGTAGAATAAATGTTAGTCATTTTATGGTTGGATTAATAACTAACAATAATTTATGGGATAAATGGAACAATAAAACACCAGTTATTTATAATAAAGACAAAAATGAAAAGATAGCAACAGCATGAAAGAAATGTGGAATGAGCGATACAGCTCAAACGAATATGCTTACGGCACTGAACCTAATGTTTTCTTTAAAGCCACTATTGAAAAACACAAAGTTAAGGGCAGAATATTATTACCTGGAGAGGGTGAAGGAAGAAATGCAGTTTACGCCGCCCAACAAGGACTTGAAGTTATTGCCTTTGATATTAGCGAAGAAGGTAAGAAAAAAGCACTCCGACTAGCAGAATTGCACAATGTAAATTTTAAGTATGAGGTTGGCGACTTCTTAAAAATGGATTTTGCTGAAAACTGGTTCGATGCAGCAGCAATTATACATGCTCATTTCCCTCCAAACATATCCTCGGTTTACCATAAAAAAGTTTCAAGTTTAATTAAGCCAAATGGCAAATTAATTCTAGAGGGATTCAGCAAAAATAATCTTCCCTTAAGAGAAAAAAATCCACAAATAGGCGGGCCCAATAAAATTGAGATGCTCTATTCCGAAGAAGAAATTATCAAAGATTTTTCTGATTTTGAAGTATTACAACTTGAAGAAGTAGAAATAGACCTTAATGAGGGTAAGTATCATAAAGGCATTGCTAAAATGATTAGATTTATTGGAAAAAAGAAAGAATGATTTCATCTTTCATTCAAATTTTCAATATTATTTTAATTATTTTATTGCTATCAAAATTGCGACACATTAAAAATAATTCATATTAAAAAGACGGTTTGTCGTTTATTTAATTTTTGTATATTTCTATCAAAGATTATATAAATTAAATACTAAAAGGAGATGAATGATGGGTAAACATTACGCAAAAGCAAGATGGGAAGGAACACTTAAAGAAGGTAAAGGAAAAATGAACTTTACTGGTTTTGAAGGTCCTTTTAATTTTAAGTCAAGATTTGAAGACGGTGAAGAAACTAATCCAGAAGAATTAATAGGAGCAGCACAAGCTGGCTGTTTTTCAATGTTCTTAGCAGCATTAATATCTAAAAAAGAACTTACTCCAACCAGCATTGAAACCAAAGCTACTGTTGAATTGGGACAAGATGATGGCCCAAAAATTACTTCAATCACTTTGGATTGTGAGGCTGTTGTTCCTGGATTAAGTGAAGAAGATTTTAATACTTTAGCGGCAGATGCAAAAGCTAAATGTCCAATTTCTAGATTAACAACTGGAACAGATGTATTCTTAAATGCAAAATTACTTTCCTAAACCTTTATATTTTGTCATTCCCTGCTCTCATGCAGAATGGGGAATGACATTTTATACTTTTCTCTTATTTTTCTGTAATTAGTTAATTGTTTAAAACAAAAGCAAAGATTCTTCATAATTTTTCAATAAAAGAATTATCTATATTATTTTAAATATTAGTTTTGCATTTCTCTTAATTTTAGAAAATGCTATAGAAAAAATTTGTCTCTTAAAAAAAGGAAGTGGATTTGGACTCAATAAAATCATTTTTACGGACAACTCTTTTGGGTGGTACATTGGTAGTTCTACCCATTGTTATACTAATTTTAGTATTTAATTGGCTTTATGAGTTTATAGTAGATAAGCTAAGGCCAATAACAAATATAATTCTAGAAACTTCTAAGATGCAGGAATTTGGTGCAGCAGCCTTAGCACTTATTTTAATCTTAATTTGTTTCTTTTTTGTTGGTTTAATTATCAGGACTAATATTGGTCGTGTAATCTTTGAATTTTTAGAACAAAGGACACTTGCCAAATTGCCTTTATATAAAATTATAAAAGAAACAACTATACAATTAATGGGAAGCAACAAAACACTGTTCAAAAATGTTGCGTTGGTTCGCCTATACGGAAATGATACACAAATAACTGCGTTTGTTACGGAAAAACATGATGACGACTCATGCACTGTATTTGTGCCATCTGGTCCAGTACCTTCCGCTGGTTTTATTTATCATGTAAAAAAGGAAAATGTTCAAATAGTTAAATATCCAATTGAAAAGGCAATGAAAACTATCTTCAGTCTTGGGGCGGGATCAAAAGAATTACTTAAAATTGCACAATCTGAGAAATACTGAAGTTTTAGCAATATGATTGGCGAACTAATTAAGAATCATTGCCTTTATTCTTTCGATAAATTTGCAGTATATCTGAATTACACCTAAATGAATTTTCTGTGGTGTTTTTATTTGCATAATTTATTTTAGATAATACATAACGCATAGATTCAACTCTTGCTTCTTTTTTATTATTTCCCTTTATTATTATCCACGGACTCTGTCTTGTGTGGGTATTCTCAAACATTTTAATTTTATAACGAGTAAAGTCATCCCATTTTTTTTGAGCTTCCATATCGACTGTGCTAACCTTCCATTGTTTTAATGGATTTTTGTTTCTTTCAGAAAGTCTTTTTTTCTGTTCTCTAATATCTATTGAAAACCACAACTTAAAAATCAAAATTCCATCTTCAATTAACATTTTTTCTAGTTGAGTAACCTGTTTCAAAAATAAATCATATTGCTCTTTAGAACAAAATTTCATTACCGGTTCAACAACTGCCCTATTATACCAACTCCTATCAAAAAAAACTATTTCCCCTTCACTTGGAAGTTCTGCCACATACCTTTGAAAGAACCACTGCCCTTTTTCATATTCAGTAGGTTTAGGCATCGCAACTACTCTCATTGCCCTAGGATTTAAAAATCTTGTAAACCTTCTAATAGCTCCGCCTTTACCGGCTGAATCTCTTCCTTCAAAAATAATTAGTAATCTTTTCTTTTCATGTTGTACCCACTTTTGAAGTTTAACAAGTTCTATTTGTAGATTTCTTAATTCACTTTTATATTCGATCAAATCCATTTTTTGCCTTAAACTTTTTTCTAATGATATAATTATCATTTAATCTCTTTTATAACCTATTTAATTTGAAGTCTTTCCAAGGTTAAAGGTGATAGCGTAGTTAAATTTTATTTTTTAAAAAATTTTAAATTTCTAAATGCCCTTTAATAATCTACCAAGAATATCAGCACCGGTAATAATACCTTTGTATTCCAATCCCCAAATTAATACAATATCTTTTTCAATTGGGCTATCTGACTCTATATGAAATTCATCACGTAAATTTTTAATTAATATTCCTAAGTTCGTTTTTTCATCTCTTATTATCAGTGGAACATGACAGTATTTTTCAATTCCATCCAAACGTTGACTAAATAATTCTGATCGTGTGAATCCATCTGCATCTAACACTAATTCAGGCTCATTATTTTCATTAGTAAATATTATCCATTTTTCATCTGATTTAATTATTTTCTTAATAAATTCATCTTCATATGAGGCTTCATATCTTGGGAAAATTAACGTACCGTTATGACTTTTTAATTTGATAATACTATCTGGATTAATTTTTTCACCCTCTTGTGTAACTGTAAGATCATCCAGCGAAAAGAAATTAATTGCTCCAGTTCCTTCAATATGATCAATCTCACTGGCATCTTCTTCCATATGTTTTTTAATAAATAATTTGATATTGCTTTCAGCAAAAAATTGAACTGATTCTTTCCCTAACCAGTAATCCAATAAAAGCGCACTTAACTTTGCTACAGGGAACAAGATAATCTGGTAAAACCTTAAAACAGGTGCTAATAATTGAGCCATTCGTAAAGCATGTCTTGAAAAATATGCTTGAGGAATTATTTCACCAAATAAGGTGATAACAACAGTTGAAAAACTGAACGAGAGTATACCTGCCATAACAGAATCCGAAAGTAAGGTTAATAAAACATTTATTCCTACATTGCCCCAAAGAATAGTAGTTAATAAAAAATTAGAATCTTTGCGCATGTCTAAAACTTTTTTAGCACCATCTTTCAATGAAGTTTCTGCTTCAATTTCAAGTCTGAGACGAGTCAAACTAAAAAAGGCTAAATTAAGTCCAGAGAACATTGCAGACTGACTTACACAAAATGCTATTCCTAACCATATAAATAAATTATCCACTTGTAGTAACCATTTATTTTGCTTTAATTTAATTAAGCTATACCTAAAAACGCAGACATAATTGTTGCTAAGCCGAGAAAACTTAAAAAACCAACAACATCAGTAACTGTTGTTAATATAATTGAAGAAGATTGCGCGGGATCTTGCCCAAAAGATTTTAGTATTATTGGAATAACTGCCCCGGAAAATCCTGCTATGACCATTGAGAATACCATAGATACTGCAATAACAATTGCTAGACCGAAAGATGAAGCCCAGAAAAAAACAACTACAGATGTTGTTAATGAAACTGCAACACCGTTTATAAATCCAACTCCAATTTCTTTTCTCGCAACTTTAAACCATTGGGAAGGATTAAACTCTCTCAAAGCGAGTCCGCGTATTGTTACTGCAAGAGCCTGAGAACCTGTATTGCCGGACTGCCCTGCAACTACAGGAAGGAATACTGCCAGTACAGTAAGTTTAGCTATTGTCTCTTCAAACATCCCCACAACAGCTGCTGCAAGGAATGCAGTGACCAAATTGATTTCAAGCCAAGGCAATCTTTTACGTATTGCAAAAGAAACTTTTGAAAGCGCTCGTTCATCTCTACCTGCACCAAACATTGCTAAAGCATTTTCGCTTGCTTCAGCTGCTGCTGATTCAACTAATTTATTGTGCCTCAATATTCCTAATAATTTATTATTAATATCAACTACGGGTAAACTAAAAATCTTTTTTTCTTCCAATAACTTAACTATTTCTTCTCTCGGTGCAAATGCATCAATGCTTGCTATATCAGTTTTAATTAAATTTTTTAACTGTTCTTTAGGGTTTGAGACCGCAACTATTTGTAGTGGAACAGATCCAATGAAATTTCCATGAAGATCAACAACAAAAATGTTTAGAATACTTCTATTGCTGATTAATCTTAATCTCTTTAAAACCTCATCAATATTGTTCTCGGGATGAAAGGTAGTAACCCTTGTATCCATTAAATAACCTGCAGTATCAGGTGGGTATTCCATTAAAATCTTAATTTGCTTCGAAAGCTGAGGCTCAAGAATAGCCAATTTTTTATTTGCCACTTCCTTATCTAACCGTGACAGCAATCTAGCAGCTAAGGCTTCATCAAGTTGAGGAAACAATTGAGCAAAAATTTCATCATCAAAATGAGGGATTATATCAGACGCAACATCAGGATTGATTGAAGAGAATACAGAAATAAAACTTGAAAGACTAAGTTTCTTCAAATAATCATATATCTCATAGCTTGAAAAATTTTCAATTAAATATGCTATTTCGGTAGGAAAGGCATGAGAATAATCTCTAATTAATTTTAGCTCTGCTGGAGAGTTTTTAATCATTTTTATCACCTTCTATATTAAATTTTTTCTCTGATTTAATAGTAATTTCAGCAGCACTGCGAACTAACCCGGAAAGTCCTATTCTATATAGTTCGCCAAGAGCGCTTCCTGCTGCACTAAACTGTCGTAATTCGTTTTTAGACTTTGTTTCAATAATATTTCTAATTACTTCTAGAGTGATAACACCTAAAAATAAATCATCAGCATCTGTAATCGGTAGGGCATAATAGTCTTGCCATCCTATATGATCAGAAATAGATTTAATATTAATTTCTGGGGATATTTTTGGAACGTTTGCATCAATTATTGTCCGAAGTTCCTCTTTGGTATTGCTGCGGACTAATTGATGTAAATTAACTATTCCTTTTAATTTTTGATCACGAGCGACAATAAATATTTGTGCATTTATGCTCCCATCAAATCTCTTAATATTCTCAAGGGCATCCTGAATTAATATATCATCTGTTAGTGTGAAAAGTCTTGTATTCATTATAGCGCCTGCTGAGAACTCATCGTATTGAAGCATTGTTGTAAATTGAACTGCCATTTTTTCTGGTAATTCAGCTAGAACAGAGTTGAGTTTGTCTTTATTCATTTGGCGCATAATTAAAACAGCTACATTCGAAGGAATATTTGTAAGAATTTCTGTACAATCTTTTGCTTCGAGTAAATCAATTAATTTAATTGCTCTGTATCTTTCAATTCTACTAAATACTTTATAAACATTTTTATTGGTAAGATTTTTAATAATTGATAAAATTTCATTATCAGGTAATAACGATAACATTTTAACTGCTTGATCAATATGATTCTCAAAATATTTTTCTATAACTAATCTATCAATACCCATTGTTAAATCTTATTTATTAAGAAAGATTTTTTATCACCAAAGTATTTAGCTGGAATATAAACCTCACCTTCTTTAGTCTCTAGTTTAACGGAAGTAGGGTTTATTTGTATGATTTGTCCCTCTGTTTCATCAATTTTTATTTTATCCCCCTCCTTAAAATTTTGATGAATGTAATAAGATGCAAGAATATTGCTAACTGAGTTTTTTGATCCCAATCCAAAAGCCAAAGAAGCACCAAATAATAGGGCCGCAAGAACTATATCAACAATGTGAATTAAGAAGCTAATTTCAATTCCTAGATGATCGATTGCAATTATAAGAGAAATGATAAGCAATCCATATTCTGCAATTTTTCCAATTACTTTCCCATAAGAAATATCAGCTCGATTGGCTGCTGAAATTATTAGATTTCCTGCTAATTTGCCGCCAACGATACCAAGAAAAATAATTATCACAGCGACAAGAATATTAGGAAGAAAATAGAATATACCACCTAACCAAGAGGTAATAATCGGCAATCCAATAATTTCGCTAATGAGTACAATGGTAAAAATTAGAATCATCCAAAAAACAATATTACTAATGTGAGCTGCAGAGTTTTCAAAATTAATTTGATACAATCGATTTTTAATTTTTTCGTTATTAAATAATCGGGGTAAATTATTAATCAGTTTTTTTGTGAGATATCTCATTAAACGACCAATGACATATCCAATTAATAATACCACAAAAGAAAAAATAATTAATGGTGCAAGTTCAATAGTTGAATCAATAAGTTTGTCAAGAAATTTATTTATCTCATTAAAAAATAATTCGAAATTCATTTTATACTCTCCACATTTTCTATTGCACCAAAAAATGCAATATTCCTATTTTTTTTCAGAATAGTATCTATATTTTCTCTTTACCTTACTAATCAAAAAGTAGAGAGAAAATTTGAAGTTAACACTTTAAAAAGTGGTTTATAATAAATATGGCAGCCTGAATTACACTACTAATCAATATGCCAGCGAAAAATTAAAAGGTCGTTAATTACTTACTATTTTAATCACAATGTGCTAAACCCTATAATGTCGCCATTTCATCGTTATCAAAATTTCTTCTGTAATAACTCATATATTCTACCTTCCTTTCGAGGGCATCTAACACTGCATTACTAAAATTGACTTTCTCAAACTTTTGAGCACTTCCTAATCCGCCAGGACTAAACACATTAATTTCCATAAGCTTATTTCCGACAATATCTAGTCCAACCAGGAACATTCCATCTTGTACTATTTTTGGTCTAACAATTTCTGCTAGTTTAAGATGTTCGTCCGTTATTACTGCTTGGGCTAACTTTCCACCAGCGTGAATATTGCTTCTTATATCATCACCATGTCTAACTCTTCGGAACGCAGCATATTTGCCCTTGTAACGCAATGGCTGTCCATTCATCATAAATAACCTAATGTCACCATCCTCAGCTGCTTTCAGATATTCTTGGGCAATAATGTATCCATCCTTAGATAATGATTCAACTATTTGGTTTAGATTTGAACGATCCTCTGGTCTAAGAATAAAAACACCGCTTCCTCCAGAGCCTTGCAAAGGTTTGAGAATTATATTTTCTCCCCTATCTTTTGAAAAAGATTTGATTTCTGAAACATCCCGTGTTATTAGAGTTTGTGGTCTCACCTCTTCGGGAAATAATTGAAAATATGTTTTATTCATAGCTTTAGCTAATCCATTTGGATCATTAAGAACAATTACTCCATGTCGCATAGCAATTCGTACCGAAATTAATACCTGCAGTTGCAGCCCAAGATCGAGAACCAGATTCATTTGCCGGATCGCTACGAAGCATTAAAATATCTAGATCATCAACTGTAATTCTTTCTTTTACTGCCGTTTTACCCTGCAATGCTTTTAGGTAAAGTTCATTTGATTTATATTGTTTTTTAGGAACTGATGTTGCCCTAGCTCTTATACTTTCATCCGGATCGTAAGCTAAATCTCCCAATCCAATTACCCAAACATCGTGACCTCTATTTATTGCCCACATAGCCAATCTCGTAGTTGTATAGCCGGTCTGTTCGGTCATTACATCATTAACAACAAATCCTAATTTCATTTTAACTCCTTTTTATTAAATCGATTACTGATAAACCATTTTTTAGTTCTTTTAATTTTTCTAAAGCCATTTCGTTTTCCAGGTAACGGGGAAGAAGCGCTAAGGGCTTTAACACTTTTCTTGCTTGTAGTTCTTTAATAATCGGAACGTGAGTTGAAGATATTTTGCCAATAAGTAGCGGCTCCAGCTCACCACCAACTGCAAAATATTTCAAAATATTCATTAATCCTCTAAGGTAAACAGCATCTTTAGTTAAACCGCCGCCTCTATAGATTCTTGCAGTTATTATATACGCAATTCTCTGCGTAAATCCAAATTTACCATTTAATTCTCTAAAAGTATCTATAAAAGTTGCTCCATCAATTAAGTTATCGGCAGCAATTACTCTTCCCGCTAAAAGCCTTAATCTTGCTGTAGTTAAACCTCCTACCAAATACTCAGTTAGCACCGCAATTCCTTCTTGAAGCTCATCATATCCTGCTAGCCCGGCATATAGCTGCTGAAATGGTTGAGCTCTACCATTTACATATGTCACAATGTGTGTACCAATCTCATGCTGTAGTAATGCATCCACTCTGCGCTTTGGAATTCTAATTTTTTTTCCTAAAAACAAATTCCCTCTCGAAACCATTAGCCCAGTTATATCATCTCTTATTTCAACCTTTGATTTCATCTCTGGGAAAAACTGTTTATAATAATTTATTTCTTCTTCAGCTTTTTGTGCAAATGAATAGCAATCAAAAAAAACATTGTCCGTCGGTTCTTTTTTATGAGCTGTTGTGCTCTCCAAAATTTTAATGGCGAGTAATTTTAATTCAGATGTAATTTCACCATAAAGCTGCATACTGCCATAAAAGAAATTTCTAGTTCTTCTATCTCTAAGCATCGACAAAGTTTTTTCAAGCTCAATTTGTTTTTCATAAAAAAGATTGGATAGTGTTGGATCTTCAATTTGATCAATTGGAATATTATAAAGTTTTGTTTTTAGTGCAGAAGGATTAATTGGAATTGGGCGGTAGTGAAATATTGGATCTTTTTGAAATTTATTCGCTTTAAATTTATTCCATGATTGATCTATATTAATAGGTGTAACAAGCAAAAGAAAATCATAAGCGTTGCTAATTTCTGCAAGTTTTTGATCAACCTCCCAAACAGCTTTAACCATAGCCCTTCTGCCCAATGATTGGTAATTGGTAGGCCTTAAGTTTGTTTGATGATGGGAAAACTGATATACGCTTAATTTAATTGCCCTTGATAAACCTTGGTGCAGTTTTTTTAATACTAGTGGGTATAACTCTCCTGTTGTGGAATTCTGATAAAAAGGATCAATCTCAATGCCAATCATAAAGCAGTTCATCTCTTTTGCGAAAGAAGAGGATACCAATGGTAACATTTTTTCAGGCCATTGCTTCTTGTCGTACAAAATTTCTGCCTTAACTTTTTGTCTCTGAACGTAAATAATTTCTAAAGCTTTTTCTAATGTCTCAACGGTATCAGTATGAAAACGATCTTTAGATATTCTTATTTTAACATGAGGATTTGAAATGCCCAAGGTGTTGTTCGCCTCAGAGGAGTTATTTTTTTTTGTCCACACCTCAATTATAAGAAATGCCTTATGTTCGTTAGACATTAGTGCGGCTATATTCTGCACTAATGACGATAACCCTGACTTAATTTTATTGCTGGCGGATGCAATTAAATAAGAAGCTTCACCTTTAACTAATTTTTCTGTTCCATTATCTTCATATTTGGTAGGTCTTCTATAAACACAAATGAATGGGAGAGGTCTATCAATGTGCAGTCTCCCATTTAGTGGCAAAGATCTGCGTACAGATTTATTATCAGCAATTCTCCTGCATATATTATCAATAAGTTGTTCCGTAATAGTATTTTCAGGTTGTGTTTTTGATTTAGTCTGCATTAGTTAAAAAATTATTTGTTATTCATATGGTTAATTTCTTCCAATACGCCATAAGTTGTATGCTTAAGAAGTTTTTTTATCTCTTCTATTACATCAGGGTAAGGTTCTCCTGTCCATTCATCCATAAAGAATTTCCTAAATTCAATTGAGAGACTACAAACATTATTTGGAAATTTTTCATGAATCCATCTAGGAAAGTATCCCCCTCTAAATTTAATATTTTCTCTAATATCTAGATTCCTACCCATAAAATTATAACTTACTGTTTCATTAATAAATCTATCAATGATTGGAGCCCATTTTTCACGGTTTAGTGTTCCGGTGCCTAAATTTATTTCAGGGTTTAATTCATCAGGTTCTGGGGGTTGGTTTGCTCCATTCCGTTTATAATTATAAGAGTGTAAATCATAAACTACAACTGTTTTATTATGATCAAGATGAGTATATATTTCTTTCTCCAATTGAGAATAAAAATCAGAATATTTTTTAAGAGACCCTTGATAAAGTTCACCGGGGATTTGTTCCTTCCAAACTTTTAGCCCCCAAGAATCTTCAGGCTTTAGGTAAACAGCTTTTTCTCTTGGTCTATTTAAATCAACCTCAAATCGAGAGGTTTTTGTAGTAATAGTATTCATGGAGATAGATAGCCACTTACCAGTGAATGGATCTTCTTCTCTTAACCTAGAGCTCTCATCAAGACTAAGATATTCTGCTAATTCTGTTCTTATTTGGTGTCCATCATGAATAGCAGCTATAATGATTGGACTTGATGGATCTTGAATATTGAATATCATTTTGAACTCCCTAAATTATAACAATAATATAAAAAGCACTATTGTTGAATCCTAATAATTATTTTTTTGGCTGGGAATTATAGCAAAATATATTGGATAAAAAGAAATTTTATTAAAAATAAATAGAGAATATGAAGGTTATTTTAGATCTTGCGACCAGGGATTTAAACCACTGGTCACATATATTTAATTATTTCATTGATTCGGCTTTGAATAATTTTTATAAAATTCGTTTTTTAATGAGTCCATTCCCTGAAATAACTTATCAAATTTTTTTCTATTCAATTTAAATCTATTGGAGAAAAAATCATCTTTGTAGAAATCATATGTTAAAAGTGAATCTTCAAAAAACATATCATCTAAAAATGGTCGTTGGACATTTGGGAATGAATTAAAAAAATCGTTTTGAAAAATTGAATAAGAGGTTAAAAGGAACTATTTTTAGAAAAAAATAATTATCGGATTAAAACTTGATCAAGAGTTATCCACTTAGTATTGATATTTTTGCGCTTCTAATATTTCTTGGAACTGTTCAAGGAATTTTTCTTTCCTATTTTTTTCTTAGCAAAAAAAATCGTCCAATTAAAGCAAATGTTTTTCTTGGATTGCTTTTGCTTACCTCTGCTCTTCTTAGTTTTGATATTCTTATCTCATACACCAACTTTATGTTTCAGGTAATTTACCTTGTTGATGCAACCGAGCCTTTAAACCTTTTGGTTGGTCCCTTATTTTTTCTTTACATTTTGGCAAAAATTGACGAGTCAAAAATCAAAATAATTTACTATCATTTTTTGCCCGCTGTTATCTATTTTGTCTATTCAATCTTCTTTCATATACAAAGCATTGAGTCAAAGTATAATGCGTATCTTGAACAATACCATCCTGAACTTGAATTTATTTCAACTAGTGGAACTGGATTTCAAGATCCGTTATTATTAAAAAGTTATATCAATGAACTGACAATTATTTCAATTCTTGCTTACTTAATAATTGCTGTAGTTATTATTTATAGAGTGCAAACCAGAAGTCCGGCTAGTGCAAAATCCTATCGTATTCTATGGATAGATATTGCCTTTATGACAGTTATTCTTTCAACAATAATATTTGTAAAATTTACTTATCCGCACGATCTTGGTGATTATATAATAATTGTTGCCATAACTATTTTCATCTATTCAATCAGTTTTAAGGTTATTCGAAATTCTCTTTTTTTTAAGGCAAATATTAACGAAAAGAAATATTCCAAATCGGCGCTGGACGAAGAAACAAAAAATAAAATACTTCAGAAAATAAATAAGATTATGGATGAGAAATATTATCTTAACTCTTCTCCATCTCTGCCAGACTTTGCAAAAAAAATTAATGTAAGTCCAAACTATGTTTCCCAAGTTATTAATGAAAAGTTAGACCTCTCGTTTCTAGGACTTATAAATAAATACAGAGTTGAAGAGGCAAAATCGATGATTCTTGATCCAAACTTGAATGAAACAATTGAAGGTATTGGTTATTCTGTTGGTTTTAACTCAAAATCTACTTTTCATTCGGCATTTAAAAGATTAACCGGAAAAACTCCCTCCGAATATAAAACTTCAAAAATGAGTAAAAAATAAGTTTTTGAATATCACATAGTTCGATCTTACAAGTCAGAACTACAATCCTACCTTAAGGCTCTGATTTTATTTGTATTAAGCATATATTTGCTGAAACATTAATCAAAGGACTATAGAATGAAAGAAACTCAAAACAAACAGCAGAGAAAACACTATTTAGATTGGCTGAGGGTAATCGCTTTCTATATCTTAATATTCTACCACGTGGGGATGATTTTTGTCCCCTGGGACTTTCATATAAAGAATAATGTAACTTTAGAATGGTTTGAAACATGGATGGCTTTTTTAAGTCAATGGCGTCTGCCTTTATTGTTTTTAATTTCCGGTATGGTAATTTATTATTCTCTTGGCAAAAGAAGTTGGAAAGGAATTATCACAGAGAGATCAAAACGCCTTTTGATTCCCCTGCTTTTTGGAATGTTTGTAATAGTTCCTCCTCAGATATACTTTGAAAGAATATCCGATGGAGTTGTATTTTCAAACTACTGGCAGTTTTGGAAAACTGTTTTTGAGCTCGTTCCATTTCCTGAAGGTGGAAGTTTAAGCTGGCATCATCTCTGGTATGTACTTTACATTTTCGTTTATTCAATAATTGCGCTTCCAATACTTACTTTTTTAAGAAGTAATAAATCAGCTAATCTAAAAGAAAAAGTAAACCACTTTCTTTCTAAACACCCCAATTCCATTTATATAATATTTCTACCTTTGCTAATATTTTATTATACACTAGCTCCAATATTTCCAACAACACATTCATTAATTGATGATTGGTATAATCACAGTATTTCATTTTCTATTTTCATCTTTGGCTATTGTATTTCTACGTTTTCCGGACTTTGGGAAGCAATTGTTGCAAAACGAAAACAATCTTTATTGATTGCTTCTTTTCCAGGATTATTTTTAATACTATTTGTTTGGGGACCAACTTTTTACATAATGAACGAAGACACCGAGATGTTTTTCATTTTTTACGGATTACTAAAATGGATATTTATAGTTAGCTGGTTATTTACAATTTTAGGTTACAGTAAATTTCTATTAAACAAACCAAGCAAGGTATTAACATATGCAAATGAATCTGTATACCCACTCTATATATTACATCAGACGATAATGATAATTTTTGGTTATTACATAATTCATTTGAATTGGAATGTTTACGTAAAGTTTTCTGTGATTCTAATTATAACTTTTGGAGGGAGTTTCTTATTCTATGAATTATTTGTCAAAAGATTTAACATCATGAGATTACTATTTGGAATGAAGAATAATCCGCATAAGAAAGTACCACTTGATTATAAAGCCTTGGAGGAAGTATAATGAAAAAATATTATAGTAACTCTGGTAGAAAATAACAAAACTATTTGGACACCATAAGTTGATTTAATTACAGATGATAAGCTGAATGACTATTCTCTAACTGAAGGTTATATTTTTGCTACCTAAATGAGCATAGATGAGAACGCACCACAATTATTAAACAAACTATTGAAGAAAATAGATATCCTACCCAAAATCATAAATGCCTCTAATAAATAGCAAATTAATTGAGTAATATAATTATGATTTAAATCGTTACATTAAACCAATTAATATTATATATTAAAGAGTAGATCGGTAATTTCAAATGTTATCTTTCTAATTCATCTGCAAAATATTAGTGGAGTATTTTATGAAAAAATATTTTTCTCTGTTACCAACAATCAGCTTTTCTATATTACTTACAATAATCTTAGTAAATATAAGTTGCTCAGATGATCCTTCGTCACCGAATATTGAGGAGGAAACTCCATTAGCGTCAGCAACTATTGGGAGTGCCGGAGGAAAAATTGAAACAGAGGATGTCTCAATTTCGATTCCTTCAGGAGCTTTTGATGGTAATTATGATATTTCAATAAGTGAAATTTCTGATGATGGTGGTTTTGGGGAAAACACGATTTCCGGATCATTTAAAATAAGCGGTTTACCCAATAGTTATTCAGCGCCAATTAAAATTAAAGTTAAATATTCCGTCGCACTGACAGCCAATAGCTTTATAGCAATGGGAAATAAAGTTTTTGATGAAGCAAATTCTGATTCTTCATTCGAGTATCAACTATTTGAAGCAACCGATTCAGCAGGTTTCCTCATTAGTGAAATACCGGGAATTAACCTTGGAGTAATTGAAAAAAGTACTAGTGAATTAAATGAGAGTAATAGTTCTATAGATAGGATTATTAAGGTAATCTCTTCATATAAAGAAAAAAGAAGTGAAAACTTTGTATTCCATTATCCGATTGTTTTAGAAAGTTATATTTCAAATGTTGAGAAAACCTTCGAAGATGTATTTAATATTATTAGTAATGATTTAGACCTTTCGTTTTATCCAAAACCAGAACATCAAACTGTAATTATCAAATTTCTCCCGGGGGAAAAAGCAGTTTATGGATGGTATAACCTAACTGGCGGTCCGGAGCAATATCTTTTTTACGTAAATATTGATCATATATTACAAAATAATTTTGATCAGATTAAAAAAAGATTGGGAAACATAATTCTTAATTTAGAAATGATTCGTTATAATAACTTGGGGAAATTTAAGAGGACAATAGAAAGTTGGGCGGAAGAATTATTTACTGATGGTGAATTTAAATATCCAGACAATTTTGAACAGTCTGTAATGGAACCCTTTAAAGGGTTAAAAAATTATAGTGATAATGTAGAAGGTCATTCGATTGGGCTAGCCTCTATCTTAAAATATTTAGCTGAGGATGAAGAATTATTTGGAATGAAAGGTCTAAAAAAAATGCACTCTAATCTCAGTAAAGATGTTGATCCTATTTCAGCATTGTTAAAAACCGTTGATGGTAATGTTGTCGACTGGCTGCCTGATTTTACCCAAAAATATTTAATGGGTGAAATATATGATTTGCCACAAAGTAGTTTTTTCGATAATGTTCCATTGGAATGGAATATAAATAGTAATACCGATACACTGAAAGAATTTAATTACTTCCCTGCTAATTATTATCCGGATATTTCAGCAAAGTTATTTAAGATAAATTTGAATCACCAACCAGAAGATGATACATACAACATGCTCTTTGATATGAGAGGAAATACAGAGTTTGGACTATCGCTGGTTGTATTTGGAATTAAGAATAATGAACTTACATATTTAGAAACCGCTCATGCTCAGGATTTTATAATTCCTAACTTAAAGGAATACTATGATAATAACATTCGTCAGTTTTTAGCTGTTCTTGTTAATACTCTTGGTGTTCCGCCTTATGATGGAAACTCTGAAGTTGATTTAATTATACAAATTGATAATAATTTTGAAGGTGGCGGTGGATTAGATTTACAATATAATCTTTGCCGAATTGAAGTTTATTTGCAAGGATTATTCGAAGATACTCGTTGGGCAGAAGGAACACAAGTGGAGTATACTACAGGTGTCGGTACAAGCCATGATTATTATGATTATGAAGATACAGTAAGAACTATTTCCGGAAGTTTTTATGGAAATATATTTACTGGATCATTTGATAATGGAGAAGGATGGACACAAACTGCCACTGTGACACTAAGTGAAGAACAAGATAAGATTATTGATTATAGCTTTGAAGAAATTCATGCTGTATGGTCAGACCACCGTGTTTTGAGAAAAGTAAGCGGAAGTAATATTCCAGTGAGCAATAGTAAAAACACACTTTTTGAAAGTAGGGGAGAAAATTCTTGTTCAAGTGTTTTTGAAATTCAATTGATGACTATTAGAAATGAGACTGATACTTCTAAAGTAGTAGATTTTTGGTGTGATGAGAATTCAAGAGTTATAATTCAGTTTTATAAGAATTAATTGTTGCAAATAAATTATTAACTGGGAAGATAAGTGTTTTTATCTTCCCGTTTTTCTAATATCCAACACCTCCAAAACCTTTTTCTCATTACCATGTAGAGTAACATTAATCATTGAGTTGCCGAGCTCTTCCATTGTTCCAACAAATTTAGGAAACAACTTTTCTAACATTGGATAAATGGGTGAAAGGAATTTGTAGATTTTGTACGCTTTTTTCTGACCTTTGATTGGTTCAATATATCCTGGCCTATACACATAAGCATCTCTAAACGGTAGTTTTAAGATATCATTTTCTGTTTTCCCTTTTATTCTTGCCCAAGCCAGTCTTCCCTTTTCTGAACTGTCTGTGCCAGACCCGGAAACGTATGCAAATACACTGTCTGGATTTTGCTTTAAAAAAGTATTGGCAAAGTTAAGAGTAATGTCGTAGGTAATTCTTTTGTATTCCTCTTCCTTCTTTCCAACAGAAGAAACTCCTGCGCAGAAGTAACATGCATTATACCCAACAAGCTGATCTTCAATTGGAGCTAAATTTAGAAAATCCTTATGAATAACCTCTTTAAGTTTTGGATGATTAACGCCACACGACTTACGATTTACAACTAGAACTTTCTCTACGTATGGAGAATTTAAACAAACCAGCAATACTCCCTCACCGACCATTCCGGTGGAGCCTGTAATTATTGTTTTTATTTTCATATTATTCTCACTTAAAATAAAATTTGTTTTGATATAATAAACATGAAATAGCCTATAAAATTAAAGTAGCAAATTATTGTGTGTATTCAAATAATAATTCAGTCAATAATTTTAAAAGAACATCAATTTTTGTATGTTAATTGTTAAGGATATAATATTTTTTAGATCAAAATAAACTAAAGTGTTATGAGCATAATAAGATTTGATAAAAAAAATAGTTTTGATCTAAAAATGATGGAGTTCATATTCGATGAATCCAAAGGAATGCCGGACAGCCCTCATAGACATAATTATTATACTATTATTTGGCCAACAAAATCTGTGAAAGGCAAACATAGAATTGATTTTAACGAATATCCAATTAGACGGAATAAACTTTTCTTTATTCAACCAGGACAAGTTCATCAATTAGTTACGAAAGAGAGACCTAAAGGATTTGTAATTCTGTTTGGATCTGATTTCTTAGTAAAGTCAAAAATTGAAAAAAGCTTCATCGATAATCTAAAGATTTTTAATTCTTTCCTATATAATGAACCCCTATCAATCGATACTCAAAAAGAAAAGAAATTAAAGTTGTTTGTAAATTCAATGTATGAAGAAACAAATAGCCTTTCTAAATATCGCGATGAAACTCTTGGCGCTTATTTGAAATTATTTTTAATTGAGTGTACCTCTGGTTGTACTGCTGAAATAGAAAAGGATGCTAATAAATCAAAACTTATTATTGACGAATTTAAGAGTCTTGTTGAAAAAAAGTTTGATAAAGAGCATCTTGTGAAATTCTATGCTGATAAATTATTATTGTCATCTGGACATTTGAATTTTTCCGTTAAAAAAGATTTGGGAATTACTGCGAAAAAATATATTCAAGAAAGAATTACTCTTGAAGCTAAAAGACATCTTCTCTATTCAAATTTTAGTGCAAAGGAAACAGCATTTAAATTAGGATTTAAAGATCCTCATCATTTTAGCAAATTTATTAAAAAACAGACCGGTCTCACCATTACTCAATTTATTGAAAACTACAGAAATTAGCAGCTTATTAAGCTGATCGATGATTATTACATCGTATTATATAGTTTTTCCATGTACAAAAAATTTTAAAAATATTAAATTGGATATTATATCTAATAAAGGAAAACAAAATGGAAAATAAAATAAATGGTTTACATCATATAACAGCAATTGCAAGCGATCCTCAGCAGAATTATAATTTTTACACGGAAATTTTAGGTATGAGATTTGTAAAAAAAACAGTGAATTTTGATGCTCCAGACGTATATCATTTTTATTTTGCTGATGAGTTAGGAACACCTGGAACTGTATTAACTTTTTTCCCCTTCCCAAATGCTAAAAGGGGAAAGAGAGGAATTGGTGAAGCAACAATTGTAAGTTTTTCAATCCCTATTGGATCACTTGATTTTTGGATTGAACATTTAAGCAATAATGATATTCATTTTAATGGTCCGGAAGAAAAACATGGATACAAAATTATTTCTTTGTTGGATCCAGATGGAATGAAAATAGAATTAGTTGAAGATGATGTTGAACATCTCATTGGCTGGGAAACCAATGAAATTCCCAGGGATAAATCAATTAAGAAGTTTTTTGGCACTACTCTTTACTTAAGCAACACAAATGAAACTGAACATCTGCTTCAAAATACATTTGGTCTTACTCTTTTCAAAGATGAGGATATTTTTAAAAGATATCTTTCAGGTCATGGTGATAATGAAGTAAAGATAGATTTAGTTGTTAATCCAAAAGGTGATAGAGGCATTCAGTCTGCTGGAAGTGTTCATCACATTGCATGGAGAACAGAGTCAGATGATACTCAACTTGAATGGCTACAAAAAATTAGAGCAGATGGATTTAACCCGACAAATGTAATTGACAGAAATTATTTTCATTCCATCTATTTTCGTGAACCAGGAGGTATATTATTTGAAATAGCTACCGACAACCCTGGATTTATGGTAGATGAAGACCTGAACTCACTTGGACAAAACTTAATGCTTCCTGAAAAATATGAAGAAAGAAGAGAAAATATTGAAAAACGATTAATTCCTCTTAATCAAAGATCCACAATGGTTGAATAAACTGAAGGGAAAAGATATATGATTATAACCAGATTATACAGTGATGAAAATGGTAATTCCCATTTTAAAGATTTCGAAATTGAATTGTCAGATTCAGGAGAAATTGGAAAACTATCAAAAAAATACCCTGTAAAGGATATTATCTTTAGAGAAACTTCTGGTACATACGATTATGATTTTCATAATGCTCCTCAAAAACAATTTATTATTCTGTTGGACGGAATTATAGAAATAGAGACAAGTCTTGGGCAAAAGAGGGAGTTTAGATCTGGTGAAATTTTATTAGTTGAAGATACAGAAGGCAAAGGACACAAGACAAAAAGTGTAGATGGAAATTTGCGAAGATCAATATTTATAACATTGGATGACAAACATGTTAAAATTAAATAATTTGCTAGCACCTCATTTGGGATTAAACATCCTTTATTCAGGAGCAGCAATTGAAAAAGCTACATATGCACTTATATTAATTCATGGAAGAGGGTCTACAGCTGAATCAATTCAAAGTTTGTCTCATGAATTAGATTTAAGAGATACCATTGTAATTGCACCACAAGCTGATCAATTTACATGGTATCCATTTAGATTTATTGAAAAAAGAGAGAAAAATGAACCAGGTATTACTTCAGGTCTTAATTTAATTAAAGAGATAATTTTATCTTTAAATTATAATGGAATACTTTCTGAAAATATCTTCTTACTGGGATTTTCTCAAGGAGCTTGTTTGGCCTTGGATTTTTCTGCTAGATTTCCTGCCAAATATGGAGGCATATTTGCTCTCAGCGGTGGATTAATTGGGAACAAATTGGATAAGAATGAATATTCTGGTAATCTTGAGAAAACTCCTATATTTTTAGGTTGCTCAAATATGGATTCTCATATTCCTGAAAATCGTGTTCATGAAAGTGCTGAAATTCTTAAAAGTATGGGTGCTAATGTGACTAAAAAGATATATAATAACCTCGGCCATACAATAAATTTAGATGAGATAGAAATAATAAACCAAATCATAAGACATCATTATTCTTCAAAAAATTAAATCAACTAACAAATTTTAGACTGATTAGAATTTACAGTTTATTCCAATTTCCCTTAAGTTATCCTGGATTTGATAAAATCGATTCTAGAATTAAGATCTCTTAGCTATATTTGTTTTTCAAATTAATAAGCATTAAATGACATTAACATTAAGAAATATTTGGAAACCATTGTTAGCAGTAGTTTTTTGGGGAGCATCATTCGTTGCCACAAAAAGTTTACTAGATTCATTAAGTCCTCTGTGGATAATATATATTAGACTAATTCTGGGTATTGTCGCTGCATTATCGATCGCTCTATACAGGAAACGTAGTTTTTCTCTTAAAAGAAAAGATCTTAAGGGAATTTTTATTCTGGCAATTATCTCAACAACACACTTATGGATACAAGTTACTGGAATGCAGTATACTTCAGCTTCAAATACAGGCTGGATTATTGGAATTGTTCCTGTTATTATGGCAATAATGGGTTTTCTTATTTATAAGGAGCGAATGACTTTAATGCAGTTTGTAGGTGCTTTTCTTGCATTCAGCGGATTAATTGTTCTAATAAGCAATGGAGATTTAGGATCAATAAACTTTATTTCAAATTATGGTGACTTATTGGTTTTGGGCAGCGCATTTACATGGAGTATTTATTCTTTCTATGGAAGAAAAGTAACTTTAGATTATCCCCCTTCATTAACTATACTTTATCTTTTTATCACTATGTTTGTCCTTCTTACACCTGTAACAATATCATCGGATTTATTGAAGAGTGTTAATTCATTATCAGCAATTGATTGGAGTGCGCTTATATTTCTTGGAATCTTTTGCTCAGGTATTGCATATGTTCTATGGGCAGAGTCAATGAAAGAATTACCGGCAAACCGTGTTGGAGCATTTCTCTATTTGGAACCTTTTGTAACAGTTTTTACCGCTTGGATACTTTTAAACGAAGAAATAACACTACTGATGTTAGGTAGCGGAATTGTAATAATAGTCGGAGTAATTATGGTTAACAGAAAATGAGAAAAATAAATATTCAGTTTATACAAACTTAAAATTTGTCTTGCCGGTTTTGCTTTTAGAATAATGGCATCTAAATGGATAATTTTTGTGCAAAATCTAAAAATTCAGGTATCTCGTATAAAAAACTGCGCGAACTGGAATTAAAACTTAACTCAATTGAGCTGTGCAAATTTAGTTTTTTATTATAATCTAATTTATTGAAAGACTTGCTTTTAGTGCTAGATGATCTGAAATGCTAATCTGATTATCATCTTTTACATCTTCCACTCCGCTGTCAATCAATCTTATTTTTTTAAGTGGTATATTACCAATTTTATCATAAGCAAAAATATAATCAAATCGCCGCGAGGGTTTTCTATCCCGGAAACCAAAGGTATATTCTTCTTTTGTACCATGAAATTCTTTGTGTAGATCTCTCGGACTTCCCAACAGCATTTGAAGTCGGGTAAATCTATCAATGCTGTAAGCGTTGGAGTTAAAATCACCAGCAAGTATAACCGCGAGATTTTCAGGATCATTAATTATTCCGGAATTTATAGTTACTTTAACAGCATTTTCAATAAAATTTTTAATCTGTACTAATTGATACTCTTTATGTTCCCGAGAACCAATGGCCTGAACGTGAGTTGTAAATAAAAAAATATTTGTTGAATCGTTGATATAATATAGAGCACCCATTACAGATTTGTTTGCAAGAAAATCATTTGTTTTAGAATATTCTTTATCAAGAATAGTGTGAACTACACCGTTTGAGTTATTAATATCATCTCCAAAATCTGTTACCGATAAATCAACTCGGGGATATCTACTCATCATAAATAACCCAGCATCTTGAAAAATGAATTCGGGAAATGAATTGTAATCTACTCTGGAAATAATAGTATTGTAAAAGCTTTTATCTGATTTTTTAATAATTTCACATCTTGTGCTTTCATCAAACAGTTCCTGAAAAACAACAAAATCAAATTCTCCCCTTTTAATAAACTCATTTAAATTGTTTATTTGATCTTCTTCCTTGTCGTAGATTGCTTTTATATTATATGTAACAATTTTAATTTCACTATTATTCTGCAATACTTTATTCTGATCAGTACTACCGTTACTAATATAATCAACTGAAGAACATGAGAGAAAACCAAACATAATTGGAAACGCTAGTAAGAGCATTATTAGTTGTTTTATTTTTTTCTTCATTTTAAGGTTATTTAATAATCAATGTTGCTTTTAGTGCCAAGTGATCGGATATACTTCCATTTCCAACATCAGTTACATCAGTAACATTAATTGAATTAGCTTGAACTTTTGCAAGTTTAAGCAATCCAATGTTGTCATATGAAAAAATATAATCTACTCTTCTATACATTCCAATCCATTTAATAAATAATGTATATTCTTCCAATTGGCTGTTAAATTCTTTATGTAAGTCTCGTGGATCTCCAAGAAAACTTTTAAGAGTGTTTACATCTGCTTCAGTGTATGCATCATAATTAAGGTCGCCAACAAGCAGCACTCCAAGGTTTTCAGCTGATTCAACAATTCCTTCTTTAATTACTGTATAAACGGCGTTTACAATAAATTTATAAATTTGTTCCAATTGATATGTTTTGTGAAACCTCGAACTTATTGCCTGTAGATGGGTTGTGAAAATGAATAATTTTGTTGAATCATTAAGTTCGTGTAAACTTCCGAGAACAGACTTATTTGCTAAAAAATCTAATGAGATCGAAAAGTTCTTCTGAAGTAATTTATGTATTGCTCCATTTGTCTTTTCTACATCTTCACCAAAATTTATATTTGTCAGATCAATCATAGGATAGCGGGATATTAAGAATAATCCCGCATCCTGACTAATATTTGTTGGAAATGCTTTATAATCAATTCTTGGTATTTGCGCCACATAGTTTTCCGGATCAAGATTTTTTACAAGCTGTTCTCTTACTTCTTCATCAAAAACTTCCTGCATAACTACAAAATCATAGTTGTGATCTTTAAGATATTTCGTTAGGCTTGAAACTTTTTCTTCATCTTTGCCGAATGCAGTCTGAATATTATACGTTATTATGCTGAATTCATTTGGACTCAATTTTTTATTGTTTGAGTCATTTGTTATAGCATTAAATACAGGCGATGGGGAGCAAGATACCACAAAAAAGAAGCTCAACAGCAATAACACTATTTTACCTGTTAAAATAATTGGCCCAATAACCGAATATTTGAATTTCAAACTATTAGATGCTTGCATTTACTAATTCTAGTTCAAAAGAACTAAATCTAACATTTGTTAATTCCTCAGAAACATCCCATAATTCTTTAGCAATATTATCATCTTGAGCTAAATTGTTAGGCTTAACTTTAACAGGATATCCTCTCCATTCCAGCCAGCCATCAGGTCCAAAGTAATCCCCACTTTTTGCTTCATCATCAATTGCAGCTCTTAAAGTTGGTAACGCTCCTTGTGCTTGGGGCATTGCAAAAAACTTATTCAAGAACAAGAAAAATCCAGAATGACGTTGCAACTCAGTGTCCGTATAACCCGGATGAGCAGCAGTGACTTTAATTTTATTTTTATCTAATCTTTTTGAGAGTTCTCTTGTGAAATAAAGATTTGCAATTTTGCTGTCGCCGTAAGCTTTCCAAGCATTATATTTTCTTTTCTTCCAAGTAAGATCATCAAAATTGATATTACCAAATTTATGAGCACCGCTGCTGACATTTACAATTCTTGAGTTTGGTGTCTTTTCAATGATATCTAATAATTTTAGCGTGAGCGCAAAATGACCTAAGTGGTTAGTTCCCATTTGAAGTTCAAAACCATCTTTTGTTTTTGAGTAAGGGGGAATCATTACACCTGCATTGTTTATAAGGATATCAAGATTTTTGTGTTTTTCCTTAAATTCACTAACAAAACTTTCAACAGAAGATAAATCTGTTAAGTCTAGTTTCATAATTTCAACATCTGCATTGGGGTGATCAGTAAGAATTTTAGATTTTGCTTTAACGCCTTTTTCTAAATTTCTTACTGCAATGATTACCTTAGCATTTTTATTCGCTAAAGCTTTTGCAGCCTCATAGCCAATGCCGCTGCTTGCTCCTGTAACAATTACTATTCTTCCTTTCTGATCAGGAATGTTTTCAGTTGTCCAATTATTATTATTCATCTTTTCCTCTTTATTTTATTTTTTTCAATTTTATAAATTTTCTGCCAGTTCTTTAAATCTATTTAATGTTCCTGCCGGTCCATCCGGAAACCAAGCTCTCATCATCCATTTAGGTGCGGCTGTTTCTGGTATAAGTATTGCTTCAATGAATATCTCTACTTCTAAACTATTAATTTTAGTAAATGTAAATGTGATAGTGTTTAACTCAGACCGAGTTACATCCTTCATCTCAATCAGATTTGGTTCTGAAATACTTGTAAATACAATTCTAAAATTAGAGCTATCAGTTTTCATTGTAATTCTGGAAACACAATCGGAGTCGGCAATTGGCCAAGGTGGACTATAATAGTAATAGATTATCCACTCATTTTTCGAGACATCTTCTATTTTATCACTTACTTCCGTATACTCATAAAATTTTTTGTGCATATCGGGGTTATTAAATACTGCAGCACAGTTTTCTAATGAAGCAGATGTTTTTGTTGTTGCAGTATATTCAATAAATTTCTCTTCTTCGCCACTAACCATTAAGGAATCATAAATCCTATAAACTACTTTTACATTTCCGTCATCAGAAAATTCTGTAGTCCAAATTTCATCCTGGGCAGAAATAGATAAATGAATTAAAACCAAAAAAATTAAAACACTCCAAAACAGTTTCATCTTTACATCACGCCTATTATTTTAATTTTTAGGAGGTTGTCAAATTATATTTCTTAACTAAATGAATATTCATCTGACAACCCTTATAATAAGACTCTAATTTAAATTTCCATGAGCTTCAACAGAAACATGATTCCAATCATCCCACTCTTTTAATCTCTTAGAATACACATCCTTAATTATCTGATTGGGTACCGAACCTAAAAATAATCTGAGAGGTGGATTTTCGGCATCAACAATTTTTAATATTGCTTTATCAGTTGCATTCGGATCACCAATTGGCATTGTTTGAAATAACTTCATCAATTCATCTTTAACAGGTTGATACTCACCCATTGCTTTACTGTGCATTGAAGAATCCCCTGCCCAGTCGGTTGCGTACCCTCCCGGTTCAACGATTGTTACTTTGATTCCTTGTGATGCTACTTCATGCGCTAAGGATTCACTCACTGCTTCCAGCGCCCATTTAGATGCATTATAAACACCCAAGCTTGGAAATGCAGCGACTCCGCCTATACTTGAATTTTGAATAATATGACCGTAACCTTGCTCTCTCATAATTGGCAATACAGCTTGTGTTAGCCATAAAGCACCAAAGAAATTAGTCTCAAATTGTGCTCTTACTTCTTCTTCACTGTTTTCCTCTATTGCACCAAATAAACCATAACCAGCATTGTTTATTAGTATATCTATTCTTCCAAAATGATCTTTAACTTTTTTAACTGTATTTAAGCTGTCATTTCGATTATTTACATCCAGGCTAATTGGTAAAATATTTTCACCATATTTTTCAACTAAATCATTTAACGATTTAGTATTTCTTGCAGTAGCTGCTACTTTATCCCCTCTTTGAAGAGCTGCTTCTGCCCAAATCTTTCCAAATCCCCTTGATGTTCCAGTAATTAACCAAACTTTGTTTGTCATAATGTTTCCCTTTCTATTTAGTTTTTATTATTTATTAAAATATTATTCGCAATTATAAATGAATATTCGTTTAATTATTCAACAAAAATTTTTTAGAGCCTTATTGCATCCCAAGCTAGCTTAAAAGATGTATCTATTGTATTATTATCTAGCTTCAGGGATTCACAAATCCGTGGATTTGCCAATGTTATTATTGGATAGAACATAAAAGCCGACAAAATGTCATAATTTATATCTTTAATAATTTTTTGTTCAATTCCTTTTCTAACAATTTTATAAATTGGTTCAAAGACTCTTTCCACTTCTTCTTTCTTTACAATCTCAGCATAGGGAGAATGTGAAAATTGCTCCGTAAATCTAAAGTATTCTTTGTTTTTTGAGATATAATCAAATAAGTTCACCCAAACCTCTTTAAGAATATCACGTATTGGTTTATTCTCATCAATATTTTTTATTGCTGCTTTGCCAAGCTTTTCCTTAATACCGACATAAGTAGAGACAAGAAGATCTTCCTTATTTTTATAGTAAATGTAAATCGTTGCTGGAGATACACCCGCTTTTTTTGCTATTTTGGATACTGAACTGGATACGAATCCAATTTCATTTACTAATTCAACAGTGGCATCTATTATTGCTTCCTGTTTATGAATATCTTTAATTCTCATGCTTAATAATAAATGATCGTTCATTTAATGTCAAGGGAAAAATTTAAATCATTTTCCAAAAACTTGAACCCGACCTTCTAGCTTATTATATTCAATAAACAATCATTCATTAAAAGAGAAAGCAATGAAAAAAACATATACCTATCTTATCGCGTTATTAACATAATTAATGTTAATCAACTCAAGTTTTGCTCATAACGGAGATCACCACAAATCGTCTGAAGTTGAGTATGATTCTTTTATTCAATTATTGCTGGGTCAAGTTGCGTTTCTGAGAGGTGTAAAACTTATGCACCTACTGGACCCAAAAGGTATTGATTGAAAAGGAATAAAAAATGGATGACCAAACAAAATAATTTACGTTCTGATACTTACAATCATATTTTATTTTTAGTAAATTATTAATCAGTTTTATTACCAAACTCGTACTAAATAATCTTCACAATAAACAATATGATTGGATAATATAAATGGACAAAAATAGAGTTTACGCAATGAGCTTTGCCGGTGTCTATCCGCACTATATAACCAAAGCCGAGAAAAAAGGACACACAAAATTAGAAGTCGATAAAATTATCCGCTGGCTTACAGGTTATAGTCAGAAGGAGTTGAATAATCAGATAAAAAATAAAACTGACTTCGAAACCTTCTTCGCTGAAGCTCCACAGCTCAATCCGAATCGGAAATTAATTAAAGGTGTTATTTGTGGTATCCGGGTAGAAGAGATCAAAGAGCCGACTATGCAGGAAATTCGCTATTTGGATAAATTGATTGATGAATTAGCCAGAGGCAAAAAAATGGAAAATATTTTGCGGAAATGATTTTTACTAAACTTAAAACTCCCAATAGGGCACTTTAAAGTTCAGTTATAAAAAAGTTTGCAGCTTGCTTTTAGGTATCAAGCTTTTTTCTTAGAGCAATTAAATCGTCCTGCATTGCATCAAGCCTCTTTCTTGTTTCAGCTTTTGTTATTATTACCTGAAAGAAAATCATTACGCACAAAGTAATTAAAACAATAAAAGCTATTTCTTGCCCCATGATATTCTCCTATTAGTTTTTTATCGTTATAATTCTAGATTTCTATTTATTTGTTTCAAAACTTTTTTACTCAATCGTAAATCTTTATGCTCAATTCCAATCAAGGTATCTATCAAGTGTTTTTTCTGCAATTTTTATGGTATCCTTTTTCAGTAATTTCGATTTAACGGTCAAATAGATTTTCTTATTTCGTTTGTCCTTGTTCATCCTTTTTTCTGCTAATTAGGTCATTTTTTTCCATATTGTTCAGCAATCGAGTCATACTTGTTTTATCTTTTGAAAAAGCATCTGCCAAATTTTGTTGAGAAATGCCATCTTCATTCCATAGATAAGTAAGCACCGACCATTGCTGAGGTGTAACGTCAATATTTTCTCTTTCGAAATCTGTTTTTAATTTATTTTCTATAAGTCTGCCAGCTTTAACAATAATAAAGCCTAATGAATCATTAAAGTTATATTTCATAATTTCCTTTGGTTGCATATGCAACCTAAAAATGATAAAAGTTAAAATTATAATATACTGATATTTTTCAATTAGGTCTCATCCATCAAGCTAAGTGATAAAAGTCTAACCATCTAGAAAGTATAATGTTAGTCAATTTATAAGTTTTGTCAACCTTGATAATTAATCCCTTTTCCTGGAGGGCAGTAATAGCTGTTTTTACCGAACTTGGAGCATTAAGGCCATACTTATTGATAAAGCTTACAGATGTAAGTTGAATTGAATTTTTATCAATTGCAATTGCTTTAAGTAATTTCCATTGATAATCTGATAACAGCTTTTTCATCTGTAAAAAAAGTGGTTCATATTCACTTAATAGATTTGAAAGGACAAACTTGAGATCATTTTTAGTGATTTTTAGCTTATTTAGTGACCATATTTTTGAACACACTAATTTAAGAGTGTAAAGATCAAATTCTGACCAATCAATAATTTTGGTTACAACTTTTTTATTTATTTTAATTCTTCCCTTACTAAAGGATTTCGAAATATATTTCTGTAATTCACCTTCGGAATTTAAATTCAAATTTATTTCTGGAATATTATTACCAATATTTAGCTTTTCTGGTCCAACCAAAATTAAATTTATTTTTTCACTATTAATCTTTTTCTCTGCTATTAAAGAATCTAAATAATTAACCAGTTCTTCTTCAGCAAATTGAATATTATTAAATGCAATTACACATTTCCCTCTGTGATGTATTAATATTTCCACTAGTTTAAATTTGAGGTCATTTAACGGATAATTAGAATAAGTATCTTTGGTTAATTTTTCAGCAATACTTATTAAAAAGGATTTAAGATTAACATTTTTTCTTAAGTTAAAATATAAAGTTGTTATTTTTTCCTTTTCAAGTTGGTAAAAAACATTCTCAACCAAATCAGCTTTTTCAATTTCGCGATTGGCAAGTATAATAACATTTTCTCCGGATGATAAAATTGAAATAATTGATTTAGTTTCATTTTGCATAATAAAATGCTTTTGAGGAATAAATTCACTTCTTATAAGGAAAGGATTTTGAGTTTTCATTATGTTTTCCGTTATTTGCGAAATATAACATAATCATAACTAATTATAATTTCAATAATTTTGTCGCATTATTTTAATCTATTACTATAGAACCAATTATTCTAAAAATTCTCTCAAAAGAACAATGGATTTCCGCAAACTCCGAAATATATTTAGGTTTTGATGAAAAATTAAATAAATATTCTGGAGAGTCAGAAAATTATGTGTGATATTAATAGCTGTGGAATATAAAACTTGATTAAGATAAATAAGTGTGCTTATCCATCATAAGGTTCAATTTGAATATCTTGATCCTTATAAAAAATTCTTTTTTCTTTCTTGAACTTCTTTCTTATTTCAAATGGAAAATCAACTTCTTCGGTAGATTCTACTTTTGTTAGGGCGTTTGATCCCCTTTTAATTTTCTTTACTACTTCATGGTTAAATCTGAAAGTAATGTCCTTGGTAAGAATTGCTTCTCTGATTATGTAATACTTACTTTCAGTATCAGCAATAATTTCCCTTATTTTCTGATTATCATAAAGTACTTTATCAACAGCAATTTGTTCTGTGTATTCTCTTTTTGCTTTCAAAATTTTTACTTCAACCGGAACTACCTCCAGTCGGTCAAATTCAAGATTCAATAAAGTGAGCAGCTCATCGGCTGTAAAATACATTCTCCCAATAATATCACCCTCATCACTTTCTTTATGACTTATTGCCGTAACATCTTGGACTATATATTTTGTACCGTCATCAGCAATTCTGTAAACTTCTCCTGGACGACCATTTGTTCTCGGTGTATCAAAAGGTCTAAAATTCTTCAATACGGCATTTGGCGGCAAGCTCTGGGCAAGCATACTGATTGAAAAAAATAAAACAATTAATGTCTGAAATAACATTCTCATCTGGTAATTTTATGTTTAACAAGAATATCATCGAATTTTTTTGTATTGTTTTAAATATTAAATAACTCCAAATGAGTTCAATAAATCAAAGTGCAAAACATATGATTATTTTAAAAAAATGATAAAATCACTTTTCGTAAAGCAAATATTAATTTGCCTCTTTTTTACTCAAAACACACGGGTTTAGCAAAAAGCTATAATTAATTGAAATTATAGTTAAATCCTATTAGTGCTTTGATTTGATGTTGAGGTTGGTTTACTGCCTTATCTGCGTCATCAAAAGTATAGTCTTCCCTTGGATTTACATCTTGACCCTCTGGACTATAGGAAGTATCATGTCCGTATAATGTGCTTGAAAAATAATAATCATAACCAAAGTTAATTACCAAATCAATTGCTGGAACAATTCTAAAATAATTTTCCATGCCTACTCCAAGTCCCCATTGATCACTCGTCACATCAAAATCTTCGTTTCCGCCAATAAAGTTAAAATTACCGGTAAACATAATGTAACGCGGACCTGCATAAAAATAATTTCTTTTAAGATTTAAAATGCTGTATCTCCTTAAAAAATCTAGACTAAAATTCCATGTTTTGCCACTTTTCTCCGGAATTCCATTTGTATTATTATTTATAAAAATTCTTCTTGCCGCTAATGGATCGCCGGCATCTGAATAAGCCAACCCGACGGATAATTTAGCTGTAAATGGGAAATTATCGGCAAATTGTGAAGTTAAAATACTTAGGTTCCCTCCAACTCCATTATACATTCCAAATTGAGTTCCAATCGCAAAACTTGTTGTGCGATAATCCTGGTAACGATCATTTTGTGCAAATGTTAGTGATATTACTATAAAAAATATGAGTAATATTTTATTTATCATTTTTTATCCTCCTTTTAGAGGGTAAAATAATTCAACAATTATACCATTTTCAACATGATTAATAATGTTTAATTAAGTGATAAAAAGCACATTTGTGAATATTTTGAGTCAAATAGAGTAAGAATAGTGTCTGTAAAACTGTAACATTTACAGGTAAAATGGGGAGAAATTCCTAAATAATTATTTTATTAGAAACTATGACACTTGTAAAAATAATGTTTTTAATAATCTTCTTTTTATATACATTATAAGCTCACTAATTTTTAGCGAATATGAAATTACTTATAATATTTTTGCTACTATTTACTACAAATCTCAATGATGCCGAGTTTAGAAATAAACAATCTGAAGAAGCACTCCCTTATACTATTTCTTCAAAACAATTAAAGCCTCTAAGGGAATTAATTGATTTTAAATTGCAAGGTGAGTTAGAAAAGAAATTAAATAGTAATCCTAAATGGAAAAATCTTATTCGGGCTAAAAAAATGGCCGTGGGTGTTGTTGATATTAAAGATCCTTACAAGATAAGATTTGCTCGAGTCAATGGCAACGAAATGATGTATGCTGCTTCTTTGCCCAAGATTGCTATTTTATTGGCTTCAGAACAGGCGTTTGAAGATGGTTCCCTTGAAGAAACTGAGGAAATCCAAGAAGATATGAAGCTCATGATTGCAAAATCAGATAATGCCGCATCTACAAGAATGATCGACAGATTAGGATATAAAAAGATTGAAGAGGTATTAACAGATCCAAGATACAATCTTTACGATGAAGAATATGGAGGCGGATTGTGGGTAGGAAAAAGATATGCAAGCGATGGGCCCAGATATCCGGATCCAATCTTAGGATTAAGTCACTCTGCAACTGTATCTCAAGTATGCAGATTTTATTACTTAATGGCATTTGGACAACTTGTATCTTTTGAACGTTCTGCAGAAATGTTAGATATAATGGTTGATCCAAAACTTCACCATAAATTTGTAAATTCAATTGAGAAAATTGATCCTGATGCAAAACTTTATAGAAAATCAGGTACTTGGCAAAATTATCATTCAGACTCAATTTTGGTTTGGGGAGGTAAGTGGAGGAAATATATTTTAGTTGCTTTAATTGAAGACAAGAACGGCGAAACAATCATTAGAAACCTTTTGCCCCAAGTTGAGGAAATATTAAAACCAAAATTAAAATAAGTTTGTTTAGAAACAGAGTATTAATAATTGAAACGGTGGTATATTAAAATAAATTCATGAGGAATGTATCTTACACAAAAATAATTATAAAAGATTTTTTAACAAAAACATTTGATATACGAGAAGGGGAATTTAAAAGAGCATTTCTTATGATGCTCTATATCTTCTTGGTAATTTCATCTAATCTTATTCTTAAACCAACAGTTCTTTCCCTTTTCTTGTCTGAATTTGGAGTCGACCAATTACCTTTGGTTTTTATTCTTGTCGCTGTTTTTGCTGCTGTAGGCATTGCCTTCTATACTTATTCACTAAAAACGACCTCAATTAATGTAATTATAGTAAGAACTTTTCTCTATTCTAACCTATCTTTTTTCCTTTTTTGGATATTAATTGAGATTAACTTTTTAAGTGGGTGGGCACTATATCTCTTTTATATTTGGGTAGCTATATTTTCAGTTTTATCTGCCTCTCAATTTTGGATTTTCGCTAATTTAATATTTAACACCCGAGAGGCAAAAAGGTTGTTTGGATTTATTGGTGCTGGAGCAATAGCCGGAGGAATCTTTGGCGGTTATTTAACTAGTATTTTAGCAGGTTTAATTGGGAGCGAAAATTTAATTCTCATCTCTATTTTTATGCTCAGTAGTTGTATCCCAATAATAAATTACCTCTGGAAAGAAAATGTTTTGAACTATGATTCGAAAATTAAACAATATGATACTGTAAAATCTTTTTCCGAACACCCATTAAAATTAATTAAGTCTTCAAAACATCTGACATATTTAGCGGCTATAGTTGGTGTAAGTGTAATTGTTGCGCGACTTGTAGAATTTCAATTTAGTGCAATTGCTTCTTTGGAGATTCCCAATGAAGACGAACTCACAGCATTCTTTGGATTTTGGTTTTCTAATATGAATATAATTTCATTAATTATTCAACTATTCGTCACACGGAAAGTCGTTGGTGTTTTTGGTGTTGGAACTTCATTATTCTTCCTTCCAGCCGGAATATTTATGGGAACATTATCCGTATTCATTTCTCCACATCTATGGTCAGCAATATTATTAAGAATTAGTGATGGCAGCTTAAAGCAATCGATTAACAAATCTAGTATGGAACTATTAGCACTTCCAGTCCCAGTTGAAATTAAAAAACAGACAAAATCTTATATTGACATTTTTATCGATAGCTTTGCAACGGGCATCGGAGGAATTATTCTGCTTACTTTAAGTTCCGGTTTTGATATTTCGATTCGTTACATAAGTTTAGGAACGCTTGTTCTATTGATTATTTGGCTATATATAGTTTTTCAAGTTAAAAAGGAGTATTTGAATTCCTTTAAAATTAAACTTGAGCATAATAAAAATGATGACGAAGCAAAAAAATATGATTTAAATAATGAATCTGTGTTGGGAGGCATAATTAAAGTTCTGACCAAAGGATCAGAAAAACATATTGTTAAAACGTTGAGGCTAATCAAAGAAATTCAAAATGATAGATTATTGCCGGCATTAGAAAATTTAATCGATCATCCCTCAAGTGAAGTGCAGCTTGAAGTATTGCGTAATCTATACTTTTATAAATCACATAACTTCAGGAAAGAAGTTGAGCAGCTTATTAATGATCCACTAGAAGAAGTAAGAATTGAAGCATTTAATTATTTATTTGAGCATGCACCGGAAGATTCAGTTAAAATAATGGAAAAATATATTAAACACTCCGATGTAAAAATAAGAAATGCCGCTTTAGTTAGTCTAGCCATTGAAATAAAAGATAACTTATTTCTACGAGAAAAATTTAATATTGAAAGTATTATTAAAGAAAAATTGAATGACCTTAACAAGATTAAATCAGAAAATGATATTGTGCTGGAGAAAAGAACTATCGCGAAAGTTATAGCAATTCATAATTTATCAAATTTTTATCCTGACTTTAACCATTTCTTAAATGATAAATCTTTGCCGGTAGTAAATACTGTTATTAATTCAGTATGTTATATTTTACTGCCGGAATATATCCCAGTATTAATTGATAAGTTGCAACAGCCTGAAACTGTAAAAGCCGCTATTGCAACATTAAAAAATTATGGGGTTTCTGCATTACCAGTATTAGCCGATAAATTAAATAATGAACGTACCGATAAGCAGATTAAAAAATACATACTAGAAATTATTGGTAGCATTGGAAATATACAATCTGTAAATGTTCTTTTTTCTGCTATGGAAAAAGAAGATTATTGGCTGCAAAAAGATATATTAAAAGCATTGAACAATCTTAAGAAAAATTATCCGTTGCTAAAATTTGATTGGTCCAGAATTGTAAAAAAATTGTATGAGGAAGTAAAATTAGAATTAGAAATTATCTCCTCTCTCTATCTTCAAACTAAGATTGAAGAAAAGGGAGTTAAAGATTATCCGGATGAGAATGAAAAAAAAGTTTTACTCGCGAGAAGAAATTTAATTTCTCTACTAGAAAGCAGAATGGATGCTGGGCTTGAAAGGATTTTCAGGCTCTTAGGCTTAAAATATCCACCAGACGATATGATAGAAATTTTTAATAGTATACAAAGTTCCAAGCAAGATTTAAGAACTAACGCAGTAGATTTTTTGGATAATCTTTTAGATATAAACTTAAAAAAGTTAATCATCCCACTAATAGAATTAAGGATTTCCGATAAACTATCAAAAGAAATTCTCGCACAATATAAACTAAAAATACCTGAGGAAACAGAATCATTTGAAGAACTATTATACAGCAAAGATAGTCAATTAGTCTTAACTACAATTAAGTTAATAATCCTTTCGGGAAACAAAAAATTATTTCCGGTTATTGATAAAATTAAGGAAACTAGTCCTCATAAATCTATTATTGAAAAATCTTTATCTGACTACTACAAAAATTAATTAGGTTATTTTCTAATAATCCTATCAATTTGTGAAGCTAAATAGAGATGATCTGTTCCGGAATTTTTCCTTAAAACATTTGACATTAATGAAACCATATATGTTGTTCCATCAGAATGTTCAATAATTGCCACGGAGTTCATATAATTTTCTACATTACCCATATATTTTTTACACTCAAAGCCTTCTTCCGGCTTGCATTTATATAAACTTCCAGACTTAAAATAAACCGCTGCTGATTTAAGCTCAGGCGATTGAGCATATCTTATTCTCTTATCTGTTTGATAGAGTATTCTTTTTATTTCTAAGCTTGACTCTTTATCTACTATTTTACCTCTTTCCAGAGCAACTAAATATTGCATAAAACCATAGGGAGTCGCAAAACTTCCCCCTTCACCCGGTACGATTCTTTTTGCCTCTCGTGTAAATAAACTTCCCAAATGCCAATCTTTTTCTGCAATTCCAATTTCTAACAATGGCTCATTTACAACTGCCATTGCAATTTTAGTTAATTCCTTCTTTGGAGTTTTGTTAAAAAACTCTTTCTCTATTTCAACAGATACAGGATAGTCTTTACCGAATGCCCGCATTAGAATCAACTCTTTCCAAACTACACTAGCTGCTGCATTTGAGCTTACCGAAATCATATGATCAGCCCATTCGTACAAAGAAAAATTATCCTCTTCTTGAACTGTTCGTTTGAAAAACTTTTTTGTTTCCGGATCGAAAAACGGAACAGTATGGATATTTGTAATTGCCCATTTACCGGCTTTTGTAAATCTGTTTTTTAAAATTTCTCTTCTCTTTTCAAAGGAATTAGGATATAACCTTTTCAGCTCGCTAAATAAACCGGCGACAATTGCCAGCTTTCCAACACTACCGGGAACAAATCTTCTATCAGCTTGCCTTTCAGCGTATCTGAATTTTTTGCCTGGAGTTATATCTAACAAACAAATTGAATAACTCTCATTTAAGTTTGGGAATAAGCTATTAAGTTTTTTTTGAAGTTCTTTATCAACTTTTTTAAAGTTATCCAGACTGTCACCTTTTGTTCCCACGAGATTAAGCTTAATATCGTTAATTGATTTTAATGCACCCGGAATTGGTTTTGTATCTTTTATTGATCCATCAAGAATGAACTGTAGTCTGAGCAATCTTCTAATTCCGGTTAAAGTATAACCATCAATAGGATACGCTTGAATGAAGTCTGTTGATAAAAGAATTACTAATAATAATAATATTTTTTTCATTATCGTCACTTTTAAATTTTATCAATAAGATTTATTTTATTGTCATTGCTAACTTTTGAATCCATAGAATTTAAGTATTCAGAGGATGCGGCTTTTTTATTTTCTACAAAAGGTCTTACTTGAAACAGCCAAATTTTGGATCCCTCAAATCCTAACTCTACATCAAATGGTCCATTTGATTCAATACCGGGAATATTTGGCAGTTTATTTTTCAATTCATTACCATATTGTAGTAATTTGGAAATTTGTTCATCACTTAATATTGGTGTATTAAATGAGGCATAACCCTTACTTACGCCACCGGTTATTGGTAATATATTGTATTTAGATTCTCTTGAAGGCGATAGCAAAACGCTTTTTCCATCGGGATGAATTAAATAACTTTCCGTGGCTTGCCCATCAACAGCTCCACCGGGACCCCTACTAAATGCAATTGTTACATCATTTATATTGTTTGATGATACTCCGGTTGTAATCATTACTCCAGAATTGTCAACACTTACACTTGGAATAATTAATATTGATGGGTAAACATTTTCAGGGTTTTCCAATATTCGCTGTCGCCATCTGTAACTTCTCTCAGAAAAGGGAGATGCCCAAACTTGTTTTATACCTTTTAATATTTCTTCCTTTTTCAATACATTAAATAAAGTCAGATTTAACCCGGCACCTGTAAAATCCTTCAGGTCTTCCATGTTAGTATCGCTTCGTAAAAAAACACCAACAGTTCCCAGTTTTGATCCGAAAACATTTGTAAAATTATTTTCAATATCTTTTTCAAAAGATGATAGAAGCGGCATATTGATAATTATTTCCTGTAACTGCTTAAGATTGTTTAAAACAAATTCCTCAATATCATGTTCCTTAGCACCATTCTTCTGCATTTCGGCTTTTTTATTGAATATCTTTGAGAGAAAGTCCCAGTATGTTGTGGATTTGCCCGGAATATTTTGTTCCATATGAATTTTAAAAATTCCAAAAGGAATGACAAATCCTTCAACAACATCTTCAGGGAACATATTTTTTAATTGTCCCAAATTCGCAGCTTTTGGTCCACATAGAACACCTGAGTCTTTTGCTCTTAATTTTCTAAGATCAATAACTTTATCAACGTCTAGGTTTAGCTTGTCAGTTGGCACTCTAAATGTTTGATCCATTACTTTTTTTGAACTGAATAAACTTTTTTCTTGTTCATTCATTTCAGTTTCAAGTTTTATAACTACCTTTCCTTTTCTTGAAACAGCATAAAAAACCTTTTTACCTGAATAAGAAGATAATTCATTTAAGTTTTCTTGAGACATTGATGCATTGGGAATTCCCAAATTTCTTGCCAACAACTGAATGTGAGAAACAAGATTGCCTTCTGAAACTGTGGCTAATCCTGCAACTGGTTTAAGATCAGATATTGGTTTTTCAAATACATAAATTTTGTCTGACTTAAAATCAACGTTATCGGTACTTCCTTTTACAACAACCAACTCACCTTTTGCGTATCCCGGATTTAATCCTTTAATTTGGTTCTGATTTTTTAGATTCAACACATTATTTTTTTGACCAATTTTATTGGTAATATAATCATTAAGCTTACTTACCTCATTACCATAAAAGAGAAGCATTGTAGATCTAATTTTGTTATCCAGATAGCTGTGAACAAGAGGTTCGAATTGAGAATAAATATTTAATTCATTCGCATAGGCTGATCTTATTGTATTGCTCGACCAATCGATAATTCCTTTATTTGCATCATTTATTTTAATGGCAGCATCAATAGAAATGTCTTCCACTTGGGGCAGCAAAATACTATTTTTTACTTTTTCCCATTCCCACAGTTCTAAATGACCGGTACCGGCTAATGATTGAGCCAGATAGAAATTTTTCTCAATATTTTCTTTGAGTGTTTTGGTCTGCCATTTACTTATATTCTTAAAGAGAATATTTTCAATTGTCAAAGATAAATCCAGCAACGCTAATCTAGCTTCTCCACTTTTTTCTTTCACTAAATCTGTTCTGATCATTAACAGGATGTTGGAGAAGAGTTTAAAATCATCATTATTAAGATTACTCTGTTTTTCATTTCTATTTGATTCAATAAAATGACTAACAACTGTTTTAGTCTCTATATTATTATTTATCTTTTTCAGGTAATTACTTAAACCAGCTATATCGTTTGGAGCAAATAGCTTTTTCATTTCTGAAATAAGTTTAGAGAACTCAACTTTCTTGTTTTCTGGAATCTTGTTATTGTTTTCTTTTACAAACTTTGTTACACTTTCTATATCTTTTTCTTCGGGATTACCATGAATTTTCACTCTGATATTCATGAATGATGGAATAGAATCAGAAAGGTTTTTAGAAATTGTTCTTACAAGTTCAGAGTTTTTTGTATCTCCTTTATGCGGAATATCAATTGCAGCAGATCTAATTAAATAATAGTATTCAATTATATTTTTATCTTCAGACAAAATTTGTGTAAGAAAGTTTTTACCCCAATTTTGTTCATCCTCTACCTGGATTGCTCCTCTATAATATTTGGCTTTTTTATTAATCCATCCATCATCAATAAGTTGCAAATATTTTTCAATCTGATATTGTTTTAATCGAGAATTTTGATTTTCCTTATCCCAAAAATCTTCAATTTTAGTAGCTGATAAAATTTGACCCAAATAAATCTTATTTGTTTTTGCTAATGCAGTAACAACATCTTTATATTGAGCTCGCTGAACTCCTCCAGGTTGAGGGCATCTTTCATCGGGCGGGACTGTTGATCCATCGGGACAGAACCATCTTATTGCTTTATAAGGTCCACGTGCATCACTTTTAAACTTTGATATTAATTCTTTTATCTCTTCATTACTTTTAGTTTGAGAGATCACACTTGTAGAGAATATCGTCGTTAATACTAATAATATTATAATTTTAAGTATTGTTTTAGATGACACCATATAACGTTCTTTTCCTGTTTTGTTGTTTTAATTATACAAAATTAGCAATTAATATCAATCATAGTTGACGATAAATAAATATTTAAGAAGTGAAAAGCGATTTGTTCAATCCCTTTATAAATAAATGCAAAAATATTTCTCTCAAATGAAAGTACCTTGAAATACAAATATGAAATAAGAGATTATTACACAAAATCCTGGGGAAATTATGAAAATTACATCAATAAAGAGATTTAGAATATATTTTGCTAAAAAACTTTATAAATTATTTTACGGAAACCAGTCGGAAAGTGACAAGAATTCTAAAGATAATATTACTTTTCAAATTAAAAGCAATAAAATTGGGTGAAGAAATTAAATATTTCAGAATACCACAAGAGTAATTTATTTTATGCTCTTTTGATCTGGTATAAATTTAAGAGAAATAGAATTTACACAATGTCTTGTATTTTTTGAAGTAAATCTTTCCCCTATAAAAACGTGTCCCAAATGTCCACCGCAATTGTTGCAAATTATTTCGGTTCTTCTTCCATCGGCATCGGGAACTCTTTTTACTGCACCATTAATTTCATCGTCAAAACTAGGCCAGCCGCAATTTGAGTTAAATTTATCATCTGATTTATAAAGTGGGGCATCGCATCTTTTACAAATGTAGGTTCCGGCTTCTTTATTGTCAGTGTATTTACCGGTATAAGGCATTTCAGTTCCTTTGTGTAAAATTACTCTTGCTTCTTCGGGAGTTAATTTATTGTATTCCATTTTATCCTGCGCAAAGTTTATTGTTAAAAATGCAAAAAAGAAAATTACTAATAATCTCATATTTTGTCCTAATTTGTTTGACCCTTATAAAATCCTTATTTGTCAAAGTTCCAGATGTTATAAAAATGTTATAATTTATTCTTAAATGTTTATTATTTGGTTTGGCAATTATAATATATTAGCAATAATTTTAGTTAAACAAAAACATAAAAATCAATCACATGAAAAAATATTTATATACATTACTTCTTGCAGCATTAATAATGGGCTGCAAAGTAAATGAAGAAAATCTCCCAACTCAGAAGAATCAAGAAATCATAACCAAATACACTGAAGTTAAAGAGATAATATCCCAAGAGGTTGATGATACTTTTTATGTTTATATCAGACTGCCTAAAAACTATGTTGAGGAAAATAAAAGATATCCTGTTCTTTATTTGCTCGATGGAGATATTTCATTTAATATGGCAACAAGTATTGTTCGTTATCTGCAATTTGGCAAGGATGTTCACGATTTAATAATTGTTGCACCGGCATACGGAACTTTACTAAATGATAGTGAAACTAATTTTAGGGAAAGAGACTACACAATATCAGAAGTGGAAAGATGGAGCGGAAGTGGAGGGGCAGCAAATTATCTGAATTTCTTGAAAAAAGAACTTATTCCGCTGATTGATTCCAGCTACAGAACCAATAATGAACGTATTTTAAATGGATATTCCATTAGGAGGATTTGTTTACTTTATTTACATTCTCTTAATGAACCCAATATATTTGGTAGTTATATTGCTGGAAGTCCATTTTTAATCAATGATCTCGATATTCTCATTGCCAAAAGCAATGATATTCTAGGTTTTAATCAGAATAAAAAGCTTTTCATTACAGTTGGGGAATTAGAAGATATTGAAATATATCATAAACCAATAAATTCATTATTTGAAGCATTGAAAAATAAAAATGGATTCAAAGTTAAATTTACTGAATTCAAGAACGGAACTCATTTTACATGTCCGTCAGAGGCATTAGCATATGGATTGAAGTTTATTTTTAATGAGAATAAAATCTAGGAACTCTAATTGACTTGACAAGGTAAAAAGACAAGATATCAAAATAAAAGGATTAAAAAATGCTAAAGAAAAAGATTTTACTACTACTTCTTATTCCGGTAATAATTATTTTTGCTTACAATTTTAATAATAATACGGAAATTGAAAAGGAATATATAATGAATGAAAACGATAATTTAGAGAAAGCAACATTTGGCAGCGGATGTTTTTGGTGTACTGAAGCTATTTTTGAAAAACTAAATGGTGTTGAATCTGTTGTTTCCGGTTATTCCGGTGGAACAGTTATTAATCCTACATACAAAGAAGTAACAACGGGAAAAACGGGTCATGCCGAAGTAACTCAGATTTTATTCGATCCAGATATAATTAGTTTCAAGGAATTATTAGAGGTTTTTTGGCAGACACACGACCCCACAACTCTAAACCGACAAGGAAATGATGTTGGAACTCAATACCGTTCGGCAATTTTCTATCACAATGAAGAGCAGAAGAAACTTGCAGAAGAATACAAGAAAAAATTAGAAGATGCTAAAGTATTTGATGATCCCATTGTAACTGAAATAACGAAGTTTGATGTTTTTTATACCGCTGAAGACTATCATCAAGATTACTATGAGCAGAATAAGAGCCAGCCTTACTGCAGTTTTGTAATAACACCCAAGGTTGATAAAGTTCAAGAAAGTTTTTAAGGATAAATTGAGATAATTACACAGATTATTGATAATTGAATAATTACTTAAGTGCACGTTGCTTGAGTGTTTAATATCCTGTGGAAAAGAGCAAAAAAATAATACTACTAAAACTTTCTCTTTTACCATTATTGATAAATGATTAAATTAAAAACAAGACGTCTGTTTTTAGTATTTAGTAAATTGGATCTTAATATGAAAAACGTAATCATTTTTGTTTTATTTTTAAATATATCTCTCTCCCTTTTCGCTCAGGATACTTTGGACAATAATTGTATTTGCTGCACAAAGGAGCATACACAATTTGATTTCTGGGTTGGTGAATGGTCGGTTTATGATACACTAAATAATTTTGTGGGGACAAACAATGTTATTAAGAATTATGATAATTGTCTAATCCAAGAAAATTGGAAGTCTGCCGGGAAAAACAGAGGAACAAGTTATAATTATTTTGATCTAGCTGACAGCACTTGGAATCAACTTTGGATTGATAATCAAGGGACAATCTTAAATCTAAAGGGACAATTGATAAATGGAGCTATGATTTTAAAGAGCAAGCTTCAGAAAGGGAAAAAAGTTGCATTATATTATAACAGAATTACATGGAGCAAACTTGAAAACGGAAATGTAGTCCAAACTTGGGATATTTTAGACGAAAATGACCAATTATTGGCAAATCTATTTAAAGGAATATATAATTCTAATATGAACTAGAGTAAATTGTTTTTAAATTCTTCAAGCGTATTGTAGACCTCAGCTCCAGTATTACTCAGAGTATTAAAGTCTTGATGACCGGCAGCAATTAAAATACAATCTGAACCAATTTCTTTTGCAACTTCATAATCATGCACAGTATCACCAATCATTAAAGTCTCACCATGTCCATTTCCCAGTATTTGCATTAAGTTTTTACCCAAATGAAGTTTACCTGCAGCATAAATGTTATCTAACCCAACAATATGAGACAGATATTGGGAGAGATTAAATTTTTCAACCATATCATTTAATTTATCTTGTTTATAAGCTGAAAGCAAAGATTGTTCAATTCCTTTACTTTTAATTTTTTCCATCACATCAAGTAAACCGGCGTGCAATGAGCACTCATATTTTCTATCTTCATACTCATCCATCCATTCCTTTCCAACAATTTCAAAAGATTCATTCTCAAAATTGAATCCTGCTGCTATATAATAATCCTTAACTGGAATAGTAAAAATTGATTTATATCTTTCAACGGTTAATGTTGGTATGTTTTTTTTACGAAAAAGATTATTTGCCACATCAACACAAAGATCTAAATCATCCAAAACCGTTCCGTTCCAATCCCAAATTACATGTTTGTATTTATCGATCATAAAATTCCTCAATTTCAATTAAACATCATTTTTAAAAATCGAACTGCAAATTACTAAAATGAGAATCCTTTTTTCAAAAAATAAAAGTAATTAATTATATCTTATTTACGATTATATAACAATAAATTAATAATTCTGTAAAAAATTGAATATAATCAGATCCTTATTCGAAAAGATGTTTAATTGGGAGGAAATTGAACAGAATAATTCTGTTGGTTCAAATTCTCAAAAAGTTAAACTCAATCCGTTTACACTAAGATTTCCGAAAGTCCTAGAAGAAGATTTTCTGCACAACCATAATATTAATTCTATTCTTCAAATAAATATTTCTAGTGTCGCTGCAGTCATTTTATTTTCTTCTTTCTTATTATTCGATTATTTCCTTGTCCCCGAACTTTTCTTTCAATTCTTTTTACTAAGGGTTGTTCTTGGTTCAGCAATCATTTTCTCTGCTATGTTTATTATAAACAAGTATGTACAATTAACTCAGCCCGTATATAGTACCGCGGTTTTACTGGTTGGTTTGATCAACATTTCGTTTATTTTAGCTGCTTACCCCAAATTAAATTCTTATTATTATATAGGCATAATTTTAATCTATTTTTGGTGCTATACATTTTTACGACTCCGTTTTACATGGGCCTCATTTGCTGGGACGTCAATTTTTTTGGTTTACTTTTTAAGTGTAACCTTTTTCATCAAACTTGAAACAGAATTATATTTTATTAGTCTATTTTATTTATTTGCTTCTAATATTGCGGGGATGAGTATCTCGTATGCATTTGAATATTATGCAAGGAGAACTTTTTACCAAAATCTAATACTGGAAAAAACCACTACTACGAATGTAAATTTGTACAAAAAAATAACTGAAAGTGACAAAGTTATTGGAGTTGTTGAACAACAATTAATGCTTCAGAGTCAAGCTCTTGGTGCTGCAGCTAATAGTATAATTATTTTCAATTTAAGTGGAAAAATTATCTGGTGCAATCATGCATTCCTTAAACTTACCGGTTATAGCAAAAACGAAGTAATTGGTAAAACTGCCAATATATTAAAATCCGGAAAGCATGACAATGTTTTTTATAAAAATCTCTGGACCTCAATTTTGAATGGTAGAGTTTGGTCTGGCGAAATTATAAATAAAAAGAAAAGCGGGGAGCTTTATCATGAAGAAATGACAATTACCCCTGTTACAAATAAACTAACTCACGAAATCACTCATTTTATTGCAATTAAACAGAATATTACACAACGCAAGAAAATGGAAGATGAACTATTTAAAAGTGAAAAACGCTTGCGGAATTTTGTTGAAAATGCAACAATGGGAATTTATCGCACTAATATTGAGGGAAAGGTTTTGCTTGCAAATGATGCCCTTGTAAAGATGTTGGGATTCAGTTCAGTTGAGGAATTACAAAATAGAAACTTATCGAATGCAGGCTATGTCAACCCAAGTCAAAGAGAAGATTTTATTAAAAAATTAAATGAGACTGGTAATTTAATTGGTTTTGAATCTGAATGGCAAAAAGCAGATGGTTCGATTATTATAATTAGAGAAAGTGCGAGATTAGATTATGATGAATTTAATAATCCAATTTTTGAAGGGACTGTTGAAGACATCACAATAAATAAATTAGCAGAACTTGAACTCAGAAAATCTAGTGAAAGGTTACAATCTGTTATTGATAATGTTAATGATGCAATCTTTATTCATGACACTGATGGTAATATTATTGATATTAATAACAAAGTTTTAGATTTGTATAATATTGGTCGAGAAGAAGTACTTCGGTTAAAAATTGAGGATATCTCGTCTCCTGAAAACTCATTTGAAAAGGTGAATGAATATTGGACTAATGTAATTGCACACAATAAAACGTATAAGTTCGAATGGAAAGCAAAGAGACCAAATGATAGCTCAACATTTGATGTAGAAGTATTTATAGCAAAAATTACATTAAGTAATAATGATTACATTCTTGCAAATGTTCGGGATATTACAGAAGAGAAAGAGGCGAACAAAAAATTGCTGGTAACCCAAAAAGCTATTGAGATGAATTCTGCACCAATTTATTGGATTACTAAGCGGGGAGAGTTTGTTTATGTAAACCAAGCCGCTGTTGAAATGCTTAATTATTCAAAAGAAGAATTATTAAGTATGAAGATATATGATGTAGATAAGCAATGGAGTAAGGAATTCTGGAACGACTTTGGTTATCAAATGCTAGAAGAGAAAAATCTTGCACAATTTGAATCCATTCACATCAGCAAAGATGGAAGAGAAATACCAATTGAAGTGAGTGCATCAATTATTAATTATGAAAATGAAGAACTAATTATTGCAATAATTAGCGATATAACAGAAAGACGCAAAATTGCTGAAAGTTTAATTGAAGCAAAAGAAAAAGCCGAACAATCCGATAAACTAAAGTCAGATTTCTTAGCCGGAATGTCTCATGAAATTAGAACTCCTGTAAATACTATCTTAAACTTTACTTCACTTATTAAAAATGACTTGGGCGAAGATATAAGTGATGAGATTAACGATTCCTTCGAAATGATTGAAAGTGGCAGCAAGAGGCTTATAAGAACTATTGATTCAATTATCAATATGTCACAGCTTCAATCAGGGATCTTCGACTTAAATACAGAGAGAATTAAATTACATGATGAAATTCTGAGACCAATATTTAATGAATATAGACCAGTAGCACAAAGGAAGAATCTTAAATTAATTCTCAAATCCAATAGTGTTTACGACACATTCGATGCCGATTCTTATACTATTAATCAATTATTTATCAACTTAATTGATAATGCAATTAAATACACAAACTCTGGAAGTGTTGAAATAATTACGGATGTTGATGAAAATCACTTAACTGTAAAAATAAAAGATACGGGCATTGGTATTTCTGAAGAATTTTTACCAACATTATTCGATCCGTTTGTTCAAGAGGAAATGGGATATACGAGAACTTTTGAAGGAAACGGATTAGGATTAGCTTTAGTTAAAAGATATGTTGAGCTAAACAATGCTGAAATAAGTGTTGAAAGCAAGAAAGGACATGGCAGCACATTTACTGTGAAATTAAAGAAGATAAACCCAAGTCCAAGACAAAAAGAAAGATTTACAGTCGCCAAAAAAGATTATTTAAATTCTAAAGTTATCCCTTAATGTCCGGTAGCATAATTCTTTTCTCCGGCAGTTACACGTATTTTTAATTTATTCTGTTCCGGAGGCAAAGGGCATGTTGCATACTTTGTAAATGCACATGGCGGATTATATGCTTTATTAAAATCTAAAATTACATTATTATTTGAATCCGGTTCCTCAACATATAAAAATCTTCCTGCTCCATATGTTTCCTCGCCACTTGTTAAATCCGCAAAAACAATAAATAATCTTTTCCCCGCAGAAACAGGTTCTAAACTATATAACTTTCCATCGACTAAAAATTCCAACTTCCCCGGAGAAATTTCAGTTTCAATTGTTCCTAAAATTGTCGGTATAGAAATTTCCCTCAGTTCTTGATAAGGTATAAACTTTGCATCAATTTTCCATTCGGGATTAATTGGAAATCTTTCAATCCCCTCAAATTCACTTAATAGATCCGCTTTTAAATCCCTTAGTCTGATTCCATACTTATCGCCTCGTTTAATTAAAAACCATCTCAATGAACCGTATTCAAGGATTGTAGTATTTTCAACTAAATCATTATTCATTTGGGTCTCAAAAATTCTTTTATTATTCATTATTACTTCTGCATCCGGATCGGACAAAAAAGTAATCACTGAATCAGATTTAATGAAACTACCCAACTTCACAGGGGCCTTTGGTGGAAAAATAATATTATTCTCTTTACCAGAACCGAAACTATTTTCACCCTCCTCAAGCCAATATAATCCAACCAGGTTTAACCAACCACTTGATTTTTTTAAGTTTTCAATTCTCTTAAAATGCCAATCATCAATTTCGGCAGCATATTCAGGGTTCACGATAATTATTTCATCATTTTTCTGACAAGAAACAAAAATGGAAATTACAACACAAGTAATAATCATATTATAAAAATGGTGTTTCATAAATCTTCCTTTAAGAATTATTACAATTTTTCGATTTAATTTATTGGTAATACAAACAAATACCAATATAATTTTTGTTATTTTAATCGGCAATAATTTTCAAATCATTTAATGATAATAATAATTGATAACCCATATATTTCTGAACAAAACTCGTTTATTGTTGAGAATTAAAAGTCTAACATTTTTATTTGCTCTCTTATTAGTAACTGCTTGCTCTGAGAATTCAAATAACCCTTTAGCCCCGGAAGATACTATGTCAGATATTACCGATCCCTATAAACAAAATATTAAATTAGGTAGCGGAATAAATTTAGGCAATGCCCTTGAAGCTCCAAACGAAGGTGATTGGGGACTCTTTCTAAAAGCGGAATATTTTACTGCAATAAAAAATGCCGGATTTAATTCAGTTAGAATTCCAATAAGATGGTCGGCTCATGCCCTTGCCTCTGCTCCATTTACAATTGATTACTTTTTTTTTAACCGCATCGATTGGGCAATAGAACAAGCACTGAGCAATGATTTGGCAGTAATAATCAATATTCATCACTATATCGAATTAATGGAAAATCCCAAGGCTCATAAAGAAAGGTTTCTATCAATCTGGAGCCAAATTGCGGAGCGATACAGAACTTATCCAAGTGATCTATTCTTTGAAGTATTAAATGAACCTAACAATTTACTCACAGCCGATTTATGGAATCAGTTTCTTTCGGAAGCGGTTGCAGAAATCAGAAAAACCAATCCCAATAGAACTTTGTTGGTTGGTACAGCTAACTGGGGCGGAATTGGTGGATTGAAGGATTTGGTGCTGCCAGATGATGATAATATAATTGTATCTTTTCATTATTACAGTCCTTTTAGATTTACTCATCAAGGTGCTGAGTGGGTCGATGGAAGCGATGCCTGGTTAGGGACAAGATGGACCAACTCAACTTCTGAACGGGAAGCTATTTTAAATGATTTTAACAGCGCGATTATTTGGGCTAATGAAAATAATGTCCCTTTAAATCTTGGAGAATTTGGCAGCTATAATAAAGCTGACATTGATTCAAGATATTTGTGGACAATATTTATATCCCAGTTGGCAACTGTTAATAATATAAGCTGGCACTATTGGGAATTTGGCGCCGGTTTTGGAGTCTATGATATAAATACAAATCAGTGGTATGAGAAATTATTAAGTGCACTTATTTCTCTGCCTTAGAATATAAACAAATCATATTTCTATTGAACATATCCTCAATTTTTCTTACCTTAAATTGAGTAACAGAAAATGTTCTGTGCATCTTTTCACCATCTAACTTTTTTCTGTTTTCTCTTTGAATAACAAGGAGGGAATATGAGCAAGTTCAGCATTACAGAAAATAATATAATCTCTTCATTACGTTACATGGCAAGACTTTTCTCTGTATTACTAATTTTTATTGTAGTCAGCCTTGCAATTGGTGAAGCATTCCCACATCCATTTGATCTTTCTGCCAAAGAATTACTTTTTACCGCTGCACTTTTAGTTTTGTTTACAGGACTAATACTAGCCTGGAAATGGGAAGGTCTTGGCGGAAGCTTAATTATAGTGGGATTTCTGATATTTGTAATTTCAAATTCTATTATTTCAAAATCATTAAACCTTGGTGTCTTCTTATTAATATTCCCATTTACCGGAATATTATACTTAATATGCTGTTGGAGAGAAAAGAAAATAATTTCAAATAAAAAATAGCATTTTAAAGTCACCATATTATCTAAAAATTATTCCCACTAATTGTGGCCCTCTACTATTTTACTTCATTAGGAAATAATTCTAAAAAATAGAGAAATAAATATCTTTCATTTAAGATAATTTTATAATAGTATTTGATAAAACATTTGAGTGTGTATGTTTAAAAAAGCTTTTATAGCAATTCTAATTACTTTATTAATTATTTCTTGCACAACAACTGTAACAACAGTATCAGATCTTGGTTTGAAGGATAATAAGTATGATACAGATTATCCTCAAGTAGAAAGGGAAATAAGTCTTGACGGAATGATAAATTCAGTGAAAATGATTAATTCCTTAGTTTACTACGAAAGTCACTTATTTAACGAAAATACAAATTTAAAGTTAGGAGATCTGCCTTTAATTAATTTAGAATCTTTAGCGGTAAAAAAAATAACAAGCAATGAAACAGCTAGCGGTACTGCAACAATAATTTATTCGGATAAAGGAAAGGTTGCATTATTAACTTGCGCTCACATTCTTGATTTTCCTGATACTATAATTACTTATTTTAAGGACTCATTTGGAGTAAACAGCAAAAATATTGAAAGTGTCTCTATCAAAATTCGTCAAACTAATTTACTGCCTGAATATACCGTTTCCAATGAGGTAGAGATTTTATTATTAGATTCTGAATCTGACATAGCAATTGTGGGAAAAGAAATTTCTGCAATAAATAAGCTCAAAATATATACCGACTAGAATAAAGATTGGCAACACTAATGAGTTAACCTGGGGGACCAAGGTATATATCATTGGATACCCTCTAAATAATAAAATGATAACTAACGGATTAGTTAGTCCGCCACAAGTAATAGGCAAAGATTACTTTTTCGTTGATGCAGTTTTCAATCGAGGCTTCAGCGGTGGTATTGTTTTAGCAATCAGGGATGGTGCTCCAAATTTTGAACTAGTCGGAATGGTTAAATCTGGTTCTGTACATCGCAATTATATTCTGCGTCCAAATACAAATGATCCGGATTTCATTTATTTGCCCAACCTTCCATACAGCCAAGAAGTAATTGTTGAAGAGGAAACTGACATTAAATATGGTGTAACAAAGATTATGACTGTTGAAACAATTATAGATTTTATTGATTCAAATAGAAACAAATTAGAAGATTTTGGTTATAAACTTGATAATTTATTTAAAAAAGATGTCCAAAATTAAAGTAGAATCCGATTGATTCTTTCCCAAAACCAATATCAGCCCGTACAATAAAATTATTCATATTGAATCTTAAACCCAATACCGGATTAACAATCCAGCCTGGTGTGGTTTTGCCATTTCCAATATCTACTCCTACTATTCCATTAAATCGCCAGAAAATTGGAAATCTTAATTCTTGATTTAATAAAATAAATGAGTTTGAAAGATATCTATCTTGAGGTAAACCCCGTAAAGAGCTATTCCCACCAATAGAGAGCTTGTTCTGATAACTTGTGTTTGTTTGCCATTGAAGTTGTATTCTTGAAGCATAAATTAATTCAGACAATATCATTGGTATGTAAGATTGAAATGTTAGTCCTATTCTATAAAAACTTTGCTTTTTATTTATTACGTCTTTTGCATATTGATTACTTTAGTTGAATTAATATTCCGTTTTGCGGATTTATAAAGTTAGTTCTAGTGTCTACTCTAAAATTAAATAGGAGTGGAAATATGTTGAACTTTTGAGGGAGCTAAATCTTTTAACTTTCCCAGAGGATCAAACCGATAGCAACTTAGAGCTTTTATATTGAAGTCCGAATTTGTGCAGCCAAGTCGGTGCTAAATGCACGACTAATAGTTGAACTAATCTCTATTGGTTCTCTTATATATTTTTCATCTTGTTCGTCTCCATCATTATAGTAAGTAAAGTTTATCCATTTATCGTAGTCAACTATTAGATCAAATGCTAAATCATATTTTTTACCTTGCCTTCTCTGCATATCAGGAACAGAATAGACAAACTTATACCATCTTTCTCCTTTTGTGCTGTTATAGGCGATTAAATCAAAACTTTCTCCTTGCTGTAAAAAATTATAGAAAAAGCCTTTTGCCCCGTATCCAAAACCAACGTCCGTATCATAATTTATAATAGGAAAGGCTTCCCATTCACTCTCATTCATATTATTAGTCTCTCCTTGAGCGTTTGAGATGCTACAATAAGAAATCAAATATAGTAAGAGAATCAATAGTGCTCTTAATACCATGCTCATATTTTTATTCTTTTCTAATGTATAGGTTTTAATTTAGAGCATATCTCTTTTTTACTTCTTTCCAATTATCATACAATATTGGCAACAACAAATCCATATTCCTTAGAACGCTTTTGACTAGTTTTATTTTAGGTGTATTGGTCTCAATATTTGCAAAATCAGTTAATGAACCCTTCCCTTTGTCAATTACCCATTCGTATAAATACCCATCAATTGTTATTGCATATGATAATTTATTTTCACCTTTAATCTTCACTTCCTCATATTCCAAATCCATAGATTGACCAGGCAAAAGTTTAATATAGTTGTCATCTTTATGCTCAAGGAGAGCAAAGTCAGTATTTTGACTGGAAGAGAAGGAAGTTAATATTGGTTTATATTCTACTAATTTTTGTGGTAAAGTATCGTCAAAATTAATTGCATCTATTTCCCAAACATCACAAAGAGTTCGTAATCTTATATTTAATTCATTGTTCTTCATTTTTAGGAATTAGGGATTCTTACTAGCTTGCGGAATTTAACTCGATTTGCTTCAGGATAAATTAAATCAATAAATTTCCATTCTTGGCCATTCCAAACATCAATTTTTAAAGAACTTCTTTGCAATGCTTCTTTCATTAGATCAATTATTTCTTGATCAGTTTCCAATGCTTTTGTGAAATTAACAAACTCATCTCCAAGCATTGTCTGTAAATAGCTGAAACCTGTATTAGAAATTTCAGTATTTATTGCTGAAATAATTAATGATAAGGAATCAGAAATAGCATTGGTTTTAATGTTACAAATAGTTGATCTTCAAAATCAAATTTGGGAACTGCACTTGACAAATCAGATTTCCAGTATTTATTATCATCTCTATCTAACAATTCTAATAGGTCTTTGCTATTTCTATCACTTGCATTTTTAATCTGTTTTAAGTCATTTACTGCAAAGAATTTATTGTTATTATCAGAGTACACCAATATATTTTTATCAGTTTCAAAAGCAGTAAAATTAACTTTGTTTAAAAAATGGGTTTCAGGACGTTCATTAGTTATTTTAATTTTTAGTCTGTTATTTTCTGGCTGAATTTTTTGAAAAACAATACTTGAACTTGTTTCAAGCGCTTTTCCTAAAGCAGTTCCAAATGCTTCACCTTCCAAATTATAAGTTTCCCCATTCCATGAATAAATATAAGGACAAGAACCCCCTCCTACTTCAGATGGATAAACAATTTTTACAATTGCGTCAATACCAGTGGTTGAGGTAAGCATTGAGACACCATTTCCAACTAAAAATATATTTAAGCCTACAAAAGCTAAGGATGGCCAAAAATATGTTTCTTTGGTTTGGATATATGAAATATCTCTAAATAGAAGATTTCCTTTGTAAATTGATTCTATATTATTCTTCTTCATTTTACCGATAATACTTATTGAAGAGTCGTTGTATGAATAAGTATCTGTAAAATATACTGTCGAATCAACTGTAACTATTTGAATATTACCTTTTGATTTATTTTCTGCGAGTTCATTATAAGTGGATATCTCACTATTGAATACGCAACTACTGAGTAATATGAACAAGCCTAAATAAACTTTAAATATTATTGTTTTCATTTTAATGCCTTAATTGTTTATTACAGAAAAACCTATTCCAATATCAAAACTATTAATGTTTATTTTAGGAATATTTGGTATTTGATAGCCCTCGGTATTTATGATTTCTAGATCCGAGTAAAAATTTTGACTTGCAGTTAAATCAAGGATAAACGAAGAAGATAAATTAAACTTTATTCCGAAGCTTAATTTAATTCCTATAGCCCTTCCACTTAGTTTAATAGATTCCAGCATCCCAGAATTATTCATTTATATACGACATTATAATTATTCATCAGCATCAAAGTCTACTCCAGTAAATCCAATTGCTCCATAAAACTTTGTATTTTTCAAATACTGGCTGTAAGTAACCTAAAGATCGCAAGAAATGTGGTATAGCTCAGATAGTCCTTGTGATTCCCTGTGTTATGTTAAAACCATACTTTAACTCAATACATAAGTTCTTATCAATTATGATAAAACTTGAAAAAGCTAAATATTGGAAATGAATTGAAACTTAAATTAGATTTAGCAATTTCATAACCAGGTTCAGGAATATTTTCTTCTAGCAAATTGAATAAATTACCTAATTCTTTAAAACTTGCACTATTATAAAACACTCCGAAGGAAACTCCAAAATAAGTGTCTCTTTCAATAAACTGAGAGTAGTCAATATTTTGTTTACTTAGAGGCAATTCTTTAACAAAAGTAAATTCATATGATTTGGGATTAATTTCTTTACTGATCTTTACACTCCTCTCTTCCATTTTTACAATATTTTTCACCTCTTCATTATTTGCAAAAATCAATTCAACATTCTGCATATTAAAGCTGCTGTAGCCTTTTTTTATACTCTCTAAGTACTGCACTCTCATCGCTGTATTTCTGATAGAATTATAATTTAGCGTTAAAATTGTGTCTACGACTATACTGATCTTTTCGCAGTCTAACCTTACAATTGTATAGACTATCCGCACTTAAATAAAACATGGCACTTACAAAATTTTCTTTATACTTTGGAAGAATATTGTATTCTATTTTCTCATTTAAATCTACTATTGGACCAATATCTCTACTGAGCAAAATAATTTTTGAACTGTCTTGCGAGTAATAGCAAATGCTTGAAATCATAAAAAATGTGAAAATTAAAACTCTATTTGTTTTTTTAAGTAATCCTTTCATAACTCACCACTAAATTTTATTTGTCAAGAATCTGAATACAAAATTTTTCTAGACTATAGTCTTCCTACTTTTTAGCCCCAAAAAGTTTATAGTGCATAACCAAAAATAAAAGAGGCTCTATTTCCCTTTGGGTTAATTGCGTAAACAATGTTTAGTGGAAGACTTACTCCTCCATAATCGATACTCTTTCCTATCGCCAAAACAAGTGCAGAAGTAATTACTGTTTCATCATAGCTATCTTTGGAAACCGCCAAATTAGGTCCCATCCCAAATTCTATCCCATTAGGAAACCTAATTCCAAAAGCTGTTGTTAGGCTTGGAATTATTTTCCCATATTCTACTCCGCCAAATAATGGAACAAATTGAACTACAAATGAAGGGCCTAGAATATTTTCTGGAGAAACTTGATACTCAAAATGCCAGCCAAATTGACTCAACAGTCTGTCCATCTTGTTTCTTTTAAGTGTTTTTACTAATTCTCCATCTCCATGAATAAATGTTAATCCAAGTCTTGGACCTCCCATGTTTTTTTGTTTTAGCTCTATGGGTTTATTAAAAGATTGAGATGAAACAGTATTGAAGCAAATAAATATTATAATTGCGATTACTTTTTTCCACCACATCATAACCTCCATTGTTGTTAAAGTTTCTAACTTTAATAAACAACAATGATGCATTTGAAATGTCATGATAATGTAAAAGTATTATCATTTTTCAATTTTTTATTTCACAAACTTATAACCTGACTTATGAATTGTTAATAGATGTTTAGGATTTGAAGGGTCATCTTCAATTTTCTTTCTGATATTCAGAATGAAATTGTCCACTGTTCTAGTTGTTGGAAAATTTTCGTACCCCCATACATCATCCAGCAGCTGGTGTCTTGTTACCACTTCACCTTCAAGCTGAATGAAGTATTTTAGAATACTAATTTCGTAGTTGAGAAATTTCAATTTTAGAATTATCCTTCCAAATCTCTTGTTTCTTAAAGTCTATTGAAATATCTACCGAAATGCAGTAATCTTCCAGTTCCTTCTTAAATTCAACTTGTCTTCTTAGAAGAGCTTTTATTCTTGCTATTAATTCTCTGATACTAAATGGCTTTGTTACATAATCATCAGCTCCAATTTCCAATCCAAGAATTTTATCAATTTCTTCCCGTTTGCTAGTCAGCATAAGAATTGGTATCGTTATTCCGTTCGATCTTAAATCTTGGCATATTTCAATACCATTTTTTGTTGGCAGTATTAAATCTAAAATTATTAAATCGATATTTTCTTTTTTCCCTTTTTGATAACCTTCTTCACCATCATTAGCAGTAAGTACTTCAAAATGTTCTTCAGCCAAAGATTCATTAAGTCCCAAAAGTATTGCTGGATCGTCTTCAATAATTAATATTCTTTTCATTTTTTTCTCAATCTCCGTTTATTTCACCAATGGAAATTTTAAAGTCACTTTTGTACCAATTTTTATTTTACTTTTTATATTAATAGTCCCTTTATGTGCATCCATAATATGTTTAACAATGGTAAGTCCAAGACCGGCTCCTCCGGCTTGTTCAACTTTCAAATCATTTGAACGAAAGAAAGGTTCAAAAATATTTGCTAAGTCTTCTTCAGCAATCCCCTTCCCTTTATCATCTAATTCTATGAAAGCATGCTCATCATTAGATTCCACTAAAATGTTAATTTCCTTTTTATTGGAAGAATATTTTATTGAGTTTGAAAGGATATTCATCAGGGCTTCAGAAACTGCATCTGCATCTATGTTCAATGAAATTTCGTCTGCTGAATATTTTAAATTAACATCAAATTTATTTATGCTAAATTGATATTCCATTGTTGCCACAACTTTCTTAACAATTTCTACAAGATTAGTTGGACTAAATTTATATTGCTGAACCCCTTGTTCAATTTTCGAGAAATCAAGAACGTTATTAATTAGTCTCGTCAATCTATTGCTTTCCCCTTCTATTATTTCCAGATAATTATTTTTCGTTTCTAAGGAAAGATATTGAGATGATTTTAATCTTTCGGCAAACAGTTTTATTGAAGTTAACGGTGTTTTCAAATCGTGAGAAACACTTGATACAAAGTAAGTTTTAAGCTTATTTAATTCTTCCAATCGTTCGGTTTCGAGATGTTCTCTAATAACTTCTTCTTGTAATTTAATTCTTTCTAAAGTCAATGCAAGACGTGTAACAACTGTGTTTAATAAATCAATATCTTCTGCAGTATATTTTGTTTGGCTTTTCTTTTCGCCAAGAATTAAAAATCCAAGATTTTTACCTTTTGAGTCTTTAATATTGAAAATGAGATCAATATTATTGATTTCAGTTACTTTAATGGCGCCTTTTTTAGTGATCGCCTCAGGATCAATATTGGTGGAACAAGTTAATGGGTTGGAATCGAACTGTAAAACGTTTCTTAAAATAAATTGAAATTTTTTATCATTTATCTTCTCAAAGTTTTTATGTGATGTTAATTCTATCTCATCAGATTTTGGATTAAGAATCAAACACCCAATTTTATTAACAGGAATTTGATTATTAATAAAATCAATAACTACTTCCGTTAATTTTTTTGAGTTATAAATACCTTCAATTTCTCTATTCAATACTTTTATTGCTAGTCTATAATCATATTTAATTCTAAAAAATTTTCGATCCACAATTTTTTGTATCCATGTTTTTGCTGGCTGAAATAAAAGTGCAATGGAAATTGCAGCAATTATTGATATAGTTTGAGAATTAGACACATTTAAAAGTGTTGTAAGTATGGAAAGGATCATCATATAAACTATTAGCAAAACCGTAATTACTGTAGTATAAACTATCCCTCGTCTGAATATTATATCTACATCCATTAGCCTATATTTTATAATTGAAATTCCAAATGTAATTGGAACAAAAGAGATTAAAAGCAGAACAACTTCTTCAGGAATGATTGACAGATTCCAAATTCTGAACGGAATTACCCAAAGTATTAGATAGCTAAAAGGACCTAGAATAAAGCCAATAATAATCCATCTGATTTTCTTTCGGTCAGTCTCATTCGTTGTAGTTATGTATGTATAAACAAAAACCGAAATTGCGCTTATTGTGACTAAGACAATAAACAAACTGCTAATATCAAAAATTGAGATATAAACTCTCATCATTTCTAGGTCATTACTATTTACAAAGAAATAGAAACTTAAGCTTAGTGCAAATACTAATAAAATTGCCGCTAAAGAAAGAACTCGAATTATTCTTGACTGCTTAAAATCTAAGCTGGAAGGAAATATAAACGCAAATTTCAAAAAGAAAACCGGAGCGAATAAGTACCCAACATGAAAACCAATTCTAGTAATAACTCCAAGATTTAAAGGAAGAATAGAATAATTCCCCCAAGTCATTAATATGATCATGCCGGTAAATACAAATGCCCAGTGAAAGCTATTTCGTAAATTTTCCCTTTCGCATTTAACCAAAACAATTATTGCAACAATAAAAAATAAGATCCCAACAATGCTGGCTATTACTAAATATGGAATGGAATAAAATGACCGCAATTCAACTGTTTTATTCAGAAATAAATTATCTCTAAGTACAACAACTTTTATTAGCTCCCCTGGATTTCTGCCATCCAAAAACATTTCAATTTCTTCCTTTGAGTCCAATTTAATATTATCAATTGAAATGATTTTGTCGCCAATCATAAATTGGGTCTGATGATTTTCTGTTCCGATAATAACTAGCTTTGAATTTTGGGTTCCTACTGTAAAGGGAATATCAGATTTCTGGATAATATTGTAAACTCCAAGAGTGCAGAAGAGCACAATAATAAAATCAATTATGATAATATTTCTTTGACTCTTAGACAACTTTCTCAAATCAGCCTCGCAAAACATTTAATCAATTATCAGCAATGGAGAAAGTAAACGAGTAGAAGAATAGGTGAGAGAAATTTTATGATACTAAAGCAATATACTTCAATGTAAAGATATTTGCTATAAAAATATTAATTTAAACAATAACCGGAAAGAACATCGTTTTTCTTGAGAATTTTTTCTTTCCGGGATCATAATAAATTATTTCTAAGAGTTATCTCTCCACTTTATATCTATTTATACACAAACTCTAATTTGGCCGCAACTCCCCCATGATCTGAAGACCATAAACCGGAAGATGTCCTATCGCTGATTTCATCACCCAAAACCGCAGCTTCAACACTTTCTAATTCAAGAATATTGTTACTGGATTTTCCATCTCGAACAAACACGTGATCTATTCTTTTTGTAAACACAACAGTTTCGTTTCTTAAATCTGAATCGTGTCCATAAGTGAAACCATCAAGGTTCGATAAATCTTTATTTAAAAGCCAAGTATCCTGAAATTCATAATCGGAAGTTATCATTTTATAACTGGGTTCGTCAGTTGCCGCACTGTTAAAATCACCGACTAATATTACTGGTATATCAACATTTTCCAGATAGCCCATAAGTTCCTCTGCTTGTGCTTTTTGAACTTCTAATATTGTTTCATCTTCTAAATGTGTGTTTACGAAACGAAATTTGCCGTCATTTAGTTCTGCGGTTACTGCATTAAAACCTCTTGAGAATTCTATTCCCAAGTCCTCTAAGATCGCTTTAACTTGGTAATTTTTTGATTCTACATTACTAATAGAAATGCCTTTCTTGGCAAGAACTACATCAAAATCTGTAAGTCTTACATCATCAAATTCGTTGTACGGCTCTTCAAATTTCGTTAACATGGGCATTTCAAGATCAAAATTCTGATTTTGTGCCACAACTTCATAATCAAGCCCCTTGCTTTTCAAAGTTGTCAGCAGAATTTCCAGATAATCCCAAACAACATCTTCAGCAGGGGTTGATCCTCCCATTACAGCATCGCCAGGTGATTGTTTTCTAATAATAGAGATCTCCTGAAGCCCAATAAGATGTGGATCTTGTTCTTCAATATCTTTAGCTAATGCTTCTGCCCGTTCTGGAAAGTTTGTGGCCACTAATGTTTGAAACGCTTGTGCAACTAAAAGTGGGATTTGAGTCGGGTCTTGTGCTTGGAGAATAACATCAACATCAGTACCAACATAAACGTTTCTTGACATTACCGAAATTTTCTCAGATTGAATTATTTCATCTTCCGGTGAAACCGGATCCTTATCATTACACGATGAAAGACAACTTAAGAATAAAATAGAAGTAAATAACATTTTTATAGCAAACATAACACCTCCTAATTTTTGTGAAAGTTTACAATGTTAAGATATGCTGTTACAATAAATTGGATGTCATAGAAATGTAAAAGTTTTGTTAGGATTTAGAAATGGAAGTATTTTTTATGTTTTATTGTATCAATAGAAACTATTGCTAAATATTGAGGTATAAATTTAGTGTTTATTTAATCTTAACAATCTGTTAATTTAAACTTACTTATTGCAAGAAATTATTTTTGTGTTACTGCTCGCAAAGATCTTATAATTTCATTACATATAGATTGTGAAAATAACAAGCTTAATATTTAAGCTAATAATAGTATTACTAATCATTAGCGGCACATTACTATCGCAAGTTAGCGATATATCTTTCGATCATATCTCTCTTGAAGAAGGACTCTCTCAAAGTATTGTAAAATCGATAATACAAGATAACCGCGGTTTTATGTATTTCGGAACTGAAGACGGACTTAATCTTTATGATGCTTATTCCTTTACTATTTTCAGAAATACTGACAATCCCAACAGCTTAAGTTATAATGATATTACAGCATTATGCGAAGATAAATTTGGTCAGCTTTGGATAGGGACTTTTAATTCAGGGCTTAATCTTTACAATCCGGAAAAGAAAGAATTTATTCGGTTTAACTACATCCTTAATAATCCCAATAGCATAAGCAATAATAATATTAATACTATTATTGAAGATGGAAATATAATTTGGGTGGGAACTGATTTTGGACTTACTCAAATTGTCAATGAATCGATCTATAGAAATGTGGAAGTTATTAATAGAGGAATTAGAAATAAAAAAAATGATATTGTGCTTGATGACAAAAGAATAATTTCCCTTTTTAAAGATTCACAAAAATCACTGTGGGTTGGTACAAATGTTGGCCTTTATAAAATAATTAAGGTAAATAGTAAAGATTATGAAGTAAAAATTTTTCAAAATGATCCACAAAATAAAAGTTCATTAAGTGACAACAGTGTTAGGATTATATATGAAGATAGACTAGGCAATATCTGGATTGGAACTGATAATGGATTAAATAAAATTATTTTTAGCGAACGAGAAGAAGAAAATCTAAATTTTATTAGATATCAAAATAATCCTCAAAATACTTCCTCAATAAGCAATAATGAGATTTATGCTATAGCTGAAGACAAGGTTGGCAATATTTGGGTGGGAACTAACGGCGGCGGAATAAATATTTATAATTCGGAAGAGGATAATTTTGTTAGATACTTACATGATCCTTTAGACAATAGGTCGCTAAGTTCTAATGCCATTAGATCTCTCTATTTAGATCGATCTGGTATAATGTGGATAGGTACATACGGAAGCGGAATAAATAAGGTGTCAAGAGGGACAGGGCAATTCTATCATTATAAGCACCGCCAAAACGATCCAAACACTTTAAGCCACTCAATCATTTGGTCATTTTACGAAGATGATAATAAAATATTGTGGATTGGAACCCACAATGGTTTAGACAAATTAGATCGTAAATTAAATTTATACAAGCATTATCAATATTATCCCAATGCAAATAGTATTGGGCACAATGTTATTCGGGTTGTTAAGCCTATGAATAATGGTAAAATACTAATTGGCACAGATGGTGGAGGATTAGATATTTTTGATCCAAGAACAAACTATTTTGAAAATTGGCAACATAACCCAAATAATTCAAACTCCTTAAATCATAATCAGCTTAGAGCTATTTATCAAGATAAGGATGGAATTATATGGATAGGAACTTACGGACGGGGAATGGATAGGTTTGATCCAGAAAAAAGAGATTTTAAGCATTATATGAATATTCCAGATGATGCGACTAGTATTAGTCATAATTATGTGAGAGTAATAGTTGAAGATGAAGAAGGATTTTTATGGATTGGAACAGAAGGTGGAGGTCTAAATAAATTTAATAAACAAACAGAAAAATTTGTAAGGTATAACTCTGATCCCAACAATCCAAATATTTTACAAAGTGATTATATTTTTTCTATTTATACGGATTCATCTGAATACTTGTGGCTTGGTACTTTCAGTAGGGGAATTAATAAGTTTAATAAGAAAACGGGTTCTTGTTCCAGTTATGGTATTGAGGATGGACTACCGAGCAATGCAATTTATGGAATGGTTAAAGATAAATTTGGCAATTTTTGGATAAGTACAAATAACGGTATATCAAAATTTGATCCGGTTAAAAAAATATTTAAAAATTTTAATGTAAAAGATGGTTTACAGAATAATGAATTTAATGGCGGTTCCTATTATAAATCAAGAACCGGAGAATTATTTTTCGGAGGCATAAATGGGTTTAACGCCTTTCATCCTAATAATATTAAAGATAATAACTACCTCCCTCCAATTGTTTTAACATCATTCAAAATTTTTAATGAGGAAATTGATTTCCAGCAACCCCTTACTTCAATAAAAGAAATAGAACTGTCTTACTCGGATAATGTTTTTTCAATTGACTTTGCTGCTCTTGATTACTCAGCGCCGGAAAAGAATAAGTATGAATATAAGCTGGAGGGAGTTGATAAAAATTGGGTTTATGTTAATGCTGACAAAAGAACCGCTTCATATACAACTCTTTCACCCGGTAATTATAATTTTTATGTTAAAGGGTCCAACAGCGATGGACTTTGGAATGATAAAATAACATTACTTACCATTAAAATAATTCCTCCGTTTTGGCAAAGACTTTGGTTTTTAGCTCTCCTTGTTCTAACTCTTTTGGGTGTGGCTTACATGCTTTATTTACGTAGATTAAGAGTAATAAGAATGAAGGTTGAACTTCAAACAGCACACGATGCACAGTTATCTATTATGCCACAATCAGATCCGGAGAATGATTTTCTTGAAATTTCCGGTACTTGTCTTCCCGCTTTTGAAGTCGGTGGTGATTTTTTTGATTATTTCTGGTTTGATAAAAATCAAAGTAAATACGGTATTGTAATTGGTGATGTATCCGGTAAAGCTATGAAAGCAGCAATTACCGCGATAATGACTAGTGGAATGATAATTTCTGAATCTAAAGAAAATAAAAATATCAATAAGATTTTAATAAATGTAAATGAATCTATTCTCAATAAAATTGAGAAGAAAATGTTCATATCACTATGCATTTGTTCTATTGATGTAAACAATAAAGTGCTGTCTTTAGCCAACGCCGGTATGACAAAACCAATTTTATTGACAAATGGAGATGTGAAGTTTTTGGATTCAGAGGGACCAAGATTACCAATAGGAATTGTAGAAAATGTTAAATATGAAGAAACTTCATATGAATTAAAGTCCGGTGATTTATTAATACTTACAACCGATGGAATTACAGAAGCTCAGAACTCCAAGAGAATATTATTTGGTGAGAATAGACTAAAAGAGCATTTATTAAAATTAAATAAAAATAATTGTACTGCTGCCGAAATAAAAAATTCTATTATTCAAGAAGTCAAGAAGTTTACAAAATCTGAAAAACAAAGTGACGATTTGACAATTGTTGCTATAAGAATTAAGTAAATATCATTCCTCTATCAATCCAAACTGAGTAAAGTGATGAGTAAAATGTTTGTTATGAAAAGCAATCCATTCCTCGTAATTTAACGGACCAAAAGTCGCATTAATTGGTTTTGCTTCAGGATTTTTTGTAAAATATTCATAAAAGTAATCTACTTCTTTTTTTAGCTCTCTTATTGCAGAGGATAAATCATTATTAATAAGTGGTATTAGTCCTTCTCCGATGACTTCGCTTATTACTTGATTTACAAATAGTTTTGGTAGCGGGCGAGAACTATTCAAAAATCTTTTTGCAATTGCAATTCTATCTTCAGGGGTAATAAATCGATCAAAAATTATTTTTCCTGTACTAGACTGAACTGCCATTGTTAAATGTTCAACCATATGCTGAGGAGTCATTGTTCCCCAAACTGGCTGTGATGATTTCGTGAGGAGGTTAAGCTGAGCGAGGTTAAAAGAATCTCTCATTTCCTTTTCTTTCAAATGTTTTAAGTAATATTTAAGCTAAAAAATATGATGGATATTTCCAACTTATTTTTCATTTTTAAATATACTAGTCAGTTAAAGGGCTATAAAAAAATCCATTTGTTCTTCAAAAATAAATTAATTTCGTTTGCTAAATAAGATAATGTGTATTATATTATTTTTGAAACCTTTTTGATACTATTAAATTTCTAAAGGAGAGTTAAAATGAACCATTCCAAGATTTTAATATATGTTCTTATTTTTTCTAGTTTCTCAATATTTGCACAAGAAATTAAAGAAACAACAAATAAAGAGAAAAAATCGAAAACAGAACTTGATGATAATGTTGATAAAACAGCTGCTTTGGGGAGCAAATTGAACATTAGTGACGGGACCACTACACTACTAGAATTTGAAAATGAGGGTGCCGCAGGTTCAATTATTTTACCTGATGTTGGTGCTAGTTCAACTCCAGTTGGAGATAAGCTGTACAACAAAAATGGGAACCTATATTGGAAAACCAATCCACTTTCTTCTGGTGGTGGAAGCTCACCATGGACGGTAAGTTCTGGTTCCATCTATTATAATGGAGGTGATGTTGGTATTGGTACTACTTCTCCCGGAAGTAAGCTTGGAATTTTCCATAACAGCTCTCTTTCAAATCCACATATCTCCCTTCATGAAAATGGAAATGATTATGCCCGAGTTAATTTTAAAAATAATAATGGCAGTAATTACTGGACAATTGCTGCTTACGTTGCATCAAATTCTAGAAATGATAGACTTAATTTTTGGAATGGAGCTTCTGGCGACTTATTATCGCTAACTGGTGATGGTCGGTTGGGGCTCAAAGTTGGCATTTCCCCAAAAACTACTTTTCATATTGGCAATGGGGAAAATGTATTGTTTGGAGCAGACACAATTGGTAATGGTGATAAGCTTATGTTTTTACCAAGATTACACGCTTTTCGTGTAGGAACTATTGCCACTGGGGCGGCAAGTACTTATTGGAACCCTGATAGTATCGGGCTGTATTCTTTTGCTTCTGGTTACAATACGCGCGCTCAAGGTTTTGGTGCTACTGCTATGGGAAGAGATACTGAAGCAACAAACAGCTATGCTTTTGCCTCCGGATTTTTCTCAAACGCGGATGGACAATATTCAACAGCCATGGGGTTTAACACGGACGCATTAGCACTTGGCTCAACTGCATTAGGGTATAGTAGTGATGCGGAGGAGAACTATTCTTTGGCTGGAGGCTATTTTGCTGAAGCCCAAGCAATTTACTCCATTGCTCTGGGAAATACTGTTCAAGCACAGTCATATTCTTCAATGGCTGTTGGCCGTTATAATGTAGGTGGAGGAAGTGCAACATCATGGGTATCTACAGATCCCATATTCGAAATTGGAATTGGAACAGGACAAAGCACAAGGGAAAATGCAGTTACTGTAAGAAAAAATGGAAATGTGGGTATTGGCACTACGGCCCCTGGTGCACGGCTACATGTTGCAAATGGCGAATTACGCATTGGTTCTTTAGAGGAAATTTCGGATGGTGGAAGTTACTTACTTCAGGTTAATTCTGCTTTCGCACCATTATCAGATGGAAATAGAACTTTAGGGAGTTCTAGTTTTAGATGGAGTACTGTCTACGCAACCAACGGGGTTATTCAAACATCAGACAAACGAATGAAGAAAAACATTAAAAAATTAAATTATGGTTTAAATGAAGTAATGTCAGCTAAACCCAGTTAGTTTCAACTGGATTGATGATCCTGATAATAATAACCGACTTGGTTTAATTGCACAAGAAATTTTACCAATAATGCCTGAGCTTGTTAAAACTCATGAGTATCAAAGTTCAGAAGAAGATCCTGAAAAAATTGAACTTGTTAAGGTAGAAACCCTTGGAGTAAATTATTCAACCTTAATTCCAATACTAATAAATGCTATACAACAGCAGCAAGAAGAAATAGAGGAATTAAGATCTCTTATTTTAAGAACGAAATAATAATATCTGGGAATATAAACAATAAGGTTCTTTTTTAAAGAACCATTGACTGCTTACAATTATCTATTAGGATTTTATCAATCTGCTTTAAACTCAGCGGCTTTATGCTTGCCATCGCAAAAAGGTTTATTTGCTGATTGACCACATCTACATAAAAATAATTTTTCACCATCTTTAATATTTTCACCGGACATTTTATTGACCGATAAATTTCCTTCAACCATTATTGGACCGTTTGGCATAACGGTAATTTTTGTCTTTTCCATTTTTACTTCCTCTTATTTTGGATCAAAATCAATTAATTCATATTTTAATGCTCCTGATGGACATCTATCAATTACTTCAATAATTTCGTCAGGAGTTCCACCTACAACATTTACCCAGGGTTTTTTAGATGTATCAAAAACACTAGGCAAACCTTTTACACATTCCGCTGCATGTATGCAAACATCTGGAGCAAAACTAACTGTAATATCTTTAGATTTATATTTGATTCTTTTTTCTTCCATGATTACCTCCAGAATAATAATTATTTACCAATCCATTTCTTTTTTATCTCTAAAAAATTTTCCCGTTAAATTATGAGGAGCTTCTTCAGCAAGCCAGACAATTGTCTCAGCCCCTTTCTCCACTGTTCGCGCTGCATTACTTCCTCCCATATCTGTCTTTACCCAACCCGGAGAAACAGAATTTACACTAATATTATTTTCAACCAGTGAAAAAGAAAATTGTTTTGTAATTGCATTTAATGCTGATTTTGATATTGAATAGACTGGCGCATAAGAAGACATTTCTGAAAAGGCACCCAGTCCACTGGAAACATTTATAATCCTTCCATTTTTATTCATTATAGGAAGAAAGTTTTGTATTACAAGAATTGGCCCTAGTGTATTAACTCTAAATGTGGTTAGAATCTTTTCCGAGCTTACTTCATTTATGCTTTCAGAATCTAATAAAACACCCGCATTATTAACTATTACATCTATTTTAATATTCTTGGACTGAACTTCCTTGGCAGCTTTTTTAATACTATCTTCGTTTCCTACATCCATTTGAACAAACAATAACTTTTCATCACGGTTTTTTAACTTCTCAATTGCCCGAAGACCTTTATCTCTATTTCTAGCAGTAAGTATTACATTGAAATTTCTATTTAGAAGTTGTCTAACCACTTCAAGACCAATTCCTTTATTTGCTCCCGTAACTAATGCTGTTTTCATTATCTGTTTTATCAGCCTCTCAATTTATCAAGAAGATTATTTAAATCTTTAGCTTCTTTAACATTAATTTTATTAAAAATATTTTGAAAACTATCATCTATATAATCTAAATTTTTGAGGAGTTCAAGTCCTTTGTCGGTAATTTTAACATCTGATTTTCGCCTATCCTCTTTACAGATTTTTCGATCGACCAAACCCTTCATTCGGAGTCGCTCAACAAGTCTGGAAGTATCCGACATTTTATCTAACATTCTCTCTTTCAAAATATTAATAGAAACCGGATCAGGATATTGACCACGAAGTATTCGCAGTATATTGAACTGAGCATTTGTAATTTCGTGATTTTCAAATAACTTTTTCTGAAAAGAAACTAACCAGCCGTGAGTAAAAAGTAAATTCACGGCTAGTTTTTGATATTCAGACTTAAAGGATTTTTGCTTTATTTCGTCCTCAATTTTCATCATCATTTCTATTTTTTCATCAACTGAAGTTTGCCAATAATTTCAACATCTTCACCAACAACTAATCCGCCGGTTTCTAAAGCTTTACTCCATTTTAAGCCATAGTCAAATCTGTTTATTTCACCCTCTAAGTCGAACCCTGCTTTAGTATTTCCCCAAGGATCAACAACAGTCCCATTAAGTTCTACTTCAAGCTCAACTTCTTTCGTTACGTCTCTGATTGTTAAATCACCAACCAATTTATATTCGTTACCGTCAACTTTTTTGAAAGATTTGCTGACAAATTTTAATTGGGGATACATCTCAGCATTAAAGAAGTCATCTGATCTTAAATGTTCATCTCTTTTTTCATTATCTGTATCTATACTCGCGATTTCAGCAGTAAATTCAATTTTTGCATTTTCCCAGTTGTCTCCATCAGTTGTAACTGAGGCATCAAATTCTTTAAAATTTCCTTCAACATCTGTAATAACTAAATGTGAAACGCTAAATCCAATTTTGCTATGCGCTTTATCGAAAGCCCAGTTAGTTTGAGCAAATGTTAACATTGCAGATGTAAAAAATAATAGTACCGCTATTTTTAGAGTTTTCATTTTATTCTCCTTTTTGTTGTTATAAGACAATTTATTTTATTTGCAATTCTAATATACGTTATAACATTTAATGTTGCAACATCTTTTTTATTTTCTTTAAATTTCTAAAATTAGGCATTAGGCGATAAATAGGGGAAACCTAAAGGGGAAGAAGAATTGATATCAAAAGTAAGAGAGAAATGATTGTTAAGAATTAATCATGACAAGTACAAGCAAGGTTTTCAGATACTGATTTTTCAAATGCCTCTTTCCCTTCCTTAAAGGCAAAGTAGGCTATCCCCAAAGAACCGGCTATATCAATATACGAAATCTGAAATAGTTCATATAAGCCGCTGGAAGCCAAAAGCAAAAATGAAAGATAAAAGCATGTCTTAGTACAGTTTGCATCAGCTATAATTGCGTCTGATTTCAATTCTTTACCGACTTTTAGTTTTGCATTCATAAGATAGTACATTGTAAATATAGAGATAACTGAAACAATGATTCCAACAATAGTGGTTTCTGGTTTAACATCATTTATTATATTTAAGAATGAGCCAAATATAAGTCCGGCTGTTAAAAGGTAGAAACTAAATCCTGTTATCTTCAATGCAGTTCTTTCAAAGCCGTCTCGCTTATTTACATTGCTTCTTTTCATCCTAATTATCATATGAAGAATTCCAATTCCGGATATAACCTCCACAAAACTATCGACACCAAAACCAAATAGAGCAAGCGTTTCATCCTCGGTTCCAAAATAGACAGATATTACTCCTTCTGCAATATTGTAGAAAATCGTAATAAGTGAAAGTATTAATGCAGTATTTATTGATCTTTTCAAGTTTAATTCTCTGAGATTATTGACCCGGTTAACCGTGCAAGTTCCGTATCCGTGCTAATTAGATTATATATTGAGTTCAATCTCTGCAAGGAAGCATTAAGATAAATTATCTGAACATCTCTAAAATTGAATGAATTAATGGCACCACTCTTAAATTTCTCTTCAGAAATTTGCAAATTTAATTTCGTTGCAGCTAAATTTTCCTCGGCAACTTCCAGCAAATCTTTTTGAATATTATATAATTCAAATAATTGAGTGAGAACATTTGTTAAATTATGTGTCATTTCATCGGTTTCAATTTTACTTATCTCATTCTGAATTTTTGCAATCTCTAAACTTCTTCTTGTATTTAATCCATCAAAAAGATTTAAGCTAAGGGTAAGATTTCCATAATAATCATAGGATTCGGCTGTGGTTTTTGGCAGTCCCGATATTTTTCTATTACTGTTTAAAAAATCATATCCGGCATTAAGTGACAGTCTGGGATACATACCTCCCCTTGCAATATCAATTTCACGTTCACTTATTATTTCATTTAAATATTGATTTCTAAGAGTTTTATTGCTGGATAACATTTTATTTAATAAATCTTCAAAGTCATAATTATTCAGTTCTGTTGTAAAATCATCCAGCTCTGTATAAACTTTATCATCCTTTTCACCAATTAATAAATTGAGCGCTCTTACGGAATTATCATAATTTAATTTTTGTGAAAGTAAACTCGATCTATCTTCCAGCCAAGCTGTTTTTGCTTGCAGCACTTCATAAGTTACAGCCCCGCCAATTTCTTTGCTGGCTTCAGTTCTTTTGAATCTATCATTTGATAAACTTTCCAATTCTTCAAAAACTGTAAGTCTTTCTTTCTGAAGTAAAACATCAAAGTAGGCAAGAACAATTGATTGAATGGTGTTTTCAACTGCAACAGCGTTGAATCCCTTTGATAATTCAAACTGATCTTCCAATTGATATTTTGTATTGAATATTCTAAATCCGTTAAAAAGTGTCCAATTAAGTTGAGCAGATGGCGCAATATTATTTGTAGTAATATCAGCATCATCGTTAGAATCAAATCGGTTAATTGATGCTACACTTATATCAATTGTTGGATATCTTCCAGCGGTTCCCCAACTATTATTTGCATCACTAATCTCAACACTTTTCTGAGAAATCCGTAAGTTATAATTATTCTCAAGTCCAATATTTATTGCTTCTGAAAGAGTTAATTTATTTTGAGCAGTTATAGCTGTTGCACAAAATAAAATTGTAATAGTTATCAATAATGATTTCATTTCAATAAAATTCCTAATAATATTTTTAATCAAATGTTATTCTGCTATTTATTACAGCAGGTTCAATATCTTCAGCTACGGCATCAACTTTCCTAAAGATCTTTTTATTAATGAATAATTTAATATCATTGAGCACCAAAATAAGTGCTGGGAAGAAACTTAGAATAAAGCCGGTGCCAACTGCAACGCCGTAGGCTAATGATATAGCCATTGGAATCAAAAATTGAGCTTGAAAACTTGTTTCTAAAATTATGGGGTACAAGCCCACTGTTGTGGTGACCGTTGTAAGAAGTATAGCTCTAAACCTAGCCAAACCCGCACTGTATACTGCATCTTCAACCTTCATTCCTTCCAATAAATTGGAATTATACTTTGCGAGGAAAACTACAGCATCATTTACTATAACACCAGACAAGGCAACCATGCCCCAAACACTTAGAATGGAAATGGGCTGAGCATGAATTCCGTGTCCCCATGCCGCACCAAGAAAAGAAAGGGGAATCATCATTAAAATTATTGCCGCATGAGATAATGATCTAAAATGAATTGAAAGAATAATAATAATAACCGCAAATGCTAAACTGAACATCTGCTGAATTTGAGCTACTGATTCATCGCTGGATCTTGCCTGTCCTTGATATAAAACATCTACACCCGGATACTGAATTTTCATCTCAGAAATAACATCCTCATTTATTTTAGCAAGTATGGGTGGTACAGATGCATAAGGATCATATAAATCACTTTCAATACGAACTTCCTTACTACCATTAAATCTTTGAATAGCAACTGGACCTCTATCTAATTCATAATCTACTAATTGTGTAAGTGGAAAATCTCCACGAGCAGTTTTTATTTTCATATTCTCCAGTTTTCCAACATTTATCCTATCCTCTTGGGGATATCTTACCCAAACTCTCAGCTCATCTTTACCATCTTGAAGTCTTTGAGCTTGTCCTCCAAAAAATCCTTGTCGAATTTGCCTGCTTATTTCACTTTGTGTTAAACCAAGAAAATATGCTTGCGGCTTAAGATTAATTCTAATTTCCTGTTTACCAGCAGCATTGTTGTCTGTGATATTTTCAAGTTCGGCAAATCCATCCAGCTTTTCTCTTAAAAATTCTTTTGCTAATTCAAGCTCTTTCTGGTTTTTTCCCAACAGACTAATTGATACCGGTTTGCCAAATCTATTAAAACCACCTACAGTTAATTTTTGAGCTTCTGGAACTGTACCGATTTTTTCTCTAACTCTATTTGCAATATCAAAACTTGAGACAGGTGCACCTTCCATATCTCTCAAACTTACAGTAATATTACCAGAATGAGATCCAATTTCCTGTCCTTGAAATGCTGATCCAATTCCTAAAAAAGTAAATGTGATGTAGTCGTTTGAATCAGCAAACTCCTCCTTCAAATCATCATTAACTTCCCATATTTTATCTTCAAAATCTTCAAGAAATTGCATGGTCTGCTTCTCTCCGGCACCAGGCGTAAATGCTAAATCAACATTAAAAAAATCGAAAGCGATTGAAGGAAAAAATGTTGTTCTAATTACAGTCCCCTGAATCATTCCAAAAGTAATAATTATAAGTGCAATAGGAATAGTAATAACAATCCATCTCCATTTGATTGTTGCTTTTAGTACTTTTTCATATGATTTATCTCTTAGAAAGTAAATTATTTTATCAAGTTTAGCTCTAATTCCGTTTTTGTCTTTTTTAACTCTTCTTAAAATTTTATCACTCGAAAGATGAGCCGGTAGCACATAGAAAGCTTCAATAAGAGAAAATCCCAGACTAAAAACTACAATAAAAGCCATTTCATATAAAAATTCTAACGATCCTTCTAAAAACATCAGCGGAGTAAAAGCAATAATTGTAGTGCTTACAGATGTTAAGACTGCTGGCATAACTTCAATAGTTCCATCGTATGCAGCTTTTTTTGCACTCTTGCCTCTTTCAAAATGAGAAAATATATTTTCGCCTATAACAATTCCGTCATCAACCAGAATACCAATTACCAATATCATTCCAAATAAAGATATCATATTGATTGTAACCCCGGCAAGATTAGCTACAATGAACATACCCAAGAAAGAAGCGGGAATTCCCCACGCAACCCACAATGAAAGCCTGAAACTTAAAAACATTGCTAATGATATTACTACAAGAAGAAGCCCTAGTCCACCGTTATTGAGTAATAAATCAAGTCTGCTGTCGAGTAATTCTTTAAAATCGAACGTAACTGTCAGTTCAACACCTTCATTTTCTTTATTAAACTTTTCAACGTACTCATTTATATAATCAGAGATCTGCTCTAAATCTTCATCTGCAAGTTTTCTGATATTAAAGAATACTGCCCGTTTTCCATTTAAATATGATTGGTTAGGAACTTCAGAAAACTTCTTTTTAACCATTGCTACATCTCGAATCCGCACAAAGCTGCCATCAAGATTGGCTCTAACGACAATATCGGCTAAAATATTAGGATCAACGGTTCTATTTCGGGAACGGATTAGTATCTCTTCTTCTTCCGATCTAATTGTACCGGCAGCAACATCAAGGTTGTTAGCAGCAATTGCATTTGCAACATCACTTATTGTAAGATTATATCTCAATAGATTCTTTTCAGAAACTTCGACAGAAATTTCTAGTGCAGGATATCCTGAAATTGAAAGTTGACTAATTATACCGGAATTAAGAAAGTCGTCTTCTATTTTGGTTGAATGCCTTTTCAGGTTTTCTAAACTGACATCTCCGGAAAGTCCCATATTAGCTGCGTTTGTTGTTTCACGCTGTTTAAAAACGATAGGTCGTTCAGCATCAACAGGAAATGAACTAATTCCATCCACGGAATTTTTTACATCCCTTAATACATCATCAATATCATAATTTGTCAATGTTTCAATTCTAACTTGTGAAAAGTTTTCTGAAGATGTGGAAGTAAACTCCTTTATTCCAACTAATCCCCTGATAGCTTCTTCAATTCTAGTTGTAATTGCTTCTTCCATCTCTTTTGGTGAAGCACCGGGATAAGCAACGGTTATATTTATAAATCTGGAGGCTCTTTCCGGGAAGAATGATTTCTTGAGCGATAAAACACTATAGCCGCCAAAAATTAATAAAATAGCAATTACAATATTCGCATAAAATGGATATTTGATAAAATTTTCTAAAACTTTTTTCATTTATTTTCCTCAAAAAAATCAATAAGGTAATTTTTTACGTTACCAGATATTTTTAGTCCTTATCTTTTATTACACTTACTCTTGAATTTTCATTTGCGTTAATTAATGGTTCCGTGATAATAGTGTCATTCTCATTTAAACCATTGAAAAACAAAGTTTTTTCATTCAATCTAACAACATCAATTGTCTCTTTTTTTAGTAAGCCTTTTTTTACCAAGAAAACATTGTTTGCATTAAAAACAGCATTACGCGGAATTTCCATTGAATTTTTCACTGTGATACCATCAAATATTACTGAAAGGTATTGTCCTTTAAAGATTGGTTTTTCGCTTGAATTTTTAAGGCTTATAAAAACGCTAATTGATTGTGTCTGAACATCAAGATCCCCGGAAATTCTTGCAACTTTACCTTTTGCATAAATCACTCCATTCTCGTCAGCTATTTTTACTTCGTCTCCAATAGAAATCCATTTTGCATCTGTTACTTCAAGGGGCACCTCTAATTCAAGATCTTTGGTATTAATTATCTTTCCTAGTCTGGTACCCATACCGGCAATTCCACCAACTTCAACATTTACTTCTGTAATTGCGCCATTAAATGGGGCATAAATATTATGTTTATCAAAATTTGATTCAGCACGTTTAATATTATAATAGCTGCTAAGAATATTTCTGCTTGATAAAAACACTTTCTCTTTAGTTGATTTTATTTCGGGAAGATTGGGAAGATCCTTATCAATATTAATATTTTCAAAAAAATTATACCAATTGTTGTAATTCTCTTCAAAATCTATTCTCAGATCAGGCAAAAGACCTGCTAAAGTATTTAAGAAACTACTTTTATCAGCTTTTAAGCTCAGTCCAGCTTCCTTGTCATAAATCTTTATGAGTAAATCACCCTTTTTAAAAGACTGACCTTTTTTGAATTGAATACTTCCAGGCAGTATTTTTCCAGTTACTTCGGCGCTTAAAATCACTTCTGAATTTGAATAAACTCTACCCGGTGCAACAATTTTAGCAGACCTTGTCTCATATTTTATCGGTTGTGCTTTTACGTATCTAATTAACTCTTTTGGAGGAGTTTTACGTGGATCTTCCTTAAGGCTGCTCAGCCACATCATTGACAGGAAGGCAAATATGATAATCACCACTCCACTTATAATAATTATATACTTCTGTTTTTTCATAACTATTTCCATCGTCCTTTATTTTTTATTACAAATTTCAAAATATCTTCACCTGTTAAATTTTTTACTATTAGAGATAGAATTTTCTTAAACGATTCAACATCGTTTTTCTGAGAATCATTAAATGCTTTATGCAAGGACTCATCAGCCACTTTTTTAAGTTTAGGTACTATTTTTTTCCCTTCATCGGTTAAGAATATTCTCCGCACTCTTCTATCATTCTCATCCAGAGATCTTTTGACCAATTTATGTTTTTCAAGATTGTCAATAATTTTAGTTACACTAACTTTATCTCTTATTGTCTTTTCTGCTATTTCATTCTGACTTTTTCCATCACAATGATATAAGTAAATAAGAATTGACCATTGCTCAAATGTGATATCAAACTCTTTAGATTGAAAAGCTCTATTCACATGCTTATGAAGAGCTTGTGTTCCTTTGCTTAACAAAAAACCAAGTGAGCCATCTATTATATGTTGTGACATTAGTTGCCTAACTAATTGTTAATTGGTTAACTAAAAGGTTCGAAAAATATATAAAAATAATTAGACACGCAATCTTTTTATTAAAATCAGTTAAATTTTTCTGGCTAAGTTTTTTGAATCATATTTTTGGCTAAATTTAAATTTCAAATTATTTAATTATTATGAAAACAATTCTTCTTTTAGCTACAATTTTAATCGGTGTTCTATTTCCATTTACTCATGAGTATTCGTTTTTAATTAAATATCTGCTAATGATTATGCTCTTTTTTTCATTCCTCAAGATGGAAGTAAAAAAAAGCGATCTTCAAAAAAATCATTTATACCTACTATCTATAAACCTATTGGTTCCTATAACATTCTATTTAATTTTTAGGTCTATAGGAAATTTACAATTAGCTCAAGTTGCTTTTATTACTGCAATTGCTCCAACCGCTATTGCATCACCTGTAATTGTCAACTTATTGAACGGTAAGATAGAGTTTACAGTAATCTCAATTCTATTAACTAATTTTGTGATTGCATTCCTGCTTCCCTTTGCAATTCCGTTCATTTTAAACAACAATTCAGCAATTTCTTCTGTTGATGTTCTTCAACCGGTGGCTGAAATATTTTTGATTCCCTTTTTTCTTTCATTAGTCAGCAAAAAATATTTCCCTGGTATTAGTCAAATCTTGGTTAAATGGAATAAATATGTTTTCTATATTCTGGTCTTAAATATAAATTTGGGAACAGCCAAGGCAAGCAATTATATTAAATCAGAGATGAGTTTCAGTGACCCAATTATTTATCAGATTGCAATTGTATCATTAGTTTTATGTATTCTCTATTTTACAATTGGTAAATTTATCGCACCAAAAAATCTTAAGCTGGAAGGTTCTCAATCCTTAGGTCAAAAAAACAATGGATTTACTGTTTGGGTTGCTCTTACTTTTATTAGTCCTCTTGCGGTTTTGGGACCAGTTTTTTACATTTTATTTCAAAACTTTTACATTTCCTGGCAGCTGCATAAAGGTCAGAAGAAAACATGATCGATTTCTATATTTTAGGGGATAAATTATGAAAAATCCTTTTTTGATTGGTCAAAAAATTTACTTAAGAGCGGCAGATGAGAATGATGCAGAAATTATTGCTCTTTCAGAAAATCACCCCGAACCAAGAACAAGTCTATTTTATGCGATTCCAACCAACAAAGAAGAGCAGCTAAATAGAATTAAACAGCGACAAAAAGATCACTCTACAATTTATTTAACAATTTGCAAAAAAGATAATAATATGCCTATTGGTTCAACAGCATTTTTTAGAATTGATTGGGTGGGAAGAATGGCTATTTTTTATATAGCCATTGCAGAAAAAGAAAATTGGAATAAAGGTTTTGGAAAAGAATCCACAAAGCTAATGGTTGATTATGCTTTTGCAACTTTAAATCTGAATAGAATTCAACTTCATGTAAGCACAGAAAACGATAGAGCTATTGACGTTTATGAAAAAGTTGGCTTCAAAAGAGAAGGGATACTTCGTGAAGCAATGTTTTTTGAAAACCATTATGTTGATTTTTACGTAATGGGAATGCTAAAGAGTGATTGGCAAAAAACAAGCCCCTAGTTTTAAAAACTAAACATTATTCTTGACAAAAAACTCTTTTTACCGTATATTTTAATCAGAATTTATAATCTGATTACAAAAAGAAGCAAAGATGTCTAAAATCATTAAAAATAAAGAAAAACCAATTCAGAAATATAGATTGTACGTTCAACTCTTTTTTGTCGCTATAGTTTTATGGATAGGAATTGAGTTTTATTTATTCACAACATTTCTAGAATCAGGAGGAAATTCTACTTTTTACGAACGACCTCCCGGGGTTGAAGCATTCCTGCCAATCAGTTCGATGATGAGCTTATATTATTTTTTCCTTTCGGGTAATATTCATCCGGCACATCCGGCAGGATTAGTAATATTTGTAGCAATTTTAGCAATTTCGTTCGTGTTTGGTAAATCATTCTGCAGCTGGGTCTGCCCAATTGGATTTATCTCCGAATCCCTTGGAGATTTTGGCGAAAAAATACAAAAGAAACTTTTTAAGAAAAGAATAAAAATGCCAAAGTTTCTTGATTATCCTTTAAGAGGTTTAAAGTATTTACTTCTTGGGTTTTTTGTAAACGCAATATTCCTATCTATGACTGCTGTTGCATTAAAGTATTTTCTTGATTCGCCATATAATATAATTTCTGATGTAAAGATGTATTACTTCTTTGCAAATATTTCTCAATTTTCTCTAATTGTTATAGCAGTGTTAATGCTTCTCTCGGTTCTGTTCAGGAATTTTTGGTGCCGTTATCTTTGTCCTTACGGTGCACTTTTAGGCATTTTCTCTTTGCTCAGTCCACTAAAAATTAAGAGGAATAAAGAGTCTTGCATCGACTGTAACCTCTGTGCAAAAGCTTGCCCATCATTTATTAAAGTTGATAAAGTTACTACAGTTTTTTCTGATGAATGTTCAACTTGTATGAGCTGCGTGGATGCATGTCCAGTTAAAGATACACTTGACCTAAAACCTGTCATTGGTAATAAAAAATTCTCTAAAAAATGGATTGCCGCGGGCGTTGTTGGCATTTATTTCATAATTATTTCAATTGGAATGATATCCGGATATTGGCAAAATGATATAAGTAAAGATCAATATATTAAATTATATAAGCAGAAAAATTCAATCGGCCATATAAGAAGTTCGGAGGATGTTAAAAAACTGAATAGAGAAGCATCTTCACAACAATTATTAAAAAATTGAAAATGATATAAAATTGTGATTAAAAATTGATATAATTAGATAAAATTTTATGTTTATATATCAGATAATTTATTCCTAATAAGTGGGGTTTTATGAAAAAAAGTATAATCTTTCTCTTTTTTACGATTAATCTCAGCTTAATTATTGCCCAAAGTAATTTTGATGTTTCTGCAGAAATAAGACCTAGATTTCAAATGGACAATAAAGACTTTAACAGTGATTTACCTTCAAACAACTTTACTGAATTGAGAACCAGATTGGGATTGAAGTTTTCGCCAACGGAAAATATTGAGGGATTTGTTCAGATTCAAGATTCACGTATTTACGGAACTGAGCCTAATACGCTTACCAGTACTGATAACATTGATCTTCATCAAGCTTATTTTAATGTAAACAAACTCTTTGATTTACCTTTTAACTTAAAGCTCGGTCGTATGGAATTATCTTACGGACCGCAAAGACTAATTGGCGCTGTTGGGTGGCATAATGTAGGCGAAGTTTCGATGGTGGTAGTTCTCCAGTTAAATACAGAAAAAATAGATATTGATTTCTTCTACTGCACAAATAAATGAAAAGCGAAGCCTGGCGATACAAATGATTCAATCTTATTGGGCATTACGGCAATTTAAAAGTGATTGATAATTATAAAATCCAACCGTTTCTTTATTAGTGATTTTGAAATTGGAAGTGACTTAAGTCGCTATACTATGGGTATTTATATCAACGGAAATATAGGTAATTTTTCTCATGAAGTTGAAGCTGCTTATCAGATTCGGTTCAGTTACATGAAAGATAGTTGATATTGCTGCATATATGTTTGCATTAAATTTAAAATATAGCTTTAATACTCTAATAAAACCCAATGTGGGCGTAGGTATTGATTACTTAAGTGGTGATGATAATGGAGCTTCAGACAATGAAAGTATAATGTCTTTAATACACTATATGCAACAAATCATAAATATTATGGTTTTATGGATTATTTTATTGATATTCCAAATAATACTTATGGTTTAGGTTTAATGGATATCCATGCAAAAGTTAGCAATTTCTCCTGCTAACAAATTTAAGAGCGGCATTAGCTTTCCATATTGTTTAATTCTCCAGTGAAGATTACTTTATACTATAAGTGATTCGCCAAGTCAAAAAATTAACGAGTTTTGGTACTGAAGTTGACTTAACTTTGATATATTCTTATAATAGTGCAGTTAAATTTAGTGGCGGCATTTTCATTATTTATCCCTGGAGATATATTTAAGCAAACTCAAAGGTGAAGATAGCTGCAACTTGGATGTATTTAATGGCAGTTGTAAATTTATAAAAGAGGTTGTTAATGCAGATAAAAAACAAAAAAAGTATTAATTGCAATATTTACTACCGCCGCCGAACTGGAGATTTTCTGTAGTTATCCTTTTGGGAATTATAGTTGGATTAGGAATTCACATTCTTAATATCTCCAATGCTGCCTCATATCTATCAGATGATCCGCAAACATGCGTTAATTGTCATGTTATGTATCCAGAATATGCGTCTTGGGAAAAAGGAAGCCACGGAAGAGTAACAACATGCAATGATTGTCATGTTCCGCAGGATAACATAATTCGCAAATATATGTTTAAGGCCAGTGATGGTTTTAGACATGCATCAATGTTTACTTTCAGAATGGAACCCCAAGTAATAAGAATTAAAGATGCGGGTAGAGATGTTGTGCAAGAAAATTGCATTAGATGCCATGCAAATTATCTACACCCGGTTTCATTACGTGCAATTGGTGCAGGAAGTATAAACGATGATACCGATAGACTATGCTGGAACTGTCATAGAGAGACACCGCATGGTAGAGTACATAGTTTGTCATCATCACCAAATATTATAAGACCGGAACTTGGTCCAGTTATACCTGCATGGATTAAATCGAAATAATTTTTACAAAAAATAATTTAAGGCATTATATGAAATCAATAAGTGAAAAAATTGTTCAAAATCCAAAACTTGGATGGCTATTATTTATTGTAACTGTAATTTTAGTAATATTATTAGCTGTTTTTGCTACATCAATTTTTGAACGAAAGAACGAAGCATATTATACTCTACAAATGATACGACCAATCCCAGACGGCGAAGCAAGAAATGAAGTCTGGGGTGAAAACTTTCCTCGCCAGTACGAATCTTACAGAAAAACATTAGAGACCGATTTTGCCAGCAAGCATGGCGGATCAGTAATGAGAGATTATCTTGAGATTTACCCTGAACTGGTTGTTATGTGGGCAGGTTATGGATTCTCAAAAGATTATAATCAGGGTAGAGGTCACGGATATGCTATTGAAGATATTAGAAACACATTAAGAACAGGTGGTGAGAACAGCGATCCAATGCCGGCTACTTGCTGGACATGTAAAAGTCCCGATGTACCAAGAATGATGGAAAAAGTCGGAATTTCAGAATTTTACAAAGGAAGTTGGAAGTCGAAAGGGCACGATATTGTTAATCCAATTGGATGTATGGATTGCCATGATAATGAAACGATGGCATTAAAAATTTCTCGACCTGCATTGGTTGAGGCTTTTGAAAGACAAGGTAAGGATATGAAAGATTTCAGCAGGCAAGAAATGAGATCACTTGGTTTGTGCTCAATGCCATGTTGAATATTATTTTGACAAAAAAGGTCATGATGGAGTTCCATACTTAACATTCCCTTGGGATAAAGGATTTAGTGCTGATGATATGGAAAAATATTACGATGAATATGAGTTTTCCGATTGGACTCATCAACTTAAGTAAAGCTCCCATGCTTAAAGCACAGCATCCCGATTATGAATTATTTATGACCGGTGTTCATGGCAAAAGAGGAGTCTCATGTTCTGACTGCCATATGCCTTATAAAAGTGAAGGTGGTGTAAAATTTACTGATCATCATGTTCAAAGCCCATTAGCTAATGTTGCAAATTCCTGCCAAGTTTGCCATAGAGAAGAAACTGCAACATTATTGGAAGATGTATATGAAAGACAGGACAAGATTGAAGAACTGAGAAGAATCGCAGAAAAAGAACTTGCTGCAGCCCACCTTGAAGCAAAAGTTGCTTGGGATAACGGGGCAACTGAAGAGCAAATGAAATCCGCATTAACTTTAATAAGACACTCTCAATGGAGATGGGACTGGGTTGCCGCTGCAAATGCATTAGGTTTCCATTCACCCGTTGAAGCTTTGAGGGTTGTTGGAACTTCTATAGACCGTGCAAATAAGGCAAGAAAAGAGTTAGCATTAGTTTTAGTAAAACTTGGCGTAGGTTATCCAATTGACCTACCTGATATTTCAACAAAAGAGAAAGCTCAAAAAGTTATTGGCCTAGATATGGAGTTTTTAAATAAGGACAAAGATGAGTTTCTTAAAACAACTGCTGCCGAGTGGGATAAAAAAGCAAAAGAAAGACAAGGAACTTTAATAAAATATTAATCTATTAAATTAAAACACTTAAAAAGAAGTTCAATTTTTACTTAAATTGAACTTCTTTTGTTTTAAATATAAGTTTGCAAAAAACAACATACTTCTGATTTCACTGTTTAAGAGTAAAGCAAATTACTCTGAAACTGAGCTAATACTTACATTTTCCCTAAAAAAAATCCAACTTTTTTATTATATTCATGTAGTTTTAATAAAATAAATATAAATTAAAAAAAAGAAGAGATTCTGATGATTCAAGCTGGGCAATTGCTACTCGTGTGCAATAAACTAGAGTAGAGGAAAGTCCGAACACCAAGGACAGAGTGCCGGGTAACACCCGGGGACTAAATGTGCAAATATTTAGTTACGGAAAGTGCCTCAGAAAATAAACTACTCTTCATCAGAAAGTTAAAAACTGACTTTTGGAGAGAAAAGGTGAAAAGGCAGGGTAAGAGCCTACCGCTTCAGCAGCAATGTTGAAGGTCTCGTAAGAGAATCTCAATTTATTTGGGATCATGGCAAACCCCACTTGGTGCAAGGTTAAGTAAGAAAGTTTTACAATTTCATTTGTAAGAGGGTTGTCCTCCCTTTGCTTTCGGGTGAACCGCTTGAATTTTAGAGCAATCTAAAATCTAGACAAATAATTGCCACCTCATTTTTATGGGGAACAGAATTCGGCTTATATGCTTGGATCATCAATTTTTCTTCTACCAAGAGAATTATGGTAAAGAAAAAGTGGACCCTCAAAGATCCCCCGGATAAAAGCAGTGTGCTGGCACTAGCTGATAGTCTTAATATCTCCAATGTACTTGCTGAACTACTTATTCAGCGAAACGTAACCAATTTCTTTGAAGCGAAAAAATATTTCCGACCGGATCTAGAAGATATTCACGATCCATATTTAATGGCTGATATGGAAAAGGCTGCAACACGCGTAATAGATGCAATTACAAATAATGAAAAAATATGCGTATACGGCGATTATGATGTTGACGGGACATGCTCTGCTTCACTTATGTATTTGTTCCTAAAAGAACTTGGGGCTAATGTTTATGTTTACATTCCGCAAAGGTTAACTGAAGGATATGGTTTATCAATCGCCGGAATTAATCAAGTTAAAGATGATAAGGTTGATTTAATTATTTCCGTAGATTGTGGAATTACTGCAGTTGAAGAAATTGATTATGCAAATAATTTTGGTATCGATACAATTATTTGCGATCATCATCAACCAAAAGAAATTCTACCAAATGCATATGCAATACTAGATCCTCTAAAGCCGGGCTGTGAATACCCATTTAAATATTTATCCGGTGCAGGCGTTGCATTTAAGTTAGCGCGTGCAATAGCTTACAGATTCGGTAAAAAAGATATGGTCTTTAAATACTTAGATCTTGTTGCTTTGGCCGGTGCAGCAGATATTGTCCCATTAACAGATGAGAATAGAATACTAGTCAGGGCTGGGATTGAACAAATTAATAAAAATCCTAGACCAGGCATAAAATCGTTAATAAAAATTGCTAGAATGGAGCCAGGTAATCTTTCTGCGGGACAAATAGTATTTACTATTGCACCAAGAATTAATGCTGTAGGGAGATTGGGTGATGCAAATAGAGCTGTTGAGCTATTCAATACAGATAGTTATGAAGAAGCTGAAAGGCTTGCAAGGGTTTTGGAATCTGAAAATTTAGAAAGAAGAAAAATTGATGAAGTTACATTTTCTCATGCATTAGAGATGGTTAAAGAAATTGAAGATTTTGACACTGAGCTTGGAATTGTTCTTCATCATGATTCATGGCATCCTGGAGTTGTTGGTATTGTAGCATCTCGCTTGGTTGAAAAATATTATCGTCCGGCTATAATGCTCTCGTCAATTGATGGAGTTGCAAAGGGTTCGGCTAGAAGTATTCCCGGATTTGATATTTATGCAGCAATTGAAGACTGCAAAGATTTAGTTGTACAATTTGGTGGACATAAAGCTGCTGCCGGATTAGAAATAGAAGTTGAAAATATCCCGGAATTTAAGAAACGTTTTAATGAAGTTCTTAAGTTAAATTTAAAGGAAGATGATGTAATACCCGAAATTAAAATTGATTCTAAAATTTCTTTATGCGAAATCACCCCTAAATTTGTTAGGGTTTTAGATCAATTTGCTCCGTTTGGTCCCGGCAATATGCGTCCTGTATTTTTGGCTGAGGATGTTAAGGTTGTTGCAACTCCAAGAATAGTTGGCACTAATCATTTTATAACTACTTTTTGTCAGAATGGCGGAGATAAAGTTTACGATGCAATTGGTTTTAACTTAGGCAAGTTTGTTTATGAGGTTGATAAGGATATCCATTTAGTTGATATTGTTTTTACAATCGAAAAAGTTGTTCGTGAAGGTAGAACATATCCTCAAATAAGAGTTAAAGATGTCAGGATTAAAAATTAGAAAGTTTAAATATCTTAAAAAATCAAATTTATTTTTTATAATTTTCAAATAATAGTAAAAAACATTTCAAGGAGACATTAGAATGTCAGGTCACTCAAAGTGGTCTACAATAAAGCGCAAAAAAGCTGCTGCAGATCAAAAACGTGGTAAAATTTTCACAAAACTTATAAAAGAAATTACAGTTGCAGCCCGACAAGGGGGTGGCGATATTGATGGAAATCCCAGATTAAGATTAGCTGTTGATAACGCTAAGTCGGCAAATATGCCTCTTGACAATATCGATAGGGCAATTAAAAAAGCAACCGGTGCAGTCGAAGGTGCAAACTATCTTGAATTGACATACGAAGGATATGGACCGGGGGGCGTTGCCATTTTAATTGAAAGTGTTACTGATAATAAGAATAGAACTGTCGCAGAAGTTCGGCATGGTCTAACAAAGTACGGTGGAAGCTTAGGTGAAAATGGATCTGTGGCTTGGATGTTTGACCGAAAAGGGGTTATATCCATGCCAGCACAAGGCAAAACAGAAGATGATTTAATGGAGTTGATTTTAGAAGCCGGGGCAGAAGATATTCAAGACGAAGATGACTATTTTGAAATCACTTCGGCTGTTGAAGATTTTGAAACCGTTCGCAAGACAATCGCAGATGCCGGATTAGAAATTGAGAATGCCTCGCTCCAATGGATTGCAAAAAATTCCGTTGAAGTTAACGGTGAAACTGCTGAAAAATTGATGAAGATGATTGATATGATTGAAGACAGCGATGATGTTCAAAATGTTTACACAAATGCTGATTTTACTGAAGAATAAAACTTTAGAATAAATAAACGAATGATAATTTTTGGTGTTGATCCCGGAACTATTTTAACTGGTTATGGGATCATTAATACAAATAAAAAGGAAATTGCACATCTGAAATCCGGAGTAATCAAACCTAATCCCAAAGAAGATTTATCCGAAAAATTAAGATATATTTACTCGCAACTCAATTTAGAAGTTCTAAAATATAAACCTGATGTTTTTTGTATTGAAACAGCTTTTTATGGTAAAAACGTTCAATCTGCAATGAAAATAGGCTATGTGCGAGGAGTCGCCATGCTTACAGCTTCAATTAATAATATCGTTTGTATAGAATATTCACCAAGAGAAATTAAAAAAGCTGTTGTAGGAAACGGCTCAGCGTCTAAGGAACAAGTTCAGTACATGATTAAGAATTTACTTAACTTAGATGAAAGCAAACTAAAATTTGATGAAACTGATGCATTGGCTGTTTCAGTGTGCCACTCAATAAAAGTAAATTCTTTTTCATCTACAAAGAATAATTGGAAATCATTTGTTGATAAAAATCCTGACAGAATAATTGACTAAAAATTAAAATTATATGATAGCACATTTGAGCGGAAAAATAATCTCTAAAAAACCAACGCAAATTGTTCTTGATGTAAATGGCGTTGGTTACTTAATAAATATCTCAATAAACACCTTTGATAAAGTTGATGAAGTTGGAAAATCACTGTCTCTGCACACTTATCTATCAGTTAAAGAAGACTCTCTTACGCTCTTTGGTTTTTATACATTACCCGAGAAAGAACTTTTTGAAATTCTTATTGGTGTAAATGGTGTTGGGCCCAAACTGGCAATTAATATTCTTTCAGGAATTACAGCGGATGAATTTAAAGACGCTGTTGTAAACAGAAATATTTCAAGATTAGTTGCAATTCCCGGGGTAGGAAAGAAAACCGCTGAAAGAATGATTATTGAACTTAGAGATAAAATTTCTAAATTATCTGATTCTGAGTCATCTATTAGCACTAAATCTTATACTGTTAAAGATGATGCAGTTGCCGCTCTTATTGGATTGGGATACAACCATAAAACTGCTGATAGCGTAATAAGAAATTTAATTGATGGGAATTCTGAAATAAGCTTAGAAGATCTGATTAAAGAATCTTTAAAAAAATTAAATAAATGACCGGATACCATTTCAATATTAGAGTAGTATTGGAAAACATTCAAAAAAATAGTATATTAGTTAGCTTAAACTATGAAGATATTGAAATATTATATAGCATATAGAGAAAGAATACTCTTTAACTGTGGAACTTCTCAAAAAATTTAGATTAACACAAAATGCACTTCCAAATTTCGAAGTGCATTTTTTTTATATATATGATAGCTGAAACAATAATTAATTTCATTGAAAAATGGGCGCCGCCCGGTGCGGCGTGGGAAAAGGACAACGTTGGGCTTCAAGTTGGTTCAACAAAGCGGGAGATTACTAATATCTTCCTCTGCTTGGAATTAACAGAAAAGTCCCTCAACCAAGCAATAAATAAAAACTGCAATTTTATTTTTACTCACCATCCTTTCATTTTCAAACCACTTAATAAATTAAACACTCATTCTGATCCAAAAGGAAAATTAATTGAAAAGCTGATAAAGAATGATATTACCCTTTACTCAGCCCATACTAATCTTGATTTTACTACAGATGGCGTAAGTTTTGAGTTAGCAAAATCTTTGAAATTAAAAAACAATAGATTTTTGGTAAATGAAAAGTCGAATCAGTTTAAATTAGTAGTTTTTGTACCGGAAAAGAGTTTAGAGAATGTTGCAGACTCATTGTTTAATGCCGGAGCCGGAATAATTGGTGAATATGAGAAATGTAGTTTTAGACTAAGCGGTAACGGAACATTCCAAGGATCAGAGAATACAAATCCGGTAATTGGGACAAAATTAAATTATGAAAACGTGAACGAAGTCAGGTTGGAAGTTTTAGTCGATTCATGGAAGTTAAATTCTGTGCTTTCCGCTCTTCATCAATCTCATCCATATGAAGAACCTGCCTTTGATATTTACCCTTTGAATAATGATAATGTTAACTTCGGCTTTGGTGTCATTGGAGAATTAAGCGAAAGTAAAACTCCAAGTGAGTTTTTATCACATGTATGCAAATCTCTTAAAATTCAAAATCTGCGTTACACTAACGGAACCGGTAAAAAAATTAAAAAAGTAGCTGTATGCGGCGGAAGCGGTTCAGAACTGTTGCAAGAAGCAATTTCTCATCGAGCTGATGCGTTTGTTACTGCTGATTTAAAATATCATACATTTCAAGATGGCGAAAACAGAATTTTATTTATTGATGCCGGACATTATGAAACCGAAATACCGGCATTAAATGTTGTAAAAAGAAAATTGGAAAGTTTAATAAATATAAATGGTGAATCGGTAAAAGTTGTACAATATTCAGGTTCAACAAATCCAGTAAAGTTTTTTAATAATAGAAGGAGTTAAATAAATTGATTAATCGTTTATCAACACTTTTTGAACTACAGTTAATTGATGATGAGCTCGATACACTTCAAGAGCTTAGGGGCGATTTGCCTATTGAAGTCAATAATCTAAACTCTCAAATTGACAGCATCAAAGAGACAGTTAAGGAAAAAGAAGAGGAAAAAGAATCTGCGCTTGAAACAATTAAGTCGAATGAAAGCGAGATTGAAAGATTAAATAATAGCCTTAAGAAATTTAAAGCTCAGCTTTATCAAGTTAGAAACAATAAAGAATATGATGCCTTAACTAAAGAAATTGATCACTCGGAAGAAAAAATTCAAACGTATGAATCAGAAAACGCAGAGCTTGAAAATAAAGTTCAGACTCTAAAAGCAGACATTGAGGAAGTTAGTCCCCAGTTGGATGATCTTTTAGCCGAAGTTGAAATAAAGGAAGAAGAACTAAAGCAGATAATTAAGGCAAATGAAAGAGAAGAAACTAAATTAAGCACGAAAAGAGAATCTGTTGCTGCTAAAGTAAGAAAGTCTGATTATAACACTTATACCAGAATAAGAAAGGCATTAGGCGGAAAGGCTGTTGTTACAATTTCAAGAGGTGCTTGCACCGGATGCCATAATGTAGTGCCTCCACAGAGACAAATTGAAGTAAGAAATAATAAAAGATTATTTACTTGCGAGTCTTGCGGAAGGTTGTTGATTTCACCAAATATTGCTGCTGAAGTAAATAAGGGTTAATGAGAAGTATAAGCAAAGCTCAATTTCCTAAAATCATTTTATAGAGTTTAAGAAGTTGGGCCTTTAGTTTTTCTTATTTCGCTTCTCGTTTTACTTTTCTTAAGCCTCTTTCGGTTCTATCCAGTTCCCGTCTTCTTTAATAAGATCAATCAATCCATCAACTGCTGTTGCTGAAGGAACACTTTTTTTAATTACTTCTTTTCCGCGGTAAAGAGTTATTTTATCGGGGCCGGAACCGACGTAACCATAATCTGCATCCGCCATTTCACCGGGACCATTAACAATACATCCCATTATTCCAATCTTAACTCCTTTTAAGTGACCGGTTCTTTCCCGAATTTTATTGGTAACTTCAACCAGATCAAAAAGAGTTCTTCCGCATGAAGGACAAGCAATATACTCGGTTTTAGAAATTCTAACTCTTGCTGCTTGAAGAATTCCAAATAAAACCCTGTTAATTTCTTTAGGTGAAATATCATCATTTTTTAGCCAGACACCATCTCCAAAACCATCAATGAACAATCCGCCAATATCCGTAGCAGAATAGAGTCGAAGATCTTCAAAACTTAAGTCTTTATATTCTCTTTGAATAATAACCGGCTGCTGAAACCCTTGATTAGCCAGCTCATTAAAAATCCTTCTTTGTTCAGCATAACCATGAATATTATCTGTTTTTATCACAAAAACAACTTTTTTCTCATCAACCAAACGATTGAATTTATCAGAGAACACATTGTCAATAGTTATTTCAATAAAATTTAGATGCGGACTCTTTTTTTCTGCATTAATGAATTCATTATAAGAATAAATTGGATGGATTTTGTGATTACCCGAATTATTAAGCCAGATATTATAATTTTGTATTGCATCCAAACTTTCCGGCAGAGAAATCTCAACATTTTGATCTCCTACGAAAATATAATCGGGAGCTTGGTCACCTAAATTCCATTTATCAAGTGCTGGTAAATAGGTTAAGCCAAGGTCAGCTAAAGTCTTATTTGTTATTTCTGAATCAGAAAGATCTGCAATTACTCTTGGCGAGTTTTTATCACCAAAATTATTCACAGGCATAGATGGAATTTTCAGATAGCTGAATGGATCATAAGACGTAGTTTCTATCTCTGGTATTTCTTTATGAGCCTGTCTATTTTTATATCTGTTCGCAAGTGCAATTGCAACAGGAGCTTCTTCCTCAGGTTCTTCAGTAAGAGAAACTCTGATTGTATCTCCAAGACCATCTTCCAGTAAAGTCCCAATACCCACGGCGGATTTAATTCTCCCGTCTTCACCATCTCCGGCTTCAGTAACACCTAAATGAAGCGGATAATTCATGCCTTCAGCCATCATTTTATTTACAAGCAATCTGTAAGCTTGAACCATAACTTGAGTGTTACTAGCCTTCATTGAAAGAACAATATCATGATAATTTAATTCTTCGCAGATTCGTAAAAACTCTAGTGCTGATTCAACCATTCCAAGTGGAGTATCGCCGTATCTGCTCATAATTCTATCTGAAAGGGAGCCGTGATTTGTACCGATTCTCATTGCCGTTCCATATTCTTTGCAAACCTTTACTAATGGCGAAAATCGGCTTCTAATTCTTTCAATTTCAGCCTCATATTCAATATCTGTATATTCTATTTGCTGAAATTTTTTCTTATCGATATAATTACCTGGATTTACACGAACCTTTTCAACAATTCGTGCGGCTTCTTCAGCGGCATTTGGTGTAAAATGAATATCAGCAATTAACGGAACATTATATCCTCTTTTGCGGAGTTCATCTTTAATATTCTGCAAGTTTTTTGCATCTTTGATGCTTGGCGCAGTAATTCTCACATATTCGCAACCCGATTCAACCATTCTGATTGTCTGTTCAACCGTGGCAATTGTATCCATGGTAAAAGTTGTTGTCATTGATTGAATTCGAATAGGATTATCTCCCCCGAGAGGAATATCTCCAATTTTAACTTCACGGGTTTTAAAACGGCTGTACTTTGTTAAACTGTTGCAGTACTTATTGTTCATTTTTATTTTCTCTTTTTCAATTTCTAATGTAAATATAATAATTTGATAATGAATGAGTGCAAATTTTAGATGATTCATATTTACATTAATTGTTTTATTTTAATACATTAGAATTCTAAATTAAACTCCTTTCCAACAGAGAAAAATGCGCATACCAGAACACACGATTGAAGATATTAGAAGTTCAGCGAATATAGTTGATATAATTTCCTCCTATGTTGCCCTTAGAAAAAGGGGGAAAAACTTTATTGGTTTGTGTCCCTTTCATCAAGAGAAAACACCCTCATTTACCGTAAGCGAGGAAAAACAGATCTTTCATTGCTTTGGCTGTCATGCAGGCGGAAATGTATACAAGTTTTTAATGGAATATAAAAGCATTTCGTTTATAGAGGCCGTTCAAGAAATTGCTGAATCAGTTGGAATAACTTTGAATTTTGAAGATGATAAAATTTCTTCTGAACAATCTGAATTAGAAGAGCTTTATGAGATAAATGTAATAGCTGCAAAGTATTTTTCTGATAATCTTTTAAAAAGTGAACATGGTGAAGTTGCACGTGACTATTTAACAAAAAGAAAAATTAAAACACAAACACAAAAAGTATTTGGCTTGGGTTTCGCATTAAATGGATGGGAGCATTTCGTAAATTACGCAAGAGATAATCAGATTACTTTAGATAATGCAAAATTGCTTGGTTTAATTGACTCCAAAGAAAGTGGAAATTACTATGATAAGTTTAGAGGCAGAATAATATTTCCAATTTTTTCACCTAATGGTAGAGTAATAGCTTTTGGCGGAAGGGTTTTTCAAGGTGAAGAAAATATTGCAAAATATCTTAATTCCCCCGAATCTTCAATTTACCTTAAAAGAAAATCTCTCTATGGTTTATTTCACGCAAAGGATGAGATTAGAAAGTTAAATAAAGCAATACTTGTAGAAGGCTACATGGATGTAATCGCCCTTTGGCAGCATGGAGTCAAAAATGTTGTTGCTTCTTCAGGAACATCTTTAACTGATGACCAAGCAAGATTACTTTCTCGCTATACAACAAATATTGTGGTTATTTTTGATGCTGATGAAGCTGGCAACAAAGCAGCAATGAGGAGTATTGAAATTTTGCTGAAACAGGATTTTGAAGTTAAACTGCTTTCATTACCTAAAGGAGAGGATCCCGATTCTTATGTAAATAACTTTGGCAAAGATAGTTTTGAAGAACTAGTAAACGCATCGAAGAATTTTTTAGAATTTCAAACAGCCCAATATGAGTCACAAGGAATGTTTGATAATCCCACAACCGAAGCTAAGGCAATAAGAGAGCTTGTAAAATCAGCAGCATTTATTAATGATGAGCTAAAAAGAGGACTTCTTGTTCGTTCGATAGCAAGAAAATTTAACTTGCGCGAAAAGCTTTTAGAAACTGAACTGAATAAGTATTTGGAGCAGAATAGCAGGGTGATTAGACCGACACAAACCGTCAAATCTAAAAACGGAAAACCAAGTTCACATATTTTATCAGAGACTGACAAAAGACTTTTTCCGCTTGAAAAAGAATTAGTTGAACTTCTATTTGAAGGTAACGAAGAAATAATCGGCAATATCTTTGATACAATTCTGCCTGAAGATTTCACAAATAAATCTTTAGGGACTTTAGCTAAAATTGTGCATGATTCATACTTAGAAGGAAATTACAACACTGCCTCTTTGGTCGAAAAAATTGATGATGAAAAACTTAAAAATTATGTTCTGTCAATTACACTTGGTGAATACCAGATTAGTAGTACTTGGGATCATAGGTCTAGCTCCGGTAAGATTGCAAAAGATCCAATTAAATATTCGTCGGATACTCTTAAGAAATATCAGCTATTAAAAATTGATGAGCAAATAAAAAAGAATAATCTTAAAATAGAAAATTTAGGGGATGCCCCTGAAGTAATAAATTTAATGAAAGCAAATGAAGAATTAAGAAACGAAAAAAGACAATTAAATTCCGCGTAAAAATCTTCTAATTTTTAGAAATTTTATCAGGATGGAAAGAATGAGAAATAATAAAAATATCTATGAAATTAATACTAGAGTTTGGCTAAAAAGATTTTCGGTTAACGGTAATTCTGCTACAATCAAAGACGTTCCAAAAGATTATTGGAAAAACTTACACGAAATTGGAATTGATTATGTTTGGTTAATGGGTGTGTGGAAAACTAACGAAAGCGTAATTAAAGAATATTGTTTTGAGTCAGACTTATTAAATGAGTACAATAAAGCACTAAAAGATTTTCACGATGATGATGTAATCGGTTCACCTTATTCAATTGATTCTTACGAGATAAATCCCAATATCGGCACTGAGCAGGAAATTTTAGAATTGAAGGAATATTTAAATTCTATGAATATGAAATTGATCTTGGATTTTGTATCAAATCATTTTAGTGTTCATAGCAGCCTTATTCAGTCTAATCCGGATCTATTTTTATCTGCAAGCGAAGAAATTTACAATAGGGATCCGCATACTTATTTCCAGTCTAAATTTGATAGTACAAAATTATTTGCACATGGAAGAGATCCTTTTTTCCCTGCGTGGTTGGATACAATTCAGCTTAACTTTTTTAATCCAGCCACAAGAAACTTTATGATCGACTCTGTTCTTAAATTAACAAAATTATGCAATGGCATTCGTTGCGATATGGCAATGCTTTCACTTAATAATGTCTTCGATAATACTTGGAGCGGCACTTTAACATATGGCAAACATGAAAAGCCAGAAAAAGAATTTTGGGAAGAGTGTATTGCAGAAGTTAAAAAAGTTAATGACCAATTTTTATTTATTGGTGAAGCATATTGGGATTTAGAATGGGAACTACAGCGTTTAGGCTTTGATTTTACGTATGATAAAAAGCTTCTTGATAGGTTAAGAGTGGGACAAATAAGTGAAATTAGAGGGCACCTATTGGCTGAAAAGGATTACCAAAACAAATCCATCCGCTTCATAGAAAATCATGACGAAGAAAGATCAATGACACTGTTTGGCGGCGATAAAGCAAAAGCTGCTGCAATTATTATCAGCACTATACCCGGAATGAAACTATATCATGATGGACAATTTGAGGGAAAAAGAATTAAACTTCCCGTACAGCTGGGACGAGAGCCTAATGAAAAAATAAATCAGTGCACTTACGATTTTTATAAACATTTACTTAGAATAACCGGAAGTGAAATTTTAAGATACGGCAATTGGAAATTACTCGATAGTAGAGTAGCATGGGATGGGAATAAAAGTTTCAGTAATTTTTTAATTTGGGAAATTGTTTTTCATCAACGAAAAAGACTCGTTGTTGTAAATTTCTCTCGAGAAGTTTCACAATGTAGAATTGACTTAAATCTAAAAAATTATCCACCGAAATTTAAGTTGAAAGATATTCTTAACAACAAAACCTATTATCGTAAAACAGAAGAAGTTATAAACGAAGGATTATTTGTTGAATTGGGACCATTTAAAAGCCATATTTTTTCTTATTAAATCAGAGCACAAAACATGAAATTGAAAAACCTAATCTTATTCTTTGCCATAATACTTATAACCTTTAGTTGTACTTCTCGAAATCCTTTAATTAACCCTGATAATGATGATCTAACTATTCAAGCACCTTTAGAATTCAAAGTGGAGTTTCTAACAAATAAAGGAAGTTTCATTGTTGAATCAAAAAGGGAATATTCCCCTCTTGCCGTTGATAGATTTTTTTATCTGGTGAATAATAATTACTATGACAATAATAAGTTTTTCAGAGTACTCCCAAATTTTGTAGTCCAGTGGGGAATGAAAGGTATTCCCGAAATTGATAGTGTCTGGTCACAGCTTGGGGTTGAAGACGAGCCTGTGAAGTTGAGCAATAGCAAAGGCACAATCGCTTTTGCAAGAGGCGGACCCCAAACAAGGTCTAATCAATTGTTTATTAATTTAGCCGATAACTTACAGCTTGATGAATCTAATTTTAATGAAGTGAAAGGCTTTCCCGCATTTGGCAAGGTTATTAAAGGAATGGAAATTGTTGAATCTATAAATGCTGAATATCTTCAAAAACCCGACCAAGATTCAATTAGAATTCAAGGGAATCCTTATCTCAATAGAGTTTATCCAAATTTGGACTATATAATTTCGACAAAAATTGTAAATGAAAAATAAACTGATATTTGATTTATGGTGCATAGATTAATATTAAAATCGCTTTTACTTTTATTGATTGCTTCCCTCCAAGTATTTGCACAGCAATTAAATAAAAAAATTTCCGTTGGGACAAAAGTAGCCGAACCTTTTGTGATTAAGTTTTCCAATGAAACATGGGAAGGCATTTCAATTGAACTTTGGGAAAAAATTGCAAAAAAATTAAAAATCGAATATGATTTAAATGAATTTGATTTAGACGGGCTGCTGCAAGCAGTAAAAAATAATAACATTGATGTGGCTGTTTCCCCTTTAACAATAACCGCAGAGAGGGAAAAATTATTTGATTTCACACATTCATATTTCACCACTGGTTTAAGTATTGCAGTTCCCAATAAAGTTGATAATAGCTTTTGGGGAATTACTCAAAACTTATTTTCTTCTCAATTTGTTGAAGTAATTTTGGGTATACTCCTTATTCTTTTCTTTGTTGGTTTATTAGTTTGGCTTTTTGAAAGGAAGAAAAATAAAGATGAGTTTGGCGAAGGGATGTCTAAAGGATTAGGAGCAAGTTTTTGGTGGGCAGCTGTTACCTTAACAACTGTCGGTTATGGAGATAAAGCACCAAAAACTACAGGCGGGAGAATTATTGCGCTAATTTGGATGTTTTCTGGATTAGTGATGATCTCCGGTTTCACAGCAGCTATTGCATCGGCATTAACAGTAAATCAGCTCGATGTTGGAATAAACAGTCTGAATGATCTTTATGATGTTAGAGTTGGAACAGTAAAAACTTCCTCTAGCGAAGAATTTTTACAAAACAATGGATTAAGCTATATTACAACAAATAGTATTGAAGATGGTATAGAACTAATTAAACAAAATAAAATTGATGCTTTTGTTTACGATGCCCCTATTCTTAAATACTCAATTAAATCTCAAAATATCTCTAACGAAATTAGAGTGCTGCCAATAATTTTAGACCCAATTAATTATGCTTTTGCTCTTCCTGCTAATAGCAATTTAAGAGAACCAATAAATAGAGCCTTGCTAGAAGTAATAGATAATATTGAATGGCAAAACACTGTGGATAAGTATATTGGTAGATAAAATCTCGGTAACGTTTAGTTTAATATAATGAAAAAAGAAAACCCAATATATTTGCCTGGTTTAAAGAAACAATATGAGTTTCTGATAAGCAAGCTTGAATTAAATGGATTAAAGATTTTAGTTTTGGGTAGCAGCAGTTATTCAATAGCAAAAATGCTTTTCCTTAAATCAGACAACACTGTTGATATTGTAGTTGAGGATTATGAATCACTCTTAGTTACACAATTAGAATCTGGTAAGAATTCTGAGTTAAACATAAAATTAATGGATTTTGAGAAGACCGACTATTTGGAAAATACTTTTGATTTGGTTTATGCTCAAGGTTCAATTTCAGATAAGCGCAGAAAGAAAATAATAAAAGAAATAAAGCGAATATTAAAACCAAACGGGTATTTGTGTGTTGGTGAAATTGTAAAGCTGGAAGATAAAATTCCAAATTTTATAAAAGAAATTTATGATCTCTCAAATTTGGATCCACTTTATGTTAATAACTTAGATTCTTTTTATGAAGAAAGAAATTTTGAAGTAATCGATTCAACAAACCTTTCTCACACTTTAAGAGAATATTACAGCTTAAATCTAAAATTGCTAAAAGAGAATGTAAAATTTCTCGCGCCAAATGAAAAAGCATACTACAAAACAATATTAAATAAAATTAATCATGAATCTAATGTATATCTAAAGTTGGGTGGTGATAGGTTTATGGGATTGCAAACATTAGTCTTAAAGATGAGATAAAATGAAAAAAAACGATATAGTAACATTTAAAATAGAAAATTATGCGTTTGAAGGAAAAGGTATAGCGCGGATAAACCAATCGGAGCTTGAACATATTAGCAATGACACAGAAAAAAAATACGTAATGTTTGTTCATAATTCCTATCCTGGTGATATTGTAAAAGCAAAAGTTACTAAGCTTAAAAAATCATATGGGGAAGCAAAAACGGTTGAGCTAATTAAACCCTCTGAAGAACGAATTGAAGCAAGGTGTAAACATTTTGGAGTTTGCGGAGGATGTAAGCAGCAAGACTTAAATTATTCATCCCAAATAAAGTATAAGCATGAGCAGGTAAAAGATATTTTTGAAAGAATGGGCGGATTTTCTGATTTTGAGATGCTGCCAATAATTGGATGCAAAAAGGATTTTCATTATAGAAATAAAATGGATTTTTCATTTACACCTCAAAGGTGGCTAACCGACGAAGATTTAAAAATTGAACATGTATTAGACAAAGACTTTGCGCTTGGATTTCATGTGCCGAGAGTTTTTAGTAAGGTAATAAATATTGAGGAATGTTTCCTTCAATCTGATAACGCTACTAAAGTGTTAAATTTTACAAGAGATTTTTTTAGAGAGAAAAACACCTCCATCTATTCAACACAAACAAACGAAGGTTACTTACGCAACTTGGTTCTTCGTGAGTCATTTGGTTCAGATCAGTTTATGGTTAACCTTGTTACGTTTACTGAAGATGACGAATTGATGAATGAGTATACAGATAAATTAGTCGCCGACTTTTCTTTTATCACAACTGTAGTAAATAATATAAACTTGAGAAAAGCCCAAGTGGCATACGGAGATTACGAAAAAGTATTTTTAGGAGATGGAATAATTCATGATACAATTGGAAAATATAAATTTAGAATAAGCGCTAATTCATTTTTCCAGACCAATACTTTTCAAGCTGCGAAGCTTTACCAAACTGCATTGGACTTTGCAGATTTTAAGGGAGATGAAATTGTTTACGATCTTTATTCAGGAGCTAGCACAATTTCAATATTCATTTCTCAAAAAGTTAAGGAAGTTTATGGGTTTGAGTCAGTTAGAGCAGCGGTTAAAGATGGTAAAACCAACTGCAAACTTAATAGTATAGATAATGTAAAATCTTTCGAAGTAGATTTGAATAAATCATTTTTATCTTTATTAGAGCAATACAAAACACCCAAGCCTGATGTAATTATCGCGGATCCGCCAAGAGCAGGAATGAATCCTAAAACTGTCAATGATATTCTAAAACTTGAACCCCAGAAAATTGTTTATGTTAGCTGTAATCCTTCAACTCAAGCTAGAGATATAAAACTACTTTGTGAAGACAAATATAAACTTATAAAAATTATGCCCGTTGATATGTTTCCACAGACTTTTCATATAGAAAATGTGGCATTGCTAAGCAGGAAACAAAAATAATGAGAATATTAAAATTACTATTTACTATTGCGGTTTTTACAAACTTCGCCTCTGCCCAATCATTCTCTGAATTTTTAAATGACCTAAATAATTTGCAGCTTGAAGACAGACAAGTGAAAGTAGATAGTTTTAATCAAGCTAATGATCAATTCCCGATCACCGAGGATACGCTCGCTCATTTTATTTATATTGGTTCAGGAACCAATGTAAAGGTCGCTGGTGATTTTACAGGTTGGGATCCAACAAACGGACCAATGACAAATATTGTTGAAACCAATTTTTGGTATAGAACTGAAACCTTTGATAGTGATGCACGTTTAGATTATAAAATTGTTTACAATTCTAGTATGTGGATTTTAGATCCTAAAAATCCTTACACAGCTCCTGGCGGTTTTGGGAGTAACTCAGAAATAAGAATGCCTGATTATAATTACCCGGAAGAAATTGACTATGACCCAAGTATTCCTCGTGGGACACTAATTTCTTCAACTTTTCAAAGTGAAATACTAGATAATTCTAGATCAATAAAAATTTATTTGCCTCCGGAATATGAAACATCAATTGAATATTATCCTCTTTTACTATTTCACGACGGACTTGAATATATCTCTTTTGCTAAGACAAATAATATCTTGGATAATTTAATCGCTGAGAATAAAATTCCCAAAGTGATCGCATTGTTTGTCCCACCGGTTGAACGCAATCCTGAGTATATTGACGCTAAACAAGACAAATTTACTGATGCAATTATTTCTGAACTAATTCCTTGGACGGAAGGAAATTATCGTGTGAGTGCTTCTCCCTCATCTCGAGTTGTATTGGGATCTTCAGCTGGCGGTAATATTTCACTATACATTGCAATGAAGCATTCAGAAATATTTGGTAAAGTCGCAGCTTTTTCAAGCTATATTGAAAATGATATTATTTCAGCCTTTAGAGACAATACAAATATTCCGATCAAAATTTACTTAAATCATGGTAAATATGACCATATTCCGGCTATTCATCAGAGTGTTGATAGCTTTCTCCCTATAATCTCAGGAAAAGAATATGATTATTTATATGAACTTTATCCCGAAGGACATAGTTACGGATTCTGGAGAGCGCATATTGACGACGCACTAATTTATTTATTAGATGGAATTACAACTTCTGCTGAAAATTATAAATCAAAACCAAATGAGATTTATCTTTCACAAAATTATCCCAATCCATTTAATCCAACTACAACAATAAATTATACTATTCCTTCTTCATCTGTCATTCTGAGCGAAGCGAAGAATCTAAAAGATTTTTCGTCGCAAGCTCCTCAAAATGACAATTATAATATTACACTCAAAGTTTTTGATATACTTGGCAGAGAAGTAGCAACCTTAGTAAACCAAAATCAAGAACCGGGAAGGTATTCTATTCATTGGAATGCAGAAAATTTTAGTTCCGGTATTTATTTCTACAGATTAATTATTAGTAATGCAGATAACCGTTTAAAATATTATTTTTTTGAAACAAAGAAGATGGTGCTGATAAGATAACGAGAGGAAAACTAATGTTTCATTTAGAAGATTCACTTTTGGGAATTTAGGATGACTTTACTGATACAATGATTTTTAATTTTAATTGTTCTTTGAATAATATTTTTTGTTAAATCTTACCATTGTTCTCATTGTAACTATAAAACCAACTGCCAAAAAAATAATCATTGCGGAAATATAAATTATAATTCCCATTTTATGCCTTTAATATTTACTTTTATCTCCAAATAACAAAAAACTATACTTGAGTCTGTGACTTGAGACAATTATTAATTTTCATCTTCCTCTAATTAGTTTCGTAAAAAATTTTTTGAAGTTTAATTAAAATAAAATAATGTTTTTTAGCTACCTGCTTATAAGTGTAATTTTTTCTCTTTTTCAAGAGAAAAGTACTAAATCCATTTACATTGCTAAAAATGATTGGCATGTCGGGATTATCTTTAAGATTGATGAACATCTTATCAGCAATATTGATGCAGTAAGTAATTTTAAGTATTACGATTACGTCGATATTGGCTGGGGTGATGCTGATTTTTATCAAAGCTCCGAGGATTTTGATCTATTCCTTGCTAGTAAGGCGATTTTGTTTCCAACATCAAGTGTGATTAGAGTACAGGGTTACGCTTTGCCGGTTGTTCAGATCTTTAAATATCGTGACTATGTTTTTGAGTTAGAGCTTAATGATTTACAATATCAAAAACTATGTGAATTTATAACTAAATCTTTTGAACTCGATTCTGCAAATGCTATAATTGTTTCATCTCAAAAATATAATGGCGTGGTAAAATTTTTCTCCTCTGTTCATAAATATCATGTATTTAACACTTGCAATACTTGGGTCGGAGAAGCACTTGAATTTTCGGGATTTGAAATTAATTCATCAAAAATTATTACTGCAGAACATCTTTATGATGATTTGCTAAGTATTGGAAAAGTGATTAAACCATTACGGGATTGATCTTATTTATGCTTTAATAATTTTTAAGTTTTTATTTATTCTCAAATTTTGCAGAATCTTTGTAAATAATTATTTTAAAGCTAAGTTTAGAAGCAATAAAATTTATAATAGAAATTGAGTTAAATGTTAATTGCGCTTTTTCAAATATTAGGAAATAAGTTAACCTCTTCCGATTATTGGATCATGGGTGGAATTCAGTTTTTCCTGTTTATTACTTTTTTGTTGATGATTGGATACATTTGCAAATTGGTAAAAGAAAAAGACCCTGAAAAATCAGTAAAAAAATCTTGTATTCTGGTTTGGTTTTTGTCAGCAATAGCATGGTTTATTATTGCTCAAATAGTTTGGATAATCACATCAATCCAATTTTCAAGCAGTTAATTTTAAGGTAAGTCTCCATTAAGATCAAGCGAAGTAAGTTTTATTGCTTTAGATCTTTTTGGCTCAGGTAAAACCCCACAATAATACTCAATATCATATAGCAGATCAATATATTGAACCGTTACACTAAGCGGTTCGTTTATTTTAAAGGCAGGTGGAATTATGTTTTCATTTTCCGGCTTATATTCAATACTATCGATTTCTACAAAAAATCCACATCCGTCAACTTCATAATCTCCGGTCCAAATTAATTTTGCGTTATTTACATAAATAACTTCATTGCCTTGGTCGCAAGAATTAGAAGATATTAAAATGAACAACAGTAAAACTAAACTTCTAAAATATTTCATGATAAAACTAATTTTTGTTATGATTCGTTATTAATTAAATTTTAGAAAGTCAAACAACGACCCAATTTGCCGTATCCTTAAGTTAGTAAAGAAAAAGAACTTTTATTAAGTTAAGGAATTATAATATAATTATTATCCGGAGTAAAACCATTTATGAAATTAAATAAAATAAGATTATTACTGTCAATAATTATCGTAATTCTTTTTTCAACCTTAAGTGTTGGCCAAGATAATTTAACTCCTTTACCTGAAGGAGTTTCTATCTATCTTTTAGATAATGGTATCGAAGTTATGTTAATTGAAAAACCTTCTTTGCCAATGGTTGGAGTTAACACTGTTGTAAAGGTCGGATCCGCCTATGAAAATTTTGCTACCAGCGGTATGAGTCATATGCTGGAACATCTCCTTTTTAATGGCACAACAACTATGACTCAAAAAGAATTATATGATTCAACTGATATAATTGGCGGATATAATAATGCAAATACTGCAGAATACTATACAAACTTTATGATGGTCACTCCAGCAGAAAATATCGTCGAAGGAATAAAGTTGCAATCAGCAATGTTGTTTGATTCAGTAATTCCGGAGGAAAAATTTGAAAAAGAAAAAGGAATTGTGCTGGAAGAAATTGCAAAAAGTTTAGGAAAAAGCAGTGAGCAAATTGATAGGAATATTCTTTCAGTAATTTATGAGGGTCACGCCCTTTCTCTTCCTACACTAGGAACTTATACAACAATAGAAAATATGAATAGAGATGCTGTTTACAATTTTTATAAAAATTACTATGTTCCTAATAATATGATCATAAGTGTGATTGGTAATTTTAATTCATCTGAAATGCTGCAAAATATTAAAGACATTTATGGTAAGGTAAAGCCCGGTGTTGTTAATTATCCTATTAACAGTAAGTTTAAATCGGGATTTGAAAACTTTACTCACTCAAATTACAATAATGCAATTCATCGATTTTACAATGGAGAAAATACTCAGCTTCAGTTATTTTTTGAAATTAGTCAGCCTGAAAATTTAGAATTTTTTGAACTTGTGCAACTTGTTTTAGATAATAAGAAAGATAGTATTAAGGCTGAATTGAATAAATTGTATCCTGATCAAATTGAAGGCCTTGAATTTACGACAAGACAATTTCCAGTAAAAAACTATTTACAAACAACCCTTATTTTGAAAGATGATAAAAATATTAAACCAATTAGAAGTCAACTTCAAGATATACTATTCAATATCAATTTTACAATTCCTAAAGAAACTATAGAAACCGAATCAATTAAAGCAAGAACAAGATTTTTGCAAAACACCGAAAAGCCTCATATGTTCGGCATTTATAATGCCGGATTGTTTGCAGAGTATGGAATTGAACAAATACTTACTTCATATTCGGGTAAGGGGTTTATTTCAGCATCAAAGGACTTAAAAGATTTTTCACTCCAAAAAGATTATATTACTATTGTTCAACATCCCCAAGAAAAAAGCAATGAACAGGCTGAGCCTGAAGAAAGTATGGTAAAGGTCTTTGAAAGTAAAGAGGGAAAAGCAACCATAATTGCCAAACAAAGCAAAGGAAGCGACCTTCTTGCTATTCATTATTTGCTAAAAAACAAAGCCCTATACGAAACTGAATTTGGAAAGGACGCCGCAAAGATTTGGCATGATGCTTTTGGTAAAAGAATGGAAAATCCTGAAATACAAAAAATAAGTGCTAAATATGGGTTTACTTTTACCGTAAACGACAATCCTTTTATTCCAATGGATAATGTTTATTTAAGTCCAGAGTTTGGCTACATAAGAGCAGAAGGCCTGGCAGATAATATTAGTGCTGCTGTTGATTTTTTAAACGGGCAGATGCTTTCGTTTGTTCCAACAAGAGAAGAATTTGAACATGCGAGCGGAAAATCTAAAATGCCTTCGATGATGGGGCATGGTAACATGGCAAATAAAATATTTGAATCGAAATTGGAATCGGTTCTTTATGAAGAGGAAAAGTTTTCGCCGGAAAAAGAATTAACTTACGAAAGTTTAATTGAATTTGGAAAAGTTTACTTTACTCCTTCAAATATGATAATCTCTGTTGTTTCCCCGGCCTTGCCCGTTGAGATTGACAAGTATTTTGATGAATTTAAAGGTGAAATTTCAGCCCCAAATAATGAACTAGGTTTTATCAAGAAATTTAAAGGTGTTTCTGTGCCAATAAAGGTCGATATTGACGGCGGTGGTGAACAATCATATTTATACTATGGATTTCAAAAAAATATTGACGAGAATGATAAAGCCGCTTTAAAAGTATTATCATTACTACTCTCTGATCATATTATCTTTGATATTCGTGAAAAACAAGGACTGGCTTACCGTATGTCCGCTGGAATTGATATAATTGAAGACAAGGCAATGTTTTACATTAACATGGGGACAAGACCCGAAAATGTTGAAACTATTATTCCTCAATTTCCAGAATTTTTTACAAAAGATTTTACAAACAATATCACTGAGTCTTCTGTAAAAAGGTCCGTCAATATGTACCTTGGTAGAATGATGTTCCGACGGCTTTCTAGCATAAACCAGGCTTATTATTTAGGTCACTCAAAGTATTTTTATAATGATGTTAATCACGACTCCAAAATACTTGAAGCAATTAAAACCGTAACAACGCAAGACGTAATAAAAGTAATTAATAAATATTTGGAAATTAAAGATCCAGTTGAAGTTTATGTTAAATGACTCAAAGATTAAACGATTTTTACATTATTTAAGATTATTACTTTTATTGAATCTTAATTGAATATTTATAGGGAAGGAAACAGAAATTATGAAAAAATTATTTTTATCTTTTTTCTTTTTAACTTTTGCAATTTTTGCTCAAAGTACAAATATACATCATGAGCTTAATGTTAAAATAATACCACAACAATCTTTTATTGAGGTAGTTGATGATGTAACGGTCAATTCGAGAATATTAGGTGATCGTTTTTCATTTACTTTAAATGAAGCTTTTAATGTTGAATTACTTACCGAGGGATTAAATGTTGAACTGACAAAAAAATCCTTCCCTGCTAAAGACATCGGAATGGATAGAGATGATGCGGAATCAGAAATAAAATTACTCTTAAATAAATTTACAATAAGTGGTATCGATAAAAATAATGACCTTAATTTTCAATTAAAATATTTTGGAACAATAAATTCTCCAATTGAACAGAGTGAAGAAAATTATCAACGAGGATTTAGTGAATCACCTGGAATAATTAGTGCTTTGGGTGTATATCTTGCTGGATCAACATATTGGATACCAACAGTTGAAGATCAGATGGTTAGTTTTAACTTAACAACAGAACTTCCCTCTCTTTGGCGAACAGTTTCACAAGGCGAGAGAATTCGAGATGATGTGCTTGACGAGACACATGTTGATACTTGGAAATCACTAACACCACAAGAAGAAGTATTTTTAATTGCTGCAAAGTTTAATGAGTATAAATATGCTGCCGGAGCCGTTGATGCTTTTGCATTTTTAAGAACTCCTGATGAAGCTCTTGCAAATAAGTATCTTGAAACAACTGCTCAGTATTTAGAAATGTACAGACAATTGGTTGGACCATACCCATATACAAAATTTGCATTAGTCGAAAACTTTTGGGAAACCGGGTATGGAATGCCCTCCTTTACCTTGCTAGGGGAAAAGATTATCCGTTTTCCGTTTATTCTTCATTCATCATATCCACATGAGCTTCTTCATAATTGGTGGGGCAATAGCGTTTATGTCGATTTTGAAACTGGAAATTGGTGTGAGGGTTTAACAGCTTATATGGCTGATCATTTAATTAAAGAACAACGAGGACAAGCTGAAGAATATAGAAGAACAACACTTCAAAAATTTACAGATTATGTAAATGAACAAAATGATTTTCCATTAAACAAGTTTTTGTCCAGATTTGATGGTGCAAGCGAGGCAATCGGTTATGGTAAATCACTTATGTTTTTTCATATGCTCAGAATGAAATTTGGAGATGATGTTTTCAAAAAAGCTTTTCAAACTTTCAATAGAGGATATAAGTTTAAGAACGCTTCTTTCGATGATATTAAAAAAATATTCGAAGAGGAAACCGGAGAAAATTTATCTTGGTTTTTTGATCAATGGATTAGCCGAACAGGTGCGCCAACATTGAATCTAACTGATGTCAAAGTCGAAAAGGTTGGAAATAAATTTGAGCTGAACTTTAGAGTTGAGCAAATACAGAAAGAGGACCCCTTTATTATTGATCTTCCAGTTTCTATTATCGACAACAAGACAACACACAGAAAGGTATTTCTTATTAGTAAGAGAAGTGAAAAAATTGCACTAACTCTTGATAATGAACCTCTTAAAATCTTAGTCGATCCGCAATTTGACGTTTTTAGAAGATTAGATACTCGTGAAATTCCACCAGCTTTTACAAAAGCATACGGCGATGAGAAATCAATAATTATCTTGCCAAACGAATCAGATAAAAATATTGCTCAATATAAAGAATTTGCTGATGGTTGGATAAAGGGAAAAGAAGATCAATTTGAAATTGTGCGTGAGGAAGATATTTCTGAACTACCGAGTTATAGCACGGTTTGGCTTCTTGGCAAAGATAATAAATTTTTATCCGGAATTAATAAATCTTTAGAAAACTATAATTCGGCCTTTGGTATTGATTCTATTAGCTTAAACGGAAAATCCTTTGCAACTATTAATAACAGTTTTTTTGTTGCTGTTAATCACCCGCAAAATATTGAATATGCCGTTTTGGCTTTGGTGATAGAAAATGACAACGCTGTACCAGGACTTTTGAGAAAACTTCCTCATTATGGTAAATATAGCTACTTAGCATTTGAAGGAGAAGAACCGACAAATATTGAAAAGGGTCAATGGGCAGTTATAGGTTCACCATTAGTTAATGCATTAAATCAAAACGCAGTTGGAGTTGAGCCCAGTTTTAAAAATCGAGAAGCTCTTGCCAATTTAGCTCCAGTATTCTCCTCTAAAAGAATGATGGAGCATATAAATTATTTAGCTTCTGATGAAATGAATGGACGTGAACTAGGTTCTCCTGAGCTGGATAAAACCGCTGATTTCATTGCTGCAAAATTTGAAGAATACGGTTTATTGCATGGTAGCGACAAGGACAGCTATTTTCAAACATTCGAAAAAGCATTTCACGGAAAAGGTAATTTAACAGTTAAAAATGTAATTGGCATTATACCGGGCACAAATGAAAAATTAGAAGAAGCTGTTGTAATTTCTGCTCATTATGATCATCTCGGCTTAGGATGGCCAGATGTAAGAAAAGGAAATGAAGGAAAGATACATAATGGCGCAGACGATAATGCCAGCGGTGTTTCTGTAATGCTTGAATTGGCTAAGTCATTAGGTAAATCTTTTAAACCTTCGCGAACTATTATATTTGCTGCTTTCAGTGGCGAAGAAGCTGGATTGGTTGGCTCAAAATATTTTGTTGAAAATTATAAAAAATATCCTTCTAACAAAATTCTTGCAAACTTAAATTTTGATACGGTCGGACGGCTCTTTGAAAATAAGTTAATGGTCTTAAATAGCAATACTGCCCGAGAATGGAAATTTATTTTTATGGGTACTGAATATACAACAGGTATTCCAACCGAACTTATTACACAAGATTTGGATGCAAGCGATCAAGTTTCTTTTATAAAAAAAGGCATCCCTGCAATACAATTTTTTAGCGGACCCAATGAAGATTATCATAAGCCTGAAGACACAGTCGAGAAAATTGACCCGGAAGGATTAGTAAAAGTTGCGGCTGTTGCTAAAGAGGTTATACAATATTTAGCTGACCGAGAAGAGGCAATGCCTTTTACTGGAACTATTGGTGAAGAAGAAAAATCATTGTCCGGCAATGAGGCTTCAAATCAAGGGAGAAAAGTATCAACTGGAATGATGCCCGATTTTGCATATTCTGGAGACGGCGTAAAAGTTGGTGCTGTTTCTGATGATTCTCCTGGAAGCAAGGCGGGATTGATGAAAAACGATATTATTAAAAAGCTGGATGGAACTGAAATAACATCACTTAAACAATATTCTGATCTTCTAAAAACTCATAAACCAGGGGATGAGATTACTCTTGAAATTGAAAGGGACGGTGAAGTTAAATATCTTAAGTTAATTTTAGCAGAAAGATAATTACTCCGTCCAATGTAGTTTGGCATTCTCTATAACACTCATCCAATCAGCAAGGGCGAGTTGCTTTGTTTCTTCGTCTTTGAAGAAATATAATCTGCCGTTATATAGTCGCCATACTTTGGGATCGGGAGGATGGGTATAGCCTTTGCTGATTGTGTAAACACAGTAGCCACCAAATTGTGGAATATATTTTTGAGGTTTTGCTTTGAACATTTTATATGTTCTATCCGAATTAAAAAGCCAACCATATTCATTTTGTTTTACAGAATATCTAGTTGTGCCCTTTACTGCAGATCTGCTTAAATAATAATTCACAATGTCGTAACCATCCATTGCAATATTAGATTTTGTATAAATTTTTGAATGAATACCAATGCTGGTTGGGATAAAGCCGTAATAATAGGCTGTAGCTGCGCCTACTATAAAAACAGTGACCGATAGGAAAAAAATATATTTAATAAGTTTTCTAATAAACAAACTAACGCCCCCTAATAGACATTATCGATAGAACCAATAAAAATATTAACGTTTAGAAGCAATATATTAGACTACGTGAATATCTTACAAAACAATGACTTTATACTTTTGTTAGAGTAAATTAATAATTAACAAAATTCTCTAAACAACATCAGTTAAAGAACTATAGTTTGCATCGAATAATCTTCTGTAATTTCTTAGAGCAAAAGAGTCGGTCATACCAGCTAAATAATCGCAAACCAGCCGAGCTCTTAAATTCTGATCTTTTTCAATTCGTATTAGTCTGTCAGTAAAATCAGGCAGAAGTTTTGTTGGTCGTACTTTCGTAATATAATTTTCTTCAAGAACTCTAAAAATATTTGAAAGCATTTTATCGCCCTTAAATTCTATCTGATGAAGTTGAGAAGATTGAAAAACAATGTCGGAGGAAATTTTTTTGTAAAGTTCTACTTTCTGAATATAGTCATTGTCTATCAATAAATTGTATTTATATCTATTCGAATCGGAATCAAAAATTGAGGTTGTCTCTTCTAAGCTGCATGCGTTAATAAAATCGCCGATTTGGGAGCCAAATTTTGCCTTAAAATTTCCTTTTTTCATCCAATCGACAATTTCATCAAAATACTTTAATTGCAGATCCGATATCTTGTTTATGTTTTGTTCCCGCCACTTCAGCAGTTTGTAAATTGTAATAAATTCCCCCGAGATGCTGTCAACAATATCATTTATTGCATAAGCAGTATCGTCGGCCCAATCCATTATCTGACATTCAATACTCCTAAACGAATTTAATTCTTTCCCAGGCGATAGATTAGTTTTAGAAAGTTTATCATTATAAGTAAATTCGAGATATTTTTTTTGCTCATCATAAATAAAGTGATTTTCCGGTTTTATTAAATCACCATGTAAGGTCTTATATTTTAGGATGCTCGCAATAAAAGCTCGAGTAGGATTCATTCCACGCCTATCATCATCTGTTGTGTAAAACACTTCTGTGATCAATCTTAAAGTCTGTGCATTTCCTTCAAAACCTCCGTAAGGTCTCATTAATTTGTGAAGTGTCCTTTCACCAGCATGGCCAAATGGCGGATGCCCCAAATCATGAGCTAAACAAGCCGATTCCACCAAGTCAGAATCAATAAAATAAGTCTCAGAAAAAACATCTTTATTTGATGCTGATAAGTAGTTACAAATTGATCTTCCAATTTGTGCAACCTCAATTGAGTGTGTAAGTCGGGTTCTGTAAAAATCATATTCCCCTGGCAAAAACACCTGTGTCTTTCCTTGTAACCGCCTAAATTCAGAAGAATGAATAATTCTGTCTCTATCGATTTGAAATGGAGTTCTATAATCTTTCCTGCTGCTTTTTCTAATTCGTTCAAAATCATAATCATTATAAAATGAATTCTGCATACCTTGCTCATTGGTTTAATACTATTACTGAAATTTAATCAATATTGTTATTGAATAAAACTATAACAAACCTTATCTTATAATTTGTTCACAAAAAGAAATTTGTAGCGCTTTATTTTTTAAAAATTCAAAGAATTATTAACCCGGAGGATAATATGCCTTGGATTAAGCAAATTGACCAGGAAAATGCCGAAGATAAGCTAAAAGAAGTTTATTCTAAATTAGCAGAAAATAGAGGTAAGGTTTCCAACATTATGAAGATTCATAGCCTAGATCCCGATACAATGAAAAACCATCTGGATATGTATATGTCAATCATGTTCAATAATAATACCTTGGACAGAGAAGAGCGTGAACTTATCGCTGTTGTTGTCTCAGGGCTTAACAGCTGCTCATATTGTGTAAATCATCATGCTGAGGCATTAAATACATATTGGAAAGATGAAGCTAAAATTAATCTTCTTATTAGCGATTACAAATCCCTTGATTTTCCGATTAGAACTTTGGCAATTTTAAATTACGCTGAGAAACTTACGCTTACTCCGGCTATGGTAAATGAGTTTGATGTCCAAAATTTACGCATACATGATTTAACAGATAAAGATATTCTGAATATAAATCTTGTTGTAAGCTATTTTAATTTTGTGAATAGAATAGCAAATGGTTTGGGAGTAGAATTTTCAGAAGAAGAGGTAAAGGGTTATAAGTATTAATACAAATTGCTGAATTTGCCGAGATTGAATTGACAAAGAGAAAACTTAAAAGGGGAGTTAAAAGAGCCATTCACTTGCCCCGTGGAATCGATTTACTAAGATATATTTTTAATAAAATTAATTCCTATAATCTTACCCGAAAAAAAAGTATCAACGTTGCTTACCCATCAACTATAATGTTAGAAGTTACTAATCACTGTAATTTAAAGTGTATTACTTGTCCAAGAGAATATTTATTTGGCGAGCAAATGGATAAGGGCTATATGGATTTTAATGAGTTGAAGAAAATTGTTGATGATGCATATCCATATATTGATTCAATAGGTCTAACGGGATTGGGTGAAACATTTTTATATAAAAATATTATTGAGGCTGTAGATTATATTAAAAGTAAAAGCAAAGGAATTATTGTCTCATGCTCGATCAATGCACATTTGAAGAATAGTGTCAAAATTGTTGAGCAGTTAGTAAATAAGATTGATACAATTCAAATCTCAATGGATGGAATTGGTGAAATTTACAATAAAGTAAGACTTCGCGGTGATTTTGATTTATTCGAATCAAACCTAAAACAAATTGCCGATATTACTAAAGATTCTAATACTGATCTAATGATTAATGTAGTAATTGTAAAAGAAAATTATCATCAAATTGCTGAAATGATTGAGTTTGTAAACGATCTTAAGATAAGATATTTGAATATGATTCCAATTAATTTAGTTGCAAAAACTGATGAGGATATTTCCTACTATAATTTTTTCTTTTCAGATGAATTCCTTAAAGAGCTTAATAGGGCAAAACTTACCGCAAAGAAGTATAAGCAGTTAGAATTCACTTATTCCGAACTAACTCGTGATAGCGAATTTACAATGTGTAAATATCCTTGGAATTATTTTTACATCTCTTGGGACGGTTATTTACCTCCATGTTGCGCAAAGCCATTTCCAAAAGAATTGAATTTAGGTAATGTTTTTCAAGATGGATTAATTAATGCATTAAATTCAGTAGAATTTCAAAATTTTAGAAAAATTTGGTATAATAAAGAAATGCCGGATTTTTGTGAAAAGTGCAGCGTTAATTTTTAATCTGCACAGTATTTTTGTTTCTTATTTTTCCTCAATATCATCAAGCCCCAAAACAGAAAGCAATCGATTATGACCTTCATTATCCAGTTCAACATTATATTTTTTATAGAATTTAACTGTGGAGTCAACTGACTCAAAATATTTTTGACAGCTTGGACAACTTTCTAAATGATCTTTAATGTTAATACATTTTGGAGAGTTTAAGTCTTCACCAAGACTATCACAGATGTGACTCATTACCTCTTTGCAGTTTACTTTATTCTGTTTCATTTTCCCAATGTATTGTTTAGTTCATTTCTTAAAAAGGCTCTAGCTCTATGAAGCCTGGATTTTATTGCTGGAACAGATAAATTAACAATTTCGCCTGTTTCTTTTGTTGAAAGTCCTTCTACATCTCTAAGTAAAAATACAATCCTGTATTCATGGGGCAGCTTTTGTATTGCTTCATCCAAAACTATCTTTAATTCACTATTCTCTGTTAATTTATCAGGAGTAAATTTCCAATCCGCAATATGCTTATCATCAATCAAACCTTCATCATTTTCCAGTGTTGTGTAATCATACTTCTTTTGCGATCTTGCCAGCATTAAACAATGATTGCTTACAATTGTATAGAGCCATGTTGATAGTTTAGACTTACCGGAAAATTGCTTTAACGATTTAACCATACTTAAGAAAGTTTCCTGCATAGTATGTTCGGCTCGTTCTTTATTTCTGCAAATTTTAAAAGCAAAATTATAAACAGTTTGCTCGTACTTTTTTACAAGTTCCGCTAAAGCAATTTTGCTACCATTAATCGCATCTTCTATAAGCTGCTCTTCAGTCAAGTTATTTGATGTTGTAATCATAAAAAAGATTCATTTCCCGTCAATAGATTTCCATAAATACAAACTTGCATATGTATTATATGGAGCCCAATTTTTAATTTTCGATAATTTTATTACTTCTTCACCAGTTGGTAAATTTTCCAAGTTGTAATTTAACATAATTGCCTTCTTTATGCCAAGATCACCTTCAGGAAGAATATTTGGCTTACCTAAAACAAAAATTAAAAACATGTGTACAGTCCATGGCCCAATTCCCTTTACTTTTATCAATTCGTTCATTATTTCTGATTCAGAGAGTTTGCTGATTCCATTTAACTTAATCTCTCCGGATAATAATTTATATGATAAATCAATCACATATTTAGCTTTCGCATTTGATAATCCCAGGTCTCTCAAAGATTGAGAATCAGTTCTAATTATATTTTCTGGTGTTATTTCTCTTCCAAAGTGTTCACTAAATCTTTTTATAATTGCTCTAGCAGAATGAACCGATAATTGCTGACTTATTATTGAAGTTACCAGGGCAGAAAAATAATTTCTGCGTAATTTTAGCTCTACTGTTCCAAACTTAGAAATTAAATTATAAATCAAGATATCATTCTTTTGAAAGTGCTTTACAACACAATTATATTCATTATTTTTCTTACACATCATAAATTTTAAATAGGTGAAGAATAGACCGGTAATCAATATTAGCACTAAAAAATAATTTACTCAAAAACACAGAATTAAAAAACTCAATTTTTGATATAGATTCAATATCATGAAAATCAGACTACTCTTTAAAATTTACTCAACAACCTTGAGGATTTAAATTCGTAAGAAACCATCGATAATAATTATAAAAATCATTATACTGGTTTTGAAAATGAGAATATTAATATCCATGAGAAAAATATGAGTGACGAAATAGTTCAAATAGAAAAATCATACATGAGCTCTGAGCAGTTTGAGATGATTTTAAAGGCTCTACAGCTTGTAAATTCCAATGTCAAAAAAGATGACGCACTAAAAAACATTGTTGATGTAGCAATCAACTTGACTAATGCTGATAGAGGAACACTCTATTTAGTTGATGGTGATGAAATTTGGTCTAAAGTTTTAGTTGGTGGAGAGAGCGAAGAAATCCGATTAAAGGTTGGGGTTGGTATTGCCGGATGGGTTGCTGAAACCGGGGAAATTTTAAATATTAAAGATGTAACACAAGATGAACGATTTGATGCATCAATTGATAAAGCAACCGGATATAAAACTAAAAATATGCTCGTTTATCCAATTAAAAATAAGAATGATGAAACCGTAGGTGTGCTGCAGTTGATAAATAGTCTTAAAGGCGAATTTACAGAACAAGAGGAAACTTTTTTGAATGCAATTTCACTTAATGTTGCCGTTGCTTTAGAAAACACATCTTTAGTGGAAAAACTACTAACAACCGAACGTGATACGTCAATAGGTAAAATGGGAAATTTTCTGACACAAAATTTAAAAAACCCCGTTCTAACTTGTTTGCGCTATGCAGAACATCTTTCCAAAAAAGAATTAACCTTTGAAGCAAAACAAGTGGTTAATCTTTTAGTCGAGCAATTACAACAAGTATCAAATCAACTAGTTTCTGCATCAGGATTTACAGAAGGGACAACTTCTCTAAGACGTCAGCAGGTCAGTGTTAATGATTTGCTACAAGAATTTTCGATAAATGTTCATAGCTTAATAAAATCGCATAATTGTAAAATTGAGCATGAATTAAAAGACGACGCTACGATTAACGTTGATAAAAAAGAAATGTACCAGTGCTATCAAAATATAGTTAAAAATGCCTGCGAGGCACTTCCGGAAGGGGGAAATATTCTGATTTCAACTTCCCTTAAAGATAAAAACATTGAAATCTCCTTTATTGATAGAGGAATTGGAATTGAAAGTTCCGATCTAAGATTTGTATTTGATCCGTTATGGACAAAAAACAAAAAAAGCACTTCCGGACTCGGATTATCAATAAGTAAAAAAATTGTTGAAGATCACGAGGGAACAATTTCAATTAAAAGTGAAAAAGATTCCGGTACCACAGTGATAATTAGTTTACCAATTCATTAAATTTATATGTGAATTTTTCTAGAAAACTAATTACAATTTTAGGCCCAACCGCTGTTGGCAAAACCAAATTTGCGTCTCAACTAGCATATAATTTTAATGGTGAAATTATATCTGCCGATTCACGTCAAGTCTATATTAGTATGGATATAGGCACCGGAAAAGATTATAAAGATTACATTGTAAACAATACTAAAATAAGAACACATCTTATTGACGTTGTAAAACCGGAATGTGAATTTAATCTTTATCTTTTTACGCGACTCTTTAAAAATTCTTTTAATGAAATTATTCAAAATAAAAAACTTCCTTTCCTGGTCGGTGGAACAGGACTTTACTTAAGTGCAGTACTTCAGAAATACCACTTAAATGAAGTTGATTTTAATTCCAAGAGGGCAAAAGAATTAGCAAGCTTTACAGAAAATGAGCTTAGAGAAATATTGTATAAATTAAATCCTAAACTTCACAACACAACTGATATTACTGAAAAAGCTAGAATTAGTAAGGGCAATTCTTATTGCTGAATCTGAAAATAATTTTGAAAATAATAATGATATTGACTTTTTAATAATTGGCTTAACCGATGAACGCGATAAAATAAAAGAAAGAATTAGATTAAGACTAAAAGAACGATTAGAGAACGGAATGATTGAAGAAGTTGAACGATTAATTGATTCGGGAATTACTCATGAAAAACTGAGATTTTTCGGATTAGAGTATAAATTTTTAAGTATGTACTTGACAGGTGAATTAAACTATAACGATATGTATCAAAAATTGGCTAGCGCAATAATACAGTTTTCAAAACGTCAAATGACTTGGTTTAGAAAAATGGAAAAAGAAGGAATTAATATTCACTGGCTTAAAAACTATCAACTTAGTGAAGCCGAGCTACTTATTAAATCATTTACTAGAACTTAAAAAATGTCCATCCCAATTGAAGTTGACCGTTACTTAAAAAAACAAAATCTAAATCCGTGGAAAATTGAATTAAAAAGTGAACAATTATTCAATCATATTCTCGTCATTCCTGCTTTAGATGAATTGAACAATATTCCAAGACTTCTGGACTCATTATCCCTAAATTCTAAAAAATACTTGACCGAAGCTTTAGTTTTAGTCATTGTAAACAACACTGCTTCAGCCAAACGTTCCGTAATTGAAGAAAATCTAACCTTACTCAATTATCTAAGAACATATCAAAGAGAAAATTCGTTTATAAACTTAGGCATTATAGATGCTGCTTCAGAAGGAAAAGAACTGCCTGAGAAATCCGGAGGTGTTGGATTTGCAAGAAAAATTGGATTGGATTTAGCATTAAAGTTATTCAATTACGATACTGGTAGAAAGAAAATCTTAATTTCTCTTGATGCTGATTGTCTGGTTGCTGAAAATTATCTGCAAAAAATAGTCGATGATTTTAATAATAAAGATTTACATGCCGCAGTAGTTAATTTTCAACATGTTTTACCTGAAGATAAGAATCAAAAGGCAGCAATAATAAATTACGAAATATTTTTAAGATATTATGTCCTAGGTTTAATTTACGCAAAATCTCACTATGCTCATCTGTCTGTAGGCTCAACTATCATTTGTGATGCTGAAAGCTATATCAAAATTGGGGGAATGAATAAGAGAAAAGCCGGCGAAGACTTTTATTTTCTCGAAAAATTGGCCAAAGTTAAAAAAATAAATAAGGTTGCGGATACAACTGTTTTCCCGTCTGCCCGAGTATCAAGCCGTGTTCCCTTTGGCACAGGTGTAAGAATTAAAAGATTTCTATCCGGTTCTACAAATGAATATTTAGTCTATTCGCCAAAATGTTTCGAAATTCTTAGAAAATGGCTTAAAATTTATAACGAGAAAATAAAACTAAGTATATCTCAAAAGGATATCGTAAAAATTCTTAAAGAAACGAAAACTTTAAATTCAGATCTCTATTCGTTTCTAGTTATTAATAATTTTGAAGAAAATTGGAATAAAATATTAAGCAATACTAAAACTGAGGAACAACTTAATAGACAAAAGATAAATTGGATGGATGGATTTAGAACTTTAAAACTAATCCACCATTTAAAAGATAATAATCTGCCAAATGAGAAAACATTTATCGCTATAAATCAACTATTTAGAAGGATGAACATTGAATTTGATTTCACTACTAATGAAATAATTCCGCCATTGGAAGTTCAATTTGAATATCTAAAACTTTTGAGAAAATTAACCTAAATTATTTTTTACTAAAATCCAGTATGTAAAGCTAATAACTCCAGGTAAATTCTATGATTTTATGTTATATTTTTAATTAGTTTTTAACCTTACCAAAATACTGCTAAATATTATTTAAATAGTCCGGTAAAATGTCACTATCCCAAAAGTTTAGTTTTTGACCAGCTTCTTTACTATATTTCAGCCTCAATTTTTAGGTATTAAATGGATTATTTAGAAAAATTAAAAGCAATTAAAGAAAAGTTTGATGATATTCAAAGTCAGCTTTCGGATCCGGCTTTATCTTCAGATCAAGAAAAACTTATTGAACTTAGTAAAAAAAGAAGTGAACTTACTGATATTGTTTCCGCCTACGAAAAATATGACAAACTGTTAAAAAATATCGGAGGAAATAAAGAAATAATAAATAATTCCGATGAAGATGATTTAGTTGAGTTAGCTGAAATGGAATTGGAGGAATTGGAGCAGCAAAAAGAAGAAATAGAAGAGGAGATTAAGGTGCTTTTAATCCCCAAAGATCCCAACGACACTAAAAATGTAATTGTAGAAATTAGAGCAGGAACCGGTGGAGATGAGGCAGGAATTTTTGCGAATGACCTCTTCAGAATGTATGCACGCTTTGCCGAACTTAAAGGGTGGAAGCTTGAGATAATGGACATTAATGACTCAGTAATGAATGGAATAAAAGAAGTTGTATTCGGACTATCTGGGAACGAAATTTATGGAGACTTGAAATTTGAGAGTGGTGTTCATAGAGTTCAAAGAGTTCCGCAAACAGAGGCAAGCGGCAGGGTTCATACTTCTGCAGCGTCCGTTGTGGTTATGCCCGAAGCTGAGGATGTGGAAGTTGAGCTTGATATGAATGACGTTCGTGTTGATACTTACAGAGCCAGCGGTGCAGGCGGTCAGCATGTAAATAAGACTGATTCTGCAATTAGAATGACGCACATTCCAACCGGAATTGTTGTTCAATGTCAAGATGAACGCTCACAAATTAAAAATAGGCAAAAAGCGATTAAAATTTTGAAGGCAAGACTCTATGATCAAAAATTGCAGGAAATGACCAGTGAAATTTCACAGACTAGAAAATCTGTCGTAAAAAGCGGCGATAGAAGCGATAAAATTAGGACTTACAACTATCCTCAAAATAGAGTTACAGATCACAGAATTGGTCTAACTCTTTATGATCTTTCCAGCATTATGGAAGGAGATTTATACGAATTAATTGAAAAAATGAAAATTGCGGATAGAACTGAAAAATTAAAGGCTTAATTTAATCTTCTTTTCCAAAAAACTCAAAAAACTTTGCTCCTGCTGCACAAACAAATCCGGTTAATGAATATATCACATCCTGAATATTCACATTAAAAATTTCGTTAGTTCCAATAATATATCCAAAAAGTTTTGTTAAAAATATGAGCGAAAAGAATGCTGCAAATCCGGCTAATCCTGTAGAGAGCGGATTTAATAAATAAATTTTAACATTCTCCATAAAGGTTTCCGATCCGATTTGGTCTGAATAAACTTGCTCTGTTCTGTTTTCTGTTGTAGTGTCCATCTCTTCTCCTAAATTCTATATGCAATAAGTATAAAACAAAAAATATATTTGTGATTTATCTCAATAAAAATCAGTTGAACTTAGAAAAACTATTTCATTTTGAGATTTATCAATTATTACTGTTTTTTAGTAGAGTCAAATTCTTTAAATTTCCGTTACTTTATATAATATTTAGGATTAATCTTGAAAAAATTCGTGTTTCTATTCTTATTAAGTTTTTCTCAATTAATATTTCCACAAATTACTTTCAATGCCGATTTTGATAGTGGCAATATTAAAAGTGTTACTACGTCTGATTCAACAACATTTTACGTTACAACTAATTCAGACATTGGTGGAAGATGGTTTTATTTTAGAATTGCAGGTGTAAAAGATAAATTTATTAAAGTTGTTGTAACTACGAGTCCCGCTGATTTTAGCAAAGCAATGTATTCTTATGACGATAAAAATTATATGCGATTTAGTGATGACGAAAGTCCAGAATATGGCACATTTCAAAAAATATTTGAACAAGACACCGTTTATGTTGCATATTATACTCCTTACCCATATAAAATGATGCAAGAAAACTTGGCAAAATGGGCACAAAACAAGTATGTTAAGTTAGATACAATTGGATTTACACAAAATTTACTCCCTATACAAGAAATGATAGTTACTGATCATGCGGTTGATGATACAGAAAAATTTAATGTTTGGATTCATGCCAGAACTCATCCCAGTGAAACACCCAGCTCTTGGCAGTTTGAGGGAATTGTAAGAGAATTGTTAAGTAATGATGAAGTAATAAATTATTACCTTTCAAAAATTAAATTTCACCTTATCCCTTTTTCAAATCCTGATGGAGTCTTTTATGGCAGATCTAGAACAAATTATAATTTTGTTGATGTAGAAAGAGAGTGGGATAAACCCGAGGTTGAAACTTGTTTGGAAGTAAGGGCATTAAAAGCCAGGATGGCTGAAATAAGCAACGAAAAACCTTTTTCAGTATTCTTGAACTTACACTCGCAAGCAGCATCTTATTGTACTTTTTGGATCCATAATGGAAGCTCAACATCAGATTATTTTTACAGAAGAGAGTATCAATTTTCAAATCTTTCTATTTCAGACAATCCCTACTTTGTCAGAAATGACTATAGTGAATCTAGTTTACAGCCTTATTTTCCAGAGGGCTGGCTTTGGAATAATTATGGGGATCAGGTTATGGCTTTGACATACGAAACGCCTTATGATAATTACTTCAAAAGCAGTAATGAGCCATTTATTGAAGTAACAAATGAAAATTTATTTGAAATTGGGAGAAGAACAGTTTATGCTATTGCAGAATATTTAGAACTTTCTCATCCGAGACATTATATCATGGATAATTCCAATGCTTTAGTAAATGGGAATAATACTATTTACAATGTTGGTCTCGATTTTTACAGCGATGATTTTGCCGTTTTGGAAACGAATGCTCCTGATACCTATGTAATTTTTAACTCGGAAAACTTACCAAGCGGGAGTTATGATGTTTCTGCATGGTGGGCAACCAGCAGTGGAAATTCATATGAAACCGTATTTGAAATAAATGCTGGAACAAATAGTTATGAAGTAACCAAAACCCAAAAATTAAATGGCGGTCAGTGGAATTACTTAACAGAGATTGAGCTCCCTGAAGAAGGGAGTATCTATATAAAAGTTAAAAGTAACTCAACTGGATTGGTAGTTGCAGATGCAATTAGACTAATTTATAATGGTCCGGTTACAGGAATTGAAAACGAATTAGTCCCTGCTAAATTTATACTCTCTCAAAACTATCCAAATCCATTTAACCCAACTACAACAATAAAATATTCATTGCCGGTGAGAGCTGAAAATCTTCAGCCCGTACAATTAGTAGTTTATGATATTTTAGGCAAACAAGTAGCAACCTTAGTAAATGAAAATAAATCTCGCGGAGAATATGAAGTAATCTTTGATGCTTCCCATCTGGCAAGCGGAACATATATTTACACTTTACGCGTTGACAATAATTTATTGAGCAAGAAAATGCTGCTGCTGAAATAGTATTATTATCCAGATAAAAAGATTCCGGTATCCGGCAATTGCCGGAACCGGAATGATAAATATTTTATATAGAATGGGATGCTCTTAAATTTTAGTTACAGTATCTACCATCTTAATATTCAATACTTCTAATTCATCCAACACCGGATTGTAAATTTCGGGAATGTTTGGAATATAAACACCGCTTATTTTCTCAAACTTACCTTCGCATAAAAGTTTCGTTGCAATTGCCGCCGGCAAACTTACGGTTCTAGCCATAGCGCTGTCTCCATTTGGAATACCAAAATCAATCATAAGAGAAACTATATGTTCTTTAGTATTATCTGGGTATTCCGCAATAAAATCATGCTGAAGCACAATCATATCTTTCTCGCCCTTTTTATAAGGCATCATATCCTGCATTCTGGCCGAAAGTACATCAAGATATGTCCATTGTTCGGGGTGAACTTTAACTTCATCGAACATGCCCAGCCATTTTAATCTCTCAATCACTTCAGAATCTTCCGGTTGATCGATTTTTTCGGAAACTATTCTTATTACTTCATCTTTTCTACAATTTACTAATTTCGCCGTTACTTCAGTCATGCTTAAATTTTCCAATTCAGGTCTTTCTGTATCATCTAACCATCCTAATTTAGAAATACTATATAGAGTCTTGCACCATCCCAAATTTCTAAAAGTACCGCGGAATATTGTTTTAGAATCCCATAAAGAGTACAGTTCTTGATAAATCATTGAATCACGATTCGGATAAACTTCCATTTCGCCCAAACCTTCAACTGATTTAGTCCAGTAGTTTGTAAATAGATTTTTACCTTCTAACTTGACTTCTGATCCATCTTTAAGGTAATGTGCATTATTCCGTCCTGCAAGAATTACTCCTCTCGGACTCCAAGAAAATTTATACCCAAACGGATTGTCATTATCTTCCGGAGCAGGTAGACCTCCGCAGACTGATTCAAATGAAATTATTTTGCCTCCTCTGTCTTCAACATTTTTAATTATTTTCATTGCCGACATATGATCAATGCCTGGATCAAGTCCAATTTCATTGAGGAATAATAATCCTTTTTCTTTTGCTTCTGAATTTAATTCTTTCATCGCGTCACTTACATATGATGTTGTCACCAAGTGTTTTTTGTGCTTAAGACAAAATTTTGCAACTTTCAGATGATAAATCCATGGAAGCAAGCTAATAATTACATCAGATTCCGATACCAAATGTTCAAGTTTTGACTCTTCACTTTTAACATTCAACGCATAAGATTTACCATTTGGATGATTTTCTAAAAGTGCGTCTGCCTTGCTAACAGTTCTGCTCGCAATAATTAATTCAATATTCTTTTGATTGAGCAGATAACGAACCAAAGGTCTGGTCACAAGTCCGGCGCCTAGAAGAAGCACTTTTTTCATAATTGACTCCAGTTTAGTTTTTCGATAATATATAGTGTTTGGAAAGAAAATAATAATTCGGTTCTAAAGAGAAATGAAATTTCTTTACTGTTGGTGCAAGATATTGTTTTGAATAGTACCATAAAAATGGAATATGAAAATATCTTACTTTTAGTGTAAGCTGTTACTAAATCATTTTAATGTAACAAATAAAAATAGGGAAAAGTCTTGATCAAAAGAAATGGGAATCATTCATCAATTTATTTTTTTCCTAAAAATTGATTTTATTCTTTCTATTTCTATCTTTTCATAAAAATTAAGGAAATATAAAACTATTGGAAAAAGAATAGCTAAAGCAATTTTCAGCATAATCGTAATCATTTGATCAAAATTATCTATAAAGAGTATTGGGGAATAAAGAATTCCACCAACTACAAGAATCATAATTATCTTCTTCAACTCAAAAGGAATTTTATAATATTTCTTTGCAGAAAAAAAGTAAAGACCTGCCATTAAAAGATATGATCCAACCATAACAATTGCAGCCATTAAATATCCATAAATTGGTATTAATAAAATGTTTAACAATATATTTATTGCTGCGGTAAAGGTAACAATGTAAGCAATGTAAGAGGTCTTTTTCACAAAATGAAATGGAAGTGAAAAGACATACTGCATTCCCTTAAATACAAATGCCAGAGATACCAGAGGTACAACGGTATATGCAATCCAATATTCGGAGTTTAAGCTAAAAAACTCTATTACTTCTTTTGAAAAAAGTGAAAGAACTAGTGCGAATAGGACCAAAATAAAAATTAGATAAGTTGTTACTTTTGAAAAATATCTCGGGGCATCTGAATCATGTATCTTTTTATATGCAATAGGTAAATAGCCTACCTGAAAAGACTGGAGAACAAAAACATTTATAACACTAGCTACTTTATGTCCTAAAGAATAAATACCAACACTTGCTTCATCCATAAAATATTTTATAATGTATCTATCGCCAAGGGATAATGTTAAAAGGGCTGATGTAGAAAATACAAGTGGAAAACCAAACCTAAGCATTTCTCCAACAATTTTTGAATTGAATGAAAACAAGAGGTTTTTCATTAAGAAGGGTGCTGAAAAAACCATAACATAAATATAGCCAATAAGCTGACTAAGAATGATTCCTTCTACACCCAGCTTTTTATAGACAATAAAATAGATATTAAGCAGAACAATTACTAAAAATTTTGTGGCAGTTAAAAAAACGTAAAAACCTGCCCTCTCTCTAAAACGGATTACTTCCAAAGGAACATTGGAAATAATTCCGAACGAAACGGAAAAAAGAAGAATTGAAATATAATTTTCAAAATTTCCTGAACTAAATATTATATTAGATATTTCTAAGCTGTAAGGAACTGAAACTAAGCTGAATAAGAGTGCAATTATTATAATTGAAAAAAAAGTAGATGAAATAATTTCCTTTTGGATTTTTGCAGATTTTTCGGAAGCACACCATCGCATCATTGATGTAGTTAGATTGAACCCGAAGATGCCAATTAATATTTGTGAAGTTGCTTCTAGAATTGCCAAAATTCCATATTCACCAACACTTAAATAGCCGGTATAAAGAGGAAGTAAAATAAAGCCAATGACTTTTGAAGATAAGTTCCCCAAGCTGTAAATCATTGTTTGTTTAAATGTATTTTTAAGCTGATTGAACATTATTTTTTCTCAAGAAGAATGCATAGCTGGTATGGTAATTTCTTTGAAAACAGAATATTCAACATATCGCACCCTGCTGATATAAGATTAAACTTATATGGAATGATAAATGAATTACCGCAATTAGGACACATAGTTTTTCTAATTGCTTCGTCTTCCTTCATCCAATATTTTGGAATCCAGGAGATTGGAGGAGATAATTTGTGTTTAACTTTACTTAGAATTTTGCTGTAATGCCTAATTGGTTTACCTATTTCAAATTGATTTATTATTTTATAGTCGGCAAATAATTCTTTAATAATTTCTGAATTTAATGTTCTTAAGTGATATGATTTATTGAAGATAAATTTGCATTCAGGACATTGAGTGTTGAGCTTTTCAATATTTTCATTATTCGGAAAAGTAAGGAAAATATATTTTTTACTAACTCTTTTAAATTCTTCTATTGACTTGTAGAATATATCATCAGGCAGGTGTTCTATCATTTCACTGCTAAAAACTAAGTCGACAGAGTTGGGTTTGATAGAAACTGAATCTGCCGAACTACACACTCTGCTAATATTAAATTGCTTCAACGCATTAATACTTCTATCTGATGCAATAACATTGAATTTCTCATTTAGGCCTACGGAGATAGTTCCATCACCACAACCAACATCTAAAATTGTCTTAACATCACTTGGTATAACTGATATTAACTTCTCAATTTTATATATCAGTTTTGTCGAAAGCTCCGCACTTTGCCAATCAAATTTTTCATAATACTTTATATTATCCATCATATTCTATTTCTTGCTTATACTTGAGTAAAGATCTATTAAGTTTTTACTTGTCTCTTTCCAATTGTATTTTGTTATTACAGCATTATATCCATTTTCACCAAATTTTTTGATTTCTGAGTGATTAAAAAGTTTAATCGCTTTTTGTGCAAGATCATCCGCGTCATTTGATCTATAGATTAAACCACATTTAGCTTCATTTATTATTCTTTCAATCGGTTTACAGTTGCTGGCAAGTACTGGTTTTTTGAGCAGCATATATTGAAATAATTTATGTGGGATTGTATTGTCAGTATGTTCAGTCTTTAGATGTGGTATTATGCATATATCAGATGCTTGAATATAAGAAGGAAGCAGTTTGTGCGACTGCCATCCTTCAAATGAAATATAGTTTTCAATTCGCAAAGTTTTTGATAGTGCAACAATATCGGAATAATTTCTCCCGCTACCTACAAGAATAAGCTTAAAACCCTTCACACTTTTAACTATTTTTGGTATAGCTGAAATTAAACTTTCCAATCCTCGATGATTATCGAATCCCCCAACATATGTAAGTGTTTTGTGGTGATTTAATTTATTGGTGATTGATTCATCAAAATCATCAATCTTAAATGTCTCAAGATTAACATAATTAGCAACGACCGACATTTTATCTTTTTGAACTCCAAGAGATGAATATCTTTCAACAGCTTCCTCTATAACAGTAATTAAGTAGTCATATTTATTACACCAATCAATTTCAGATTTTTCCCACTTTTTTATTGAGATAAGATATTTCCCGGGAAATGTATTCGCAAATTTATAGTGCTTCAATCCTTCGACGTAGTTTTCGTGAAGATCACCAACAAGTTTTATTTGCGGAAACAGTTCTCTTAGTTTTAATCCGGCCTCAAATAAAAACAAATCGTGCACGTGAAAAACACCTATATTGTTATTCTTTATGTGGTTCTCAATTAGTTTTACTAAATAATTTGGATAAAAATTGAATGTTGTATTTGTCAATCCCCGTAGTTTATAAGCAAAGGTTTTTAATACCGGTATATGAATGATTTTTGCTCCAAAATAGTCACCTTCTTTGTATTTTCCGTCAAATGTAAAACAATAAACAAAGACTGTATAACCAGCAGAACATAGTGCTTGAACTTCATTCTCAACTCTCAGGTCGCCATAAAACTCCTTATCTAAGAGCATTCCAATATTCATTTCTTTTCACCTTCAAATACAGTAAAACAAACTTCTTTATCAAAATTAGGTTTAAGATTTTTGTGTTCCTTAACTGTTAAACACAAGATTGATATTTTGCGGTCAATTAATTTTTCGGTTTTCTTTCTCACTCTTTCAATTTCTTTAGTGTTTAGCTTGTCTCCAACTATTACAAGTTCTATAAGTCCACTGTCATTTCCGACCGCGTAATCACCACGTATAAATGCTGTTTTAATATCACCAACACGATTTATTATATCAGAAATCACTTTATCAATTCCCGTAGATTTAAGGACGATATTTCTAAGTTCGCTAAATAATGGATGTTTTGAATTTGCTTTATAAATTTTATTTCTACCTTCAAACTTAGAGTCTAATAATTTTGCTTCTTCAAGTTTATTTAGCTCAACTCTAATTCCGTTTGTAGATTCATTGAACTCTGAACTTAGCTGGCGCAAATATCCCTTAGTATTAGGATTAAGAAAAAACTTTAATAAAAGCTTTATTCTGGTTTCAGATGTAATAATAGACTTTAACATATTACGAGTAAATTTATTACTCGAAATATAATAGAAAAAGTTTAATGTACAAATTATTTTTTAACCGGCTGGCCGAGGGAAAGGTATGGGGCTATTTATAATTTAAAGTTATTCTCTTTGATTTGTGAACAAGCCATATTTTTTTGCTCGTTCCTTCCATTTATCTCTGGCTAATTGCTGCATATCATCGTGTTTATCTTGTTCATCCATAATTTCTAAACCCAGCAGTGTTTCAATTACGTCTTCCATTGTCACAATTCCATTAAATGAACCAAACTCATCAACAATTATTGCAATGTGCTCCTTTTCCTCAATAAATTTTTGAAATAAGAGGGGGATTGCAATCGTACTGTTAACAATTAATATTTTCCTTTTTAACTCAGCTAACTTAATTGAATGGTTGTCTTCAGCTATCTCCTTTAAAATGTCCTCTTTAATAATGTAACCAGTAATATTATCTGGATTATTGTTATAAATGGGTACTCTGGAAAAAGGAGAAGTTTTATTTTTACTGAAGTAATCTTCTACGGTCATGCTTTCATTTGCTGAATTCACCACTACTCTTGGGGTCATTATATCCCTTGCAAGAACAGATTTAAAGTTCAATAAGTTTTTTATTACCTTAGATTCATCTTTATCAAACACCCCTTCTTCCGTTGCAAGATCTGTCATAGCTGAAAAATCTTCGCGGCTTAAAATACTTATATGTGAATCTTTTCCGATCAGTTTTGTAGTAATCTGAAGCAGCCATAAAATTCCTGTCCACTTTAATGGGAAAATCAAAACAAGAAGTGCTTTCGCAGTAAAATTTGCTAATTGTTTCCAGTATGTAGCACCAATAGTCTTGGGAATAATTTCTGACAATACCAATATAAGAAATGTCATAACTGCTGAGACAATACCAACCATATTATTGCCCGTTCCAAAGGCCTTCTCTGATTGAACTCCCACCAATATTGCCCCGACTGTATGAGCTATAGTGTTTACTGTGAGGATGGCAATAAGAGGTTTATCGACATCCTTTTTAAGTTGTTCAAGAATAGCAGCGTAACTTTTACCTTCTTGTTTTTTAATATTTATAAATGTTGGAGTAACACTTAACAAAACCGCTTCAAGAATTGAGCAAAGAAACGAAAAAAATATTGATACAGATCCGTATATAAATAAAAGTGTCATTGAATAATAAATGCTAATTATTTCTTTTTAATATTTAAGAGAAACGGAATAATAATTAAACCAAGTATGATTATATTTCCAATCCATAAAAATGTTAAGCTTGTATAGTACGTTTCGGGTATAAATTCAAAAGTTAATTTATTCTTACCTGGAGAAATTTCAACTCCTCTCAACACATGATTAACTTGTTGAATGTCTATTTCTGTTTCATTTAATTTAGCAACCCATCCTTCAGGATAATAAATTTCAGAAACAACCAAAAACTGGTCGCTTTCAGTTTCAATATCAAACTCTATAAAATTTGGGTTATGCTCAATTAACTTAATATTTCCTTCTCCAGAGTAATTGTGATTAAGATTTTCATTTTTATTTACAACTAGTGCTATTGAATCCGGTTTGAAATCCTCTGTATTCATAAACAGTACTGCATCTTCCGGAGAATTCATATCTCTAACATTTTTAATAAACCAAGCTTTTGGAAGAGCATCTCCGTTTTCATACATTACTTCTTTCCTTGCCTCATCACTTGCAACGAAATTCAAAAATGGATAGTTCAATTGAGCCGGTGAAATTAAGTACTTGCCGCTTAGCATATTTATTATTTGCCAGTTAATTTTATCAGGGCCTTTTCCGGCATATAAGTTATGTTCAATTACATCTTGGATAATCTGGAGCTTAATTGCGCTATACCCGCTTATTAAAGGGTAGAAGTAAGCATAATGATTACTTGTAAAATCTCTTCCCAATACAATTGCCCGCATGGAATCATCTGCTTTTGAGAGGATTTTTGAAATAGGGGTTTCATTATAAACGCTCTGTTCAAGTCGCTCTGTATTGCTCAGCTGAATAATTGAATGTGCTCTATTTGAGACACCAAATATTTCGACAAATGCTAAAATTAAAATTACAGCTACAATTAACTCTTTACTTACTTTATTTAAGTAATAAGCTGCAACAAAACCACTCGCTATAAGTATAATAATAAGCAGCCTCTGAAGATCTGCCTGCAACCACTCTGTCCGAATCCCTTTTAATAGAGAAAGTGTGTTCGCGTCATATTGGGCTGCTTCGCGAGCCGTTGAAAATGCAAATGAATCGTAAGTTAGATAAACTAATGCAATTACTGCTAATCCTGCACCAAATACAGAAGCAATTATTTTAAAGTCCTTAATGGTCTTTTCACTCATGAAAGATTTTAATCCATAGCCGGAGAGGATAATGATTACTATAAATGTTGCATTAAGGGTCATTGCCGGTGCTCTGAACTTTGCAAAATACGGCACATAATAGAAAAACAATTTATAGAGCTCCGGGAAATGTCTCCCAAACGAGAGCAAAATTGAAAAAACTGCAAACACAGCAAGTGAAATAACAAACTTATCCTTTCGATTATAAATAACACCAATAATCGCAAAAAGAAATAAAATCATTCCCATATTTGCATAGTTGCCGCTAAAAGGTTTTTCTCCCCAATAGCCGGGAATTTGTCTTCCTTTTAATTGAGGATATTTATCACCATCGTATATCTCAGTTGAAATTCCACCTGAAAAATGTGGTATGAAAAAGTCTAATAATTCATTAGGGGAAAACGACCATTGAGTTGCATAATTAAAATCAACACCGCTAGCTTTTTTAGCCGACTGTGCCTGCTCACCAATCTGTACTGGATTTCCACCCCTGATTGAATATTCGGCATATTCATTAGTTGTAAAGAGAGGTTGAGCAGCTGTCATAAAAGTGAGAAGTAATGCTGCAATAAATTTTAATACTAAATTTCCTGCCGGCTTAAATTCTTTTTGAACAAATAGGAGGATCGTTGGATAAATGTATAGGAAGAATAATATCAGAATTCCATAAAATATTATCTGAAAATGATGGGTACGAACAAGCCAAGAAAATGCAAAGGCAAAAAAGCCGGCGCTGAGCCATGTTTTTTTATCAAAGAAATAACTGAAACTTAGAATAAACCATGGAATTACCATAAGTGCACGAAGTTTTGAGTTATGTCCTTCTCCTATTTGCGCTTGCCAATCTGGAAGCATTACAAAAACTATTGCCGGTATTACAGCGAGATACCAAGGAATTTTTTTATACCTGAGTAAAAAATAAACTCCAAGACCGCCTAAAAATAAATACCAAAATGCCCAGTAAAAAACTTTGCCTAAAAATGACAAAAGCGAATCAATATGGATTAATGTTGGAGTTAATCTTGGATAAATTGGTTCTCCGCCAAATATTGATGGGTTCCACAAAGCAGTTTCACCTGTCTCTTCATTCCACTGCACCCAACGGTGAGTTTGACCAACATTTGCTAAAAAGTCGTTTCCGGTTGGAGTTACATTATCTAAAGCATAAGGAACAAAATAATAGAGTAGAGGGAGCACAATTATCAGGGCTGCAATAAAATCTCTATATTTTCTCGGTACTTTTTCAAAGTAATTTATTTTTTCCGGTACAACTTTACTTGTTTTGGTTTTCTTTTTATTTGCCATATTAATTTATTCTTTTGTGAAATTAAAAATTTACTAATGCATCTAATATTCTCTTTACTGAACTTCCATCACCAAAATAATCATTTTGTTTTTCAATTTTTTTTGCATTCAATTTTTCAAGAATGAGTTGCGGATTTGTCCCTACGACAAAATTCCAATTGTTTTCTAATGTTTCAGTCCATTCAGTTTCATCACGTAAAGTTACACATTGCTTTTTCAAGAAAAATGCTTCTTTCTGAAGTCCGCCGCTATCAGTTAAAACTTTTTTACAATTTTTAAGAAGCATTATCATTTCAAGATAGCTTACCGGATCAATAATTTTAACATTATCTGAGAACTGTACTTGCTCAAGTATTTTTCTTGTGCGTGGATGAACAGGCAGAATTAAAGGTAAATCCAATTCAGAGAAAGCATTAAAAATATTTTGAAGTCGGGAAAGATCATCTGTATTTTCTTGACGGTGAATGGTTGCCAAATAATATTCATCAAGTTCGGTAATGTTGTCCAGCTTAACTTTTTCCTGAGCTAATCTTTCAAAGTGAAGGATTGAGTCATACATTACATCTCCGGAAAAAACAGACTTTGGTTCAAGTCCTTCTTTTTTCAATAATTCCATTGCTGTCTTTGTCGGAGCAAAAAGTAAATCAGAGATATGATCAGTTGCAATTCTGTTTATCTCTTCCGGCATCAGTCTATTAAAGCTTCGCAAACCCGCTTCTACATGAGCTGTTTTAATATGTAATTTTGCAGATGCTAGGCTGCCGGCTACAGTTGAGTTAGTATCGCCATAAACTATAACCCAGTCCGGCTTTTCATTCAAAAGAACTTCTTCAATGCCACATAACATATCTGCGGTTTGCTTCCCATGGGTTCCCGAACCGACATTTAAATTAAAGTCCGGTCTCGCAATTTCTAACTCATCAAAAAAAACTTTAGACATATTTTCATCATAATGCTGACCGGTGTGAATAATAATGCTATCGAAATTTGGGCTTTCAACAAGTGATTTATTTACTATACCAACCTTAATAAATTGAGGACGCGCCCCTATTATGTTTATTATTTTCATTTAGTTTGCTCTTCAAAAATTTTTGCTAAATCTTCTGCTTGTTTCTGTCTTGAATATTGTTTGACATTAAATTTGAAATTAAAACTATCATTTAACCAATCTTCATACATCTTTTTTAATAATTTATATGTTCCCTCTGGGTCATGATAATCAACCATTTTACCGCTATTGCTTTCAGCAATAATTTTATTGGCATCTCCATCTATTGGGCCTACAGCAAAAATTGGTACTTTTGCTCCAAGATATTCAAATATTTTTCCAGTTAAAAACCCTTTATTCTTTGGGACATTGTCAATAACAAGAAGGAGCATATCAGCTTTTTGTAAAATTTTAGTAGATTCATTATGAGGTAAAAACCCTTTCTCTTCAATAACTTCATTAAGATTATTTTTTTTAATTTCCTCTTCAAACTCTGGGCAGGTATTTCCGGCAATAACAAAATTGATTTTGGGGTTCCCTTCTGAATTTAAAAATTGGCTCAATGATTTAAGAAAAACAGAGGGAACTCTTGTTTTAGTAATAACACCTGTATAGGCAATCGTGAAGGCATCATTTTTCTCAATATCAAATTGCTTAAAATCTGTTTCATCAAATCCATTAGGAATGATCGAATAGTTTTTATCCCCAACTTTAGATTTGAAAAGATTTACAATGTCTTTGCTAATAGTAACAAGTACGTCTGCCTTATTTAGTACAGACCTTTCTAATCTACGGTCAATAAATTTTGTAACCCCGCTTCTCTTTACATTCTGGTAATGAACAATCTCCATCCAAGGATCTCTAAAATCTGCAATCCATTTTAAATTACAAGCTTTTGAGATACTTTTGCCAATGAGTGCAACAGTTGGTGGAGGAGCTGAGGAAAATATTATGTCTACTTTTTCTGATCTTACAATTTCTTTTCCTTTTTTTACCGCAAAATATTTCCACCCAATTTTTGCATCAGGAATAAACAAATTAAACCTTACCCATTTAGATATTTTTTCTAGAAAAGATAAATCTTTGCTTTTAGTTAAAACATCGCTGGGAATTTTGTATGATGATTTCTTCCCGGTAAGTTTTTTATAAAGATTGAATGGTTCAATTGCCTCGGTCTTGTAAATTTTGCAATCTTTGGGAATATCTTTAAGTAAAGTCTCATCAAAAACTGGGCAGTCCGGATTTTTGACCGTTAAAATAATAGGTTGCCAGCCATACTGTGGTAAATATTTGGCTAATTTCAAAACACGCTGAACTCCTGCTCCGCCAGCCGGAGGCCAATAATATGTTATAATTAAAACTTTTTTCAATTTTGGGCCTTAAAACAAGCTTATAAAAAACGCTACTTAAAACTGGTAAAGTTACAAAGCGCTGAAATTGTATAGAATAAATTTATTTATTCAAAATTGCTTTTGCGTAATTTTCCCAACTAAAATTTTCAGCAGATTGTGCAACGTTTTTTCTTGGAATTGGGTTTTTAATAAACTTTTCCATTACCTCTACCATTGAATTAATATTCTCCGGTTCAGCCAAGTAACCATTAAATCCATCTTTAATTGTTTCTGGGAAATGACCGACCTTTGTTGCCAAAGAAGGAAGGTTAAAATTATATGCGATTGATTCAACTCCTGATGGCGTTGCAGTTAAGTAAAATAAAATATTGCAGTCACTTACTTGGAAATATTTATTTACTTCATTATTTGGAACATACTCATTTACCAAAGTTACATTTTCTCTAATTCCTAATTCATCTATTAAGTTAAGTGGTTGGTAATCTCTTTCTTTGTCCGCTTTCTTAAAAGCTATTTTTTTTGCAATATCAAATATTGCGTTTTTAATTTTTGTGGATAACTTATTTGAAGATAACGTGTTCCAAAAAGATTCCCCAACTATCAGCAGTGAAACATCATCCCTTTTCTTTAAAAGGCTTGCAAATGCCTTAATAACATTGTGCAGACCTTTATATTCCCTTATAAATCCGAAGAATAAGAAGACGTATTTATTTAGATTCAACTCTTTCTTTACTTCATCTAAATTGAAATTTGGGTCGGGTTTAAACATATCATAAATTGGATGATACAACTTAATTACCGTCCTATTTATTCCACTGCTTCGTTTTCCGGTTTCATCAACATAATACTCAACGTATGGAAATATTTGCTTAAGTTCATCGAGCGTTTTGTATGAATGAACAATATACGTATCAGCGTTGATCAACCCATATTTGATTAGTGATTTATCTACTTTGCTAGGTTCTTTTTGTGCAACCACATGAAGATCAAAAATAACTTCACATTTATGTTTTTCCTTCAACTTTTTAGCGATGTAACCTAATGGCAATCCCTGAATTGCAATTGCCCATTGAATTACTACAATTTCAGGATCAATCTTCTTTATTAAGTTTACCGTACTGTTCCAAGAAAGGGGATTGTTATAGTTTGTGACATAATGTGTTTTTATTCCGGTCCCTTCTAAAGGATTGGATTTACTGTTTTTGTCTATAAAATCTCTGGGGATAAAAAAGGGATACTGCTGAGTCCAGGAAACAATGTGTACTTCAGTATTTTCAACATTCTTTAGTGACTTAGCAAGAGATAAAGTGTAATTTGCAATTCCACCCTTATATTTAGGACCGGGACCAAAAACAATAATTTTTCTCTTACTCATATAAGCTGTTCCGATAAAACCGATTAAACAAACATCTTTACTGCATTATCGTAAACTCTTTTCATTCCTTCTTCAATTGAAATCTTAGGCTCCCAACCAAGAGTTTCTTTTACGTAATCCATATTACAATAACGTGAATGAACTCCAACGGGTTTATCTAGAAGCGGTTTGATTGTTGGCTCATAACCGGCAAATTTGGAAAATATTTTTATCAGATCAATAAATGAAGTTAATTTACCTGAGCCAATATTTATCGCTGTGCCATCATGTATTTTATCCATAGCAATTAACGTACACTCAATAACATCTTCAATATGAACAAAATCTCTGCCTTGCTTTCCGCTCCCCCAAACCTCAAATGGATTTTCTTTACGCGCTGCTCTTGCAGCAATAGCCGGAACCGGATAAGTTAAGTCTTGATCTTCACCATAACCTGAAAAGGGTCTTATACAGGTAACTGAAACGCCATAATGTTTTGCGGCAAGATACGCTAAATATTCTCCGGTCATTTTTGTCCAGCCGTAAGTCATATCTGGTTTGCCAAGAATATCTCCATTTACATTTACATCGGTTTCCTTTAATGCAACTGCTGTTCCTTCTCGTTGTAAAGAATTCGGATATGCCGCGCTTGAACTTGGATATAAAACACGTTCCGGTTTAGCCCTAACAACCCAATAGAAAAATTCGGCATCAATAGAAAGATCGAGCGAAACAGCGAGAGGATCACCATCTATTTTTGCTCTGCCTCCAACAATTGCGGCAAAATGGAAAACATCATTAAACTTTTCTATTTCTAAATCAAATTCATTCTTTAGAAAATCTTTTTCATTCAGTGATCTTCGTAAAAAATTTCTAAAGTCAGTTTCCCAAAAGTATAATCTTTCTTCTTTGCCAAATATTGAGACATCTTTAAACTTTTTCTCTGTTTTATCTTCAAGCCAGGTTGAAGGATGAGTTCCAATAGATAAATCATCAATTGCAATTATAATATCGTTTGTCGTATTTAATAGATGCTTAACAAAATTTCTTCCTACAAATCCGCATGCACCGGAAACAATATGGTGTTTCATCAAATCTCCAAAAATTCTAAATTATTTTGATTTTTCTTTTATTCCGTAACTATCTTCTTTTTTATTATTATGAACCAGCATTTCTCCTATCAAGCCAAGCGAAAACAGCTGAACACCAACAATTATTAAAACTGTACCCAAAAAAAGTATCGGTCGGTTGCTTAAATGTATTTTATCTAACAACCAAAGTATTGATAGGTAGGCATCAATAACAAAACCAATTATGAATGAAATGACACCGAGCATACCAAAAAAGTGAAGAGGGCGCTGAATATATCTTGTTGTAAAAATTACTGTGATTAAATCAATAAACCCTTTAAAAAATCGAGATATGCCAAATTTTGTTTTGCCATATTTTCTAGGATGATGTTTCACAACTACTTCAGAAACTTTAAAGCCCTTCCAATCAGCCAGAACGGGTATATAGCGGTGAAGCTCGCCATGAATACTTATGCTCTTAATTACCGCTTTTTTATATGCTTTAAGACCACAGTTAAAATCGTGAATTTTAATGCCCGACATAATTTTTGTAACATAGTTAAAAAAACGTGACGAGTATTTTTTTACAAATGGATCGTGTCTTTTCTTTTTCCAGCCGGAAACCAGATCAAAACCTTTTTGAA